>NZ_JAGEOK010000042.1 GCF_017573545.1 Actinomadura nitritigenes | reverse complement strand
CGCCCAGCTCAAGTCATGGCGAATCCTACGGAAGCTGCGCTGCTGCCCCCACCGCGCCGGCCGCATCGCCAAGGCCATCCATACCCTGCAACTCCGCGAAACCGCAGCACGCTGAAAAAGGCTCAGTGTCCTGAGGTTCCATGAACGCAATTCTTGAAATCGTGACCAGATTCGGCGTGGTCTTGGAGACCTACGGCGCGGTCGGTTTCACTGCCTGGCCTATCGCCCCGCCGTCCAGCTATCTGACCCCTCGAAGCGAACAAGATCGCACGAGATGCGAAGCGCTGGAGTGAGGCCAGTCTGGCTGGTCTAGGCGGGGCGGAGGTTGGGGGTGTTGGTTGTTCTCTGGGCGATGAGGTGGTCGGTGATTACTGCCTGGAGTTCGGCGATCTTGGCTTTGGCCTCGGCCAGTTCCTTCTCTGCGTCTGGAGTGGGCGGCGGGCCGGTGGGGGTTGTGCGGATCTTGGCTAGGGCTTCAAGGGCGGTTTCGTCGGCGGTGGGGAGGGTGTGGAGGTAGCGCTCGGTCGTGGAGATCTTGCGGTGGCCGAGGCGTTCTTTGACGACCTGGAGGTCGGCGCCGCCGGCGAGGAGCCAGGAGGCGTGGGCATGGCGGAGGTCGTGGATGCGGGGCGACCAGCCGAGGTCGGCGGCGGATCGGGCGGGGTGCCAGCAGTGGTTGCGGAACCAACTGGCGGAGATGTGCGGGTCGTCGTCGATGACGCGGGGCTTGCGGGGGTTGTCCTTGCCCTGGGCGCGGCGCTCGGCGCGATAGGCGGCGTAGGCGGCTCGGCAGTGGCGGCACTTGCATTTGCCGATGTTGTAGCCCGTGGTCGTGCCGTGGGTGTAGGTGCGGCCGTTCGGTGCTTTGAAGGTGAGTGTGTCGGGGTCTAGGAGTTCGAGCTTGGGCGGCTCGTTTCGGCGGCGGCTGAAGAACAGGTCGTCCGGGGCGAGGTTGTTGGCTTCTGCGTGGGCTTTCAGCTTGGCGACGATCTGGGGACTGAGCTTGAAGCGGCGCCAGCGCTTGCCCTTGGGGTAGTCCTTCACCAGGAAGCGGCGGCCTTCGGGGTGGAACTTGGGGACAAGCTCGACGACAGAGCGGCTGACGGTGAGGATGCCGGTGGCGAAGTCGAGGTCCTTCACGCGGAGTTCGGTCAGCTCGCCCCAGCGGAGGCCGCTTTCTATGTCGGTCTCGACGAGGAGTTGGGCGGTCGCGTCCGGGAGAGCCTCGTAGATGCGGGCGAACTGCTCGGCGGTGATGATCTGGCGTGGCTTCTCGGGGACGGGGTCGGTCTTCACCCCGCGGCTGGGGTGGTAGACGAGCACGCCGTCGTTGACCGCTGTCGTGAAGATGGCGTTGAGGATCGCGGTCTTGCAGTACTTGATGCTGTAGGCCGAGGCGCCCTGCTTCTTGCGGTGGGTGATCCACTCGCGGACGGTCTCTGAGGTGATGTCCTGCAGCTTCATGTCGCCGAAGTACGGCATCACGTGGGCGGCGAGCGCGTAGGCGTAGTCCTGGCGGGTCGATGCCTCGATGCGGTGGTTCGGGAACCAGCGTTCCTCGACGTAGGTGCGGAAGGTCTGCCGGGCGCGGCGGGGGTCGCCTGCTTTGCCCTCGGCGATGCGTGTCTCGGCTCGTTGCCAGGCTCGGTCGGCCTCCTTGCGTGTCGCGAAGGTGCCGGCCGTCTGGCGGACGCCCCGGGCGTCGTCGTAGAGCGCTTGGTATCGGGTTCCGTTCGGACCCTTGCGCTTGCGTGTGAAACCCATGATCCCCCGAAGATCATTTGTCACTCATTTGTCACTGGATCATGGAAATCCGAGCGACATCGACGAGCACAGGATGGCAGACGAAACAGCCTCTGACCTGCAGTTTAGTGGGTCAGTGGCGATCTTCGGCGGAGGTGATCTAGCCGCTTCCAAACTGGCTACGCGGGTTCGATTCCCGTCGCCCGCTCCCACTGAGAAGGCCCAGGTAGGAGCCCTGTTTTCCCACCTGGGCCTCGCTTTTCCTCAAGATCACTTCGGCTTCCGTGCCCGTTGCGTGCCCGATCGTTTCGGGCTGCCCTTGTCACCCTTGTCACTGGCCCGAGCGATCTTGAACGCCTCCCCGAGCGCCGCCGCGATCGCCTTGTCCCGATCCTGACTGGCGTGCTGGTCAAGGGGCGGCGGCGCGGGGCCGCTGGCGCGGCCCCGCGCCGGGCCGCGTATCGCGACGCGTCCGCCGACCTCACCTCGTCCGGTCGCCATGGGTGCCGCGCCGCCGCCTCAGCCGTCCTCCTGCTCCACCAGGATGTCCGGCGCCGCCAGCGCCGCCACCGCCACGCAGGTTGGCCTCGGTTGCGGCTATTCGGACGGCATCCAGCACGCCCGCAAGCCGGGCCATCGCCTGGCCCTTGCCGAGGGTTTCTGCGACGCGCGGCGGCACAGGTGCAGTCGGCCCGGGCGCCGCCCGTCGGACGGTGTGCAACCGCCCGGCAGTTCGGCGTGCTGCATTGGCCTGAGCGAGGCGTTGCTGGCAAGTCGGTGCTCGGCGGCCGATTCGATGGGATTGGCGAGGTTGGCGATGTAGTTGCGCTTCCCTAGGGCCAGGAACCTGGTTACCTCGGAGAAGGTGACGGTGCCGATCGGCTGGGCGGATCTTGGTCGGCGGGTGCGACATCGGTCGCCCTCGCGGTCGTGACGGCGTCCCTGATGGGTCGCCTCATACCTGACCCAGGCGCATTGAGTGGTTGGTGAATGAGCGTGGTGGTGGTCCGGACGTCGGGGGGCGGCCGGTAGTGGCCTGGCAGTGGTGGGCGGGGGTCGTTACGGTACGGGCGTGGATCGACGCGTGTTCGGCATCTGGACCGCGGTCGTGTCGCTGCTCGCGCTGGTGGACGCGCTGGGGTGGTGGAAGAACTACGCGGACGGGGCGCACAGCGTCGGGCTGGGCCTCGCGCAGACCATGGCGTCCTCGCTGACGTGGATCCCGGTGAACATCAGCGTGTACCTGCTCACCATGTGGTTCCCGGTCAGGCGTCCCCACATGGTGCGCGCGGTCCTGGTCCACGTGGCGGGCTACCTGGTCGCGCTCTGCTGGCTCAGCGGACGGATGTTCCTGTTCGATCCGGTGCTGCACTGGCTGCCTCCCGCGCAGGGGTTCGGCGATGAGTACCTCCGCAACCTCGGGGCCTATCTGGCGATGTACTTCGAGTGGGTCGGAGTGGCCCACGGGGTCTACTACTTCGTCCAGCACCGGCGGCGGCGCGAGCAGCTGGCGCGGGCCCGCGAGCAGCTGACCCGGGCCGAGCTGCAGGCGCTGCGGGCGCAGGTGCGGCCGCACTTCCTGTTCAACGCGATGAACACCATCGCCTCGTTCGTCCATGACGACCCGCTGCGCGCGGAGGAGATGGTCGTGCGGCTGAGCGCCCTGCTGCGACGGTCGCTGGAGCATGACGGCTCGCTGGAGGTGACGTTGCGCGAGGACCTGGAGGTCCTGTCCGCCTACGTGGACATCGAGCAGGCCCGGTTCGAGGACCGGCTCGCGGTGGACTGGCGGCTCCACCCCGGAGCGCTGGACGCGCTGGTCCCGCCGCTGCTGCTGCAGCCGCTGGTGGAGAACGCGGTCCGGCACGGGATCTCCCCCCGCGACGCGCCGGGCACGGTGACCATCACGGCCCGGCCGGAGGGATCCTGGCTGCGGCTGGTCGTCGCGGACGACGGTGTCGGGCTGCCGCCCGGCACGCCGCACACGGGGATCGGGCTGGCCAACGCCCGCGCCCGGCTCGTCCAGATGTACGGCGCGGAGCACCGGTTCAGCGTCGAGCCGCAGCCCGGCGGTGGCGTCGCCGCGACCGTACGGCTGCCGCTGCGGACGGCGCGGACATGATCAAGGCTTTGATCGTCGACGACGAGCCCCGGCCCGGCGGCGGCTCCAGCGCATGCTGGCCGCCCACGAGGACGTCGACCTGCTCGCCGGGTGCGGCTCGCCCGCCACGGCGATCGCCGCCCTCCACCGGCACCGGCCCGACCTGGTCTTCCTCGACATCCAGCTCCCCGAGGGCGACGGGTTCGGCATCCTCGACGCGATCTGGGGCCGGCACGACCCGGCCGTCGTGTTCGTGACGGCCTACAGCGAGCACGCCGTCCGCGCCTTCGAGGTCGACGCGGTCGACTACCTGCTCAAGCCGTACAGCCGGGACCGGCTCGACCTGGCGCTCGACCGCGTCCGCGACCGGCTGGCCCGGCGGACCGCCGCCCCGGCGCTGAACCGGCTGCCCGTCGAGATCGGCGGGCGGATCCGGCTGCTGGACCTGGACTCGATCGACTACATCCGGGCCGAGGACGGCTACCTGCGCATCCGCGCCGGCACCCGCTCGCACCTGGTCCGCGGCACCCTGGCCAAGCTCCAGGAGCGGCTCGGCTCCGCGGAGTTCCTGCGGATCCACCGCTCGGTCATCGTCCGGATCGACCGGATCCGCGAGCTGGAGATCCTCGGCCACGGGGAGATGCGGCTGACCTTGTGCTCCGGCGACACCGTCATCTCCGGCCGCGCCTACCGGGAGCAGGTGCGGGCCGCGCTCGGCCTGCCGACCTGACCGCCGCTCCCGTTCGCCCCTCCGCCGCTCCCGTTCGCCGCGCGGACCCGGCCGCCGCCCCGGGACCGCTCCTAGGGTGGGCGCGTCCCGCCACCCGAAAGAGCCGTGGCCGGCATCCGTCCTCGGGGGCATGGGTGCCGGTCCTTCCCCACCGCGTGGGAGTTCGCGATGAGAAATGTCCGCCGTACCCTCGCCGTCCTCGGCTGCGGCCTCGCCGTCGCGGCGCCGGCGCCCGCCGCGCACGCCACCGCCCGAGGGCCGCGCGCGCCGCACGCCACCGCCCGGGGGCTGCACGCCCCGCACCCGTGCCGCGACGACGACGGCGCCGTGCAGCCGGGCTTCACCTGCTGGACGCTGACCGTCCCGCTCGACCATTCCGGCCGCACGCCCGGCACGCTCGACCTCCAGGTCGGCGCCGCCGACGGCCCGGCCAAGCCCAAGGGCACGCTGCTGTTCCTCACCGGCGGCCCCGGCCAGGAGGGCGTCGCCCTGCTCCGGCGCATCGCCGGGCGCATGCCCGAGGTGTTCGCGCAGTACCGCCTCGTCATGCTCGACCAGCGCGGCACCGGCCCGCTCGGCGCCATCGACTGCCCGAAGATGCAGGCCCAGGTCAGCGGCTCCGACAGCGCCCCGGCCACCCCCGACGCGGTGGACGAGTGCAGCCGCCTGCTCGGCGACCGGGCGCGCTTCTACGGCACCGACCAGAGCGTCGGCGACTTCGAAAACCTCCGGCGCGCGCTCGGCGTGGACACCATGGCCGTGGACGGCGTGTCGTACGGCTCCTTCACCGCCGCCCGGTACGCCATCGCCCATCCCCGGCACGTGTCCCGGCTGGTCATGGACTCGGTCGTCCCGCACCACTGGACGGTCGACGGGGACCTGAACCTGGTCGGGCTCACGGCCCAGCCCAGGGTGCTCCGGGACGCCTGCAAGGCCGCGCCCGCCTGCGGTTTCGACCCGGCGCAGGACCTCGCCACGCTCGTCCGGCGGCGCACCCCGGCCGGCGGGCTGGCCCTGTTCGGCGACGTCGTGGGCTACGAGTTCCTCGACCCGACCTACCGCGACCCGGACCCGATCCCCGGCAGCGGCCTGCCGGGCGACATCATCGGCGCGATGCACGAGGCCGTCGCCGGCGACACCCGCCGGCTGGACGCCATCGAGGCCGTGTTCACTCCGGCCGACGGCACGCCCGCGAGCCAGCTGAGCGCGGGCCTGCACGCGGCCACCATCTGCGACGACCTGCGCTTCCCGTGGGGCACCTCGGCCACCCCGACCCGGCTCCGCCGCCCGTTCCTCGACCGCACCGCGCGCACCCTGCCCGCATCGGCCACCTGGCCGTACAGCCCGGCGGTCGCGCTCGCCCAGAGCAGCGTCCAGACCTGCCTGCGCTGGCCGGCCGAGCCCCCGAACTCCAATCCCGCCGGCCGGCTGCCCGACCTGCCCACGCTGATCCTCACCGGCGACCGCGACCTCAGCACCCCGCTGGAGTGGGCCGAACAGGAACGCGCCGTCAGCCCCGCCGGCACCCGCTTCGTGGTCGTCAAGGGCGCCGCCCACTCCATCCAGAACCGCGAACCCGGCCACACCGGCCGCGACGCCCTGACCAGGTTCCTGCTGGGCTGACCGGGCGGCCCCGCAGCGATCCCGCCAGCCGCCGGTGTGCCTGAACGGGCGCACCGGCGGTTCGTCGGTGCGCCCGTTCGAAGGCTTGGAGTTCGGCGATCCTTCGCTCTGTCCGGGGTGGGGTGCGGCGGGGGTCAGAGGGTGCGGGCTTGGGCCGCCGCCATCGCGATCGCCTTGGTGAGGTTCTCCGGGTGGCGGCCGCCCGCGTTCGCCAGGGCGCCCTTGCCGCCCGCGCCGCCGCCGACCTCGCGCGCCGCGTCGGTGAGCAGGTCGCGCGCGCGGACGCCGGAGCGGGGGCCGGCCGCCGCGACCAGCTGCGCCTTGCCGCCGGACGCGGTGCCGAGGACGGCCAGGCCGCGCCCGTCACCGGAGGCGACGATCGCGGACGCGAGGGTGCGCAGGTCCGCGGCGGTCGCGTCGTCGACCCGCTCCGCGACGAGCCAGCCGGACGGCACCGGTTCGGCGCGGGACGCCAGGCGTTCGGCGAGCGCGTCCAGTTCGGCGCGGCGGAGGGCGTCGAGTTCGCGCCGCGTCTCGGCGAGCAGGTCGAGGCGCTGCCGCAGCCGGTCGGGCGCCTGGTCGGGCGGGACGTTCAGCAGCGCGGCGAGTTCGGCCAGCAGCGCCCGCTCGTGGTCGAAGTGGCGGAGCGCGTCGGGTCCGGTGAGCGCCTCGATGCGGCGCAGGCCGGTGCCGATGGACGACTCGCCGAGGATGTGCACCGGCCCCGCCTGGGACCCGTGCCCGACGTGGGTGCCGCCGCACAGCTCGCGGGACGCGTCGCCGATGTCCACGATGCGGACGTCGTCGCCGTACTTCTCGCCGAACAGCGCGACCGCGCCCGCCGCCTCCGCGTCGGCGCGGGACGCCTCCCACACGTGCACGTCGGGATCGTCCGCCAGGTACTCGTTGACGAGCGTCTGGACGGTGCCGATCTCGGGCACGGGGGAGAAGTGCGCGAAGTCGAACCGCAGGCGGCCGGGTTCGACGCGGGATCCGCGCTGCGCCGCGTGGTCGCCGAGGACGCGGCGGAGCATCGCGTGCAGGACGTGCGTGGCGCTGTGCGACCGCGCGGTCGCCGCGCGCCGGTCCGCGTCCACGGCCGCCTCCGCCTCGTCGCCCGGACGGACCTCTCCGTCCACGATCCGGACGGCGTGCACGTGCAGGCCGTCGATGCCGGGGCGGGTGTCCACGACCTCCAGGACGGCGCCGGGCGTGCGGATCGTGCCGGTGTCGCCGACCTGCCCGCCGCCCTCCGCGTAGAACGGGCTGCGCGCGAGGACCACCTCGAGTTCGTCGCCCTCGGACGCGACCGGGGCGGTGCCCGTCCCGTCGAGGAGCGCGACGACCCGCGTCCCGGCGGTGGTGGAGGAGTAGCCGACGAAGTCGGTGCGGCCGTGCTCGGCGACGATCCGCCGGTAGAGGTCGCGCCGCGCGACCGCGTCGCCCTTGCGGTCCCGTCCCGCCTGGTGCGCCTGCCGCCGCTGCTCGTCCAGCAGTTCCGCGAACGCGTCCTCGTCGACGGTGAGCCCCGCGGACCGCGCCGCGTCGAGGGTCAGGTCGATCGGGAAGCCGTAGGTGTCGTGCAGTTCGAACGCGGTCTGCCCGGAGAGGGTGGTGTCCGCCCGGGAGATCGCGGACTCCAGCAGCCGGGTGCCCTGCCGCAGCGTCCGCTCGAACCCGTCCTCCTCCGCCGCGACGACCCGCTCGATCAGCTCCGACTGCCGCTCCAGCTCCGGCCACGCTCCGCCGAGGTTGCCGACGACGCTGCCCGTCACCGGCGCCAGCACGGGCTCGTCGATGCCGAGCCGGCGCGCGTGCCGGACCGCGCGGCGCATCAGGCGGCGCAGCACGTAGCCGCGCCCGTCGCGCGCGGGCAGCACGCCGTCCGCGATGAGGAACGCGATGGACCGCGCGTGCTCGGTGACGACGCGGAACGACATGGAGTCCTCGCTGCCGTCGCGTCCGGGATAGGGGCGTCCCGCGAGTTCCTGGACGAGCCGGAGCGTCGGCGCGAGCAGATCGGTCTCGCAGACGGTGTCCACGTCCTGCAGGACCGCCGCGAGACGGTCCAGGCCGAGTCCCGTGTCGATGTTCTTCGCGGGCAGTTCCCCGAGGATGGGGTAATCGCCCTTACCGGTCCCTTCGCCGCGCAGGTTCTGCATGAACACGAGGTTCCAGAGTTCCTGGTAGCGCTCGCCGTCCACCGCGGGCCCGCCCTCGCGGCCGAACGCGGGGCCGCGGTCGTAGTGGAGTTCGGAGGACGGCCCGCAGGGGCCCGGCGTCCCCATCGACCAGTAGTTGTCCTCCATTCCGAGCCGCTGGATGCGCTCGGACGGGACGCCGACCCGGCGCCAGATGTCCTCCGCCTCCGCGTCGTCGAGGTAGACGGTGACCCAGATCCGTTCCGGGTCGAGGCCGTAGTGGCGCGTGAACAGCTCCCACGCCCAGGAGACGGCCTCCGCCTTGAAGTAGTCGCCGAACGAGAAGTTGCCGAGCATCTCGAAGAACGTCGAGTGCCGGGTCGTCCGGCCGACGTTCTCGATGTCGGACGTCCGCGCGCATTTCTGCACGGACATCGCGCGGGGATGCTCGGGCTCGGTCTCGCCGAGGAAGTAGGGCTTGAACTGGTTCATGCCCGCGTTCGTCAGCAGCAGCGTGGGATCCGGCGGGATCAGCGGGCTGGACGGGACGACGCGGTGGTCGCGTTCCCGGAAGAAGTCCAGGAAGGTGGAGCGGATCTCAGAAGAGCGCATGGGACGGCCTCACGAGGTCGATGGGATGACGGCGCACACCGCCGAGCCGGGCCGGGCACGACTGCTCGTTCCCCAGCTCGGCGCGGCTAGCTCGCCGCCCCACCTCGTGAAAGACCATCGGACGCTTTCCCGTTCGCCGATACTTGCCTGCAACGCTAACCGAGCCAACCCCCGCCCCGCGAGACAAATTCCCTCGCCTCGCCCCCTGCGGCCCTCATACGGTCTCCTCGTGTACGTGTACACGGGCCCGCCCGAACTCCTCGCTCACGTGCGCCCCGACGTGATGGGCGCGCCCATCACGTCGTCCGCCGACATCGAGGGCCTGGCGCCGGACGACGAGCCGTTCACCTACATCGTCGACCTCGAGGGGACGCTCCGGGTCGCGCCGCGCCGCAGCGAGCACGTCGCGTGTGCCGGCGGACGTCCCGTGCTCGCGGCCGGTGAGATCGCCTTCGAGCGCGTCCACGGCGAGTGGGTCGTCACCGAGGTCAGCAACCAGTCGACCGGCTACTGCCCCGGCCCGGCTTCATGGCCGGAGGTCGCCGGCGCTCTGGACCGTGCGGGGATCGCGCGTCCGGACGGCTTCACCGCGGCGTTCGTCTTCCGGCGTTGCGGCGGCTGCGGGGAGCTCAACGTGGTGAAGGACGAGCATTACGTCTGCGTGTTCTGCGAGGGCGGGCTCAGCGGGATCTGAGGGCTTCGGTCTCGGCGGTGCGGGCGTCGTAGGCGGCGCGGGCGGCGTCGATCTCGGCGAGGTGCCCCTCGGCCCAGGACACCATGGTGATGGCCGCGTCCAGGAGCGTCGCGCCCATCGGGGTGAGGGCGTAGTCGACGCGGGGCGGCACCACCGGGTAGACGGTCCGGGCGACGATGCCGTCGCGCTCCAGGCCGCGCAGCGTGACGGTCAGCATCCGCTGGCTGATGCCCTCGATCTCGCGCTTGAGCTCGGTGAAGCGGAGGGTCCGCTCGCCGAGCACGGCGATCACCTGGAGCGACCACTTGTCGCCGATCCGCTCCAGGATCTCGCGGCCCCGGCAGCCGGCGGCGGTGTGCTCGTTGACGTTCATGGTTATCTCCAGGGAACCGAGGCAGAAAAAAGTGCCTTCTTGTGCGGCCGGCGCGGACATCCGCACCATGGGAGGCGGTTCCTGAAAGGAACCGCCTTACTGGTCATAACCAAGGAGACACGATGACCGCGGAACTTGTCGAGATCCCGGACTACGTCGCCGGAACCTGGACGATCGACCCCCTCCACTCCGGGGTCGGCTTCACGATCCGGCACCTGATGGTGAGCAGGGTGCGGGGCCGCTTCGGCGCGTTCGAGGGGACGGTCGTGACCGGCGACGACCCGCTGCGGTCGGAGGTGACCGCGACGATCGACCTGGCGTCGATCGACACCGGCAACGCGCAGCGCGACGAGCACGTCCGGTCCGCCGACTTCCTGGACGTCGAGAAGTATCCCGAGATGACGTTCCGCTCCACCGGGGTGCGCGCCGCCGGCGACGGCTTCCTGCTGGACGGCGAGCTGTCGCTGCACGGCGTGACGAAGCCGGTCACGCTGGAGCTGGTGGTCGAGGGGTTCGGGCCGGACGTGTTCCGGCAGGACGACCCGTTCAAGGGCGCCCGCGCCGGGTTCACTGCGACCGGCGAGATCAGCCGGCTGGAGTTCGGCGTCGGCGACGCCGCGACCGTGCCGGGCGGCAAGCTCGGGTTGAGCGACAAGGTGGAGATCGTCCTGGAGATCGAGGCGGTGCTGCGGACGGAGTGAGCCCCGGGCCGGGTGGCCTGGGCGGCGTGCCGAACGCGCTGTTAACCGTCCGTTCCCCGCCGGTTCGCCGCCGCGCGGGCGCGGCGCCCCATGATCGGAGGGGACAGGACGGAGGGCGCGGATGCCGAACGGGACGTCCGGGGCACGCCCCCGCCGTTCCACCGCACCGGCCCCGGACGGCGCCGCCCCGGTGGAGCGGCGGGGGCGGCTGGCGGCGCCGTGGATCGTCGGCGGGCTGACCGCGGTGATCACGGCGGTGACGACGTCGCTGGACGCGTTCAGCCTGCCCGCCCCCGTGCAGGCCGCCGTCACGGCCGGGGTCGCGGTGCTGGCCGGCGTCGCGGCGTGGGGCGCGCAGCAGGCGGAGCGGGCCGCCCCGCCGGAGCGTGCCGCGGGCGCGGTGACGCCGGCGCAGCTGCCGCCGGTGATCGCGCACTTCACCGGGCGGGACGCGTCGCTGGCCGAGCTGCGCCGGACCGTCGCCGCCGGGTCCGGGTCGCCGGCGTCGCCGCTGGTGGTGTCGCTGCACGGGCCGGCGGGCGTCGGCAAGTCGGTGCTCGCGGCCCGGTTCGCGCACGAGATCGCCGACGGGTACCCGGACGGCGCCCTGTACTTCGATCTGCGCGGCGCGGGCGGGGCGCCGGTGCCGCCCGAGGAGGTGCTGCTCGGGTTCCTCCAGGCGCTGGGGGTGCGGCTGGCGACGGACCCGGGCGGGCTGCCCGAGCTGCAGAAGCTGTGGTGGACGTGGACGCGCGGGCGCCGGCTGCTGGTGCTGCTGGACAACGCGCACGACGCCGGGCAGGTGCGGGCGCTGCTGCCGCCGGGCGGCGGCTGCGCGGTGCTGGTGACGTCGCGGCAGTCGCTCGGCCTGCTGAACGACCTCGATCGGCGGCTGTCGGAGTTCACCGCCGGGCACGCGGTGGAGCTGCTCGGCCGGCTCGCGGGCCGAGACCGGGTCGGCGCGGACCCGGACGCCGCGGCGGAGATCGCGGAGCTGTGCGGGCGGCTGCCGCTGGCGGTCGGGATCTGCGGCGGGCGGCTCGCGGCGCGCGAGTCGTGGACGCCGCGCGTGCTGGCCGACCGGCTGCGGGACGAGCGGCGCCGGCTCGGCGAGCTGGAGCACGGCATCGACAACGGCGTCCGGGCGAGCCTGGCGCTGAGCTACGACGACTGCAGCCCGACGCAGCGGCGGCTGCTGCGCACGCTCGGCGTCCAGGCGGCGCCGGACGTGCAGGCGTGGGCGGCGGGCGCGCTGCTCGGGGTGTCGGACCTGGAGGGCGAGGACCTGCTGGAGGCCCTCGTGGACGCCCAGCTCGCGGAGTGCTCGGGGACGGACGCGACGGGCCGGATGCGGTACCGGCTGCACGACCTCGTCCGGCTGTACGCGCTGGAGCGGGCCGAGGGCGAGGACGCCGAGGACGAGCGGGACGCGGCGGTCGAGCGGCTGCTGGACGGGTACCGGGAGCGGGCGGAGCGGGTCGCGGCGAGCCGGTGGCCGCAGGACTGGCACCGGGGCTCCGGGCAGGTGCCCGACCTCGGGTTCTCGGCGGTCGACTGGCTGACGAGCGAGCGTCCGGCGGTGCTGGCGCTGCTCGGGCAGGGCGCGGAGCGCGAGATGTGGACGCTGGTGTGGCGGCTGGGGCGGGCGGCGTGCTCGCTGTTCCACTCGCTGCGCGTGTTCTGGCCGGAGTGGAAGGCGGCGGCCGATCTGACCTGCACGGCCGCCGGCCATCTGGACGACCGTTCGCTCGGCATCGCGCTGCTGGAGCGGTCGTCGGTGCGCGGCAACCAGGGGCAGATCGACCTGGCGCACGAGGACGCGGCGGAGGCGCTCCGCATCTTCACCGGCAACCGGGAGATGTGGTGGCGGGCGCGTGCGCTGAGGTCCACGGGCATGTGCCTGCGGGACGCGGGCAACCTCGACGAGGGGCAGCGCTACCTCACCGAGGCCATCGACGCGTTCGAGGCGGAGGGCGACGCGTGGTGGCAGGCGCGGACGCGCCGCAACCTCGCCGAGCTGCGGCTCGCGCAGCGGCGCTATGAGGAGGCCCGCGAACTGCTGGAGAGCGCGCTCGCGGTGTTCCAGCGGAGCGGCAACCGGTACTCGGAGGCGCAGACGCTGCGCGCGCTCGGGGAGGTGCTGGCGTCGGAGGCCCGCGCCTTGCGCGCGTCGGGCGACGACGCGGCGGCCGAGGTCAAGTACAGCCTGGCCGCGCCCGCGCTGGAGCGCGCGGCCGAGGCGTTCCGGCTGCGCGGCGAGCAGTGGGAGGAGGCCCGCTGCCTGCGCGCCGCGGGCGAGGTCGGCGATCCCCGCAACGGCCTGCGCGAACTGGCGTTCGTGCGGACCGCGGAACGGGTGCTCGCCGACCTCGGCGACACCTGGGGCGTCGCGCGCACCCGCGTGTCGGAGGCCAACGCGCTGGCCCGGCTCGGCCGGCACGGGGAGGCCGCCGACACGGTCCGGCGGGCCGTCGCGGAGTTCGACGGGCTGGGCGACCGCTGGTGGCAGGCGCGCGGGCGCCGGACGCTCGCCGAGATCCTGCTGGACGCGGGCGACCGCGCGGCGGCGCGGCGGCCCGCCCGCGAGGCCCTCGACCTGTACCGCAGCCTGGGGAACGCGGCGGGGGAGAGCCGGGCCCGCGCCGTCCTCGCCCGGACCGAGCCGCCGGAGCCCCGGCGCGCGGGCCCCGAGCCGACGGGACCCGCCCCGACGAGGCCCGCGCCGACGGAGCCCGGACCCGCCCGGGGCGAGCCGCCGGGGGACTAGCGCCGGCGTCCGGGAGACTGGGACCGTGGAACTGCGGCGGCTCAGGTACTTCGTCGCGGTCGCGGAGGAGGCGAACCTCACCCGCGCCGCCGAACGGCTCGGGCTGCGCTCGCCGTCGCTCAGCCAGCAGATCCGCGGCCTCGAACGGGAGCTCGGCGCCGCGCTGTTCGACCGGACGGCCGCCGGAATGGAGCTGACCCCGGCCGGGGCCGCGCTGCTGCCGGAGGCGCGGGCGGCGCTGGCCGCCGCCGAGCGGGGCGCGCGGGCCGTGGCGGCCGCGGCGTCCGGCACCCGGACCCTGGTCGTCGGCGTGCCGCCCGGCATCCCGCCCGACCTGCCCGGACGGCTCGGCGCGGCGGCGCGGGACGCCCGGGTCCGGCCGGTGTACGAGGACGCCGCGACCGACCGCCAGCTCGCCGCGCTCCGCCGCCGCGAGCTGGACCTCGCCGTGGTGACGCTGCCCGCCGACCTCGCCGGGCTGGCGTCCGAGACCGTCCACGACGAGCCGCTCGGCGTCCTGATGGCGGACGGGCACCGGCTCGCCGCGCGGGAGGCGGTCGCGTGGCGCGACCTCGCGGGGGAGCAGCTGCTGTGGTTCGACCGCGGCCTCGCATCCGGATACCACGACGCGGTGCTCGACGCGTGCCGCACCGCGGGCTGGGACCCGGAGACCCGCGTCTCGACGGCGCGGCGCGCGGTCGCCCGCGCCGAGCTGACCTCGGGGGAGCCGGTCGTCGCGCTCCGTCCCGCGTGGGCGGCGGAACCCGGGCTCGTGTGGCGGCCGATCGCCGGGGACGCGCCGCGCCTGAGGTTCGCGCTCGCCTGGCGCCGTGACGCGGGTCACGCGTCCGCCGAGGCGATCGCCCGCCGTCTGCGGCGTTAGGCGGGGCCTCACCCGCCCTAGGCGCCGCCTCGTGGACGGGACGGCGCCGCGCGGCGTTCACTGCCGGCATGTTCCTGTTGCTGCTGCACTACGACGACGGCGTCCTCGACGAGCTGGACGCGCTGATCCCCGAGCACTACGAATACGTCGACCGGCACATGAGGGCCGGGACGTTCCTGCTCACCGCCCGCCGGGACCCGCGCGTCGGCGGGGTGGTCCTCGCGTCCGGCACGGACCGCGCGCGCATCGAGGAGATCATCGCCGAGGATCCGTTCCTGCGCACCGGACGCGTCCGCTACGAGGTCATCGCGATCGAGGCGACGCGCTCGGCGCTCGCCGGCATCACGGTGTGAGCAGGCCGGGCAGCTCGTCCAGGGACGTGATGCGCGGTACGTCCAGGTCGTCCGGGACGGGTTCGGCGGAGCGGTCGAGCCACACGCCCGCCAGCCCGGCGGACGCCGCGCCCCGCGCGTCGATGTCCAGCCGGTCGCCGACGTAGACGACGTCGCGGGCGGGCAGGCCGAGCCCGGCGCACGCGACGCGGAAGATCTCCGGATGCGGCTTGGCCGCGCCGGTCTCGCCGGAGGTCACCAGGTACGTCAGCCGCTCCGCCAGCCCGATCCGCTCGATCTTCGCGCGCTGCTGCCGGGCGTCCCCGTTGGTGATCACGCCGAGCCGCAGGCCGCGCTCCGCCAGCGCCGCCAGGGGACCGGGCGCGTCGGGGAACGGGCGCCACGCGGACGCGTACCGTTCGAGGTAGCCCCGGAGCCACGCGTCGGCGCGCGCGTCGTCCCAGTCGCCGAGCCCCAGCTCGCGGGCCAGCGGGACGATCCGGGCGCGCCGCTGCTCGGCGAACGTCAGCTCGCCGGCCAGGTACCGGTCGACCGAGGCCTCGGTGAGCTCCAGCCAGCGCCGGACGAGCCGGCCGGGGTCCTCGCCGGGGAACGCCGCGGTGATCGCGTCGGCCGCCGCGCCGGTGTGGTCGAGGAGCGTCCCGTCGAGATCGAACAGGACCGCCCGGGGCGCCGGCGGGACCGCCCGCGGCTCCGGGCCGCCGGTCATGTGAAGATCCCCGCCTCGGCGAGGGCGCGCGCGGTCTCCACGACGGACGCGCGCCGGCGCGCGAGCGCGGCCTCGTCGTCGTCCTCGTCCAGGACGAGCCGGCGCAGCTGCGGGACGGCGAAGTTCCACACGACGAGGCCGATGACGGTGAAGATCCGGTCCTGCACGACGCGCGTGCCCTCCTCGCCGGCCGGTGCCCGCACGACGCCGGCGGCATGGAAGTCGCGGACCCGGGCTCGGTAGTCCTCGCGGCGCTCCGGCAGGCCCTCGACCTCGCCGCCGCTCTCCAGCGCCTCCCACAGCAGCAGCCGGACCAGCTCCGGGTTCTGCCCGTACCAGTCGAACAGCCGGCCGACCGCTTCGGCGAAGTCGTCGGGCCGGAGGGCGGCGCCGTGGCAGACCTCGTCCACCTTGCACCGGACGACCTCGCCGAACAGCTTCTCCTTGCCGCCGAAGTAGAGGTAGATGGCCTGCTTGTTGGCGCGGGCCTTGAGCGCGATGCGCTCGATCCGGGCTCCCGCCAGCCCGTGCGCGGCGAACTCGGCCGTGGCGGCGTCGAAGATCCGCCTCCGGGTGGCCTCCGCGTCGTACGTCATGACCCGAATTAAACCATCCGGTTGACTTCGGTGGCTCGCTGGGCCAGGGTAAACCAACCGGATGTTTTATTTTGAGGAGACGTGATGACCATCACCGAGGCGCCCATCCCGGTCCGCTCGCCGCTGCCGCAGGCCCTCGCCGGGCAGACCGCCGTCATCATCGGCGGCAGCTCCGGCATCGGCCTGGCCGCCGGCGCGATGCTGGCCTCGCTCGGCGCACGGGTCGTGCTGACGGGCCGCGACAAGGCGCGGCTGGACGCGGCCGTCGAGCACGCCCGCGCGGCGGGCCCGGACGCCGAGGTCCTGGGCGTCGCGGGCGACGCCGCCGATGACACCGCGGTCGAGGAGACCTTCGAACGCGCCGGCACCGTCGACCACGTCCTGCTCACCGCCGGCGGCTCCCCGGGCGCCATGCCGATCAGCGAGGTCACGCGGGACGCCGCCCGCCAGGCGTTCGAGGGGCGGCTGTGGACCGCGCTCGCAGCCGCGCGGGCGGCCGTGCCGAGGATGAACGCGGGCGGGTCGATCACCCTGACGTCCGGCGGCCTGGTGGTCCGGCCGCGGCCCGGCATGACGCTGGTCTCGGCCGTCGGGGGCGTCGAGACGCTCACCCGCGCCCTGGCCGTCGAGCTGGCCCCGCGCCGGCTCCGCGCGAACACCGTCCGCTACGGGATGTTCGACACCCCGCTGGCGCGCGGCGCGATCGGCGCCGGCGCGGACGGGGCCGGGGACGAGGTCGTCGCGGAGGCGGGACGGGGGACCCCGCTCGGCCGCCTCGGGACCGCGGACGAGGCCGCGGCCGCCGTCCTGTTCCTCATGGCGAACCCGTACATGACGGGGGAGATCCTCACGATCGACGGCGGCCAGGCCCTCTAGGGAACGGCGTTCCCGCGGAGGGGGCGTTCCGGAAAACCGGTAGGTCCCGCGGTGGTCGGTTTGCGACCATCCGGAGGTGGACTTCGCCGGAGACTTCGAGACGCACGTGACCGTCCGCCCCGCGGCCGCCGGGCCGGTCGCGGGGTGGGCGGCGGCGCGCGGCCTGACGTTCGTCCACATCGTCCTGGAGCGCGGCCGGGTGGCGTCGCAGCCGATGCTGACGCTGCGCACCCGCGGCACGCTGGACGACGCCCTCGCCGATGCCGCCCGGACCGCCGCCGACCTGCGCGCGGACGGATTCGAGGTGGCGCGGGTGAAGGTCGAGGCGGCGCCGTGGAACGTGGGCGTCCCGGCCGACGACGCCGACGCGCTCGGCCCCGCGTACTACTTCGAGCACCACCTCAAGCTGCTGCTGGAGCCCGCATTCGACGCGGGCGCGCTGGCCCGCGCCGCGCGCCCGCACGCCGCGCACCTGTCCCGCAACGCCCGGCGCGTCCGCGCCGACGGGCGGCAGGAGCGGTTCGTCACGCAGCGCTGCCGGTGCGTGGGCTCCCGCACGGCGGCCCGCCGCCTGGACGCGCTGGCCGGCGCGCTGCGGGCGCGCGGCCACGAGATCGTCTCGGTGGAACGCGAGTTCGTCGTCCACGACGGTGACGCGTCGCTGGACGACGGCTGGATCGAGGAGTCCGAGCGGTTCGAGGAGTTCGAGAGGTTCGAGGAGGAGTCGCGATGACGGAGGACCCGCCGCTCCTGGGCATGGCGCCGCACGAGCCCACCCTGCAGGAGATCGCGCACGAGGGCGCGCTGGACCACGTCCTCGCGGCGATCTCCCGGTCGAGGTGGGGCGAGCATCTCGTGCTGCGCGGCAGCGCGCTGATGCGCGCCTGGTACGGGCGGGACGCCCGCATGCCGCACGACCTCGACTTCATCGTCGACTCCGAGGTGTGGAGGGACGACGAGTTCCAGACCGACGAGATCTTCGAGGACCTCTTCCTCGACGTCGAATACTCGCCCCGGACCGACCTCATGGACGGGCTGTGCTTCGTCCCCAGCCGGGTCGACCGGTCGTCGATCGGCGCCTACGGCACGCGGGAGACCATGGTCCGCGACCGGCCGGACGACCGGTGGGGCTTCCGCCTCACGCTGCCCTGGTACTGCGGCGGCGCGCGCGGGCAGGCGCAGGTCGACTTCGCGTTCGACGAGAAGCTGCACGCCCCGCCGTGCCGCACCGCCGTGCCCCGCCTGTCGGGGGACGCGCCGCTGTTCCTCAAGGCCGCGACGCCCGAGCAGTCGCTGTGCTGGAAGCTGCACTGGCTGTGGATCGACTCGCGTCCGCTGTGCAAGGACCTGTACGACGTGTGGCTGCTCAGGAACGTCCGGCCCTCGCCGTCGCTGCTGGACAGGACGACCGGCGTGGGCGACGCGGCGTCCCGCGTCGCCACCGACTGGCTCCAGGCCGACGTGCTCCGCTGGGGCCGGCTCGACTGGGACGGGTTCCGCGCCGAGTACCCGATGGTCCGCGGTACGGCACGGGACTACCGGAAGGCCATCGAGGACGACCTGGTGCGCCCCCTGCTCGACCCGGAGGCGCCGGGCGCGCCCGCGCGGCCCGCATGACGGCCCGGGTCACGGCTCGGGTGACGGCCCGCGTGACGGTGTGCGCCCGGCGCGAGGCCCCGGCCGATGGAAGGGCCCCTGACCGGCGTCCGGTTTCGGTCAGGGGCCCGTCGGGCTCGGCCGCGCTTCAGGGGGCGCTGGGAGGGCGCGCCCCGGGGAGCCGCGTCAGCCGAGGCCGTTCTTGATGGCGGCGATCAGCTCGCCGCCCGCGGTGTCGCCGCTCAGCTCCCAGAAGAAGGCGCCGCCCAGGCCCTGGCCCTTGGCGTAGGCCATCTTCCCGCCGATGGTGGACGGGGTGTCGTAGCTCCACCATTCGCTGCCGCACCTGGCGTAGGCGGTCCCGGCGACGGTGCCGGTCGCGGGGCACTTGCCCTTGAGGACCTTGTAGTCCTCGATGCCCGCCTCGTAGGTGCCGGGCGCGGCGCCGGTCGCGGTGCCGCCCGGTTCGGACTGGGTGACGCCCGTCCAGCCGCGCCCGTAGAAGCCGATGCCGATCAGCAGCTTGCCCGCCGGCACTCCCTTGGCCTTGAGCTTGGCGATGGTGTCGCTGGTGTTGAAGCCCGCGTGCGGGATGCCGGGGTAGGACGTCAGCGGCGAGTGCGGCGCCGTCGGTCCCTGCGCGTCCCACGCGCCGAAGTAGTCGTAGGTCATCGGGTTGAACCAGTCGACGTACTGGGCGGCGCCCGCGTAGTCGGTGACGTCCATCTTGCCGCCGTCGCTCGCGTCGGCGGTGATCGCGGCGGTGACGAGGCCGCTCGACCCGAACTTCGCGCGCAGCGCGGCCATCAGCTTCTTGAACGCGTCCGGGCCGCTGGTGTCGCAGGAGAGCCCGCAGGCGTTCGGGTACTCCCAGTCGATGTCGATGCCGTCGAAGACGTCCGCCCAGCGCGGGTCCTTCACCAGGTTGTAGCAGGAGTCGGCGAACGCGGCGGGGTTCGCGGCGGCCTGCCCGAAGCCGCCGGACCAGGTCCAGCCGCCGAACGACCAGAGGATCTTCAGGTTCGGGTACTTCTTCTTCAGCTTGCGCAGCTGGTTGAAGCTGCCGGCGACGGGCTGGTCCCACGTGTCGGCGACGCCGTCGACGCTGTTGGCGGCGGTGTAGGTCTGCTGGTAGTCGGCGTAGGCGTCGCCGATGGCGCACTGGCCGTTGGTGACGTTGCCGAACGCGTAGTTGAGGTGGGTGAGCTTGGCGGCGGACCCGCTGGTGTCGATGTTCTTCACGTAGTAGGCGCGCTGGTAGACGCCCCAGTCGGTGAAGTAGCCGACGACCTTGCTCCCGCCGCCGCCCGGGTCGCCGCCGCCGCTCTCGTCGGTGGTGACCGACACGGCGCCGGACGCGGCGGACACGTTCCCGGCGGCGTCGTGCGCCCTGACGGTGAAGCTGTAGGCGGTCTTGGGGGACAGCCCCGAGACGGTCGCGCTCGTGCCGGTGACCGTGGCCGCCTTGGCGGCGCCGTTGTAGACGTCGTAGCCGGTGACGCCGACGTTGTCGGTCGACGCGTCCCAGGCCAGCGAGACGCTCGAGGCGGTCTTGGACGTCGAGCGCAGGTTCACGGGAGCGGTGGGTGCCTGCGTGTCCTGCTGCGGGGTGCCCGAGCCGTCGCAGGCGGCGCCGTTGACGGTGCAGCCGGTGAGCCAGCCGCCGCCGGTGCCGTCGAAGCCGAAGCTCGTGGTCGCCCCGGCGGCGACCGTCCCGTTCCAGCTCGCGTTGGCGAACGTGTAGTGGGTGCCGGAGACGGTCTTCGTCGCGTTCCACACCGTAGTGATGGACGTGCCGGACGGCAGGTCGCCCTCGACCTTCCAGCCGCTGATCGCGGCGCCCGTCCCGTTGGTGATCGTGCAGTTGCCCTCGAAGCCGGTGCCCCAGTCCGAGGTCTTGGCGCACGTCGCGGTGACGGTCCCGGCGGCCGGCGCCGGTGGCGCCGTGAGCAGGGACGTCGCGAGTGCGAGGGTGGCCGCGGTGGCGAGCGCGACGGTTCGCCTTCCGCCCGGTCTGGTCATGATTCTCCGTTCGTCCGTCCCCCGAACCAACAGGAATCCCCGCTCTTCTCTTAGGAAAGTTTCCTAAGAAATTGAGGCGATGGTAACCACGGCGACAGGGCCGTTCAAGCCCTCCCGGACGGGCGGAGCGGCCGGGCGGCGCTGGTCTGGGCGCCTGCCTGGGGACGTACGGGACGCCCGCGCGGAGAAAGACCGGAACGGGGGTTCAGGCCGTCCCGAACCAGCCCGGCATGTCCAGCCGCCACAGCTCCGCCGGCGTCATCGCCCGCAGGGCGTCCTCCAGGGAGCGCACCCGGTCGGCGCCGAGCCGCCGGACCCAGTCGTCCCGGATCCGGTCGAAGATCCGCGCGGACCGGGCCAGCGCGTCGACGCCGTGCGGGGTCAGCCGGACGATCTTGCGCCGGGCGTCCGCCGGATCGGCGGTGCGCTCGACGTACCCGGTCCGCTCCAGCGACTCGACCATCTTGGCCGCCGCCTGCTTGGACACGCCGAGCCGGCGGCCGAGCTCGACGGCGGTGGTGCCGTCCGGGCCGATCGCCTGGAACACGAAGCCGTGCATCGGCCGCATGTGGGGATGGCCGTCGCGGGCCAGCTCGGCGTGCAGCTCATCGATGATCACCTGGAACGCCAGGAGCAGTCTGAGCGGCAGCTCGAAGCCCGGCGGATCCGGGGGGGCACTTGACATGAAAGACAACCTCGTTGACTATATGGACAACCGCATTGACCAATTTACCGGATGGGGAGCCATGACCCTGCTGCGCAACGCCGACAACCGCCGCACCGAGACGCCGAACGGCGTGATGACCACCTTCGCGACCCCCGCCCAGGGCGGCACCGAGGGCATCGCCGTCTGGCGCGTCGACGCCACGCCCGGCCGGACCGGCCCGCTGCACGCCTTCGACACCGAGCAGGTGTGGACGTTCCTGGAGGGCGCCGCCACCGTCGACCTCGACGGCCGCAAGCTGGAAGTCGGACCCGGCGACACCGTCGTCCTGCCCGCCGACCTGCCCCGCCAGGTGACCGCCTCCGCCGGCGGCTTCACCGCCGTGGTCGCCGCCCACGCCGGCTGCCTGGTCTACGACCCGGACGCGGTCGTCGACCCGGGCAAGTGCGAGCTGGCGCCGCAGGGCGACGAGCGGATCGTCCCGCCGTGGGCCCGGTGACGCCGCGCCGGGTGGCGCCCGGCCGGGTGACGCCGCGCCGGGTGGCGCCGCTCCCGCGGGCGGCGGCTCAGCCGCCGAGATAGGCCAGGACTGCGAGCACGCGGCGGTTGTCGTCCTCCGACGGCGGCAGCCCGAGCTTGCCGAAGATGTTGTTCGTGTGCTTGCTGATCGCCTTCTCGGTCACGAACAGCTTCGCGGCGATCGCCGCGTTCGAGCGGCCCTCGGCCATCAGCCCGAGCACCTCGCGCTCGCGGGGGGTCAGCTGCTGCAGCGGCTCCTCGCGGGCGTGCCGGGTCAGCAGCTGCGCCACCACGTCCGGATCCAGCGCGGTGCCGCCGTCGGCGACCCGCCGCACCGCCTCCACGAACTGCTTGACGTCCGACACCCGGTCCTTCAGCAGGTACCCGATGCCGCCCGAGCTGTCCGACAGCAGCTCCCGCGCGTACAGCTGCTCCACGTGCTGCGACAGCACCAGCACCGGCAGCCCCGGCACCTGCTTGCGCGCCTCCAGCGCCGCCCGCAGCCCCTCGTCGGTGAACGTCGGAGGCAGCCGCACGTCCACCACCGCGACGTCCGGGCGGTGCGCGGTCAGCGCCCGCAGCAGCGACGGCCCGTTGTCCACCGCCTCCACGACCTCGAAGCCGAATGCCCCGAGCAGCCTGATCAGGCCGTCCCTCAGGAGGGCGAGGTCCTCGGCGATGACAACGCGCACGGCAGCTCCAGGGTCACGACGGTCGGCCCGCCGGGCGGGCTCGTCACGGCCATCGTCCCATCGAAGGTCGCGAGCCTGCGCTCGATCCCGCGCATGCCGCTCCCCGCCGCGGGGTCAGCGCCGCCCGTCCCGTCGTCCCCGATGATCATAATCAGCCGGTCGCCGGAGTGCTCGATCTGGAGCCACGCCCGCCGCGCCCCGGAGTGCTTGACCACGTTCGCCAGCATCTCCGCCACCGCGAAGTACGCCGCCGACTCCACCGGCGCCTCGAGCCTTCCCTGACCAACCGACCCCGACCTGCCTCCCGGGCGGCCGGACAGGTCGACGTGCACGTCCACGGGCAGCGGCAGGGTCAGGGCGAGCGCGCGCACCGCGCCGTCGAGCCCGCGTTCGGCCAGCACGGGCGGGTGGATGCCGCGGACCAGGTCGCGCAGCTCGGTCAGCGCCGTCCCGCTGGACTCGCGGGCCTCGGCGAGCAGCTTCTGCGCCATCTCCGGATCGTGCTTCAGCATCTCCTCGGCCAGCCCGATGTTCATGCTCAGCGCCACCAGCCGGGCCTGCGCGCCGTCGTGCAGGTCGCGCTCGATGCGGCGCAGCTCCGCCGCGGAGGCGTCCACCGCCTCCGTCCGCGTCTCGGCGAGCCGCTCGACCCGGGCCGCCAGCGCGGCGCGCGTCGGCGCCAGCAGCGACTGCCCGAACAGCGCGTGCGCCTTCAGGAAGAACGGCCCCACCGGCCAGGACACCACGAACAGCACCGCGCCCAGCACGACCGACCCGGCGATCCCGGCCGCGCCCCAGTCCTCCAGCGGCCAGAACGGCCCCCATCCGTAGCCGCTGACCATCGACAGCCACGGCGCCAGGAACACGCCCTCCAGCCCGTACACCGCCAGCCCGCCCGCGAGCACCCCGAGCACGAGCGCCACCGGCACGTTCAGGATCGTCCACAGCAGGTCGCGCCAGGACGCGGGGTCGCCCAGCAGCCATGCCAGCCGCCGCCACGGCCCGGCCGGGCCCGCCGGCTCCGGCCGGTACGGGACGGGGATCCGCACCCCGGACCACTCGGCCGCCCACGCCCGCTGCCGGTCGGCGACCGACCGGATCGCCTGGAACACCGCCGGCACCAGGACGACGCCGACGCCCAGCGGGATGAACGCGATCGACAGCACCGCCAGGATGAACAGCGGCAGGTTCACCGCGAACGCCATCACGATCTGGAGGACCGCCCGGTACAGGCCGGGGAGCAGGCGGGTCCGGGCGCGGCGTCCGTACTCGCGCAGAAGCTCGCTCACCTGGTCCTCCAAGGAATCGCCATAGCGGTGGATCTCCACCATTGTGGTCGAGCGCGGTCCGGGGCTCGGTGGTGCTAGACCCACTCTTCCCGGGCGGCCCGGTGGTGCTGGGCCTACCGTCATACGAGCGGTGACAAGACAAGCGGCCCCGATCCCTGGACAATGCACAGGCGACACCCAGGGGAGAAAGCGAATCCAAGCTGTGACAGCGACCATCAGCCAGACGTCCGCCGGCCACGAGGGCGCCGAGCCCTCGATCCGGCCCATCACCGAGCGCATCGCCGAGGAGATCGGCGTCCGCGAGGGCCAGGTGCGGGTCGCGGTGGACCTGCTCGACGGCGGGGCGACCGTCCCGTTCATCGCCCGCTACCGCAAGGAGGCGACCGGCGCGCTCGACGACGCGCAGCTGCGCGCGCTGGAGGAGCGGCTGCGCTACCTGCGCGAACTGGACGAGCGCCGCGCCGCGATCCTGGAGTCGATCGAGTCGCAGGGCAAGCTCACCGGCGAGCTGCGCGCGCAGATCATGGCGGCCGACTCCAAGGCCCGCCTGGAGGACATCTACCTCCCGTACAAGCCGAAGCGGCGCACCAAGGCGCAGATCGCCCGCGAGGCCGGCCTCGAACCGCTCGCCGAGCTGCTGCTGGACGACCCGTCCCGCGACCCGCAGGCCGAGGCCGCCGCCTACGTGGACGGCGAGAAGGGCGTCGCCGACACCGCCGCCGCGCTGGAGGGCGCGCGCGCCATCCTCGTCGAGCGCTTCGCCGAGGACGCCGACCTCATCGGCGCCCTGCGCGAGCGCATGTGGAGCCGGGGCCGGATGATCTCCCGGGTCCGCGACGGCAAGCAGGAGGCCGGCGCGAAGTTCGCCGACTACTTCGAGTTCGCCGAGCCCTTCGCCAAGCTGCCCTCCCACCGGGTCCTCGCGCTGTTCCGCGGCGAGAAGGAAGAGGTCCTCGACCTCGACCTGGAGCCGGAGGAGGAACCCGAGGACCCGTCCGCCCGCAGCTCCTACGAGGCGGAGATCGCGCGCCGCTTCGGGATCGCCGACCAGGGCCGCCCGGCCGACCGGTGGCTGGCCGACGCCGTCCGCTGGGCGTGGCGCACCCGCATCCTCGTGCACCTCGGCATCGACCTGCGCACCCGGCTGCGGCAGGAGGCGGAGGACGAGGCCGTCCGGGTGTTCGCCGCGAACCTGCGCGACCTGCTGCTCGCCGCGCCCGCCGG
Source organism: Actinomadura nitritigenes (assembly GCF_017573545.1). GTDB lineage: Bacteria > Actinomycetota > Actinomycetes > Streptosporangiales > Streptosporangiaceae > Spirillospora > Spirillospora nitritigenes. Next base: position 53,762 of record NZ_JAGEOK010000042.1, on the reverse strand, counting down.
GACCCGCGCCACCATGGGCCTGGACCCGGGCCTGCGCACCGGCGTGAAGGTCGCCGTCGTCGACGCCACCGGCAAGGTCGTCGCGACCGACACGATCTACCCGCACGAGCCGCGGCGGAAGTGGGACGAGTCGATCGAGACCCTGGCGAAGCTGGCGCGCGAGCACCGGGTGGACCTCGTCTCCATCGGCAACGGCACCGCGTCCCGCGAGACCGACAAGCTCGCGGCCGACCTGATCGCCCGGTACCCCGACCTCAAGCTCACCAAGATCATGGTGTCGGAGGCGGGCGCGTCGGTGTACTCGGCGTCGGAGTACGCGGGCCGCGAGCTGCCCGGCATGGACGTCTCGCTGCGCGGCGCCGTCTCCATCGCCCGCCGCCTGCAGGACCCGCTCGCCGAACTCGTGAAGATCGACCCGAAGTCGATCGGTGTCGGCCAGTACCAGCACGACGTGTCCGAGGTGAAGCTGTCCCGCTCCCTCGACGCCGTCGTCGAGGACTGCGTGAACGCGGTCGGCGTGGACGTCAACACCGCGTCCGCGCCGCTGCTCACCCGCGTGTCCGGCATCGGCGAGGGCCTCGCGGACAACATCGTCGCGCACCGCGACGCCAACGGCCCGTTCCGCAGCCGCTCCGGGCTCAAGGACGTCCCGCGGCTCGGCCCGAAGGCGTTCGAGCAGTGCGCGGGCTTCCTGCGCATCCCCGGCGGCGACGACCCGCTCGACGCGTCCAGCGTGCACCCCGAGTCGTACCCGGTCGTCCGCCGCATCCTGGAGACCGCCGGCAGCGACATCAAGGGCCTCATCGGCAACACCGCGGTGCTGCGCTCGCTGAAGCCCGCCGAGTTCGTCGACGACACCTTCGGGCTGCCGACCGTCACCGACATCCTCGCCGAGCTGGAGAAGCCCGGCCGCGACCCGCGCCCGGCGTTCAAGACGGCGACGTTCAAGGAGGGCGTCGACAAGATCTCCGACCTCGAACCCGGGATGCTGCTGGAGGGCGTCGTCACCAACGTCGCCGCGTTCGGCGCGTTCGTGGACGTCGGCGTCCACCAGGACGGGCTCGTCCACATCTCCGCGATGTCGGACAAGTACGTCGAGGACCCGCGCGAGGTCGTCAAGCCCGGCGACATCGTCCGGGTGAAGGTGCTGGACGTCGACCTGCAGCGCAAGCGGATCTCGCTGACCCTGCGGCTGGACGACGAGCCGGGCCGCGACCAGCGGGGCGGCCGCGGCGGCGAGTCCCGCGACCGCGACCAGCGCCGGCCCGGACGCGGCGGCGGCCAGGGCGGCCAGGCGGGTCAGGGCGGCCAGGCAGGCCAGGGCGGAGGCCGCGGCGGTCAGGGCGGCGGACGCAACCAGGGCGGGCGCGGCCAGGGCGGCCGCAACCAGGGCCAGCGCCAAGGCCAGGGCCAGCGGCAGGGGCAGGGACAAGGCCAGGGCCAGGGGGGCGGGCGCGGCCGGTCCGGGCAGGGCGGCTTCTCCGGCGGCGGCGCCATGGCCGACGCGCTGCGCCGCGCCGGCCTCGACAAGGGCCTGCCCGGCGGCGACCGCAAGTCCCGCTGAGCCGGCCCGCTACGACAGGCACTCACGCGCAACGGCCGCCGTCACCGGACTTCCGGTGGCGGCGGCCGTTCGCGGTTCAGAAGCGTCCCGGCCCGGCCCGCTCGGCGGTGATGTGGCCCGTTCCGGTCAGCGGCCGGTCCCGCGCCAGCGTCCGTCCGAGCCCGTCTCGGTGTGGTGCTCCGGCGAGGAGGAACGGCGCGGGTCCTGCGCGGGCCTGCGCGGCGACCCGCCTCGCGGCGGCGTGTTGGGCAGGTTGTACGGGCCCGTGCCCAGCGGATCCTGCGCGTAGGGGCTGCGCTGCGGCGGCACCGAATACCGCCCCGGGCCCGCTTCGGGGGACGGCGGCTGCTGCCCCAGGTGCGGCCCGCCCAGCACGGGACCGCCCACCGCGGGACCGCCGAACGGGTCCTGCGCGGCGGAGAGGTCCTCGCGCGGGCGCTCGTCCTCCTCGACCGGCCGGTGCCGGGGGAACTGCAGGACGGCGACCGCGCCGAGCAGCAGCGCGCCGAACCGCATCGCCGAGTGCCCCATGTCCTTCGGCCACGCCTCCGCGTACATGAAGGTGCCCATGGTCAGCAGGTACGACTTGGCGCTCACCGTCATCACGGTCGACACGATCGACACCCGGCAGCGCTGGAACGCCATCACCATGATCCCGAAGCCGACCGCCGCCGCGAACACCGTCAGGTACGGCCAGGGCGTCGTCGCTATCCGCAGGCTGGTGGCGTGCCCGTCGTCGCTCCAGCCCTTGATCGCCAGCTCGGCGGTGCCGACCGGGAACCCGGAGCTCAGCCCGTAGGCGATGCCGGTGACGGGGCGGGCGTGCCGGCCGTCCGGCCGGTGGTCGCCCAGCACGAGGATCAGCACCGGCACCACCACCGCCGGCGCCACCACCACCGCGATCTTCCACAGCGGCACTGCGGCCGACCCGATCGGCTCGTGGCCGCTGATCGACGCGGTGAGCAGCAGGATCGCGGCGGCGATCAGCAGCAGGCTGAGCCACTCGCGGGCGGTGAGCCGCTCGCCGAAGAACACCATCGCGATCAGCAGCAGCGGGACGACCCCGGACATGAAGATCGGCACCGCGGTGGACAGCGGCAGCATCCCGAGCGCGACGATCTGCAGGCCGAGGCCGCCGAGCACGATCGCGAGGGCGATGAGGAAGATCCAGTTGCTCACGATCGTCCAGATCATGTGCAGGATGCGGTTGCCCCGCACAGGGGCCATCCGGTCCGCCGCCAGTTTGAAGACGGCGAACCCCAGGTAGTACAGACCGGTCGCGCTGAAGGCCGCGGCTATCCCGTTCATCCCGGACGAGTATGGGGGTACGGGGTGCCAAATGTCACTGCCTGTACGGGATTGTTGACAGCGATTCGCCGGTCCACCGCCCCCGCGATGTCCGCAGACGCCGCCGCTACCCCATAGACTTGGCGCGCGAGGGCGCGGAGCCGCATCTCGGCATGCCCGCGCCCGCGAAGACCGACCGGCTGAGAAGACGCAGACGGGCAGCGGCATTGCGGCCGTGTGCGTCGAGGCCGGGCGCTCGCAGGCAGGAAAGAGCACGCGTCGAACGCCGCGGCCGAGACAGCGCCCGATCAAGGAGACCTACCCCAGTGAAGACCGATGTCGAGGAGCTGACCCCCACCCGGGTCAAGCTCACCGTCGAGGTTCCGTTCGACGAGCTCAAGCCGAACCTCGACAAGGCGTACAAGGAGATCTCGCAGCAGGTGCGGATCAAGGGCTTCCGGCCCGGCAAGGTCCCCGCCCCGCTGATCGACAAGTACGTCGGGCGGGGTGCGGTCCTGCAGGAGGCGGTCAACGACGCGCTTCCCGAGCTGTACGGCCGCGCCGTCGAGGAGACCGAGCTCTTCGTTCTCGGCCAGCCGGAGGTCGAGGTGACGGAGCTGGACGACGGCTCCCAGTTCGCCTTCACCGCCGAGGTCGACATCCGGCCGAAGTTCGAGGTGCCGGACTACGACGGCATCGAGGTCGTCGTCGACGACGCCGAGGTGACCGACGAGCAGGTCGACGAGACCGTCGGCAACCTGCGCGAGCGGTTCGCGTCGCTGACCACCGCCGAGCGCGCCGTCGAGGAGGGCGACTTCGCCACCGTCGACCTGGTCGCCAAGATCGACGGTGAGGAGGTGGAGGACGCCTCCACCACCGGCTACTCCTACGAGGTCGGCAGCAAGTCGGCCATCGAGGGCCTCGACGAGGCCCTCGTCGGCCTGTCCGCCGGCGAGGACAAGACCTTCACCGGCACCCTGGTCGGCGGCGAGCACGCCGGCGAGGAGGCCGAGATCACCGTCACGGTGCAGAGCGTCAAGGTGAAGAACCTGCCCGACCTGGACGACGAGTTCGCCCAGCTCGCCAGCGAGTTCGACACCATCGACGAGCTGCGCGAGGACGTCCGGACCCGGCTGGGCCGGCAGGTCAAGCTGCAGCAGCTGTCCGAGGCGCGCGACAAGGCCCTCGAGGCGCTGCTGGAGAAGATCGACATCCCGCTGCCCGAGAAGGTGGTGGAGGAGGAGATCGGCCGCCGCAACCAGCAGCTGGAGCAGCAGCTCCAGATGGCGGGGATGTCCAAGGAGGACTACCTCAAGGACGAGGAGAAGTCCGAGGAGGAGTTCGACACCGAGGTCGCCGACGCGGCCCGGCTCGCCGTCAAGGGCGGCTTCGTCCTCGACCAGCTCGCCGTCCAGGAGGAGCTCGGCGTCGAGAACGAGGAGCTCAGCGAGTACGTCGTCACGCAGGCCATGCAGATGGGCGTGGCGCCGCAGCAGCTCGCCGAGTACCTCACCCAGAACAACCAGCTCCCGGCGATCGTGTCGGAGGTGCTGCGCAGCAAGGCGCTGAACCTCGTGGTCGAGCACGTCACGATCAAGGACGAGTCCGGCAACGTGATCGACGTGGAGGCCGTCCAGCGCGAGCTGAACGGCGAGACCGCCGAGACCGCCGAGACCGCCGAGGCCGAGGGCGCCGAGGAGCCGGCCGCCGAGGCCGCCGAGGAGACCCCCGCGGAGACGGCTGAGGCCGCCGCTGAGGAGGCCCCCGCCGCCGAGGCCGAGGACGGCGACGCGAAGTAGGTCCGACGCGTCCAGGACGTCCTGAGCGTTCCCGACACGCCCCGCCCCCGCTGCTCCGGGTGCGGGGCGTGTCGCGTTCGCGGAGATCGTCCATACCTCGCGGAGGCGTGGGTACGCCCCTGGCGAAAAGGCGGCCCCCCGGGCGTAAACGGGGTCGTGAGCGCGTTACTGTCCAATCATCCGAACCGATTAAAAGGACCGGAGGAACACCCGGTGAGCATGCCTCCGACTTTCGACGAGTCGTCGCGGATCCAGGCGCGGGTGGCCGAGGCGCCCCTGCTGCCCCTGGGCGACCAGCTGTTCCAGCGGCTGCTGCGCGAGCGCATCGTCTTCCTCGGCCAGCAGGTCGACGACGACATCGCCAACCGCATCTGCGCCGAGCTCCTGCTGCTGTCGGCCGAGGACGGCCGCCGCGACATCACGCTCTACATCAACTCGCCAGGTGGCTCCGTCACCGCCGGCATGGCGATCTACGACATCATGCAGTACGTCCCGAACGACATCGTGACGGTCGGGATGGGCCTGGCCGCCTCGATGGGCCAGTTCCTGCTGTGCGCGGGCACCACGGGCAAGCGCTACGCCCTGCCGCACGCCCGGATCATGATGCACCAGCCGTCCGGCGGCATCGGCGGCACCGCCTCCGACATCAAGATCCAGGCCGAGCAGATGCTGTACGTCAAGAAGACGCTCGCCGAGAAGATCGCCGAACACACCGGCCAGCCGCTCGACCAGATCGAGCGCGACTCGGACCGCGACCGCTGGTTCACCGCCGACGAGGCCAAGGACTACGGGTTCGTGGACCACGTGGTGCTCAGTGCCACCCAGGTGCCCTCCGAGGGCACCGTCTCCTGACGACCCGAATCACTTATCGGAGGCACACAGTGAGCGACCTCATCCGACCCGGATTCAGCGATCTGACCCGTCCCGGCGTCCAGGCGGGCGGGTCCCCGATGCCGGTCGACAACCGGTACATCATCCCCTCCTTCGTCGAGCGCACCACGTACGGGGTCAAGGAGATGAACCCGTACAACAAGCTCTTCGAGGAGCGGATCATCTTCCTCGGCGTGCAGATCGACGACGCGTCCGCCAACGACGTGATGGCCCAGCTGATCACGCTGGAGTCGATCGACCCCGACCGCGACATCAGCATCTACATCAACTCGCCCGGCGGCTCGTTCACCGCCATGACGGCGATCTACGACACGATGCAGTTCGTCAAGCCGGACATCCAGACGGTCTGCATCGGCCAGGCCGCCTCGGCCGCCGCCGTGCTGCTCGGGGCCGGCACGCCCGGCAAGCGGGCGGCGCTGCCCAACTCGCGGATCCTGATCCACCAGCCCGCGACCGAGGGCACCTACGGCCAGTCCAGCGACATCGAGATCCAGGCCCGCGAGATCATGCGGATCCGCGAGCTGCTGGAAACGATCCTGGCCGAGCACAGCGGCAGGCCGATCGAGCAGGTCCGCCGCGACATCGAGCGCGACAAGATCCTCACCGCCGACGAGGCCAAGGAGTACGGTCTCATCGACGATGTCTTCGCCAGCAGGAAGCGCAAGGCGGAGGTAGTGTCGTCCTGAGGACCTAGGACGCGGGAGTCCCGAGCCCGGTGGTCATACTTCCGGGCGAGGGGCTTACCAAGTCCGTTGGAGGCGGTAACGTCGAGTCCAACGTCGAGAGCCCTCGGGACGCCAGCCGGCCGCGCCGCACCCTCTCAGACGGGCGGCCCCACGAAAAGGAGACAGTTGGGTGGCACGCATCGGCGACGGTGGTGATCTGCTCAAGTGCTCGTTCTGCGGGAAGAGCCAGAAGCAGGTCAAAAAGCTCATCGCGGGTCCGGGCGTGTACATCTGCGACGAGTGCATCGATCTCTGCAACGAGATCATCGAGGAGGAGCTCTCCGAGACCTCCGACCTGAAGTGGGACAACCTGCCCAAGCCGCGGGAGATCTACGAGTTCCTGGACTCCTACGTCATCGGGCAGGAGACGGCGAAGAAGGCACTGTCCGTCGCCGTCTACAACCACTACAAGCGGATCCAGTCGGGTGACGTGGGCCGGGACGACCAGGTGGAACTGGGCAAGTCCAACATCCTGCTGCTCGGCCCGACCGGATCCGGCAAGACGCTGCTCGCGCAGACGCTCGCCAAACTCCTCAACGTCCCGTTCGCCATCGCGGACGCCACGGCGCTGACGGAGGCCGGATATGTCGGCGAGGATGTCGAGAACATCCTCCTGAAACTGATCCAGGCGGCCGACTACGACGTCAAGAAGGCCGAGACCGGGATCATCTACATCGACGAGGTCGACAAGATCGCCCGCAAGAGCGAGAACCCGTCGATCACCAGGGACGTCTCGGGCGAGGGCGTCCAGCAGGCGCTGCTGAAGATCCTGGAGGGCACGACCGCGAGCGTCCCGCCGCAGGGCGGCCGCAAGCATCCGCACCAGGAGTTCATCCAGATCGACACCACGAACGTGCTGTTCATCTGCGGCGGCGCGTTCGCCGGCCTGGAGAAGATCGTCGAGTCCCGGGTGGGCAAGCAGGGGATGGGCTTCGGCGCCCAGATCCGCTCCAAGTCCGACTTCGAGGAGTCCTCGGCGGTGCTCGGCGACGTCATGCCGGAGGACCTGCTGAAGTTCGGCATGATCCCGGAGTTCGTCGGCCGCCTCCCGGTGATCACCTCGGTGCACAACCTGGACCGGGAAGCGCTGATCAACATCCTGACCGAGCCGAAGAACGCGCTGGTCCGCCAGTACCACCGCCTCTTCGAGCTGGACGGGGTCGACCTGGAGTTCACCGACGACGCCCTCGAGGCGATCGCCGACCAGGCCATCCTGCGCGGCACCGGTGCCCGCGGCCTCCGCGCGATCATGGAGGAGGTCCTGCTGTCGGTGATGTACGAGGTGCCGAGCCGGCAGGACGTCGCGCGCGTGGTGATCACCCGCGAGGCCGTCCTGGAGCACGTCAACCCGACCCTCGTCCCGCGCGACCGCCCGAAGCGCGAGCCGAGGGAGAAGAGCGCCTGAGCGCAGCCCGCACGCGAACGCCCCTGGCCGTCATGGCCAGGGGCGTTCGCGCGTTCCACGAGTGTCTGTTCGCGACCGCCCGCAACAGCCGCATCTCAGCGACCTGAGCCGTCGCGCGAGCGCGCTGTCTGACCGGTGGGGGCGATGCCGGAGGCGAGCCCCCACCGGGAGGCTCGCGAAGCGAGTTCGCGCTCGCCCAAGACCGGTCAGCGGGCGAGCCGCCAGGCGAGCCTGCTGGGCCGGGGTTGTGGAAACACAGCCGCTAGGCGAGGTCCTTGGGCCGGGATCGCGGGTTGGCAAAGCCGGCCTCGCGGGCGAGGACGATGGCCTGGGCGCGGTCGGCGACGTGCAGCTTCATGAAGATGTTCGACACGTGGTTGCGGACGGTCTTCTGGCTGAGGAACAGGGTGGCGGCGATCTCGGCGTTGCTGCGGCCCTGCGCGATCAGTTCGAGGACCTCCCGTTCCCGCTCGGTGAGCTGCGGGAACGCGGCCTGCCGGGGGTCGGGCATGTCGGTGAAGTAGGTGAGGACGCGGCGGGCGATCTCGGGCCCGTAGATGGCCTCGCCGGCCGCGACCGCCCGCACGGCGCGGGCGATCTCCTCGGCGCCGGACTCCTTGAGCAGGTAGCCGCGGGCGCCTGCGCGCATCGCGTTGAACACGGAGTCGTCGTCGCGGAACATCGTCAGCACGAGCACGCCGATGCGGGGGCTGGTGCGGGTGATGGTCCGGGTGGCCTCGATGCCGTTGCCGCCGGGCATGTGCAGGTCCATCACGACGACGTCGGGCTGCAGTTCGGCGGCCATCCGCACCGCGTCCGGGCCGCATTCGGCCTCGCCGACGACCTCGACGCCCAGCGCCTGCAGCAGCCCCTTCAGGCCCTGCCGGAACACCGGGTGGTCGTCGGTGATGAGGACCCTGATCGCGTCCGTCATCGGCGGCCTCCGCTCACCTGCTCAGGGGCGCCCGTTCCGGCGTCCGGGCGGAGCATGATGGTACCCGGCGGCGCCCGGCGCGGGCAGGGGCAGCCGCGCCGACACCACGGTCCCGCCGCCGGGGCGGGACGTGACGGTGCAGCCGCCGCCGACCTCCGCCGCCCATTCCTTCATCGCGGCCATGCCGCGGCGGGGCCTCGGGCGGTCGCCGTTGCGGCCGGTGTCCGGCAGGCCGGGGCCGGTGTCGGCGACCATGAGGTGGAGGTCGGCGTCGCGGCGGAGCAGCACCATCGCGGTGCTGTCGGGCGCGTGCAGCCGGACGTTCGTGAGCGCCTCCTGGACGATCCGGTACGCGGCGACCTCGACGGCGGCGGGCAGTTCGGCGGGCCCGCCGTCGAACCGGACGTCGACGCGTTCGGCGCAGCCCTCGGCGAAAGACTCGATGGCGGCGACGAGGCCGAGGTCGTCCAGCGCGGGCGGGCGCAGGCCGTGCGCGAGGTCGCGGATCTCGCCGACGGCGTTCGCGAGCCGGTCGCGGACGTCGGCGAGCAGCGGGTCCATCCGCTCGGGCTCGCCGGCGAGGGTGATGCGCGCGGCGTCCAGGGACATGGCGAGGCTGGCGAGGGTGGGGCCGAGTTCGTCGTGCAGGTCGTGGCGGAGCCGGCGGCGCTCCTCCTCCCGGCTGGCGAGGATCCGCTCGCGGGAGCGCTGCAGGTCGTGGGTGAGGCGCAGCAGGTGGGGGATCGCCGCGGCGTGCGCCGCGACGGCTCCCGCGGCGAACGCGCCGGCCAGCACGGCGGTGCGCGCCAGTACCGCTCGCATCCCGTCCCACTCCCTTCGCCTCCGGTTTCGCGGGCGTGTCGGCATCACCCTTTCCGTGGAGGCGACCCGGTGTCAGGTGACCTGTGTCCCGTCCGCGGCGGGAAAACGCTCTCTGCGCCGCTGCGCTGCGGTGCAGGGCGGTGCCGGGCGGTGCCGGGCGGGCGCCGCGGCGGCTGCGGGGCGGCTGCGGGGCGGTACGGGGGCGGGCCGTGGTACCGCCGCGGTCCCCGTAGAATCGTTGGCCGTGACACAGCCCAGCAGTGAGCGCGGCCAAGGGGCCGCCGCGGACGTCGACCTGCCCACCCAGTACCGACCGGCCGATGTCGAGGGCCGGCTCTACGAGCGGTGGGTATCGGCGGGGCTGTTCACCGCCGACCCGGCCCGCGACCCGTCCAGGCCCGCGTTCTCGATCGTGATCCCGCCGCCGAACGTGACCGGTTCGCTGCACATGGGGCACGCCCTCGACCACTCGATCCAGGACACCCTGGTCCGGCGGCGCCGGATGCAGGGCTACGAGACGGCGTGGATCCCCGGCATGGACCACGCGGGCATCGCGACGCAGAACGTCGTGGAGCGGGAGCTGGCCAAGGAGGGCCTGTCCCGGCACGACCTCGGCCGCGAGGCGTTCGTCGACCGGGTGTGGAAGTGGAAGGCCGAGTCCGGCGGCCGGATCCTCGGCCAGATGCGCCGCCTCGGCGACTCCGTCGACTGGACGCGCGAGGCGTTCACGATGGACGACCGGCGCGCCCGCGCGGTCCGCACGATCTTCAAGCGGCTGTTCGACGACGGCCTGATCTACCGGGCCGAGCGCATCATCAACTGGTGCCCGCGCTGCCTGACGGCGCTGTCGGACATCGAGGTCGAGCACGAGGACGTCGACGGCGAGCTGGTCTCGATCCGGTACGGGTCGGGCGACGACGAGATCGTCGTCGCGACGACGCGGGCGGAGACGATGCTCGGCGACACCGCCGTGGCCGTCCACCCCGACGACGAGCGGTACGCGCACATGGTCGGCCGGGAGATCGAGCTGCCGCTGACGGGCCGCCGCATCCCGGTCGTGGCGGACGAGCACGTCGACCCCGCGTTCGGCACCGGCGCCGTCAAGGTGACCCCCGCGCACGACCCGAACGACTTCGAGATCGGCCGCCGGCACTCGCTGCCGTCGATGTCGGTGATGGACGAGCGGGGCGTGGTGACCGCGTCCGGCCCGTTCGAGGGCCTGGACCGGTTCGAGGCGCGCCCGGCGGTCGTCGCGGCGCTGCGCGAGCAGGGCCGGATCGTCAAGGAGGTCCGCCCGTACGAGCACTCGGTCGGGCACTGCCAGCGCTGCTCCACGGTGGTGGAGCCGCGGGTGTCGCTGCAGTGGTTCGTGAAGGTGGAGCCGCTGGCGAAGGCCGCGGGCGACGCGGTCCGCGACGGCCGCGTGGCGATCCACCCGCCGGAGATGGCGTCCCGCTACTTCGAGTGGGTCGACAACATGCACGACTGGTGCATCAGCCGGCAGCTGTGGTGGGGGCACCGCATCCCGGTCTGGTACGGCCCGGACGGCGAGACCGCCTGCCCCGGCCCGGACGAGGAGCCGCCCGCCGGCTGGACGCAGGACGGCGACGTCCTCGACACCTGGTTCTCCTCGGCGCTGTGGCCGTTCTCGACGCTCGGCTGGCCGGACAAGACTCCCGAGCTGGAGCGCTTCTACCCGACGTCGGTGCTGGTCACCGGGTACGACATCCTGTTCTTCTGGGTCGCCCGGATGATGATGTTCGGGCTGTACGCGATGGACGGCGCCGAGCCGTTCGAGACCATCACGCTGCACGGGATGGTCCGCGACCAGCACGGCAAGAAGATGTCGAAGTCGTTCGGCAACGTCGTCGACCCGCTCGACTGGATCGACCGGTACGGCGCGGACGCGACGCGGTTCACGCTGCTGCGCGGCGCGAACCCGGGCGGCGACGTCCCGGTGGCGGAGGAGTGGGCGCAGGGCTCGCGCAACTTCTGCAACAAGCTGTGGAACGCGACGCGGTTCGCGCTGATCAACGGCGCGCACGTGCGCGGCGACGTCCCGGCGGAGCTGTCCACGGTGGACGCGTGGATCCTGTCGCGGCTGCACGCGGTCATCGCCGAGGTGGACGCGCAGCTGGAGTCCTACGACTTCGCCAAGGCGTGCGAGACGCTGTACCACTTCGCGTGGGACGAGGTCTGCGACTGGTACGTGGAGCTGGCGAAGGTCCAGCTCGCCGACGAGCGGGCCGAGGCGACGCGGCGCGTCCTCGGCGAGGTGCTCGACAGCCTGCTGCGGCTGCTGCACCCGGTGGTCCCGTTCGTCACCGAGGAGCTGTGGACGTCCCTGACCGGCGCCGGGACGATCGTGACCGCGCCGTGGCCGGCCGCCGACGCCGGCCGCGCCGACCGGGACGCCGAGGCCGTGGTGGAGTCGCTGCAGCGGCTCGTCACCGAGGTCCGCCGGTTCCGCGCCGACCAGGGGCTCAAGCCGGGCCAGAAGGTCGCCGCCGCGCTGGAGTGGGGCGGGTCGCCGCTCGCAGCGCACGAGGAGGGCGTCCGCGCCCTGCTGCGGCTGACCGCGCCCGGCGACGGCTTCGCGGCCACCGCATCGCTGCCGGTCGAGGGCGTCACGGTCCGGCTGGACACCGCCGGGGTCATCGACGTCGCGGCCGAGCGCAAGCGGCTCGACAAGGACCTCGCGGCGGCGCGCAAGGAGGCCGGCCAGGCGCGAGGCAAGCTCGGCAACGAGGCGTTCATGGCGAAGGCGCCCGAGGCCGTGGTCGCCAAGAACCGCGAGCGGCTGGCGCAGGCGGAGGCGGCCATCGCGCGGCTGGAGGCGCAGCTCGGCGCGCTGCCGCCGGCCTGAACGCGGCGCGTTCGACGGCGGCGGCGCGGCGCCCGCCGGAGCCGGGGCGCCCCGCCTGCGGCGAACGGTCCGCACCGGCCCGGCCGCCCGGTTACGATCCGGGTGATCCGCGGGCTTTCAGGCGGCACGGAATCCTCGGGAGAGCAATGGCCGAATCACCTCCTCGCCCCGGCGCGCCGGGCGCGGTGCCGGGCGACGAGCCGGGCCGCCAGCAGGTCGTCGAGGACGGCGGCCCGCCCGGGGGGTTCACCGCCGCCCCGGCGCCCTGGGGCACCTCGCCGCCGTGGTGGTCGGCGGACGCCGCCGAAGGGACCGGACCGCAGATGATCGCGAACGGCACCGGGCCGCAGCCGCTTCCGGGCGGGACGGGCGGGCACCGCCTCCCCGTCGCGCCGAACGGCACCGGCGGGCACCCGCTGCCCGGCGGCACGGGCGGGCATGCGCTGCCGAACGGGACGGGCCCGATCGTCCTCCCGGGCGGGACCGGGCCGCACGCGATCTCGGCGCCGCTCGGCGCGGCGCCGCCCGGCGGGGCCGCGCCGGAGCGGGAGCGCAGGCAGGTCTCCGGGCTGCTGCTCGGCGCCGCGGTCGGCGTGGCGCTGGTCGCGGTGCTGATGGTCGGCGTCCTGGCGTTCAAGCCGGACGAGCCCGCCGCCGGGAAGGGCGGGAAGGCCGGGGCCGTGTCCACCGCGTCCACCCGGAGGATCAACGCCCTGCCGCGCGCCGGCGGGATGGCCAAGGACGCCACCGAACCGGCCGCCAGCGCGGCGTACCCGTTCGTCATGGCGGCCGTGCAGGCCGGCGGGGTCCCCGTGGCCGGGAACGGGGCGGCGGTCTACACCGACCCGCTGGGGCGCACGAACGTGCTGTTCGTGGGCGGCACGGGCGCGGTCGGCGAACCGGCCGCGTTCCTGCGCAGGCTGCGGCCCAGCACGTTCATCTCCGGCGAGCAGGGCAATCCCGGGCAGAACGGCGGCAGGGCGGAGTGCGGGACGTTCGCGGTGCTCGCCGAGACGCACACGTACTGCGCGTGGGCGACCCGCGACTCCTACGGGATCGTCGCGTCCGACGTCCCGACCGCGAACCCGGACTTCTCGCTGATGGACGACGTCATGCGCCGGATCCGGAAGGACGTCGAGAAGCCGGCACGGTAGCCGGCGGGACGAACAGCCGCTCGGTGCCGGCGCCGATCCGGTCGAGGACCAGGCCGGTGAAGTAGACGGTGCCGAGCACGGCCACGCGGTACCCGAGGGTCGCCAGCGCCTCCGGCGTGACGGCGTCCGCTTCGACAACGTCCCAGGACGGCGGCAGGGGCCGGGTGAAGCGCAGGTGCGGCTGCGGGAGCCGGACGTAGGTGACGGGCAGGTCCCCGAGCGCGCGGACGGCCCCGTCGAGGTCCTTGTGGTCGGGCAGGCAGACGACGGCGTGGTCGACCTCGCCCCAGCGGTCCCGGGCGGCGGCGAGCGCGGCGGCGACGCCCGTCCCGTCGATGGCGGAGTCGATCAGCAGCGTCGTGGCCGTCCCGGGCACGGTGTGCCAGGACATCCGGCCGGGCAGCACGATGGTGGACAGCACCCGCCGCAGCGTCTCCGCGGGCGGGTCGCCTCCCGCGAGCCTGCGTCCCGCGGCGACGCCGACCGCGGCGGCCGCGCGGCCGAGCCCGGCGGGCAGCAGCCCGGCGGGGACGCCGCCGTCGCCCGCGTCCTCCACCGGGCCGAGCACCTCCGCCACGTCCGGGGACTGGGGCGCCGACACGATCCGCGTGCCCGGCCCCGCCACGGCCCGCTTCTCCTCGGCGATCTCCGCGGGCGTGTCGCCGAGCACCCCGGCGTGCTCCAGGAAGACCGGCGTGATCGCGGCCACGTCCGGCGGGAACAGCGACACCTCGTCGGACCGTCCGCCCATCCCGGCCTCCAGGACGAGCGCGTCCGCGCCCGCCCGGCGTGCGTGCAGCACGCCGGCCAGCGTGAACAGCCCCGAGGGGGACAGGTAGCCGTCCGCCGGCGGGCCCAGCTCCGCCATGGCGGCGCCGAGCAGGCCGCCGAGGCGGGCGAGCTCGGTCTCGGTGACCGCGCGGCCGTCGATCCTGATCCGGTCCCGGTTGGTGCGCAGGCCGGGGCTGGTGACGGTGCACACCCGCAGGCCCGAGGCGGAGAGGAACGCGGAGGCGTAGATCGCCGCCGTCCCCTTCCCCTTGGACCCGACGACGGTCAGCACGGGCATGCCGGGGGGCAGCACGTCCAGCGCCTCCGCCAGCTCGCGCGCGCGGGCCAGGCTGCGCGTCTCGCCCGGACGGCGCCGCTCCCATTCCCGGAAGAACACCTCGTCGGCCCGCATGCCATCCATGGTTCCACTCCGCGCGCCCCCGGCCGCCACGGGTGCGGACAGGGCGCCCGGCGGCGGCGGATAGGCTCTCATCGTGAGCCAGGCAACCGAGCCGCTCGACTACCGCGGCGCCGTGAACGCGATCATGAGCCGGGGCGTCGAGTGGGAGATCGACCCGACCCTCGACCGGATCCGAGACCTCGTGGACGTCCTGGGCGAGCCGCACCGCGCGTATCCGGTGATCCACGTCGCGGGCACGAACGGCAAGTCCAGCACCGCGCGGCTGATCGAGTCGCTGCTGCGCGAGCGCGGGCTGCGCACCGGGCTGTACACCAGCCCCGAGATGACCACGCTGCGCGAGCGGATCGCGATCGACGGTGAGCCGATCAGCGAGGAGCGGTTCGCCGAGGCGTTCCAGGACGTGCTGCCCTACGTGCAGCTGATCGACGGCAAGCACGAGGTGCGGCTGTCGTTCTTCGAGGTGCTCACGGCGATGGCGTTCGCCGCGTTCGCCGACGCCCCCGTCGACGTGGCGGTGGTCGAGGTCGGCATGGGCGGCACCTGGGACGCCACGAACGTCGCCGACGGCACGGTCGCCGTCGTCACCCCGATCGGCCTGGACCACACGCGCTACCTGGGCGACACCCTCGAGGAGATCGCCGGGGAGAAGGCGGGGATCATCAAGCCGGGCTGCGTCGCGGTGCTGTCCCAGCAGCCCGTGGAGGCGGCCGAGGTGCTGCTGCGGCGGGTCGTGGAGACCGGCGCCGCCGTGGTGCGCGAGGGCATCGAGTACGGGGTGCTGAGCCGGGACGTCGCGGTCGGCGGCCAGATGATCGGCCTGCGCGGGCTGTACGGCGGCTACGAGGAGATCTTCCTGCCGCTGTTCGGCGAGCACCAGGCGAGCAACGCCGCGACCGCGCTGGCGGCCGTCGAGGCGTTCGCCAGCGGTGCGCCGACCAGGGGAGAGGTCGCCCTGGAGGCCGCCACCCGGGTCGCGCCCGGGGAGGCGTTCCTGGGCGGCGAGGAGGGGCAGCTCGACCCGGCGCTGGTGCGCAGCGGGTTCGCCAAGTCGGCGTCGCCGGGCCGGCTGGAGGTCGCCCGGACGGGTCCGACCGTGCTGCTGGACGCGGCGCACAACCCGGCCGGGATGGCGGCGACCGTCGCCACGGTCACCGAGTCGTTCGGCTTCACCCGGCTGGTCGGCGTGCTCGCCGTCGCCGCGGACAAGGACGTCGCCGGGGTCCTCGACCAGCTCGAACCGGTCGTGGCCGAGCTGGTGGTGACCCGCAACTCCTCGCCGCGGTCGATGCCGCCCGAGGAGCTGGCCGAGATCGCCGAGGGGATCCTGGGGCCGGAGCGGGTGCACGTCGCGGAGCGGCTGGACGACGCGATCGACCGGGCGATCGGGCTGGCCGAGGAGACCGGCGAGTACCGGGGCGCCGGCGTCCTGATCACCGGTTCGGTGGTCACCGCCGGCGACGCCAGGACACTGCTGCGCGTAGAGGAGGGCCGGTGACCGCCATGACCGAGGGCACCACGGAGGGCACCCCGGAGCCGGCCGGGCGGAAGGGCGGCAGCCCGGTGCGGCGGCTGTACGCCACGGTGCTGGCCTGCGAGGCGATCGTGATCGCGCTGGCGATCCCGGTGGCGATCTCGGTGCTGGACGTGTCCGGGACGACGGCCGGGGCGGTCTGCGGCGGCCTCGCGGTGCTGTGCCTGCTGATGGCCGGGCTGCTGCGGTTCCCGTGGTCGTTCGCGGCGGGCTCGGCGCTGCAGGTGGCGATCATCGCGACCGGGTTCATGGTGCCGGCCATGTTCTTCCTCGGCGCACTGTTCGGGGCGCTCTGGCTGACGGCCTTTTGGATGGGACGCAAGGTGGAGCGGCTCCCGGCGCGCTAAATTCACGGGGACGGCATCACCTCCTCCGCCGAATCCCCGCGCGTTCTACGCGAACAATTCCGACATTCTTCTTTTCTGGGAAATAGTGCGTTCGGTGGGGGCGACCTCCGAAGGAGCACGCCGTGTCCTCCCACGCGCACGACCGGCCGGGCGTCCCGCTCCCGGCACCGGACCCCCCGGCCGCCGCCGCGGCGGCACGGCGCCGGGGCGCGGCGCTCGGCGTGCTGCTGACCGCCGTCACCGTGCTCCCCGCCGCGGTGCTGGTCGTGCCCGACGCCACCGCCGGCGCCGTCCCCGCGGCCGCGCGTGCGCTCGGCCTCGGCGACGGCCGCGTCCCCGCCCTGCTGCGCGCCACCGGCCTGTCGCTGCCCGCGCTCGCGCTCACCCTCCCGCTCGCCGCCGTCGCCGCCCGCCGCCTGCCCGCGTGGGCGGTCCTCGCGACCGGCCTCACCGTCCTGCTCGGCGGGCTCGGCGCCGTCCGGTTCGCGGGCTCGGTGCCGGCGGTCGGCGCGGTCCGCGCCGCGCAGGGCGCGGGCGCCGGGATCGCGCTGCCCGCCTCCCTCGTCCTCGTGTGGGAGCGGCGGAACGCGGCACTGTCCGCCCTCTGGGCGGGCGCGCTCGCCGCGTCGCTCCTGACCGCGATGCCCGTGGCGCTGCGCGCCGTCCCGCCGCCGCGCACCGGGACGGCACCGGCCGGCTGGCAGGGGACCGGCTGGCACGCGGCGCTCGCCCCCTTCCCGTGGCTCGCCGGCGCGGCCGCGGCCGCCGCCGTCCTCGGCGTGCTGCTGCGCGGGCGCGCCCCCTGGACGCTGCCGCCGCCGCGCCTCGCCGAACGCGGACGGCTCGCCCTGCCGTTCGTCCCCGTCGCGGGCTTCGCGTTCCTCGCCGTCGTCGCCGCGCACGGATGGTCGCCGGGCGCCCGCCTGGTCGTGGCCGGTTTCGCGCTCGCCGCGCTCGCCGGGCTCGCGCTCGCGGGCGGCGCCGAGGGCGGCCCCTTCGGCTGCGCGGCCGTCATGGTCGCCACCGGGCTGCTCGCCTACCCGCTCGCGGCGCCGCTGTCCGGCCTCGCCGCCGCGGGCGCCCCCGCGTCCCGCCTCCTGCCGGCCGCCGCCGCTGCGGCGGCGACGGTGACCGGCGCGCTCGCGGCGTCCCGCGCGCGCCCCCGCGCCGCCGTCATGGCCGGGTACGCCCTCATGGTCGCCGGCATCGGCCTGGCGCTCGCCGCCGGCCCCACCGGGCGCTGGACCCCGGTCGTCCTGCTCGTCCCGCTCGGCACCGGCGCCGGACTGGCGCTCGCCGCCTCCCTGCGCCACGCGCACGTCGGAGCCGCGCTGTTCGGCCTCTCCCTGTGCTTCCCCGCCGTCCTCGCCGGGCAGCTCTGCGTCCTCTCGCTGCAGGCGGACCGGCTGCGGCGCACCCGCGCGCTGACCGGTGCGGGGCATCTCGACGCGCTCGCCGACGGCTACCGCGCCTGGCTCCTCATCGCCGGCGCCGCGGCCGTCCTGCTCGCCGCGCTCACGCTGCGCCTCATCACCGGCCACGACCGCGCCGCCGAACGGCACGCCCGCGCCTTCGAACGGGGCGGCCGCACCGCCCTCCGGCACGCCCGCGCCACCGAATCCGCTCCGGCCCCCGAAGCCGGGTAGGATTCGCGCGCTCACCCAATCTGAATTCCTCAAGGAGAAACACACGTGTCCGAGCGCACTCTCGTCCTGGTCAAGCCCGACGGTGTCCGGCGCGGCGTCGTCGGCGAGGTCGTCTCCCGGATCGAGCGCAAGGGCCTGACGCTCGTCGCGCTCGAACTGCGCACCCTCGCCCGCGAGACCGCCGAGACCCACTACGAGGAGCACGCCGACAAGCCGTTCTTCGGCGAGCTGGTCGAGTTCATCACCGGCGGCCCGCTCGTCGCCATGGTCGTCGAGGGCCCCCGCGCCATCGAGGCGTTCCGCGCCCTGGCCGGCGCCACCGACCCGGTCAGCGCCACGCCCGGCACCATCCGCGGCGACTTCGCCCTGGAGATCGGTGAGAACATCGTCCACGGCTCCGACTCCACCTACTCCGCCGAGCGCGAGATCAAGCTCTTCTTCCCCGAGCTCGGCTGACCTTCCCCAGGAGGGCGACCTCCTGGAAGCCCCGTCACGGCCGGCGAGCCGTCTGCCCGCTCCGCCGGCGCTCCGCGGCGCGACGGCCCGCCGACCACCGGGCGTCCCCGCGGGACGGGTGCGCGCACGACACGCGGGCCGGACTTCTCCGGCCCGCGTGTTTTAGCTAAAAGCGGGCTGGTCAGGACCCGTTTTTTGGGCGACGCGCGGAGTGGGGGCAACTGCCTGCGAGCGCGCCCGCACGTTACGATGGACGCGCCGCTATACACGCCCGACAATCATGAAGGGCTCCCTTTCTTCATGGGTAACAAGCTGTCGTTTCTCGGCCGTGACATGGCGGTCGACCTTGGCACCGCCAACACGCTCGTGTACGTGCGGGGGCGCGGCATCGTCCTCAACGAGCCGTCCGTGGTCGCGATCAACACCAACACCGGCAAGATCGTCGCGGTGGGCATCGAGGCCAAGCGGATGATCGGCCGCACGCCCGGCAACATCGTGGCGGTCCGCCCGCTCAAGGACGGTGTCATCGCCGACTTCGACGTCACCGAGCGGATGCTCCGGTACTTCATCCAGAAGGTCCACAAACGCCGGCACTTCGCCAAGCCGCGGATCGTGGTGGCCGTGCCGAGCGGGATCACCGGGGTGGAGCAGCGCGCCGTCAAGGACGCCGGCTACCAGGCCGGGGCCCGGCGCGTGTACATCATCGAGGAGCCCATGGCCGCCGCGATCGGCGCCGGGCTGCCCGTCTACGAGCCGACCGGGAACATGGTGGTCGACATCGGCGGCGGCACCACCGAGGTCGCGATCATCTCGCTCGGCGGCATCGTGACGAGCCAGTCCGTGCGGGTCGGCGGCGACGAGCTGGACCAGGCGGTCATCTCCTTCTCCAAGAAGGAGTACTCGCTGATGCTCGGGGAAAGGACCGCCGAGGAGATCAAGATGGCGATCGGGTCGGCCTATCCCGGCGGCGAGGAGGAGCCGCACGCCGAGATCCGCGGCCGCGACCTCGTCAGCGGGCTGCCCAAGACCGTCGTGATCTCCGCCGAGGAGGTCAGGCGGGCGATCGAGGAACCGGTCAACGCCGTCGTGGACGCGGTGAAGACCACGCTCGACAAGTGCCCGCCGGAGCTCTCCGGCGACATCATGGACCGCGGGATCGCCCTGACGGGCGGCGGCGCGCTGCTGAAGAACCTGGACGAGCGGCTCCGCGAGGAGACCGGCATGCCGATCCACCTGGTGGACAACCCGCTCGACTCGGTGGTCCTCGGCACCGGCAAGTGCGTCGAGGACTTCGAGTCGCTCCGGCAGGTCCTCGTGCCGGAGTCGCGGCACTGAACTCCCGGCGGCGACCAGAGAATCCGGAGGTCGGTGGGTGAAGGACACCCGGCGCACCCGAGCGGTCCTCGGCGTGCTGCTCGTCGCGGCCCTCGCGATGATCACCATGGACTACCGCGGCGGGGACCACTCGCCGCTGAGCGGCCTGAGGAGCCTCGGCGCGACCGTGTTCGGGCCGGTGGAGCGGGCGTCGGCGTCGGTGGTGCGGCCCGTCGGCAACACCTTCGGCGCGATCACCGACGCGCCCGGCGAGAAGCGCCGCGCCGACCGGCTCGCCCGCGACAACCAGCGGCTGCGCGAGCAGCTGCGCTCCACCCGGCTGGACCAGGGCCGCTCCGCGCAGCTGCAGCGGCTGCTCGGCACCGCCGGGATGGGCGGCTACAAGATCCTCGCCGCGCAGGTGATCTCCGCCGGCCAGGGCTTCGAGGACACCGTCACCATCGACGCCGGCAGCAGCAGCGGCGTCCGCCCCGACATGACCGTGATGAGCGCGGACGGGCTGGTCGGCCGGGTCACCCGGGTCGGCCCCGCCACCGCGACCGTGCTGCTCGCCACCGACCAGACCTCCTCCGTCGGGTCCCGCCTGGAGGACTCCAAGGAGATCGGCATCGTGCAGGGCAGCGGGCGGCGCGGCCTCGGCGGCGGCGCCACCCCGCTGCGCTTCCAGCTGCTGGACGCCAGCGCCCCGATGCGGGTCGGGCAGCGGCTCGTCACGCTCGGCTCGCAGGGCGAGCGCCCGTACGTGCCGGGCGTCCCGATCGGCACCGTCGAGCGCATCGACGCCGCGTCCGGCGGGCTGACCCGCACCGCCTACGTGAAGCCGTTCGTTCACTTCACCAGCCTCGACGTGGTCGCCGTCGTGGTGGCCCCGCCGAAGACCGACCCGCGCGACGCGGTGCTGCCCCCGAAACCCAGCCCCCCGCCCTCGCCGAGCCCAAGCGCGACGCCGTCCCCCAGCGGTTCGCCCGGCAAGAAGAAGAAGGGCAAGAAGGGACCCAAGACCGAAGCGGACGGCACCGCCACCCCGTCCGTGCACCCGAGCTCGGGGGGATGACGTGCTGAACCCACCGGAGACGTCGCAGACGGGCCGCGCCCTCACCACCGTTCTGGTGATCGTGGCCGTGCTGATCCTGCAGGTGTCGGTGGCCAACCGGCTGCCGCTGCCCGGCGGGGTGCAGCCCGACCTGGTGCTGCTGGCGGTGGTGGCGCTGGCGCTCGTCTTCGGCTCGATGACCGGGATGGTCACCGGGTTCCTCGCGGGCCTCGCCGCCGACATCATCCCGCCCGCCGACCACACCATCGGCCGGTACGCGCTCGTCTACTGCCTCATCGGCTACCTGTGCGGCATCGCGTCCGCCGAGATGGACCGGCAGACCGTCGTGCCGTTCTTCGCGGTCGCCGCCGGGGCCCTCGCGGGCACCGTCCTGTACGCGGTGACCGGCATGATCCTCGGCGATCCGCGCGCCCAGTGGGACACCGTGTCGAGCATGGTGCCGCTGCAGGTCGGCTACGACGTGGTCGCCAGCCCGTTCGTCGTCTGGGCGGTGCTGCGCGTCACCCGGAGGTACGAGCGCGGCGAACGCTCCCGCGGGGACCTGTCGGTGCCCGCCGCCCGCTACCGCGCGATGTCGGGGCGGGGCGGCGGCCTGTGAACCCCAGAACGCACTTCCGCCTCGTCGTCCTGTACGTGCTCGTCGGGCTGCTGCTGCTCATCCTGATGGGCCGGCTCTGGTCCATGCAGATCCTCGACGGCTCGCACTACCAGCAGCTCGCCGACCAGAACCGCACCCGCGACATCGTCGTCCCGGCCGTCCGCGGCATGATCCTGGACGACCGCGGGATCCCGCTCGTCCGCAACCGCAGCGCGCTCGTGGTGTCGGTGGACCGGACGACCCTGTCGCGGCAGAAGGACGGCGGCAGGACCGTGATGGACCGGCTCGCCGGCGTCCTCGGCACCACCTACCAGGACGTCGCCAACCGCATCCGGCTGTGCGGCCCCGGCATCAAGCGGCCCTGCTGGCCCGGCTCGCCGTACCAGCCGATCCCCGTCGAGGACCACGTCGACCCCAAGCGCGCCCTCCAGATCATGGAGCGGCAGGAGGACTTCCCCGGCGTGACCGCGCAGGTCCAGGCCGTCCGCGACTACCCGCGACCCGAGGGCGCGACCGCCGCGCAGGTGCTCGGCTACCTGCAGCCGATCACACAGGAGGAACTCGACAAGCGCAAGGGGCTGAAGGTCACCGGCTACAGCGGCGTCGACCTGATCGGCCGTGCCGGGCTGGAGGCGGAGTACGACGCGGCGCTGCGCGGGGAGCCCGGGTTCCGCCGCGTGCTGGTCGACAGCCAGGGCCGCGTCACCGGCACCGCCGAGGAGAAGTCGGCCGTGCCGGGCGGCAATATCGTCACCAGCATCGACGCGGGCGTGCAGGGCGCCGCGGAGAAGGCCCTGAAGCACGCGATCGAGAACGGCCGCAAGGGCGGCCACCCGTCCGACGCGGGCGCCGCCGTGGTGATGGACGTCCAGACCGGCCGGATGGTCGCGATGGCCAGCTACCCCACCTACGACCCCAGCATCTGGACCGGCGGCATCTCCCAGGACGAGTACGACGCGCTGCTCGGCAAGAAGAAGGGCGAGCCGCTGATCTCGCGGGTCACCCAGGGCCAGTTCGCGCCGGGCTCCACCTTCAAGGTCTCGTCGGTGGCGGCGGCGGTGAGCGACGGCTACCCGCTGAACGGCACCTACCAGTGCCCGGGGTCGTTCGACGTCGGCAGCCGCGCGTTCCACAACTTCGAGGGCGAGGCGCTCGGCTCGATGAGCCTGCACACCGCGCTGGTGAAGTCGTGCGACACCGTGTTCTACAAGTTCGCGTACGAGGAGTGGCTGCGCGACGGCGGCATGCACCCGAAGAAGAACCCCTCGGACCCGATGGTGAAGATGGCCCGCAACTACGGGTTCGGCAAGCCCACCGGGATCGACCTGCCGAGCGAGTCCAGCGGCCGCATCCCCGACCGCGGGTGGAAGAAGGACTACTGGGACGCCACCAAGAAGGGCGACTGCAAGGCGGCCAAGACGGGCTTCCCCGACGTGCAGAAGACCGACCCGGCGCGCGCCGCGTACCTGAAGGCGGTCGCGGCGGAGAACTGCGTCGACGGCTACGTGTGGCGCGCCGGTGACGCGGCGAACTTCTCGGTCGGGCAGGGCGACGTGCTGGTCACGCCGCTGCAGCTCGTCCGCGCGTACGCGGCGGTCGCCAACGGCGGCAAGCTGTTCACGCCGCGCCTCGGCCTCGCGGTGATGCGCGCGGACGGCAGCATCGAGCGCCGGATCCCCGCGCCGCCGCCGACGAAGCTGCCCGTCGACCCGAAGGTGCTGGCCTACATCCGGGGCGGCCTCGCGGGCGTCACCAAGAGCGGCACCGCCGCCGGGGCGTTCAACGGCTTCGACTTCAAGACGGTCGACGTGGCCGGCAAGACCGGTACCGCGGAGGTCTACGGCAAGGACGACAACTCGTGGTTCGCCTCGTTCGGCCCGGTGAAGCACCCGCGCTACGCGGTGATCGTCATGGTCGCCCAGGGCGGGCAGGGCGCCGTGACGGCGGCCCCGGCGGTCCGGGAGATCTGGGAGGCCATGTACGGGACGAAGAAGCAGAAGCCGCTGCTGACGGACGGGAAGCTGCCGTCCGACCTGCCGAAGGCGCCCGTCCAGGGGACCGCGCCGTGACCCCCGTGACCGCCGTGACCGCCGCGGGTGCCGCGGGTGCGCGGCGATGCGCGCCGCCGATCGGAGGCGGACGATGCTGAACAGCACGGGAGCCGGGTCGGTCGGCGGGTACGGCGACCGGAGCCTGTGGCAGGGGCGCCTCGCCGGGCTGCGGAAGCTGGACTGGCCGCTGACCGTCACGGTGCTGGTCCTGTCGGTGGTCGGGGCGCTGCTGGTGCGGTCCGCGACGTTCCAGCTGGCGGCGGAGCACGGCGACGACCCCGAGGGGTTCCTGAAGCGGCACATCCTGAACCTGGTCATCGGGTTCGTGCTGGGCGGCGTCGTCACCGTCCTGGACTACCGGCTGCTGCGCGCCTACGTCCCGATCCTGTACGCGCTGGCGTGCGTCGGCCTGCTCGCGGTGCTGACCCCGCTCGGCTCCACGATCAACGGGTCGCACTCGTGGATCGTCATCGGCGGCGGGTTCCAGATCCAGCCGTCGGAGTTCGCGAAGGTCGGCCTGGTGGTGCTGCTGGCGATGATCCTGGGCGAGCCCCGGGACGGGGAGATCGGCCCGGGCCGCCGGGACGTGCTGCTCGCGCTGGCGCTCGCCGGGGTGCCCGGCCTCCTGATCATGCTGCAGCCCGACCTCGGCACCACGCTGGTGTTCATCGCGGTCGTGCTCGGGATGCTCGCGGTGTCCGGGGCGCAGAAGCGCTGGCTGGCGGGGCTCGTCGCCGGCGGGGCGGCGGCCGGGGCCGCGGTGTTCTTCTTCGGGTTGCTGAAGAAGTACCAGATCGACCGGTTCACCGCGTTCCTGGACCCGTCCGCGGACCCGCGCGGCGTCGGCTACAACGCCCAGCAGGCGCGGATCGCGATCGGCTCGGGCGGGCCGTTCGGCAAGGGCCTGTTCAACGGCCAGCAGACCGGCGGGCACTTCGTGCCGGAGCAGCAGACCGACTTCATCTTCACCGTCGCGGGGGAGGAGCTCGGCTTCGTCGGCGCCGCCGTGATCGTCCTGCTGCTCGGCGTCGTGCTGTGGCGCGGGCTCCGGATCGCGTCCCAGGCCGCCGACCTGTTCGGCACGCTGGTGGCGACCGGGGTGGTGTGCTGGCTGGCGTTCCAGACGTTCGAGAACGTCGGCATGACCCTCGGCATCATGCCGATCACCGGCCTGCCGCTGCCGTTCGTGTCCTACGGCGGTTCCGCGACGTTCGCCAACATGATCGCCTTCGGCCTGCTGCAGGCGGTGCACATCCGCCGCCGGCCGTTCGACTGAGGCCGTTCGGCCGAGCCCGTTCGAGTGAAGGCCCTTCGACCGGCCGCGCGACGGTAGGCTGGCCGTTCATCCCTTGTACGCAGCACGGAGGACATCGCCATGCCTGTCGAGTCGCTCTTCCCGCGCCTGGAGCCGCTGCTCCCGAGCGTGCAGAAGCCGATTCAGTACGTCGGCGGTGAGCTGAACTCGCAGATCAAGGACTGGGACGGCACCGACGTCCGGTGGGCGCTGATGTACCCGGACGCCTACGAGGTCGGCCTGCCGAACCAGGGCGTCCAGATCCTCTACGAGATCCTCAACGAGCGCGAGGGCGTGCTGGCGGAGCGGACCTACTCGGTCTGGCCCGACATGGAGGCCGTCATGCGCGAGCATGGCATCCCGCAGTTCACCGTGGACGCGCACCGGCCGGTCGCCGCGTTCGACGTGTTCGGGGTGTCGTTCTCCACCGAACTGGGCTACACCAACCTGCTGACGGCGCTGGACCTCGCGGGCATCCCGCTGGACGCGGCGGACCGCACCGACGAGCACCCCATCGTGGTCGCGGGCGGGCACGCGGCGTTCAACCCCGAGCCGATCGCCGACTTCGTCGACGCCGCGGTGCTCGGCGACGGCGAGGAGATCGCGCTGGCGATCACCGAGGTCGTCCGGGAGTGGAAGGGCGAGGGGTCGCCCGGCGGCCGCGACGAGCTGCTGATGCGGCTCGCGGCGTCCGGCGGGGTGTACGTGCCGCGCTTCTACGACGTGACGTACCTGCCCGACGGGCGGATCCAGCGGGTCGCGCCGAACCGTCCGGGCGTGCCGTGGCGGATCGAGAAGCACACCGTCATGGACCTCGACCAGTGGCCGTACCCGAAGAAGCCGCTGGTGCCGCTGGCCGAGACGGTGCACGAGCGGTTCAGCGTGGAGATCTTCCGGGGCTGCACCCGGGGCTGCCGGTTCTGCCAGGCCGGGATGATCACCCGTCCGGTGCGGGAGCGGTCGATCACCACGATCGGCGACATGGTCGACCAGGGGCTGAAGGAGTCGGGCTTCCAGGAGGTCGGGCTGCTCAGCCTGTCCAGCGCCGACCACAGCGAGATCGGCGACGTCGCCAAGGGCCTCGCCGACCGCTACGAGGGCACCAACACCTCCCTGTCGCTGCCGTCCACCCGCGTGGACGCCTTCAACATCACGCTCGCCAACGAGTTCTCCCGCGGCGGCCGCCGCTCCGGCCTGACGTTCGCCCCGGAGGGCGGCTCCGAGCGGATGCGCAAGGTGATCAACAAGATGGTCACCGAGGACGACCTGATCCGCACCGTCACCACCGCGTACGAGAACGGCTGGCGGCAGGTCAAGCTGTACTTCATGTGCGGCCTGCCCACCGAGGAGGACGAGGACGTCCTGGCGATCGCGGGCATGGCCAAGCGGGTCATCCAGGCGGGTCGCGAGGCGACCGGCCGCAAGGACATCCGCTGCACGGTGTCGATCGGCGGGTTCGTGCCGAAGCCGCACACCCCGTTCCAGTGGGCGGCGCAGTGCGACCACGAGACCGTCGACCGCCGCCTCAAGGCCCTCAAGGACGAGCTGCGCGGCGACAAGGAGTACGGCCGCGCGATCGGCCTGCGCTACCACGACGGCCAGCCGTCCATCGTCGAGGGCCTGCTGTCGCGCGGCGACCGCCGCGTCGGCAAGGTCATC
The DNA here is from genome assembly GCF_017573545.1 of Actinomadura nitritigenes. Classification (GTDB taxonomy): domain Bacteria; phylum Actinomycetota; class Actinomycetes; order Streptosporangiales; family Streptosporangiaceae; genus Spirillospora; species Spirillospora nitritigenes. The sequence goes on along the minus strand of NZ_JAGEOK010000042.1, from coordinate 27,152 downwards.
CGCGCGGTGTGGGAGGACGGCGGCCGCTTCGACGGGTGGAGCGAGCACTTCTCCTACGAGCGCTGGACGGCCTGCGCGGAGAAGGCCTTCGCGGGCGGGCCCGTGGACCTCGACTGGTACACCGTCCGCGAGCGCGACGAGGTCGAGGTGCTGCCCTGGGACCACCTCGACGCGGGTCTGGACCGCGAGTGGCTCTGGCAGGACTGGCAGGACGCCGTCGACGAGACCGAGGTCGAGGACTGCCGCTGGACGCCGTGCTACGACTGCGGCGTGTGCCCGACCATGGGCACGGAGATCCAGATCGGCCCGACGGGCCGGAAGCTGCTTCCGCTTTCGGTGGTCTGAGACGCGCGCCGCGGCCGCGAATCGCCCGTGGAATCGGGCTTTTCGGGTCCGCGGCCCGCGCGGGTGCGCCCGTCCGGGGGACGGGCCCGGCACAACGATGCCCGCCGCCCCGTACTCTATAGAGAGACCTTGTTTTTCGACTCGGCACGAGTAGGAAGGACCAGAACCCTGGCACCCATGCCGGAGGGACCGGCGCCGGCCCCTGTGATCCAGCGTCTGCGCGTGCGCTATGCGAAGCGCGGCAGGCTGCGGTTCACGAGCCACCGCGACATTTCCCGGGCCGTGGAACGCGCCGTGCGGCGCGCCGGGATCCCTGTCGCGTTCAGCGCCGGATTCACCCCCCACCCGAAGATCTCGTACGCGGGTGCGGCGGCGACTGGGGTTGCCAGTGAGGCGGAGTACCTCGAGATCGGGCTGACCGAGACCCGCGACCCTGCGCGGGTGCAGGCCGATCTCGACGCGGCCCTGCCCCCCGGGCTCGACATCGTGGATGTCGTGCCGGCCGGGCCGGGACGCGCCGGCGACGCGCAGGCCAAGCCGGCCGCGTTCGCCGATCGGCTCGAGGCGTCCGAATGGCGGATCCGGCTGGACGGGGTGGCGCAGGACGCCGCCGCCGCTGCCGTGGCCGCCTTCATGGCCGCCGGGAGCATCGAGGTGGAGCGCCTCACCAAGAAGGGGCGGCGCCGGTTCGACGTGCGCGCCGCCGTGTCCGTCTGTGAGCTGGACCGGCGCGCCGCGGAGGCGGCGGATGCCCCTTGTGCGATACTTCGAATGGTTGTTCGGCATTCCACACCTGCCGTACGACCCGACGACATCCTCACCGGACTGCGCCAGGTCGCCGACCTCGCGCCGCCGTCACCGCCACTGGTGACCAGGCTGGCGCAGGGGCCCCTGAACGCGGCCACCGGTGGCCTCGCGGATCCTCTGGATCCGGACCGGGAGACCGGCCTGCCGTCCGGCGACGAAGCCGGGACGGCCGGCGGCGCGCGGCCGCGCCCCGGGGACCCCGCGAGCGCGGATGCCGTCAGCGCCTGATCGTGAGACCGAAGCCGTGGCGACACGGAACCGGTCCCGCAGGGGACGGCGGGCGCACCCCCGACGACTTCGTCGTCACGACCGGACCACCGTCCGGCGGTGACGACGCCGATGACTGACGGAGCGCTCCTGCGCGGCGCACCGCACGGACCGCCCCCTGGCGGAACGAGCGGTCGCGCCCGGGAGCCTGACGGGAGATTGCCCGGATGCTTGATAACGAAGCCGATGCGGCCAACGCCGAAGGCACTGAAGAAGAGACCACCGGAAACGCGACCGGGAACGGCGGCGGGAACGGCGCCGCCTCGGGCGTGACGTCGCGCCCGCGCCGCCGGGCCAGCCGCCCGGCCGGCCCGCCGCCGGACGTGGAGGACGCGCCCGCGGCCGAGCCCCCCGCCGCCGCGGCGCCCGAACCGGAGCCCGCCGGACCCGGCGCCGCCGCCTCGGAGCCCGAGGCCGCCGCCGAGGCCGCCGAGCCGCCCGCGAAGAAGACGACCCGGTCCCGCACCCGCACCCGCGCCGCGAAGGCCGCCGAGACCGCCGAGGCGGTGCCGCCGACGGGCGCCGAGACCTCCCCGGAGATCACCGAGGAGCCCGCTCCGGCCGCCGCCGAGGCCGCCGAGCCGGCCGGGAAGCCCGCCGAGGCGGAGAAGCCCGCGGAGGAGGAGAAGCCCGCGGAGCCCGCACGCCGCACCCGCACCCGCCGCCGCACCGCGGCCGCGCAGGACGAGGCCGCCGCGGCGCCGGCGGTGCCCCCGGTGCCGTCCGTGCCGGAGGTGCCCGCCGTTCCCGTCGCCGGCGCCGAGCCGGAGGCCGGCCAGGTGTCGGAGACGGAGCCCGCGAGCGGCGTCGGCATCCCCGGCGTGACGTTCCAGCCGCCCATGGTCGTCTTCCAGCCGCCGCAGCCGACGGCCGAGCCGCCCGCGCGCCAGAAGGAAGAGCCGAAGCCCGAACCGTCCGACCGCGACCGCGACCGCGATCGTGACCGCGACCATGAGGCCGCCGAGGACGAGGGCGAGGGCGAGCACGGCCCCTCCGACGAGGACGAGTCCGAGGACCGGCCGTCGCGCCGCCGCCGTCGCCGTGGCGGCCGCGGCCGTGGCCGCAGCGGCAAGGAGGGCGGCGAGGACGAGGCCGAGGAGGCCGAGGAGCACGAGGCCGCCGAGGCCAAGGAAGAGGAGCCCGCCAAGCCCGCGAAGGCGAAGTCCAAGTCCAGGTCCGCCAAGGGCAAGGACAAGGAGAAGGAGAAGGAAGAGCCGGAGGCCGAGGCGGAGCACGAGGCCGAGGGCGAGGAGGAGGGCGAGGGCGGCCAGGCCGGCAGCCGCCGGCGCCGCCGCCGCCGTCGCCGCTCGGGCGTGGACGGCGAGTCCGGCGGCACCGACGACCCGCCGAACACCGTCGTGCACGTGCGCAGCGCCCGCGAGGAGCGCGCCGCCGCGGAGGACGAGGTCCAGTCCGTGCGCGGCTCGACCCGGCTGGAGGCGAAGAAGCAGCGCCGCCGCGAGGGCCGCGAGCAGGGCCGCCGCCGCCCGCCGGTGATCACCGAGGCGGAGTTCCTGGCGCGCCGCGAGTCCGTCGAGCGGGTCATGGTGGTCCGGCAGGCGGGCGAGCGCACGCAGATCGCCGTCCTGGAGGACGACGTCCTCGTCGAGCACTACGTCAACCGCGCGACGCACCAGTCGTACGTCGGCAACGTCTACCTCGGCAAGGTGCAGAACGTGCTGCCGTCGATGGAGGCGGCGTTCGTCGACATCGGCAAGGGCCGCAACGCCGTGCTGTACGCGGGCGAGGTCAACTGGGACGTCGCGGGCCTGGTGGGCCAGCCGCGCCGGATCGAGTCGGCGCTGAAGTCCGGCCAGTCCGTGCTCGTGCAGGTCACCAAGGACCCGCTCGGCCACAAGGGCGCCCGGCTGACCAGCCAGGTCTCGCTGCCCGGCCGCTACCTGGTGTACGTGCCGGACGGCTCGATGACCGGCATCAGCCGCAAGCTGCCCGACAAGGAGCGCAGCCGGCTGAAGTCGATCCTGAAGAAGGTCATGCCGGAGAACGCGGGCGTGATCGTCCGCACCGCCGCCGAGGGCGCCACCGAGGAGGAGCTGGGCCGCGACGTGTCGCGCCTGGCCGCCCAGTGGGAGAGCATCCAGAAGAAGGTCAAGACCGCCTCGGCGCCGTCGCTGCTGTACGGCGAGCCCGACCTGACGATCCGGGTCGTCCGCGACATCTTCAACGAGGACTTCACGAAGCTCGTCGTCGCCGGTGACGGCGCCTGGGACACCGTCTCGGAGTACGTCGAGTACGTCGCGCCGCACCTCGCCGACCGCGTCGAGCGCTGGACGGGCGACCAGGACGTGCTGGGCGCGTTCCGGATCGACGAGCAGATCGCCAAGGCCCTCGACCGCAAGGTGTGGCTGCCGTCCGGCGGCTCGCTGGTGATCGACAAGACCGAGGCGATGACGGTCATCGACGTCAACACCGGCAAGTTCACCGGGCAGGGCGGCAACCTCGAGGAGACCGTCACCCGCAACAACCTGGAGGCGGCCGAGGAGATCGTCCGCCAGCTCCGGCTGCGCGACATCGGCGGCATCATCGTGATCGACTTCATCGACATGGTGCTGGAGAGCAACCGCGATCTGGTGCTCCGCCGCCTCGTCGAGTGCCTGTCGCGGGACCGCACCAAGCACCAGGTCGCCGAGGTGACCTCGCTCGGGCTGGTCCAGATGACGCGCAAGCGCGTCGGCCAGGGCCTGGTCGAGGCGTTCTCGGAGACCTGCGAGTCCTGCAACGGCCGCGGCATCCACGTCCACCTCACCCCGGTCGAGCCGAAGCCGGACAAGGCCGCCGGCAAGGAGGCGGGCCGCCGCCGCAAGCGCAAGGGCGAGGTCGAGAAGGCCGTCGAGGAGAAGCTGGCGCAGCACGAGGCGAAGAAGGAGCCGGCGGAGCCGGCCCCGGCCGAGGAGCCGGAGGCCGCGCGGCCGGAGCCGGTCCGGTCGCGGCCGAAGAAGTCCGGTCCGGCGAAGCGCCCCGCGGGCCCGCCGCCCGAGGTCGACGGCGAGGAGGCGCCGGCGCAGGCCGCGGTCGAGGCCGCGGACGCCGCGGAGGAGGTCGAGGGCACCTCGCCCGGCATCCTCGACGACGAGCCGGTCGCGGTCTCGCCGAACGGCACCGCCCCCGCCGAGGCCGACCGCACCGCCCCCGCCGAGGCCAACGGCGCCGCCCCGGCCGCGGAGCCGGCGGAGGGCGAGCAGCCCGTGGAGGAGGCCCCGCGCCGCCGCCGCGCCCGGCGCCCGCGCGCGACGGCCCAGGCCGAGAGCGAGTAGTCCCGCACGCCGTGCCGGCCCGGCGGTCCGCCGGGCCGGCACGACACGGCGGACACAAGGGATGCAGTACACTTGTGGTTCGGCGCGCGTTGTGGCGCGTCCGGACCGGCACCGCGAGACCCGTCCGGGGCTCGTCTGGTGCGCCCCCCGCCGATCCGGCGGGGAACAGCAGAGAGCGCCGGGGTTCCGCCCTGGCGTGCCGCCTTCGGCCCGGTGCCGGGGGTAGGCCCTCATCCGGGGGCTGGTGTAAGCCACGCGTGGGACCGGTTCAGTCCGGAAGCGCGCGCAGACGAGAGGTTTCCGCGGTGTACGCGATTGTCCGCGCAGGCGGCAGGCAGGAAAAGGTCGCCGTCGACGACGTGCTGACCGTCGACAAGCTGGCCGGCGAGGTGGGCTCGACCGTCACGTTCCCGGCGCTGCTGGTCGTGGACGGCGACGACGTCGTCAGCGGCTCGGCCGACCTGGCCCGCTACGAGGTGACCGCCGAGATCCTCGGCGCGGTCAAGGGCCCGAAGATCAACATCATGCACTACCGGAACAAGACCGGTTACAAGCGGCGGATGGGTCACCGTCAGCCGTACACCGAGGTCAAGATCACCGGTATCAACTCCGGGAAGTAAGGGAGAGCGGTCACATGGCACACAAGAAGGGCGCATCGTCCAGCCGTAACGGTCGCGACTCCAACGCCCAGCGCCTCGGCGTGAAGCGGTTCGGCGGCCAGGTCGTCAACGCGGGCGAGATCATCGTTCGGCAGCGCGGCACCCACTTCCACCCCGGCCCCGGCGTCGGGCGCGGCGGCGACGACACGCTGTTCGCGCTGGTCGCGGGCGCGGTGCAGTTCGGCCGGTACCGCGGCCGCAACGCCGTGAGCATCGTCCCGCCGGCGGAGTAGTCCGCCTGCACCAGACGTTTTCCAAGGGGCGGACCGCTGAAGGTCCGCCCCTTTGCCCTGTTCATGGGCGCCCCGTTCATGGGGCGGGAGCCCTGTACGAGGGCCGACACCGAGGAGGATCCACCGTGGCCGCTGGAGCGGGTTCGGGCGCGCAGTTCGTCGACCGGGTGGTGCTGCACGTCGCCGCCGGCAACGGCGGCAACGGCTGCGCGTCGATCCACCGGGAGAAGTTCAAGCCGCTGGGCGGCCCGGACGGGGCGAACGGCGGGCGCGGCGGCAGCGTCGTCCTCGTCGTGGACTCCAACGCGGCGAGCCTGCTGGAGTACCACCGGCGGCCGCACCGCAAGGCGGCGAACGGGCGTCCCGGGCAGGGCGGGCACCGGACGGGCGCCGACGGCGCGGACGTCGTGCTGCCCGTCCCGGACGGCACCGTGGTCAAGGAGGGCGACACGATCCTCGCGGACCTGGTCGGCGAGGGCACCCGGTTCGTCATCGCGCGCGGCGGCCAGGGCGGGCTGGGCAACGCGGCGCTGGCGACCGCCAAGCGCAAGGCGCCCGGGTTCGCGCTGCTCGGCGAGCCGGGCGAGGAGCGCGACGTGGTGCTGGAGCTGAAGAGCGTCGCGGACGTGGCGCTCGTCGGTTTCCCGAGCGCCGGGAAGTCGTCGCTGATCGCGGCGCTGTCGGCGGCCAAGCCGAAGATCGCCGACTACCCGTTCACCACGCTGATCCCGAACCTCGGGGTGGTGAGCGCGGGGGACACCGCGTTCACCGTCGCGGACGTGCCGGGCCTGATCGAGGGCGCCAGCGAGGGCCGCGGCCTCGGCCTGGAGTTCCTCCGCCATATCGAGCGGTCCTCGACGCTCGCGCACGTTCTGGACTGCGCGACGCCGGAGCCGGGCCGCGACCCGGTCAGCGACTTCGAGGTCATCGAGCGCGAGCTGCAGGCGTACGACCGCGTCCTCGGCGACCGGCCGCTGTCGGACCACCCCCGCATCGTCGTGCTGAACAAGGTGGACGTGCCGGACGCCCGCGACCTCGCCGAGCTGGTGCGGCCCGAGTTCGAGGCGCGCGGGCTGAAGGTGTTCGAGGTGTCCGCGGCGTCCCACGAGGGGCTGCGGGAGCTGTCGTTCGCGATGGCGGCGATGGTCGAGGAGCACCGGGCGTCGCTGCCGCCGGCGGAGCCGACCCGGATCGTGATCCGGCCGGAGCCGGTCGGCGGGGACGTCGACTTCGAGGTGAAGGACCTCGGCGACAACACCTACCTGATCACCGGGGCGAAGCCGGTGCGGTGGCTGCGGCAGACCGACTTCGCCAACGAGGAGGCCGTCGGCTACCTCGCGGACCGGCTGGCGCGGCTCGGCGTGGAGCAGGCGCTGGCCGACGCGGGCGCGAGCGCCGGCGCGACCGTGCTGATCGGCACCCCGGACGACTCGATCGTGTTCGACTGGGAGCCGGAGATCGTCGCGGGCGAGGTCGCGGCGGGCCCGCGCGGCACCGACCGCCGCCTGGACGGCTACCGCTAGGTTCCCACCCCCGGAGGAGAGAGGCCCGATGAGCGAGCGCGAGGCGATCGCGAAGGCGCGCCGGATCGTGGTGAAGGCGGGTTCGTCGTCGCTCACCACCCCGCAGGGCACGATCGACGCGAACCGCATCGACGCGCTGGTGGACGTGCTCGCCGCGCGCCGCGCCGGCGGCGCCGAGATCGTGTTCGTGTCGTCCGGCGCGATCGCGGCGGGCCTCGGCCCGCTCGGGCTGACCCGGCGGCCGCGCGACCTCGCGACGCAGCAGGCGGCGGCGAGCGTCGGGCAGGGCCTGCTGTTCGCCCGCTACACCTCCTCGTTCGCCCGGTACGGGGTGACGGTCGGGCAGGTGCTGCTGACCGCGGACGACATGATCCGCCGGTCGCACCACCGCAACGCGCAGCGCACCCTGGAGCAGCTGATCACGCTCGGGATCCTGCCGATCGTGAACGAGAACGACACCGTCGCGACCGACGAGATCCGGTTCGGCGACAACGACCGGCTCGCCGCGCTGGTCGCGCACCTGACCCGCGCGGACGCGGTCGTCCTGCTGTCGGACGTCGACGCGCTCTACACCGGCGATCCGCGGCGTCCCGGCGTCCGCCGCATCGCCGACGTGCGCGGCCCGGCCGACCTCGCGGAGGTGGAGCTCGGCGGGTCCGGTCGGGTCGGCACCGGCGGGATGGTCACCAAGGTCGAGGCGGCGCGGATCGCGGGCGTCCCGGTCGTGCTGACGAACGCGGCGTCCGCCGCGCACGCGCTGGCCGGAGACGAGGTCGGCACGCTGTTCCACCCGGCGGACGGCCGCCGCATGTCCACGCGCGACCTGTGGCTCGCGCACGCGACCACCGGCCAGGGCCGCGTCACGCTGGACGCGGGCGCCGTCGACGCGGTGGTGCGGCGCCGCAAGTCGCTGCTGCCCGCCGGGGTGACGGGCGTCGAGGGCGACTTCGCGGCGGGCGACCCCGTCGACCTGTGCGACCCGGAGGGGCGGGTCGTGGCGCGCGGGCTGGTGCACTACGACGCGTCCGAGATCCCCGAGCTGATGGGGCGCTCGACCCGCTGGCTGGCGCGCGAGCTGGGCGCCGAGTACGAGCGCGAGATCATCCACCGCGACCACCTGGTGGTCCTGACACGGCAGTGAGGAGTTCGCGATGAGCGAGCGCGAGCAGTTCCTGATGGTGGCGCGGCGCGCCCGGGAGGCGGCGTCCGGGCTGGCGCCGCTGCCGCGGGCGGCGAAGGACGCGGCGCTGCACGCGATCGCGGACGCGCTGGTCGCGGCGGCCCCCGAGATCGTCAAGGCGAACGCGTCGGACGTCGCGCGGGCCCGCGAGAACGGCACGTCCGAGTACATGATCGACCGGCTGAGCCTGGACGAGGGCCGCATCGCCGGGATCGCCGACGCGGTGCGCAAGGTCGCGGCGCTGCCCGACCCGGTGGGGGAGTCGGTGCGCGGGAACGTGCTGCCGAACGGGCTGGAGCTGCGGCAGATCCGGGTGCCGCTCGGCGTGGTCGGGATCATCTACGAGGGCCGCCCGAACGTCACGGTGGACGCCGCCGCGCTCTGCCTGAAGAGCGGGAACGTCGCGATGCTGCGCGGCTCGTCGTCGGCGCACGGCTCCAACACCGTGCTGGTCCAGGTGATGCAGGCGGCGCTGGCGGGGACGGAGGTGCCGGGGGACGCGGTGCAGCTCGTCCCGGGCACGTCCCGCGAGTCGGTGAAGCACCTGATGCGGGCGCGCGGGCTGGTGGACGTGCTCATCCCGCGCGGCGGCGCCTCGCTGATCAACTCGGTGGTGGAGGAGTCGACCGTCCCGGTCATCGAGACGGGCGTCGGGAACTGCGCGGTGTACGTGGACGCGGCCGCCGACGTGGACATGGCGGTCGACATCCTGCTGAACGCCAAGACGCAGCGCCCGTCGGTGTGCAACGCCGCGGAGACGTTCCTGGTGCACGCCGACATCGCCGACGCGTTCGTCCCGCGCGCGCTCGAAGCGCTGAAGCAGGCCGGGGTCACCGTCCACGGCGACGAGCGGATCCGCTCGTACGGCGACGGCGTGGTGGAGGCGACGGAGGACGACTGGTTCGCCGAATACCTGTCGCTGGACATCGCGGGCCGCGTCGTCGACTCCCTCGAGGACGCCGTCGCGCACATCCGCACGTACGGGTCGGGGCACACCGAGGCGATCGTGACGACGTCGCAGCCGGCCGCGAAGCGGTTCGTCGCGCTGGTCGACTCGGCCGCGGTGATGGTGAACGCCTCGACGCGGTTCACCGACGGCGAGGAGTTCGGGTTCGGCGCGGAGATCGGCATCTCCACGCAGAAGCTGCACGCGCGCGGGCCGATGGGGCTGCCGGAGCTGACGTCCACCAAGTACGTCGTCACGGGCGAGGGGCACCTGCGCGGCTGAGCCGCGGGTCCGCCGCGGACCTGGCGGTGCCGCCGGGGCCTCCGGGCCGCCGGGAGCGCGAACCGGCGGCTCCGGTGGAATTGTGACACTGTGACCCTTGATGTCACGTTGCTCGGCATGGTCTGATGCGGCTGTGAATCCTGAGATCAGCCGCCGCCGCGTCCTGAAGGGCGCCGCGCTCGGCGCGGGGATCGCCACCACCGGACTCGCCGCGTTCCCCGCCCGCCCCGCCGCCGCGGCGGCGGCCCCGCTGCGCGGCCCCGCCGTCGGCACCACCCTCGACCGGACGTACGTGCTCGGGAAGGCGGGCGCCGGCGGCTACCGGCCCGTCACCGCCGGGCCGGGCGAACCGCACCTGCTCCGCCGCGACCTCGGCGGCACCGCCTCCCCGAAACGGGCCGCGACCCGGCGCGGCGTCCTCGCGTTCGGGCAGCTCACCGACGTGCACATCATCGACGCGCAGTCCCCGGCGCGCGTCGAGTTCGCCGACCGGCTCAAGGACGCCGTCGGCATGCTGCCCGTCGAGGGCGCCTACCGGCCGCAGGAGATCCTCACCACCCAGGTCGCCGAGGCGATGGTCCGGGCGGTCAACGAGGTCGGGCGCGGGCCCGCCACCGGCCTCGGCCTGTCGTTCACCATCAACACCGGCGACGCCGCCGACAACGTCCAGTACAACGAGCTGCGCTGGGTCATCGACCTGCTCGACGGCGGCCGCGTCCGCCCCGACTCCGGCGACCCGAACCGCTACGAGGGCGTCATGGACCTCGCGTCCTACGACCGCGCCTTCTGGCACCCCGACGGCCCGCCGCCCGGCGCGCAGCCCGACATCCCCATGGCGAAGTACGGGTTCCCGCGCGTCAAGGGCCTGATCGACGCCGCGCGCCGCCCGTTCCAGGCGACCGGCCTGACCATGCCGTGGCTCGCCGCGTTCGGCAACCACGACGGCCTCGTCCAGGGCAACCTGCCCGTCAACCCGCTCGTCTCCGGGCTCGCCACCGGCGGCATCAAGATCGGCGCCCCGGCGGACGACGCGCAGGCGCAGCGCCTCGCCCGCATGATGGAGAGGGCCGACGCCGCCGAACTCGTCCGGCTCAGCCGCGAGCGCGGCGGCGCCGGCGGCCTGTTCCGCCAGGTGACCCCCGACCCGAACCGGCGGATGCTGTCGCGCGCCGAGGTCGTCGCCGAGCACTTCCGGACGACGGCGTCGCTGCGCGGCCACGGCTTCACCCAGGCCAACCTCCGCGACGGCACCGCCTACTACGCCTTCGACCGCGGCGTCGTCCGCGGGCTCGTCCTCGACACCGTCAACCCGAACGGCTACTCCGAGGGCTCGCTCGACAAGGCCCAGGTCGCGTGGCTCGAAGCGCAGCTGAAGGCGGGCAGCAGCCGTTACCTCGCCGCGGACGGATCGGCCGTGCACCACACCGTGAAGAACCGGCTGTTCGTCCTGTTTAGCCACCACCCCATCGCCTCGCTGACGAACCCGCTCGGCGGCGGGCGCGTCCTCGGCGACGACGTGGAGGCGCTGCTGCTCCGCTACCCCAACGTCGTGCTGTGGGTGAACGGGCACACGCACCGCAACCAGGTCATCCCGCACGCCCGCCCGTCCGGCGGCGGGTTCTGGGAGGTCAACACCGCCGCGCACATCGACTTCCCGCAGCAGAGCCGCATCGTCGAGATCGCCGACAACCGCGACGGCACCCTGTCGGTCTTCGCGACGATCCTCGACTCCGCCGGCCCCGCCTCCTACGGCGGTCGGCTCGCCGACCCCGTCCACCTGGCGTCGCTGTCGCGCGAGCTGGCGGGCAACGACTGGCAGGAGCGCGCCGAGCACCGCCGCGGCGAGGCCGCCGACCGCAACGTCGAACTCCTCGTCCCCGCACCGTTCTGACGCACGGAAAAGGGCCGCCGTGTCCGTGTCACGGCGGCCCTGGCCCGACTTCGTCAGGATCCGTGCCCCTCGAGGGGCCGACCCCCCCACGCCCCCCGCCTGACTTCGTCAGGATCCGTTGCGCCGGTTGATCCGGTCGAACAGTCCGCCCGCCGCGCTCGCCGCGGCGTCCGCCACGTCGCGGACCTTGCCGACGAACGGGTCCGCGGTCCGCTCCCACGAGTCCCGGTAGGACTTCGCCGCGTTCTTGATCTCGTCGCTGACCGAGGCGGCGGCGTCGTCGTCGCGGCGCGGGTAGTCGCCCGCCAGGATCCGCTCGTACTCGCCGCTGCGCGCCCACCGGTCGATCTCCGCGAACCGGATGACGGCGAACGGGTGCGACTGCCCGAGCAGGTTCAGGAACTTCAGCAGCCCGTCCCGCACGTCGCCGGCCGCGTCGTACTCGCGGGCCTGCTGCAGGAACGCCTCGCTGCTCATCTCGTGCAGCCGCGTCCCGCCCGCCAGCTTCATGTTGACCCGCTTCGCCGCGTCCAGGTCCTGGCCGGCCAGCAGCCCGGCCCGGTCCGACGACAGCTCCGCCTTCCGGAACCACTCGCGCAGCCCGATGATGATCGCCGCGATGCCGATGTTGCCGAGCGGCAGCCACGCCAGCCGCGACCCGAGCTGCAGCAGGATCTGCATCATCGTCTGGTACACCGCGTGCCCGGACAGGATGTGCCCGACCTCGTGCCCGATGACGAACCGCAGCTCCTCGTCGTCGAGCAGGTCGAGCAGCCCGGTGTTCACCACGATGAACGGGTGGTCGGACCCCAGCGCCATCGCGTTCGGCGTCGGGTCCTGCCGGACGAAGACCTCCGGAACCTCCGGCATGTCCAGGATGTAGCAGGCGTCGCGCACCATGTCGTTCAGGTGGTGGAACTGGTCGTCCCCGACGCGGACCGTCCCGCCGAGGAACATCAGCCGCAGCGACCGCTCGTTGACCAGCCCCGACAGCTTGCGCAGGACGACGTCGAACCCGGACAGCGAGCGCAGCGCGACGAGCGCCGAACGGTCCGCCGGGTGTTCGTAGGCCCGGGAACTGATCCCGGGAAAGCGCGTTCGTGCCCGATCCGGTGTGTTCTCCGTCATGTCTGGCATGGTAGTTCCGACGAACCACTTCGGCGGAGGGTTCCCCGGCGCGGAGCCCGCGTCCGGCTGTGGCCTGCCCGGGAGGCGCGATGTTCGATCCCAGAGCCGAGGCGATGTCGGTTGACGAGCGGTCCGCGCTGCAGCGGCACCGGCTGTGGGGGCTGGTCGACCGGCTCGTCGCGGCCGGCGGCGTGCAGGGGGGCCGGCTGAAGGAGGCCGGCGTCGCGGGCGGCGCCGACGTGACGCTCGCCGACCTGAGCCGCCTCCCGTTCACCACCAAGCAGGACCTCTGGGACGGCTACCCGTTCGGGATGCTCAGCGTGCCGCGCGACCAGGTCGCCGCCGTGCACGGCTCCAGCGGGACGCGCGGGCGGCCGACGCTCGTCGCCTACACCAAGGCCGACCTCGACCTCTGGGCGGCGATGTGCGCGCGGTCGCTGGCGTGCGCCGGCGCCGAGCCGGGCAGCATCGTGCACAACGCCTACGGGTACGGCCTGTTCACCGGCGGCATCGGCATCCACCAGGGCGCCGTCGCGCTCGGCGCGACCGTCGTGCCGATGTCGGGCGGCATGACCGACCGGCAGGTCCGCATGCTCGCCGACCTTCGCCCCGACATCCTGACCTGCACCCCCGCGTACGCGCTGCGGCTCGGTGAGGCCGTCGCCGACGCCGGCGTCGAACTCCCGGCGCTGAAGGCCGGCCTGTTCGGCGCCGAACCGTGGTCGGCGGAACTGCGCGCCGCGATCGAGGCCGTCCTGCCGATCAAGGCGATGGACGTCTACGGGCTCTCCGAGGTCATCGGGCCCGGTGTCGCCACCGAGTGCCTCCAGCAGGACGGCCTGCACGTCAACGAGGACCACTTCATCGTCGAGGCCGTCGACCCGGCCACCGGCGAACCCGTCGAGGACGGCGCGCCCGGCGAGCTCGTCTTCACCACGCCGACCAAGCAGGCGCTGCCGCTGCTGCGCTACCGCACCGGCGACATCGCCTCCCTCACCCGCGGGGAGTGTCCCTGCGGCCGGACCCTCGTCCGGATGAGCAAGGTCATCGGGCGCTCCGACGACATGATCGTCGTCCGCGGGGTCAACGTGTACCCGAGCGAGGTCGAGCGGGTGCTGCTCGGCTCCGGGCTCGTCAGCCCCCACTACCAGATCGTCGTGGACCGGCGCAGCCCCGCCGTCCGGCTCCTCGTCGCATGCGAGGCGGTCTCCGGCGACCCCCGCGCACGCCTCGTCCACGCGCTGCACGAGGCGCTCGGTCTGACCGCCGAGGTGGTCACCCTTCCCGGCGGGACCGTCCCGCGGGTGGAGGTCGGCAAGGCCGTCCGCGTGGTGTCCTGGGACGACGGCCGGCCGCCCCTGCCCGGCCTGAGCTGAGCTTCGGCCGGGGCGGACGTTCCGGGCCCCGCCCCGGCTGGCTATTCTCGTCGCCATGACGCAAAAGCGGCGGCTGGGGATCATGGGCGGCACGTTCGACCCGATCCACCACGGCCACCTGGTGGCCGCCAGCGAGGTCGCCCACTTCTACTCCCTCGACGAGGTCGTGTTCGTCCCGACCGGCCTGTCCGCCCACAAGGAGGGCCGGGCGGTCACCGCCGCCGAGGACCGCTACCTCATGGCCGTGATCGCCACCGCGTCGAACCCGCGGTTCTCCGTCAGCCGCGTCGACATCGACCGGCCCGGCGCCACCTACACCGTCGATACCCTGCGCGACATGCGGGAGATCCACGGCCCCGACGCCGAGCTGTTCTTCATCACCGGCGCCGACGCCCTGGAGAAGATGCTCACCTGGCACGACACCGGCGAGCTGTTCGAACTCGCGCACTTCGTCGGCGTCACCCGCCCGGGGCACCGCCTCGCCGACCCGGGGCTGCCCGACGGCAGGGTCTCGCTCATGGAGGTTCCGGCCCTGTCGATCTCCTCCACCGAGTGCCGCGAGCGCGTCCGCTCCGGAGAGCCGATCTGGTACCTCGTGCCGGACGGCATCGTCCAGTACATCAACAAGCGCGACCTCTACCGCGCCGACGCCACGTAGATCGTCCCGCCGGGGCCCTGACCTGGATCTTCGCCCGGACGATCAACGTGCCGCGCCGCATACCCTGGAACGGGGACTGGACGCCCGTACCAGCCCGAACACCGACGAAGAGGGACGCCGGCCGCCACCCATGAGAAGGTGTTAGCCGAGACGACCCCTACAGGGAGGATCGCGAGCGCATCGTGACCGCATCCGACAGGGCGGCACAGCTGGTCCGGATCGCCGCGGAGGCGGCGGGCGACAAGCTGGCCGACGACATTCTTGCCTACGACGTGAGCGAGCAGCTCGTCATCACCGACGCCTTCGTGCTCTGCTCGGCGCCCAACGACCGCCAGGTCCGCGCCATCGTCGACGAGGTCGAAAAGCGCCTCCGCGAGGAGGCCGACGCCAAGCCCGTCCGGCGCGAGGGCGAGCGCGAGGGCCGCTGGGTCCTCCTCGACTACGCCGACGTCATCGTGCACATCCAGCACGAGGAGGACCGGCTCTTCTACGCCCTCGAACGGCTCTGGAAGGACTGCCCCCTCATCGCGCTGCCCGACGGCGTCAACGCCCACATGGAGCAGCGTGCCCGCGCCGTCGGGAGCGCGAGTGAGTGACGCGCGTCCCGCCCGCGAGCCCGGCAGGCGCACCCTCCTGCTGTGGCGGCACGGGCAGACCGCCTGGAACGTCGAACGGCGCTTCCAGGGCAAGACCGACATCCCCCTGGACGACACCGGCGTGGCCCAGGCGCTCCGCGCCGCCCGGCTCCTCGCCGGGCTCCGCCCGACCGCCCTGCTCGCCTCACCGCTGCGCAGAGCCGCCGACACGGCCCAGGCCCTCGCCGACATCACCGGTCTCCCCGTCCAGTACGACAGGGACCTGATCGAGCGCGACGGCGGCGCCTGGGAGGGCCTCACCGCCCGCGAGATCCGCGAACGCTACCCCGAGGAGCACGCCGCCTGGCAGCCGCCCGGCGGCGAGACCAGCGCGCAGGTCGCCAAGCGGGTCGGCGCCGCCCTCGAACGCGCCCTGGACGAGCTGCAGCCCACCGGCAGGCTCGTCGTCGCGTCCCACGGCGCCGCCCTGCGCCTCGGCATGTCCCACCTCCTCGGCCTCCCCGAGGAGACCTGGGAGCGCCTCGGGGGCCTGTCCAACTGCTGCTGGTCCGTCATCACCGAGATGCGCGACGGAGGGTGGCGCCTCGCCGAGCACAACGCGGGCACCCTCCCCGAACCCGTCCTCGGCGACGACCGGACCGACAACGGAGCCTGAGACACAAACGATTCGAGACCCACCCCCGGTGTCCTATACACTGGCGGAGCGCTGCGGGATGAACGTCCACGCAGTCGCGCGGGGCTATGGCGCAGTTGGTAGCGCGCCTCCATGGCATGGAGGAGGTCTGGGGTTCGAATCCCCATAGCTCCACAGATCGGGCCACCGTGTTCGGCGCCCTTCGGGCCGCCTTCCCGGTGGCCCGCTGTGTTTTGCGGGGGAGCGACCCCCGCGCCCCCCGATGTGGGGGCTTCGCTCCCACGCCCCCACACCCAGGCCCTCCCGGCCCCGGCGGCTCGGTAAAGATCAATCGGACATAGTGGGACGAATATCCTGGGCGGTCCGGTCGGGATGGTTTCATTCGAGGTATGGGCAGACACCGCAGGGGAGCGAAGCACGAGGTCACCGTGGCCGACCTCATCAACGAGCTGCGCCGGTTCGATCCGCGGCTGGAGGTCCGGCTGGCGATCGAACCGCGGATGCCGCAGGAGCACGCCGTCGGCACCGTGACGGAGGCCGACGGGATGGTGTGGATCGGCGAGGGCGGCCGGCGCGGATACGCCCCCGACGAGGTCGGCGACCGGCTCGGATGGACCTGACATGCCGGAGTGCGGACCCTTCGCGGTGATCTACCCACGTTGGGCGCGATGCGGGCGCCGTGGGGGCTTCCCTTGGAATTGAGGTGCTGCGCCGGTACCCCGGCGATGCCCGCGGCCCCCTGAGCGCAAAGCCTTGGCCATGGCGGCGGCTGCCTTTCGCCGGGCCGCGCTTCGCCGCATCGATCACGCGGGAACACGCCAACGTAGTGGCGATGTGATCGAGATGAGGGTTGTACCTATGCGAAGCCGGATCTCCGGAAGAGGGCTGCTGCCCGCCGCGCTGGCGGCGGCCTCGGTCGTGGCCGTCGCGGCCCCCGCGTCGGCACAGAAGGCGCCGCCGCCCGGCCCTGCGACCAGCACGACGACCACCTCGACGCCCGCCGACGACGGCGACTGCGCCCGCGGCGTCCGCATCCTGTCGGAACTGAAGCTGCTCCCGAACACCCCGGACCTGGGCAGGATCCTCTGCTCGGCGAACACCGCCGGCAAGGCCAAGGCGCCCGCGACCGGCACGGCCCAGGCGCCCGCGACCGGCAACGCGCAGCGGCCGGCCGCCGAGACCGCCGACCGGCCCGCCGCCGAGACCGCCACCGAGTCCCCGCAGAACACCCAGGAGTACAACCTCCTCGGCCTGCCCCTCGAGTGGCCGAAAAGCCTCACCGTCCACGTCCCGACGCTCAACGACCACTGGTACGTGTACAAGTCGAACAAGCAGTGACGCCCACCGCGGGCCACGGAGGACGTCCTCCGTGGCCCGCGGCGTCCGAAGTGCTCCCAACGTGCACTAAGCTTTTCTCCGAAGCACGGGGCTATGGCGCAGTTGGTAGCGCGCCTCCATGGCATGGAGGAGGTCTGGGGTTCGAATCCCCATAGCTCCACGCGAAGCAAGGAGCGGGCCCGCCCGCTCCTTTTTTCTTGCCTACGCCGTGTAGCGGAGGACGGCGCCGACGTGCAGGTTCGTGCTGGGGCCGTCGGCCGGGAGGACGACCAGGTCGCCGTCGGTGGCGGCGAGCGCCCGGATGAGCGCGGCGTCGGCGCGCTCCGGGGTGGGGTCGTCGACGCCGAACTCGCTGCGGAGCTCGTCGGGGTCGGCGGCCACCTGCACCGGGTCCGGGCCGATCCACAGGCGTGCCGGGGACTCGGGGTCGTCGTCCAGGATGAGCGTCTCCACCTGGCCCTGCCGGACGGCCTGGACGGTCGCCGGGAGCCCCGCGACGGCGCGCTGCCCGTTGGCGAGCTCGCGGTCGAAGCGCTCCGCGACGGCCATGACGCGCTCGGTCGTCTTCAGCTTCAGGATGCGGTCCAGCTCGGCCCGGAGCTCGGGATCCCTGGCCCCGGTGTTCTTGTCGACCTCGACGGTGCGCTCCAGGACGGGCTCGGAGATCTCGTCCAGGACGGCGGTGCGGGCGCGGGTGTCGCCGGCGATGAGCACGGCCTCGGCGGCGCAGCGCTCCGCGACCCGGTCGATCTTGTTGGCGACCTTCTTGGCGTTGGCCTTCCAGACGTTCTCCGAGGAGCGCTGGAAGCGCGACTGGTTCCAGTCCCCTGCCTTGGTCTTGCGGATCGGGTACTCCTCGTCGCCCTGGACCTCGATGTGCTCGCGGCGGCCGTCGGCGTGGACGCAGTCGATGGTGCCGCCGCGGCGGTCCACGATGGCGGTCAGGTGCGGGAACTGGTCACCGCGGTCGGCGAGGTAGGGCACGACGTGGGGAAGCGGGGCGACGCACGCGTGCGCTGACCGCGGCGGGTCGGGGAGCCGGTCGGTGTGCAGCACCTCGCCGTCGGCGGCGAAGACCACCAGGCCCTCGGAACGGCGCTCCGCCATCTCCTCGCCGATGGTCCGCTCGACGGCGCGGAGCGTGTCCTTGGGGGCGTGCTGGGCCTCCAGTTCCGCGCGCAGCGCCCGCCACCGCAGCTCGGCGGCCTTGGACGCGTCCTCGGTCGTCCGGGTGAGGTCGGCGTACACCGACACGTAGGGTCCCGGGTGCTGGTACAGCGTCTTGAGGAATGACAGCTCCATAGGGTCGCCGTACCCGATTCCAGTGGGGCAAACGTCAAGAATGTGGCGATTGTGGAGTCAGTTCTCGGTGGACTGCTGGAGCCGCGCGTAGGCCAGCTGGAGCCAGTCGGAGCCCGCCACGGCGGTCATCGTGGCGCCGGCGAGCCGGGTGGCGTCCGGGGCGAAGATCATCCCGGCCGCGTAGGCCGTCGCGACCCACTGCCCGGTGCAGAACGGGCAGGTGATCAGCTCTCCGACGGCGTGCCGGACGCCGTGGCCCCGGGCCTCCTCGGCGAGCTCGGCGGGACCGGACGTCCCGGAGTAGCGGGTGAACGGCGCGCGCAGCGGGCTCGTCACCGGGTCCTTGGCGATCAGTCGGGACAGCTTGTGCGTGGTGATCGTCATCAGCGCGAGGTCGCCGAGGCCGATGCCGGGGCTCCTGCCGCGCCGCCTCCACGCCAGCAGCGCCATCGCGGCGGTGGTCGCGCCGTAGACGGCGAGCGTGCCGAGGTAGGAGCCGAGCGGCCGGTCGGCGTCCCCGGCGTACTGGTCCTTCTGCTTGCGCGCCGTGTCGACGACGGTGCTCATGCCTGTTCCTTTCCGGGCGGGACGATCACGCAGAACTCGTTGCCCTCGGGGTCGGCGCAGACCGTGGTCGGCCACCCGTCGTCGACGAACGGCCCGCGCACGACGGTCGCGCCGAGCGCCGTCACGCGGGCGACCTCAGCGTCCATGTCGGCGACCCGCAGATCCGGATGCATGCGGTTCTTGGCGACCTTCGGCTCGGGCACGCGCTGCAGCAGCAGCCGGGGGTTCTCGCCGCGGGGGTCGGTGAGGGTGACGTACGGGGGGTCGTAGCCGCCGCGCTCGTAGCCGAGCGCGGCGGCCCAGAAGCCCGCGAGCGCGTCGGGGTCCGCGCAGTCCAGCACGAAGACCAGTTCCATCAGTGGTCGCGCAGCGCCTTCACGAGTTGGGACTTGTTCATCGACGAGCGGCCCTCGATGCCGATCTCGCGGGCGCGCTTCATGAGGTCGTCCTTCGTCCAGTCGTCGTACGAGGGGTTCTTGCCGCCCTTGCGGCCGACCTTCCTGCCGCCCTGGCCCGCGGACGCGTTGGCGATCCGGGCCGCCTTCTCCTTGCTCTCGCCCTTGTCACGGAGTTTCTGGTACTTCTTCTCGTCCTTGATCTGTGCTCTGGGCATACAAGGTGACTACCCGGTGCACGCCGTCCACACATGGACGTCGGGTGGGACGGGTCTCCTCATCGGGGACAATGGCAGCCGGAAAGGGGACATGTGCGCATCGGCATCCTGGGCCCGCTGTCCGTGCGGGACGAGGCCGCGCGACCCGTCGAGGTCAGCGGGCCGCGGCTGCGCGCGCTGCTGATCCGGCTGGCGGCCGAGGCGGGACGTCCCGTGTCCGCCGACCGGCTGCTGGACGACCTGTGGGACGGCGCGCCGCCCGCCGGCGGCGGCAACGCGCTGCAGGCGCTGGTGTCGCGGCTGCGGGGCGTCGCGGGCCGCGACCTGGTCGAGCACGGCCCCGGCGGCTACCGGCTCGGGATCGACCCCGGGGAGGTCGACGCGGTCGCGTTCGAGCGCGCCGTCGCCGCCGCGCGGAAGGAGGACGACCCGGACCGCCGCGCGGACGCCCTGCGCCGCGCCCTGGACCTGTGGCGCGGTCCCGCGCTGGCGGACGTCGCCGACGCCGGCCACGCCCATCCGGCCGTCGGCCGGCTGGAGGAGCTGCGCCTCGCCGCCGTCGAGGACTGGGTGGACGCGGAGGTCGCCGCGGGACGGCCCGTCCCGCCCGTCGCGGAGCTGGAACCGCTGGCCGCCGCGCACCCGCTCCGCGAGCGGCTGCGCGGCCGGCTCATGCAGGCGCTGTACGCGGCGGGACGGCAGGCCGACGCCTTGGAGGTCTTCGAGGAGACGCGGCGCGCGCTCGCGGACCGGCTCGGCGTCGACCCGTCCCCGGAGCTCGCCGCCGTCCACCTGTCGATCCTGCGCCGCGAACCGGCCCTACCCGCGTCACCGCCCCCACCTCCGACGCCTCCGCCTTCGACACCCTCACCGCCGCCGGGACCCGCGCGGACGAACCTCCCGGCGCAGCTCACCAGCTTCGTCGGGCGCGAGGAGGAGTCGCGGCGGCTCGGCAAGCTGCTGCGCGAGACCCGGCTCGTCACCCTGACCGGGCCGGGCGGCGCGGGCAAGACGCGGCTGGCGGGGGAGACCGCCGCCGCCTTCCTGGACGACATGCCGGACGGCGTGTGGTTCGTCGCGCTCGCCCCGGTCAGCGACCCCGGCGACCTCCTGCAGACCGTGCTCGTCGCGCTCGGCGTGCCCGAGACCGTCCGCAAGGGCGAGACGCGGACCGTCCCGCGCCCCCTCGAACGGCTCACCGACTTCCTCACCGGCAAGCGGATGCTCGTCGTCCTCGACAACTGCGAGCACCTCGTCGACGCGGTCGCGGAGCTCACCGGCCACATGCTCGCCCACGCCCCCGCCGTCCGGATCCTCGCGACGAGCCGCGAGCCGCTCGGCATCACCGGCGAGTCGCTGTGCCCCGTCCCGTCGCTGCCGCTGCCGCCCGAGGAGGCCGACCCCGACCCGGCGGAGGCGCTCGGCTACGGCGCGATCCGGCTGTTCGCCGACCGGGCCGCGGCGGTGCGGCCCGGCTTCGCGGTCGACGCCGAGACCGTCGGCGACATCGTGGAGATCTGCCGCGCGCTCGACGGCATCCCGCTCGCCATCGAACTGGCCGCCGCCCGGCTCCGCGCGCTCACCGCCCGGCAGGTCGCCGACCGGCTCGGCGACCGCTTCCGGCTCCTGACCGCGGGCAGCCGCACCGCCCTGCCCCGGCACCGGACGCTGCGCGCCGTCGTCGACTGGAGCTGGGACCTGCTGGACGACGTGGAGCGCACCGCGCTGCGCCGGCTGTCGGTGTTCGCGGGCGGCGCGACACCCGAGAGCGCGGTGCGGGTGTGCGGCCTGGACGCGCCCGGCGCCCCCCACCCCGACGACGTCATCGACGTGATCGCCGCGCTGATCGACAAGTCGCTGGTGATGGCGGACGGCGACGCCGACGTCCGCTACCGGCTGCTGGAGACCGTCCGGGTGTACGCGGCGGAGAAGCTGGACGAGGTGGGCGAGACCGGCCGCGTCCGCTCCGAGCACGCCGCCTACTGCGTCGACCTCGCCGAGCGCGCCGAGCCCGAACTGCGCCGCGCGAACCAGCTCTACTGGACCGCGCGGCTGGCCGCCGAACGCGACAACTGCAGCGCGGCGTTCCGGCATCTGACCGCCGTCCGCGACGTGCCGATGGCGCTGCGGCTCCTGGCGTCGCTGGTGTGGTTCTGGATGATGCGCGACATGGAGCTGGAGGCGGGGGGCTGGGCCCGGTCCGTCCGCGAGATCGCGGGCGACGCCCCTCCGCCGGGGATGGAGGAGCAGTTCGCGCTCTGCGTCATCTCCAGCGACCTGATCAGCGTGATGGCCTCGACCGACGGGCCGACGAAGGAGTCGCTGCACGCGGCGCTGGACCGGGTGATGCGGTTCGTGCCGGACGCGCCGCGCCATCCCGCACTCGCCCTGGCCCGGCCGGCGGGCAGCATCTTCACCGGCGACATGGAGGACACCCGGCGGCGGCTGCGGGCCGTCGAGGGCCACCCCGACCCGTGGGTCCACGCCATGGTGAAGGTGATCCTCGGATACATCTCGCTGAACGCCGGCGAGATCGACCGCGCCGCCGGCGAGACGGCCGAGTCCTGCGCCGCGTTCCGCGGGCTCGGCGACCGGTGGGGGCTGATCATGGCGCTCGGCGCCATGATGCAGGTCGCCGTCGGCCGTGGGGAGCTCGCCGAGGCGATCCGGTACGGCGAGGAGGCGCTCGGCTACGCCCGCGAGGGCCTCAGCCCGGAGGCGAGCGCCGGGATGCTCACCGGCCTCGCCCGCGTGCGCGCGACGCTGGGCGACATGGAGCAGGCGTGCCGCGACCTGGAGACCGCGGCGGCCGTGACGGAACGGGTCGGCGAGTTCGCGGACGCCGCTTCCGCGCTGCTCCTGCAGTGCGAGCTGGCGCTGTGGGAGGGCGACACGGAGACCGCCCGCGCCTACGCCGACCGCGCCTACACGTGGGTCGAGCCGCGCCGGCACCGCCCCGACTTCGCCCGGGAGGTGCGGCTCACCTACTGCCGCCTCGGCTGCCTCGCCGAAGAGGAGGGCGACCTCGACGAGGCCGCCGCATGGCACACCCGCGCCTGGGACGACCTCGGCGACGACTGGATCAACGGGAATCCGCTGCTGGCGTGGCTGCTGGAGGGCGTCGCGGCGCTCGCGGCGGCGCGCGGCCACCACGTCCGGGCCGCGGAGCTGCTCGGCACCGCGCACGGCCTGCTCGGCTTCCGCCACGAGGGCTCGCACGAGGTCCGCCGCGTCGAGCCCGCGGTGAAGCGCGAGATCGGCGCCGCCGCCTTCGAGGAGGCGTACGAGCGCGGCCGCGGCGTCACCCGCGACGCCCTCTTCGCGCAGGCCGCCGAGCTCGTCGCGTCGGCCTGACCCGCGGCCGGGACGCGTCCGCCGGCCGGCCCCGCCCCTTCCGCTGACCGGGACCGGAGCGGCGCGGTGTGACCCGCGCCGCATAGCGTCCCGCCCGTGCCGACACCGCTGACCCTGACCGAGGCCGCCGAGGCGCTGCGCGCCGGTACGGTGACGAGCGTCCGCCTCACCGAGGACGCCCTCGCCGCCGCCGACCGGCTCGACGGCGCCCTCGGCACCTACCTCGCCCGCTTCGACGAGTACGCGCTGGCACGCGCCGAGCAGGCGGACCGGGAGCTCGCCGCCGGCACCGACCGCGGGCCGCTGCACGGCATCCCGTTCGGCGTCAAGGACGTCATCGCGACGGCCGAGGGCCCCACCACCGCGCAGAGCACCGTCCTCGACCCGCGGTGGGGCGCCGGACGCGACGCGCCCGTCGTCGCCCGGCTCAAGGCCGCCGGAGCGGTGATCACCGGGAAGCTCAGCACCATGGAGTTCGCGTGCGGGATGCCCGACCCGTCCGGGCCGTTCCCGGTCCCGCGCAACCCGTGGGACACCGCCGCCTGGCCCGGCGGCTCCAGTTCCGGCACCGCCAACGGCGTCGCCGCCGGCCTGTGCCTCGCCGGACTCGGCACCGACACCGCCGGAAGCATCCGCATCCCCGCCGGATTCTGCGGCGTCACCGGGCTGATGCCCACGTTCGGCCGCGTCCCGAAGTCCGGCGTCGTCCCCCTCGGCTACACCCTCGACCACGTCGGGCCGCTCGCCCGCAGCGCCCGCGACTGCGCCGCCGTCCTCGCCGCCATCGCCGGGCCCGACCCCACCGACCCCGACTCGGCCGACGTCCCGTACACCGCTCCGGAGTTCGGCGGCACCCTCGACGGCGTTCGCGTCGGTGTCGTCCGCGAGAACCACTTCCCCGACGACGCCGACCCCGCCCTGGCGCCCGCGTTCGACGAGGCCCTCCGCGTCCTCGCCGGGCTCGGCGCGACGCTCGTCGAGGCGTCCCTGCCGTACTGGGCCGAGACGATCACCGCGAACTACGTCACGATGAGCGCCGAGGCCCTCGCCTACCACCGCGCCGACCTCGCCGCCCGCTGGGACGACTACGTCCCGTCCACCCGCCTCGCGCTCGCCCGCGGCGCGCTCGCCACCGGCGCCGACTACGTCCAGGCGCAGCGCGTCCGCCGCGTCGCCCAGCAGGCCCTCGCCCGCCTCTTCGACACCGTCGACCTCATCGCCGCGCCGACGCTCGGCATCGGCGCCCCGCGCTACGACGACATCACCGACGCCGCCGGCACCATCAACGTGGACGCCACGTCTCGGTTCTTCTTCACCCCGTACTGGGACTGCGTCGGCAACCCCGTCCTCGCCGCGCCCATGGGCGCGACCGCCGCCGGGATGCCGCTCTCGCTCCAGCTCGCCGGGCCCGCGTTCGGCGAGGCCGGCGTCCTGCGCGCCGCCGACGCCTACCAGGGCGTCACCGGCTGGCACCTCCGCGTCCCCGCCCTCGCCGCCGCCCGAGGAGACGACCGATGACCGAGACCGCCCCCACCGGACCCGGCGCCGCCGGCGCGACTGCCGAGGTGGCCGCCATGCTGGCGCGCTGCGGCCTGCCCGCCGGACCGTACGAGCTGGCCTACCTCGCCCCCGAGTACCCCTACCTCAAGGCCGGCATCGACATGCTCTACGCGGTGGACGCGGCGAAGGACGCCGACCCGGCCCTCCGCTTCCGGGCCGGCGTCCCCGGCACGCGCTGACCCCGCCGCTGCGCTCAGGTGCGGCGCGAGTACATCCGCATGGCCAGCGGGAACGTGACGACCACGATCCCCGCCGCCCACGCCAGCGTGTACCAGACGTGGTCGCCGACCGGCCCGCCCACGGTCAGCGCGCGCACCGAGTCCGCCAGATGCGTGACCGGGTTCACCTTCGTCCACGCCTCCAGCCAGCCCGGCATCGTCGACGTGTTCGGCACCAGGATGCTGCTGCCGAACGTCAGCGGCATCACCCAGATGAACGCCAGGCCCTGCACCGTCTCCGGGGACGGCGCCACCAGCCCGACCAGCACCGAGATCCAGCACACCGCCAGGTAGAACACGTACGCCAGCGCGAATGCGCCCAGCACCGACAGCGGGTCGGTGTGGAAGCGGAACCCCAGGATCGACCCGAAGCCCACCAGCACCACCATCACGGTCAGGAACCGCACCGTGTCCCCGAGCACCGACCCGATCAGCGGCGCCGACCGTGCGATCGGCAGGCTCCGGAACCGGTCGAACACCCCCTTGTGGATGTCCTCGTTCAGCGCCGTCCCCAGCCCCATCGTGGCGAACATCGCCATCTGCGCCACCAAGCCCGGAAGCAGCTGCTGCAGGTAGGCGTGGGTGTCGCCGGCGAGCGCCCCGCCGAACACGTACAGGAACAGCAGCAGGAACACGATCGGCATCAGCGTCGTGTCCAGCAGCTTCTCGGGCGAATGCTTCAACTGCGAGATGTTGCGCCACGCCAGCGTCAGCCCGTGCCGCAGCGTCCTGCTCGGGCTGATCCGCGCCGGCGGCTCGGACGAGACGGGCGCGTCGACGGTCATCGCGGTCATGCCAGGCTCCCCTCGGAGATCAGGTCGGCCGGCCGCTCCTCGGCGAGGTGCCCGGTGAGTGTGAGGAAGACCTCGTCGAGGCTCGGCAGCCGCAGCGACAGCTCCGCCGCCACGATGGACGCCTCGTCCAGCCGCCGGACCAGCGCCGGCAGCAGCTTCGGGTCCTGCACCGGCGCCGTGACCAGGCCCGTCGCCGGCTGCACCTCGGGCCGCTCGCCGGTCAGCTCCGCCACGATCGCGGTCAGCTGCGCCGTCCGGAACGTCTCGGTCGCCCGGACCGCGAGGGTCTGCCGGCCGATCCGCGACTTCAGGTCGTCCGACGTCCCCTCCGCGATCACCCGGCCGTGCTCGAACACCGCGATCCGGTCGGCGAGCGCGTCGGCCTCGTCCAGTTGCTGCGTCGTCAGCAGCACGGTCGCGCCGTCGGCGACCACCTCGCGGACGGTGTCCCACACCTCGTTGCGGGCCCGCGGGTCCAGGCCCGTCGTCGGCTCGTCCAGGAAGATGACCTCGGGACGGTTGATCAGGCTCGCCGCCAGGTCCAGCCGCCGGCGCATGCCGCCCGAGTAGGTCTTCACCGCCCGCGCCCCCGCGTCGGTGAGCCGGAAACGGGCCAGCAGCTCGCGCGCCCGCGCCTTCGCGTCGGCCCGCCCGAAGTCCAGCAGCCGCGCGATCATCACCAGGTTCTCGGTGCCGGTCAGCTCCTCGTCCACCGACGCGTACTGCCCGGTCAGCCCGATCATCGCGCGCACCCGCACCGCGTCCTTGACCACGTCGTACCCGCACACCGAGGCGTGGCCGGCGTCCGGCCTCAACAGCGTCGCGAGGACACGCACGGCGGTCGTCTTGCCGGCGCCGTTCGGGCCCAGCACCCCGAGCACCGTCCCGCGCTTCGCCGCGACGTCCACCCCGTCCAGGGCGTTGGTCTCCCCGAACCTCTTCCGCAGGCCCTCGGCCTGGATCACATAGTCCATCGGTCGGCCTCTCTCTCAGTCCCTCGTGTTCGACGTCACCGAGCGTCCAGGAGGGCCCTGATACGACGCGCACATCGCGGCTCGGACGCTGACGCCCCGCTGACGCGGCACTGACGCCGACCGCCTCGAATCCCCGTGACCTGGGGGTTTCCGGCGGGCGGCCGGGGAGTGTCCGGACGGTGGCCGCGCCGATTTGACGGGTCGCTCGCGCCTGCCTAATGTTCTTCCTGCCCCAAGGGGATGCGGGACGCCGGCAGGCGGACGGCCCCAGGGGAAGCCACCCGGAAAAAACGGTGCGAAGCTCGCTTCGGATCGAGGTATTCTGGAGTGGACGGCCCGAGAGGGGATGCAGGACGCCGCAAGGTGGCCGGCCCCGGGGACTCTTCCACAAGATCAGAACAGACGATCTTCATCGTCCGTGCTGACGTGCGGGAGGCGGGCCGGGGTTCCTGAAGATCGACTCGGATGAGCCGGTTGACAGGAGCGAAAGTTCCGGTAAGTTAGGAGGGTTGCCCCGGAGCGGGGCTCGCGAGAGCGGGTCGTGCGCGGTGGGTGTCCGTTTCTTGAGAACTCAACAGCGTGTTAAAAGCCAGTGCCTTTATCGACCTGGCCGGTTAGGCCGGGTCGCCCCG
>NZ_JAGEOK010000041.1 GCF_017573545.1 Actinomadura nitritigenes | reverse complement strand
TTCGCGATGGACTTCGTCCACCCTTGACTTTGGAGCCTCTGCGGCCCCTGAGGCAGCGTTAGGGGCAGGCTCCGCCTGCCCCGCCCCGGGTCGCGCCACCCCACCACCCCCTTCCGTCAGGAGCCAGACCCCATCGGGGGTGTTCGAAAGAACAAAGGCTGCAAGGGCCCGCCGACCTTTCGCGCCGAAAAATACCGGACGGAATGTGCCGTGAACGGCCATGAATGTCGGTCACACAGGGTACCATTTACGTATGCAATCAGTGACGGTCGAGCTTGAGGCCGCGTCCACCATGGAACTGGTGAACGCGCTCTCAACCATCGCCACTGAACTCGCCCAACGCGAAGCCCCGGAATCAGCTGCCGCGTGCCTGGAGCTCACCGAAACCCTCGTGGCCGCGTCCGATATGCAGGAAAGCGCGCTCGCCGGTTTCATCGGCCGAGTCGACGCCTTCGGGGAGCAGGCCCGGTGGGGATATCCCTCCACCCAGGCATGGCTGCGGTCGAGCTTGGGCATGCGCGACAACCGGGTGAAGGAGCGCCTCACTCTCGCCCGGCAGCGGCATCGCCTGCCCGAGGTCCGCGCGCAGCTCGCCTCCGGAGACCTGTCCTACGGCTATGCCGTCGCCGTCGCCGACTCGGTCTCCCGCCTGGACGACACCGACTGCGCCGAGGCCGAGGCCACACTCCTCGGCTTCGTCGACCAAGGCTTCTCCGCCGGGAAGGTCGCCGCGTTCGGCCGCCGCATCCGCGACCTCATCGCCGAACGCGACGACACCGAAGACGCCCCCGACGAGGATTCTCGGCGCGGTTACGACAAGTCGTGGCTCACCACCACGCGTTCGCTGGACGGCGGCCGGTACGTCAAAGGGTGGCTGAACCCTGAGGACGCCGCGATCTGGGACGGCACTCTGGCTCCGCTGGCCAAGCCGGCCGGGCCTGATGACCGCCGCGACCTCCCCGAACGCACCGCAGCGGCACTGTCGAGCGTGCTGTCGGGTGGCCATAAGGCATCCAAGGTCACAGTGATCTGCGACCTTGAGACGCTCACCGGCGGCAACGCTCCAGCCCGGCTGGCCGACGGCACCCCGATCCCGGCCGCGCAGGCCCGCCGCATCGCCCTGGCCGCCGGGGTATCGCCCCTCCTGCTCGGGCGGGGGAACACCCCGCTCTACCTGGGATATCGGGAGCGGTTCGCCTCCGCAGCGCAGCGGCAAGTCCTGGAGACGCTCTACCCGTCCTGCGCGGTGCGGGGATGTGAAGTACCCGGGACACTGTGTGAGGTCGACCACGTCCACGGTTGGGCACTCGGGCGGTCGCCGACCGACATCGATCGGCTCGCACTCGCCTGCGGATGGCACAACCGGTTCAAACACACCAACCCCGACCAGATCCAGATCACCAAGGATCACGACGGGCGGTACGTCTACCGGCTACTCCCACCAACCGACGCCAGAGGACCCGCGACCGGGACCGGACCACCGGGCAGCATCGGCCCACCCGACGACCCCGCCCTCGACTGGGCCGCATAACAGCCACTACGGCGGCTGGCGGCCCGCCGCGCTGTCGCCACCGCCACTGCCGCTGTCATCGGCGTGGCCGCTCAGTCCTCCCCTCGTGCTGCTGGTGCGGTGTCGGTCAGGGGACCTTGCGCAGGGTCACGTTCATCGATGCCGTCCAGTTCACGCCGTCCGTGCTGGACTCGTGACGGGCTACCTGGGTGAGTCCGCCGTCGGTCATCGTTGCGGTGCATCGGGTTCGATCGCCGATCCACCTGAGGACGTCGCCGTCGATCTCCAGGCGGGAGACGTGGACGTTGCCGAAGCTGTCGTAGAACGTGGAACTGTAGGCCTCGCCGTCCACGCCGAGGATCTCGACGCCTCCGACGGACGTGTCGCCGATCTTTCCGTAGGCCGAGTGCACGATGAAGAACCCGCCGGGCGCCCACTCGTAGACATCACTGGTGAGGATCGGAACCGACGGGGCATCCGTGCTGGCGACAGTGTGGCCTTCGTTGATCCACTTACCGATGAGGACGTCGAGGGCCTCGTGGCGGCCGTCGCGGACGGGTGCGGTCCGGTCGGTGGTCTCGACGCCGGCGGCGACGGTGACGACACGGGCCGACTTGCTGCTGTCAGAGGACATCGGAGCTCCTTCGGGGATGCTGTCGGGGACGCTTCCCTCTGTAGTCGGAGTCGTCATGGCCGCCTCGACATCCCGCCTGATCCGGCGTGACGGTACGGAAGGGGGTGGTGGGGTGGCGCGACCCGGGGCGGGGCAGGCGGAGCCTGCCCCTAACGCTGCCTCAGGGGCCGCAGAGGCTCCAAAGTCAAGGGTGGACGAAGTCCATCGCGAAGCGACGCCGAAGGCGCCCTTGACTTTGGAGGGGCGGCCCCGTACGCCAGCGCCACCCCACCACCCGAGCACCCATTCCCCGTATCGAAAACACGTCAGCCGCGGACCACTTCCGACCCGTCGTTGCGCTCCTTGGAGGAACGCTCCCAACCCGACGAGCGGACGCGTCCTCACGGAGCGCTCCGCATCATGCGTTCACTCGTGCTCGTCGCGGTAGGCGGCCACCACCTCGGCGGACGGGCCGTCCATGCGGATCTGGCCGTGGTCGAGCCAGATCGTGCGGTCGCAGGTCTCCTCGATGGTGCCGAGGCTGTGGCTGACGAGGACGACGGTGGCGGCCTGCTCGCGCATCTCCTTCAGCCGTTCCTCGCTGCGCCGGCGGAAGCGGGCGTCGCCGGTGGCGAGGGCCTCGTCGATCATGAGGACCTCGCTGGTCTGCGCGGTGGCGATGGCGAACCGGAGGCGCTGCGCCATGCCGGTCGAGTAGGTCCTCATCGGCATGTCGACGAACTTGCCGAGCCCGGAGAACTCCACGACGTCGTCGTACTTCTCGCGCACCTCGCGCAGCGGCATGCCCATGGCGAGGCAGCCGAGGATGATGTTGCGCTCGCCGGTGAGGTCGTTCATGAGCGCGGCGTTCACGCCGAGGAGGACGGGCTGGCCGCAGGTGAACACCTGCCCGCGGTCGCTGGGGAGGAGGCCGGCGATGCTGCGCAGCAGGGTGGTCTTGCCGGAGCCGTTGGTGCCGACGATGCCGACCGCCTCGCCGCGGCGCAGCACGAACGAGACGCCGCGCAGGGCATGGACCTCGCGCGGCCGGGGCCGGCTGCGGTGCAGCAGGCGGCGGACGCGTGAGGCGCCGGTGTCGGTCTCGGCGCCGAGCACCCGGTAGGTGACGTGCAGCTGGTCGACGACGACCATCGGGTCGGCGTCCGGCGGGACGGGCGGGGCCGCGTGCTCGTCCGTCCCGGGGTCCTCGCGCCTGTCCGTCCCGGGGTCCTCGCGCCCGTCCGTCCCGGGGTCCTCGCGGGCCGCGGGTTCGGGATCTGACGGCATGGCAAATCCTCTCCGCTCGGCGCGCGACCGTCAGCGGCGGCCCCTGGCCCGGGGTCGCTCGCGCAGGTCCTTCCCGCAGGTGGGGCGGGTACTCATCGCGGGGCGGTCCGCCCGCGCAGGACGGCGAGGAGGACGAGCGCGGCGGCCTGGATCGAGGCGACCACCACGACCAGCAGGGTGACCGACTGGTCATAGAGGGCGCCGGTGAGCGCGCCGCCCGCGAGGGCGGCCACGCCGAGGACCCCGGCGAAGATCCCGTAGGCGGTGGCCCTGCGCCGGGACGGGACGAGATCGGCGACGACCGCCCGCAGCGTGGACTCCTGGATCCCGACGGCGGCGCCCCACAGCAGGGAGCCCACGACGGCCAGGGTCAGCGACCGGGTGAAGGCCAGGACGGGCACGGCGGCCGACAGGACGGGCAGGACGGCGAGCGCGCGCGGGCCGACGCGGTCGTAGAGCCAGCCGTTCGCCAGGGCGGAGACGGCGTCGGCGACCATGGCCCCGGCGTACACGACCGGTACGAGGTCGGCGGGCAGCAGGTGCCGCTGGACGAGGTGGAACGACAGCACCCCGAAGGTCGCGAAGCCGGTCATGGTGACGGCCGTGAAGGCCGCGTACACGAGGAAGGTGCGCGGCAGCGCCGGGACGGCGGCGTCCGGTTCCCGCGGCACCGCGTCCTCGCCGCCGACGGGCTCGCCGCCGGCGGGCTCGTAGTCGGCGGGGGCGGGGACGCGGGCGCGGAGCCAGAGCAGCAGCGCCATCGCGACGACGCCCGGGACGGCCAGCACGCCCAGCGCGGGCGCGTAGTCCCCGGCGGTGGCCGCGAGCACGCCGGCCACGGTGAGCGGGCCGACGAACGCGCCGATCTGGTCCAGCGCCTCGTGCACGGCGAACCCGCGGCCCCGGCCGGTGGTGGCGGTGGCGTGCGAGAGCAGCGTGTCCTTGGCCGGGGACCGGACGGCCTTGCCGACGCGTTCGGCGACGACCAGGACGCACGCGGCCCACAGGACGCCGGCCAGGCCGAGCAGCGGCACGGACACCGCCGTCAGCGCGTACCCGGCGATCGTGAGCGCCCAGAACCGGCGGGTGCGGTCGGCGAGCGGGCCCGACACCAGCCGCAGGCCGAGCGCGGCGGCCTCGCCCGCCCCGGTGACGATGCCGACGACCGCGGCGGACGCGCCGAGCGAGGCCAGCAGCGGCCCGGTGATCGACCGGGCGCCCTCGTACACGACGTCCATGAGCAGGGAGACGACGCCGAACACGACGATGAACCGCCATGGCGACAGGGCGGCGGCGCGGTCCGCCCCGGGCGCGGGTCGCGGGCTCATCGGCGGCCGCCCGCTGCTCGCATGCCGTCCGCCTTCCGTCGCGCCCCGCGTGGAGGACCAGTGTGCGCGACGGGACGGGCGTCAGACGCGGAAGACGCGCATCTGGAGGGCGAGGGTGGCGTAGTAGCCGACGAGGGTGGTGAGCTCGAAGACGGTCTCGCGGTCCAGCGGCGGCACGCAGGCCGCCCAGGTGGCGTCGTCCACGTCGCCGGTGACGAGGGCCCGGGTGAGGCGGAGCACGGCGGCCTCGGCCGGGTCGTCGAGGTCCAGCGGCGCGCCGGCGGCGATCGCGGCGAGCTCCGCGTCGGTGAGCCCGGCGGCCCGTCCGACGGCCTCGTGGGCGGTCCGCTCGAAGGCGCTGTCCCAGTGGGCGGCGACGACGAGGATGGCCATCTCGCGGGCCCGGCCGCCGAGCGAGCCCGCGTAGCGGACGGCCGCGCCGACCCGCTGGAGGGCGTCGCCGAGCGCCGGGCGCAGCAGGAACTCGTTGAACGGCCCGAGCAGCACGCCGTCGTCCGAGACCAGGTCGAACAGGCGGGGGCCCTGCGCGCGGGGGCCCTCGGTGATGGAGCGGTAGAGGGCGAGCCGGTCGCCGTCGAGGTCGGCGGGCTTGAACGGGTGCTTGCGGGTCATCGGGTCCTCAGTCTCGTGGTGATGTCGGCGGCGGTGGCGCGGAGCCGGTCGAGGATCTCGCCGCGCAGGTCGGCGAGGGGGCGGCGCAGGGCGGACACGGCGACGTTCACCGCGGCCGCGGGGGCGCCGTCCGGGCCGAGCACGGGGACCGACACCGACCGCAGGCCCTGGGCGAGTTCCTGGTCCTGGACGGCGTACCCGTCGCGGCGGATGTCCTCCAGCTGGGCGAGGAGCGCGGCACGGCCGGGCACCGCGTTCGGCCCGGCGCCCGGGGCGAACGACGCGTCGGTGAGGCGGCGGTCCAGCTCGTCCGGCGGGAGGTGGGCGAGCAGGAGCTTGCCCATGGAGGTGTAGGTGGCGGGCAGGGTCGAGCCGACGTGCACGTTGGCGGTGACGAGGTCGGCGTTGCGGAGCCGCGCGAGGTACAGGACGCGGTCCTCGACGAGGACGCCGAGGTTGACGGTCTCGCCGGTGGCGTCGGCGAGCAGCCGCAGCGGCCGGTCGCTGAGCTGCACGAGGCCGGAGCCGCGCATCGCGGCGGAGCCGAGGGTGAGGACCTTGACGCCGGGCTGGACGGTCCCGTCGTGCCGGCGTTCCAGGTAGCCGAGGTCCTCGAGGGTGGCGACGATCCGGAACGCGGTGGGCATCGGGATGCCGGTCAGGGCGGCGATGTCGCTGGTGCGCAGGGACAGCGTCACGCCGTCGAACAGGCTCAGGACCTGCAGGCCCTTGGCGAGGGCGGCGATGTGGTAGCGCGAGCGGTCCGGTCTCCCCTCGGTCACGGCCCGTCCCCGGGTGCGCGCCTTGACGCCATGACCGGCGTCACACCATACTCGTGCTTAGTGAAAGTAGCTTTCATACAGTGAAAGCTAGCTCGGGAAGGCGAGGAACCGCAAGTGGCAGACGGGACGACTCAGGCGGCGCCCGGCACGGGCACCGCGTGGCTGGGCCTGCACGGCGCCCGGGTGCTGGTGCTCGGCGTGGGCGGGATCGGCGCCGAGTGCGCCCGCGGCTACCTCGACGCCGGCGCGGCCGTCACCGCGGTCGACCGGGACCGGGACCGGCTGGACGCGCTGGAGCCCGGCCCGGACGGGACGAAGCCGCACACCATCGCCGCCGACCTCACCGAGGAGGGCGCCGGCGCCGCCGTCGTCGCGCGGGCCGTCGAGACGATGGGCGGCCTCGACGTGCTGCTGCACTGCGTCGGGATCAACGACCGGCGCCCGGTGCTCGACTTCACCGAGGCCGAGTGGGAGCGGATCCTGCGGACCAACCTGTTCACCGCGTTCGGCGCGGCGCAGGCCGCGGGGCGGCACATGGTGGGCGCGGGCGGCGGGCGCATCGTCTTCCTGTCGTCGGTGTCGGGGCACCTGGCGCACCAGAAGCACGGGCCGTACGCCGCGTCCAAGGGCGGGATGAACCAGATGATGCGGGTCATGGCCGCCGAATGGGCTCGGCACGGCGTCACCGTGAACGCGATCGCGCCCGGGTACGTCGAGACGCCGCTGACCGCCGCCTACCTGGAGCAGCCCGGCGTCCGCGAGGACCTGGTGCGGCTCGTCCCGGCGGGCCGGCTCGGCACCCCCGCGGAGGTCGTGGGGCCCATCCTGTTCCTGTCCTCACCGCACGCGGCGTTCATGACGGGCCACGTCATGTACGTCGACGGCGGACGCACGCTTGTCTGAACCAACTGGAGAACCACATGACTCAGAAGATCTTCCCGCGGTTCGAGGGGAAGACGGTGCTGGTGACCGGGGCGGGCACGGGCTTCGGCGCCGAGATCGCCGTCCGCGCCGCGCAGGAGGGCGCCCGCGTCGGGGTGCACTACAACTCCTCCAAGCAGGGCGCCGAGCGCACCGCGGAGCGAGTCCGGGAGGCGGGCGCCGAGGCGTTCGTCGTGCAGGCCGACATCGGCTCGTGGGACGCGATCCGCGCCCTCGCCGACGAGGTGTTCGAGATCGCCGGTGAGCTGGACGTGCTGGTCAACAACGTCGGCGACGTCGCGACCGAGCAGATGTCGTGGCGCGAGCTGACGCAGGAGTCCCTCGACCGGGTCATCGACGTCGACGTCAAGGGCACGCTGCTGATGACGCACGAGTTCGGCTCCCGGATGCTGGAGCAGGGCCACGGCTCGATCGTGAACATCGGCTCGACCGTGGTGGTGCGCGGCAGCGCGCGCGCTCCGCAGTACGCCGCCGCCAAGTACGGGCTGCTCGGCATCACCAAGTCGTACGCGGCGGCGTTCGCGCCGGCCGTCCGCGTCAACACGTTCGCGCCCGGGTTCATGGAGACGGGCGCGACGCTGGAGCGCGAGGACTGGAAGTCGGGCCGCCGCGAGAAGCTGATCTCGCAGACGCCGATGGGCCAGATCCCGCCGCCCGAGGTCGTCGCGGGCACCGCGCTGTTCCTCGCGACGGAGGACGCCTCCCACATCACCGGCGCCTACATGCTCGCCGACGGCGGGTTCAACATGGTCGGGGCGTAGCGCGATGGCGGGGCAGCGCGAGGAGCGCGCCATGGCCGGAGGGGTTCAGGAGGCGCAGCGACCGAGGGTGGCCGCCCGCGACCTCACCCTCGCCTACGGCGACACGACGGCGGCGACGGACCTGACGTTCGACGTGCGGCCGGGCGAGTTCGTCAGCCTGATCGGGCCGTCCGGGTGCGGGAAGAGCTCGGCGCTGCGCGCGGTGGGCGGCCTGCTCGCGCCGGTGTCCGGGGAGCTGCTGGTGGACGGGACGCCGGTCGACGGCCCCCGCCCCCGGGACGTGGCGTTCGTGTTCCAGGACCTCGCGCTGTACCCGTGGCGCAGCGCCGTGCGCAACGTGGAGATCGCCCTGCAGTTCGCCGGGGTCGGCCGCGCCGAGCGGCGGGCGCGCGCGCTGGACGCGCTCCGCGCGGTCGGGCTCGGCGACGTCCCGCACCGGTTCCCGCACCAGCTGTCGGGCGGGATGCGGCAGCGGGTCGCGATCGCGCGGGCGCTGGTGTCGGACGCGTCGATCCTGCTGCTGGACGAGCCGTTCGCGGCGCTGGACGAGCTGTCCCGGCTGAAGATCGGCGAGCAGCTCGTCACGCTGCTGGAGGAGCACGGCAAGACGGTGCTCTTCGTGACGCACAGCCTGTCGGAGGCGGCGTACCTGTCGGACCGGATCATCGTGATGACGCCGCGCCCGGCGACGATCAAGGAGGTCATCGAGGTCCCGCTGCCGCGCCCGCGCGAGCCGCAGGTGCTGCGCACCCCGGAGTTCCACGCGCTCACCGACCGGCTGTCGGCGCTGCTGCTGGAGGACGACCCCGGAGACGTGCGGTGATCGCGCCGCGCCGCGTCCTGGTCTACGCCGGGACGGTCGCCGCCGTCCTCGCGGTGTGGGCGCTGCTCGCCGGGACCGGGGCGGTCGCGCCGCTGCTGCTGCCGCCGATCGGCGACGTGTGGCAGGCGCTCAGCGACCTGGCCGCGGAGCCGTCGAAGCTGCTGGAGCCGGTCGGCACCACCCTGGAGGAGACGGCGGTCGCGTTCGGGATCGCGACGGCGATCGCGCTCCCGGCGGGGGTGCTCGTCGGCTCGTCGCGGCTGCTGCGCCGCGCCTACGAACCCGTCCTGACCGGCCTGAACGCGCTGCCGCTGGTGATCCTCTACCCGGTGCTGGCGGCGACGCTCGGGGTCGGCTCGCAGTCCAAGATCGCGCTCGGGACGCTGTACGCGTTCTTCCCCATCGCGATCGCGGCGGCCCGCGCGACCGCGGGCGTCGACGGCCGGCTGATCACCGCCGCCCGGACGATGGGCGCCACCCGCGCCCAGTGGCTGGCCGGCGTCGTCCTGCCGGCGGTGCTCGGCCCGGTGCTCGCCGCGATGCGGGTGTCGCTCGGCCTGGCGCTCGTCACCGTCATCGCGTCCGAGTTCATCGCGGGCGCCGCCGGGATCGGCTACCAGCTCGGCACCGCCAGCCAGAGCCTCGACAGCCCC
Source organism: Actinomadura nitritigenes (assembly GCF_017573545.1). Classification (GTDB taxonomy): domain Bacteria; phylum Actinomycetota; class Actinomycetes; order Streptosporangiales; family Streptosporangiaceae; genus Spirillospora; species Spirillospora nitritigenes. The sequence goes on along the minus strand of NZ_JAGEOK010000041.1, from coordinate 75,259 downwards.
GGCCTGTTCGCCTGGATCGTGATCGCCTGCCTGGTCACGGTCGCCGTCAACCTCCTGTTCTCGCTCACCACCCACGTGCTTCAGAAAGGCGTCACCCGATGAAGGTCACCGCAAGGATCGCCGCGGTCGCGGCGCTGTGCGCCGCCGCGCTCACCGCGTGCGGTGGCGGCGGGTCGTCCGGTCCGTCCACCTCGATCACGCTCGGTCTCGTCCAGGCGCAGGACTTCGTGCACGCGATGCCCGCGCGGGTCGCCGTCCAGCAGGGCTTCTTCAAGGACGCCGGGCTGGACGTCAAGGTCGTCGACTTCAGCGCCGGGTCCGACCTCACCAAGGCGATGACCGGCGGGTCCGTCGACGTCGGCGCCGCGACCGGGCTGGACGCGGTGTCGGGCGCCGCGAAGAAGCTCGACACCCAGGCGTTCTTCGGCGTGATGGGGCAGAGCCCGATGGCGCTGATCGTCCCGGAGAAGTCCGGCATCACCGGCTTCTCCGGGATCGCGGGCAAGAAGCTCGGCATCTCCAAGGCCGGCTCGCTCACCGACTACATCACCCGCGCGACCGCGGAAGCGTCGAACGTGGACTTCGAGAAGGTCAAGGAGGTCCCGCTCGGCGACCCGGCCGCGACGATGTCGGCGATGAAGCGCGGCGACATCGACGGCTTCGTCCTGCCGGTCAACTTCGGGTTCCTGCTCCAGGCGAAGCACGAGGGCAGGATCGCGCAGAAGGCGTCGGAGGTGCTCGGCCCGAACTCGCAGTTCGCGGTGCTGATGGCCAAGAAGTCGACGATCTCGGGCAACAAGGCGAACCTGCAGAAGCTCGCCGGGGCCTACACCAAGGCGCTGACCTGGATGAAGGCCAACAAGCAGCCGACCGTGGACCTCGCCGTCGCCAAGCTCGGCATGCCGGAGCCGATCGCCGAGCAGACCTACGACGCGCTGATCGGCGGCTTCACCCCCGACGGCGGCATCAGCGCCGCGGGCATGGCCGGGTACGCCAAGGCGCTGCCGAAGCTCGGCATCGCGACGTCGTCGCCGGCGCAGGACGCCTACCTCAGCACCGAGATCGTCTCGGCGAAGTGACATGACGGCCATCACCGGAGCCGCTCCCGCGGCCGCGCGGCGCACGGCGCGGCCGCGGGAGGCGGCGGCGGTCCACCTCGTCCGCTGGGGCACCGTGGCCGCGCTGGTCGCGGTGTGGGAGGCGCTGACCCGGCTGTCGGGCGCGGGCGGCGACTACCTCACCTCGCCCAGCCGGATCGTCGCCGACGGCCTGCCGGCGGTGCTGGAGGGCCGGTCCCTCACGCTCGTCGGGTACACCACGTACCGGTTCCTGGCCGCGTTCGCGATCACCGCCGTGGCCGGGCCCGCGATCGGGCTGCTGCTCGGACGCCTCAACAAGCACGTCTACCTCGGCGGCCGGGACATCGTCTCCGTGCTGTACGCGCTGCCGATGGCGCCGCTGTACCCGCTGTTCGTGCTCTGGCTCGGCCTCGGCGACGGCTCGGAGATCGCGTTCGGCGTCATCCACGGGATCATCCCGGTGATCCTCATGACGATGACGGCGGGCGCGGCGGTCGAGCCCGCCGTCCTCGACTCCGGCCGCGCCATGGGCGCCGGGCGGCTGCGCCGGCTGCTGTTCCTGGTGGTGCCCGCCTGCCTGCCCGACATCATCGGCGCGCTGAAGATCGGCGCGGCGCTGTCGCTGCTCGGCGTGCTGCTGGCGGAGCTGATGATCTCGGTGGACGGCGTCGGCACGTTCATCTCCACCCAGATCACCAACCACGGCGCGGCCGCGCTGGACGCCATGGTGCTGGTCGTCTGCGTCGGGGCGCTCGCCGTCAACGCGCTGCTGTCGGCGGTCGAGAAGCGCGCCTCCCGCGGCCGTCCGGACCATCACTGACCTGCTGATTCACTGGAAGAAGAAGGAAAACGGAGCCCCATGAAGCTGATCACTTTCGACGAGGGCCGGGTCGGGCGGCTCGACGGCGACGACGTCATCGAGCTGGACGTCCCGTCCACCCGCGCGTACTTCGAGCGGGACGGGAAGGTCGGCGAGACCGGCGAGCGGCTGAAGCTGGCGGACGTGCGGCTGCGCGCGCCGATCCGGCCGAAGAAGTTCTTCCACACCGCCGGCAACTTCGCCGACCACCACGAGGAGCTCCAGGCCGTCAACTGGTCGCACCCGGTACACAAGGGCATCGTGTTCTTCCAGAACGTCGACGCGATCATCGGTCCGGACGACCCGATCGTGTACCCCGAGCACCTCACCAAGGAGCTGGACTACGAGCTGGAGCTGGCCGTCATCATCGGCAAGCCCGGCAAGTTCTTCGGCCCGGACGAGGCGCTGGAGCACATCGCCGGGTTCACCGTCTTCAACGACATCACCGCGCGCGACATCCAGCGCCGCGAGATGGAGTCGGGCGTGTTCTCCTTCAGCAAGGCGATCGACACGTTCTGCCCGATCGGCCCGTGGATCGTCACCGCCGACGAGATCGACGACATGCAGGACCTCGCCATGCAGCTGCGGGTGAACGGCGACGTGCGGCAGACGGGGCACACCAAGCAGATGCGGGTGTCGATCCCGCACCTGGTGGCCTACCACTCGCCGCAGATCTTCAGCGCCGGGGACATCATCACCACCGGCACCGTCTCGGGTGTCGCGGCCGTCCAGCCGAACCCGTTCGACTTCTACCTGCGGCCCGGCGACGTCGTCGAGGCCGAGATCGAGGGAATCGGGACGCTGCGCAACCACGTGGTGTCCTGGCAGGACGCGCACGGCGAGCCCGCCCCGGAGAAGGTCGACTGGTGAGGATCGCCAACCTCAAGGGCCGCCTTGTCGTCGTTACCGACACGGCCGGGGGCGACGCGGCCGTGGACGTCGCGGAGGCGAGCGGCGGCCGGTTCGCCGCCGACCCGCAGGCGGTCTTCGCCGAGTGGGACGCGTTCCGCGACTGGGCCGCGGGCCTCGGCGCCGACCGGGGCACGCCGTTCGCGGTCGAGGACCTCGGGCCGCCCGTCCCGCGCCCGTCGCAGGTGTTCGCGATCGGGATCAACTACGCCGAGCACGCCGCCGAGGCCGGGTACCCGCCGGAGTCGGCGCCCGTGACGTTCACGAAGTTCCCGAGCTGCCTCACCGGGCCGGTCTGCGACGTCGAGCTGCCGTCCGGCACCGTCGACTGGGAGGTCGAGGCGGTCGTCGCGATCTCCCGGGACGCCTACCGGGTGCGGCGCGAGGACGCCTGGGACCACGTCGCCGGGATCACCCTCGGCCAGGACCTGTCCGAGCGGACCGCGCAGCTCGCGGGCGCGAAGCCGCAGTTCAGCCTGGCCAAGTCGCATGCGAACTTCGGGCCGACGGGGCCGTGGCTGGTCACCCCGGACGCGTTCGGCGACCCCTCCGACCTGGCGATCTCGTGCAGCCTGGCGGGCGAGACGGTGCAGAGCGCGCGCACCTCGGCGATGATCTACGACATTCCGGAGCTGGTCGTCCGGCTGTCGCGGGTCTGCCGGCTGTTCCCCGGCGACCTGATCTTCACCGGGACGCCGCCGGGCGTCGGCAACGCGCGCACCCCGAAGCGGTTCGTCCGGCCGGGCGAGGTCCTGGTCAGCGAGCTGGAGGGGGTCGGGAGCATCACGCAGCGGTTCGTCGCCGCGGGCGGCGCGCCGTGAGCGTGCGGGTCGTGGAGGGCGTCGAGTACGCCGCGGAGGCCGGGTTCCGGCCGCTGCTCCTCGACCTGTACCTGCCGCCGGTGGACCGCGCGCCCGTCGTGCTGTTCGTGCACGGCGGCGGCTGGCGGCGCGGGACGCGGCGCGACTTCGGGCATGAGTTCGCGGGCTGGCGGCCGTCGCCGTTCGAGCGGATCGCCGAGGCCGGGTTCGCCGTCGCGTCCGCGGACTACCGGCTGTCGGGCGAGGCGCGGTATCCGGCCCAGCTCCACGACGTGCGGGCCGCGGTGGCGTGGCTGGGCGCCCACGGCGGCGAGCACGGGTTCGACGGGTCCCGGATCGTGGCGTGGGGCGCGTCGGCCGGGGCGCACCTCGCCGCGCTCGCCGCGCTCACCGGCCCGGGGATCGGGGCCGTGGTCGGCTGGTACGGCGTGTACGACCTGTCCGCGATGCCGGATCCGGACGACCCGGCGTCGCGGGAGTCGCGGCTGCTCGGCGCGCCGGTCGGCGACGTCCCGGCCCTCGCGGCCGAGGCCAGCCCGATCGCGCACGTCCACGCGGGCGCGCCGCCGTTCCAGCTCTGGCACGGGACGGCGGACCGGGCCGTGCCGATGGCGCAGAGCGAGCGGATGGCGGCGGCGCTGGACGCGGCGGGCGTCCCGGTGGAGTTCCGGCCGGTCGAGGGCGCCGACCACGTCTGGAGGGGCGCGCCGGACGTCGCCGCCGTGTTCGCGGCGTCGCTGGACTTCGCCCGTGGCGCACGGGCATGACCTGGAGGAGGCCCGCGATGGGCGAGATCATCTTCACCGGCGGATCGGTGTTCGACGGGACCGGCCGGGAGCCGTTCCCCGGCGAGGTCGTCGTGCGCGGCGACCGCATCGCCGCCGTCCGCCCGGGCCGCTCCCCCGCGCCGGAGGGCGCCACCGTCGTCGACTGCGCCGGCGCCACCGTCATGCCGGGCCTGATCGAGGGGCACGCGCACCTGACGTTCCCGTCGGCCGTCGGCCACCTCGAACCCGGCTTCAACCCACCGGTCGACGTGTCGTTCTTCGGGCGCCCGCCGGCGGCGGACGAGCACCTCGCGCTCGCCGAGCGCAACGCCCGGATCCTCCTCGACGCCGGCTTCACCAGCGCCTACTCGGCGGGCTCGCTGACGCCGGGCAACGTCGAGGTCCAGCTCCGCGACCGGATCGCCGCCGGCGAGACGCCCGGCCCGCGGCTGCGCGCCGCCAGCTTCGAGCGCGACAACAACCCCGTCCGGCACGGCGCCGAGAACACCACCCCGACCGGCGTCGCGCGCTTCATCGCCGAGCAGGCCGCGCTCGGGTTCGACTCGGTGAAGCTGCTGCTCAGCAACGACGACGTGTTCGTCCCCGGCGGCTCGATGCAGACCCAGTACACCGCCGAGCAGGCCGCGGCGGCGGGCGCCGCGGCCCGGGAGGCGGGCGTGTGGCTGAACTGCCACGCGCAGAACCCCGAGTCGATCAAGCTGGCCGTCCGCAACGGGTTCCGGTCGGTGTACCACTGCTCGTACGCCGACGAGGAGGCCCTCGACCTGCTCGAAGAGCACAGGGACGAGCTGTTCGCCGCGCCGGCCGTCGGGATCATGTGGGCGAACGTCCACGAGGCCGAGGAGTTCGGGATCGACCGGGCCATGGCCGAGCGCATGGGGTCGGTCGCGCAACTGGAGGCGCAGACCGCGCTCTACCCGGAGATGCGGCGGCGCGGCATCCGCGTCCTGCCCGGCGGCGACTACGGCTTCCCGCAGAACCCCATCGGCCGCAACGCCCGCGACCTCCAGCTCTTCGTCGACCTGTTCGGCTACACCCCGGCCGAGGCGCTCGTCGCCGCGACGAAGTGGGGCGGCGAGGTCATGGGCATGGCGGACGAGCTCGGCGTCCTCGCCCCCGGCTACCTGGCCGACCTGCTGGTCGTCCAGGGCGACCCGGCGCGCGACGTCGCCCTCCTCCAGGACCCGGCCAACCTCACCGTGATCATGCAGTCCGGCCGCTTCCACAAGCCCGCCGGCGAGGGCTGAGCGAGGGTCAGCGGCCGCCGAGGAGCATCGTGATCTCGGCGCAGGTCCGCTCGACCAGCGGCCGGATCTCCTCCAGCAGCCGCGCCGTCGAGACCTCGGTGGCGGGCACCGCGACGTTCACCGCGGCGACCACCGCGCCGGACGCGTCCCGGACGGGCCCCGCCACGGACCTCAGCCCGTAGGCCAGCTCCTCGTCCTGGAGGGCCCAGCCGCGCTCCCGGATCTCGGCCAGCGCGGGACGCAGCTCGGCCGGGGAGGCCAGGGCGTTCGGGCCCGCCGTCCCGGCGAACGACTCGCCGGTCAGCGCGCGCTCCAGCGCGTCGTCGTCCAGGAACGCGAGCAGCAGCTTCCCCATGGACGTGCGGACGGCCGGGAGCCGCGACCCCACCTGGATGTTCGCCGTCACCAGGTCGCTGTTGCGCAGCCTGACCAGGTACAGCACGTGGTCGCCGGACAGCACGCCGAGGTTCGCGGTCTGCCCGCTCGCCTCGACGAGCCGGCGCAGCGGCCCCTCGGCGAGCTGCACGAGGTCGAGGCTGCGCAGCGCGGAGAAGCCGAGCGTGAGCACCTTCGGCGCGGGCCGGTACGCGCCGTCCGGCAGCTGCTCGAGGAACCCCTCGGCGGCGAGCGTGGCCGCCATCCGGAACGCGGTCGGCATCGGCAGGCCCGTCTCGGCGACGATGTCGGTCAGCTTCATCGCGGGACGCTGCTCGGAGAACAGCCCGAGGATGCGCAGCCCCTTCGCGAGCGCCTCGACGCGGTAGGCGCCCTTCGGACGGGCCGCGCCGCCGTCCCGGCGGGGGGTCGTCTGGTCACGCGGCGGCACTCGGACTCGCTTTCTGCGCGCTGGCACTGCCGCATCATCGTAGTCAGGACACGGGCGGCAGGTAGCTCGCGAGGAGCTCGCGGCAGGGGGCGAGGGCGCAGAGCAGGAGGCCGACCATCTGGTACCGGGCCGGTGAGCCGCCCGGCGGTGGCGCGAGGGCGCGCTGCGCGGTGAAGAACAGCTCGTCGGGGACCAGCGGCGTCCAGTGCACGCGGTCGGGGTCGTCGGGGTCGGCGCCGCCGGCGGGCCGTCCGATGTAGGCGGGGTTGCGTGCGATGTCGTGCACGACCGTCCAGGACCAGCGGGGGCCGCCGCGCGGCGCCGGCACGCCCCGCGCCTCCAGCTCGCGCAGGATCCCGGCTATCGCCTGGCCCTGGGCCGCGCGGCTGATGATCTCGCGGACGACGCTCGCCTGCGGCTCGACGGGGAGCCGGGTCACGTAGTTGCCCTGCGCGTCGTCGATGCGGCGGTACCCGTACGGGACGGCGTTGCGTCTCGGCACTCCCGGTCTCCTCCCCCACCCGGATCCGCTGCATTATGCAATAGTTCGCCGTCAGCCCGGCGCCGGGCCGGGGCTCAGCGGGGTCGTCGAGACGTGGCCGCCGCCGCAGACCACCCCCTGGTTCCAGGCGACGACGAGGTGCGCGCGCTCGTCCGGCGGGGTGATCCAGGCCAGCCCCGGCGTGGGAGCGCAGGCACCGTGCGCGGGCTCGCCCGCCCCCGGGACGATAGTCCATTGCAGGCGCGCGTGGGCGCTGCCGCCCGGCCGCAGGACGACGGTCTGCGGACCGGGCGGGGAGAGCCGCTCCAGGTTCGTCGGGATCGGGTGGTCGGACGCCGTGAGCAGCAGCATCCCGACATAACCGCGGACGTGGCAGGCCGAACCGGACGTGTTCGTCAGGGTGAGGAACGCGAAACGCTGCCCGGCCGCAGGGCCCGCGGTGCTGATGCGGACCTCCAGCCCGTCCGTGCGGCAGCGGCCCGACCCGCCTCCCACCGCCCCGGGGGTCCCCCGCGGCGTGGACCCTGTGGGCGCCGGCGAGGGCGGGGACAACGACGGCGCCGGCGAGGGCGGGGACGCGGTCGTCCCGGTCGGGGTCGGCGAGGCGTGCGAGCCGCCGCCGCCTCCGCAGGCGCACAGGGCGCCGGCAGCGGCGGCGAGGGTCAGCGCGTACGCCGGCCTGAGGCTCCTTCGCGCTCGCACACGCCCTCCTCGCGTCGGCCCGTGCCCTATATGCCCGCTGTCGGGCCTCGCCATGATGCCCCGGCGCCGGGCATATAGGGCACAGGCCGCAAGGGAACCGTCGCCCAGAAGGAAGATCCCCGGCGCTCGCCATCGCGGAGGCACCGGCCGACGGAGGACCGGCGCGTCAGCGGGACGTGATGGCCCGGTCCGACGGCGCCGCCGACGTGGACACGTCGAACTGGAGGCCGCCCGCCGTCGCGGACACCTCCACATGCCGGCCGTGCGCGAGCTCCCCGGACAGCAGCAGGTCGGACAGCTGGTCGTCCACCTCCCGCTGGATGGTGCGGCGCAGCGGGCGCGCGCCGAACTCCGGCTGGTGGCCGCGCTCGGCGATCCAGTCGACCGCCTCCGGCGTGAACGACACGGTGACGCCCTGCGCGCGCAGGCGGCGGCGCGTCTCGTCCAGCAGCAGGTCGGTGATCTGCCGGAGCTGGCCCGCCTCCAGCCGCTGGAACACGATGATCTCGTCGATCCGGTTGAGGAACTCGGGCCGGAACGACTCGCGCAGCCGCCGCATGATCCGGTCGCGCAGCGCGGTGTCCTCGCCCTCCCGGCCGCCGAACCCGATCTCGGTCCGCCCGGTGATCAGGTCGGAGCCGAGGTTGCTCGTCATGATCACCACGGTGTTGCGGAAGTCGACGGTGCGGCCCTGCGCGTCGGTGAGCCGTCCGTCGTCGAGGAGCTGCAGCAGGACGTTGAACACGTCCTGGTGCGCCTTCTCGATCTCGTCCAGCAGGATCACCGAGTACGGCTGCCGCCGCACCGCGTCGGTGAGCTGCCCCGCCTCCTCGTAGCCGACGTATCCGGGCGGCGCGCCCATCAGCCGGCTGACGGTGTGCCGCTCCTGGAACTCGCTCATGTCGAACCGGATCATCCGGTCCTGGCTGCCGAACAGCGCCTCGGCGAGGGCCTTCGCCAGCTCCGTCTTGCCGACGCCGGTCGGGCCGAGGAACAGGAACCCGCCGATCGGGCGGTCCGGGTCGCCCATCCCGGCGCGGGACCGCCGGACGGCCCGCGCGACCGCCGCGACCGCGTCCTCCTGCCCGATGACGCGCTCGTGCAGGTGCTCCTCGAGGCGCGACAGCCGCTCCCGCTCCGCCTCCGTCAGCTGCGTCACCGGCACGCCGGAGATCCGCGACACGACCTCCGCGATGTCCTCGGTCGTCACCTCGGGCACGCCGACCGGCTCGTGGTCGTCGCGCATCCCGGCGAGATCGTTCTGCAGCCGGTTGATCTCGTCGCGGAGCTCCTTCGCCTTCTCGTAGTCCTCGTCGGCGACGGCCTGGTCCTTCTCGCGGCGCCGCCGGTCGAGCCGGTCCTCCAGCTCGCGGCGCCCGCCGTCGCGGGTCCCCGACCGCAGCCGCACCCGCGCGCCCGCCTGGTCGATCAGGTCGATCGCCTTGTCCGGCAGGAACCGGTCCGTCAGGTACCGGCTGGACAGGTCGACGGCCGCGACCAGCGACTCGTCGGTGTAGCGGACCTGGTGGTGCGCCTCGTACCGGTCCCGCAGCCCGCGCAGGATCTCGATGCTGTCGTCGGTGGACGGCTCCGGCACCATGATCGGCTGGAACCGGCGCTCCAGCGCCGCGTCCTTCTCGATGTTGCGGCGGTACTCGTCCACCGTCGTCGCGCCGACCACGTGCAGCTCGCCGCGCGCCAGCGCCGGCTTCAGCATGTTCCCGGCGGTCATCGCGCCCTCGGCGCCGCCCGCGCCGACGAGCGTGTGGATCTCGTCGATGAACACCACCAGCTCGTCGGCGTGCTCGCGGATCTCGTCGACGACCTTCTTCAGCCGCTCCTCGAAGTCGCCCCGGTACCGGGTGCCCGCGACGACGCCGGACAGGTCGAGCTGGACGATCCGCTTGCCGCGCAGCGTCTCCGGGATGTCGTCGTCCACGATCCGCTGCGCGAGGCCCTCCGCGATCGCGGTCTTGCCGACGCCCGGGTCGCCGATCAGCACCGGGTTGTTCTTGGTGCGCCGCGACAGGACCTCGACCGTCTCCTCGATCTCCTCGTCCCGGCCGATCACCGGGTCGATCCGGCCCTCCTGGGCCAGCGCGGTCAGGTCGCGGCCGAACTCGTCCAGCGTCGGGGTGCCGGACCGGCCCTCGCCGCCCCCGTTCGCGGGCGGCTGCCCGCCGCCGCCGGCCGCCGACTTCAGCGAGTCCGGGGTGACGTGCGCCGCGTCCAGGATGCGTCCCGCGCTGGACCCGCGGTCCAGCGCCAGCGCGAACAGCAGGTGCTCGGGGCCGATGTAGGACGACCCGAGCGCGCGCGACACCTGGTGGGAGTCCAGCAGCGCCCGCTTGGCGGCCGGCGTCAGCTCGGGCTGGATCTCGCGCGGCTCGCCCCGGTACGCGTGGTTCTCGATCTCGTGCTGGATCGCGTCCGGGTCGGCGCCCGCGCGCTCCAGCCAGTGCCGGGTGCCCTGCTGCCGCGTCGCCGCCCACAGCAGGTGGTCGGCGTCGAGGTCGCGGCTGCCCCACCGCGCCGCCTGCGTCGCCGCGTCCCGGACGAGCTCGCGCGCGGGCTCGCTCATCAGCCGGGCGAGGTTGATCCGCTCGGTCGGCCGCCGATGCGCCCGGGTCCCGAAGAACCGGGCGAGCATCTCCTCGAACGGGTCCATCCCGCCGGATCCGTACCACGCCGTCATTGCGAGCCTCCCGTCCCCGTGCTTGGTCCCACGATGGCAACGAGTGGACCGTGCCCGCGCGCATCCGCCGGAAACCCCAGGTGGGAGCGGGTGGCGGACTACGGGAGACGGGAGCCGGGGTGGATGAGGTTGACCGACAGCAGCAGGTCCCGGTCGGCGAGGACCTCCTCCGGGGCGCCCTCGGCGACGATCCGGTGCTCCTCGGAGAAGACCACGCACCGGTCGGCGATGCGGGGCAGCACGTCCAGGTCGTGGGTGGCGTGCACGATCGTCTTGCCGGCGGCGCCGAGCTGCTCGATCAGGTCGGTGAGCCAGTACTGCGAGCGGGGGTCGAGGGCCGCGGTCGGCTCGTCGAACAGCAGCACCTCGGGGTTCGTGGCCAGCACGGACGCGATCGCGACGCGCTTCTTCTGCCCGCCGGACAGCTGGAACGGCGCCCGGTCGGCCAGCGCCTCGATGTCCAGCATCGCGAGCACCTCGTCGACGCGCGCGGACGCCTCGTCCGGGCTCATCCCGAGCTGGAGCGGACCGAACGCGATCTCCTCGCGGACGTTCGGGGAGAACACCTGCGCGTCGGAGTTCTGGAAGACGAACCCGACGCGGGACCGGAACGCCTGGGAGAACTGCTCGTCCTCCAGGGTGTCCTCGGTGACCGGGTGCCCGAACGCGGTGAACTCGCCGGAGCTCGGGAAGACCAGCCCGTCCAGCAGCTTGAGCAGCGTCGACTTGCCGCAGCCGTTGGCGCCGAGCAGCGCGACGCGCTCGCCGGGCCGGACCGTGAGCGACACCCCGTCCAGCGCCGGATAGCGGTCGAGGTAAGAGTAGGCGACGTCCCGGCACTCGAACGTGACGTCCGTGGTGCCCGTGGCGTGCGGTGCGACGTGCGAGTCAGTACTGCCCGAGGGGAGGCGACCCCCCACGCCCCCCGGGCCGACTTCGTCGGTATTAGTTTCCAAGGAGACGGTCCCCGATGAGAATCGCCGCGGCGAGCGCGGCGCAGGTGAGGGCGGCGGCGATGTCGAGACCGGTCAGCCGGAACGACTGGAGGGTCTTGGCGTCACCGCGGTAGCCGCGCGCCGTCATCGCCTGGTGCACCTCTTCGGACAGTTGGTTCGCCTTGCCGAACAGCGCGCCGCCGCTGGCGCCGAGGAAGGCGCGGGCGCCGCCGTCGTGCCTGGCCGCCCCGATGGTACGGGACGTCCGGGCCTGGTACATGTCGGTGACGGTGTTGAGCAGCAGGAAGATGTACCGGTACGCCATCCCGATGATCAGGATGAAGATCCGCGGGACGCCGACCGAGCGCAGCGCCGCCAGCAGCCGCACCCACGGCGTCGTCAGGGTCAGCAGCACCACCAGCGAGATCGACACCGCGACCCGGCTGACGACCAGCCCCGCGGACGTCAGGCCCTGGCTGGTGAACCCCTCGGCGCGGCCATGCCAGTGCCACAGCGTCAGCACCACGTCCCCGTGCGTCACCACGGACAGGGTGGCGGGCAGCACGACGATCCCCGTGAAGATCGGCACGAACAGCCAGACCCGCTTGACGAAGAACCCGACCGGCAGCCTGGACGCGGCGGCGAGCGCCAGCGTCACCGCGTACACGGCGAGGAGCGTCGGGATGTTGCGGGCCAGCCCGGCCGCGACCAGCAGCACGATGACCGACACGAACTTCACCCGCGGATCGACCCGCTGGAGCAGTCCGTGCCGCCGCGCGGTGTCGTCGCTGAACATCACCTGGCGCAGCAGCCCCGCGCCGCCGTTCAGCGTCTTGCGCAGGTAGCTGCCCTTCTTGCGCTTGCCAATGCACCCGCACGGGCACATCGCCAGCTCGCCCTGCAGCAGCCACTGCGGGACCTGCACCCGCTCGGAGACGGCCTGCTCGCTCACGACCCCGCCTCCCCCGGCGCGGTGGTGCGGGACGCGCCGCGCCGCCCGGCGACCCAGCGGACCGCCATCGTGATCAAGAAGATCGCGGCGCCGACGATCGCGATGCCGACGACGGCGGAGACGAGGTAGCCGATCGTCGGGTGCGCGTCCGAGGTGAAGTCGTAGCCGTTGAACAGCGCGTGGTGCCAGAAGCCGTTGTACTTGTTCAGCCCGCTCGGCACCGCCGACAGCCCGTACTCGTGCAGGTCGAGGTCCTCGGGGGCGTCCTCGCCGAACGCGCCGCCGGGCGCGAGCAGGCCGAGCGGGGTGAGGACGGCCATGACGGCGACCGCGCCGAGCGCGACATGCAGCGGCCGGAAGCGGCGCGAGACGGCCGGCTTCTCGCCGGGCGCGGCGACCCCGGCGTGGTTGACGCGCAGCAGCGGGACGTTGGCGCGCTGCAGGTACGCCACGACGCCGCCGGTCAGGATGCCCTCGGCGATACCCGCGATGGTCAGGTGCGCGAGCATCATCGCGGGGATCGTCTGGTCCAGGTGGTAGGGCGCGTACAGCGGCGCGCCCGCCGCGTTGTGGAACAGCTCGGGCTGGAGTCCGAACTCGATCGCCGCCGCGAGCGCCGCCGCGTTGATCCCCGCGTACCCCCCGGCGGCCGCGGCGAACGCCCGGCGGGGCGCGGTCAGCCCGGACCGCCCGGCGATCAGCCTGTACACCCCGTACCCGACGAACGGCGCGAGGACGGCCATGTTCGCGCAGTTGAAGCCGAACGCCAGGACGCCGCCGTCCCCGAACAGCAGGGCCTGGAAGCCCAGCGCCACGCTGACCGCGAGCACCGCCGCCCACGGCCCCAGCAGGACCGCGATGACGGTCGCGCCGATCGCGTGCGCCGTGGTGCCGTCCGGGATCGGGATGTTGAACATCATCACCAGGAAGCTGACGGCGGCCAGCACGGCCAGCGTCGGCACGTGCCGGTTGCGGACCACGCGCTGCACGCGGCGGACCGCGACCGCCCAGGCCGGCACGGCGATGACGTAGCCGACCGCGCAGGTCTGCGGACTGAGGTATCCGTCCGGAATGTGCATGCCCACCCACTCACGCTCTACGACGCGCAGAAGCCGCAGTTGCGACCTACTCGCAATAAGGTAGTCGAACTCCGCACACCCGACCACAGCCGCCCCGGCAGGTAAGGCCACCGGCACCCTCCGGCCACCCGCCCGGACCGCTCATCCGGGCCGGTCATCCGGGCTGGCAGTGCCCGCACCACACGGTCGTCCGGCCGGACACGCTCCGCCGCGACAGCGGCGTCCCGCAGCGCGGGCACCTGCCCTCGGGATCGTCGCGGGCCCCGGTCAGCCACGTCCGGCGGGGCGGCACCCGCTCCGCCCCGACCGACTCGCGCAGGACGCGCCGCATGGCCCTGTACAGGGCTCCGGTCTCGTCCTCGTCCAGGTCGCGGGCCTGCCGCAGCGGATCGATCCGGGCGCGCCAACAGATCTCGTCGGCCAGCAGGTTCCCGAGCCCGGCGATCACCGACTGGTCGGTCAGCGCGGACTTGAGCCGCCCGCGCCGCCCTCCGAGGCGTGCGGCGAGGCCGGCGCGGGACAGGTCCAGCGCGTCCGGCCCGAGGCCGGCGAGCAGGCGCTCCGCGTCCCGCTCGTCCCGGGCCAAGCGGACGCCCTGCAGCTTGCGCATGTCGCGGAAGCGCAGCTCGCCGCCACCGAGCCGCCACACGACCCGGTCGTGCCGGTGCTCGGCCTCCCCTGACGGATGCCACGACAGCGAGCCGGTCATGCCGAAATGCAGGATCAGCACCGGCCCCTCGGCGGGCGCGATCAGCCATTTGCCCCGCCTGCACGGCTCCTCGAACCGGTGCCCGCGCAGCGCGCGCCCCAGCCGACCCTCGCTCACCCCGCGCAGCACCCCGGCGTCGCGGACCTCCACGGACCGGATCCGGTCGCCGGCGTGCTCGGCCAGCACCCGGCGGAACCCCTCGACGTCCGGAAGCTCGGGCATGCGCTCCCCCTACCCGTCCTGCGTGTTCCACCTCACGGTTTGTCACCGTTGGCCGTAGCCGGGAGCGGCGGGCCGGATTACCGTCGCGGTAGATCGAATCCGAAACGATCACTATTCGATTCGACGTCGCATGCCCGCCCGTCCCACCCCCCGGGAGCCCCCCATGCGCCGCAGGCCCGCCGCCCTCGCGCTCGCCACCGCCCTCACCCTCGGCCTCGGCCTCACCGCCGCACCCGCCGTCGCCGTGCCCGGACCGCCCGTCCCGCCGGTGTCGCCGTCCACCGCGTCCGCCCTCGAAGCGGCGGAACCGCCGAACTTCGACCGGCTCACCCCGTCCGCCCACCCGGTCGAGCTGACCAGCGACCCCCGCGACCTCGGCAAGGTCACCTACACCTACGACGGGCAGACGCACACCGTGCGGGACTACCTGAACCGCGCCGCGCAGGGCTTCCTCGTCCTCGACGGCACCCGGATCCTCGACGAGTGGTACGCGCCCGGCTACTCGAAGGACTCGCTGTTCCAGTCCTGGTCGATGGCCAAGTCCTACACCGCCGACGCCATCGGCGTCGCCCTCGGCGAAGGCGAGATCCGCTCCATCGACGACACCGCCGGCGCCTACGTCCCCGAACTCGCGAACACCGCCTACGGGGCCGTGACGATCCGCAACCTGCTCCGCATGGCGTCCGGGATCGGGTGGAACGAGACCGTCGACGACGTCCCGCTGCACGTCGGCGTCAGCCTCGGCCTCTACAGCACCCTCCAGTTCGCCGCGACCCGCACCAAGGCCGTCGACCAGGGCACCCAGTTCAACTACACGAGCCTCAACACCGCCGTGCTCGCCCTCGTCCTCCAGCGGGCCACAGGCGAGCCGTACTACCGCTACCTGCAGGAGAGGATCTGGGGACCCGGCGGCATGGCCGGCACCGCCTACGTCGGCAACGACTCGCACGGCGACGCCCTCGGCTACTGCTGCATCTACGCCACCGACCGCGACTTCGCCCGCATGGGCAAGCTCATGCTGGACGGCGGCCGCGGCGTCGTCCCGGCGGCCTGGGTGTCCCAGGTGGGCACGCCCTCCGGCGTCAACCCGTCCTACGGACTCGGCTGGTGGATCGACGGCCAGGACGGCTACTACGCCAGCGGCCTCGGCGGCCAGCTCATCTACGTCTCGACGAAGTACCGCGTCGTGATCGTCAAGAGCACGTTCCTCAACCCGGACGAGGGCGAGACCCTGCCCGCCTTCCGCGCCGTCGCCGCCGAGGTCGCCCGCACCCGCGAGCCCGCCCGCGCCGGCTGAGCCCGCCGGTCACTCCTCCATGTGGGGGTTGACGAACACGTCCTTGATCTCTGCGGCCGTCAGGTCCGTGCGCCCGGTGAGGTCGTTGCGCGGGTCGGCGAAGCGGAACCGGTACCCGCCGGGAGGCAGATGCCCGATCTCCCACCAGTTCCCGTCCAGATCCTTGAGGTAGAACGAGTACACGCCGTGCTGCCGCACCGGCTTGTTCAGCTCCTTGACGCCGTACTCGTCCGCCACCTCGCTGATGGCCCGGTACGCCTCGTCGACCTCCTCGTCGCTGCCCACGTCCAGGCCATTGTGGTAGAGCAGCGGCATATCCGGCCGATCCGGTTTCGATTCCACGCACACATAGGTGTGGTCGCCACCGAGGCGAATATAGAGCGCCGCCTTCATCGGCTGGACGACCTCCAGCCCGAGAACCTCCTCGTAGAACCGGCGGCTGGCCGCGACATCGGTGATCTTGAGCGTTCCGTGGGACAGGAACCGCGTCTTCACCGCCGGTTCCCTCGTCGAACGCTGCGTGATCCCGGGCATGGGCGTCTCCGTTCACCCTCGACGGCGATGGCCCCCATTCCATGCCAACCAGCGGCTTATGTCCACAATGTCAGAAAAATGGATATCCTCCCGCGATCATCCGCGGGTCATTCCGGGGTTTCGAGGTCCGCGGTTCTGAGGAAGCGGGGGTAGGCGGCCTGGTGGGGCGAGGGGTCCAGGGCTTTGGCGGCGAGCCAGGCGTCGTTGCCGTAGGTGTTCTCGTAAAGGGCGCCGTCGTCGCAGATCAGGGTGGCTATGGCGCCTTGGTGGCCCTCGCGGCGCATCTTCGCGGCCAGGTGAAAGGCGGCCCAGAGGGCGGTGCCGGTGGACGGTCCCGCGCGGAGGCCCGTCACGTCGCGGAGGATGCGCATGGCGGCGACGCTCGCGGCGTCGGGGACGGGAATGACCAGGTCCACCAGCGACGGAGTGAAACCGGGCTCCATCCGAGGGCGGCCGATGCCTTCGATGCGGGACGGCATTCCGGTCGCGTAGTCGTCGGCGCCCGACGCCCATCCGGGGAAGTAGGCGGAGTTCTCCGGGTCGGCTATGGCGAGCCGGGTGGAGAGGCCGCGGCGGCGGATCTCGCGGCCGACCGCCGTCGAGGTCGCGCCGCTGCCCGCGCCGACGACCACCCATTCCGGGGTGACGCGGTCGAGGAGGACGCGGCCGACGTCGTCCTCGGCGGCCGAGACGGCCGAGACCGCCTGGGCGCTGTTGGCGAGGTAGTCCATGTAGACACCGCCGTGGTCCTCCGCGTACCGGCGGGCTTCGTCGTAGATGGCGAGCGGGGGATGCACCAGGTGGCAGGTGCCGCCGTGGCCGCGGACGCGCTCGATCTTCTCAGGGGCGGAACGGCGCGGCATGACGGCCACGAACGGAAGGCCGAGCAGGCGCGCGAAGTACGCCTCGGCGACGGCCGCGTTGCCGCCGGTCGCCTCGACGACGGTGGTGCCGCTCCGGATCCTGCCGGTGCGCAGGCCGTGGCGGAACAGCGCGCGCGCCGTCCGGTGCTTCAGGCTCCCGGTCGGGTGGACGGACTCGTCCAGCAGGTGCAGCGTCACGCCCCACTCGGCGGGCAGCGGGAACGCGTGCAGGCGGGGTGCCGGTGCGCGCCGCGCCTCCGCGTCGAGGATCTCCAGCTGGTTCACCGGGCGGCGCGGTCGCGGATGGAGGCGACGGAGACGCCGCCGTCCGGGTGGCGGGCGAGCTTGCCCCGGTTGACCAGGTCCTGGACGCCCTGGCGGGTGATGCCGAGCATGGCGCCGGCGACGGAGCGGCTGACCGAGGCGCGGCCGGGGTGGCCGACCAGCCGCACGACGGCCTGCCCGAACGGCGTCCGCCACCAGGACGGGTCCGGGTCGAACGGCTGGACGGCCGCCAGCACCCGGGCGGCGGTGGAGCGGGCGAGGGCCCGGTCGGGTCCGAGGATCTGGGCGGCCCACATCTGCGCGTCCGCGTCGAGGCGGCGGCGCAGGGCCATCAGCGGCTCGGCGCCGTCGAGCAGGGCGTCGAGCGGTGCGAGGAACCGCGCCTCGACCTCGGCGGCGAGCTGCCGGCAGAGCGCGGTGTGGGTCTCGGTCGACGCGCCGGGCGTCCGTGTCCCGTCCATGGGGCCCTTCCGTGCGGGTCCGCCCAGTCTCGGCTACTTGCGGGTGAGCGTCAAGTAGCCGGGACCTGGGCGGACGTCCGCGGGTCACCGGGCGGCGGTCGCGGTGATGCGGGCGGCGGCGATCACGTGGGAGCCCATGGTGAAGGACGCCAGCGCCGGGCTCGCGGCGGCGGGGACGCCGGCGTCCGGGACGTCCAGGGCCAGCACGGTGATCTCGTAGCGGTGCGGCCGGTCCCCGACGGACGGGCAGGGCCCCAGGTAGGAGGCGGTCCCGGCGTCGTTGACGCCCGCGGCGGCGTCCGCCGGGACGGACGCGGCCGTGGCGGGCAGGTCGCGCACCGACCAGTGCCAGAAGCCGCTGCCGGTGGGGGCGTCGCGGTCGAGCATGGTGACGGCGAAGCTCCGCGTCCCGGCGGGGGCGCCGGACCAGGACAGCCGGGGCGGGACGTTCCCGCCCGTGCAGCCGAACGCGTCGGCGTACGACGCGGCCGGGAACCTCCCCTGGGCCAGGTCGGGGCTCGTCACGCGGAAGCGGCCGGCCTGCTTCGGGATCCCGTCGCGCACCTGGTGGTATCCGAAGGCGGGGACGGTCCGGGCGGACGCCGCGGTCACGGACGCGGCGGTGACGGCGACGGTCAGGGCGGTGCCGGTCACGGCGGTGACGGTTCGTTTCCTCATGGCCGCAACGATCCCGGCGTCCCGGAGGCCGGTACAGGTCGTCCGCATCCTGGTACGCGGAGTGCCACCCTCACCGGGCCGGGAGTGCGCGATGCTGGGACGATGACGGCACGACGCGGCGAACTGGCGGCCTTCCTGCGGGCCGCGCGGGAACGGGTCCGCCCGGCGGACGTGGGGCTCCCCGACCTGGGCCGGCGCCGCACGCCCGGCCTGCGCCGCCAGGAGGTCGCCGAGCTGGCGGCCGTGAGCATCGACTGGTACGTCCGGCTGGAGCAGGGGCGGGTCGGGACGCCCGGTTCCGCCGTCCTGGACGGCATCGCGGCCGCGCTGCTGCTGTCCCCGGCCGAGCGCGTCCACCTGCACCTGATCGCGCGGGGTGAGGCGCCGCCGCCTCCGCACGTCCCGGCGCCGCTCAGCGGGAGCCTGCGCGCCGTCCTCGACGGGATGCCGCTGCTGCCCGCCTACGTGATGGACTTCCGGTTCGACGTCCTGGCCTGCAACGCGGCGGCGTCCGCGCTGTTCGGCCCGGAGTTCGGCCACGGGCGGATGGACAACACGGCCCGCATGCTGTTCCTCGTGCCGGAGACCCGCGAGACCAACGTCGACTGGGCGGCGTTCGCCCGCGAGATGGTCGGCAACCTGCGCGCCAACCAGGCCCGGTACCCCGACGACCCGCGCCTGGCCGAGGTGGTCGCGGAGCTGCGCGCGGCGAGCCGCGACTTCGCGGCCTGGTGGGACGACCGGCACGTCCACGAGCGGTCCCGGGGCAGGAAGCGCATCCGGCACGCGGCGGCCGGCGTGATGACGGTCGACTACGACATGCTCGCCGCGCTGGACGGCTCCGACCAGCGGCTGTTCGTCCTCACCCCGGCGGACGGGGCGAGCGAGCGGGCGCTGCGCGGCCTCGTCACGGCGCACGCCACCGCGCTGGCCAGCGCCGGCTGACCGCACGCCTCGCGGCGCGGCCGCGCCCTGGATGCGGCGCGGCCGGGCCCTTAGATGGGGAGGGCGCCGCGCGGGTGGCCCTCCTCGCGGCCCCGGGCGGTCAGGGCGAGGACGCCGTGGCCCTCCACCCGCGTCTCCGGTCCGAGGGCGGACGGGTCCACGGACGCGCGGGCGGCGATCTCCGGGGCCCCGCACGTGTCCGGGATGCCGAGCTCCGCCTTGACCTGCTCGTAGCGGGCCCGGAACCCCTCGGAGTCGGACGTGTCGACGCCGTCGAACGCGTCCTCGGGGAACCCGTCCTCGTGCGGGAGCAGGTAGCCCTCCTCCGCCGGGTGCCCGGTGCCGATCTGGTCGTCCTCCTCGAAGGCGTCGTAATACCGGACGACCCGCCCGTGCTCGGCGAGGCACCAGGCCGTCCAGCCGTCGCCGCAGCTCGTCCCGTACCAGTGGGCGGCGCCGAAGCGGGCGCTCAGCCGCTCGCAGCACGCGAGGACGGTGTCGCGCACCTCGTCGTCATCGCCGTCGTCGCCGTCGGCGGGGCAGCCGAACACCAGTGTCCAGCCGTCGAAGCGGGGCGTCACGTACATGCGGGAGCTGGTGATCCAGCCCCAGCCGTGGTGTTCCTGCGCCCAGGCCGCCTCCCCCATCCGCATGGTGACCGGCTCGGGGTCGGAGAGGCCGAACGCGTCGAGGACGGCGTCCCGGTCACCGGTGGGCAGCGCGAACCACGAGCCGTCCAGGTGCATCGGCTCGGGGACCTCGTCCCGCATCTTGATCCGGACGAGCCGGCGCACGAGGGCGAGGTCGCGCTCGTCCAGCGCCTCGGGGCCGCCGACGGAGGCGAGCGCCGCCAGGGCGGGAGCGCGCAGGCGGCCGGCCGTGCGGGAGCGCCGGACCTCCTTGAGCAGCGGCACGACCTGCGGCCCGAGCGCCTCCAGCGCCCAGTGGGCGCGCTGCCGGACGTCGTCGTCGGGGTCGGTGAGCATCTCGATGAGGCCCGGCGCGAACGGGAGCGCCCGCTCGCCCTTGAGCTGCATGACGTAGGCGGTGTTGCTCCGCACCTTCGGGCTCGGATGCCGCAGGCCGGGCTCGAACGCCGCCAGGTCGTCGACCGCCAGGCCGCTGTACGCCCAGCCCGCGCGCCGCGCGACCTCGTCCGTCGGCGCCCCGGCCATCGCCTCCATCAGCGGTTCCAGGGCGGGCCGCCCGATGCGGCGCAGCACCACGGCGCTGGTGGACCACTCGACCGGCGACCCCTCGTCGCACAGGACGTCCAGGACGGGCCGGACGGCGGGCGCGCCGAGCGCCGCCAGGTCGTCGGCCGCCGCCCGCTGCGTCTCGGGAGCGGTGAACCGCCGCATCAGCTCCTCAATGCTCACGCGGCCCGACGGTACCGGCACACCAGGACATTTGTCCCGGCCGAACCTGCGAGGAACGGCTCTGCCGCCGCTGCCGCCCCGCGCGGCACGATCGGGACGTCAGCAGGACAGCGCACCCCTAAGGAGCGGACATGCACGCCACCCTCACCCGCCGGCAGGCCGCCGCCGAGCCCGCACGGCCGGACGGGCTGGACGCGATCAGGCCGCTGCCGGCCTGGTTCTTCGCCTTCGAGGGCGTGCTGGGCGCGGCGTACGACATCTGCCACGTGTGGCAGTCGGCGTGGACGGTCGTCGTCGCCGTCGCGGCGGTGAACGCGGTCGTCGGCCTGACGGTGCTGCGCCGCCGGATCAAGCTGGTCAAGGCGATGCTCCGGAACGGCCGCACCCGCCTGATCGCATTCGGGCTGATCGCGCTGCGGGCCGGGGTGCACCTCGTCCTCGGCGCGGCCGGCGCGGACGTGACCGGCACCGCCGCGCACCTCGTCCTCGCCGCGGGCATGGCCGCCGCGACCGTGGGCCTGCTCTGGTTCGACCAGCGCGTCACCTTCCGCGCCCTCGGCCTCGCCGCCCGCTGACCTCTCGTGCTCGTACACGCCCGCCGCGCGGCGCACCACGTCGCCCCGGTAGAACGCCAGCGTCCCGGAGTTGATGGTCACCCGCCGCAGCACCGACTGGGCGCTGCGCACGCCGCGCGTGAACGACAGGTACAGCACGCACGTCATGCGGGTCAGGAGGCTCGCCGCCCGGTTGAGGACAAGGTGGTGACGGGCTCGACGAGGTGACTCACGGCCCAGGCGGACGCGGCGAGCCAGACATGGCCCATCGCGAGTCCGGTGTAGGCGAGCGTTCCGCCGGCGGCCGATCCGTACGGCATGGGGTCCCCTCCCGTGGCGATCAGTGATTCCCTCCCGCCTACCCGGCGGCGTTCAAATGATCATCCGAGGCGGGCAAAGGCTCCGCCGTCCGGACCGGGAAGCGCGCGGCGGCGGCAGGGGACGCCATGACGGCGACGACGAACGCGGTGGTCAGGATGGAGCACAGGCCGAGGGCGGCGATGCCGGGCGACGGATGGTTGACGAACGGCCCGGTCACCAGCAGGAGGAACACCTCGTACCCGGCGGTCCAGCCGCGGGTGCTCGCGCGCCGCCCGCGGAACGCGGCGGCCAGCGCGACCGCGGCGACCGCGAGCGCGAACGGGTAGACGGCCAGGAACATCATCGCGGCGCCCACGCGGGCCTCGGCGCCGGTCGCCCTCTCCCCGAACGCCGCCATCGCCGTCCCGGCGGAGACGAGCAGCGCCGCCTGCGCCCACAGGACGGCACGGGCCGCGGTGACCAGGCGGCGGCCGAGGGCGGGGCCGGGGCGGGAGGCGCGATCGCTCATGCCCGCCACGATGCCGCACCGGCCCGTCCGGGCGCATGGGCGCGAATACTCAGTTACCGGCGAGTAATGGTCCGTGGGCGGGGCGTCAGCGGGCGAGGATCTCCGCGAGCACCGCCGCCTGGCTGTGGTCGACGTCCTTCGTGCCGGTGAGCAGCGTCAGCGGGCCCGGGTCGGCGTCGCCGCGCAGCCGGTCGAGGGCCGCGGCGCGCTCGGGGTCCTCCAGCTCGGCGCCGTAGCGCCGCCGGAACTCCTCGAACCGGTCCACATCGTGCCCGTACCACTTGCGCAGCTCGGTGGACGGGGCGACGTCCTTCTCCCACCGGGAGAGGCGGGCCTCCTCCTTCGACAGGCCGCGCGGCCACACGCGGTCCACCAGGACCCGCTCCCCGTCCCCCTCGTCGGCGCCGTCGTAGACGCGGCGCACCCTCACATCACGTGCCATGCCCCCGTTCCTACCCCGTCCCCCGGCGGCCATGAGCCGGGAAATGTCGGACCCCCGCCGCACAATCGGGGCATGAGCGCCCGGACGCCGCTGTGGCGGCTGACGCCGGCGCAGCGGCTGCTGGAAGGCGGAGCGCTGCTGAACTCGGTGGCCTTCTTCGCCGCCATGCCGTTCGCGCCCCTCTACCTGAGCGAGCACACCGGCCTCGGCAAGCCGGCCGTCGGCGCGGTGGTCGGCGCCGTCGCGCTCACCGCCGCGTTCGGGGGCCTCGCGGGCGGCGTGCTCGTCGACCGCCTCGGCGCGGTGCCGCTGATGCGGGCCGGGCTCGTCCTCCACGTGGCCGTGTACGGGCTGCTGGCCGCGGCGAGCGCCCCCGCCGCGATCGTGCCGCTGTTCCTGGCGCTGGGCGCGGCGCGGCTGATGGTGGAGCCGGGCGCGAAGAAGCTGCTGTCCCACGCCGCCGACGAGGAGGGGCGGATCTTCCGGATCCGGTACATGACGCTGTGCGCCGGGGCGGTCGTCGGGCCCGCGATCGGCGGCGCCCTCTACCACGCCGGCGCGGTCGCGTTCTTCTCCGTCCCGGCCGCGTTCTACGCCGCCTACCTGCTGCTGGTGCTGCTGCGGAACCGGGAGCTGGCGGCGCTGCGGCCGCCCGCCGGGGAGGACGGCGCGTCCGCCCCGTCCGCGCGGGAGTCGCTCCGCGCGACCCTCCGGGACCGGCGGCTCCTCGCGGTGGTCGCCGGCGGCGTCCTGGTGTTCTTCGTCTTCTCGCAGCTGGAGTCGATGATCCCGCTCTACATGAAGGGCCGGTACGGCGACCGCGCCGAGGGTTACTTCGCCGCGCTGTTCATCACCAACGCCGTCCTGGCGCTGCTGTTCCAGCTCCCGATCGACCGCGTGTCCGGCCGCCTCGGCCGCGCCGCGATGGTCTGGGCGGGCGCGGCGGGCTTCACGCTGGCGTTCGGCTGCTTCTGGGCGAGCCCGGCCGGCCTCGCCTGGCTGTACGCGGGCATCGTGTTCTGGACGGCCGGCGAGGGGATCCTGCTCCCGATGCCCGACATGGCCGTCCACGAGCTGGCGTCCGACGAGCTCAAGGGCGCCTACTTCGGGCTGTCGGAGGTGCGGCAGCTCGGGTTCTTCCTGGGGCCGCTCGCGGGCGGGTTCCTGCTGGACGCCGGGACGGCGCCGTACTTCGCGGTCATGGGGGCGTCCGCCTTCCTGTGCGTCCCGCTCCTCGCGCGCCGGGCCGCGCCGGCGCGCTCCGAGCCCGCCCCCGCCCCGGAGGCGGCCTGACCGGGGTCAGTCGAAGTGGAAGGCGTGGTGCTCGGCGGCGGTGCGGCGGGCGAACTCGCCGGCCAGCGCGCGGCCGAGGACGTCGTCGTCGGGACGGTGCCGCTCCAGGTACTCCAGGGCCTCGGCGAGCTCGCCGGCGGTGAGGCGGCGGAGCGGCTTGCCGGTCCAGGGCGGGGGCGGGACGTTCGGACGGCCGGGACGCGGGGCGGGCGGACGGGCGCTCACGGAATTCGGGCCTTTCGGTTGCGACCGCGCGGCGGCCGGTGCGGAATGGTCGGTTCGAATAGGATCGGCGGGTGCATTGGTGGAGCCAGCAAGCGTGCGACGCGGCGGCGGAGGCGCAGGCCGCGGATCCGTCGCCGGCAAATCTCATGGCGGCCGCGCAGGTGCAGGCGATGATCTCGATGGCGGAGGCGCTGCACCGCATCGCCGCGGTGCTGGAAGAGCGGGGCGAAACGGCGCCGGCCGCCGCCCGGCCGAAATAGCGCGGGCAATGAAATACCGGTGTGCCCCGTGGCGGGGCACACCGGTTCTCACGGAGCGTCAGACATCGCTGAACGACTTGCGTTCGATCCGGCCGTTCGCGTGCGGCGCGAGCCGGGAGGTCTTGCCGAGCGGCGGGCGGGGCGGCGGGACGGACGCGGGTTCGGCCGGCTGCTCCGGCTCGGCCGCGACCGAGGCGAGCCGCTCGTCCTCGGCGGCGCCCGGCTCCTCGTGCGGGCGGTCGCGGAGCCGCCGCGCCGCCTGCCGCAGGGCGCGCTCGCCGACCAGCCGGGTCAGCTCCAGGCCCCAGCAGTCCAGCTTGTCGGCGTCGGTCAGGTCGTCGCGGGCGCTGAGCTCGGCCGCGAGCCCGCCGAGCCGCTGCGCCTCGGCCAGGTCGAACTCGCGCAGCAGGTGGCAGCAGAGCTCGGCGAGCGCGGCGTGGTCGCGCTCGAACGACAGGTCCGCGAGGTCGTTGTGGGAGAGCCGGCTGATGGCGCGCTTGCGCTCCAGCTCGCAGTCGGCGATCCGCAGGATCCCGTTGAGCAGCGCGATCGGGCCGGTGCCGGGCGACGACGTCTGCGCCGGGGCGAACGACATGCGCAGGAGGGCGGTGGAGCCGAGCCCGGCGGCGATCACGTGGACGACCAGCAGCGCGGTCGGCGGCATCGTGTAGGGCAGCCCGAACCGCCAGCCGGCGGCGGTGACGGCGATCAGCGCGACCACGGACGCGCCGGTGTTGACGAGGGCGAACAGCAGGCCGCCCGGGGACAGCAGCGCCGCGACGGGCTTGTCGCGGTAGCGGGCGACGAGTTCGGCGACTCCGATCGCGCCGCCGATCAGGGCGGCGAGGAACATCTCGATGATCATGACCTTCGTCTCTATGCGCTGCGGGCGTTCATGCGGCCGAACGGGTGCTCCTCGGTCCGGCCGCCGGGGCGGGACGCGACGGCGGCGGGGCGCTGCCGGGCGGCCAGTTCGGCCTGCTCGACCTCGAGGAAGACCAGCAGCCATTCCGCGGGACCCGCCGCGCGGCCGCTGTGCGGGCGGAGGCCCTGCTCCCGAGCGGAGAGAAAGGAGAGCAGCCATCCGGTGGGGCCGGCGGCGGTGGAGGTTCGAATTCGGGAATCCATGCCGGAGACCATTCCGCAGCGTGCCGCGGAAGTCGACCTCCGACGCGTCAAGTTTTTCGCGCGCGATCAAGGAGAAGAGGCATCGCGACGGCCTGCCGGAACCGCCCCGTCACCTCTTGGCGATCTTCTCTCCATTGCCGGTGATCCGGTTCCTTTTGACCGGCGATGGAATTCCTTTACCAAGAATTCCGGTTGGGCCGGGCCGGGGAGATCGCCTTTTCCGGCGCGCGGCCCGCCGTGGCCGCCGCTGCCGCTCCGCAGGCCCGCGCGGCGCGGCCGCCCGGCGCGTCAGGCGGCGGGGGTCAGGTCCTCGTCGCGGGAGACCAGCGCGGTGTAGAGGCCGCCCGCGGCGAGCAGCTCGGCGTGGGTGCCGCGCTCGGCGACGCGCCCGTGGTCGAGGACGACGATCTGGTCCGCGTCCCGGACGGTCGAGAGCCGGTGCGCGATGGTGATGGTGGTGCGCCCCTCGGCGAGCGCGTCGATGGCCTGCTGGACGGCGTGCTCGGTCTGGGTGTCGAGCGCGCTGGTCGCCTCGTCCAGGACGAGGATCGGCGGGTTGCGCAGGATCGTCCGGGCGATGGCGAGGCGCTGCTTCTCGCCGCCGGAGAACCGGTAGCCGCGCTCGCCGACGACGGTGTCGTAGCCGTCGGGCAGGCCGCTGACGTGGTCGTGGATCTGCGCGGCGCGGGCGGCGGCGTGCAGCTCGGCGTCGGTCGCGTCGGGCTTGGCGAACCGCAGGTTGTCGGCGACGGACGCGTGGAACAGGTAGGTCTCCTGGGAGACGACGCCGACGGCGGCGGACAGGTCGGCGAACGACAGGTCCCGCACGTCCACGCCGTCGATGGTGACGCGCCCGGACGTCGCGTCGTACAGCCGCGGCACCAGGTAGCTGAGGGTGGTCTTGCCGGATCCGGTCTCGCCGACGACGGCGAGGGACGACCCGGCGGGGACGTCCAGGTCGATGCCGGTGAGCGCGGCGGAGTCCGCGTCGTAGGCGAAGCCGACGTCCTCGAAGCGGACGTGGCCGCGGGCCCGGGGCAGCGGGTGCGGCGCGGCGGGCTCCTCCAGGCCGGGTTCCAGGTCGAGGTACTCGAAGATCCGCCGGAACAGCGACATGGAGCTCTGCACGTCGACGGCGGTCTGGAGCAGCTGGACGGTCGGCCGGAACAGGCTGGTCTGCAGGGTGGTGAACGCGACGAGGGTGCCGATCGACACGAGCGGGTGGCCCTGCGAGACGGTGAGCCCGGCGGCCCAGTAGGTGAGCGCGGGCATCGCCGACATGACGATCTGGATCGTGGACTGCCGCCACCGCCCGGCCATGCTCGAGCGGATCTCCAGGTCGGCGAGGTCGCGGGACTCGCCGGCGAACCGGTCGGTGAGCGCGGGCGAGCGGCCCATGGTGCGGCCGAGCAGGATGCCGCTGACCGACAGCGACTCCTCCACGATCGCCGACATCGCGGCGAGCTGCCGCTGCCGCCGGGAGGTGATCCGCCGGCGCTCGCTGCCGACGCGGCGGCTGATCCACACGAAGAACGGCAGCGTGACCATCGTGACGAGGGTGAGCCGCCAGTCCAGCGCGAGCATCGCGATGGCGGTCGCGGTCACGGAGGTGAAGTTGGAGACGAGCGAGGTCACGGTGGTGGTGACCGTGGACTGCATGCCGCCGATGTCGTTGGCGATCCGGGACTGCACCTCGCCGGTGCGGGTCCGGGTGAAGAACGCCAGCGGCATCCGCTGCAGGTGCGCGTAGACGGCGGTGCGCAGGTCGTGCATGACGCGCTGCCCGACGCCGGTGGAGATGTAGGTCTGCAGGACGGAGAACACGCTGGTCGCGACGGAGATCGCGATCATGCCGAGGGCGAGCAGGGACAGCAGTCCGGTGCGGCCCTGCGGCAGCGCGACGTCCAGGATGTGGCGCAGCATGAACGGCGAGGCCAGCGAGACGAGCGCGGACAGGCCGACGAGCAGCGCGACGACGGCGAGCCGGGCGCGGTAGGGGACGAACAGGCGCAGGATGCGGGCGCGATCGGAGCGCGCGGCGCCGGGAGCGGGAGCGGAGTCGGCGGTGAGGTCGGTGGTGGGCTTCGCGGTGGGGTCCTTCGCCATGGGCGGCTCCTTCCGGGGGACGACCCTCGATGTAACTGAGCTTAGCTCATAATTATTTCCGCCCAACTATGAGCTAAGCTCGGTTCCATGGAGAACGATCTGGCCGACCTGTTCCTGATGGCGGCCAAGCGGATACGGCGGCACCAGGTGGAGCGGCTCGCGCCGCTCGGCCTCACCCCCGCCCAGTCGCGCGCGCTCCGGGTGATCGTCGGCACGGACGGCCCGCTGCGGATGACCGACCTCGCCCGCCGCCTCGACATCGTCCCCCGCTCCGTGACCACGCTGGTGGACGCCCTGGAGGCGGACGGCCTCGTCACCCGCGAGCCCGACCCGGCCAACCGCCGGTCCCTGCTCGTCCGCCCGACGGACGAGGGCCGCGCCGTCCGCGCGCGCATCGCCGGCACCCGCCGCGAGGCCGCCCGCGAGGTGCTCTCCCCGCTCTCGGACGCCCAGCGCGAAACCCTCCGCGAACTCCTCACCGTCATCGACGCCGCCGCCGATCCGCCCCGGAGACTGTCAGAACGCTGACAATCGCGGCGGGCGGATCCATCTCGGTTCCGCCTAGCGTCGCGGGGGCGGGCGGCGGACGCTGGGAGGCCCAGTGGCGTCAAGGGTCGCGAGTTCCAGGAGGGTGCCTTGAGCCGGTCCGCCAATCCCGCCGCCTCGGAGTTCCCGCTCTCCGGGGTGCCCGCCGGCATCGCCGAGCCGCTGCGGCCGTACCTGGAGGCCGCCGCGAGCGAGATGGTCGGCGAGATCCAGGCGCTCGTCCCCGAGTACGCGCGCCCGCCGGAGAGCCGCTACGGGCGCCGGATGCGGTGGGCCGTCGAGCAGACGGTCCGGCAGTTCGTGGACTCCATCGGCCGGCCCGACCTGGACTGGGGCACGGTCACCGGCATCTTCGAGGGCATCGGCGCGTACGAGGCGCGCACGGGCCGCAGCCTGGACGGGCTCCAGACCGCGATCCGGGTCGGCGGGCAGGTCGCGTGCCGCCGGTTCATCAAGGACGCCCGGCGGCTCGGCTGGTCGCTGGACGTCCTCGGGACGATCACCGAGTCGCTGTTCGTGTTCCTGGAGCGGATCGCCTGCGCGGCCGGGCAGGGGTACGCGCGGGCGCAGGGCGAGCTCGCGGGCGAGCGGGAGCGGTTCCGCCGGCGGCTGCGCGACCTGCTGGTCATGGACCCGCCGGCCAGCGACGAGGCGATCGGGGAGCTGGCCGGGGAGGCCGGCTGGCAGGTGCCGCGCACGCTCGCGGTCGTCGCGTTCCGCCCGGCGCCCGGCGGGCCCGTCCCGGTGCTGCCGCCCGCGTTCCTCGCCGACTGGGACGCCGCGGACCCCTATCTGATCTTCCCGGACCCGGACGGCCCCGGCCGGGACCGGCTGCCCGCGGCGGTGAAGGGGACGCGGGCGGCGGCGGTCGGGCCGACCGTCCCGCCGGCGCGGGCCGCGCTGTCGCTGCGCTGGGCCCGGCGCGGCCTCGCGCTGATCGAGCGCGGCGTCCTGCCGGGCAAGGAGCCGCTGCGCTGCCTGGACCACCTGCCGACCCTGGTCGCGGCGCAGAGCGAGGAGCTGCTGGACGTGGCGCTCGACGCCCGGCTCGGGCCGCTGATGGCGCTGGCGCCGCACCGCAGGGACGCGCTGTCGCGGACGCTGCTGACCTACATGGAGTGCCGCGACAACGCGGTGGCGGCGGCGGAGCGGCTCCTCGTGCACGAGCAGACCGTCCGGTACCGGATCCGGCGGCTGGAGGAGACCATCGGCGGCGCGATGCTGGACCCGGACCGGCGGATGGAGCTGCTGCTCCTGCTGCACCACCTCGTCCGCATCGACTCCGGGGACCGGCGGCTGTCCCCCGCGTGAAACGGGGGACGGCGCCCCCGGTCTCGCGCGCGGGGGCGCCGCCGTCGTTCCGGGCGGGTCACCCGTTGGGGCAGGTGTCCAGGTACTTCGCGATGCCGGCGTCCGGCTTCGGCGCCGGGCACAGGAACTGGTCGTAGCGGGTGTCGTTGTCGACGAACCGCTTCATCCACGCGATGGAGTACTTCGCGATGGTGGTGTTCGGCGACGTGAAGGTCATGTGGCCGGCGTTCCTCAGCAGCAGGTACGCCTTCTCCGGCGCCGTCCTGACGTTGTTGTAGTACGACTCGGCCATCGACGACGCGGGCGCGATGAAGTCGTTGTCCGCCCCCATGATGAGGGTCGGGGTCCTGATGTTCGGGAAGCTGTAGTTGGTGTCCCACGGCGCGAGCGGGATGTCGGCCTTGAGGGACGGCCGCTTGTTGGCGGCTTCGAGCGTCCCGCCGCCGCCCATCGAGTGGCCCATGACGGCGGTGCGGCTCGTGTCGATGCGGTTCTTGACGCCGCTCTTGCCGGTCAGCCAGTCGAGGGCGGCGAGCAGCTGGTCGCCGCGCGAGGCGGGGACGTCGACGAGGCTGTTGGTCTCCAGGGTCATGACGACGAAGCCCTGGGACGCGAGCCGGGGCCCGTACCAGGAGATCCACGCCTCCGGGGAGACGAAGCCGGGCGAGACGACGATGGCGCCGAACGTGCCCTGGCTCGTGTCGGTCGGCGCGTAGACGGTGCCCTTGTTGAAGCCGGTGCCGCTGCCCGCCGGGACCGGGATCGTCTCGATGGCGAACGGGCCCTTCTCCGCGGTGATGCTCGCCTCGGTCGGCGCGGGGCCGCGCTGGTACGGGTTGTCGGCGGCGCGTTGAACGGCTGCGGCCGCGGGTCTCGCCGGGGCCGCGGCGCTCGCGGGCGGGGCGAGGGCCGCGCCGGCGGCGAGGACGGACGCGACGGAGAGGAGCCGGACCGAACGGGCGAGATTCCTGTGCATCGGGGGGCGTGCCCTTCACTAGCCGGAGCCGCGGCGGGTGGGTCTCCGCGGGTGCCAGAATTGTGGGTCGCCCCGCCGCCGGGCGCTGCTTACGCGGCGACGCCTTGGAACCGGGGCCCTTATAGCGAGATGACAAACGGAGAGGGGCCACTCCCCCCAGAGTGGCCCCTCTCCCCCCGTTCCGCGGGCCGGCCCGATACGCGCACTGGGGACGGCCGCTCCCCCCGAAGCGGCTTCGGCGCGGGGCGCCCGGCGGATGAGAAGACGGTAGCGAGCCCCTCGGCCGCCGTTCGACGCTTCAACCCTCCGCGTCGACGAACGGTGCACCGTGTGCGACGAACGGACCACGCTCCGCAGCCGCACGCCTCCTCCTCCCGCGCGGAGACTCCGGCCGCGGACGGTCGGTGCGGGCGCGGGGCGAGGTGTAAGCGAGGTGTAATCGGCCCGCCCTACGGTGGCCGCGTGGTGATCGACCGCGACGGGCCGCACGGGGGTGGGCCCGCTGCGGCTCGGGCCGCCGGCGCCGCGGTCACCACAGCAGGTGCGCGGCCGTCCCGTCCTCGGTCGGGACGCCGAGCGCGTCGAAGATCTCGAGCGCCTCGCGGCGCGGGTCCGCCTCGCCGCCGGCGTCCCCGCCCGGCACCCGGTTCCCGGACATCTGTTCGCCGGACACCCGGTCGCCGGACACCTGGAGGAGGGCACCGAGGAGGAAGAGGCATTTGGCCCGCCAGAGCGGCACCGACACCTCGGTGGCGAGCTTCAGGGCGCGTTCGAGCAGCCGCCTCGCCGCGGCGAGGTCGCCGCGGTCCCAGTACAGGTCGCCGAGCACGTACATGATGCGCGCGCGCATCAGCGGGTCGGCGCGCTCCTCGGCGAGCCGCAGCGCCAGCCGCAGCGACCGCTCGGCCTCCGCCGTCCGGCCGAGCGCGAAGGCGGTGCAGCCGAGGCCGTGCGCGGCGTACATGCCGACGAGCCGGCTGCCCGCCGCGGTGCCCGCCTCGTCGATGTGCTCGAACAGCGGCCGGGCCTCGCCGGGGCGGCCGAGCGCGAGCAGCGCCTGCCCGATCCAGTACACCGCCTGGAGCTCGACGCCGGTGTAGCGGGCGCGGCGCGCCAGGTCCCGCGCCATGGTGAGCACGCCGAGCGCGTCCTCGGCGTCGCCGCGCTCGTACTGGGCGCAGCCGATCACCAGGACGGCGTGCGACTCGCCCGCGACGTCGCCGACGCGCTGGAACAGCTCGCGGGCCCGGCGGCCGTCGGCCTCGGCGTCGCCGAACCGGCCCGCCATCCGGTGCACGGTCGCGAGCTGGCGGAGCGAGAGCGCGGTGCCGTGGGGGTTCCCGGTCTCCTCGAACAGCCGCAGCGCCTCCCGCACGGACCGCAGCGCCCGGTCGTAGTCGCGGCGCGCGCACGCCAGGTCCGTCGTGCGCTCCAGCAGCGCCGCCTCGCCGCGCGGGTCGCCCGCCGCCCGGACGACGGGCAGCGCGTCCGCGATGACCTGCTGCCAGTCGTCGGTGTAGTGCGCGGGCTGGAACAGGATGGCCGAGCGGACCGCGATCTCCCAGGCCAGCCCCTCCTCGCCGAGCCGGGCGGCCTGCCGGACGGCGGTGGTGAGCCCGAACCGCTCGGCCTCGAACCAGTCGGGGGCGTGCGCCAGCGTGCTCCGCACGATCGCCTCGTCCAGCGGGTACCGGACGGCCGGGCCCGCCGCCAGGGCGTCGCCGCCTCCGGTGACCAGCTCGACGACCCGGTCGGTGAGCGCGAGCAGGCCGCCGAGGGCGCGGCGCAGCGCGGCGGTGCGCCTCTCCGGCCCGTCCTCGTCGCGGCACAGCTCGCGGGCGTGGTCGCGGACGAGGTCGTGGAACCGGTAGCGGACGGCTCCGACCACCGCGGACCGCCCCTGCGCGTCGAGGGGTCGCGTGTCGAGGAGCTGCGCGTCCAGCAGCTGCGCGTCGACGAGCGTCTCCAGCAGCTCGGCGACCTCGGCGGGCGGCCGGTCCAGCAGCGCGGCCGCGGTCCAGCAGGCGAAGTCGGGCGCGTCGAGCAGGCCGAGCAGCCGGTACAGCCGCCGCGCGTCCGAGCCGAGGCCCAGGTAGCTGAGGTGCAGGGTGGTGCGGACGCTGAGGCCGCGCTGCGTCAGCTCGTCCAGCCGGCCCTGCTCGCGCATCCGGCGGACGAACCCGGCGATGCTCCAGTGCGCCTTCGCGGCGAGGCGGGCTCCGGCGACGCGCAGCGCGAGCGGCAGGTGGCCGCACATCCGGGCGAGCTCGGCGGCGGACTCCGGCTCGGCCGCGACCCGGTCCGGGCCGACGATGTGCACGAGCAGGTCGACCGCCTGCCCGGGGGTCAGAACGTCCAGCTCGATGAGGCGGGCGCCGGGCAGCGCGGTGAGCCGGGTGCGGCTGGTGATGACGGCGCGGGACAGCCGGCCGCCGGGCAGCAGCGGCTCGACCTGCGTCTCGTCGGCGGCGTTGTCGAGCACGACGAGGATGCGCCGGTCGGCGAGGATGCTGCGGTACAGCGCGGCCCGCTCGCCGGGGCTCTCGGGGACGGCGGCGGCGTTGACGCCGAGCGCGCGCAGGAACCGGCCGAGCACCTCGGCGGGGTCGGCGGGGTCGCGTTCGGCGCCGCGCAGGTCCACGAAGAGCTGGCCCTCCGGGAAGGCGTCGCGGGTGCGGTGGGCGATGTGCACGGCGAGGGCGGTCTTGCCGATCCCGCCCATCCCGGCGACGGCCGACACCGAGACGGGCGCGTCGCCGTCGCCGCCGGACAGCAGCGCGAGCATGCTGTCGATCTGGTCGCCGCGTCCGGTGAAGTCGGGCACGGCGGGCGGGAGCTGGCTCGGCCGCTCCGGGCGGAAGCGGTCGCCGCCGCCCGGCCCGTCGTCCCCCGGTTCGCTGGGGCCCGGGGCGGCGGGGGCCGGGCCGGCGGCGGTCTCCTGGCGCAGCACGCGGACGTGGGCGTCGCGCAGCTCGGGCCCCGGGTCGATGCCGAGCTGGTCCAGCAGCCGGACCCGTGCCTCCTCGTACGCCTCCAGCGCCTCGGCCTGCCGCCCGCACGACGCGAGCACCTCGATCCATACGGTGAGCAGCTGCTCGTCGAGCGGGTGGGCGCGCACCAGCGGGTTCAGGTGCGGCAGCGCGCGCTCGGGCGCGCCCGCCGCGAGGACCGTCCGGGCGTGCTCCATCGTCGCCTCGACCCGCTCGCGCTCCAGCCGGTCGACGGTGGCCTGGTCGACGGACTCGGGCGACACGTCCTCCAGCGCGCGGCCCCGCCACAGCCCGAGCGCGCGCTCCAGCGCGCCCGCGCGCCGGTCGGGGTGCAGCATGCCCGCGTCGGCGACCGCGCGGCGGAACACCGCCGCGTCGATGTCGGCGCCCGGCAGTTCCAGCGCGTACCCGTTGGTGGTGCGGACGACCTCGACGCCCGGGCCCGCGGTCTCGGTGAGCCAGCGGCGCAGCCGGTAGACGGCGACGGCCAGCGTCGAGTCGGAGATGACGTTCTCGCGGGTGCCCCACAGCAGCGACTTGAGCGTGTCGTCGCCGAGACCCGACAGCCCGGCGAGCCCGGCGAGGGCGAGCGCGCCGAGCAGCGCGCGGGCGATCCCGGAGCTGGGCAGCGCGCGGCGGCCGGCCCGTTCCACGCCGACCCGGCCGAGCAGGACGATCCGGACGTGCTCCCGGTCCCGCTCGGACCCGCGCTCGGTGCGCTCGCCCGCCACCGCCGATGTCGCCTCCCGTGCAATGTGACCTCCACCATTTGATCAAAATCACGCCCGGTTCGGTGCTGGTATTTCTGCACGGTCGTGCGAAAGTCGTGCCGCCGCGGACCCGGCGCCCGCCCTTGCGCGCCGGGCCCGGGGAGGATGGGACAGGATGGTCACCGAGCGCGAAGGGAGATCGGATGGCGGGACGGGTGCGGCCGATCACGCTGGTCGGGACGCCGGTCCTGCACCGGGCGTGCCGGCCGGTGCAGGAGTTCGACGCGGCGCTGGCGGAGCTGGCCGACGACATGTTCGCCAGCATGTACGCGGCGGAGGGCGTGGGCCTCGCCGGCAACCAGATCGGCGTCGATCTGCGGATCTTCGTCTACGACTGCCCGGACGAGGACGGCGAGCGGCACAAGGGGACGGTCGTGAACCCCGTGCTGGAACTGCCGGACCTCGCGGACCGGCGGCTCGACGACGACGAGGAGGGGTGCCTGTCGGTGCCGGGCCCGCACGCGCGCGTCGCCCGTCCCGACCGCGCCACCGTGCGCGGCTTCGACGTCGAGGGGAACCCGGTGACGGTCGAGGGGACGGGACTGCTCGCGCGCTGCCTTCAGCACGAGACCGACCACCTCGAAGGCAAGGTCTACATCGACCGCCTCTCGGCCCGCGCGCGCAAGAAGGTCCTCAAGGAGTACGAGGCGCTGCGCGCCGCCGCCGAAGCCGAGTGAGTCGGGCCGGGTGAACCGGCCCGGTGAGTAGCGCCGGGTGGGTCAGGGCGCCCAGACGGGCAGGTGCAGCGCCGACGGGTGGCCCGCTCCGCGCAGCACCTCGATCCGGACGCGGCGCGACGCGACGGCCCGCCCGGCGGGTTCGCCGCGCCCGTGGTTGCGGGCGAAGCGCGGGAACGCGCCGCCCGCGAGCATGACGCGCGGGCGGTGCCCGCGCCGGAACCGGTAGCCGGTCGGGTGCATCTCGATCTCCGCCCGGACGGTCTCGCCCGGCCCGGCGTCGATGCGGAGCATGCCGTCGGTGACGTTGCGGGAGGCGCCGTCCGGGCCGACGTCGCAGAGCCGGACGAACAGGTCGGCGTGGCCGGTGTCCGTCCGGACGTGGAACGCCGCCGAGACCGGGCCGATCAGGTCGAGGCGGCGGTCGAGGCGGGCGCCGGTCAGCACGGCGACGTCGCCGCGCGCCTCGATCCGCCCGTTGTCGCGCTGCCCGCCGCGTCCGGGCGACAGCAGCGGCCCGCCGGTGGACGGCGTCGGGTCGAGCGGGTCGTAGGTGAACGCCGCCGGGTCGAGCGGGGCGGACGGCTCGTCCCAGGTCAGGCCGTGGGAGAGGTACAGCGGCACCGGGGTGGTCTCCGGCGGCGGCCACTGCTGGAAGTCGAGCCAGCGGTCCGCCTTCTGCAGGTAGAGCCGGACGGGTGCGCGCCGCAGTTCCGCCGCGTCCCCGTGCAGGTGCGCGTTCAGCCAGGAGACCTGGTCGGCGAGGAGGGCGCGCAGCGCCCTGGCGTCGTGGCCCCAGGGGCCGATGGTGATGCGGGCCTGCCGTCCGGCGGCGTGCAGGGCGGCGAAGTCGCGGAGTTGGCCGCGCAGGAACAGGTCCCACCAGCCCGTCACCATGCTCGCGGGCGAGGTGGTCGCGGCGACGCCCGCGCTGTGGTCGGTCTCCCGCCAGAACGCGGCGTTCTCGGCGTTGCCGGTGACCTCGCGCAGGAACGACTCGGCCCGCCCTATCGCGGCGATGTCGGACTCGCCGACCGGCAGGTGCCGCATGGCGTGCCTGACGCGCCGGTTGTGCAGCGGGCGCCTCCGGTCGTCGCGCGTCCCCATCAGCGACGACCACACCAGCGTGTTGTGGAGGGCGAGCGCGCCGCCCGGGTAGAAGGAGCTGACGAACTCGGACGCGGTGATGCCGAGCCCCATCGCCTCCAGGGGCGGGTCCGCGTACGGCGCGATCGCCCATTGCGTGTAGCCGAGGTAGCTCGCGCCGGCGGTCGCGACGCGCCCGTCGCACCACGGCTGGGCCCGCACCCACGCCAGCGTCGCGAGGCCGTCGTCCCGCTCGTCGTGGAACGCGTGGAACTCGCCGCCCGACCCGTGTATCCCGCGTACATTCTGTATGACGACCTGGAAGCCGCGCCGCGCGAGGACCCCGGCGAGCAGCCGCACGAGCGCCTGCCGCTTGCCGTACGGGGTCCGGACGAGCACGGCGGGCAGCGGTCCCGCGCCGCGCGGACGGTACAGATCGGCGACCAGCACGGCGCCGTCCGGCATGGGGACCCGCAGGTCGCGGGCGATGCCGACGTCCACGGCCGCGGCATCGGCCCCGGTCCGGGGCAGCCCGAGGAAGCGGTCGGCCAGCCGGCCCGCCATCGACATGCGCAACCTCCGACGAAGGGGACCTCCACCGTCCCACGACCCCGCGGGAGCGGGGTCAGAGGGCGGCGAGGCGTTCGTACTCTTCCAGGACGCGCGCGAACTCGCCGGTCGGCAGCTCGCAGGCGTGGCCGTCCAGCCAGAGGTGCTCCAGCCGGACCGTCCGGACGTCGAGCCGCAGATGGCAGGCGTTCCCCGTGTGCTCCCACCCGGGACGCGCCGCGCGGACGACGTCGAGATGGTGCCGGTGGCTCTGCACGTCGTGCAGGAGGAACGCCGTCAGGACGTGCGGCGCGCCGCTCACCGCGCGGGCGGTCCCGGCGGCGCGCGAGGCCGCCCCCTCCAGGTCCACGCCCGATTCGACGAGTTCGGGGAAGAACACCCGGACGTGCTGCGCGACGCCCTCCGCCTCCGCCGGCGCGCACGGCAGCCGCACCACCGCGTCCGGGTCGGCGTAGCCGTGCACGGGGACGCCCGCGAGGAACGACGCCCACGCGCCCGGGACGGACGCGAGGAACCGGGCGCGGGTCAGCGCGTCCCGCAGGTCCGGGACCAGCCGGTCCGCGTCGATGCCGCGCGGCATGAAGGTCTTGGTGCCGCCGCGCAGCCGCCCGCCCGCCTCGTCCAGCACGGCGAGGTCGGCCCAGCACGCGCCCGACCCGGTGCCGAGGACGCCGTGCGGGAGGCAGGCGTCGGGGTGCGGGGTGAGGCCGGCGACGTCCTCCAGCGTGGCGCGGGGCGTGCGGACGAGCGCCCAGCCGCGCGTCCGGCGGGACGTCCCGCCGAGCGCGAGCACCGCCGCCACCGGCTCGTCGCGGCCGGGCGCGGCGGCCCGGTGCGAGTCCGCGTGCGCCTGCCGGAACACCGCGACGACCTGCCGGAACGTCTCGCCGTCGAGGCACAGGTAGGCGCCGCCCTCGCCCTCGATGGTGGCGATGCCGTCCGCGACGCCGACCCGGAACACCCGGCCCGGCCACGTCACGGCGGCGTCCGGGCGGCCGAGCTCGGCGAGCATCCAGTCCAGCCCGAGGACGAACTCGGCGTCGCCGAGCAGCCCGGCGAGCGGCTCGTTGCCCGGCGCCGGGAGGCACGCGACCTCGCCCGGCCCGCCGACCCGGAACGCGACGGGCAGCTCCCGGTCCGGGGCGAACCGCTCCGTGCCGGACTGGAGCACGCCTTCGAGCATCTGCCGGTGCCGCACCGCCCCGACCTGCTCCAGGTACTCCTCCAGGCAGCGCAGCAGGACGCCCGGGTCGAGGTCGCAGGACGACCAGCCGCCGACGTCGCGCAGGTGCACGACGGCGCCGTCGTAGTCGAGCCGGTGGAAGCGGTAGAGCTCCTGCCAGGGGTGGGGCCCGCCGGGTCCGGCCGGCCCGGCGCTCAACCGTCCCTTGGTCCGGATGATCGCGGCGACGTCCTCGCCCAGGTCGTTGAGCAGGAAGTCGCGCAGCGGGGCGTGCGCGGGGTCGGTCTCGACCGCGACGCGCACGCCGTCACCGCGGATCCGCACCGGAAGCGCCATCGCCATTCGCGTGATTATGCCGATAAGCGAAGATCATCACCGGTATGGCTGAATGTTCGATCCCGATTCGGGACCGGCGCCGTGCCCGGAGCGGGCCCGGAGCGGGCCTGGAGCAGGGCCGAAGCCGGCCCCGAGCAGCGGCCGGAGCGGGCCTGGAGCAGTGGCCGGAGCGGGCCTGGAACGGGGCTAGAGCGGCTCGTCGGCCATGTACGGCGGGGCCGGCTCGTACTGGATGTGGCGCCGCACCGTGCGCGCGTGGTCGCGCCCATGGATGCGGCCGACCAGCCACAACGCCATGTCGATGCCCGCCGACACGCCCTGGCTCGTGACCAGGTCGCCGTCCACGACGTAGCGCGCGTCCCGGACGACCGTCACGTCACCGCGCGCCTCCAGCTCGTCCTCGTGCGTCCAGTGCGTCGCGACCCTGCGTCCCCTGGCAGGGCCCGCCGCGTGCAGGAGGAACGAGCCGGTGCACACGCTCGACACCCAGTCGGCCCGCTCGGCGGTCTTCGCGATCCAGCCCGTCAGCGCCGCGTTGCCGATCTGCGTCACCCGGGCGCCCCGCCCGCCCGGCACCAGCAGGACGTCCAGCTCCGGATGGTCGTCGAACGTGCAGTCCGGCACGACCCTCATGCCCTTCGCGCAGCGCACCGGCCCGGTCCGCTCCGCGATCAGGACCGCCCTGTCGCCCTCGCCGCGCTGCGCGGCCGACGCGGTGAGCACCTCCCACGGCCCAACGAAGTCCAGCTCCTCGGCGTCCTCGAACACCAGCAGCCCGTAGGTCGTCATGCGTACTCCTTCGTCCCTCGGAATCGGTCCCGGTAGTCGGACGGCGCCACGCCGACCCGCCGGTGGAACGCGCGCCGCAGCGTCTCGCCCGTGCCGAACCCGAGCCGCCGCGCCAGCGTCTCGACCGGCTCGTCGCCCTCCGCCAGCGCCCGCCGCGCCGCCTCGATCCGCACCCGCTCCACGTACACCGACGGCGGCACCCCCATCTCGGCGGTGAACCGGCGCTGCAGGTGCCGCGGGCTCAGGCCCGAGCATTCGGCCAGGTCGGCGATGCTGTGCCGGGCGCCCGGATCGGTCTGCACGGCCGTCACCGCGACCCGGATCGGGTCGGACGCCGGCTGCGCCGACCACAGCGGCACGCTGAACTGCGACTGGCTGCCCGGCCGCCGCAGGAACATCACCAGCTCCCGCGCGACCGCGTGCGCGGCCTCCCGCCCGTGGTCGTCCTCGACGAGCGCGAGCGCGAGGTCCATGCCCGCGGTGACGCCCGCGGACGTCCAGACCCGCCCGTCCCGGACGAAGATCGGGTCGCAGTCGACGCGCAGCGCCGGGTACTCGGCCCTGAGCTGCGCCTCGCGGCCCCAGTGGCTCGTGACGCGCCGCCCGTCGAGCAGCCCGGCCTCGGCGAGCAGGATCACCCCGCTGCACACGGCCGCGACCCGGCGCGCGTCCCGCGCCGCGTCCGTCACCCAGCGGACCAGCGCCGGGTCCTCGCGGGCCCGGTCGACGCCGCTCCCGCCCGCCACCAGCACCGTGTCGAACCCCTCCGGCGGGAGGCCGCCGACGCCATGGGAGGCGACGACGGGCAGCCCGCTGCTGGACGTCACCGGTCCGGCCTGCGGCCCCACGACCAGGCACTCGTACCGCCCGGTCGCCTGCATGACCTCGTACGGACCGGTCAGGTCCAGCCCCTGGAACCCGTCATAGATCACGAATGCGACGCGCATGACTCCAGGCTGCGGCCCCGCCCGTCATGGCGTCAACGACACGTACCCCACAGTTCGCGACACCCCCCTCGCGGCTCGTTCCGCGGCCCGCGCCCGTACCGCGCGTTTCACGCTCCGCCGGAAAAAAGGAGTTGACGCCATTACCGGCCTCAGGCATGATCATCAGCATGGAGCTTTGATACCTTCACGGTCGAGCCGCCCGCGTTCTCGCCGGGCCCGCTCCCGCTCTCCGCGCCGAAGGCGACATTCCGCGAACATCCTCACTGGTCGACGCATACCCGCGTGACCAGCGGAATCGCCATGCCTTCGGCCTTTCATCACCCTTTCACGGCACCCTTTCACGGCTGCGATTCGACATGCCCGGAGGTGGTTTCTCCATGCGCGCCAACAACCTCGAGAACGTTCCCTTCCCCACGAAGAAGAAGCTCAAGAAGAACAAGACCGACTTCAGGTCGGCGACGTTCGCGAACAACCGCCGCGGCACCGGCCGGATGCCGGCCCGCCAGTTCAACCGGGGCCGCTGACGGCACCCCGGCCCCGGGCCCACGCGTCCGGGGCCGGGAACTCCGCCCACACCACGGTCCGCGTCCCGTCCGCGCGGTATCCCCACCGCGCGGCGAGCGCCTGCACGATCCGCATCCCCCGGCCGGTCTCCGCGCCGGGGTCGTCCTTCACGTACGGCCGCGTCCCCGCCGCCCCGTCGTCGGCGACCTCCAACCGCACCGCCCCCGGCACGGCCGCGACCGTCACCGTCACGAGGCCGCCCTCCAAGCCCGACGCCGTGTGCGTCACCGCGTTCGCGACGGTCTCGCTGGCGGCCATCACCACATCGTCCCGTCCCGGCAGGTCCGCCAGGAGGCCGCGGACGAACGCCCGCGCGCGCCCCACCGACCTGCCGGTCCCGGGCAGCGTGACCGTGCCGAGCACCACGAGCCCTCTCCCGCCCACACCACCGCCTCCCCCGTACCGGCCACGGCCGGCGACGCGGCCGGCGGTTCCGAGCACGTCCTCGACGCCCACGCAGACGGCCCCCCTCGCTCCGAAAGCAGCCCGTCACCGCCCAGTACGTCTCCGCACCCGCCCCCCGTTCACTCCCGCCGGTACGCTCCCCGCCATGCCGACCACCCACGTCGTCGAGCTGGGCACGGCGACCGTCACCAAGCGGTACCGCTCGTGGGACCTGGGGCAACCGGAACGCGAATGGCGGGCGCTGACCCTGCTCGCCGAGCACGCGCCCGCCCTCGCACCCGAACCCCTGCGCTACGCCCCGGCGGAGACGCCGCCCAGCGTCACCATGTCCCGCCTCCCCGGCGAGCCCCTCTCGGCGCCGCTCACGGACGCGCAGCTCACCGGGCTCGTCGAGGCGATGACCGCCTGCCAGAGCGCGATCCCCGCCGCGGACCTCGCCGCCCTGCCGCCGCGGCTCCTCCATCCCCTGGACGCGTTGAAGAAGCTCCGCGCCTGGTCACAGCGGGTGCCGACGCCCCCGGACGGCCCGGCCGCCGCCGCCCTCGACGGCGCCCGCGACTGGCTCGGCCGCCCGCACCTCGACACCGTCTTCGCCGCCGAACCGCCGCCCGTCCTCGGCACCGGCGACGGCAACCTCGCCAACGTCCTGTGGGACGGGTCGCGCGCCCGGCTGGTCGACTTCGAGTTCTCCGGACGCGGCGACCGGGCCTACGAGCTCGCCGAGGTCGCCGAGCACGTCTCCGCGAAGAACGTCCTGGCGCCCGGCGACCTGCTCGACCGGTTCGAGCTGACCGCGTCCGAGAAGATCCGGCTGCCCGAGTGCCGGCGCCTGCTGGCCGTCTTCTGGCTGCTCGCCCTGCTGTCCGACGATCCGGACCGTCCGCGCAACCCGCCCGGCACCCTCGTCCACCAGGCCGAGCACCTGCTGACGCTGCTCTGAGCCGCGCGTCGGACCGCCCTCTCAGGACCGCCCTCAGGACTGCCAGGGGCGGCCGGTCAGGCGCTCGTAGACCTCGATGTAGCGGGCGCGGGTGGCGTCCACGACGTCCTGGGGGATGGCCGGGCCGGGCGGCGTGCGGTCCCAGTCCAGGGTGCTGCTCCAGTCGCGGACGTACTGCTTGTCGTACGAGCGCTGCGGGCGGCCCGGCTCCCACTCGTCCGCGGGCCAGAAGCGCGACGAGTCGGACGTCAGCACCTCGTCGGCGAGGACGAGCGTGCCGTCGGCGGCGCGCCCGAACTCCAGCTTCGTGTCCGCGATGATGATGCCGCGCTCCGCCGCGATCTCGGCGCCCCGCTTGTAGACGTCCAGCGTCACGTCCTTCAGCCGCGCGGCGGTGTCCGCGCCGATCTCGGCCACGACGTCGTCGTAGGTGATGAACTCGTCGTGCCCCTCGGACGCCTTCGTGGTCGGCGTGAAGATCGGCTCGGGCAGCTTCGACGCCTCGACGAGCCCGTCCGGCAGGGCGATCCCGGAGACGGTGCCGCCCTTCTCGTACTCCTTCAGGCCGAGCCCCGCGAGGTAGCCGCGCGCGATCCACTCGACGGGCAGCATCGTCAGCCGCCTGCACCGGATCGCCCGTCCCGCCCACTCGTCCGGCACCCGCGTCGCCGAGATCACGTGGTTCGGCACCACGTCGGCGAGCTGCTCGAACCACCACAGCGACAGCTGGGTGAGGATCTTCCCCTTGTCGGGGATCAGCGTCGGCAGGACGACGTCGTACACGCTCACCCTGTCCGACGCGACGAGGATCAGGTCGTCCCCGTCCGCGTAGACGTCCCGGACCTTCCCCGAGTGCAGCAGTTCCACGCCGTCCCCCTCAACTCCGCCTCACGAGTGCTCCCGCCAATGATCCCAGCAGCGGCTCCCCGGCCGTCCGCGTGGGTGCATCCCTCCCAGGAGAAGCGCACCTCTCGTCCCGTCCGGCGGGCGCTGCGACGCTTCCCGGCATGAGTACTGACCAGCACGAATCCAAGGTCGTCCTCGTCACCGGGGCGAGCAGCGGCATCGGCGCGGCCACCGCCGCCCGCCTCGCCGCCGAGGGGCACCGCGTGGTCGCGGGCGCCCGCCGCACCGGCCGGCTGCGGGACCTCGCCGCCCGCTCCCCCGGCGTCCTGCACCCCGTCCCGGTGGACGTGACGGACCGCGACGACGTCCGCGCCTTCGTCGAGGCCGCCCGCGACCGGTTCGGCCGCGCGGACGTCCTCGTCGCCAACGCCGGGGTGATGCCCCTGTCGCGCCTCGACTCCCTGCTCGTGGACGAGTGGGACCGGATGATCGACGTCAACGTGCGCGGCCTGCTGCACGGCATCGCCGCCGCCCTGCCCGTCTTCACCGAGCAGGGGTCGGGGCACTTCGTCACGGTCGCGAGCATCGGCGCGCACCAGGTCGTCCCCACCGGCGCCGTCTACTCCGGGACGAAGTACGCCGCCTGGGCGATCACCGAGGGGCTGCGCCAGGAGTCCGACCCGTCGATCCGGGTGACGACGGTCTCCCCCGGCGTCGTCACGTCCGAACTCGCCGGCACGATCACCGAGCCGGGCGCCGCGGCGGCCATGCGGGAGTACCGCGCCCACGCCATCGAGCCGGACGCCATCGCCGCGGCCGTCTCCTACGCCCTGGCGCAGCCGCCCGACGTGGACGTCAACGAGATCGTCGTCCGCCCCGCCCGCCAGCGCTGACGCCGAGGGGCGAGGCGCGGTCCGCCCCGGCCGGTCTGATCAGTTCGCTGTGCGGAGCGGCACGGAATCGGACGTCGGCGCCGTGCCGGTGATGCTCGCCGTGCGGTGCCGGTCGTCCGCGACCGTACGGGTCTCGCGGAGGATCAGCAGGCCGATGATCGCGATCAGCGCCGAGGTCAGGCCGTGGATGCCGAACGCGGCGGCGAGGGGGCCGCGGTGGGCCAGGACGTTGATCATGTCGCCGAACGGGGCGACGGCCTCCATCAGCAGGACCCAGCCCAGCGCGCGGCGGTGGCCCGTCAGCAGCAGGATGCCGATGACCAGGCCCATCGCGAATTCCCGGGTGCCCTTCATGATGAGAAAGCCGTCACCGCCGCCGGCGCGCCATTCCGGCAGGCCGACGCCTTGG
The DNA here is from genome assembly GCF_017573545.1 of Actinomadura nitritigenes. Classification (GTDB taxonomy): domain Bacteria; phylum Actinomycetota; class Actinomycetes; order Streptosporangiales; family Streptosporangiaceae; genus Spirillospora; species Spirillospora nitritigenes. Next base: position 31,417 of record NZ_JAGEOK010000041.1, on the reverse strand, counting down.
GTGGACGCCTCCGGGGCCAGGATGAAGGACAGCCCGAGATAGAGGACGAACAAGGCGCAGACGGCGACCAGGACGGTATTGACGTTCTTCAGCGACATGGCGCTTCTCCTTCGACGTTCGGAAACGGGGCAGGGCAGGGCAGGGCGTGGCGGGGCGGACGAGATCGGCCCGCTCGGGGCGCCGTCGGCCTCACGATCCGGCGTCGCCCGGGGTGAGGATCTCCATGAGATGCCCGTCGGGGTCGTGGAAGTAGGTGCCCCTGCGGCCCTTGATGTGCTTGCCGTGATAGATCCGCCCGATCTCTTGGCATGCGGGATCGCCGTAGTGGGCGATCCCGCCGTGCCGGATGCGGGCGAGGGCGGCGTCGAACTCCTGCTCGCCGAGCATGAACGCGTAGTGGTGCGGCTCGAAGTCGTCCAGCCGGTCGTAGTCGAGGGTGACATGGTTGGCCAGCGTGACCGGTGTGAAGTGCGCCAGCGGCGGATCGACGGTCAGGCCGAGAATTCCGGCCAGGAACCGCGCCGAAGCCTTCGGGTCACGGGCGGGGACGATGGTGTGGTTCAGTTCCACGGTCATGGGGACTCCCTTTCTGGGACGGGGCTGCGCGGGGGCTCGCGACGGCCTGGCCTGGTGCATGGATGCGTGACCTTCCGGGGGACGGCAGGGCGTCTCCGGCTGCCCTCCCCGGCTGCGGCCGCGGTGTCAGGCGTCGATCTGCTCGAAGATGTGCGGGTAGGACACGATGTCGTCGGGGAACTCGGCGGCCATGCGCTGGAACTCCGGGCTGCCGAACGCCGCGGCGAGTGCCTCGGTCGACTCCCAGACCGCGACGTTCATCAGAAGCCGGCTGCCCGCCGTTCCCTTGTGCATCCGCAGCGAGACGAATCCCGGCTGCGCCTTCATGAATTCGGCCTGCCTCCGGAAGAGGGGCAGGAACGCTTCGGCCCTCTCCTGCGGGACGAGGAAGGTGTTGGCCAGGACGATGGGTCCGGTCTTCTCGGTGAACTGGGCGAACATCGGCGTGCTCGGGTCCAGGCTCTTCAGCTGGGCCATCTTCGGTACTTCCTCTCGCCGTGGGTCGTCGTGCCGCGCGACTCCGCCAACGCTTGTTGGCAAACGCTTGTTGGCAAACGTAGGTCGCGCGATCGTGGATTGTCAACAGGCGTTGGCCTACACTCGTTGGCATGACGGGCACCACGGAGAACCAGCAGGCCGCACGGCGTTCCGACGCCACCCGGGCCGCGATCCTCGCCGCGGCCCGGGAGCGGTTCGCGGCGGACGGCTACGAGAAGGCGACCATCCGGGCCATCGCGCGCGACGCGCGGATCGACCCGTCGATGGTGATGCGGTACTACGGCAACAAGGCGTCCCTGTTCGCGGCGGCCGTCGCGATCGACCCCGGGCTGCCGGGCCTGCCCGTCGAACCGCGCGAGGACCTCGGCCGGACGCTGGTGCGCCACTTCCTCGCCCTGTGGGAGGAGAACGAGGGGCTCACCGCGCTGATACGGGTCGGCGCCACCGACCCGGCCGCCGCCGAGCGCATGCAGACCGTGCTGCGCGACCAGCTGATCCCGCTGGCCCGCCAGGTGGGCCCGGAACCGGAGCAGGCACCGGCGCGCGCGGCGCTGTGCGCCTCGACCGTGCTGGGGCTCGCGCTCACGCGCTACGTGCTGCGGTTCCCCGAGAGCGTGGCGCTCGGCCGCGAGGAGATCGTGGACTGGCTCGGGCCCACGATCCAGCGGTACCTCACCGCGCCCACGCCCTGAAGAACCCGCCCCGGGGTCAGGCGGGCGGGGACGGCAGGCGCGCGGGGGTGCGGTCGGCGACCTGCTCGAAGATCATCGACGACCGGAAGCCGGTGATCTCGCGGCGGCCGGCGAGCCGGTCGACGAGGAAGGCGTGCAGGTGGTCGAGGTCCTGGACGGCGACGTGCAGCAGGAAGTCGTCGTCACCGGACAGGACGAACACGCGGAGCACCTCGGGCAGGCCGCCCGCGAACTCCTTGAACGCGTCGATCGCGGTGCGGCTGAGCGGCCGCACCTGGATCGACACCAGCGCCTGGACGCGGCGGTTGAGCGCGGCGGGGTCGATGTCGGCGTGGTAGCCGCGGATCACGCCCCGGCGGGTGAGGGCGCGGACCCGCTCCAGGCACGTCGAGGGCGCGATCCCGAGCCTGCGGGCGAGCTCCCGGTTGGACTGCCGCGCATCCGTCTGGAGAAGCCGCACGATCTCCGAATCAAGTTCGTCCACGCCCCGGAACGTAGCACCAAAATCAACCATTCGTTCGGTACATCTGTTCGCCGACAAGCATTTGCCTGATTCTGTGTGAGGAAGATGTGCGTTCGGAGGGGAAACGATGTTCGAGCACGAACAGGTGGTCATGCGGACCGGCCCGCGCACGGGACTGCCGGTGTTCATCGCCGTCCACTCGACGGCCCTCGGTCCGGCCGCCGGCGGCGTGCGGATGTGGCGGTACCCCGGCTGGCGGGACGGCCTCGCCGACGCCCTCCGGCTGTCGGCCGCGATGACCGCGAAGTTCGCGGCCGCCGGGTTGTCCAACGGCGGCGGGAAGACCGTCGTGGCGCTCCCCGAGGGGACGGAGCTGGACGCGGCCCGGCGGCGCGACGCGCTGCACGACGTCGGCGACGCGATCGCCGCGCTCGATGGGGCGTACTCGGGCGGGCCCGACGTCGGCACGTCGCCCGCCGACATGGCGGTGATCGGCGAGATCACGCCACATGTCTTCTGCCGGCCCGCCGAGGCGGGCGGCAGCGGCGACTCGTCCCCGCACACCGCGGACGGGACGCTCGCCGCGCTGCGCGCAGCCGCCCGCCACCTGTACGGCACCCGGAGCCTCGCGGGCCGCCGCGTCGGCCTGATCGGCCTCGGCCGCGTCGGCGCGCATCTCGCGGGCCTGCTCGCGGCGGAGGGCGCCGAGCTGACGGTCACCGACATCGACCCCGGCAGGCGGCGGGCGGCCGAAGCGCTCGGCGCCGCCTGGACCGGTCCCGACGAGATCCTCGGCGCGGACGTCGACGTCCTCGTCCCCGCCGCCCTCGGCGGCGTCCTGTCCGAACGGACCGTGCCGCGGCTGCGCTGCCGGGCCGTCGTCGGGCCCGCGAACAACCAGCTCGCCGCCCCCGGCGTGGCGGACCTGCTGCACCGGCGCGGGATCCTGTGGGTGCCCGACTACGTCGCCAGCGCGGGCGGGGTGATCCACGCGGTCACGGCGGAGCTGCACCGCCTCGGTCCCGACGAGGCCCGGGCCCGCGTCGCCGCCATCGAGGACACCGTCACCGGCCTGCTCGACACCTCGTCCCGCCTCGGCCAGAGCCTCGCCGAGGCCGCCGACGCCCTCGCCCGCCGCCGCGTCGAGGCGGCGGCATGAGCGGCATCGCACGGTCCAGAAGAGCCGAGTTCTTCGCAGCCGACGGCGACGGGGACAGGTTCGCCTTCCCGGCCGTGGGCGACGAGCGCCGCATGCTCCTCGACGTCCTCGCGTCGCAGCGGGCCACGCTGGAGCTGAAATGCGCGGGCCTGGGCGCGGAGCTGGCGCTCCGGGCCGTCGAGCCGTCGACGCTGTCGCTGCTCGGGCTCGTCCGGCACCTCGCCGACGTCGAGCGCCGCTGGTTCCGGCAGGTGCTGGCCGGGCACGACGCCCCGCCGCGCTTCTCGTCCGCCGCCGACCCGGACGGCGACTTCGACGGCGCCGTCCCGGACCCCGGCGTGATCGCCGCCGCCTGGGACGCGTGGCGCGACGAGGTCGCCTTCGCCGGCGCCTTCACGGCCGCCGCGCCTCACCTCGACGTCGAGGGCCGGGACGCCTGGCGCGGGACGGTCTCGCTGCGCTGGGTGCTCCTCCACATGATCGAGGAGTACGCCCAGCACAACGGGCACGCGGACCTCCTCCGCGAGCGCATCGACGGCGCCCGCGGCAAATGACCGCAGGGTCATGACACGACCTGCAGGAACACCCAGCGATCCTCCGGCCCCTCAGCGGACCCGTGGACGACCCGGTCTCAGCGCTCGCGGACGGCCTTGAGCTCGATGTCCAGGTCGAACGGCACGGCGAGGGCGATCCGGTCATGGTGCACACCGCTCGCGACGTATGCGCCGGTGGCGTCGTCCAGTTCATATGTGTAGACCGCGAACGCCGGTGCGGTCTGGTCGGTCTCCACACGCCAGTAGTGCCGGATCCCCGCCTCCGCGTAGAGCGCGGGCTGCGTCCGCCGGTCCTTGCGCTTGGTGGACGGCGACACGACCTCGGCGACGAGAACGACCAACTCAGCCGGGATCGGACGCTCGTAGACGTCATGGACGGCGGAGTACACAACGATGTCGGGAGCGATCTCGACCGGCTCCACCTCGTCGTCGTCGAGGAGGACGTCCACGTCGGTGTCGACCTGCCAGGCATCGGGGGCGGCGTCCTCGATGCGAGTCGCCAACCGCCGCGCGATGCGCTGGTGAATCGGACGGCGGCGCGCCCTCACGACGAGTTCTCCGTGGACAAGGCTCACGCGCACCGGCAGGTCTTCCGGCGGGCGGCGGGCACGGCAGCGCGTCGTTCAGGAAGTAATCCGTTTTGTGTGTCACCACGGCTCTGTCAGCATGAGCCCATGCGCCACCCACTCGACACGCTGGACTGGCCGATCTCCACCGACCGGCTGCTGCTGCGCCGGGCCTCCCCCGACGACCTGGACGCGACCTGGACCTACCGGCAACTGCCGGAGACTCACGAGTGGGTCGGGGCCGCCACGACGACGTACGACGGCTACCGTGAGCGTTTTCTCCGCGAGGAGCGGCTCACGGACCTGCTCGTCGTCGAACTGGACGGCCGGGTGATCGGCGATCTGACGCTGCAGGTCCAGGACGCTTGGGCCCAGGAGGAGGTCGCCGACCAGGCGAAAGGCGTCCAAGCAGAGCTCGGGTGGACGTTGGATCCCTCCTACGGCGGCAAGGGCTACGCCACCGAAGCGGTACGCGCCCTCATCGACATCGCCTTCGGGAGGCTCGGCCTGCGCCGCCTGCACGCGGAGTGCTTCTACGACAACGAACCTTCGTGGCGGCTGATGGAGCGGGTGGGGATGCGCCGCGAACAGCACACGGTGAAAGACTCCCTCCACCGCACCAAGGGATGGCTCGACGGTCTCTCATACGCGATCCTGGCCGAGGAATGGGCCGCTCCCGAGTGATCCACCGCCCCGCTGTCCAGGTCCGGCGCGGCAACGGCCGGGCCCGAACCGTCCACCGACACCGTGAACCGCAGCCGGCACCGGCTCCAGAACACGATGCGCGGCGGCCCCGTCAAGCCCAGGCGCAGGAAGCGCTGGATCGCCGCCGGAGTCGGGCTCACAGCCGCGGCGGCCGCGGTCGTCTCCGATCTGTCGGCGCCGGACGCGTAGTAGGAGCCGGTCCTGTCCGGGCGGCAGGTCATGCTCGCCGCCGCGACCACCGCGGGGTCCAAGCCCGCGAGCTCCGGCAGGTACTGGCACACCAGGTGGGTCGAAAAGCTGGGCAGGGTCACCCAGGTCTCCGAGTGGTGGACGCGGCGCGACGGCAGCACGTGGCTCAGCGTCGCGCCGGGCCTGGTCAGCCGCGTCGAGAAGCGGTCGCTGATCAGGGTCGCCGACCTCGGCTTCGCCCACATCCAGCGGCTGCCGACCGATCCCGTCCAGCTTAAGGCCGCGCTGCTCCGAGCGCCGCTCCGGGCGCCCGGGACCAGCCGCAGATCACCACCATCAACCTGCTCAAGGATCTGCTGGCCGCGACACCCGCCCCGGCGAAGGTCCGCGCCACCGCCTACCGCGCCCTCGCGGCCATGCCGCACATCGACAACCTCGGCCGGATGGCGGGCGGCTACCGGCTCAAGATCTAGTACATGAACGAGCACCTCAAGGCCCAGAACCACTGACCTGGGCGACAACGGTCTCCCTCGACACCGGGACAACCACCCCGGCCGTCGAGGGAGACAAGTCCGGCCACCGAATCCGGCAGTCCTTTTGCGGCCACGATTCCGCACCGCATTCCGGCCGATACGGCGTTCAATGAACCTTGTGATCGTCTTTAACGTCTTCCTGTACGTCGTGCTGCTGGGCGTGTTCGCCATGGGCCTGTTCGGCCTCGTGACCGGCATACGCGACCGCGACGGCACGGTAGCCGGCGGCGTGCTCATGATGCTCGCCGCCGTGGGCATCGGCTGGGCGATGACCTTCGTGGTGAAACAGGAGCACCAGCTCATGACCAGCCAGGTCAGCGCCTCTGACGCGCTGCGGTGCACCGCCACGGTCCTCAAGGTGAGTGACGAGCGCTCGACCATCAACGACGACCGCGTCTACCGGTTCCACGTGCGAGTACAGACCCCTGGCGAGGCCCCGTACGAGACGGACAGCACGGCGGCGGTGTCGCCCATGATCGCCGGCGCCATCGGCGCGGGCAAGACCGGATACGCGTGCCGGGCCGATCGCCACCACCCCAAGAAGGTGCAGATCCTCTGGAACCATCCGACGGCGGGAGGCGGAGTTCCCGCGCCGCAGCACCGCACGACGGAAGTCCGAAAGCCCGCATAAGGGCGACACGCCACGACTCAACGCACCCGGCCACCGCCATCCGGTGACCACCGCTCGACGCTCGTCAGGAACTCCGCGAACGCACGCCGGTCGAACACCAGCCTGGGACCGTCCGGGTCCTTGCTGTCTCGTGCGACGACGGCATTGGGGAGAGCACCAAGCTCGACACACTGCCCGCCGTTGTTGGTGCTGTGGCTGCTCTTACGCCAGGAAATGTTGTTCAGGTCCATCTCTCCGCTACCACCCTACGGATAATCTCCATGGACTCTCGCACGGAATGAGCGTTGGCCCGCAAGGAGCATAGCGATTCGGAAAGTTTCGCCACGTCCCCGACGCCCGCCATCGTGAGACCGCGAATCGCCGTCTCCACATAAGCTACCTCGCTGCGGTCCGCCATGGTCGCGAGCACGAAGGAACCGGAGAGGCCCTCGTGCACCGCGCACGGCACGATCTGCACCGTGAGGCGTCTTCCCTGCACCTCGATCAGATGCTCTAGCTGCTCTCGCATGACTCTGTGATCGCCGACTTCGCGGTAGAGGACGGCCTCGTCGAGGAGAACAGCGAGGGCTGGCGGAGCCGGATCTTCTCGCAAGAGGATGCTCTGCCGTGCCATGCGCGCCTCCACTGCCGCCTTGTCTTCCAACAGGGCCATCGCGTAGTCGGGAGTCTGCAGCAGGCCATCGACCACGGATATCTGGAAGGCTTGGAGCATCGCGGCGTCGCGTTCGATGGCGGGCCAGTCGAACCAGGTGGGGTAGGCGGCGTCCTGGACGAGGTCCTTCCAGAGCCGGGCGAGGCACCCGTCTGCGCCCACCAGCTCGTCCAGCTGCTGCGCGAACTCCTCGGTGCAGCGGGTCTTGCCCACCTCGATCTGCCCGATGTACGAGCCGCTGACGGGGAATCGCTCGCCGAGACGGTCTTGACTGAGCTTCATCCGCTCGCGGTAGTAGCGCACCTGGTTCCCGAACGCGATGAGCGTCGGGCTGATGGCCTGCGAGTTGTGGCGAGCCTTCCGGACCATGTCGCATCCTCCCGCAACCGTTCCGCGCCGCCCGGCAAGGAGCGGCGAGCGATCGCCAACCTCACCAGGCGTGATTACGCGAATGAACTCCTGTTGTCACGCAGAGTGTTGCTCATGCGCTTCGCTGGTGCCTGCCGAATCCGAAATCTGTCAGGGAGGGCGGGCGATATGTCCCTGAATGCCATGACGCCGGACGTGCCGACGCTGGTGTTGGAGCCGGATGATCGGGCTCCGAGGCTGGCGCGGCGGTTCCTCGCGGAATGGTTCCGCGAATGGGGCTCGCGCGACGACTACATCGGACGCGTCCTGGTGAGTGAGCTCGTCACGAATTCGTGCGTGCACGGCGAAGGTCCGGTCGTGGTGCGGGTGTTCCGGGACGAGCGGGACGGCGGCGCCGTGATCGAGGTGTGGGACGGCGGGGACGGGCGTCCGGTGGTGCGCGCGGAGGACGTGCAGGCCACGTCCGGGCGCGGCGTGTTCATGGTCTCGCAGCTCGCCCTCTCGTGGGGAACGCGGCCGCTGGTGGAGGGCGGAAAGGTCACGTGGGCGAAATGCGGCCTCTAGGGGGTCGTGCTCTTCGGCGGCGGCTCGCGGCCGGCCGGGCGCGGGCCTTTCGGCCGGCGCCTCCGAGACAGGGCGAGGTTCTGTTTCCCCGCGGCGGTCCGGAATCGCGGATGGAGGCGGTCGGTGCGCTTCTCACGTGCCGGTTGTTCTCGGGTCGGTAATGCGGCGTCCCGGCAGGGGGCCCGGCGCGAAACAAGGAGGTACGGCGATGGGCAAGCACGACAACAATGACGACACGCACCGGCCCGGGCAGCCGATTCCCCCGGACAGGAAGGACGACGACAACACCGGTGGCGGCGGGAAGAGGGGCAAGTGACGGCATCCGACCTCGTCCGGCGGCTGCGGGAGAGCGGTGACCTGCGCAGCCCGGAGTGGGAGCGGGCGATGCACGCGGCGCCGCGCCATCTGTTCGTGCCGGACCGGGCGTGGTGCACGCCCGACGGTGCCGGTGCTCCTTTCACGATCGACCGGGCCGCCGATCCGGAGCGGTGGCGGGAGGCCGCCTATGCCGACGCCGCGATCGTCACGCAGGTGGACGACGGTGCCGGGGATCCGGCATCGGGCGAAGGGATGAGGACGTCGTCGCTGTCGGCGCCCGGGGCGGTGATGAGCTTCCTCGAACTGCTCGCGCCCCGCGATCACGACCGCGTGCTGGAGATCGGCACGGGGACGGGCTGGACGGCGGCCCTGCTGTCGTCCAGGCTCGGCGCCAGGCGGGTGACGTCCGTCGAGGTGGACGGGCGGGTCGCGGAGAGGGCGGCGGCGAACCTGCGCGAGGCGGGGTTCGCGCCGGACCTGGTGGTCGGCGACGGCGAGGAGGGCGTTCCCGCGCGGGCGCCGTTCGACCGGGTCCATGTGACGTGCGGGGTCACCGTCCTGCCGCCGAGCTGGATCGAGCAGACGCGGCCGGGCGGGGTGGTCCTCTTCCCCTGGATGCCGTCGTTCGGGGACGGGCACAAGGCGCGGCTCACGGTCACGGGCGACGGCCGCGCGATCGGGCGGTTCCACGGCTCGGCCGACTACATGATGCTGCGGTCGCAGCGCAGTCCCGGGTTCGGCGACCTCGACCGGGACGGCGACGAGACGCGAACGCGGCTGGATCCGCGGACCGTGACCGGCGACTCGTACGGGGCGGACGTCGCGATCGCCGGGATGCTGCCCGACGTGCTCGGTGCCGAGCGGATCGTCCGGGGGCGGCCGGTCCTGGTGCTCGTCGACGAGGCGGGGACGTCGTGGGCGCGGTGCTCGTACCGGGCGGGCGCGGACGACTTTCCGGTGGTCCAGGGCGGTGAGCGTCGGTTGTGGGACGAGGTGGAGGCCGCCTACCTGCGCTGGGTCGAGTGGGGAAGTCCCGGACGGGACCGGTTCGGGCTGGTCGCCGGCCCGGAGGGGCAGCGCGTCTGGCTCGACCGTCCGTCCGACGTGATCTGAGGCGGGCGGGCCCGGCGGCACGCGACGTCGTGCGCCACCGGGCTCGCACGGCGTCAGGGACGGGCCGGAACCAGGTCGGCCGTGAAGCGGTCTATCTCGGCGGCGAGCGCACCGGGGGCCTCCAGCGGGGACAGGTGGCCCGTGTCCTCGATGACCGTCATGCGCGCGCCCGGGACGACGGGCAGGAGGTCGGCCTCCAGCGACGCGGGCGGGTCGACCCGGTCGTGCCGCCCGGCCAGGACGTGGACGGGGACGTCGATGGCGCGCGCGGCGGCGGTGATGTCCTCGGTGATGCCGTGGCGCGGCCAGGCGAGCCGGGCGTCGTCGCTCGCGGCGAGGCTGTCGTTGATCACCTGTTCGCGCAGGCCGGCGGGCAGGGGCCGGTGGGTCAGGACGTGCTGGAGCGCGTCGCCGACCGTCGCACGGCTGTCGTAGGCGTGCGCCAGCGCCTCCGCCGCCCGCGCGTCCACGGCCGGGCGCGGCGGGGCCGGGGCGACGAGGACGAGCCCGGCCAGCCCGCCGGGCCGCCGCGACGCGACGAGCTGGGCCGTCTTCCCGCCCATCGAGTGCCCGACGAGCACGTACCGGTCGAGCCCCAGCCCGCGGACGACGTCCAGCACGTCGTCGGCGAGGCGCTCGATCCCGTAGGGGCCGGGAAGGTCGCGGGCCGCGCCCCAGCCGCGGTGGTCGTAGGACACGACGGCGCGTCCGGACGCGAGCCGGTCGATCACCGGCGCGAAGGTGCGGTGGGAGCCGCCCCAGTAGTGGAGGAACACCAGCGCCGCAGGCTCACCGTCGCGGACCCACACCGGCAGCCGTCCGCCCTGGACGTTCACGTATCGCTTGTCCATCGGGACTCTCCTTTCATCTCCTTCGACGCTAATGACCGGCGGCCTCCCGGAACAGGTAAGCTCCGGCCTGCCCATGGTGAAAAACGGACAGCACGCTTCCATCCGAACGCTGCGCTACGAGGCGGGCGACGCGGCGGACGGCGGCGTCGAAGTGATCACGTTCTCCCAGCTGCGCGCCATGCCCGCAGGCAGCGAACTTCCGCCGTTGCAGCGGGCTGACTTCCATGTGCTCGCGATCGTCGGTGAAGGGCGGGGAGCGGCGACGGTGGATTTCGTCCATCACCACTTGGAGCCGGGCACGATCGTCTGGATCCGGCCGGGCCGCGTGCACCGCTGGGACGACATCGCCGACGTGGGCGGAACCCTCGTGCTCTTCCGTCCCGAGTCCGTGCCGCACGGCTCCCCGGGCGCCGAGCCATTCGGCCCGGTCGCCTGGCGGCAGCCCGGACGCCCGGCGCTGGTCCGCCTCGCGGCCGATCACCTGCGCCGCGAGTACGACGCGTCCCGCGCCCGACCGATGCCCGGCGGCACCAAGATCCTGCGCGCGCTCCTGGAGGTCCTCCTGCTCCGCGCCGCCGAATGCGCGCCGCCGCCGCCCGCCGGGCGCGAGGCGTTCACCGCCTATGCGACGGCCGTGGAGGCGCACTTCGCGACCTCGCGGGAGGTCGCCTGGTACGCCCGGCGACTGGGCTACTCCCCGCGCACCCTCAGCCGGGCGACGCAGGAGGCGACCGGCCGCAGCGCCAAGCGGTTCCTGGACGAGCGGGTGGTGCTGGAGGCCAAGAGGCTGCTCGCCCACACCGGCATCACCGTCGCCGAATGCGCCCGCAGGACCGGATTCGACGACACCGCCAACTTCTCCAAGTTCTTCCGCGCGCGCGCCGGACTCGCCCCCTGCGCGTTCGCGACCCGCGCACGAACACCCGCGACGAACGCACCGCCCACTGCGGAGCGGAATGGTGCAGACTTCCTGTAAGCGGTGATTCGCGGAGGGGGCTCCTGTGGACAGGGCGTTGCTGTTCGTGATCGGGCTGGTCAACCGGACGGTGTTCGCGGTCACGCGGGGACGGATCGTGCTCTACCGTTTCGGCGGGATGCCGGCCGTGATGGTGCAGCTGGAACCCCTTGGCGGACCGGAGGTCATCGCCTCGTTCCGCGACGGCGAGGACCACGTCCTTCTGGCGGAGGACGCGGAGGACGCGGAGGACGCGGACGGCGCGCTGGTGGAGTCGTTGCGCTCGGCCACGTCCGCGAGGGTCGAGGCCGGGGGCCGCTGGTACCCCGTCGGCATCGTCATGGTCGAGGACGGCGGAGAAAGAGAACGCCTGCTCAAGCGGGTGCTCAAGCAGGCGTCCATCAGCGAGCGGTACGAGGCGAAGCGGCGGCGGGCGGTTCCCGTCGCGCGGCTGACGCCGCAGGGGGCGCCGGCGCCGGACGCGTCCGCCGAGGCCGTCAGCGGGATCCGGACCGGCTGATCAGACCGACGACCGCACCCGGCGGCGTGCCCGCGCCCCGGCGGGCGACTCCACGAGGCGGCGGCAGAGATCGGCGAGGAAAAGGCCCGCCATGCCGACCATCAGCGATCCCGGCAGCAGCATCAGAGCGGCGGGCACGCTGTTCGGGAGGACCCCGCCGGCCGCGTTGACCAGGCCCGGAGCGCCGATGAGGGCGAACAGGACGAGCGCGCGGCGGCTCGTGCGGTCGCGCGCCAGCGCGGCGGCGGCCAGGACGGCGGCCGCCAGCACGCCCGCCGCCTGCAACTCGCTCCAGGTCCGTACGACGGCGCCGAGAGCGTTCATGGCGTGCGGCGGTTCCGTGTCGGCCCGGTGGCCCACGAACAGGACGAACGCCGGGTACGAGTAGAGCACGGCCAGGATGGCGGCCACGGTCACGGCCCCGGCGAGACGGGCGCGGCCGAGGAGGCGGGCGCCGTGGCGCGGGCCGGGGGACAGAACGAGGGACGCCGTGGCGAGCAGCGCGAGCGGCAACGAGGTTCCCGCGAAGTCCCTGCCGAGATACGCGTAGGCGTAGTCCTGGAAGGCCGTCCCGTAGGCCGCGAAAGCGATCTGTACGGCGGCCACCGTGCAGGCGCCGATGGTGGCCTGGCGGCGCAGGCCCCGCCAGGCCAGCATCGCGATGACCGTCCAGGCGAGCCAGTACGGCCCGGTGCCGAAGTGGTAGAGCAGCCCGTACGACCCGAAGCCTTGGTGCCCCAGACTGGCGGCGACGTCGACCAGCGTCGGCACGTTCAGGATGAACCGTGCCGTCTCGACCATCAGCAGGAGCAGGGCGAGGAAGCCGGTGATGGCGAGGGCGTCCGGCCAGAGGGACGTCCCGGCGCCGGACAGGGCGCGGCGGATACGGATCCGCACCGCGCCGGACAGCAGGTCGGCGGTGTCGGCGAGGGACGGGCGCGTCTGGCCGGGGCGGGCCGCCGACAGCAGGACGTCCAGCATCTCCTGGCCGTGGGTCTCGCGGTGGGCGGCGGGGTAGCAGCCCAGGAGGCGGCGGTAGCGGTCTTCGAGCGTGCTCAACGGAGCCCCCTCGGGGAGAGTCCGGCGAAGGCCGGGGCGGTCCCGCCGCCGGGCAGGCGGAAGGCGGCGAGGCGGCGGGCGGCGGCCTCGGTGCGGCGGCGGAGCGCCTCGACCTCGGCGGCGAGCGCGGCGGCGCCGTCCTCGGTGAGCCGGTAGTAGCGGCGCAGCCGGCCGTCGACGACCTCCTCCCGGTCGGGGGCGATGAGCCGCTCGGCCTGGAGCCGGTCGAGGGCCGCGTAGAGGGTGCCGGCACGCAGCCGGGTGCGCCCGGCGGAGATCCGCTCGACATCGGCGATGATCCCGTAGCCGTGCTGCGCCCCGTCTGCGAGGGCGGTGAGGATCAGGAACGTCGGTTCCTGCATCGGCTTGCTCATGCGATCTTTATATATCGATCACTTGACTATGCACAAGACCACCGGTTCCCCGGGACGGGTTCACCGCACCGTACGCTTGGTAGCGATCGATGACACAGGGTGACGATCCGGGGGAGGGACGGCTGTGACGCAGAGCTGGGGCGAGCGCACCCGCTACTGGCGCGACCGGCTCTTCGTGTCCGTGCGGGGGCGCGCGACGATCGTCACCGTCACGTTCGCGGCGCTGTTCCTGACCGTGATCCTGGTGCTCGGCATGCTCCTCGTCCGCGACTGGCTGCAGCGCCGCGAGGCGGACAAGGCGGAGCGCACCACGGAGCGGATCGTGTTCGACGTCTTCCGCGGGCGGGCGGGCGCCTCGCTCACCACCCGCCCGGACGAGTCCACCCTGGTCCAGGTCGTCAGCCCGGACGGCAGGACGGTGCTGGCGGCGACGCCTCCGGCCCGCGACAAGCCGCCGCTCGCGTCCGTCAACCTCGCGACCGGGACCCTGCTCGTCGACCGGCGGGCCTGCCCCGCGTCGATCCCGGGCTGCGCATGGGTCTTCGGCCTGCGGGTGGCGAACCCGTCGCCCTGGCCGCCGGGGGCGATGGTCATCACGGCCGAGCCGCTGCCGAGCCTGCTGAACGTGTGGGGGCTGCCGCTCAGCCTGGTCGCGATCCTGCTCGTCCTGCTGGCCCTCGTCGCGTGGTGGACGTGGCACACGATCGGCCGGGCGTTCGCCCCCGTCGACCGGATCCGCCGGGAGCTGGCCGGCCTCGACGCACGCGACCTGCGCCGGCGCGTGTACGTCCCGCGGACCCACGGGGAGATCCAGGCGCTCGGCGAGACGGTCAACGGGACGCTGCAGCGGCTGGAGGAGGCGACCGACCGGGAGCGCAGGTTCATCTCCGACGCCTCGCACGACCTGCGCAACCCGATCGCCGGGCTGCAACTGCAGCTGGAGATGGCGCTGGACGAGGCGGACGAGGAGTCGCGGCCGCTGCTCCGCTCGGCGCTGCGCGACACCGAGCGGCTCAACGACATCGTGATGGACCTGCTGGAGCTGTCCCGGCTGGACTCGCGGGCGCCGCAGCCGGAGGAGGCCGTCGACCTCGGGGAGGCGGCCCGCCGGGAGGCGGACCGGCGCAGCGACGGCGTGCGGATCACGGCCCGGGTCGAGCCCGGCGTGGCCGTCCGGGCGAACCCGGTGCGGATCGCGCGGGTGCTCGGCAACCTGATGAGCAACGCCCAGCGGCACGCCGAGTCGAGCGTCGTGGTGACGGTCCGGCGGGACGGTGGAACGGCGCTGCTGGAGGTCCAGGACGACGGCCACGGCATCCCGCCGGACCAGCGGGAACGGGTCTTCGAGCGGTTCGCGCGGCTCAGCGAGTCGCGCGAGCGGGACCCGCAGGGGACGGGCCTCGGGCTGCCGATCGCCCGCGAGATCGCCGAGATCTACGGCGGCACCCTCACCATCGCCGACAGCGACAGGGGCGCGCGGTTCGTCATGCGCCTCCCTCTCGTGCCGGACGCCGGATGACGTCGATGACCGAGGACAGGCCGCCGTCGCCGTGCCCGGCGTCGACGGCGCGCCAGAACAGGTCACGGAGGGCGCGCGGCCCGGCGGTGTCGATGCCGGCCTCGTGGCTCGCCTCGACGACGTGGTCGGCGCCCACGGCCTGCATGCGGAGGCTGTTGGCGCCGCCCGGGGAGGTGCCCCCGTCGATCTCCTCGGTGAGGATGCGCAGGAAGCCCATCGGGCCGTCGCCCGTCAGGGCCTCCAGGGTGGTCGACGCGAACGGCCGGAACTGCTGCGCGGACACCCCGGCCGTGCCGAGCAGGGCCGCGGCGTGCATGTACGAGGTGAGCGTGGACCAGAACAGGTACAGCTGCGACTGGTAGAAGAGCATGGACAGGCCCGGGTCGGTGCCGACGAACGTGGTGTCGCCCAGCTCGGCGAGGGTGCCCCGGTGGCGGTCGAGGACCGCTTCCAGGCCGCTGTAGAAGACGTACGAGCCGGGCCGCCCGATGCCGGGCGGGGGCACCATCACGCCGCCCGTCAGCAGGTCGGCGCCGTTCTCGCGGGCCCAGTCGCCGGCGCGGCGCAGTTCGCCGGGGCTGCCGGAGCTGAGGTTGACCAGGGCGCGCCCCTTGACGTCGGCGTCGCCGATGGAGTCGTACATGGCCTGGTAGTCGGTCTGGCTGATGACGACCAGTTCGGACGCGGCGAGCGCGTCGGCCATAGTGGGCGCGAGGGTCGCGCCCTGTTCGACCAGTGGGGCGGCCTTGGACGGGGTCCGGTTCCACACCGTGGTCGGGTGACCGTTGGCGAGGAACGTCCGCGCCATGGTCGCGCCCATGGGGCCAAGGCCGATGACGGTGACGGGCGATGTCATGTGCTCCTCCTAAGGGCGGGTCGTTCGGGCCCAACCGTGGCGTGGAGCGCTACGGAACGGCTGCGGGTCCGTCCGTAGCGCTCGTTACGCTGGCGGTGTGCGCTTTGGGGTGCTTGGCCCGCTTACGGGGTGGACGTCCGGCGGGACGCCGGTCCGGGTGCCCGAGCCCAAGGTCCGGACGCTGCTCGCGGCGCTGCTCACCGGGGTGCTCACCGAGCCGGGGCGGCCCGTCCCGGTGGACCGGCTGATCGACGCGCTGTGGGGCGACCGGCCGCCCCGGAACCCGGTGGGAACGCTCCAAGCCCGGGTCTCGCAGCTGCGGAGGGTCCTGGAGGACGCCGAGCCCGGGGCGCGGGCGCTGGTCGCCGCCCGCCCGCCCGGGTACGCGCTCGACGTCCCGCCGGACGCCGTGGACGCGGGCGGGTTCGCGGCGCTGCTCGTCCGGGCCGGGCGGGCCGCCGATCCGGTCGCCAGGGCGCACCTGCTGGGGTCCGCGCTGGAGCTGTGGCGGGGGCCGGCGTTCGACGGGTTCGCGGACGCCCCGTTCGCCGAGGCGGCGGCCGCCGGCCTGGAGGAGCGCCGGCTGGCCGCGCTCGAAGAGCGCGCCGAGGCGCGGCTCGACCTCGGCGAGCACGCGGCGGTCGCGGCGGAGCTGGCCGCGCCGGTCGCGGAGCACCCGCTCCGGGAGCGGCTGCGCGCCGCGCACCTGCGCGCCCTGTACCGCGCCGGACGGCGGGCCGAGGCGCTCACCGGCTACCACGACCTGCGAGAACGGCTCGCCGACGACCTCGGCATCGACCCCGGTCCGGAGCTGACCGCGCTGTACCGGTCGATGCTGGAGCAGGACCCGTCCGAGACCGAGCGCCCCCGGACGGCTCCGCTCCTGCCGGCCGTCCTCGGCGAGCTGATCGGGCGCGAGCGCGAGGTCGAGCGGGCCCGCGCGCTCCTGGCCGCGCACCGGCTGGTGACGCTGACCGGGACCGGAGGCGTCGGGAAGACCCGGCTGGCGCTGGAGACGGCGGCCCGGTCGGCCGCCGTCCACCCGGACGGCGTCTGGTTCGTCGAGCTGGCGCCGGGCCGTCCGGCGACGCCCAGCGAGGTCGCCCGGCTGATCGGGCACGTCCTCGGCCTGCGCGACGAGACCGCGCCGGACCCCGGCGGCCCGTCCGACGCCGCCGGGCGGGTCGGCGAGGCGCTGCGCGGGCGGCGGGCGCTGCTCGTCCTCGACAACTGCGAGCACGTGGTCGAGCAGGTCGCGGAGCTGGCCGGGCGGCTGCTCGCCGCCGCGCCCGGCCTGCGGGTCCTCGCGACGTCGCGCGAGCCGCTCGGCCTGCCGGACGAGCGGCTGCTGGTCGTCCCGCCGCTGGACCTGCCCGGGCACGCGACCGCCCCGGACGCGCTGCCGGAGTCGGGCGCGGTCCGGCTGTTCGCCGCGCGGGCGTCGGCGGCCGACCCCGGGTTCGCGCTGGACGCCGCGTCCGCGCCGTGGGTCGCGTCGATCTGCCGGCGGCTGGACGGCGTCCCGCTCGCGCTGGAGCTGGCGGCGACGCGCGTCCGGGCGTTCGGGGTGCGGGAGCTGGCGGCGCGGCTCGACGACCGGTTCCGCGTGCTGGCGGGCGGCCGGCGCGGCGGACCGGAGCGGCAGCGGACGCTCCGCGCGGTGATCGACTGGAGCTGGGGGCTGCTCGGCGAGGACGAGCGGGCGGTGCTGCGGCGCCTCGCCGTCCACGCCGGAGGCTGCACCCTCGCGGCGGCGGAGGAGGTCTGCGGCGCGGACGCCGGGGTCCTCGCGCGCCTCGTCGACCGCTCGCTCGTCGTGCGCGCGCGGGACGACCGCTACCGCCTGCTGGAGTCGGTCGCCGCGTACGGGCTGGACCGGCTGCGCGAGGCGGGCGAGGAGGCCGAGCTGCGGCGCCGCCACGTCCGGTACTACACCGGCCTGGCCCGGCGGGCGGACGGCGCGTTGCGGGGCCCCGGGCAGCGCGAATGGCTGGAGCGGCTCGACCAGGAGGGCGCCAACCTGCGCGCCGCCCTCGATCACGGGGCCGGGCTGCCGCTGGCGAACGCCCTGGCCTGGTACTGGTACCTGCGCGGGCGGTTCGGCGAGGCCCGGTGCGCCTTCAAGGAGGCACTGGCGGAGTCCGGTGCGGCCGAGCACGGACGGGTGGAGGCCGAGACGTGGCTCGCGGGTTTCACCATGCTGGCGGGCGAGACCACCGATTCCGAGCGCCTGCGCGTCGCCGCCCTTGAGCGCTACAAGGACCGGGACGCGTTCGCCTATGCGCGGGCGGAGTGGTTCCTGAGCCACGCCCACTGGGCCTATGGCGACATCGCCGCGAACCAGGCTCGCGTCGAGCATGCTCTCGCCGTGTTCCGCGCGCGCGCCGATCCCTGGTACACGGCCGCCGCGCTGGCGACCCGCGCCAAGTTCGCGATCGTCGACGGCGGCCTGGCGGCCATGGAGCGCGACGGCGGCGAGAGCATGGAGCTCTTCACCGCCCTGGACGACGCGTGGGGGCGACTGGAGGCGACCGACGCCCTCGGCCGCCGCGCCGAGATCACCGGCGACTACGCGGCGGCCGCCGCCCACCACCGCGCGGGCCTGCGGCTCGCCGAGGACCTCGGGATGTGGCCCGAGGTGTCGTTCCGCACGGCCGGGCTCGGCCGCGTCGCGCTGCTGACCGGGGCCCTCGACGAGGCCCGCGACCTGCACGAGGAGGCCCTGCGGATCGCCGTCCGGCAGGCGGCCCGGTCGGCGGAGGAGTTCGCCGAGGCCGGGCTCGGGCTGGTCGCGCGGGCCCGCGGCGACCTCGACGCCGCCGAGCGGCACCTGCGCGCCCCGCTCGGCTGGCTGCGCGGCATCGGCGGGACGGCCGGGATCGCGTTCCTGCACGCCCAGCTCGGGTACGTCGCGGAACTGCGCGGGGACGCCGAGGCCGCTCTCTCCCTCCAGCTCGACGGGCTCGCAGGCGCGCGCGCCACCGGCGACCCGCGCGCCATCGCGCTCGCGCTCGAAGGGGTGGCGGGTGCGCGCGCGCTGGCGGGCGAGCACACCGCGGCGGCGCGGCTGCTCGGCGAGGCGTCCGCGCTGCGCGCGTCCGCCGGCGCCCCGCTCCCGGAGGCCGAAATGGGGGATATCAACCGAGCTGTCGGGACGATCACGGCGGCGATCGGCGTTGCCCCGTTCAGGAGCGCGTTCGAGGACGGCCGCGCGGGCGCGCGGCCGGAGGGAGCACCATGAGCGAGGATCTCGGTTTCGGCTGGCAGGGCGATCTGCTGGACCTGCCCGCCTACCTGAAGCGCATCGGCTTCGACGACGACCCGCGGCCGGACGCCGCGACGCTGCGCGCTCTGCACCGGGCGCACGTCACCGCCATCCCCTTCGAGAACCTGGAGATCATGCTGGGCCGGCCGATCGGGCTGGACCTCGCGACCGTGCAGGGCAAGCTCGTCGACCGGCCGCGCGGCGGGTACTGCTTCGAGCACAACCGGCTGTTCGCGGCGGTAGTGGAGAAGATCGGCTTCCAGGTCACGGCGCTGACCGGCCGGGTGTCCATGGGATCGGAGAAGGTGCTCCCGGGCACGCACGCGCTGCTGCACGTCCGCACGCCCGGGCAGGGCGAGCACGAGCCCGCGCTGCTGTGCGACGTCGGCTTCGGCGGCGGCCCGCTGGAGCCGCTGGAGTTCCCCGGCAGCGCGGACATCGACCAGGACGGCTGGGGCTTCCGGCTGCGTTCCGGCTCGTCCGCCGCGGCGCTGCCGGCGAGCGCCCAGGTCTGGGAGATGCAGCAGCGCGGCGCGGACGGCTGGTTCCGGCGGCACTCGTTCCCCATGGTCGAGGCCTTCCGCGTCGACTTCGACGTGCTGAACCACTACGTGGCGACGAGCCCCCGGTCGCCGTTCACGAGGCGGCCGTTCGTCCAGCGGTTCTCCCCCGAGGCGCACCTCGTGCTGGACGGGACGAGGCTGACGGTGACGCGGCCGTCCGGCGCGAGCGAGGCGCGCACCGTGGCGCCGTCGCGGCTCCCCGACGTGCTCGCCGAGGATTTCGGCATCGTCCTGGCGGACGACGACGCGCCCCGGCTGGTCGAGGCGGTGGACGGATTGAACCTGGACGTGTAATGTCCGGGTTATGCGGATCGGCGAGGGGGTCGAGTGGGCGGCGCACTGCCTGCTGCTGCTCGACTGGATGGGCGAGGACCGGCCCGTGCCGACGGCACGGCTCGCGGCCGGCTTCGAACTCCCCCCGCCCTACCTGAACAAGCAGCTCCAGGCCCTGGTCAAGGCCGGTCTCGTGACCTCGACGCCGGGCGCGCGGGGCGGCTTCCGCCTCGCCCGCCCGCTGGAGAAGATCACGATGATGGACGTGGTGGCCGCGATCGAGGGGCCGGAGGAGGCGTTCCAGTGCACCGAGATCCGCGAGCGCGGCGTCGGGGCCGGCACCCCCGCGTCCGTCCTGCGGCGGCCCTGCGCCGTCAGCACCGCCATGCGGAAGGCGGAGCTCGCCTGGCGCCGGGCGCTGGCCGAGCAGACGCTCGCCGACGTCAGCGCGGCGGTGAAGCGCGGGGTGCCGGAGATCGAGGACAACGTGCGGGCCTGGTACGCGCGCAACTGACCACCTGACCGGCACCGGGCCGTCCTCGGCGGCACCGGTGCGCTCCAAATCTGGTTATCCCCCATCTTGGAAAGGGAAAATTATGAAGGCACGGATGACCGGGCTCCCCGCCATCGCCCCCGACGCCTACAAGGCCCTGCTCGGCCTGGAGGGCGCGCTGGCCAAGAGCAGCGTCCCGAAGAGCACGCTCGAACTGGTCCGGCTCCGCGCCAGCCAGATCAACGGCTGCGGCTTCTGCGCCGACATGCACGCCTACGACGCCAAGAAGGACGGCGAGACCGACGAGCGCCTCTGGTCCGTCGCGACCTGGCGCGAGTCCCCGTACTTCACCGACGAGGAGCGCGCCGCGCTCGCCCTCACCGAGGCCGCCACCCGCCTCGCCGACGACCCGGCGGGCGTCCCCGACGACGTCTGGGACGAGGCCGCCGACGCCTACGACGAGGAGAGCCTGCTCTCCCTCATCATGTGCATCGCCGCGATCAACGCGTGGAACCGGATCAACGTCACGACCCGCCAGATCGCCGGCTCGCTGCGCGCCTGAGGCCGCTCCCGGCCGGGACCAGTCGGGTGACGGATGCCCGGCCGGTCCCCCGGCTCCTAGCGTCGGCGACGACGAGAGGAGACGGGCATGGGCGGGGAGAACGCGGTCACGGGCTGGATCGCGGAGGCGGCGCGGCCGGTCGCCGCGGGCTCGGCGGACGGGCCGCTCGGCGACCTGGAACCGCTGCGGGACGCGGCGCGCGGCGCGCGCGTGGTGGGCCTCGGCGCGGCGACGCGCGGCGCCCACGAGCTGTTCGTGCTCCAGCACCGCGTCCTGCGGTTCCTGGTGGAGGAGCTGGGGTTCAGGACGCTCGCCCTGGAGGAGGACTGGACGAGCGGCCTGCGCCTCGACGCCTACGTGCGGACGGGCGAGGGCGACCCGCGCGCGCTGCTGGCCGACGCGTGGCTGCCATGGCGGACGGACGAGGTGCTCGACGCGCTGCTCTGGATCCGGCGGTTCAACGAGCACCACCCCGACGACCCGGTCCGGGTGTTCGGGCTGAACTTCACCACGGTCCGGGCATCGGCGTACGACCTGGTCATCGAGCACGTCCGGCGGGCCGCCCCCGGCAGGCTCGGCGAGATCCGGGAGCTGTACGCGCCGCTGCGGCCGGACGGCGACATCGACGAGCATGTGGGCCGGTTCCGCCGCGAGCCCGCCAAGCGTCCCTTCACCGACCAGGCCGAGCGGGCGTACGCGCTGGTCAAGGACCTACCCGGCGACGATCTCGCGGTGCACGCGGCCCAGGCGATCGTGGACTTCCACCATTTCCACGGCCTGCCCGCCGACGGGATCATCCCGTTCAGCGAGCGGCGGATGGCGGCCAACCTGCTCTGGTGGCACGACCGGACGCGCTCCAAGGTCGTCTACTGGGGCGGCCTCGCGCACGCGGCGAACGGCGAGCGCGTCACCAGCGGGCCGTCCGAGCGCACGAACACGGGCGGTCGCCTGCGCAAGGCGCTGGGGAACGGCTACCTCGCGGTCGGGCTGACGTTCGACCACGGCGCGGTGCACGGCGGCGTCCCGGTCCCGCCGCCGCCCGCCGCGTTCGGCGACGCCGTCCTCGGGCAGGCGGGCCCGCCGCACTACCTGCTCGACCTGCGCGGACCGCGTCCGGCGGAGGTCGCCGCCTGGCTCGCCGCCCCCGCGCCGATCCGCGTGATCGGCCCCGGCTACCGTCCCGAGGACGACGCGGACCACGCGATGCCCGGCTCGTCCCCCGGCGCCCTCCTCGACCTCGTGATCCATTCCCACGAGGTCACCCCGGCCCGCCCCCTCAGGTGAGGTCGAGGTGCGGTAGCTCGCCTCGGGACGCGACGCCCAGCTTCGGGTACGCCTTGTAGAGGTGGTAGCCGACGGTGCGCGGGCTCAGGAACAGCTGCGCGCCGATCTCCCGGTTGCTGAGGCCCGCCGCGGCGAGCCGGACGACCTGGAGCTCCTGCGGGGTGAGCCGGGCGGCGAGATCGTCGCCACCCGCGTCGGCGCCGGCGGCGGCGAGGCTCTCGCCCGCCGCGCGCAGCTCGGTGCGGACGCGCTCCGCCCACGGCGCCGCGCCGAGCCGCTCGAACGCCTCCAGCGCGGAGTGGAGCTGGGCGCGCGCGTCGTTGCGGCGCCGCGAGCGCCGCAGCCACTCGCCGTAGAGCAGCTCGGTACGGGCCCGCTCGAACGGCGTGCCGCCCTTGCGGTGCAGCTCGACGGCCTCCGCGAACATCGCGTCCGCCGCGCCGTCCGGGGCGAGCAGCGCGGCGCAGCGCAGCGCGATCGCCTCCGCCCACGGCCGCCCGATCTGCCGCGCCCAGCCCGTGTACCACCCGGCGGCGTCCTCCCCCAGCTCCGGGCGGCCCGCGCGGACGGCGGCCTCGACGAGGTCGGGCAGGCTCGCGATCGCGCCCTGCCGGTTCGGCCCGCTCACCACGTCCGACAGCCGGGACAGCGCGGCCTCGTGGCGGCCGAGACCGAGATCGAGGAGGCCGCGCGCCGCCGCCGCGTGGACGCTGCTCGGCGGCACCGCGCGGGCCAGCGCCTCCTCGGTCAGCTCGGTGCAGCGCTCCTCGTCGCCCTCGATCGCGGCGAGAAGGCCGAGGACGGTCTCCAGGTAGACGCGGATGCGGTGCTGCCCGGTGTCGGCGGCGATCCGCAGGCCCTCCGTCGCGGCGGTGCGCGCGTCGCGGTGGTGGCCGAGCATCAGCCGCGCCCGCGCCCGGATCATCAGGACGGGCGCCAGCAGCCCGATCGCGCCCTGCTCACGGTACCGCGCCTCCAGCTCGGCGGCGGTCTCGGCGGCGCCCTCGATGTCGCCGATCAGGATGTGCCACAGGGCGACGCGGACCCGGTCGCGCGGGCCGAAGCACAGGTTCATCCCGTCCATCAACTCGCGGAGCGCGGCCACGCCCCCGGCCATGTCGCCGGACGCCGCGAGCGGGTTCTGCCCCGCGAACACCCGGGACAGGGCGCGCAGGTGGGACGCGTTCGGCAGCTCCAGCTCGGTGCCGCGCGCCGCGATGGCGTCGACCGCGGCGTAGTCCCCCGCGTTCGCGGCCGCGCCCGCGGCCTGGAAGAACAGGTAGCCGGACAGGCGGGGATCCAGCTCGGCGACGGACGCCGCGGTCTCCGCGAACATCCGGTACGCCTCCTTCGTCCGGTCCTGCTCGTCGGCGAGGGACGCGCGGATCAGCGTCAGGTCGGCGCGCGCCCGCGGGTCGTCCAGATCGGCCTCGGCGCGGGCGGCCAGCTCGACGGCCCGGTCCGTCAGCCCGGCGAACGCGTACGCGCGCGCGGCCGTGGCCAGCCGGCGGCCGCGCGCCGCCGGGTCGGGGCTGAGCGCGGCGGCGGACTCGTACATCGCGGCGGCGGACGCGTTGCCGCCGGTGTCCCGCTCGTCGCCCGCCGTCGACTCCAGGACGGCCGCGACGGCCTCGTCCGGCCCGGTCGCCGACCGGGCCAGGTGCCAGGCGTGGTGGCAGCGGTCGCCGCGCTCCCGGTACGTCTCCGCGAGGGCGCGGTGCGCCGCGATGCGCAGGTTCAGGGGCGCGTCGCCGTACGCGGCGGTGCGGACGATCGGGTGCCGCACCTCCAGCCGGCCGTCCGCGGTGGAGCGCAGCAGGCCGCGGCGCTCGGCGGGCTCCAGGTCGTCGACGGACGCGCCGAGCCGCTCCGCCGCCCCCATGATCGCGCCGATCCCGCCGGCGTCGTCCGCCGCGACGAGGAGCAGCAGCGTCCGGGACGGCTCCGGCAGCGCGGCGATCTTCTCGGCGTACGACCGGCGGATCCGCTCGTACGCCGAGGACGCGTCGTGCGCCTGCGTCCGGAGCCCGGGCAGTTCGAGGAGGGCGAGCGGGTTGCCCGTCGCGGCCGCGAGGATCTCGTGGTGGACGTGCCGGGGCAGTTCGGCGGCGTGCCGGGCGAGCAGCTCGGTGGCGGCGGCCCTGTCGAGCCCGCGCAGCCGCATCTCGGGCAGGCCGGGCGCGGGGAACTCCGGCGCGTCCATGTCGCGGGCCGCGAACAGCAGCCCGACGGGCTCGGCCTCCAGGCGCCGCGCGGCGAACAGCAGCGCCTCGACGGACGGACCGTCCAGCCAGTGCGCGTCGTCGACCAGGCAGAGCAGCGGCTTCTCCTCGGCGAGGTCGGCCAGGAGGGTCAGGACGGCCAGTCCCACGAGGAACCGGTCACCGCCGTCGGCGTCCTGGCGGGCGCCCATGTTGAGGGCGTTGCGCAGCGCGCGCGCCTGTGCGTCGGGCAGCGAATCGATCCGGTCCAGGTGCCCGCTCAGGAGCATGTGGAGACCGGCGTACGGCATCCCGCTCTCGCACTCGACACCGGTACCGCGCAGCACCCGCATGCCGGACGCTTCCGCAGCGGCATGGTCGAGAAGAGCGGTCTTGCCTATGCCGGCCTCACCGCGCAGTACGAGAGTCCGACCGCGCCCCTCGCGGACCTGGCCGAGAAGCCGGTCGATCGTGGCCAGTTCCTCGTCCCGCCCGTACAACATGCCTTCACTTTAGGCGTTTATCCGCCGCCCACCGGAGTAGAGGAACCCCATGGCCGAACACAAGCGGGACGAGGACAAACCGCTCGCCGACCGCCGCGCCGAGGCGGGCGCGCCGCAAGAGGTCGACGACGACTTCGCCGAAGAGCACACCCCCAGCAAGACCGACCCCCCGAACGCCGAGGCCGAGGCGCCCGGCGGCGAGGACGAGGGCTACCGCCCGCACACCCAGGCGCCCTAGCGGATCGCCCAGCGCCGACCACGCGGCCCCGGCGGGTCAGGTGGCGGCGGGTCACGCGCTGTCGTCGTCGTGGTCGGAGCCGACCGTGACCCCCACGATGTCGGGCAGCTCGGCCAGGGCCGCGGCCAGGTCGGGGATCGAGCCCGGTCCCTCCAGCACCAGCGTCACCACCGCGTTCCACGGGCCGCGCCGTCCGGACGCGTGCACTCCACCAGCACCCTGCGCAGCGCGCCCCGCCCGTCCCGGTAGACCAGCCGCAGCCGGGCCACCCCGGTGGGCCGGAACCGCTCGATCGGCAGCCGCCGCGACAGCGCGCTCAGCCCGTAGACCACCAGGAAGTGCCCGCCGGTCACCGCGATCGCCAGCAGCCACAGGCCGCCGCCCGCCGCCATCCCGACCGCCGCCGTCACCCACACCACCGCCGCGGTCGTCAGCCCGCGCACCGCGTCCCGCCGGACGAAGATCAGCCCGCCGCCGATGAAGCCGATGCCCGACACGATCTGCGCCGCCACCCGCGACGGGTCGAACGACACCGGCCCCGGCGCGTGCTGGAACCCGTACTTGCTGACCAGCATGAACAGCGCCGCGCCCAGCCCGACCAGGGTGTGCGTGCGCAGGCCCGCGCTCTTGTTGCGCAGCCCCCGCTCCAGGCCGATGCAGGCCGACAGCACCAGGGCGAGCAGCAGCTCCCCGATCTGCACGAGCCCCTGCCCCGCCGACAGCTCCAGCACCTTCCGCCCCTACCCGTCCGTCCGCTCCGGGAAGCCGCACGCCGAGGCCGCCCCGGGAGGCCGGGGCGGCCTCGGCGCCTGTCCGCTAGTCGGGGTGCGGGGGCTGCTGGTCCGGCGGTGTCCCGCCGCCCTTGCCGCCGCCCTTGTTCCCCTTGTCGGTGCCGTGCGCGTGACCCTTCGCCCGCGTTCCCTTGGGGTCGGTGGCCTCCGGCGCCGGCTCCTCGGTCACGGCCGTCCGGCCGGACCGCCTCATCTCGGGCTGCTGCGGGTTCGGCATGATCCCTCCTATGCGCTGGACGGCTCGGGGCGCAGCGGGTCGTGGCCCACCGTCATCAGCTCGTGCCGCCACCGCTCGTTGCTCGCGCCGTCCGGCGGCGGGGCGTCCAGATGCTCCTCGACGTAGTCCACGACCTGGCGCATCACGTCGGCGTCGCCGTCGGTGAGGTCGACCTTCCGCTTGCGCAGCAGGTCCACCACACGGGCGCCGAGCTCGGAGACGCCGGTTTCCGGCTCCGCCGGGAACGCCTCCTCTCCCGAGGCGTCCGTGAGCAGCCAGGTGCGCAGCTCGTCGGACGTCATGTTGACGAGCCGGTGGAAGTCCTCCCAGGCCAGCTCCGCCTCGGCCGGTATGCGATCGTTCATGGCGTTCGCCCTACCCGGTGTCGGCCGTCCCATTCGTCCGCCCTGCCGGCCACCGGATCGGCCGCCGGCCCGGCCCGGCGCGCCCGTTAGAGCGCCCCGCCGCGGGGAACACGGCCGGGATGGACCACTCCCGAGCCCCCGTTCTGGAAGCCCTGGCCGCCTACCACCGGGAGGGTCAGGTCCCGTTCACCCCACCCGGCCACAAGCAGGGCCGGGGCGCCGATCCCCGCGCCCGCGAGGTGCTCGGCGACGCCGTGTACCGGTCGGACCTGCTCGCGATGTCCGGGCTGGACGACCGGACGTCCAGCAATGGGGTGCTGGAGCACGCGCAGGAGCTGATGGCGGACGCCGTCCACGCCGACACGACGTTCTTCTCCACCTGCGGAAGCTCGCTCTCGGTCAAGAGCGCGATGCTCTCGGTCGCAGGCCCGCACGAGAAGCTGCTGGTCGGGCGGGACGCGCACAAGTCCGTGGTGTCCGGGCTGATCCTGGCCGGCATCCGCCCGATCTGGGTGGAGCCCGAATGGGACGCCGAGCGGCACCTCGCCCACCCGCCGTCCCCGGGGGCCTATGCCGCCCGCTTCGACGAGCACCCCGACGCGAAGGGCGCCCTCGTCACCAGCCCCACCCCGTACGGGACGTGCGCGCACCTCTCGGCGATCGCCGAGGAGTGCCACAAGCGGGGCAAGCCGCTGATCGTGGACGAGGCGTGGGGCGCGCACCTGCCGTTCCACCCCGACCTGCCGACCTGGGCGATGGACTCCGGCGCCGACGTGTGCGTGACCAGCGTCCACAAGATGGGCGCGGGCCTCGAACAGGGCTCGGTGTTCCACCTTCAGGGCCCGCTCGTCGACCCGGACGTGCTCAAGGCCCGCGAGGACCTGCTCGGCACGACCAGCCCGTCCGTCCTGCTGTACGCGGGCCTGGACGGGTGGCGCCGGCAGATGGTCGAGCACGGCCGCGACCTGCTGGGCAACGCCCTGGAGCTGGCCGCTCGGGCGCGGTCCGAGCTGGCGGAGATGGGCTTCGACGTGCAGGGACGCGACGAGTTCACCGGCCCCGGCCTCGCCCGGGACCTCGACCCGCTCCCGATCGTCGTCGACCTCGCCGGCCTCGGCACGAGCGGCTACCGCGTCGCCGACCGGCTGCGCGAGCACCACCGGATCAACATGCACCTGGCCGACCACCGCCGGATCAGCGCGCAGCTGACCTTCGCCGACGACGAGGACACCGTCGGGCAGCTCCTCGCCGCGTTCCGCGACCTGCGCGCGAACGCCGGCTCGCTCACCGGGGTCCCCGAGGTGAAGGTGCCATCGCCGGCCGAGCTGCGGCTCGAACTGGTCGTGCTGCCCCGCGACGCGTTCTTCGGCCCGGCCGAGCAGGTGCCCGCGGACCGGGCCGCCGGCCGCGTCTCCGCCGAGATGATCACCCCGTACCCGCCCGGCATCCCGGCCGTCCTGCCCGGCGAGCGGATCACCGCCCCCGTCCTCGACTACCTGCGGACGGGCGTCGACGCCGGAATGGTCATCCCCGACACCGCGGACCCGTCGGTGAAGAGCGTCCGGGTGTTCATCGAACGCTGATGTAGTCCTCCAGCCGCGCGACGCTGAACCCGCGCCTCTCGATCTGCTTGAGCAGATCGGCGAACATCCGCGTCATCGTCTCGCCCTTGAGCTGCTTCGGGCCCCGGAAGTGCGCGAGGAGGATGTCGCCCGGGTGCAGTTCCTTCTTCGGGTCGTCGTACTGGAAGTCGTGGATCTGCATCGACGCCCGCCACATCACGATGCCGCTGATGCCGCATTCGCGCGCGGCCTGCTGCGTCAGCGAGTTCCACCGCCCGAAGGGCGGCCTCAGCAGCGTCGGCGCCGTCCCGTACTGCTCGGTGAGGGCGTCGCGGTCGCCGCAGATCTCGTGCTTCTGCCCTTCCAGGCCGAGCGTGGGCAGCACCGGATGGGTGATGGTGTGGTCCTGGATGCGGTCGCCGAGCGCCTGCAGCGGCTTGAAGTACCCGTAGTCGTCCTGGATGTCGTCCTTGGTGAGGAACATCGTGACGGGCACGCGGAGGTCGTTCATCATCTCGACGAACTTCGGGTCCTTCTCCTGCCCGTCGTCGAGGGTCACGAAGACGACGCGGTCCTTGGTGGGGACGCTTTCGAAGACCTTCGCCGGGCCCTTCCTCGGGAGTTCGAGCGGTTTGTCCACCGGCGGCGCCGGCGCAGGGACCAGCGGTTTCAGGCCCCATTTCCGCCAGACCGCCGCCGTGTCCGGTTTCTGCCCGACGGCGGGCGCCAGCGGCGCGACAGGCGCCGTTCCCTTGGGCTTCTCCGCCGCGGACCGCTGGCAGGCGGCGAGCGCGAGGGCGAGGACCGCGGCCCCCGCGACGACACGGACAGACCGGCCCCAATAGTCCCCCATAGCGCAGAACTTACCGCCTTTCCCAAGGGTCCACTGAGCGGGGTCCCCTGCCGGTTCGCCCCGCGTCCGGCCGGTTCAGGCCAAAAGCCGATCGCGAAATCGGCGCCCCTTACGGTGGTGCCGGTGTCGGACACGCAGACCACCCGCCCGGACCCGCCCGGGCCCGTCGCCTGGCCCGCCTACGACCCGCGGCCACCCGTGCAGGGGGAGCCGGTCCGGCCCGTGCGGCGGATCGGGCGGGCGTTCGGCGCCGTCCTCGGCGTCCAGGCCCTGGTCGCGTTCGCCGTCCTGCTCGTCCTGAACAGCTACCGGCGGTCCGCCGCCGGGTGGCTGCTGCCGCTCATCGGGGTGGCCGACCTCGCCGCCACCCTGCAGATCTGCTGGCTGGCGATCCGCGACATCCGGCTCCTCGGCGGCCGGACGGCGGGCCCGCGCCGCCTCCTCA
This sequence comes from Actinomadura nitritigenes, assembly GCF_017573545.1. GTDB lineage: Bacteria > Actinomycetota > Actinomycetes > Streptosporangiales > Streptosporangiaceae > Spirillospora > Spirillospora nitritigenes. The sequence continues at coordinate 2,086 of NZ_JAGEOK010000041.1, read as the reverse complement.
CCGCGCTGGTCCTGCTACTGGCCGCCGCGCTGGCGGGCGGCGCCTACGCCTTCCATCGGCACGCCGCCGCGCCCGTGCGCGGCACCCTCGGCACCCCGGTCCAGGACGGCGACCTGACGTTCACCGCGTCCGGCCCCCGGTGCGGCGTGAAGATCACGGGGATCGCCGCCACCGGTACCTGGTGCCGCGTCCGGCTGACGGCGGCCAACACCGGCTCCGCGCCCCTCCGCCTGGACGCGGCGGCGCAGCGCCTGCACGGCGGCGACGGCAGGCGGCCCGGTTCGCTGCTCCTGAGCCCGTCGCGCTCGAAGAGGTACGTGCGGGCGGCGTCCCGGCCGCTGCCCGCCGGCTCGTCCTTCAGCGGCTACCTGCTCTTCGACGTCCCGTCCGGCTTCGCCGCCCGCACGCTGGAACTCCACGCCGCGGGCGGGAGCCGGGGCGTGCGCATCGAGATCGAGGGCGCCTGACGGGTCAGGCATCGGCGCGCGGGGAGCCGGACGGCAGCCCGAAACGGACGGGGACGCCGGGCGAGTACAGGACGCTCAGCGGTTCGCCTTCCGGCGCGGGCAGCCCGGCGGCGGCCACCAGGTCCTCGTCGCAGGCCAGCAGTTCGGCGCGGTGCAGCGGCCAGCGCGGATGGGCGTTCCGCAGGAACATCGTCCGGCCGAAGGAGGCATTGTGCAGCCCCCACCGGGCGGTCAGGAAATGCTCCAGATCCGTCGGCTCGCCGATCGGCTCCCCGATGCGGACGACCATTCTGCAGCTCGCGCCGCGCGGTCCCGGCCAGCGCCTTGAACTGATGTAGGAAACGGTGTCGCCGACGCGCCGGACCGACATCCGCGACCACAGGTACGGCAGCCCGAAACCGATCCTCCCGAACAGCACGGGGATCAGGCGCGAGGCGTCCATGGAACGGAAGACGACGCCGCGCCGACCGTTCCCGTCCACCGAATAGAGGCGGACGTTCGTCTCGGGGAAACGGCTGAGGTACGGGACTCCGGGAAAGCGGAGCCAGCCGACGCGGTGCATCCGGAAGGCGACCAGGCCCACGTGGGCGGCGCCGTCGAAGGCGTCCGGCCGGGTGCCCGCCGGGAGCAGTCTCGCCACGTCGGCGGGGTCGGCCGCCCAGTGCACCAGCGCCACGTCCAGCCACGACTGGGTGAGCAGCGGGCGGTCGATCGAGCCCGGCGGATCGGGCGTGACCGGTTCGGCGGGCGCGCTACGGGACGGCACCCGGCCAGTTTAGGCGGGGGCCTCCGCCGAGCCGGGACGCGGGATCAGCCGGAAGGCCACGAAGGCCGGGACCTGGTTCAGCAGGGCGTGGTCCTCGGGATGGCTCTCGGCCATCTCCGGGACGGGACGGGGTTCGAGGAGTTCGTCGATGAGGAACCCGGCGCGGCGGAATTCGGCGCAGATGTCCGTCAGCGGCATGCGCCAGGCGCGGATCGGCCAGTCGCGCTCATCGCTGAGCGATTCCTCGACGGGTTCCACGTCGAAGTAGGAGCCGCCGAGCCGCAGCCATTTCGCCGTCGGATGCTCCGTCGACAGCACCAGTGCCCCGCCCGGCGCGAGGATGCGGCGCAGCTCCTCCAGCAGCGCGACGCGGTCGTCCAGATAGTGGATCGCGAGGGCGAGGACGGCCAGGTCGGCCGTCCCGTCGGGGACCCAGTCGAGCGGCTCGGCCAGGTCGTGGACGCGCAGGTCCGCGCGGCCGCCGGTGCGCTCGCGGGCCAGCTCCACGAACCGCGGGCTGGCGTCGCACCCCAGCACGCGGGCCCCGCGCTCCTGCAGCTCGGCGGCGTAGAAGCCGGGCCCGCACGCGGCGTCGAACACGGTCATGCCGCGCACGTCCCCGGCGAGCCCCAGCACGGCCGGACGGTCGTAGAGCGCGTTGTGGGGGCTCACTTCGGCGTGCGCGGCGTACTCGTCGGCGAAGCGCTCGTACATGCGTCCGATCGTGCCAGACGCTTCGGCGCATGGCGCTCCCGCGCGGGACGCCCGAACGGCGCGCCCGCGCGGGACGCGGCGTCAGGTCTCCGAGGCGCCCGCGGTCGCCGCTCCCTCCTCCCCTTCCGGCGTGCCCGCC
>NZ_JAGEOK010000040.1 GCF_017573545.1 Actinomadura nitritigenes | reverse complement strand
CCGCGTGCCTGGAACTGACTGAAACCCTCGTGGCCGCGTCCGATATGCAGGAAAGCGCGCTCGCCGGTTTCATCGGCCGAGTCGACGCCACGAAAGAGCAGGCCCGGTGGGGATATCCCTCCACCCAAGCATGGCTGCGGTCCCGGCTCGGCATGCGCGACAACCGGGTGAAGGAGCGCCTCACCCTTGCCCGGCAGCGGCGTCGCCTCCCGCAGGTGGTCGAGCAGCTCGCCTCCGGAGACCTGTCCTACGGCTACGCCGTCACCGTCGCCGACTCGGTCTCCCGCCTGGACGACATCGACTGTGCCAAGGCGGAGGCGACCCTGCTCGGCTTCGTCGACCAGGGCTTCTCCGCGGGGAAGGTCGCCGCGTTCGGGCGCCGCATCCGCGACCTCATCGCCGACCGCGACGACACCGAAGACGCCCCCGATGAGGACACCAAACGCGGTTACGACAGATCGTGGCTCACGACCACGCGTTCGCTGGACGGCGGCCGGTATGTGAAGGGGTGGCTGAACCCCGAGGACGCCGCGATCTGGGACGGCACCCTGGCGCCGCTGGCCAAGCCGGCCGGGCCTGATGACCGCCGTGACCTCCCCGAACGCACCGCAGCCGCCCTGTCGAGCGTGCTGTCGGGCGGGCACAAGGCTTCCAAGGTCACCGTGATCTGCGACCTGGATACCCTCACCGGAGGCAACGCCCCCGCCCGCCTCACCGACGGCACCCCGATCCCCGCCGCGCAGGCGCGCCGCATCGCCTTGGCCGCCGGGGTGTCGCCCCTGCTGCTCGGGCGTGGGAACACCCCGCTGTACCTGGGATATCGGGAGCGGTTCGCTTCGGCAGCGCAGCGGCAGGTGCTGGAGACGCTCTACCCGTCCTGCGCGGTGCGGGGATGCGAGGTGCCCGGGACGCTGTGCGAAGTGGACCATGTCCACGGATGGGCGCTCGGGCGGTCGCCGACCGACATCGATCAGCTCGCTCTGACCTGTGGGTGGCACAACCGGTTCAAGCACACCAACCCCGACCAGATCCAGATCGGCAAGGATCACGACGGGCGGTACATCTACCGGCTGCTGCCACCAGCCGACGCCAGAGGATCCGCGACCGGGGCCGGGCCACCGGGCGACATCGGCCCACCCGACGACCCCGCCCTCGACTGGGCCGCATAACTCTCTTCTTTCTTGCGACCGACCCGGCGGCCATATGGCCAGCCGGGTAGGTCGACATGCGCCCGGCCACCAGGGCTCCGGCTACGCCTGGGCGGCGGCAGCGACAGAGATCTGCTCGTGGTCAATCGCCGCTCCGCAGCGACGGCCTATCTCATCGACTCCCCTCGACCCCCATCGTCTCTGACGACTTCACGAATGAAGTGACGGAAGGGGGTGGTGGGGTGGCGCGACCCGGGGCGGGGCAGGCGGAGCCTGCCCCTAACGCTGCCTCAGGGGCCGCAGAGGCTCCAAAGTCAAGGGTGGACGAAGTCCATCGCGAAGCGACGCCGAAGGCGCCCTTGACTTTGGAGGGGCGGCCCCGTACGCCAGCGCCACCCCACCACCCGAACACCCTTTCTCCGTTATCGGTCTTGCAGAACACCGGGAGACCGCCGTCTGGAGAGCACGGCCTTGAGGAGCACGGCTGGGAGGAGGAGATAGCCGAAGGCATTGTTGCCGGAGAGCCGTTGGAGCTGGGGGATGCGGCGGCTGCTCTGGAATGGCTCTGCGGGCTCGCGTGGGCGGGCGTGGACGGGTGTGCGGGTGACGTCGGGGAACGCGGAGTCGACGACGAGGGTGTCCAGTCCTGGCCACAGAGCATGATGCGTCCGCCGGGGGCGAGGACGCGGTGGGCCTCGGTGAGCAGGTGGGCGGGGACGGGCAGGTCGTGGAGGACCTTGTCGGCCCGGCAGCCGGTGAGTTCGCCGTCGCGCGAACGGGAGGCGCGGGCGTCGGTGACGCGGAGGTCGGCGTCGGGGTGGCGGGTGCGCGCCGCGGCGATCATCTCCTCGTCGAGGTCCACTCCGGTGGTGCGGACGCCGCGGGCGGTGAGTTCGGCGATGGCGCGTCCGGTGCCGCAGCCGATGTCGGCGACGAACGCGCCGGGCGCGGTGCGGAGCAGGTGGTAGGTGCACGCGCGTAGCCGGGTCGCGGCGGGGGCTGCGTCGAGCGCGGCGATGAGGTCGGCGGGCATGCGGCCATGCCGCGACCTCGAGCGAATATGAAGTCGAGCGCGGCGGGAACGCGAAGAGCCCCGGGCGCGGCGGCCCGGGGCTCTTCGGATGTGCCCGTTACGGCGCTTCGCCGTGGAAGGCGGTCTGGATGAGGCGCTTGCCGGCGCGGCGGTCGGAGTGGGTGCCGCGGCCGACGGGCAGCGGGCCGGGGCGGACGTCGAACAGGTTGCCCTCGTCCTTGTTGCCGGACATGACCAGCGCTGGCGTGGCCATGTCCTTCAGCCGCTGCATGACCGGGTCGAACATGGCGCGGCCCGCGCCGCCCATGGTGCGGGCGAGGACCAGGTGCATGCCGATGTCGCGGGCCTGCGGCAGCAGCTCGGCGACCTGCGCGAGCGGGTTGCCGGACGGGGTGGCGACGAGGTCGTAGTCGTCCACGATGAGGAACAGCTCCGACCCGCTCCACCAGGACCGGTTCCGCAGCTGCTCGGGCGTCAGGTCGGACGGGGGGAGCCGGTTGACGAGGGCGCCGTTGACGTCCTTCATCAGCCCGGCCGCGGCCGTCGAGGACGCCGCGTACCCGATGACCTGGTCGCTCTCGGCGGAGTCCAGCAGGGCGCGCCGGTAGTCGAGCATGATGATGCGGGCCTCGTCGGGGGTGTACCGCGCCTTGACGGCGTCGACGACGACGCGCAGCAGGTTCGACTTGCCGCACTCGTTGTCGCCGACGACGACGAAGTGCGGGTCGTTCTCGAAGTCCAGCAGGACGGGCGACAGCGTGTCCTCGTCGATGCCGATCGGGATGCGCTTGCCGGTCTCGGACACCTGCGGCAGCGACGCCAGCGGCAGCACGTCCGGCAGCATCCGGACCTGCGGCGCGGGCGGGCGGCCCTGCCAGCCGGACTGGACGGCCTGCACGAGCTGCTTGACGCCGTCGGCGAGGTCCTCGGAGGAGGCGCGGCCGTCGGCGCGGGGCAGGGCGGCGAGGAAGTGCAGGCCCTCGCGGGTGATGCCGCGGCCGGGCCGGCCCTCGGGGACGTTCGCGGCGAGCTTGCGGTCCATCTCCGACTCGTACGGGTCGCCGAGCTTGAGCTCCAGCTTCGTCCCGAACAGGTCGCGGATGGTGAGGCGGAACTCCGACCACTTGTTGGTGGCGGCGACGACGTGGATGCCGTAGCCGAGGCCGCGGGCGGCGAGGTCGGTGATGGTGGCCTCGACCGCCTCGAACTCCTGCCGGACGGTCAGCCAGTTGTCGACGACGAGGAACACGTCGCCGAATCCGTCGCCGGGGATCTGGCCGGTGGCGCGCAGCCGCCGGTAGGTGGCGATGGAGTCGATGCCGCGCTCGGTGAAGAACCGCTCGCGGGACTCCAGCAGGCCGGAGACCTCGGCGACGGTGCGGCGGACGCGGTCGGGGTCGAGGCGGCTGGCGACGCCGCCGACGTGCGGGAGGTCGGCGAGCGGGGCGAGGGAGCCGCCGCCGAAGTCCAGGCAGTAGAACTGCACCTCCTGCGGCGTGTGCATCAGCGCGAGGGAGGTGATGAGGGTCCGCAGCAGCGTCGACTTGCCGGCCTGCGGGGCGCCCGCGACGCCGACGTGCCCGGCGGCGCCGGACAGGTCCAGCCACATCGGGTCGCGGCGCTGGTCGAAGGGCTTGTCGACGATGCCGGCGAACGCGTGCAGCCGGCCCCGGCCGTCCCACCCGGCGGTGGTGAAGCCGAACTCGGGGGTGTGCTGGAGGTTCGGCAGGACCTGGTCCAGGGTGGACGGGTCCTCCAGCGGCGGCAGCCAGATCTGGTGCGGGGGCGGGCCGTGCCCGGCGAGCTGCTTGACGACGAGGTCGAACAGGCTGATCTGCGGGCCGTCGTCCTCCTTGCCGTCCTGGTGCTGCTGCGGCTGCTCCTGCATCCGCGGCTGCACGTAGGCGGGGGTGAACGGGACGATCTGGGCGAGCTGCCGCGGCCCCTGCCGCCCGTTCTGCGCGGCGGACTCCTCGTCCGGGCGGTACGCGCCGGACACGTACGCGGCGCGGAACCGGGTCAGCGACTCGGTGCCGATCTTCAGGTAGCCGTTGCCGGGCGCCTGCGGCAGCTCGTAGGCGTCGGGGGAGCCGAGGACGACCCGCGACTCCATCGCGGAGAACGTCCGCAGGCCGATCCGGTACGACAGGTGGGTGTCGAGGCCGCGGAGCTTGCCCTCCTCCAGGCGCTGCGACGCGAGCAGCAGGTGGACGCCGAGGGACCGGCCGAGCCGTCCGATCATGACGAACAGCTCGGCGAAGTCGGGCTTGGCGGACAGCAGCTCGGAGAACTCGTCCAGCACCACGAACAGCGTCGGCATCGGCTTCAGCGCGGCGCCCTGCTCGCGGGCCTTCTCGTAGTCGCGCAGCGAGGCGTAGTTGCCGGCCTGCCGCAGCCATTCCTGGCGCCGCACCATCTCGCCGTGCAGCGCGTCGTACATGCGGTCGACGAGGGGGAGCTCGTCCTCCAGGTTGGTGATGATGGCGGAGACGTGCTGGAGGCCGTCCATCCCGAGGAACGTCGCGCCGCCCTTGAAGTCGACGAGGACGAAGTTCAGCACCTCCGAGGAGTGCGTCATCGCCAGGCCGAGGACGAGGGTGCGCAGCAGCTCCGACTTCCCGGAACCGGTCGCGCCGATGCACAGGCCGTGCGGGCCGTACCCGCCCTGCGCGGCCTCCTTGATGTCGAGCTCGATGGGGCGGCCGTCGGCGTCCAGGCCGATCGGGACGCGCAGCCGGTTGCGCGGGGCGCGCGGCTGCCACGCCTGCCCCGGGTCGATCCGGGTCGGGTCGGGGACGCCGAGCAGCGTCGTCAGCGTCGTCGCGGCGGACAGCGCGTCCAGCTCGGCGCCGGCGGCGGCGCTGGCCCGCAGCGGCGCGAGCTGCCGCGCGAGGCCGTCCGCCTGGACGTAGCTGTACTGGTCGGGCCTGCCGAGGGAGCTGGCGACGTCCTTGCCGGTGCGGTCGCGGCGCAGCATCGCCATCTTGTCGGCGGCGACCCGCAGCCGCAGCATCGTGTTGTCGGCGGTGGGCGCGACGTGCCCGCTCAGGTCGATGACGCAGACGCCCTCGATGCCGTCCGAGCCGATCTGCGAGTCGGGGGTGACGGCGCCGCCGTCGACGATGACGACGTGGTACGGCAGGTCGTTCTGCGACAGGCCGGGGGTGAACCGGGCGCGGTCCTTCACCTCGGTGCCGAACATCCGCTCCAGCTCCGACAGGCTGGTCGCCATCAGCCGGACGGGCCCCGCCGCGTCCGTCAGCGTCGGGTGCATCGCGTGCGGCAGCCACTTCACCCAGTCCCAGTGCGGCATCGTGTCGGCGGACGCGCACACGCTGACCCGCATGTCGTCGGGCGAGTGGAACGCCGTCAGCTGCGCGATCATCGCGCGGACCATGCCGCGGACCGCGTCGAGGTCGCCCATCGGCAGGATCCGCGCGAACGACGGCAGCGACACCGCGACCGGCAGGTTCGGGACGGTGGAGTGCGCGCGGACGAACCGGCGCAGCGCGCCCGCCGTCATCGGCTCCAGGTCCTCGATGGGCCTGGTCTCCGGCGGGATCAGCTGCACGGCGAGCTTCTGCGGGCCGGCGCCGACGCGCACGTTGCCGAAGTCGGGGTCGGAGGGGCGGCGCTCCCAGATCCGGGCGCTCATCACCAGCGACCACAGCGAGTCGGGGGCGGGGCTGTTCCACTCCAGCGACTCGCGCTGCTGCTCGGCGGCGCGCCGCACCCGGCGCCGCACCTGGCTCAGGTAGCGGAAGTAGTCGCGGCGGGCGCCGTTCAGCTTGAACTTGCGCTCGCCGGAGCCGCGCCCCAGCTGGCCGATCATCATGCCGCCCATGGCCAGCGCCATGCCGCCGCTGCTGATCATCATCATCGGCGACTTGGTGCCGCCGCCGAGGAACATCAGGCCCATCATCACCGGCATGACGGCCATCGGCAGGTAGGTGAGCACCGCCTGCATGCCGCCGCTCTGCATCTCCGGGATCTCCGGCGGGGACTCGAGGAGCAGCTCGCCCTTCGGGGCAGGGGGCGGTTTCCGGCGCTCCTTGCGCTTGACGAGGATCGTGCTCACCTGGGGGTTCCCTCCGCGGGCCAACGCGTCCCGGGGGCGGCCGGACGGCGGCGGGGAGCACGGCCGACCCGCGGGCTGGTGGAGTCTTTTGTTGATTCGGTGTTGATTTAGCCTAATCGGACGCCACATCCTAAGCTGCGCGTCGATCGGATCCAGCCCGCGATCTGACCTGGAGGACGGGAGCTCCCGTGAATTCCCCCGCCACAACCGAACTGTGCAGGGTCACCATCGTCGCGCCCCGGCGGCGCGTCGACGTGTCCCTGCCCGCCGACGTGCCGCTCGCCCACATGCTGCCCACCCTCCTCCGGGCCGCCGGGGAGAACATGGCCGATGCCGGCCTTGCGCACTCCGGGTGGGTGCTGCAGCGGCTGGACGGCAGCCCCTTCGACCCGGCGCAGACGACGAGCGCGCTCGGCGTGCGGGACGGCGAGATCCTCTACTTCCGGCCGCGGATGGCGCAGCTCCCGGAGATGTCGTTCGACGACGTCGCCGACGTCATCGCGACCGGCATCCGGGAGCGCTCGGACCGCTGGCGGCCGACCACGACGCGCTCGTTCGGGCTCGGCGCGGCCGGGGCGGCGCTGGCCGTCGGCGCCGCCGTCATCGCGCTGTCCGGCCCGCCGTGGATCGTCCCGGCCGTCGCCGCCGGGCTGATCGCGCTGCTGACGCTGGTCGTCGCGATCGCGCTGTCGCGGGCGGTCGCCGACTCCGGCGCCGGCGTCGTCTTCGGGTACGCGGCGCTGCCGTACGCGTTCCTCGCGGGCGCGCTCGCCCCCGCCCGCAAGGGCGTGGAGCTGTCCGACCTCGGCGCGCCGCACCTGCTCGCCGGGTTCGGGGTCGCCGCGCTCGCCGCGATCATCGCCGCGTTCGGCGTCGCGGACGGGCTGCCGGTCTTCCTCGGCGTCGCGTTCGCCGGGTTCGTCGGCGCGGTCGGCTCCGGTGTCGGGTTCGCGTTCGACGACCTGCCGGCCGCGGGGATCGCCGCCGTCGCCGCGGTCGTGGTGATGATGTTCATCGCGGCGGTCCCGTCGCTGTCGTTCAAGCTGGCGCGGGTGCCGCTGCCGCCGGTCCCGGCCAGCGCGGAGGAGCTGCGCAGCGACACCGAGACCGTCGACGGCCGGATGGTCCTCGCCCGGACGGCCGCCGCGGACCGCTTCTCCACCGGCCTCATCGCGTCCGTCGCGCTCGTCGCGGCGGGCGCGATGCTGTTCCTGTTCGGCTCGGACGGGTGGGCCGCTCCGACGACGAGCGCGGTGATGTCGGTGTCGCTGCTGCTGCGCGCCCGCGTCTTCCGCGGCGTGTCGCAGCGCGCCTGGATGCTGGTCGTCGGGCTGTTCGGCCTGGTGCTGACCGTGATCGGGATCGCGGTGCACGGCAGCCAGGTCGTCGCGCTCGCCGCCGCCCTCGTCCCGCTGCTGCTGCTCGTCGGCGTCGTGGTCGGCGTGACGATGTGGCTGCCGACGCACAAGCCGACGCCGTTCTGGGGACGCTGGGGCGACATCCTCGACGTCCTGGTGATGATCTCGCTGATCCCGCTGGCGCTCGCGGTGCTGGACGTCTACTCCCGCGTCCGCGGGCTGGCCGGGTGAGGCGCTGATGCAGAGCCGGCGGGATCTCTACCAGGCGCACCGCCTGATGACGCAGCGCGTCGGGCTGGCGCTGCTGCAGGGCGAGCCCGACGTCGCCGAGTCGCCGATGCGGCGGCTGTCGGCGGCCGCGTTCGGCGGCGTGATGGTCGGGCTGCTCGTCGTCGCGGTGTTCGGGATCTGGGGCGTGCTGTCGCCGGGCGGCGCCAAGGGGCTGGACCAGCCGGGCGTCCTCATCATCGAGAAGGAGACCGGCACCAAGTACATCTACGACGCCAACACCAAGAAGATGTTCCCGGTCGCCAACTACGCCTCGGCGATGCTGGCGCTGGACTCCGACAACGTCTCCCGCCGCACCGTGTCCCGCAAGTCGCTCGACGGGTTCGAGCGCGGCGCGATGATCGGCATCCAGGGCGCGCCGGACTCGCTGCCCGACAGCGGCCAGCTGATCCGCGGCCCGTGGTCGGTGTGCGTCCGCGAGACCCAGGCCGCGAACGGCGTGCCGCAGGAGCTCACCGCCCTCGCCGCCGGGCGGGACGTCGGCGGCCGCGGGCTCTCCGACGGCGAGGCGGTGGTCGTGCAGGCCGGCGGCGTCCCGTGGGTCATCTGGAAGGACCACCGGATGCAGCTGTCGCTGCCGCAGAACCAGGTGCCGGTGCTGACGAACGGCCCCGAGGCCGCCGAGGTCCCGCCGAAGTGGCTGAACGCCATCCCGTCCGCCGGCGGCTTCGGCGCCCCGGACGTCCCCGGGCGCGGCAAGGCGGTGCCCGGGCCGGGCGGCGGGCAGGCGCGGGTCGGCCAGGTGTTCCGGGCGCAGACCGGCGCGGGCGGGCAGACGCTCTGGTACGTGATGCTCCAGGACGGCCTGTCGCTGATCAACGCGACGCAGGCGCAGCTGCTGCTGCTGGACCCCAACGAGAGCCAGGCGTACCCCGGCGCGAGCGTGCGCCCGGTCGACACCGACGTGTCGTCCGCGCAGCAGATCGCGTCGAAGACCCGGCTGCTGGACCAGAACCTGCCGCCGACGCTGCCGAAGTTCGTCCGGTGGGACCCGGCCACCCCGCTGTGCTCGGTGTTCCCGGTCGGGTCGTCGGCGTCGCACCTGACGGTCGGCGGGTCGCTGCCCGCGCCGTCCGCGGGCGTGCTCGGGTCCGGGTCCGCCGGCGGGTCCAGCACCGTGGACCAGATGGTGCTGCCGCCGGGCGGCGCCGCGCTGATGAGCCTCGTGCCGGGCAGCGGCGACTCGTCCACCGCCACCGAGGGCTCGGGGTCGCTGTCGCTCGTCAACGACCAGGGCATCCGGTTCGCGCTGCCGTCGGCGGACGTCGCGAAGAAGCTCGGCTACGACGCGAAGAAGGCCGCCCCGGTGCCGTCCAGCGTGGTGCACCTCATCCCGCAGGGCCCCGCGCTGGACCCGACACAGGCCCGAAAGCCCATTCCGACCGCCCAAGGCTGACGCAGTGACTGTCCGAAAAAGGGCGTGATGCAGATCACACTAACATTCTCATCCCGGGACGAACCGCTAGATCATCATTCGCGTCGACATAGGCGGGACATACGACCTATGATCGCTGACATTTCGTGCCTCAGGAGTGCTCCCCGGGCAGGCCGTGCGCCGGCTCTCTGCGGCTCCCGCGGCGCGGCGCCACAGACTCGCAAACGGAGGTGACACTGTGGGTGGACAGTCCGCAGTCGACAGAAACGCAATGCAGCAGGCGGCGACGCGGATCGAAGACTCCGCGAACATCGTCAAGGGCCTGCAGAGCCAGCTCGAGAGCCACAAGTCCTCGCTGATGTCCGGCTGGGCGGGCAACGCCGCGGTGTCCTTCGACCGGGTCTTCAACGAGTTCCAGACCGAGATGAACAAGGTGCGCACGGCCCTGGACGGCATGCACCAGAAGCTGACGCACACGAAGATCACCTACGAGTCGACCGAGCAGGAGCAGACCGAGGCGGTCAACAAGATCAACCAGCTGCTCAACGGCGGCACCTGATCGCCCCTCCACCCGCCGAACCCCTGAACGCGAAGGACTCGTGACGTGAGCGACAGTTACACCAAGGCAAACTTCGGCACCATGCAGCAGGCGCAGGCCGACTTCTCGCTGGCCTACCGCGCCCTGACCGACGAGCTCCACGACCTGGAGTCGCAGCTCGAGCGCCACCTCTCCCAGTGGGAGGGCGACGCCCAGGGCGCCTACTGGGAGGCCAAGCGCACGTGGGACGCCGCCGCGGCCCACATGGGCCAGGTCCTCAACCAGCTCGGCGTCGTCATCGGCGAGGCCCACAGCAACTACAGCGCCGCGGAGCGCCGCAACCAGGGCATCTGGGGCTGAACGACCGCTGGACCGCCTACGTCGTGCCGCCCCCGCCGGGCCGCACGGCGTAGGCGCGCCAGGGGGGTCCGGAGGCCATTCGCCAGGAGGATGAGCTATGAGCAAGTACAACCTGCCGCCTGAAGCGCTCTCGAAGGTCGACTACACCTACACGACTGGTGCCGGTGAGTACACCCAGGTCCACACCCAGCACGGGCTGACCCAGCAGGAGTGGAACGACCTCCCCGAGTACGAGCAGCGGCAGCTCTACTACCAGTACGGCATCCCGGCCAAGAGCCCGACGGATCCCTCCAACTCCGTCCCGCGCAAGTCCCAGCCCGACGACGGGAAGTGGGGCATCGAGGCGGACGACGGGTACGAGGTCGACCCCACGGAACTGCGGAACCTGGCCAGCAAGATGCACAGCGAGTTCACCGGCTGGCAGCAGCGGCTCGCGAAGGTCCAGAAGATCGCCATCACCACCGGCAACCTCGGCAGCGTCCCGGGCAGCGAGAGCTTCGTCGACCTGGCGAACCAGTCGCGCGACGGCTTCGGCACGTACATCAAGAACATCACCGACGCCTACAACGGCGTGATCGAGAAGCTGAAGGCGACCGCCGACGGCTACGAGGCCGCTCACGGCAAGACCCAGCAGCAGGTCAACGGCGTCCACCCCGGCGGCAACGCCAACTTCAAGTAACCCGCCGAACGGAGGGAGGGACAGCCCATGGGCCAGGAGTACTACGTCATCCGCGGCTCCCAGTCGTGGTCCAAGCCGACAGCCGACGGGATGAGCCTCGACGACGTCAAGAAGAAGCTGTCGAGCATCAACTCGGAACCGGTGAAAGAGGCCGGCACCGCCTACTCCGACGCGGCGGACGCACTTGCGGAGATGAGCACCGCGCTCCGCGGATTCGCCGAGACGCTCGTCAAGCACTGGAAGGGCGACGAGGCCAAGAAGGCGGTCGCCCAGCTGCAGCAGGTCCACACGACCTCGATCAATCTCTCGAACAGCAGCCACACGAACGCCTCGACCTACACCTGGTACGGCACGCAGATCCTCGACTGGTACAAGCAGGCCGGCCAGGACGCCAGCGACGGCCTCATCCACACCAGCGGCGACGACAAGCACGGCCGGGAACTGATGCAGCGGTTCCTGAACCGGACCGGCGAGGCGTTCAACGCCCACCCGACCCAGATCACCAAGGACCTCCCGGAGGACCACGGTGGGCTGAGCGACAAGCCGACGTTCCCCGGTGGACCCAATGGTCCCGGCGCCGGTGGCGGCGGCGGCTTCGGTGGTGGCGGCGGCGGGCTGCCCGGTGCCGGTGCCGGTGGCGGTGGCGGCTTCGGCAGCGACCCCGGCGGCCTCGGCAAGTACGGCTCCGGTAGTTCCAGCCCGTTCGCACCTGTCGGCGACGGAGGGCCGCATCTCCCTGGCGGGACCGGCAGCGGCGGTTCCGGCGGCTTCGGCAGCGACCCCGGCGGGCTCGGCGGGAGCCACGGCGGCGGAGGCAGCCTCGGCGGTAGCGGCGGCCTCGGCAGCGACCTGTCCAGCTTCCCCGGTGGCGGCGGTGGCGGCGGGCTCCCCGGCGGCGGCGCCGGTGGCGGCCTCGGCGCCGACCCGGGCGGTCTCGGCGGAGGAGCGGGCGCCGGTGGCGGCCTCGGCGGCTTCGGTGCGACCCCGGGCGGCCTCGGTGCCGCCGGCGGGGGCCTCGGCGCGGCCGGTGCGGCCGGACGCGCCGGCGCCGGACGCATGGGCGGCATGCCCATGGGCCACGGCGGACACGGCAACGGCAAGGAAGAGGAGCGCGAGCGCACCACCTGGCTGTCCGAGGACGACGACGTCTGGGGAGCCGACGATGACACCGCACCTCCGGTGATCGGCTGATCGCCGCGGTACCGACGACGTGAACAGGGCGGACGGGGCCTGAACCTCCGTCCGCCCTTTCCGCATCTGGATGGGATAGGACAATGCGACGGCTGATCCAAGCGGCGGCGGCGACGGCGGCCGCGATGGGCCTGGCTCTCGGTCCGGTGACCGCGGCCCATGCGGGACCTGTCGAGCAGAAGGAGTGGTGGTTCGACTCCTGGGGGATCAGGACGGACGTGTGGCCTCAGAGCAAGGGCGCCGGCGTGACCGTCGCGGTGGTCGACACCGGGGTCAACGCATCGCTGCCCGATCTGAAGGACGCCGTCGTGCCGGGCAAGGCCTTCAACGCGTCCGGGCAGCCCACGGGCGATGACGCGACGCGGGACCAGGACCCCAACGAGGGCCATGGCACCGCCATGGCGAGCCTCATCGCGTCTCGGGGAACGCATACCGGGTTCTACGGCATCGCCCCCGAAGCGAAGATCCTCCCGATGCACGAGCCGGGTCTCTCGCCGGACGCCACGTCCGCCGTGATCCGCTACGCGGCGGACCACGGCGCCAAAGTGATCAACTTCTCGCAGGGGTCATCGGCCGCGGTCTACCCGAACCACTGCCCGCCGAAGATGGTCCAGGCCCTCAAGTACGCCGAGAAGAAGAACGTCGTGGTCGTGGCGGCCGCCGGCAACTCGGGCGACTACAACAACGATGCGGAGATCCCGGGTTCCTGCCCGGGCGTGCTCGCGGTCGGCGCCGTCGACCACCAGGGCAAGCCGTGGGAGCACACGCAGCGGCAGGACTACGTCACGGTCGCCGCGCCGGGCGCCGGCGTCGGCGGTATGGGCAAGACAGGGCACGTCTACAACAACGGCGAGGGGACGAGCCAGGCGACCGCGCTGACGTCCGGGGCCGTCGCGCTCATCCGCAGCAAGTACCCGCAGATGACGGCGCGCCGGACCGTCCAGGTCCTCACCAACACGGCGAAGGACTTCGGTGAGCCGGGCAAGGACGCCCAACTCGGCTACGGCGTCATCAGCATCACCCGTGCGCTGAAGAACAACGTTCCGCAGAACGCGCCGAATCCCGTCTACGCGCGCCTCGACAAGGCCGCCGCCGATCAGCCCGCCGGTGGTGACGGGCAGGCGGCGCCGAAGACGAAGGGCGGCGGCGGTGACTCCGGCGGCTCGAACGCGCCGCTGGTCATCGGCGGGATCGTGGTCGTCGTCGTGCTGGTCGGTGCCGGGCTCTTCGTCGTGATGCGGCGCCGGAAGCCGAGCGGCGCAGGCGGCGGGCCGGGCGGGCCGTACGGGGCCGGGCCCTTCCCGAACGGGCCGCAGCCGATGAACCGGCCGGGCACGCCTCCGTCCTTCGGCGGCCACACCGGCGGTCAGCCGCTGCCTCCGCAGGGCGGCGGGCAGCAGTTCCAGGCGCCGCCGCAGGGACGGCCGAACCCTAACCTGGCGCCGCCTCAGAGCGGGCCCGGCACGGCGCCTCCCGCGCCTCACGGGCAGCCCAACCCGAACCTCGCGCCGCCCCCCGAGTGATCGTCGCCGACCCGGGCCGGACGCCGGCCCGGGTCAGCGGCGCACGCAGGTCCTGCAGGACGACAGGGCCGTGGTGACATCGCGTGCGACGGCCTGGGCGGCCTCGCGCGTCACCGATTCGTCCAGCGGGACGCCCTTCCGCTGAACCGCGACCCCGTCATGGTCGAGCGGGTAGGTGGCGCCGTCGAAGTCGACGGTGATGACGGCGTTCTGCGTCCGGACGACCATTCTCGACGTGCCGCTGCGTCCGAGCGCGGTCGTCGTGACCGTGTGATGCAGGAAGGCTTCGTCCCCGAGTCCGCGCGTCAGGACCGGCGCCTCGTTGTGGATGGATCCGACGCTGTCGGTGACGGTTCCCTGCTTCGACGTCCGCCAGGCCGACCGGTAGTCGGACTCGGCGTCGGCGAGGCCGGGCGCCCCGACGAACAAGCGCATCGCGACCCGCAGATGCCGAGAGGTGAGCGTCTTGCCCTTCTCGGCGCTGAGCGGTTCTCGCCAGTCGCAGGCCGCGTACTGCTGATCGCCGGAAACTCCACCGGTGTCGGGCGTCGGTTTCCCCGCAGTCGGCATGTACTTGGACAGGACGGCGGTGGACGGCGACCGGCACGCGTCCGGAAGCGCCGCGAAATGAACCGGGGGCGCAGGCTTCTCATCCGTCCCGGACGTCCCCCAGACCACGGCGCCGCCGATCACGACGGCCGCCGCGACCGCCCCTAGGATCGCGACTCGCGGCCTATCCTTCGCCCATTCGAGGACGGACCTCCGCGTCGGCCTCTCAGGCCCTGAGGCTTGCTCTGAGCCCTCCGCAACCGGCTCCGGTGCGACGCCTTCCGGCCCGGCCTCGTCGCCGCCGCCGGTCTCGTGAGCCTCGCGGTACGACCCGTCCAACCCTTGATCGGGAGCCACGAACTCCGGCCGCGAACCCTCAGCCAACGCCCAAGCCCCCAAACCGTGCGAGTCCGTCATCCGTATCGCCGCGAGATTAACACCGAACCGAAGCCGTCCCCGCCGTTGCGGAAGCCGGTGGATACGTGCTCGGCTCCTTGCCCAGGCAACGGCCGGCGGTACCGTCAGCACGGTAAGACGCGCGATGTCGTCATGTCACCAGGTCGGCTTTCTGACTGAAGGTTGACTGATCCTGCCCTGCACGGAAAGATCCCGCCGAATCTTCGTCGCGGACCTCGCAGAGGACCATGCATGACCATCCCTCGCAGTGACCACCTAACGGAACGTCTGAAGAACCTCTGACCGTCGGCATGGCCGCAGTCCCGGGATTCGGATTCTCCGCAGAGAGGGCGCTCATGACGGTTAGAGCCGGCAAGGCGGCAGCCCTGGCCCTCGCATGTGCGTTCCTGTCGAACTGTGTCTCTACGAATTCGTCCTCTTCTTCGCCCTCCGTGACCACCCCAGTGGCCCCGATCAGCGTCGATGGCCCTATGCCGGGGCGCTGGCACGCCGCCTGGACGAGGACGTTCACCCTCGCTCGAGAGGCGGGCGATCTCAGGGACCTGGCCCTGGTCGAAGGAGTCCTGGTGGCGGCCTCTCCACAGGGTGTCGAGGCCCTTAACGCCCGGACGGGCGCGACCCTGTGGCGCAGCGCCTCCTTCGACCGTTCGGGAGTCGCGGCGTTCGCGGTCAGCGGCCGGCACGTGGTCATCGCCGCTCGCGATGGCCGCTGGATCGGCGTCCGAGCATCCACAGGTCTGGTCTCGTGGCGATCACAGGCGCCGTCCGGCGCGCTGATCCCGTATTCCGACGGCCTCCGAGTGCTGGCCGGGTCGGCGACGGTACCGGTGGCTTCGCTCGATACCCACACCGTCCGCGGCATTGACGGCCTGACCGGGCGCGTCAAATGGACCATCGGCCGGGAGCAGCTCTACGGCTGCACGCCGGACGCGTCGCGATTGACCCAGCCCAACAGCGTCGAGACGAAACGGTACGTCAGCAAGAATTGGCTTGCCATTCCTGTCACATGCGGCGTGAGGAACGCCGTCGTCGCGGTCGACGCGGCGTCAGGGCGAGCCGCGTGGCGTCATGGCACGCTGACGCCGGACGACTCTCCGCTGTCGTCGGCAGGCGACAGGTTCGTCGGCATCAACGATGCCGGTTGCGGAATCTTCGAGCGGGGAATCGAAGAGGATTCCCATGAGCTGATCCTCCAGATCCGTCGGGTCGGTGACCGTCGGCGGAGCCCGAGCCTCGGTCGTGGACCTTCCGGGGGGAGTGCGGGAAGTGGCATTCGACGGCACCCGGGCCTACGGAGTCCGACCTGACGGATCGATCGAAGTGGCGACCGCCGGGCAGACAGCCCCGGCTGAGGTGACCCCCGCTCCGCGGGGCGAGATCTACTGGATCGCCGCAGGCAACAACTCGCTGGTCATCGCGGCCTCGATGGCTTCGGCGAATGAGAAGCAGGTCACGATGATGTCGGTCGGCAACTAGCCGCATTGCGTCGGCCTCTTCTGACCTGATGGGCGCGCGCGACCGCTCCATTATTGTGGCCGGATATGCGCACCGTGGTCTGATCGGTTCGATCGGTGGGCCGCCCGGAATGGCCACCGGAGCCGCCATCGGCGGAACGCTCGCCGGTACGGGCGGTGGCATCTGGGGCGGCATAGAAGATCTCTGGTGAGGGGCTGCCGTCCGTGAAGCAATTCGAAGTCGTGGTCGGTGCCGCCCTCCTCGCCCTCTCCTTCGTTTCCTTGACGATCTGGATCGGGCGGGCCGTGCGGCGGCGCGATCTGGACGGAATTCCTTTCGTCTATTCTTCCAATGTCGGCCATGGGTGTGTTCCTGCTGGCGTATGGCCTGTCCTGGTACGACGGCATCGGTGCCCTGGTTCTCGTGGCGTCCGCGATCGTGGGTTTCGGGTCGGGAATCGCCTTGATGGTGAGCATGACACGATCAAGCAGAGATCCCTTCTGATCGGCTCCTACGTCATGGGCGCCCTGTCGCGGGGGCGACCGGCGGGGCGGGAGCGGATATCTTCGGAGCGGTCGGTCGGCTTCGCTGGAAGGTGTGCATCGTGACTCAGGCCGGGTGGTACGCGGACCCGTACGGTGGGGGAGGGCACCGCTGGTGGGACGGGACGAAGTGGACCGACCACGTCAATGCGACGCCCGTTCAGCAGCCCCAGCAGGCCCAGCCCCAGCAGCCCATGCCCCAGCAGGCGATGCCCCAGCAGGCGCAGGGTCAGTACGGGCCGGTGCTGCACAAGACGCGCTACGGGGTCGAGTTGCATGCCGACGCGCATGCGATCACATGGGACGGGACGACGATCGAGCTGGCGAAGGCCGAGTTCGTCGGGTACACGGCCGTGCAGACGAGGATGCGGGGGCCGTTGAACATCGGCAGCGTCCACACCTCGACCGACTACCACTTCGAGATCGGGTTCTTCCCCGTCAACCAGGCGCCCGCGATCGCGTTCGAGGAGACGGGGCTCCGCGCGAACACGCCGCCGTCCGACTGGCAGTTCCTCGTCGACCTGTCGCGGACGTACGTGGAGCCGCGGCTGCTGCGGCAGTTCCTCGCCGCGGTCGAGGCGGGGCGGACGGTGGACGTCGGCAAGGTGCGGATCGACCGGAACGGGTTCGTCGGCGGGAACGTGTCGCGCGGCTGGGAGGGCATCGAGGGCGTCACGTTCGACAAGGGCTGGTACTTCGTCCACGCGCGGGGCGCGGGCAAACCGATCCTGCGGGTGCCGCAGCAGAACCAGAACGTGATGCTCCTGCCGCAGATCTTCGACGCCCTGAAGCGCTGACGTCCCGGCGTCAGGCGCGGGGGTGGAGCCAGGCCGGGGTGTCGGCGGGGTCGCGGGGGAACAGGTCGAGGTCCTCGGCGTAGGCGGACGGCTCCGGGCGGGTCTTCCAGCGGGGCTCGGCGTCGCGGATGTACTCCACCTGGTACGAGAACGGGAACGTCAGCACGTAGCGGGCGGTGAACCAGGTGCCGAGGCCGTCGGCGTACATGCCGCGGCGGAGCCGGCCGAACAGGTCGTCGGCGGCGGGCGGCGGCGTCCACAGGCGGGGCATGTGGGTGTTGCACATGAGGAGCTGCGACACGGTCTCGGCGTGGGAGCCGAGGGCGTTGTGGTAGACGTCGGCCTGCTGCCAGCCGGCGGGGAGCGCGTCGACGAGCAGCGAGGTGACGTCCTCCAGGAGGTCCTTCTGCTCGACGGGGCCGAGGGGCTCGACGGGCGGGGCGGGCAGCGGCGGGAGGCCCGCGCGGGAGCGCAGCCAGCCGGGGACGTTCTCCTCGGCGCGCGGGAAGGCGGCGAGGTCCTGCGCGTAGGCGTCGTCCGGGATCTCGGGGTCCCAGTGCGGGTCGTAGTCGTTGTTGAAGGCGGTGTAGTAGGAGCCGGGCGGGTCGAGCATGACGCGCATGCTCAGCCAGGTGCCGCGGTCCCGCCGGTACATGATGGAGCGGAGCTCGGCGGCCATGTCCAGGACGTCGCGGGGCATCTCGGCGGCCCGGGTGGTGCCGTCCTCCATCGCGACGGTCAGGACGGCGTCGGACACCGCGACCGTCATCATGATCCGCAGGTCGACGCGGCGCCAGCCGGACGGGGCGGACCGCGCCAGCAGTCCCGCGATGCCGCGGGTGAGCTCCTGGTAGCGGGCCTGGTCGTAGGGGAGGGGGCCGCGGCCGGGGGCCGGACCGGCGGGCTGGGTCATGGCTGCTCCTCTGGCCGGTGGACGGTGGCGCCGGGTTCGCCGCCGGGCCCGGTGATCTCGACGAGGTGGCCGGACGCGACGAGGTCGGCGATCGAGTCGACCAGGCTATAACCCATTCCGGTCTCCGGCGGGGGCGTGTCGGAGCCGATGGGCCCGGCGTCGAACAGGACGGGGCGGCCGCGGACCGGCTTCTGGACGCGGTAGACCCGGTACGTGAGTCCGTGCAGGTTGTTGTGCCCGCGGCGCAGCCAGGGCGTGCCGATCTCGAAGACGAACCGGTCGGCGGGGTCGTGGTAGGTGTCGACCTCCTTGCCCACCGGGAGGGTCTCGCCCGGCGGCTCGGGGGCCGGTCCGGGCTCAGGCTCGGGGGCGGCGACGGGCAGGCCGATCTCGGCGAGCCGGCGGCAGACCTCGTGGACGGAGACGTACGCGCCGTGCTCGGGGGCCGGGCCGGGGAAGCAGACGAAGTATCCGCCGGGCCGGTTGGCCATTCCGTCCAGCCCGATGTACGGGCCCGGGGCGGTGGGCCGGGGCGAGGAGTAGGTGCGGTTGACCGGTGAGTCGGTCGCCGTGGCCAGGGACCAGGCGTCCTGCTTCTTGCGGGGGGCGCGCTGCCTGGTGATGACGCCGGCGGCGTGCAGGACCTGGCTGTTGATCTCCATTCCGGCGCCGGCCATGACGCCGGCCATCGCGTGGACGGTGGCGGCGCGCGGGTCCTCGAACGGGCGGACGGACCCGTCGGGGCCGATGGCGAGCCAGGCCCCGCCGGTGCGGGCGATCGTCCAGCAGCCGTCGGCGACGGTTCCGACGCGGAGGCGGTCCACGCCGGGGACGTAGGCGGCGAGCCTATCGCGCGCCCGCGCGAACAGGGTTTCCAGGCCGGGCGGGAGGCGGTCGGCCAGGTCGCTCTCGTCCTGCGGCGCCGTCCGGAGGCTCTCCGGGTCGAACGCCTCCCCGGCGGCGTGCAGCGCGGCGAGGCGGCCCAGCCAGCCGGGGACGTACGCGTCGGGACGGGGGAACCGGGCGAGTTCGGCGGCCGCGTCCGCCGGGGCGATCTCGTCCGCCCAGGCGAACTCGTCGGGCTGGTCGGCCTCGACGCCCCATTCCGGCCCGTCCGGACGGTTCCAGATGGAGTAGGCGAGGGACGGCCAGGCGCCGTAGTCGGGGTGGTAGGTGATCTCCCGGTGGCGGCGCAGCAGCGCGGGGACGTCGCTGTGCGGGATCAGCCGCGCCGCGCGGGCGACAGCGCCGGGGCGGGTGCCGTCCTCGTGGCCGGTGAGCTGGATCACCTCGTGGCCGCCGACGGCCCGGTAGGAGAGCCGGACGTCGCGCCAGCCGCCGGGGAGCAGCCGGAGGATCTCGTCGACCAGGCCCTGCAGGTGCGCCTTCTCGTCCTCCGGGGTCATGGTGCGGCCTCCTCTCGCGGTCCGGTGGTCTCGGCCAGGGCACCGTCCCGCAGAAGGCCGGCTATGGAGTCGACGAGGTAGAAGCCGCGTCCGGTGCCGGTCGTCCGCCCGCGCGGGACGATCGTGTGCTCGAGGGGGAAGGCCGGGTGGACGTGCAGCGGCCGTCGGACCTCGTAGAAGCGGTGCTCGTACATCTCGGGCATGCCCTGCATGCCGCGCTTGTGGAACGGCGTGCCGGGTTCGTACAGGAACACCTGGCCGGTGTCTCCGTAGCCGTCGAGGACGGTGCCCTCCGGGAGGGTCTCGGCGGGTTCGGAGGGGCCGCCGGGCAGCTGGTCGTGCGCGGCCAGCTCGAACACCCGATGGACGGTCACGAACCCGCCGCGCTCCGGGGCGGGCTCCCGGCGCAGCGCGAAGTAGCCGGGTTCGCGGCCGAGCAGGCGCTCCAGCGCGACGCAGGGCACCTCGGGCCCCGGACGCGGCGCGCCCTCGGACTCCGCCCGCAGCCGCTCGCCGGTCTCGGTGAGGTACCACGGGCCCCGGTCGGTGAGGTCGTCCGGCGCCGGCCGGATGATCCCCGCCATCTGGAAGACCTTCGGGTTCAGGCCGGTGCCCGCCTCGGTGAGCAGGCCGCCGACCGCGTGGGCCACGGCCGCGCGGGCCGTCTCGCGCACCTCACCGGCGGTGGGGCGGCCGCCGTCCGTGCGGACGGACCGCCAGCCGTCGCCGGCGCGCAGCACCGACCAGCAGCCGTCCTCCGGCCGCCCGACCCTGAACCGGTCGGCGGCGTCCCGGGTCCAGTCGCCGAGCAGGCGGCGGGCCCGGTAGAAGAGGATCGGGCTCTCGGGGGCGAGCGCGCCGGTCAGGTCGTGCTCGTCCTGCGGGGCGGCGTGCTCGTCCTCGGAGGCGCCGGACCCGTCCTGCGGGGCGGCGGGCGGGTCCGCGGTCATTCCGCGGGCCGGTTGATGGTCGCGACGGCCTCGGCGCGGGTCTCCTCGTCCACCTCCGGGACCCGGAAGTTCTCGGCGGAGGCGTACCCGACCAGGCGGGGCTCCGGCGGCACGCCGTGCACCCGCAGGTAGTAGTGGACGGCGCCGGGCCAGATCCACGTGCCGTCGGTGTGGTACGTCAGCGGCACCTCGGCGGGACGCGCCGGATCGAGCCGGTCGGTGTCGTAGCCGCGCGCCGCCAGCACGATCGGCGCCTCCCGCAGGTAGCGCAGCAGCGCCTCACGCTCGTGCTCCGGGACGGCCGGCCGGTCGTAGCGGGGGGTGCCGTCCGCGCCGACCTCGTCGAAGACCCGCGCGATCCGCAGCGCGGCGGGCACCGGCGGCGGCGTCCCCGCCAGGCCGCGGCCGCCGAGGTACTCCTCGAACAGCGGATGGGTCCGCTTGCTGATCGAACGGATCAGCGCCCGCTCCTCGGCGCTCAGCGGGCGCCGCTCCTGCTCGGCCGTCTTCTCCAGGCCGTCCATGGTCTCGTAGAGCGCCTTGACCGCGCCCTCGCCGAGCCCGTTCCGCGCCCGGAAGATCTCCACCGCGGGAACGAAGTCCTCGTACGGCAGCTCTTCGATGTCGGCGTCGCGGTTGAAGTTGATCTCGCTGAAGTAGCGCGTCTCCCGCACGAAATCGCCCGCCCACGGCGTGCAGGCCACGCAGTCCAGCCCGCCGCCCGGCGGCTCCACGAAGACGACCGGCCGCTCGTTGTAGGTGAAGTAGCGCGGTCGCGTCTTCCTCGCCGGGCTCATTGCAGTCGATCTCCGTTGTGACGAACGTGAGGGTTGATTCCGAGGATAGGGCGGTGTCGCCCCAGGTCGTGGCCGCCGGTCACTGCTCGGCCAGCCGCCGCAGGTCCTCCAGGCCGGGGGCCTGCTGCTCGGCCGCGTCCGCCGGCACGGTGCCGGACAGGTGGTCCTCCGGCAGTCCGCGGAAAGCCCGGATCGCCTGGACGGCGTGGACGCCCGCCTCGAACGCGTCCGACAGGCGGGCCTTCCACAGCCCGGTCGCGATCTCCCCGGCCCGGCCCGCCGGGACGCGCCGCAGGTAGCCGGCCGCGTCGCCGGACACCGCCGCCCACACGTACCCGACGAGGTTCCCGCCCAGCACCACCGGCAGGTGCACGACCGGCCCGGCCGTCTCCTCCGGGTACGCCGGCATCGGGGCGCTGACCAGCGGGCCCCAGCCCTTCGACCGGTCCGCCGGCGTCCCGTCCGGGTACAGGCCGTCCTGGACGAGCGGGCCGGGCGAGCGCGGGGCGTCCGGGTTCAGCGACGTGCCGAGCTCGGTCAGGCCCGGGGCCCACTGCTCCTGCGCGTCCGCCGGGATCGCGCCGCCCTCCGGGTCCTCCGGGGCGCCGCGCCACCGGCGCACCGCGTCCTGCGCGGGCAGCCCCTCGTCGTACGACTGGTCCAGCCGCCGGTTCCACAGCGACGACGCGTCCAGGCTCCGCTCGAACAACGCCAGGTTGCGGATGAACCCGCACGCGTTGGTGTTGCTCTCGGCGGCCCACAGGTAGCCGAGGAGGTCGCCGCCGGCCATGACCGGCAGGTAGAGGACCCGCTGCCGGGTGGAGCGCTCGTAGCTCTCCCGCGGCGGGAGCGGCTCCCCCTGCGGCGCCGGCGGCGGCGGCAGGTCGAGCGGGTCGTGGGCGGCGCCCGGGGACGGCAGCGGCCGCGAAGGGTCGGGAGGCCAGGGCATGCCCGGGAACCCGCTGCTACCGCCCGGGTCAGGCGGGGTGCTCATGGCATCTGTCCCTTCCGAATCTGCGTGGCGTCCCCTCGGCGCGGCGTCCCGGCCGCGCCGCGTTCCCTTCGCGCGGCGTCACCGGGGCGGATACGCGTCCGCCCAGATGTCGAACGTGGGCCGCTGCACCCAGCCGCCGGCCGCGGTCCGCGACCAGGTGAACCCAGTATGGACGACGTTCGTGATGCGATACCGGGTGCCGCGGGGCAGGACCAGCTCCCGCTGGTCCGGGTAGGCGCTGCGGGTCCCCATCCAGAGCCCGTGCGCGCCCGCCGGCAGCCGCATCCGCATCCGGAACTCGAACGCGTTGCCGTCCACCACCGCCGGGTTCACCCCGAGCGAGGTGGACATGTAGCCCGGCTCCGCCTGCGTCATGCCGATCAGCATCCGCGGATCCCGGTTGCCGAGCGGGGCGCCGTCCGGAGCGAGCAGGAACGACACGTCGTGCAGGCCGCGGACCGTCTCGACCGGCTCCGGCAGCGGCTGGTGCAGCGCCTGGTCCAGCTCGGCGATCCGCCGCCAGAACGCCTCCGGCGTCGGGTCGCCGCCGAGGTACTCGCGCAGCCGGTCGTGGTCCTGGTGCTGCCGCCAGATCTCCTGCAGCCGCAGCTCGGGGCTCTCGTGCGACAGGACGTACTGGACGATCTGCCGCTGGTAGTCCGTCAGGTCCGGGCGGCGCCACATGTCGTTCAGCACATGCGAGTCGACGGGCATGCGGCCGCCGTTCAGGTACATCAGGTGCTGCGCGTAGTTCTCCTCCAGCCGCACCTGGTTCAGGTACCGGCCGACGTCCGCGCCCGGCCGCAGGTGCGGGTTCGGCATGGACTGCACCGTGTACCAGTGCACCGCCTGCTGGAGGTGCGGCGGGAGCTGCTGGTACACGTGCGCCAGCCGCGTCTCGCCGTACAGCTCGCCGTCGTGGTCGCTGTCGAACCGGCGGACGGTGTCGGAGTCGACGTGCCCGATCTCCTGATGGTGCGCGCCGGGATGCTGCCCTGCCGCATGCTCACCCGGCTGGTGCGGCTGGGGGTGACCGGCGGCGGGGTTGTGATCGCCTGGGTGCGTCCCCGGGTGGGTGCCTGGGTGCGCTCCTGGGTGGGTGCCGGGGTGCGTGCCAGGGCGTGCGCCTGAGGGGCCGCCTGGGCGGGCGTTGGGCGTCGCGCCGGAGTGGCCGCCCGGCGTCGTGCCGGGGCGTGCGCCGGGCGCGGTGCCCGGATGCGCGGCGGGACGCGCGTTCGGTGGCACGCCGGGCCCCGCGGCCGGACGTCCGCCCGGAGCCGTCCCCGGGTGAGCGGCGGGCCGCCCGCCCGGTCCCGCGACCGGGTTCGTGCCGGGCCGGACACCGGGGGTACCGCCTGGAGCGGCACCGGCGTGCGCGACCGGGGCGCCTCCGGGGTGGGTGCCCGGGTGCGCGGCCGGTGTCGCGCCGGGGTGCGCGGCGGGCGCGGCTCCGGGGTGCGCGGCCGGGGTGGCGGCGGGCGCTGCTCCGGGGTGGACGCGGGGGTCCGTGCCGGGATGGGCGCCCGGGTGTGCTCCCGGCGCCGTGGCCGGACGGGCCGCAGGGGTGTACGGAGTGCCGTGACCGGGCGCCGGACGGCGCGGATCCGCGTGTCCGGCGTGCGGCGGGCCGCCGTCCCAGCCGTTGCCGGCCGGTGGTTCGGAGTTCCGGCGGCGCTGGAACAGGTCCCGCAGCCCGCGCGCCTCCGCGTCGCCGCGCGGGTGCGCGTCGTCGCCGCCGCGGTGGCCGGGGGCGTAGCCGCCCTCGCCCGCGGGCGCGGTGGTGCCGTCCGGGTGGTGCGCGGTCCAGGAGCCGTCCGGCGGCAGGCCCGGCCGGACCTGCCCGTCCGCGTCCGGGTGGCCGGCCGAGGCGTACACGTTCCCGTCGCCGTCCGACCAGGCCAGGCCGTGCGGCGCCACGACCGGGACGCCGAGCCGCTCGGCCAGCCGGGCGGCGAACTCGCCGTCGCCGGTGTGGCAGGCCAGCAGCAGCACCTCGCGGCCGTTCCAGTTCGGGTCGTTGCGGATCAGGTCGGCGAGGTCGTCCACGCCGAGCCGGCGGTCGCCGCCGAGCCGCAGCCCGTCCGCGTCGCCGTGCCCGTCGACCACGAACCGGTGCGGGTCGGCCGGGACCCGCTGCGCCAGGTCGCGCATCGCCGGGTCGGACGGGTCGTGGAACGACCGGCCCGCCGGGGTCTCGTCGCTGCCGCGGAACACGTCGTGCAGGTGCGGCGGCAGGTCCGCGGGGATCGGGGTGTCGCCGGGCTGTGCGGGCTCGTGCTCGCCCTCATGGGCCGGCTCGCCCTCGTGGACGGGCTCGTGGCCGCCCTCGGCGGGCTCGTGCGTCCCGTGCGCGGGCGCCTGCTCCGGCCGCGGACGGCCCTCGGACGGCGGGTGCGGTTCGGCGTCGCGGTGCTGCGGTTCCGGCGGCCCCTCCCCGGGCGTGCTGCGCAGATGCGGCGGCAGCGCCTGGTCCAGGGCGTCCTTGAACTGCTCGTTGAGGCGCCGGTTCACCGCCTCCACGACGGCCTGCTCCTCGTTCGTCAGCCCCGGCTCGCGCTCACCGCGCGCGGCCTGCTCGTCGGCGACGTTCGGCAGGTCCCGCGAGACCTCGTACAGCGAGTGCTCGTGGTCGGCGACGGCGTCGAACGACCGCAGGTGCAGGCGCAGCTCGCCGATGTGCCCGTTCGGCATCCGGACCGTCATCCGGATGTCGCGGTAGCCGCTCGGCTGCGGGCTGCGCAGCCGGTCCTTGATCGAGACGACGTCGACGCCGTGCCGCCGCGTGACGTCCTGGACGCGGTCCAGCGCGCGGTACAGGTCCGCGACGCTGTCGAACTGGACCTTGCCGCCCAGCAGGTCGTTCAGCGTGGACGCGTCGCCGTTGTTCTCGTTGATGATCTTGTCGAGGGCGCGCACCCGGTCCTTGGCGCCCGGCCGCATCTTCGCGTCCTCGGGCTCGTTCGCCAGGTCGCGCAGGACGTCGTGCAGCGTGCCCCGCTGCTCCTCGGCCGCCCGGTACAGGTCGTCGAGGTAGTCGTTGACCAGCGGGCTGTCCTTCGGCACCGGCCGGCCCTCACCGGCCCTCGCCCGCTCGGCGTCCAGCGCCTCGTGGTCGAACCCCGGCTGGCCCGGCGCCTTCGACGTGCCGATCTCGGCGATGACCCGGTCGCTGATCTGCGTCTGCCAGTCCTCCAGCGGCGTCCGGACGGGCTTGGCGGGCCCCTCGGCCAGGACCGCGTCGGGACCCCGCTCGTTCACCTCCCGGATCGACTCCTCCAGGATGTGGACGGCCTCGGGGTGCGTCAGCAGGCTGTGCAGCGTCCGCGGCCTCGCCAGCAGCGAGTCGTGGATCGCCTGCTCGGCCCGGGTCAGTGGCGGAGGCCCGTTCCCCTCGATGATCCGCGCCAGCTCCGGATGATTCGGCAGCCGGGTCCGCAGGTCGTCGTCCAGCAGGTCGCCGAGCCGGTCGCCGCGGTCGTTGACCACGGTGTCGCGCGCCTGGTCGACGATCTGCCGGAGCTGCTCGTTCTCCTGGATCCGGCGCATCAGCTCCGGATCGGCCGTGCGGGGCCGCTCGCCCTCAGGCTCCGCGGCCCGCGACCTCGGCTGCGCGTCCGGCTGCGGCGCGGGCCCGGCGCCGGACGGCTCGTTCTCCAGCCGCACCGGGTCCTCGCCGCGTCCCGTCCCGGCGGTGGACGGCGCGTCCTCGTGCTCCGGACGGGCGCCTTCGCCGCCGGGCGGCGTGGTCTCGCCGCGCGGCGCGGCGGTCTCTCCGGGACGTGCCGTCTCCGGTGCCCGGTTCGCCGTTCCGGCTGGGCCCTCCGTCCTCGGGGCGTTCCCGCCCGGCTCCGGCTCCGCGCCGCGCGGACGCGGCGGGCCGACCGTGGACGACGGCCCGGTGGACCCGGCGCCCGCCTCCGGCCTCGGTGCGGTGCTCGGCGCCTCCGACTCGTACCAGCCGTAATGCGAACGGGCGTCCGGACGCGCCGCCTCCGGCGTCCCCGTCGTGCCCGGTGTCCCTGCCGTGTCGGCGGGCGGGCGCGCGGCCTCGGAGTCGGGTCGGCCGGCGGCGTCGCCAGGCCGTCCCTCCGGCCGGGCGGCCTCCGGACCGGGCTCGGCGGCGGCCGGGTCGCTGGTCCGCGGCTCGCCGTTGTGCGGCTCGGTGCTGGACGGGTCGCCGGTGCGCGGCTCGTCGGCGGACGGGTCGTCCGTGCGGGGCTCGGTCGCGGACGGTTCGGTCCCGGACGGTTCGGTCGTGCGGGGCTCGGTTTCGGGTGGCTCGGTCGTGCTTGGTTCGCCGGTGCGCGGCTCGGCGCCCGACGGGTCGGCCGTGCGCGGCTCGTCGGCGGACGGGTCGTCCGTGCGGGGCTCGGTCGCGGACGGTTCGGTCCCGGACGGTTCGGTCGTGCGGGGCTCGCTCGCGGGTGGCTCGGTCGTGCTTGGTTCGCCGGTGCGCGGCTCGGCGCCGGACGGGTCGGCCGTGCGCGGTTCCGGGGACGCGGGGGTGTCATGGGGGGCGACGCGTTGGTCGCCCGGTTCGGGGCGCGGGGCGCGCATGCGGGGCTGCGGCGCGTCCGACCCGCCGGGCTGTGCCGGAGAGTGGGAGCCGTCGCTTCCCGGGGGAACGGGGTCGCCCCCGGAACCGACGGTCCGAAGGCTCGGCTCCAGGTTGTGGTAGCTCCGGTAGTGCGTGTAGACCGTGGGCTCCCCGCCTGGGACGGGGCTCGGGACCGTCTCCGTCCAGCGGACGTGGACGACCTCGGGCGTGACCCGGTCGCCGTTCGGCTCGGGGAAGAAGTCGACCCGGTCGATCGAGTGCCCGGCCCGGTGCTGGGAGTGCAGGTGCGCCTCGAACGACCGGCGCCAGCTGTCGCTGGGCTCGAAGTCCTCGCCCCGGTTCCCGCGGTTGGTCTTGCTCTCCTGCGGGAAGTAGTTGATCCGCTCGCCGGGGCCGCGGCCCTCGTGCGGGAAGATGTGGCCGCCGTCGAAGGACCCGCCCCGGTACTCGCCCGGGTGCGAGGACGGGGCGGTGGGGGGACTGCCGCCGCCGATGTGGCCGACGTTCGTCTGCACGCCCTCGTTGCGCTGCTTCCTGCCCGCGTCGTACTCGGGACGGCCGCTGGCCGCGTCCGCCTGGCCGTGCTCGTCCGTGTGGTACATGAACGTGCCGGGCTCGACGCCGTTGTCGGTGAAGTCGCCGTGGCGGGCGGCGTCGGGCGGGTCGAGACGGGTGGGGTTGTCCACCTCGAACCGGTCGTGCGGCTCGATCAGGTAGTGGGTGTTCGGCTTGGGGACGCCCTGCGCGGTGGTCCGCGTGCTGTCCCCGAGCTCGGGGTTGAAACCGCGGGTCTTGTCGCCGTACCAGGTCCGGACGTGCGTGACGTTGCCCTCGCCGTCGGTCCAGAAGACGCCGTGCAGCTTGCCGTCCGGGCCCGTGACCTCGATGCGCGAGTTCCTCGGCAGGTCCGGCTGGTTGGAGAACGGGCCGTCGGCACTCGGGTCGTACCGGCCCGGCCACTGGTGCGGCGCGGCGTCGGCGGGCGGCTCGAACCGGGTGGCGGACGGGGCCGAGCCCTGCCCGTGGGCGTTCTCCTCGCCGGTGAAGACGTGCGGGTTCACATGGCCGAGGTCGATCCGGTGCGTGACCCCCGGCTCCGGCCGCGTGACGTCGACGTTGTCGTTCGGCGGGACGACCCGGGCGCCCGGTTCGTCCGAGGTGTAGTTCGTGACGTGGCTGACCTCGCCGTCGCCGTCGGTGTAGGCGACGCTGCGGGGGGTCCGCCTGCCGTCCGGCCCGACCTCGTGCACGGTGTAGCGCGAGTTGGGCTGGAGGGGGCCGACGTCCACGATCCGCTGGGTGGGGTCGAGGTCGATCGACCTGTCGTCGGTGTGCCGGGGCGGGTCCCATTCGGCCTGCTGGTGCGGCATGCGGGGGCCGCCGGGCTCGTCCGCCGACGTGCCGGACGGCGAGTCGGGCGGCGGGGTCGAGCCGTCGCCGCCGGCGGGATCGGACCCCTCCTCGCCGGGACGGGACCGCCGGAACTGCGGGCCGTCCTCGCCCTCGCCGGGACGCCCGGGCGTCCGCTCGCCGGGGTGCGGTTCGGTCTCGCCGGCCGGGCGGCGCTCGCCGGGGGTCAGCTCGCCGCCGTCGTGGCGGGGCGGTGCCTCGCCGCGGCCCGGCTCGGTCTCGTTCGTGCGGGGCCTGCCGTCGTCCGGGCGGGGCTCGGTCTCGTTGGAGCGCGGACGTCCCTCGTCGGGACGGGGTCCGGTCTCGCCGCCGGCCGGGCGGTGCTCGCCCGGGGGCAGCTCGCCGCCGTCACGGCGCGGGGGCCCGCTCTCGTGCGGACGGCCGTCGTCCGAGGGGAGCTGCCCGCTGTCGTGCCGCGGCGGGGTCTCGCTCCCGGGCGGTTCGGTCTCGGTGGTGCGCGGGCGGCCTTCGTCCGGACGCATCTGGCCGTCGTCGTGGCGGGGCGTCCCCTCGCCCGTGCCCCGGTCGTGCGGTGCGGTGGACGGGTCGGTCGTGCCGTCGCCGGTCCGCGGCGCGCCCTCGGGCGTGCCCCGGTCGGTGCCCGGCGTGCCGTCGTGGGAGACGCGGTTCCCCGGAGCGCCGCCGTCGTTCGCGGACGGGGTGCTCGCGGGCGCCTCGCCGCGGAAGTGGCGGTCCATCACGTCGCCGACGGCGCGGGCGAGGTCGCGCGGGTTCTCGGCGAGGCGGTGCTCGGTGAACGCCTCCGCCATTAGCTCGTGCGGGTTGGTCGCGCCGTACTGCGACAGCGCGTTCTCGATGCGCGACTTCATCGCGGGGTCGTGCGGCCGGGTGGCGTCGTAGGGGACGCCGAGCGCGTCGGAGATCGCCCGGTTGAGCTCGGCCCGCATCACCGGGTCGTTGAGGAGCCGCTGCCCGAGCTGGTGCCCGAACTCGTGCGTGAACACGCCCTCGGTGGACCCGCCGCCGGGGACGGTGTAGCCGTCCGCCTCCTCGTCGGCGCCCTCCGCGTTGCGCTCCGCGTTGTCGCCGAACGCGTCGTCGTTGATGTAGATGCCCTGGTCGGGGCCGCCCGTCCGGGCGTAGGCGAGGGTGTCGCTCTCGTTGGGCGGCATCGCGGTCGTCTCGATGCGGTTGAGCTGCCGCATCGTGCCCGGGTAGTCCGCGGCGAGCCTCCCGAGGGCCCGGTTGATCTCGGCGGCGGCGGCCGGGTCGATCGGGCGGGACGTGAAGTCGACCGCGGGCGCGTCGTCGCCGAACTGCGAGAGGATCTCGCGCGCCTCGTGCTCGGCGTCCGCCAGGTCGTGGGAGGAGTCCCCGCCGTCGTGGTCGCCGGACGCGTCGTCCGCGCCCTGGTCGTCGCCGCCGTGGTCGCCGGTTCCGTCGTCGGACTGGCCGTCGCGCGGGGCGGACCCCTCCGGCTGCTCGTGCTCGCCGGGCGTCCCGGCCTGCTTCGGATGCTCCTCCGGCGCGCCGGACTCCGGTCCCTGGCGGCGCGGCGCGTCGCCGGGCTCGCCGTCGCGCGGGGAGGACGCGCCGTTCTCCCGCGAGGGGCCGCCCTCGCCCGGTGCGGGCTCGCCGGTCGTCTCCGGCGCGTCACCGCGCACGACGCCCTGGTCGTCGACGTCCTGGATGGGCCGCTCGGCGGGGTCGGCGGGGCCGTTGCCGTCGGTGAGCGGACGCTCGGGCGCCGCCTGCCCGCCCTCGTCGCCGGACGGGGTGCGCTCCGGCTCCGGTCCCGCGTCGCCCTGCGGGTCGCCGGGCCGGACGACGCCCTGGTCGTCGAGGTTCTGGATCGGGTGTTCGGCGGGGTCGGCGGGGGAGTTGTCGTCGGTGAGGGGACGCTCCGGCGCCGGGCGTCCGCCCTCGTCGCCGGAGGGCGCGTCGGGCGCGGGCCGGGTGTTCTCCGTCCCGGCGGGCGCGTGCTCGGCCGGAGGCGTGGCGCCCTCCTGGGCGGGCGGCGTCTGCTCGTGCGGCGGCGGCGCGTTCTCCGTCCCCGCGCCGGACGGCGCCTCGTGCGTCGGCTGCGGGCCGTTCTCGCCCGGCGCGGCGCCGTGGCCGTCACCCGGGCGGGACGGCTTCGGAACGCGGCTCCCCGGCTCCTGCGGCGAGCGCGACGTGGTCTCGGGACGTCCCGATCCGGAGGACGGCGTGGTCGTGCGGACCCGCGTCCCACCGCCACCGGACCCGGCGGCGGCATCGCCGCCGCGCACGGCGGACCCGCCGCCGCCCATGCCGCCCATCGGCATCGGCACGCCCGCGATGACGCCGGGCTGGCCGCTCGACCCGTCGGACCCGCCATGGTCGGGCGCCGCCATCGCGTCGGGCAGGTCGGCGGTCGCCCGTCCGCCGTCCTTCGCGTCGGGCGACCCGGCCGTGCTGGTGGGCGGAGCGTCGGCGCCTTCGGGCGCGGACGGGTCGCCGCCGTCCGCCGAGCCGCCGTCCGCCGGGTCGGAGCCGCCGCCTGTCGCCTCGGAGCCGCCGCTGTCACCAGGTGCCGAACCGCCGCCGCCTTCGGGCGCGGAGCCGCCGCCGCTGGTGGGGGCGCCGCCGCCTGTCGTGGCCGTGCCGTGGTCGCCGGAACGCGTGGAGGTGCCGGAAGGCGTGCCGCCGGCCGGCGTCGTGCCGCTTCCGCTCGCCGGGGGCGTGGTGTTGCCGCCGGTCGGTGCGGTGCCGGAGGTAGGGGTGTGCTCGCCGCCCGCGGGCGGCGTCGTGCGGCTGCCGGTCGGTGCCTCGTTGCCCGTGGTGGGCGTGCGTTCGCCGCCCGAGGCCGGGGTCTGCTCGCCGCCTGCGGGCGGCGTGGTGTGCTCGGTCGCGGGCGGCGTGGTGCGGCTGCCGGACGGCGCCTCGCCGTCCGGTGCGGGAGCGTGCTCGCCGCCCGGAGGCGGTGCGTGCTCGGTGGGCGAGGGCGTGGTGTGCTCGCCGGTCGGGGACGGCGTCTCGGTGCGGGCCGCGGGGTCCGTGCCGCCGCCGGACGGCACGGAGTGCTCGTCGCCGGGAGACGTGTGCGGGTCGCCCGGCGCGGCCGTGCCGTCGCCGGGGGAGCGGGA
This sequence comes from Actinomadura nitritigenes, assembly GCF_017573545.1. Taxonomy (GTDB): domain Bacteria; phylum Actinomycetota; class Actinomycetes; order Streptosporangiales; family Streptosporangiaceae; genus Spirillospora; species Spirillospora nitritigenes. Next base: position 54,542 of record NZ_JAGEOK010000040.1, on the reverse strand, counting down.
CGAGGTCGAGCCGGACGGGGACTCGTCGCGGCCACGGCCAGAACCGCCACCGGACGAGCCGGAGCCCGTCGAGGGGCCGCCGCCCGCCGGTGAACCCGGGGTACCGCCGGGCGCACCGCCACCAGGACGGGCGCCGGAGGGGCCGCCCGAACCGCCGGAGCCGGCCGAGCCGGAGCCGCTGCCCGGCGCGCCCGAGCCGGAACCAGAGCCGGAACCGGAACCGGAACCGCCGGCGCTTCCTGTGCCGCCGCCTCCGGACGGGGTCGCGCCACCGGGGACGCTGCCGCCGCCCGCCGCGGGGGCGCCGCCGGGGGCAGTGCCGCCGCCCATGGGGACGGCGCCGCTCGGTCCACCGCCGGACGAGGCGGAGCCCGGCGCGCCGCCGTCCGAGCCGCCCGCGCCGCCGCCGCTGAACGCGCCGGGGTTGCCGCCGAGGCCACCGCCGGACCCGCCGCCGCCCGAGGAGGGCGCGCCGCCGCCTCCGCCGCCGCCCTCGGGAGCCGCCGACGCGAGGCTGACGCCATGGTTCGTGCCACCGCCGCCGCTGTCGCCGAGCAGGGTGGATATGCGGTTGCCGCCGCCCCCGCCGGAGCCTCCGCCGTCGTGGGAACCGCCGGCGCCACCGCCGTGGGAGCCGCCGCCTCCTCCGCCGGAGCCTCCGCCGTCATGGGAGCCGCCGCCCCCGCCGCCGCCTCCACCGGTGACGTGCGAGCCGCCCCCGCCGCCCGAGCCGCCGCCCGAGCCGCCGCCGTCGGAGCCGCCCCCGCCCGAACCGCCCTCGCCCGAGCCGCCGCCGGTCGACGGGGTGTGCGTGGTCACCGGGGTGGGGTCGACGTTCGGTCCGGCCGGGTCGCCGCCGGGGACGCCCCCGTCGAACTCCGTCAGCCCGCCCTTGCCGCCGCCGACCGCGCCGCCGAACGCGCCCGACGTGGCGCCCTTGGCGATGGCGTCCCAGCTCAGCGGGTCGCCGTGGATCGCGGACGTGGCGACGGTGCCGGCCACGCCGCTGACGGCCTCGGACACGCCGTCGCGCGCCATGCCCTTGAACATGTTGCCGAGCGGGGTGGCGGCCGCGTCGCCGACCCCGGGGATCTTGCCCGCGCCGAAGCCGATGCCGCCGGAGATCGCGCCGCCGATCGCGCCGTCCAGGGTGGCCTGGCCCGTCTTGGCCCAGTCGACGTCCTTCCGGTTGCCCTGGGCGATCTGGACGCCCTGCACGATCAGGTCGAGCCCGCCGCCCTGGAGCGCGCCGAACGCGGCGCCCTTCAGGACCGCGCCGAGGAACTTCTCCCCGAGCTTCTCCATCAGCTCTTTGAAGATGGTGCGGGCCGTGACCTGGGCCGCGCCCTCCACCGCCGGGATCCCCGCCGTGGACGCGCCGAACGTCTCGAACGCCGCCGCGATCAGCATCGCGATCTCGATCGCGGTGACGATCAGCAGCGCGATGAACATGTACTTCGCGTACTCGATGTCCAGCGCGCCGTTGTCCATGACGTCGGCGAGCTTGTTGCAGGCGTCCGCCATGCTCGGCAGCAGCCGCGGATCGGTGGTGATCCACTGCTCGACGTTCTTCTGGAACTTCTCCGCGGCCTCCGCGTCGAGGGTGCCGCGCACGTCGTTGACGCTGCCGGTGACGTCGCCGACGAGATCGTTGATCGAGGTGGCGGCCTGGCGCCAGGCGTCGGCGCAGCGCCGCATCGCGGTCTCGTCGCCCTCGGGCCAGTCGGAGCCGACGATCCACGACAGCCACTGGACCTCGGCGGGGATTTCCAGACCCACGGGATCAGCTCACTTCAGCCTCGAGGCGTCTTCGGCCTTCTTGTATTCCTTGGCCATCTCGTCGACGCCCTTCTTGATGCCGTCCAGCCCCGTCTTGAGCTTGGGGAAGGCCTCCAGGACGTTCTTGCTGGGCTCGCCGTAGCCCTCTTCGAGCTTCTGGCCGGTCTCGTCGGAGCCCCAGCACTTGCCCTCGGCCTGCAGTGCCGAGTTCAGCGCGTCGAAGATCTGCTGCAGGGTGTTGGCGTTGGTCTCGAAGCCGCCGCCGGCGCGTTTGAGGTCCTCGGTGTCGACCTCGTACCCGTCGAAGGTCATTTCGGCTGGATCCCGAGGCGGGCGCGGACCGCCTCGATGTCGTCGGGCCGTTCGGGCAGCAGCTTGGTGAGGTCGAACCCGCCGCCCTCGCCGGACGCGCCCTCGGGGGTGAGGCCCTGCATCGCGGCGCGCATCTGCTCGGCGACGTCGGCCTGCGCCTTCCTGGACGCCTCCATGACGGCCTCGGCGAGCTCCTCGCTGCCGAGCTTGCGGGACACCCGCGGGTCGAACTCGAGCGAGGTCAGCCGGCCCTGCCGGTCGACCTTGACGCGGACCATGCCGTCGGCGGCCTCGGCGGACGCCTCGATGGTCTCCAGCCGGGACTGCATCTCCTGGATCTGCCGGCGCTTCTCCTGATAGGTCTGCAGGAGTTCGTCGATATGCGCCTGCCATTCAGCGCGCACGGGGGACCCCTCTGTTCGTCGGGAGCTGAACGAGCCCGCGACCGCGCACGATCACAGACACACAGGGACCGGTCATTATGATGATTTCGCCGCTCATGTCGCAACCCGCTATCTGGTGATCGCGGCGGGCGGGGAAGGCGTTACCGCGGGTGTGGAACACTGCGGCGAGGCCGCCGGCGGCGCGTGCGGGCGGCGCGAGCGGGAAGCGGAGAGGACGGCCGGACCATGCGCAGGAGACCCAGCATCTGTGACGCGTGCGTGCGTCTCCAGCAGCGGGCCAACCCCGACGCGGAGACGTCGATGGACACCTGGATCCCGTACTGCGACGCCTTCCCCGAGCGGGTGCCCGCCGAGATCTACACCGGCGGCTTCGACCACCGGGAGCCGTTCGAGGGCGACCGCGGGATCCGGTTCGAGATGCGGCCGGGCGGCGAGCGCGCGCTGGCGTCCTACGAGCGGGCGCAGGCCCGCAAGCGCGGGGCGCAGCGGCAGGACGGCTGACACCGCGGCCGTGACCTGGTGGGACGTGGGGCCGCGCGGCGCCGGGACGGGCGGACGACCGCCCCTCCCGCTCCCGCGCGGCACGTTCCATCAGTTCGACCAGAGCAGCGTGTTGGTGACCTCGACGCCCAGCTCCCCGGCCGTCGCGAAGACGCTGCCGGTGCGGCCGCCGGTCGCGCCGCCGCTCTTCCAGTACGACTGCGCGTAGATCACGTTCCGGCCCTGCGACCAGGTCCGCGTCCAGTACGCCGGGTTCGCCCGCGGCTGCGGGAGCCCGCTGGCGTCCGACGGGGTGAGCAGCTTCGGCCAGCCGCTCTGGTCGGTGACGCCCTTGACGTAGATCGCCGCGGACGGGCTGCCCATCGTCATGATCGACACGGACGTGATGATCGTCCTGGTCGGATTGGCGTAGACGGCCGAGTGCATCATCCCGACGCACGGGTACCTGCGCAGCGCGGTCAGCAGCTTGGCGTTGGCGCGCGTCACGCACGACTCGGTCCGGACGCCCGCCTGGGTGAAGGTGTGGCCCTTCGCCGTCCGGATGGTCCGGGTGAGGACGCTGGACGGGTCGCCGGTCCCGCCGCCGATGGACGTCCGCGGCGACGGCGGGGGCGAGTAGGTGGTCCCCGAGGACGGGTTCAGATGGGTCACCGTCGGCAGCGTGACGGGCCGCTTCGGCTTGTCGTCGCTGCGCAGGATGAAGAACGCGCCGATCCCGACGACGCCGAGCACGGCGACCACGCCGATGATCAGCACGGGCACGAGCGCGCTGCCCCCGCCGCGCCGCGGCGAGGGAGGGGGGAAGCCCATCGGCGGTCCCGGCGGACCGGGCAGCGGGGGGCCGGGCAGCGGCGGGCCGGGCGGTGCCGGCGGGTAGCCCGGCCCGCCGGGCTGACCGGGCCATTCAGGGGGATTCATGGTCGCTCCGGGCGGTGTGCTCACGTGGCGGGGTGCCGATCGAGGTCCGGCAAGACTAGCGGGCAGGTAAGGGTGATTTCAGGGGAGATCGCCGGTCTGGGGTTGTCTGTGCCGGTGAGACCGGTGTGCACGGTGCCTCGGACCCCGTCCGGGAGGAGGCGCCGAGCCCGCGGCGGTGCGTGGGGTGACGGGTGTCTCGTAGTCTTGGCAGGGAGAGGGGAGGCCGGTGTCCGACTCCAGCTGGCAGCAGGCGGTACTGAGCGAGATCGGCGTGTCCCGGCGCGGACTGCAGGTCCTCGACGCGACGCCCTCCGGCCCCGCACAGGGGACCTGGGGCGCCGATGCGCCGCCGCGCCCTGCCCAGGAACGGGCGCTCGCGGCGTCCGTCCCGCCGCAGGTGGCCCAGGCCGCCCAGCCGGAGCCGCAGCCCGCGCCCGTCCAGACCGCGCAGCCCGCCCAGAGCGCGCAGCCCGTCCAGAGCGCGCAGCCTGCGCAGACCGTGCAGGCCGCGCAGGCCATGCAGAACGCGCAGCCTGCGCCGGAGGCGCCGTCCCCCGTCCCTGAGGCTCCGCCCTTCCCGCAGGTCGCGGACGCGGCGCAGGACGTCCCGGACGAGCCGGCCCCGCTGCTGCCCGAGCCGCCGGCCCCCGAGCCGCCGGCCCCCGCCCCCGTGGCGCCCGATCCGGTGCCGCCGCCCCAGATCCAGCAGCAGGCGCCTCAGCCGGCTTTCCAGGACCAGGCTTTCCAGGAGCAGGCGGCCCAGCAGCAGGCGCTTCAGGAGCAGGCGTTCCAGGAGCAGGCCGCGCAGCAGGCGGCGACCCAGCAGCAGGCCGCGCCGCAGCAGCAGACAATGCAGCAGACGACGGAGCAGGCAACGCAGCAGGGCGCCGACGTCCCGGCCGAGGCGCAGCAGCAGGCCGACCCGTTCATCCACTCCGACTTCGACTGGGAGGCCGCGGTCAACCCGGTCCTCGGCGCGGTCCAGCCCGCCGCCGACCAGGCGATGCAGCGGGGGCAGCAGGGGCAGCAGGCCGCCTGGCCCGACCCGGCGGCCGCGGCGCAGCAGGCGGCGCAGCCCGCGCCCGTCCAGCCGGTCATGCCCGGGCAGCCCGCCGGTCCCGGGCAGATGCCCGGCCAGCAGATCCCGCCCGCCGACCTCGTCCGCAGGAACCAGCACGGCGACGCGCTGGCCCGCCGGGTCGGGCGCGGCGTCCTGAAGGCGGTCGGCGGCGGCGCCCGCGAGGCCCGGCTGCTGGCGGCGTTCGGCGAGCTGATGCAGCGGTCCGTGCCGAGCTCCCGCCAGATCGCGGTCGCGAGCGTGCGCGGCGGCGCGGGCAAGACGACGATGGCGGCGCTGGTCGCGACGGAGCTGGCCCGGCACCGCGCCGACCGGGTGCTGGCCGCCGACGCCGACGCCGAGCTCGGGTCGCTGCCGCTGCGGCTCGGCGTCCGCTCGCAGCTGTCGCTGTTCGAGCTGGCCGCGCAGAAGCCGCAGTCGTTCGAGGAGGCGGCGCGGTTCCTCACCCGCACGCCCGACGGCCTGTGGGTGCTGTCGTCCACGCGCGGCGGCCGCATCGCCGGCGAGTTCACGCTGGAGACGTTCGAGACGGCGCTGAGCGCGGTCAGCCGGTACGTCGCGGCGACGGTCGTCGACTGCGGCGCGGGCATCCTCACCGAGGTCAACCGCGGGGTCATCGCCGGTTCGCACGGCCTGGTGCTGGTGACGCCCGGGACGGTCGACGGGGCGCTGAGCGCGCGCGGGGCGCTGGAGTGGTTCGTCTCCAACGACCAGCAGGACGTGCTGCGCCGCACCGTGATCGCGATGGTGTCGCACGCCCCGCAGGTCGGCGCGGACCTGCAGCGCGCCCACCAGATGCTGGCCGCGTGGGGGCTGCCCGTGGTGGCGGTGCCCTACGACCGGCACCTGGCCACCGGCAGCTCGCTGGAGCTCGGCCGGGTGTCGGCCGCCGCGCGGATGGCGGGGATCCAGGTGGTGCACGAGGTGTTCGCCCGTTCGCTCGGCGCCGGGGTGGCCCGATGAGCAGTGACCTGGTCGCGCTGGTGCGCCGCCGCCCGGACGTGCACGCCGTCGCCGACGGCATGATCGCGATGGGCGAGCCGCTGGAGCTGCGCGGCGGCGAGCCGGAGCCGACCCTGCTGTACGACGCGGACGGCCGGCTGCTCGTCGCGATCGAGGACGCGGTGCAGGTGTCGGTGCAGGGCGAGATCGGGCGGCTGCTGGGCGCGGAGTTCGCGGCCCGGGTCGTCGCGCCGGTCTGGTGGGTGGACATCCGCGCGGTCGCGGACCTGCCGGACGCGCCGCGCGTCGCCCGCAAGTTCGCGGACTCGCTGGTGCACTGGCTCGGCGGGACGGTGTACCCGGATGGGGAGAGCGACGCGCCCGCGCGGAGCTGGAAGGCGTCCGGCGAGGGCGGCGGCGCGGCGGCGGAGGTGCCGGGGAGCGCGCAGGGCGCGGCGGACGGCGCCGCCTACCAGGGCGGGGTCATCGGCGGCTGACCGCCGCACGCCCTCTCACCCGGACTCCCGGCGCGGACCGGGTCGGACCCGGCCCCGCGCTGGAACCAGCCCCAGGTTGGACCGAGCCCCAGGTCAGGACCAGTCGCGGGTCAGGTCGAGGTCCCATGGCACGAGGTTCCACGGGCTGCGCCGCTCCGCGGCGAGGTGCTCGACGAGCCGGTCGTACTCCGCCTGCGCCCGGCCGCCGCCGCCCGACCACAGCAGCCGTCCCTGGAGGTAGCAGGTCGCCATGTCGTGCCAGGACGTGTAGCGGCGCTGGACGTCCAGGGCGAGCGGCAGCATCCGCTCCCAGCAGTACTCCTCGGTGAGCCAGCCCACCATGTGACCCCACCGGTACAGCATCAACGCGCGCGCGTAGTCCCAGATGAGGAACCGGCCGACGTTGGCGTGCAGGGCCGGGTCGGCGAGCACCTCCAGCCGGTGCAGCTCCTCGGCGGCGTGGCCGCGGTCGTTGAACAGCCGGTGCAGGAACTGGGCCAGCTCCGCGCCCTCCTCGCCGGCGTCCGCGCCGGCCTCGTCGCGCAGCAGCGGCGGGACGAGCTTGGCGTACACGGCGCCCTCGTCCCCGTACCGGACCCGGACCAGCTCGATGAGCCGCTCGACGAACGGCGGCTCCAGCCGGTCGGCGGCGATGAGGCCGTCCACCTCGTTGAGCAGCGCGGCGTAGCGCTCCCGCTCCTCGGGCGGGCGGGCGGCGAGCTCGGCGTCCATGGTGAAGTCGGCGCGGTGCCCCTCCTGGACGAGCCAGTTCACCGCGGCGAGCAGCTGCTCCAGGTCGTAGGCGCCCCACGGTTCGCGCAGCAGCTCCTGCGCGGTGCGCCGGTCGGCGGCCGCGGCGGACTCGCCGGGCGCGACGCCGAGCCGGTCCAGCCGGAACCCGTTGATCGCGCCGTACGGGGCGCCCGCGCCGATGATCCAGCGCTGCACCGGGGTGAGGTCGCTGCCGTGGGTGAGGACGCCGGGCAGGTCCGGCGCGGAGATCAGCTCCCAGAGCCGGCGCTGGAACTCCTCGGCCTGCCGCTCCTCGCTGTCGAAGAACCCGGCGAGCTGCTTGCGCAGCGACGGGTGCCGGACGTACAGCCGGCGGAAGAACCGGCCGTTCTTCCACACCAGGTGCTCGGGGCGCAGGTCGTCGAACGGGACGCGGGTCCGCCGGTGCACCATCGCCTGCTCGGTGAAGCGCAGCTCCAGCTCGGGCCAGAGGGCGGGCAGCGGGGTGAACCGCAGTGCCAGCAGGAAGGCCAGCACGAGCGCGACCATCACGGCGCCGGGCGCCAGCGCCCAGTTCGCGGCGCCCCGCAGCCCGGTGAGGGACAGGACGGCGCCGAACAGCAGCAGCACGATCCCGGCGGCGGCGCAGGACAGGAACCAGCCGGTGGTCAGGACGAGCGAGCCCTCGATCCGCAGGACGGCCTCGTCGCCGTCGAACTCCAGCACCCCCTCGGCGAGGGTCCCCTCGACGGCCCGCTCGAGCGCGCCGAGCTGGCCGTCCGGTTCCATGAGGGGGACGCTACCCCATCCCTTACGGGTGGATCATCGGCTCTGTGCGCCATATGCGGCGGCCAGGGCGTGGAAGGCCGCTTTAGGGCGCCACGTGCCGTCCTGGGCCGTCGCGACGACGCCGTAGGAGGCCATGTCGAGGTCGCGGGCCGGGTCGTCGGGATCGTGCGGGAGACCCCATCCGGCGAAGGTGAACCAGAACGCGCCGTCGACGCCCTCGGTCTCGAAGACGTCCAGCAGCTCGCGCATGTAGCGGACCTGCTCCTGCTCGTCGCGGACGGGGGCGCCGGACAGCCGGGGCGGCTCGGCGCCCCGGTCGACGATCATCCAGCCGGTGCCGCCCCGGTCGCCGGCGCCCGCGTAGGTGCAGCAGCCGAACTCGGTGACCGCGACGGGCTTGCCGTGCCGGAAGTGGCCGCGCAGCCATTCGCGGTAGTGCGCCGCGTTCTCGGCGGACCGGTAGCCGTCGACGGACACCAGGTCGAACGGCCCCCAGTCCAGCTCCTCCCAGGGGCCGGACGCGTAGGTGACCCGGCCGCCGAACCGCTCGCGGGCCGCCGCCACCGTCTCGGCGAAGAACGCGTTGACCCGGCCCGGGACGTCGCCCATCGCGGCGTACACCTCCGGGTCGCCGGACATGACCGCCTGGATCCGGGCGTACACGTCGTCGCCGGGGACGAACCCGCGCGCGAACAGGCTGACCTCGCAGCCCGTCACCAGGACGACCTCCGCGCCGCCGCGCCGGACCGCCTCGGCCCGCCCGGCGCACTCGGCGAACAGCGCGGCCATCTCGTCCGGCGGCAGCTCGCAGGGGAACGGCGCGAACCAGACCTCCAGGCCGGCGGCCGCGGCCTCCTCGGCGGCGGCGCCGAGCCGATCCGGGTCGCCGCCGCTGACCCGGACGGCGGTGCAGTGCAGGTCGGCGGCGATGGCGCGCATGTCGCGCCGGACGTCCGCCCGGTCGAAGCCGGGGCGGCTGTCCCTCCCGCCGGGGAAGAAGCCGGTGTCGTAGTTGATGCCTCGGGCTCGCATGGCCTTCCCTTCTCGCCTTTTCTCCCCGGGGGGCTTGCGACCCGGCGGTGGCGGTCCCAGCTTCGCGGGGTCCGGGGCGGGCCCGGCAGAGCCGTCCGTCCACGTTTGGGCAGGACGAATGTCACCGCCGGCGACGAGCGGAGGGGTCAGGCGGACTGGAGGTGCTGCATCAGGAGGCTGTGGCGCTGCCAGCCGTCCTGGGAGCGGCCGTCGCCCAGCGGGAACATCGTCAGCGGCTGGCGCGGCGGCCCGACCTGCTGCCCGGGGATGCCGTTCGGCCCGCCGACGGTGCCCGCCACGGCCAGCGCGACCGGCGCGGGCGCGCCCGTCCAGCGCGGCTCGGTGGTGAGGTCGGCGCGGCCGGGGGTGAGCTGCACGAACAGCGACGCGACGGGCTGGTCGGCGGCGAGCGCCCCGACCAGCGACCCGAGGTGCTGCAGCGGCGGCGGGTCGTCCGGGCCGTAGCCGACGGTGACGGTGCTGACCTCGGCGACGCCGCCGCCCTCGGTCGCGGTGAAGTCGCAGATCGCCTGGGCGGGGCGCGGGCCGTCCCCGGCGACGAGCAGCCGGGAGGTGGACCGGCCGCGGGCGTACTCGGTGAGCCGGTCGGGCCGCCACGGGTGCTCCAGCGGCTCGGCGGGGCCGAGCCCGGCCGGGAGCTTGCCGGTGGTGAGCTGCAGCAGCCGCTCGACCGGGCCGCCGAGGTGCCCGTCGGCGCCGTGCCGGATCCGGTAGACGAGGGTGAGCTGCGAGCCGATCGGGGCGGTGGGGCGGGTGGTGAACCCGGCCGCGTAGTCGCGGGCCTCCGGGACCGGCACGAACATCGCGCCGCCCCACTTCAGCGGGCGGCCGGTGAGTCCCTCGTAGTAGCCGTCGCCGTCGCGGACGACCCACTGCAGCTCGGCGCCGGACGCGGCGCTGCGCAGCGGCAGCGACAGGCGGGACTCGAGCGGCGTGACCAGCTGCAGGGCGCGGCCGGAGGCGGCGCATTCGCCGAGGGCCCGGTTCAGCCAGGCGCTCAGCGCGACGACCGGGCGGTCCTGCAGCACGACCATGGCCTGGTCGGTCAGCGCGTCTACGATGCTCATCCTCACCGGAGTCTAGTCACCTCGCCGCCGCGCTCCGGGCGGTCCGGCCCGCCCGCGCGGGAGGCCCGGACGGCCCGTCCCGGCCGAGTTTTCCGTGACGGGGGTGACCGGTGTCCAATCTGTGCTGAAATGTTACGGATGCAGCGAGCCGCCTCACCGCCGCCGGTGTACTACAGCGCCCCATCGCCGCCGGAATCGCCGGTGCAGCGCGGGCGCCTCTGGCGCTTGCTCGGCTGGGTGTCGATCGCCATGTCGGTGGTGCTCGTCGGCGGCAGCCTCACCGCGTACGGGTTCTGGCGGCGGCTGGACGGCCAGATCCACCGCGAGAACGTCAGGGACAAGCTCGGCGCGCACCGGCCCGCCAAGCTCAACGACTCCATCAACATCCTGCTGATGGGGTCCGACAGCCGGCAGGGCGCCAACGCGCAGTACGGCACCGAGCAGGGCGAGCGGTCCGACACCACGATCCTGCTGCACATCTCGCCCGGCGGCGCCGGCGCGATCGGCATCAGCTTCCCCCGCGACTCGATGGTCCAGATGCCGAGCTGCAAGAAGTCGAACGGCACCACCGTCCCGGCCCAGTTCGGCATGATCAACGCCGCGTTCTCCAACGCCGGCCCCTCCTGCACCTGGCGCACCATCGAGTCGCTCACCAAGATCCACATCGACCACTTCGTCGAGGTGGACTTCGCCGGCTTCAAGCAGGTCGTGGACGCCCTCGGCGGCGTCGAGATCTGCGTCCCGAAGCCCATCAACGACCCGAAGGCCGAGCTGCACCTCAAGGCGGGCAAGCAGGTCGTGCACGGCGCCGAGGCGCTCGGCTACGTGCGCACCCGCTACGTCCTCGGCGACGGCTCCGACCTCGACCGGATCAAGCGGCAGCAGGCGTTCATGGCCTCGGTGGTCAAGAAGGCCACCGACAAGGGGATGCTCACCGACCCGGGCCGCACCTACTCCTTCCTCTCCGCCACCACCAAGTCGATCAAGGCCGACGACCAGCTGACGCTGTCGGTGATGGAGAAGCTGGCGAGCGGCCTGAAGGGGATGAGCGCCGGCAAGGTCCGGTTCGTCACCGTGCCGACGATGGCGTACCCGAAGGACAAGAACCGCGTCCAGTTCAACCAGGCGCTCGCCGAGCCGCTCTTCCAGGCCATCCGCGAGGACAACACCCCGCCCGAGCCCGCCCCGACCCCGGTGCCCGCGCAGCAGAAGGTGCAGCCCGTCCCGCCCGCCCAGGTCAGGATCGGCGTCTTCAACGGCACGAGCGAGCACGGCCTCGCCCAGCGCACCGCCGACCAGCTCACCGAGCGCGGCTTCAAGGTCGTCAAGGTCGGCACCGTCAAGTCGTCGGCCAGGACCCGGATCCTCTACGGCGCGGGCGCCGAGCGGCAGGCGGCGCGGGCCGCGATCGCGGTCCCCGGCCACCCGCCCGAGGCGTGGGCCAAGGCCAAGCCCGGCTACGTCTACCTCATCATCGGCAAGGACGGCGCGAAGCTCAGCGGCGGCGGCCCGGCGGTGCCGAAGGTCGCCGGCGAGATCCGCGCCGACCGCGACGTATGCGCGCAGACCTGAACCGGACACGCCGAATCGGGCACCGCCGGACCGTACCGGGCACGTTCCATCGTCAGCGGTTCCACCACACCGGTATCTTGGCGGCGCGCAACCATCAACCCCACCAAAGCGTCACATGAACGACGGCGTTCGCGCCCGCCCTCCGCCCCCGACCCCGCCCCGCCCCCCGTCCCGCCCCCGCCCCGTCCCGACCGACCCCTGTCCCCGCCCGCCCGACCACCCCACGAGGAGCCCCCTCCCGAGCCACGCCCCCTCCGCGGCTCGCGCTCCGAACGGCCGTCACGGCCCCACCCGGAAACGGACCGATGCAGCCCGAACCCTTCACCTTGCTGATGACCGTCTACGGCGGTGACCGGGAAGAGTACGTCCGGGACGCCTTCCACAGCGCCGTCGACGACCAGACGCTCCGCCCCGACCAGGTGGTGCTGGTCCAGGACGGGCCGGTCCCGCCGGAGCTCGCGGTGGCGCTGAAGGAGCTCGTGGCGGCCAGCCCGGTCGAGGTGACCTTCGTGCCGCTGGAGGTCAACCGCGGGCTCGGGCCCGCACTGGACGCGGGGCTGCAGGCCGCCCGGCACGACATCGTCGCCCGGATGGACGCCGACGACATCGCGATGCCGCACCGCTTCGAGCTGCAGGTCCCGCTGGTGCGGGCGGGCGCCGAGCTGGTCGGTGCCGGGCTGCTGGAGTTCGGCCGGGACACCGGCGACGTCGTCGGCCGCCGCATCCCGCCGAGCGACCCCACCGACATCGTCCGCTACTCGCGGCTGCACGACCCGTTCAACCATCCGACGGTCGTCTACCGGCGCAGCGCCGTCATCGCCGCCGGCGGCTACGGCGACCTGCCGCTGATGGAGGACTACTGGCTGTTCGTCCGGATGATCGCCGCCGGCGCCCGGCTGGTGAACGTCGCCGAACCGCTCGTCTACTACCGCGTCGGCGACGGCGCCTACGACCGCCGCGGCGGCCGGGCGCTGCTCCGCTCGGAACTGCGCCTGCAACGCGAGATGCTCACCGAGGGGTTCATCTCCCGGCGCCAGTACGTGCGCAACGTCGTCGTCCGGGGCGGCTACCGCCTCGTGCCCACCGTGATCCGGCGCCCCTTCTACCGGCTGCTCGTCGCCCCGTACGGCGCCCGCCGCAACGCGGCGAAAGCCGCCGAGGCGGCACAGCTGGCCGCGGCGAACGCGGCGGCCAGGCTGCCCACCATGGACCTCCCCGAGCCGACCGTCACCCTCCGGGACCCGGTCGCGTCCTCCGCGGACCCGACGATGACCGTCCCCGACGGACGGGCCTACCGGCCGCGGCACGCCCGGCCCGACGACGACGTGCAGACCGGATACGACATCTGGCCCGCGTACGGGGCACAGGACCCGACACCCGCCGACCCCTGGGAAGGCTGACGTCCCGGTCGGGAAGGCGCGCCGGACCGAGCGGCCGCAGGCCCCGGCCGCCGGCTCGGGGCCTGCAGCGGCCTTCCTACGGAACGGGGCGGCTCCACAGCACCGGCTGCTCACCGCTCTGGCCGACGGTGCCGCCGACCCCCAGAAGCGAGTTCCCGATCACGCTCAAGCCGGTGATCCGCTGGTCGCCCTCGCCTGACAGCCCCGTGCCGGTGGGGGTCGACACCTTCCACGACGAACCGTCGGACGACGTCCAGGACACCACGTCCGTCGCGCCCGGCTCGCCCGTCGTGCCGGCCGCGGCGAAGCCCTTCGGGGTGGACGTGAGGGCCGTCACCGTCGCGTTCGTCCCGCCGCCGGGCGAGGCCAGCGGCCGCCATGTCCGTCCGGAGTCGGCCGACACGTAACCGAGCCAGCTCAGTCCCTGCTCCGTGGCGGCTATCCCGGTGGCGACGACCGTTGTGCCCTTGACCGCGACGCGGGTGAGGTGGCCTTCCTTCACTCCGCCGGGCAGTTTGAGCTGCTGCAGCGTCCACTGCTTGCCGTCCGGCGACGTCCACACGTTCGGGTGGTTCCCGTTGCCATCGCGGCCTCCGCCGACGGCGATGTAGCCCGAAGGCCCGTTCGCGACGTCCAGCATCCAGTGGCCTGCCCCGGCCTTGCCCTCCAGGGCGTTCGGGGCGGCGCTCTTACCGCGTTCCCAGGTCTTCAGGTCCGCGGAGAACCAGGTCGCCGCCGAAGGGCCCTCGGTGCCGACGACCACGTACCCGGCCGGGCCGCTCGCGGCGGCCGCCGTGACCGGCACCCCGTTCCTGCTCGCGGCGAACGGGGCGGCGGTGTCGGCGGCCCGCCAGGCCGCACCGTCCGCCGACGTGACGACGAGCGGGCGCCGCGGCGAAGCCTGGTCGTAACCGACCGCCAGCCAGCCCGCCTTCCCGTCCGTCACATCGAGGAGCCGCTGCGGTCCGGGCCGGGTGAACGCCGCTCCGAGCCCCTGCGCCTCCTGCCACGAGGCGCCGTCCTTGGACGACCAGACGGCGGCGTCGCCGGACGCGCTGCCCACCGCGACGGCGAGGCCGCCCGCCGCCCGGACGTCCTGGACCGTGTGGTCAGGCCGCAGGGCACCGGCCACCTTGGACGGGTCGACCGGGATCGCGGCGCCGTGCGCGTCCCAGACGCTCAGCAGCGGATCGGTGTCGCCGCCCCCGGGCTCGCTCCCGACGACCACCGTCTGGTCACCGGCCAGTGCCGCCCCCTCGAGCTTGCGCCCGGCCTTCGACTCCGACGTGCCCGCGTCCTGCCAGCTTCGCCCGTCCGCGCTCCGCGACACCAGCACGTCGCGCCCGCGGACGACGACGGCGGCGTAGCCGCGCTCGTCGCCGAGGACCTGGCTGGTCCGCCGGTAGCCGCTCGGGCTCAGCGTGCCGGCCTTCGTCCAGGAGGCGCCGTCCTTGGAGACGAACGCCTGGCCGGCCGGCGCGCCGGACGCCGTGACCTCGCGCATCGCGAGGAAGCCGGCCGGGCCCCCGCCGATCTCCAGGCCGCGGCTGCCCTTCGGCACCGGCACGTCCGAGACCGCCCAGGTCCGGCCGCCGTCCTCCGAACGCCATACCTTGCGGTAAGGGCCCTGCCTGCCCCCCTTCGGGGTGATGAGCGCCTCGAGCAGGATGACCTTGCCGCCGGCGGCCGCCTCCACGAGCGAGAACGTCCCGTTCTCGACCTGGAGGCCGATCTGGGCGCCCCCGCGCACCTCCCAGCGGCGCCCGTCGCCCGAGAGCCAGACGACGGGAACCGCGTCGCTGAAGTCGCCCTTCTGGCTCCGCTCGCCGATGGCCAGGAAACCGGAGTCGGTGCCGACGATCCGCTGCACGCGGCTGTGCCGGCCGAAGACGTCTCCGACGGGGTCGGGCTGCCTGGTCCAGGTCCGCCCGTCGGTGCTGGTCCACACGACCCCGCCGCCGCCCGTCCGGGTGCCGACGGCGACCCAGCCGTGGGACGAGCCTCCCACCGCGGAGGGCACGTCGCCCGGGGCGGGGACCGCACCGTCGGTGCCCTTGAGCGTGGCGGACTTGAACGTGCGTCCCCCGTCGGCGGAGACGAGGAACAGGCCGCGCGCGCTCTCCGGATCGGACTCGCCACCGACCGCGACGACGGTCGACCCGGCGGAGTCGACACCGGTGATCTGCTGGTCGCGGCCGTCGGTCTGGGCCGGGCGATTCACGGGGAACAGCGCGCCGGCCAGCTTGGCGCCGCCGCCGGAGCCGCCGTCGTCCTTGCTCCCGCCCAGCCGGGGCACGAGCACGATACCGCCGCCGACCAGCGCCGCCGCGGCGACCACGGCGGTGCCGATGAGCAGCGGCTTCTTGAGGCTCCGGCGGGGCTTCTTGCCGCCCCCCGCGGGTTTGCGCCATGGCTCGTCGATCACCGGCGGGGGCGCGACGGGCTGCACGCTGTTCGGCGGCTGCTGGAAGGCGGGCGACGGGACGCCCGGGATCTCCTGGGCGTAGGGGAACGGCTCGGGCCCGCCGAGCACGGGCTTGCTGTCCGGGATCTCCTGCGCCCAGGGGAACGGCTCGTGCGCGGGCTGCGCGGGGCCGGGCTGCGGAGGACCGGGAAGCGGCGGGGCGGGCTGCGGTGTGGCCTGGGGCGCGGTCGGCAGCGCGGCCTGCGGGCCGCCGGGGATCTCCTGCGCCCACGGGAACGGCTCGGGCGCGGACGCCGGGGGCGGCGCGGGGACGTCCTGGGCGTAGGGGAACGGCGCGGGCGGCTGCGGGACCGGCGGCTGCTGCGCGAAGGGCGGCAGGGTCGGCGGCGCCGGCGGCTGGACGGGCGGCTGCTGGGAGGCGGCGGGACGCTCCACGCGGGTGACGTCCGCGTCGTCGTCCTCGTCGTCATCGCGGCCGGTGTTCCCGAGCCAGGCGGAGGCGTCCAGGATGGTCTGGTCGCCGATCGGGCCACCGGGAGCGGGACCCCCGGAAGCCGGGCCGGTGGGCGCGGCTGGGCCCGCGGGCGCGGCGCCCGGCGCGCCGGGGAACGGCGGGAGCGGCGGGGGAGCGCCGGGCTCGCCGCCCTCGCCCCCGCCCTGGTTCCCGCCCTGGTTCCCGGCCGGGAACACCTGGGTGCGCATCATCCCGCTGATGTCGATGTCGCTGATCGTCCGGTCGGACTCGTTGTCCTCCGGCTCGGGCAGCGGCTCCCCGAACGGCGGCGGCTGCTCGGCCGGCTCCGGCAGCAGCGGCGTGGCGCCGGACGGGCCCTGCTCGCCCAGCCACTGGGGAGGCGGCGGCGCCTGCTCCGGCCGCCCGGCGTCGGGACGCTCGACCCCGCCCTGCCCGGGCCCGTGGTCGCCGTCCTGCTTTCCGGTCGAAGTCACGCCCGCACTCCCAGCCTGAGGTCACGTACACGTCGCCCGCGTGTCAGATGGTCGTGAGCGATGATAATGGGGCATTCGCCCCTGGGGGCCGCGTTGCGGACGGCAACGCCGTCACCCGGCCTTCAGCCGGCCGTTCATCCACTGCATGATCTCGGGAGTCAGCCGGGTGAACGTGCCGAAGTTGTGGCCGCCGTCGTCGGGGAACAGCGTGTCCACCCGCAGCGGCGGTTTCGCCATCTTGATGAACTGCTGCGCCTGCCGGTACCCCTTCTCCACCTTGCTGGAGGCCAGCAGGACGGAGGTGGGCGGCGGCGGCAGATGCCCGACTCGCCAGATCAGATCGTTGTCGTTGCGCACCATCGCGCTGCCGCCGTACAGCTCTCCGGTGGTCGGGTCCTTGACCGCGTGGAGGTAACCGCCGAGCGAGGCGCCGGCGACGAACCGGTCGGAGTGCATCATGGCCAGCTTCACCGCGCAGTAGCCGCCGGTCGACTGGCCCATCACGCCCCAGCCCTGCTCGTCGGCCGCCAGCCGGTAGGTCGCGCTCAGCGCCTTCGGGACGTCCTGCGCGAAGAACGCCAGGGACTGCGGCCCGCTCGGCACGTCCGTGCACTCGGTGTCGCGGGGCGGGGCGACCATCGTCCGGGTGATGACGTAGACGGTCGGCTGGATCGTTCCGTTGCGCATGTCCTTGGCGGCGAGCTTCACCATCGCCTGCCGCTCGATGATGCCGCGCGGGTCGCCCGGATAGCCGGCGAGAACCAGCGCCACCGGGAAGCGGCGGTCCTTGAACTGCGGCTGGAAGTACTGCGGCGGCAGGTAGACGAACGCCTGCACCTGAAGGCCCGTCCGGGCGCCGCGGATCGTCGTCTGCTCCAGCCGCCCGTCCCGTTCCGGGTCGTGCAGGCCCTGCTGCGCCGACAGCGGCGAGACGGTGCGGGCCAAGGGGCCGCTCGCCCAGGCGCCATGGCCGGCGGTGGCGCCGTGCACGGCGACGGGGCCGTCCAGCCGGCCGAAGAGATCGCTCCAGCTGTTGTAGAAGACGAAGTAGGCGTTCATGCCGGTGACGAGGGCGAGCGTGATGAACAGCTGGCAGCCGACCAGGAGCGCGCCGCGGGCCGCCTGCGGGCCGAGACCGCGTCCGGTGACCCTCGGCAGCGCCCACAGCGTGCCGACCAGGGCCGCCACTGCGAGCAGGCAGACGAGGACGACGAAGGCCGTGCTGGTCAGCTGCATGGATCGTGATCCCCCTTCTTCGGGCCGCCCTCCCGGGTGATCCCGGCGGCCCGGCTCACCCGGTCTGCCCGGCGGCGGCGCACCCCTGCCCGGAGCAGTGCACGAACGCGTACAGCTGGTTCGACAGCTCCCGGCGCCGCTGCTCGGGCAGCCGCCCCGCGGTGTTCTGCAACTCGTTCGGGTCGCTTCTCAGGTCGTAGTACTCGCGCTCCCCGTCGGCGTACTCCACGTAGAGCGCGTCGCTCGTGCGGATCGCGTTGTAGGTCGTCGGCGCGCCCGGCGCGGAGTCCTGCTGGTCCGGGTCGTCGCGCGACGGCGGGGGCTTGACGTGCTCGATCAGCGCCGCCTGCCGCCAGCCGCCGGGCGTCTCGCCGCGCAGGAATGGCACCAGCGACCGGCCGTCGGCGCTCGGCGGCGCGGGCAGCCCGGCGAGCCCGAGGAAGGTGGGCGCGAGGTCGGTGTTCTGCGCGAACGCGCCGACATGGCGCCCCGCGCCGACGCCGGGCCCGGTGACGACGTACGGGACGTGGATGTCGATGTCGAACGCGGTCATCTTGCCGCCGGCGAGCCGGTGCTCGCCCATGTGGAAGCCGTTGTCCGAACCGAAGACCACGTAGGTGTCGCGGTCGATGCCGAGCGACGCCAGCTCGCCGCGGATGCGGCCGATCATGTCGTCGACCGACTGCACCATCCGGACCCGGTCGCGGAACCCCTCGTCGATCCGGGCGATCGCGCCCTTGCCGAGCTTGGGGTGCTTGCGCAGCCAGGACGGCTTGTCGCCGACGTCCTTCTCGTTGAACGACGGCGGGCGCGGCGCCTTCAGGTGGGGGAAGCTCTTGGCGTACCTCGGTGCGGGAGTGAACGGGCCGTGCGGCGCGAACGTCGAGATCTCCATGAAGAACGGCTGGGAGGAGCCTGCGGCGCGCCGTACGAAATCGGTGCCCTTGCCGGCCAGGACATCGGTCAGGTAGTCCTGCGGCTCGTGCCCGTAGGAGACGAGGCGGCCGTTCTCGTTCAGGTTGTAGTCGTACTCGGGGTATCCGTTGCCCGCGACGTACCATTCGCCCCACCCGGGCGGTACGTACGGCTGTGCTCCGCCCTGCGTGTCGGCGGGCTGGTACCCGTTCATGTACTTGCCGAGGAGCGCGGTGCGGTACCCGGCCTTCTGCAGTGCGGGCGCGAACGAGTTCTGCTCCCCGCCGTGCTGCTCGAAGACCTGGTAGCCGCCGAGCGGCGGGAAGTTCGTGCGGACCTTGGTGTTGTGCGGATAGAGCCCGGTGAAGATCGTCGCGCGGGACGTGCAGCACAGCGAGTCGGCCATGAAGAACTCGTCGAAGGTCAGCCCGTCCCGCTGCATCCTCTGCACCTGCGGCATGTGCGCGACGAGGTTCCACGACAGGTCGTCGGTGAGCACGAAGATGATGTTCGGCTTCTTCGCCGCGCCCGGCGCGGTCCCCCGCTTGCCGTGGACGGTGCCGGGCGCGGACCGGTCGCTGCAGCCGCCGGCCAGGAGCGCGGCCACCAGGCACAGGAGGGCGGTCGCCGCGCGTCCCCGCGGGTGCGCCGGCGAAGGCCGGGCCGATCGCGCACGCGGGCGTGACCGCCGTTGTCGGATCAATGTCCGCCTTTCCCTCCTGGCGCGGGGACGCGCGTCCGGTCCGGTCTCGTGCCGCGGCTCCGGCCGCGCGCTATCGATCAGAGGTCCGGCCTGCAAGGGTAACCAGCCCTGTGGTGATTCGTGCACTTGGCGCCAGTTCGCGGTTCGATGCCCCTTGTTGGCATCATGCGGGAGGACGGGGCGAGGGAGGGCGTGGACCTGCGACAGAACGGGTTGCCGAGACCGCTGGTGGGCGGGACCGTGATCAGCGCCGTCGTGGCGCTGCTCGTGGCGCTGGCCGCCTCCTGCCTGCCGGGGGCGGCGAAGCCGGGACCCGGTCCCTCGGCCGCGCAGCGGACGCGTGTCCCGGTCCGGCCGCCCGCGTCCGCCGGATCCCGGACGCCGGTCACGCCGCCCGGGTACTCGCCCGTCAAGCCGGTGATCGACGGCTGGTTCGCCGACCCGATGGCGATCAAGGTGGGCGGCAGGTACTACGCGTACGGCACCAACAACGGGGACGCGACGATGCCCGTGGCGACCGCACCGTCACCGGCCGGCCCGTGGACCCGCTCGCCCGGTGACGGCCTCGCACGGCTCCCGTCCTGGGCCGAGGCGGGGCGCACCTGGGCGCCCGAGGTCGTGCCGCCGCCCTCGGGATCGGGTACCTACGTCCTCTACTTCTCCGCCGCTCGCCGGGACCGGGACGTCCAGTGCATCGGCGTCGCGACGTCGACCTCGCCGGCCGGACCCTTCGTCCCGGTCGACGGACCGCCACTGGTGTGCCCGCTCGACCTCGGCGGGGCCATCGACCCGTCCTCCTACATCGAGACCGACGGGACCAGGTACCTGCTCTACAAGAGCGACGAGAGAAGGACGGCGGCGATCTACCTCGTGCCGCTCACCGCGGACGGGCTCCACGTGAACGGTCCGGCGAAGCGCATCCTCGGCCATGACGGGAGCGAGCCCGTCCTGGTGGAGGCGCCCGACCTCGTGCGCCGCGGCGGCGAGTACGTGCTGCTCTACTCGGCCGGCTGGTACTTCAGGTCGGATTACCAGACCCGCTACGCGGTGGCCACGTCGCTCGAAGGCCCGTACCGGAAGGCGCCGCGCCCGCTTCAGTCCACCGGTGCGTACGGGGGAGCGGTCGAGGGGCCCGGCAGCGCGGACATCCTCAGCGACGAGACCGGCGACCATCTGGTCTTCCACGGAATCCTGAAGCACCACGGCGGCTCGACGGTGGATCGCGGGATGTTCGTGGCCCCGCTCGGCTGGGACGGTTCCCGGCCCGTGGTGCGGGGGGTGCCCGCCCGCTTCGAGGCCGAGCGGGGACGGCTGAACGGCTGCGTCGCCACGCTGCGGCGGCCGCAGGCCTCGGGCGGCTCGGCCGTCGGCCCGTTCGACCGGGACGGCTGCCGCCTGGACGTCCCGGTGTTCGCGCCGGCCGCCGGCCGCTACTCGGTGCGGATCGGATACGCCAACCGGTCGGGCGGGGCCGCGCACCTGGAGCTCTCGGTGAACGGTGTCGCGGACGCGACGTTCCCGCTGCGTGAGACCAAGGATGCGGACTGGACGTCCGGCACGGTCGACGCGGTCCTGAACGCGGGTTGGAACACCCTCAGCCTCGCGAGGATCGACGGGCAGGGCCAGGTCGACTACCTCGAGATCCGTTAGGGCGCCGCCGGGGCGGTGCGGTGCGGTTTCGGGGCGGCGGGCCTCGGTTTGGCGGTGGACCTCGGTTTGGTGGTGGGCCCGTGGGCCTTCGACGGAGAGCGGTACGGGCCGGTCCGCACGTAGAGGATGAGCCGCCCGCCCTTGAACCTCCATCTGCCCTCGATCCGCCAAGGGCCGGTGGCCTGGACCAGCTTCAGCCGTTTGTCGACCAGGGGGCCGGGAGTCTCGCTGATGGACCTGGTCCGCATCACCCACAACCGGTCCGTGCGGACGAGCGGGGCCCGCAACTGCCAGGGGAGCTTGTCACGGCCCGTGAAGTTCCCCGCGTGCACGGGGTCTTCGGCCAGTCCGATGTCGCGCAGGCGGCCGAAGGCGTCCGGATAGGCGCCCGACTCCCAGCGCACGACGCCGTTGAGGTAGAGGATGGGATCCCCGTTGTGCGCCTCGCGGCGGACGATCTCCGCAGGGGTGCGCACGTCGTCGAGCTTGCCGTCGTGCCGTCGGACGGCGGTCTGCGGCTGGATCGACGGGACGACCAGTGCCGCGACCGCGACCGCGAGCAGCGCGCCACCTAGCCAGGGGCGCCAGAAAGCCGCGACTCTCGCGAGCCCGGCGCCCATGAACAGCGACAAGGCGGGCACGCAGAACAGGACGTAGCGGAAGATGAACATCGGGTCGGTCGCCATCGACGCCAGGAACAGCAGCGCGGAGGGCACGAGCAGCCAGGGCAGTGCGAGGACGGTGAGCGGGACGCTGGATCCGGCCGCGCTTCGGCGAGCGCCGTCCCCGCGGTCCCCGCCGTCCCCGCCGTCCCCGCCGTCCGTGCCGTCCCCGCCGTCCGTGCCGTTCCCGCCGTCCGCGCCCTGCGCCCGGAGGCCGGCGAAGGCGCCGATGAGGGCCAGCACCAGGGTCGGCGCCACCAGATGGGAACCGCCGACCATGAACTTCACCAGCCGCCAGGCGAGCATCCACGACGGCCGGGGCAGCCAGGCCACCTGTTCGGTCTGGGTGTGCGCGGCCAAGGCGAGCGGGAGAAGGAGGGCGCCGGCGAGTCCGCCGCAGACCGTCCACCGCACCCAGGTCCGCCGGGCCTTGGAACGGGCCAGGAGGAGCGTCGTGCCGTGCGCCGGCAGCAGCAGGATGCCGTCGAGGTGCAGGAGACCGAGCAGCAGGGCCGCGACGCCGTACCCCGCGAACCAGCGCCACGGATGCCGCTCCTGCGGATGGACGCCCCGGACGAGCAGGTAGGTGGCCAGCACCGCCACCGTGGTCACCATCGCGTAGGAGCGGGCTTCCTGCGCGTAGACCGAGACGGGAACGGAGCCCGCGTACGCCAGCCCGGCCAGGGTCCCGGCGAGCGGTCCGGCGCAGCGCCGGCCGATCAAGGCGACGCCCGCAGCCGCCGCCGTGGTCGCCAGCGCGCTCGGCAGCCGCAGCGCCGTCTCGCCCGCGCCGAAGGCCGCGACCCACACCTTCATGACCAGGTAGTAGAAGGCGTGCACGAGGTCGAGGTGGTGGAACAGGTGCAGCATCTGGCCGACGGACCGGCTCGTCGCGCTGATCGTGGCGGCCTCGTCCAGCCAGAAGGAGGGCCGGCCGATGCCGATCAGGCTGACGGCGAGCGCGGCGGCGGCCGGGACGAGCGGTACCGCCCATCGGGCGAGACGGCCTTCCGGCCGTGCCGCCCCGCTCTGTAACCGGCTATCGAGGGCGAGGCTCGTCATCTCCAGGGACCTCCACTCCGACCTCGCGCAGCAGGTCGGCCGTCGGCTTCGGGCGGGTGAGCAGCCCGTCCCGCATGCCGCGGAGCATCGCGCGCCGCAGCACCGCCCTGTCGCTGGACCCGGCGAAGGTGCGCGTCCAGCGCCTGAGCGTCGATCCCGCGTAGAGGGCGCGTTCCGGCGGCGCGAGCCCGGCGCTGCCGCTGAACAGCCAGATCTTGTTGCGGACCTCGTAGAAGAAGCGGTCGCCCGGGTCGGCGTCCGCCCCGCCGAACTCCTTGGTCTTGTGCACGACGATGCTGCGCGGGCACAGCACTCCCCGGCGTCCGCGCAGCAGCCGGGTGGTGAACTCGAAGTCGTCGTTCCACAGGAAGTAGTCGGCGACGGGGAGACCGCGCTCCCGCACCGAGGCCGCGTCGACCAGGACGGAGACGAAGGACGCGGAGCGGATCGGGACGCAGCCGGCCGCACGCGCGATCTCCCGCTCGGCGGCCGGGGTCCGGGGCTTGGCGCGCGGGGTGTTCATCGGATGGTCGCGGCCGTCGGTCCACACCACTCGGCTCGCCACGAGCGCCGGCGGCCCGTCCGCGGCCGTGGCCCCGCCGCGGGCGAGCAGCAGCTCATGGAGCGCGTCCGGCCCGGGCACGGTGTCGTCGTCCAGCAGCCAGAGCAGGTCGGCGCCGGCCGCCAGGGCGCGTGCCATACCGGCTCCGAACCCGCCGGCCCCGCCGATGTTGCGCGGAAGGACGAGCAGGTCCGTGTCCGGGAACTCGCGCGCCACGACTTCCGCGGTGCCGTCAGAGGACGCGTTGTCCACGACGACGACATGGTCCGGGCGGCGGGACTGGGCGGCGAGCGCCGCCAGCGCCTCTTGGAGCAGATCCCGCCTGTTGTAGGTGACGACCACGGCGGCGACGGACTCGGCCCCGCCGCCTGCCGGCTCCGCGGTCACGGGAGCCGCCGGCCGGTGGCGCGCCGGGCGGCCCGCTGCAGCGCGGGCGGCGCCGAGGCCGCCGCCTGCAGCAGCTGGTCCAGGTTCTCCCGGACGTCGGCGAGCTCGCTCTGCAGGTGAGCGAGGCCGATGCGCTCGTTCGCCCTCGCGAGTTCGCGCAGGAGCGCGGCGGCGACGCCGACGGACGCCGAGGCGATCAGCTCGTGCGGCACGTCACCCGGAAGCAGCGACCGCTCCGGGTGCCGGGAGGTGGTCAACTCGTCGAGGTCGCCCGCCACCCGGTAGCCGGAGGCGCGCAGGGACGCGGCGAGGTCGCGGGTCCGCTCGGCGGCCCATGCGGCGTGCCGTGCGGGGAGTCCCATGCGGGTGCGTCCGGTGCCGTCGGTCCCTTCGGTGAGCCCGTGCCCGACCAGGTGCTCGCGGACCAGCCGCTCGTAGTCGCCGCCCAGCGCCGGGGCGATCTTCTCGTTGAGCCGGCGCAGCAGTTCCGCCTCGATCGCCGAGAGCGGCTCCTCCTCGGCGATCCCGCCGAGGTCGCAGGTGCCGGGCTCGATTCCGGTGAGCGCGCAGAACCGCTCCCACAGCAGCCCGGGACGCTCCCCGGGCGGCGGCAGGGTGAGGATGTGGATCCGCTCCTTCGGCACCACCGACTCCCACGTTCCGAGGACCCGGACGGCGTCGTGCAGTCCCCAGAACATCTCCCCGTACGGTTCGGGCGCCTGCTCACCGAGGCTGATCAGGTCGTCGACGAACCGCTCGAAAGTGATCGTGTGGGTGTGCCTGATCTGCTCCTGCCAGTCGAAGATCAGCTGCCAGCCGAGGTCGCGCGTGGCGAACACCAC
Source organism: Actinomadura nitritigenes (assembly GCF_017573545.1). GTDB lineage: Bacteria > Actinomycetota > Actinomycetes > Streptosporangiales > Streptosporangiaceae > Spirillospora > Spirillospora nitritigenes. Next base: position 30,106 of record NZ_JAGEOK010000040.1, on the reverse strand, counting down.
GTGGACCTCGGCCGGTTCCAGCGCCGCCACGGCCCGCTTCGCCTGGTGCTCGGTGGTGCCCCCGAGGAGCCCCTGGGAGAAGACCGCGGTGGGACCGTCCCAGTCGTGGACGCGCGCGGCCATGCGGTCCCACGCGCCGTCCCAGGCGGGGTCGCGGTGCCCGCCCCAGCTCATCTCGCGCAGGTCCATGACCGCGCCGAAGTGCTCCTGCGGCCCCGAGATGGGGTAGCAGACCCCGGCGTCGCCGAGGCGCCGGCGGTTGGCCCACAGCGCCTCATGGAGGAACGCCGTGCCGGCGGTCGGCGCTCCGACGTGCAGGTAGACGGTCTTGCCGGGTCGGTTCCCGCCCATGGTCACCCCGTGTTCGTCTCGACGTCGGGTCGGCCGCCGCGCTGGATCCGGCGGTAGGCGCCGCGCAGTTGGCGGACGGCAGGGTAGCGTTCGGCGGCTCGCTGGGAGAACGGCGCCGCGTCGCGGACGAGCCGGGCGGTGTGCTCCGACAGCGCCGCGGTCTCCGCGCGCAGCAGGTCGAGGCGCTCGGTGACCGGTACCGCCGAGCCCTCGACCTCCGTGCCGCGCCGGTCCTCGTCCAGGAGGCGCCGCAGCAGCGCCGCGACGGCGTCGGTTCCGACGTCGGCCATCTCCGCCCACGAAGGCGCCGCGGCGGGCCCTCCGCGGGGCGCGGTGGGGATCAGGTCGTAGAGGTCGCCCACCACGTGGTAGCCGGCCGCGCGCAGGCCCTCGACCGTCTCGATGGCCCGTTCCGTCGCCCACATCAGGTCGTCGGCGGACAGCGTGATCTTGGTAGGCGCGGGTCGGCCGGTCAGCACCTCCTGCGCGAGATGGAGCTTGACCTGCTCGTTGTAGACGTGCCATCCCACGCGCTCGTCGAGGGACTCGTTGAGGTCCCGCAGGAACAGCGTCTCGGCCAGCCCGAGCGACGGATTGGAGAACGAGCCGGCCAGGTCGTACCGCCAGGGGGACAGGCCCACGGCCGCGCAGAAGCGCTGCCAGAGCAGGTCCCGGGGGGCTCCGGGCGGGGGGAGGGTGACGACGTGGACCCGCTCGGGGGGCAGCTCCACGCCCCAGCGGCCCAGCACGGCGACGGGGTCCTGGAGCCCCCAGAACAGCCGGGCGGTCTCGAAGCTGCGCCAGTCCGCGCGCCGCAGCGCGGCGACGAAGTCGTCGAACGGCGTGGTGAACCGGTTCTTGACGTCCTCCTGCCAGTGCGCCGGCAGCTGCCGGCCGAGGTCGCGCACGGTGAACACGACGTGCACCTCGGCGAAGTCCAGGTCGGCCATGGCCTCCCGCACGTAGCGGACGCGGGCGGGCGCGAACAGCTCCTGCGAGATGATCGTGGTGCCGGGGAAGTCGCGGGCCTCGCCGACCAGTTCCTGCCAGGCGCCGCGCGTCGAGGGGTCGGAGGCGTCGCGGAAGAAGGTGCGGCGCAGGTCGAAGGCCGCCCTGACGTGGGCGGCGGGGTCCCGGCCGGGGTAGTTGAAGCCGTGCCTGCGCAGCCGGTCCCGGTTGTGCCAGAGCACGTTCTGCAGGTAGGTGGTGCCGCTCTTGGCGGCTCCGACGTGCAGGAAGACCGCGTGGCGCGCGCTCTGCGTCGTGCTCTGGGGAGTCGGGGCTGCCACCGCGTTCCTGGATTCCTGCCTCGGTACCGATCGAACGCCGGGTATCTTAGCCCCATTCCGTACCATTGGCCCGGCTGATGCCTTTCTGCGCAGCCGAGTCTTCCACGCTCCCCACACGGGATGGACGCCGTCCAGTGAACATTGATCTCGTGGTGGCCGGTTCCGGGTTCTTCGGACTGACGGTCGCCGAACGGTGCGCGGCCGACCTCGGCCTGCGCGTGCTCGTGCTCGACCGCCGCGGGCACATCGGCGGCAACGCCTACAGCGAGGACGAGCCCGAGACCGGCATCGAGGTCCACCGGTACGGCGCGCATCTCTTCCACACGTCCAACAAGCGGGTCTGGGAGTACGCCAACCGGTTCACCTCCTTCACCGGGTACCGGCACCGGGTCTACTCGACGTTCAAGGGCCGGGTCTACTCGATGCCGATCAACCTCGGCACCATCTGCGAGTACTTCGGCCGCAGCTTCACCCCCGACGAGGCCCGGGCGCTGATCGCCGGGCAGGCGGCCGAGGTGGCCGCCCCGTCCAACCTGGAGGAGAAGGCGGTCTCGCTGATCGGCCGTCCGCTGTACGAGGCGTTCATCCGCGGTTACACGGCCAAGCAGTGGCAGACCGACCCCCGGGACCTGCCCGCGGAGATCATCACCCGGTTGCCGGTCCGGTACACCTTCGACAACCGCTACTTCAACGACGTGTACGAAGGGCTGCCGGTCGACGGCTACACGGCGTGGCTGGAGCGGATGGCGGACCATCCGCGGATCGAGGTGCGGCTGGACACCGACTTCCTCGACATGCGCGACGACGTCGTCGGCAACGTGCCCGTGGTCTACACGGGGGCGCTGGACCGCTACTTCGGCTACGCCGAGGGCGACCTCGGCTGGCGGACCCTGGACTTCGAGATGGAGGTCAAGCCGACCGGGGACTTCCAGGGCACGCCGGTGATGAACTACGCCGACGAGGACGTCCCCTACACGCGGATCCACGAGTTCCGGCACTTCCACCCGGAACGGGACCGTTACCTTGCGGACAAGACCGTGATCATGAGGGAGTACTCCCGCTTCGCCGCGCGCGGTGACGAGCCGTACTACCCCATCAACACGGCGGCCGACCGCGCCCGCCTCCTCGCCTACCGGGAGCTCGCCCGGGCCGAGGGCGGCGTGCTGTTCGGCGGCCGCCTCGGGACCTACAAGTACCTCGACATGCACATGGCGATCGCGAGCGCCCTGAGCATGGTCGACAACCAGCTGCGTCCCCATTTCGCCGAGGGTGCGCGTCTCATCAACGGAGGCGAGGACGAGTGACCGATCTGACAGGGACACCGAGCGCCGGGGGCACCGACGGCGAGGGCGAGACGCTGCGCGTCCTGCAGCGCGTCGTGATGCCGGTGGACCGCGACCTCGACGTGCTCAAGCTGTACGTCGAGGGGGAGATCGCGCGCGGGGCGGAGGCGCTCGCGGCCTCGACCGCGGTGGAGGCGGGCCTGACCGGCGCGCCGGGCGACGACGTCGGCCGCCGCAGCGTGGTCGTGCCGGTCGGTCAGCGCGTCTCGTTCGCCACCTACTTCAACGCCTTCCCGGCGAGCTACTGGCGGCGCTGGACGTCGGTGGAGGACGTCGTGCTGCGCGTCCGCGCCCGCGGCGAGGGCACCGTGATCGTCTACCGGTCCAGCTCCAAGGGCCATGTGCAGCGGGTCGCCTCCGTCCGGATCGACTCCGAGACCTCCCGCGAGGAGACGTTCGCGCTCAGCCTCCGCCCGTTCATCGACGGCGGCTGGTACTGGCTGGACATCCTGGCGGGCGAGCGTGACGCCGTCCTGGAGCGGGCCGAATGGTGCGCGGCTCCGGGCACCGGCGGCGGTTACGTCCGGCAGGGCCGGGTGAGCCTCGGCATCACCACCTTCAACCGCCCGTCGTTCTGCGTGGACCAGCTCTTGGCACTCGGCCGCGCAACCGAGGTGCTCGACGTGGTGGACCGCGTCTACGTCGTCGACCAGGGCAACGAGAACGTGCGCGACGACGACAGGTTCGCGGCGGCCGCCGACGCGCTCGGCGCCCGGCTGCGGCTGATCGAGCAGCCGAACCTCGGCGGGTCCGGGGGCTTCTCCCGCGCGATGGACGAGACGCTCCAGGCCGGGACCAGCGACTACGTGCTCCTCCTCGACGACGACGTGGTGACCGAGACCGAGGGGATCCTGAGGGCGGTCGCCTTCTCCGACTTCGCCCGGACGCCCACCATCGTCGGCGGGCACATGTTCAACCTGTACGTCCGATCCCAGCTGCATGCCTACGGCGAGGTCATCGCCAAGTACCGCTGGTGGTGGGAGGAGGCTCCCAGCACCTGGCGCGAGCACGACTTCGCCAAGCCGGCCGTCCCCGAGGCGCTCGCCGAGGCGTCCGGCCCGCGCGTGAAGACCAGCTCGGGAAGCCTGCGCGAGACCGCCTGGCTGCACCGGCGCGTGGACGTGGACTACAACGGCTGGTGGATGTGCATGATCCCGGTCGACGTCCTCCGCAAGGTCGGGCTCTCGATGCCGATGTTCATCAAGTGGGACGACGCCGAGTACTGCGTCCGGGCGGGCGCCGCCGGCTTCCCGACCGTGTCCCTGCCCGGGATGGCCGCCTGGCACGTCCCCTGGCAGGACAAGGACGACGGCATCGACTGGCAGGCGTACTTCCACGAGCGCAACCGGCTGGTCACCGCGCTGCTGCACTCCCCGTACGACCGGGGCGGCAACCTCGTCAAGGAGAGCTTCATCATCACGGTGAAGCACGCGCTCGCGATGCAGTACTCGGCCGCGGAGCTGATGCTCTCGGCGATCGAGGACGTGCTGACCGGGCCGGCGCACATGCACGCGGGGATCGCCGGCAAGCTGGCCGAGATCAACGCGCTGCGGACGGCCTTCCCGGACGCGCAGAACCGGCCGAGCCACGAGGAGTTCCCGCCGGTCCGCCGCAACAAGCCCCCGAAGCGGGGCCGCGGCTTCCGGCCGCCCCGCGGCAAGGTGAACGTCCTGGCGAGCGCGATGCTGGGGACGGTCAAGCAACTGCGTCCAGTGGACCCGGGCGCGCGCGGCAACCCCCAGGTGGTGGTCCCGCACATCGACCGGCACTGGGGGCTGCTCTCGCAGGTGGACAGCGCGCTGGTCTCCTCGGCCGACGGCACCAAGGTCGCCTGGTACCAGCGTGATCCGGAGCGTTTCAGGCGGATCCTCCGGCGGGCCTCGGTCCTGCACGCCCGGCTCAGCCGGGAGTGGCCGGAGCTGACCGGCCGGTACCGGGTGGCCATGGACGAGCTGGCTTCTCCGGAGGCATGGCGCCGCACGTTCGAGTCCGCGGAGCAGGACGCCCCCGCACGTCCCACGAGGTCCGCCGACGAATGACGGTCACGGAAACGGAACCGGCCCCGCTCCGACCGCCCGGTGACAGCGGCGGCCTGCGCGAGACCTTCCGCAACAAGTACCTCCTGCGGCTCCTGGTACGCCGGGAGCTGCGGGCACGGTACAAAGGATCGTTCCTCGGCCTCGGCTGGTCCTACGTGCGGCCGACCGTGCAGTTCCTGGTGTACTTCTACGTCGTCGGCGTCTTCCTCGGGACGAACAAGTCGGTCGAGGACTTCCCGGTCTACCTGTTCTCGGGCATGGTCCTGGTCAACCTGTTCACCGAGACGCTGCACTCGACGACCCGGTCGGTGACGGGGAACGCGCCGCTCGTCCGGAAGGTGTTCCTGCCCCGGGAGCTGTTCCCCACGGCGTCCACGCTCGTCTCGCTGGTGCACTTCCTGCCCGGGGTGATCATCGTGATGATCGCCTCGGTCACGGCCGGGTGGCGGCCGTCGCCGGCGGCGCTGGGCGCCGGCGCCCTCGGTTTCGCGATCGTCGTGGTGCTCGGGTTCGGCCTCGGGCTGATCTTCGCGGCGGTCAACGTCTTCTTCCGCGACCTCGAGCAGGTCGTCGACATCTCGATGATCGTCATCACCTGGTCGGTGCCGATGATCTATCCGTGGGTGGCCGTGCGGAACAAGGCGCCGAGCTGGGTGCTCGACCTGTACCTGGCCAACCCGCTCGTCAGCGCCATCTCGCTGTTCCAGCGGGCCTGCTGGTACCCGGGGACGGACGGGACCTTCACCTTCCCCCCCGCACCTCTACGGGCGCGCCGGCATCGCCCTCACCGCGAGCTTGCTGATCCTCTTCGCGGGGCGGCTGCTCTTCTCCCGCCTGCAGAAGCGTTTCGCTCAGGAGCTGTAGCCGTTGATCCCCTCCATCGTCATCGACTCCGTGTCGAAGCACTTCACCCTGCGCCATGCCCATTCGTTCAAGGAGATGAGCGTCCGCGCGTTCCGCAAGCAGCGGCTCTCCGACCGGTTCACCGCGCTGGACAGGGTGAGCGTCACCCTGCACCAGGGCGAGACCGTGGCGCTCATGGGGCTCAACGGGTCCGGCAAGAGCACGCTGCTGAAGCTCATGTCCGGGGTCATGCAGCCGGACGAGGGGTCGGTGCGGGTGCGCGGCCGCATCGCCGGGCTCATCGACGTGGGCGCCGGCCTCCACCCCGAGCTCACCGGCCGCGAGAACGTCTACCTCAACGGCGCGATCCTCGGCATGTCCCGGGCGGAGATCCACCGCAAGTTCGACGCGATCGTGGACTTCTCCGGCGTCGAGCGCTTCCTGGACGACCAGGTGAAGTTCTACTCGTCCGGCATGTTCATGCGGCTGGCGTTCTCCATCGCCGCGCACACCGAGCCGGACGTCTTCCTGATCGACGAGGTGCTGGCGGTGGGGGACCCGCCGTTCCGGGAGAAGTGCCTCGCGCGCATCCGGGAGCTTCGCGGCGAGGGCCGGACGATGGTCGTCGTGGCGCACGACATCCAGATGCTCGTCGGGCTCTGCGACCGGGGCGTCACGATGCGGCAGGGCCGGGTCGTCTATGACGGGCCCACCGAGGAGGCGGGGCGGCTCGTCCGCGAGGACCGGCAGGCCCGCCGAGCGGCGGCAATGGGAGAAATCGGTGGATAAGGTATCCCGAGCCGCCGGGCGGCGCGGCCACCGGTCCGGACGGGGGACCAGGCCGGAATCCATGGAAGGAACGCGGCGATGAGCGCGAACGAAGCCGGCCACCCACTCCTCGACAACGTCTACCGGATCGTCGCCGACGGAACGTGCTCCGTCCTGTCCCTGGACATCTTCGACACCGTGCTGTGGCGCCGCGTGCCCCGTCCCACCGACGCCTTCGCCCTGCTCGGCGCCCGCCTGCGCGATGCCGGCCTCTGCCCGGAATGGGTGACCGACGCGACCTTCCGGCGGATGCGGATCGGTGCCGAGGAGAGGGCCCGCCGCAGCCGCGACACCCTCGGCACCGAGGTCTCGCTGTTCGACATCTGGCGGGCCATGCCGGCCGGGTTGTTCGGCTCCGCGCCCCTGGACCAGCTCGTCGCGGCGGAGGTGGACCTCGAACGCGAGATCACCGTGGTGGACCTGGACGTCGCCCATGTGATCAACGCCGCCAGGAAGCAGGACATCGACGTCGTCCTGGTCTCCGACACCTACTTCACCCAGGACCAGTTGGCGCATCTGCTCGACCGCCCGGAACTCGGCCCGATGGAGGACGTCCGGATCTTCCGGTCCAACCAGCACGGCACCGACAAGGCGTCCGGCCTGTGGGACATCGTGCTGCGCGATCTGGGCCGCAGCCCCGAGCAGATCGTGCACGTCGGCGACAACGAGATCGCCGACGACGAGGTCCCGGCCGGGCTCGGCCTGCGCACCGTCCACTACCGGCGGCTGGACGAGCCGTACACGCAGGTGCTCCAGCGGGAGCACGAGCCGCTCAGCCCGGCGGGCGAGCACGCCCCCGACCTGGACGGGCGCCATGGCGACCTCGGCCTGACGAGCCTGCGGGCCAAGGCCGTCCAGGCCGGCGGTCCGTTCGCCACCTCGGCACTGGAGACGACCTGGCGCTACGGCGCCGGCGTGCTCGGCCCGGTGCTGACCGGATTCGCCGAGTGGGTCGCCGAGCGGGCGGCCGCGAACGGGACCCGCACGCTGTGGTGCCCGATGCGCGAGGGGGAGCTGCTCTCCAAGCTGATCAACGACGCCGCGCGGGTCCGGGGCTTTGACCTGGAGGCCAGACCGGTCTGGCTGTCGCGGTTCGTGACGTCGCTGGCCGGCCTCGACCCCTTCGACACCGACGCGGTGCACGCGTTCGTCCGCAGCGGCTACCAGCTGACCGTCCGGCAGACGCTGGCCGTCCTCGAACTGCAGCCCGGCGACGTGCCCGGGCTCGCGACGGAGCTGGACACCGTCGTCGACAACGGCGACATCGCCGACCGGGTCAGCAAGGCGCTGACCGAGACGCCGCACCTGTGCAACCGGCTCGCCGTCACGGTCACCGCCGCCCGCGAGCGGCTGATCCGGTCGCTGCGGGAGGCGGGCGCGCTCGACGGCACCGAGCTGACCCTGGTCGACCTCGGCTGGGGCGGGACGATCCAGCGCCAGCTCGCGCGGGTGCTGGAGATCGCCGGCATCGACATCGCGCCGGCCGGGTTCTACCTGGCCACCGACAACCGGGCCGAGCGGCTGTACCTGGCCGGCCTGCGCGCCGAGGGCTATCTGGCGCAGGCCGGGCACCCGGCCGAGGTCGCCGCGACGGTCACCCGCAGCCCGGAGATCGTGGAGCAGTGCGTGAACGCGCTGTGCGGATCGCTGATCGGTTTCACCGAGGAGGGCGGTCCCGTCCTCGGGGACGCCGCCGACTCGCCCTCGCAGAACGCCGAACGCCGAACCGTCCAGGACGGGATCCTGGCGTTCCAGCGCACATGGAACCGGTACGTGGCCGCTGCCGAGGGCGCCTGGCCCAGCCTCACGCTCCCGGCCGCCCGGGAGCGGCTGGCCCGGATCCTCATCTCGGCACTGCGGTCGCCCACCTCCGACGAGGCCGCGGTCTTCGGCAACTGGGTGCACGAGGACAACTTCGGCTCGACGCTGGTCACCACGCTGCTGCCCGCCGACCTGAAGCCCGCCATCCCGTACCTGTCCCCGGGAGACCTCGAGGACCTGCACATGCGGGACTCCTTCTGGCCCGCGCTGCTGGCCGCGTCCGACACCGGGCTCGGCGCCGCGGCCAGGGCGATCACGGACGGGGCGATCCGCGCGGAGGACTTCGACCCGTCCGGTGAGAGCTACGAGACGCGGCTGCGGTACCGGACGGCGGACGACCGCTGGCACGAGCCGATCCGGCGGCGGGTCAGGATCAATCACAACGGCCTGTCGTTCGCGCGCTTCGCCTTCGAGCACCACGACACGGTGGACATCTCCCTGGCCGTTCCCGGCCGGCCCGCGATCGTGCGGGTCGACTGGATCGAGGCGCGGGTCATCGCCGGCGGACGGCGGCACGAGCAGGTGCTGCGCTGGGACAAGCCCGAGGATTTCGTCGGTCTGCACTACGCCGACTGCCGTTACCTCGGCGGCAACCTGATGGAGTTCGACACCTCCTACGCGGCGGTGTGGCTGCCGCTCGCCCGCCGCGCCGGGGCGCCGGTGGTGTCGTCGGGGCAGATCACCATCGCGTTCGCGATGCTGCCGCAGTCGATGACGGGCATGGCGCCGCGGATGCCCGTCGACAGGAAGGCCGCGCGGGCCGCGAGGACCGCGCGGCTCACCGACCGGCTTCGCGAGGAGTACCGCGCGGCGGGTGTCCGGGGCGTGGCGGCAGGAGCGGGACGAGTGGCCAGGAGGAAGCTCGGCGATGGTTCGTGACCGAGGCGAGGAGATGACCGGGTCCCGCGAGGATCCGCACCGGCAGGCCCGCGCGGCGCGCGAGCTGCCGATGCTCCTGCATTCCATGTCGGTGTTCCGGGAGCTGTTCGCGCTCGTCTTCGACTGCCGCGAGATCGGCACGGTGGTCGAGGTCGGCGTGGAGTCCGGCCAGGTCAGCTCGGTCTACGCCGACCTCGGGGCCACCGTGTACTGCGTCGAGCCGAGCCCGGACGACACCCTGCGCGCGGTCCTGGACTCCGACCCCCGGCTCAACCTGGTCGAGGAGCACTCCCCGGCGGCCCTGGACGGGCTGCCGACCGCCGACCTCTACGTGCTGGACGGCGACCACAACTACGCGGTCGTCCGCGCCGAACTCGACTGGATCATGAAGAACGCCCCTGACGCGGTGGTCGTCCTCCATGACGTGCTGTGGCCGTCGGGCCGCCGCGACTTCTACTACCAGCCGTCCACCCTGCCCCCGGAGGACGTGCACCCGAACACGGCCGACGGGCCGACGGTCTGGCACGACGAGGTCACCCCGGCGGGCTTCGTCGGGAAGGGGGCCTTCACGGCCGCGACGCATGCCGGCGGGGAGCGCAACGGAGTCCTCACGGCCGTCGAGGACGCGGTGGCCGAGAACGGCGGCGGCTGGCGGCTGGAGATCGTCCCCGCGGTGTTCGGGTTCGGCGTGCTGGCCCGGGACGGGGCGCCCGGCGCGGACCGGATCTTCGCCTCGCTGCGGCCGTTCACGTCGTCCTCGCTGCTCGCGACCATGGAGAACAACCGGATCGCGCTGTACTCCCGCGTCCTGCAGCTGCAGTACGAGGCGGTGTCGCGCGCGGACGACGCGAACCGGCTGGCCGAGACCATCGCCGTCCAGCAGCAGAAGATCGAGCAGTTGCGGGCCGAACTCGGCCGCGCCACCGCCGGCGTTCGGTCCCGCCCTTCCGCCGCCGAACGCGCCGCGAAGGCGCCCGGGGTCAACGACTACGTCACGACCGTCGCCATGCACCGCGAGACGTGGGGGACGTTCATCGAGCAGGACCCTGCCCTGGTCGACGCGGAGAAGCTGCACGAGACCCTGGGCATCCCCATCCTCGGCGGGCATCGCGCGGACCTGGAGGGCTTCGCGGGCCACAACACCGTGTTCGACCGCATCGCCGCCCGTGTCGGGGCCGGGGGGCTCGCGTACGAGGACCAGGGCAGCGCCAAGCACTACTTCGACCTCTTCGGCCGCGCGGAAGCCCATCACCAGGAGCTGACCAGGCTCGTCGACGTCGGCGTCTTCATGGGCGGCTCGTCCGTCGTGCTGGCCGGCTGCGTCGAGCCGATGGGCCTGGAACTGGATCTCGTCGACGTCAACCACGCCTATCTGCAGTTCACCTACGAACGGCTGCGCCGGATCTTCCCGGGCGCCATGGCGCGCGTCCGCGTGTTCCACGGCGATCTGCCCACCTACGTGGAGAAGGTGCTGCTGGAGGAGAGCCCGGTGCGCGCCATGATCCATCACGACGGGGCGCACGCCTTCGGGCAGGTCGTGAAGGATCTCAGCGCACTGCACTTCGCCCGCGACCGGGTGCACAGCCTCGCGCTCAAGGGCACCCACCTGCGCGGCGACATCGTGCACTCCAACTTCGTGGACGCCGCGGCGTACGCCGTGTTCGGCGCCGACGTGAAGTACGAGCCGCTGGGCGCGGAGTTCACGCCGGACGCGCCCGTGACGAATCCCGACCAGTGGGCAGGGAACTACTTCCTGCCCGGCCGGCCGGAGGGCATGTACATCACGTTCGGCGGCCTGGACTGGAAGTACCCCCACCGGACGATGACGCTGGACGCCTTCCTGCCGGCGAAGGCGGATCCCCGGGACTGAGGCGCGCGGCACGGCCCCGAGCCGCGGCGGACGCCGGCCGCCCCGGGTTGGCCGGGTGCGGCCAATCCGGGGGTGGGCGGGGTGTCCGATGTTTACCGCAGGTGAACCCCGTGACCGAAATGGCGGTTCGTGTCGCACTTCTGGGCTCATGTTCCGGCGAACGTGACACGCGACCCCGGCAGGCTCTTTACTCTTGCCGTGTAGGCGAACCGACACCGACGACCAACTGGACTCCAACCCCCAGGCGTTTCCCCCGTTCCGCGACTCCCAGGGGTCTCACGACGTGACGGACATGGCGAGCGGGTCCGCGATGGCGCGGCTCACACAGGCCGACCGCGTCTACGTGGGCTGGCGCTACGCGCAGGTGCACCCTGACCCGGGCCCGCCCCCCGGCGTGCCCGAGCCGGCCGAGCGGCCGCCGGCCGGGCCGCCCGCGCGGCGTCCCGGCGAGCACCTCGCCGCGCACCCCCTGCGGCTCGTCACCGGCGGCACGTTCGCCGGGGTCGCGCTGTTCCTGGCGTGCGGCATCGCCGGGCTGCTGCCGTGGGCGTTCGCGGGCGTGGCGCTGCTGGCGTGCGGCGTCGTCCTCGCCATCACCGGCGGCGCCCTGTGGCGCGACGAGCAGGCCGTCCGGGAGCGGCTCGCCGACGAGCGGGAGCGCACCCGGCGCGAGTACGCCCGCCGCGCCCGGGAGCGGGAGGCCGCGCAGCGCGCCTACGACGACGCCCGCCGCGAGTGGGAGCGGCGGCACCGCGCGTACGAGAGCCAGCGCGAGTGGTACCCGGTCGCCGTCCCGCCCGGCGTCGACCGGGTGGACGTGGTCGGCGGGACGCTCGCCGGCTGGTCCGCCGCCGTCACCACGATGGGCGCGGCGCGGCTCGCCGTCGGCGCCCGGCTCACCGTCATCGACCTGTCCGAGGGCGCCGTCGCGCACGACCTGCTGCGCCTCGCCGCCGACCGCGGCGACGACCCGCTCGTCTGGGTGCTGCCCGCCGACCTGCCGCGCCTCGACATGTCGCGGGGGCTGAGCCAGGAGGCGCTCGCGGACGTGCTGTCGCTGGTGGTGAGCGCCGGCGAGGAGGAGGGCGGCACCCGCGACCTGTCGTTCGACAACTCGATCCTGGAACGGCTCATCGAGGTCCTCGGCCCGGACGCGACGATCCCGCGGATCACCGCGGCGCTGCGCGTCCTCGCCCAGGTCGGCGACCCCCGCGACGACCTGCGCAAGGGGCTGCTCACCGACGAGCAGCTGGAGCGGGTCGCGACGCTGTTCGGCCGGGACGCCACCGACCGGATCGTGGTGCGCCGCGCGTGGGCGCTCGAGGCGCAGCTGCGCAAGCTGGAGAAGCTCGCGACGGAGCCGGTGGGGCTGCCGCCGTCCCGGCTGCACGTCGTGTCGATGGACCGCCGCGCCGGCGTCCTCACCAACCGGATCCTCGGCACGTACGTGACGACGGCGCTGACGCACCGCATCCGCGAGTCGCCGCCCGGGGGCCGCTGGGACCACACGCTGTTCCTGTGCGGCGCCGAGAAGCTGCGCGGCGACGTCCTGGACCGGCTCATCGACGCCTGCGAGGCGACCGGGACGGGGCTCGTCCTGATGTACCGGTCGATCCCGCGGCACGTCCGCGAGCGCCTCGGCCGCCGGGGCCACGCGGCGGTCGGGTTCATGCGGCTCGGCAACCCCGAGGACGCCCGCGTCGCCGCCGAGCACATCGGCACCGACCAGCCGCTGCTCGTCGCGGAGATCACCGACTCGGCGGGCGAGACGCTGTTCGACGTGGCGGGGGAGAGCTACGCCAGCACCGTCGCCTACGCCCGGCCGCGCGGCGACGGCCTCACCGACCCGGTCTGGTCACCGCTGCCCGCGCCCGCCGCCGACGACTCCGTGCTGGTCGAGGGGATCAGCTCGGCGACGGCGTGGGGCCGGACGGTCGCCGCCGGGGGCGCCGCGAAGCAGCGGTTCCGGGAGCTGCTCATCGAGCCGCCGCAGCTCCAGGAGTTGCCGCCGACCGCGATGGTGTTCACCCACTCCGGCACGGCGGGCCGCCGCATCATGCTGGTGGACGCCAACCCCGGCATCATCACGCTGCCGACCGCGCACTCGATGGAGTTCGAGGAGTACCTGCGCGAGCAGGAGGCCCTCGAACGCGCCGCCGCCGAGGAGCCCCAGGACGCCCCCGGCGACGCGCCCCCGCCCGCGGCCGACGTGCCGCTGCCCCCCGACGCGGCGCCGCCCTCGGAACCCGCCGACGACGAGGAGCCTCCCGCCCCGCGCGCCCGCCACGCCCTCCCGCGCGGCGGCACCCGCTTCCCGCCCCTCAAACCCAACGGCCGCCACAAGGGCTCTCGCTGACGTGCGCTGGCGCGGTGCGGGGGCGGGGGGAAGGATGGTCGGGTGACGTTCCCCCCTGGTTCCATGCCGCCCGGTATGCCCCCGTACGGACGGGGGGCGGGCGTGCCGCCCGGCGCGCCGCCGCCCCGCATGGCCGGAGCGGGCCGCGGGGCCGGCGGCGGCCGCGGCGAGGCGGTCGCGCTGCCGGGGCCCTGGTACCGGATCCAGGCGATCCCCGCGCCGCAGCGGAACGCGTCCGCCGAATGGGACTTCGTCAGCGTGCTGCCCGCCGCGCTGTCGGCGGCGGGGCGGAACCGCCCGTTCGTCGTCGGGTGGCTGTCGGCGGGCGGCGGCGCCCCGCTGGAGCTGATCACCAACGCGGGCCCGATCGGCGGCCCGGGACCGGACGCGGAGGCGCAGGGCCTGCTGTTCCCGAGCGGCGCCCGCGGCGTCCGGATCGGTGACGGCTGGCTGCGGCAGGCGTCCCGGATGGCCTGGACGCGCTGCCCCGGACGGCTCGCCCCGCAGGTCGGCCCGGCCCTCCCGGCGGGCGGCGGGGCCGGGCCCGGCCTGTTCGAGGCGACGCTCGTCACGCTGATGGAGCGGCCGTTCGGCTGGTTCGTGGTCGCCGAGCCGTGCGACGAGCGGCTGATCGACACCGAGATGCGCGAGCTGCACCACGAGCTGCGGATGCTGCGGCGCGGCGAGGACGAGCAGGCCCGGCTCGCCGTCGCCCGCGCCGACCAGCGGCTCGCCGAGCTGGACGCGTTCCGCGAGGCGGGGCTCTGGCAGGTCCGGGTCCTCGCGGGCGCGGCGACGCAGGCGGAGCTGGGGCAGATCGCGCCGGTCCTCGTCGGCTCGATGGAGCTCGGCCACCACCCGTACCGGCTGCGGTCCGGGCACGGCAGCGGCACGTTCGAGGAGATGCTGCGGCCCGCCGCGGAGCCGGCGCCGCTGCGCCCCGGGGCCGAACCGGAGCAGCGGTTCCCGTTCGTCGCGACGGCGGGCGCGCTCGCCGCCCTCGCGGGCCTGCCGCGCCGCGAGGTGCCGGGCCTGCGCGTCCTCGACGCCGGGTACTTCGACGTGACGTCGGAGACCGACGACGCGCCGCCCCGCCCGCCCGAGGCGCGGATCGAGCTGGGCGCGATCCTCGACGGCCAGGACCGGCAGGTCGGCACGTTCACCGTCCCCCGCTCGACGATCAACCGGCACGTGTTCGTCACCGGCGCGACGGGCGCGGGCAAGTCGCAGACCGTCCGGCACCTGCTGGAGCAGCTGACCCGCGCGGGCGTGCCGTGGCTGGCGATCGAGCCGGCGAAGTCGGAGTACGCCGCGATGGCGGGCCGCATCGAGGACCTCGGCGGCCCGGTCACGGTGGTGAACCCGTCCGACCCGGCGTCGGTGCCGCTGTCGGTGAACCCGCTCGCGCCCGAGCCGGGCTACCCGGTGCAGGCGCACATCGACATGGTCCGCGCGCTGTTCCAGGCCGCGTTCGACGCCGAGGAGCCGTTCCCGCAGATCATGGCGCAGGCGCTGCAGCGCGTCTACGAGACGAACGGCTGGGACGTGGTGACCGGCGCGGGCGTCCCCGGCTCGCTGATCGAGCCGGCCGTCCCGACGCTGGAGCAGCTGCAGAACGCGGCGCTCCAGGTCATCCAGGACGTCGGGTACGGCCGCGAGCTGATGGCCGACGTGCAGGGGTTCGTGGACGTCCGGCTCCGCTCGCTGCGGATCGGGTCGGCGGGCCGGTTCTTCGAGGGCGGCCATCCGGCCGACATCGGCGGGATGCTGCGCGACAACATCGTCCTCGCCATCGAGGACGTCGCGAACGACGAGGACAAGGCGTTCCTCATGGGGACGCTCATCATCCGGATCGTCGAGCACCTGCGGATGCGGGAGCGGCGCCGCGACCGGTCGGACGGCCCGGCGCTGCGGCACGTCATCGTGATCGAGGAGGCGCACCGGCTGCTGCGCAACCGCGGGCCCGAGCGCGGCAGCTCGCACGCGGTCGAGCTGTTCGCGGGGATGCTCGCGGAGATCCGCGCGTACGGCGAGGGCATCATCGTCGCCGAGCAGATCCCGACCAAGCTCGTCCCCGACGTGATCAAGAACACGGCGCTGAAGGTCGTGCACCGGCTGCCCGCGCACGACGACCGGCACCAGGTCGGCGCGGCGATGAACCTGGACGCCGACCAGTCCCGCGAGGTGGTGTCGCTGCGTCCCGGCGTCGCGGCGGTGTTCGCCGACGGGATGGACCGGCCGCTGCGCGTCCGCGTGCCGCTCGGCGAGGGGCGCGAGGCGGAGCTGCCCGGCCCGCCGCCTCCCGTGGACGGCCGCAGGTCGGCGGCGTGCGGCTGCGAGTGCCGGTCCGGACGCGCCTGCACCCTCTACGAGCTGCGCGAGGCCGACCTCGTCGCGGGCCATCCCGACTGGGCGTGGCTGCGGCTGTGGGCGGACACCCTCGTCCTCGCGCATGTCGTGAACCGGCCCGTGCCCGCCGTCCCGCCGGAGCTGGGCCGGGCCTGGTCGCGGCTGACGCCGCGCCTCCGCGAGTGCGCGCTGGCGACGGTCCTCGAACGCGCGGTGACCCGCCGGTCGTGGGCGCTGCGGACCGTGTACCCGCCGTCCGACCTGACCGCGACCGCCGCGGGCGCCGCGCAGAAGCTCCTCGGCGGCGGCACCTCCGGCGCGGCGCCGGGCCCCACCTGGGTGATCCCGCAGGTCCGGTGGCTGCACGAACTCGACCGGCTGTTCCCCTACGGCGGCGGCGCCCCCGACAAGCACGCCCCCGCCCCGCCGCTGGACTACCAGCTCCCCGGCCTCAAGCAGCCGCCTCAGCCGAAGCTCGGCCACCGGCTGCGCGCGCTTCGCCGCCACCCCCTGTCCATGGAACTGGACCGCAACCGTCCTCTCGCCCTGACCGCGCTGGAAGGCGACGACGGCCACGCGGCCTTCTACGCCGACCTCGCCGTCGTCGCGATCGGGCTCCCCGAGGACGAGCAGATCGAGGACGCCGCCCGGACGATGCGAGTCGAGGAGTGGCTGGAGCCGGTGCTGAGCTGGCCGGAGCGCTTCGTCGAGCCGTTCGCCGACCCGTCCGCCGGACTGCCGTTCCTGTCCCGCGACCCCGACCCCGAGCCGGACGGCCCCGACGGCGGGTGAGCACGCGGCGTCAGGGGCGCGCGGCGTCGAACAGGACCAGGCGCAGCCACTCGACGAAGTGGCGGTCGCCCAGATGCGGGTTCCAGACCACGTCGATGCCCAGCCCGGGGAGCGGGAACGGGAACTCCTCGATCCGCAGGCCGACGAGCCTCTGCATCTCCGCGGCGACGCGGAAGCGGAGCAGGGCGACGCCGCCGGCGCGCCCGACGAGGTACGGCACGAGCAGGAAGTCGGAGACCAGCTGCCCGACGCGGTAGCCGATCCCCTTCTCGTCGAGCACCGAGTAGGGGAAGGGCCGCCGCTCGGTGTCCACGACGATGTGCGGCTGCGTGGTGAGCAGGTCGAGCGCGCCCGCCTCCGGCGGCGCGTCGGCCGAGGCCACCACCACGATGCGGTCGTCGTACAGCCGCTCCCGCGGGTACGGCGACGCGAACCCCTCGGAGATCAGGACGGCGTCGACGCCGTGCTCGGTGAAGGTGGACGGGCTCGGCACGGTGATCGTGCGGAGCCGGAGCGTCGCGTGCGGGGCCCGCTCCGCGACGAGCCGTCCCAGCCGCCCGCCGAGGACGAACGCGGTGCTGGTGGTCATCGCGACGGTGATGACGCGGCGGTCCGTCGCCGGGTCGAAGCCGGGGAAGGCGACCACGTCGGCGGCGTGCTGGAGCGTCGCCCGCAGCGGCGCGATCAGCTCCATCGCGCGCGGCGTCAGCGTGACGGCGTTCCCCTGCCGGACGAGCAGGTCGTCGCCGAGCAGGCGCCGCATGCGCCCGAGGGCGTGGCTCATCGCGGGCTGGGTGAGGCCGACGCGCTCGGCCGCCCGGGTCACCGAGCGCTCCTCCAGCAGCGCGAGGAGGGGGACCAGCAGGTTGAGGTTGACCGACGCCAGCCGGTCCAGCCCGGAACCGGTGGTGCCCTTTCCGCCGTCGCTCATCGCGACGAGACTCTACGCGCCGACCCCCTCACGCGGCGGTCCGGCTCACGGGGCGGTCCGGCTCACGGGGCGGTCCGGCTGACGCGGCGCAGGCGGGAAATGGGGACGCGGTGGTTCAGCGCCACGGCCGTCCCGGAACCGTCGCCGCGGGACCAGCGCATCAGCCCGGGCCCGCCGGGACCGCCCTCGACGTACACCGGCGCGCCGTCGACGGGGAGACGGCCGGCGGCCTTGAGGGAGAGGCCGAACTGCTCGGTCCAGAAGTACGGCTGGAACCGCAGCGGCGGCGCCTCCTCCCCGCGCACGAGGGCGGCCCCGGCCGCCTTCGCCTGCTCGATCGCGCTGCTCCACAGCGGGACGCGCCGCCGACCGGACGGCGTCGGGAACGCCGCGAGGTCGCCGGCCGCCGCGACCCCGGGGCGGACGAGCCCACGCGCGTCGACCGGGAGGACGCCGTTCTCCACCAGGCCCGTGCCCGCGAGCCACTCCGTGTTCGGGACGTCGCCGACGGCGGAGACCACCAGCCCCGCCTCGATGACGGTCCCGTCGTCCAAGGCGACCCGTTCGTCTCCCGCACGCCCCTCGATCCGGGCGGCGGCCGTCTCCACGATGGTGAGGCCGCGCTCCACGGCGGCCCGCACGAAGACGTCCGCCAGATACGGTCCGAGCTGCGCGGCCAGCGGGACGCCCTGGGAGACGAGCGTGACGCGGCAGCCCGCCGCCAGGCACGCCGAGGCGATCTCCATGCCGAGCGGGCCGCCGCCGACCACCGCGACCGGCGGGCGCCCGGCGAGCCGCCCGCGCAGGGCGAGGGCGTCGTCGAGCCCGCGCAGGGTGACCTCGCCGGGCAGGCCGGACAGCCGCCGCGCGCGGGAACCGGTCGCGATCACCAGCCCGTCGTACGGGAGATCGGAGCCGTCGTCGAGGCGCACGACCCGGCGCTCCACGTCGAGCCCGCAGGCCCGGACGCCGAGGATCTCCTTCGCCCCGTGCGTGGCGGGCGGAAGCTCGTGGGCCGCCGTGCCGCCGTCGAGCAGGAGCGCCTTCGACAGCGCCGGACGGCTGTACGCGGCGTGCGGCTCGTCGCCGACGATGGTCAGCTCCCCGTCGAACCCGTTCGCCCGCAGCGCGTCGGCCGCGGTGAGCCCGGCGATGCCGTTGCCGGCGACGACGACCCGCCCGATCGGGGCGCTCACGCGAGGCGCAGGGCCGCGACCGGGCAGACGCGGACGGCGGCGGTGGCCAGCGGGGCTTCGGCGTCGCCGATCTCCTCGCGGTCGAGGACGAGCTCGCCCTCGTCGTCGAGGTGCATCAGCTCCGGCGCGGCCTCCTCGCAGAGGCCGTGCCCCTCGCAGCGCGGACGGTCGAGGACGATCTTCATGCGGGGACCACTTCCAGGACGGGGAGCTCGTCGATGCTCCGGGTGATGTTGCTCGGCACCCGCACTTCGGGGCCGGTGACGAGCCGCTCGACGCGGCGGGCGAGCGCCCTGATGACCGCGTGGCCCTCCAGGCGGGCCAGGCCCTGGCCGGCGCAGCCGTGCGGGCCGTACCCGAACGACAGGTGGTCGACCGGGTTGCGCTCGACCAGGAACGCGTCCGGGTCCGCGTAGTGGCGCGGGTCCCGGTTGCCGGCGCCGAACAGGATCGCGACCTTCGCGCCCGCCGGGATCGGGACGCCGTCGATCTCCACGTCCCGGGTCGCGCGGCGTCCCCAGGCGTGGACGGGTGCCCAGTAGCGGAGGGCCTCGTTGAACGCGGCCGGCACCAGAGACGGGTCCTCCCGGACCAGCGCGAGCTGCTCGGGGTGCGCGGCGAAGAGGGCGACGATGTTGCCGATGGCGGCGATCGTCGTGTCGACGCCGGCGCCGAGGTACTGGTGGATGATGTGGCCGGCGGAACCGGACGGGATGTCGCCGCGCGCCTCGGCCTCGAAGATGCCGCGCCCGACCGAGCCGGGCGCGAGGTCGCCGGCGGTGACGCCCGAGCACCACGCGTACAGCTCGCCCGCGATCGGGAAGCTCTCCGCGGTGCGCCGGTTCATCGGCCCGATGACCTGCATCGCCGCCTGGCCCCAGCGCAGCATGCCGGCGCGGACGTGGCCGGTGAACCCGATGAGGTCCGCGACGATCTCCAGCGGGAACGCCCGGGCCAGCGCGTCGACGGCCTCGAACGAGCCCCGGGCGACCAGGTCCGCGACGAGCGCGTCGGCCTTGGCGTCGATGCCGTCCTTGAGGCCCCGCAGCGCCCGCGGCGACAGGCCGGCGGTCAGGGCGGCGCGCAGCCGGGTGTGCTCCGGCGGGTCCGAGGCGAGGGACGTGCCGGCCAGCGCCTCGTTGACGGCCGGGTTGAAGCCGATGGCGCCGGCGGAGGAGAAGGTCTCCCAGTCGCCGAGGGCGCCGCGGATCGCGTCGTACCGCGTCAGCACGTGGACGTCGTTCGCGGGGAGGCGGACGACGGCCCCGAGATCGCGGAGCGCCGCATAGGACGGGTACGGGTCGACGAGCACCCGGTCGTCGAACAGATCGATATCGGAGACGGGAAGGGCTGTGTCGGTCATCGGTTCACCTCGGCTCGGTCGCTGGAGCCCCAGTGAAGCGACCGAACTCACATCAGGCAAACACATGTTCGGCATGGGCGGGCATGCACACCATGCATGACGCGGCGGGAAACGGTGCGGCCCCGGCCCGGCGCCCGGTGGTGCGCGCGGTCGTGACGCCGTTGAACCGTCAGATGTTGTCGCCGTCGCGGGTGGGGAGCCCGGCCTGCTGGGCGATGGGGGTCCAGTAGCCGATGAACTCGTTCTTGGCGTTCGTCGCCTCCTGGTTCACGTCCGCCACCTCGTCGTCGGACGGGCAGCCGGGTGAGACGTCCAGGTAGCGCTGGTTCGACTCGACCGACGCGCGCAGCGCCCGCACCAGCGCGTCCTTCATCGCGGTGCCGTTGTCGAGCGCGCTGACGTCCAGGGCGTTGGCCTTGTCGAGCTGGGACTGCCGCTCGTCGTGGATGCGCTGGAGGCCGTCGGTCGGGCAGCCCTCGGTGACGACGGTGCCCAGCTCGGAACGCGTCTGCGCCATGTCCTCGATCAGGGCGTCGACCGTGCGGGCCTGCGCCGTCATGTCGGCGCTGGGCGAGCCGTCCGGGGTGCTCGGGGACTCGCCCGGGCTCTGGTCGTCGGTCGTGACCGGCTGGCCCGCCGGCGAGGACGCCGGCCCGGCGACGGACCTGGCGGGCTTGCCCGATCCGCTCGGCCAGAACACGATGCCGAGCGCGACCACGACGAGGAGCACCACGCCCGCCGCGATGAGGAAGTACAGCGCGTTGTTCCGCTTCGGCGGCGCCGGCGGCTGCCAGATGGCGGGCTCGGCCCACGGCTCCGGCCCGAGCTGCGTCGACCGCTCGGCCCACGGCTCGGCACCGAGCTGCGTCGACCGCTCGTCGGACGGCGGCATCGGGGTGGTGTAGTCCACCGGCGGCTGCCACTGCCCGGGGTCCGGCGCGTCCGGCACGGGGATCCACGGAGGCGGCAGCGGCTCGGCGGGACCGGCGCCGAACCCGGACGGGGGCGCGCCGCCGGGCGGCTGCTCGAACGGGTTCCCCTGCCCGCCGGACGGGGCGGGCGGGACGCCGTGGTCGCGCGTCGCCTCGTCGTCCATGGACGGGTCGCGCGCGGTCTCCTCGCTCGCGGACAGCGTGTGGCCGGGACCGTCCGGCGACGCCGGCCGCACCGGCGCGTTGCAGCGCGTGCAACGGGGGAGCGCCGGATTGGTGTCGCTTCCGCAGCCCGGACACCGCATAACAGCCCCTTACCCCGTGAGGTGCATCGGGGACAAGATACTGCCCCGTCCCCGAGAACGGACGGCTCCTCCGCGGGTCGCAACCCGGTTGTGATCGGACGGTCACGCCCGCGGACGGCTCACCCGGCGGCTCGTGCGCGGGCCGCGCGGGCCGCCGGGACGGGCGCGGGCGGGCGCCGATCGGGCCCGCCCCCGCCAGCCGGTCAGACCCGCTGCCAGCTCCGCACCGGCTGCCCGGTCTTCCTCGCGACCGGGTTCCACACCGCGACGAACCGCTGCTTGGCGAGCGTCGCGCGGCGCTCGCCCTGCGCGCGTCCCGGCACGTGCGCCGCGTCCGGCCTCGGCTTGCCGTGGCAGTGCGCCCGGCTCCGCTGCGCCCACTGCAGCAGGAGCTGGTCGACCTGCAGCGACGCCTGCAGCGCCTGGGACAGCGACGTCCGCAGCTGCTCGCCCTTCGTCAGCTGGCCGACCTTGAGGTTGCGGGTCCGGTTCAGCTGGTTCTGGCGGCGCTGGACGGCGTTCTGGAACCCCTGGACCGCGGCCGGCAGGTCCTTGCAGCGGCCCGCCCGCCCGAGCGCCCCGGCGAGGACGCGGCGCGCGTCGACGCTCGCGTCCAGCACCGCGCTCATGGCCTCGGCCTGCTGCTTCTCCGCGTCGCTGATCTTCTCCTTCTGCGCCACCGGCCGGCTGGACGACTTGGAGGCCTTCGGAGACGTATCGTCCTTGCCGCCCGACGGCCACGCGACGAACGCGACCGCGACGAGCGCCACGGCGACGAGGGCCGCGACGCCGATCAGCAGCGGCTTGCTCGTCCCGCCGCCGGAACGCGCCGGGCCCGGCGGGTAACCACCGGGGCCGCCCGGACCGCCCGGACCGCCGGGGCCCATCTGGCCCATCGGCATGCCCTGGTTCCCCATGGGCATGCCCTGGTTCATCGGGTCGCCGTAGCCGCCGGGCGCGCCGAACCCGCCGGGGCCGCCGGGGCCCATCGGGGGAGCGCCCATGACGGACGTGCCGCCCGGGTCCATCCGGGTCTGGTCGAACCCGCCGCCAGAGCCGAAGTCCATCCTGGTCGGGCCGTCGAGCGGCGCGCCGCCCATGGGGCCCGCGCCCATCGGACCCGTGCCCATGGGGCCGCCGGGGGCGATCTGCGTCGCGTCCGCGTCCGGCAGCGGCGGCGTTCCGGGCGGCGGCGTGCCGCCGCCCGGCTGCGGCGCGCCCCACCCCTGGTCGGCGGGCGGCTGCTGGGAACCGTAGATCTGGGTGGCCTCCGCCGCGTCCTGCGGGTCGGGCCTGCGCGGCTGGGCGAACCACGAGTCCGGGACGATCGACTCGACGGGCGGCAGCTCCGCCTCCGGGGCGAGCGCCCCGCCGGGGAACCCGCCGGCGGGCGGCAGCGCGGCCGCGCCGGGCGCGGCGCCCAGCGCCGGCTGCTGCCCGTTCGCCTGCCCGTTCGCTTGGCCGTACGCCTGCCCGTTCGCTTGGCCGTTCGCTTGGCCGTTCGCGTTCGCCTGCTCGCCGCCCCACGCCGCCTGCGGCGGGGCTCCAGCGCCGTTCGCGCCCGCGTTCGCACCGTTCGCCTGGCCGTTGCCCGCGGGAAGCGCGGGCATGCCGCCGGTGGGCGTGTAGCCCTCCTGGTCCGGGTCGAACGTCCACGTCGCGGTGGACTCGGGGTCGGCGGGCGCCGGGTTGGCGGACGCCCACGCGGGCGTCGGCGGCGGCACCATCATCGTCTTCTCGCCGAGGCCCGACCTCTCCTCGACCGCGGCGGCGGCACCGTTCTGCACGGGCGCCGGAAGCGGGCCGACCGAGTACACGTCGATCGGCGCGTCGCAGTTCGAACACTTGCCGAGCGTCCCGGGCGTGTGAGAACCGCACGTCGGACACTGCATCGCTCTGACCTCGCCTTGTCGCCGCTTGCCACGCCTGCGCATTCCGGCCCGAGGGCTCGGGCGGGCTGCCCTTCCCCCGCAAACCGGCAGGGCTCCCGACAAAAGTAGTGGGTGAAGTCGTCCGAGGGCGCGTGGATGGGAATCTGGACTCACCGCTGACGGGCTCGCACCGAATCACGACAGCTCGGTACCGGTCAAGATTGCCGCCGGTGGTTTACCGGAACGCCTGTGAGGCTGCTCACATCTTAGGGCGGGCGGCGTCGCGCCGCCGGAGAACCGCCCGCACCCGCCGCCGCAACACGCCCGGCGCGCGGCGAGCGCCGCGCGCAGCGGCTAGGCTCGGAGCGGTTCAGGGCGCACTGAACAAGACAGGCGCATCCAGAGAAGACGGAGTCCATGAGCGATCTTCCGCTGCGTTCGCAGCTGGCCGTCGCGCTCGGTCGTACGGCCGCCAAGATGTCCCGGATGGCGGGCCGCGGGGACGGCTCGGTGATCGGCGGGCGGCTCGGCCTGCGACTCGACCCCGAGCTGCTCACCAGGCTCGCCAAGGACCGCAAGCTCGTCCTCGTCAGCGCCACCAACGGCAAGACGACGACGACCCGGCTGATCACCTCGGCGATGACCCCGCTGGGCGAGGTCGCCACCAACGCCTTCGGCGCGAACATGCCCACCGGGCACGTGTCCGCGCTCGCGTCCGCGCCCACCGCCCGCTACGGCGTGCTGGAATGCGACGAGAAGTACGTCCCGATGGTCCTGCGGGAGACCGGCGCGAACATCGTCGCGCTGATGAACCTCAGCCGCGACCAGATGGACCGCGCCGCCGAGATCTGGCTGCTCGCCGGCAAGTGGCGGCGCGCCCTGGAGGCGTCCCCGAACAGCCACGTCATCGCCAACTGCGACGACCCCCTGGTCACCTGGGGTGCGTCGTCCGCCAAGAGCGTCACGTGGGTCGCCGCGGGCCAGCACTGGCGCGAGGACTCCTGGTGCTGCCCCGAGTGCGGCGGCCCCCTCGACCGGCAGGACACCGACGAGGACAGCGACTGGGCGTGCCGGCAGTGCCACTTCCGCCGGCCCCGCCCCGACTGGGCGCTGAAGGGCGACCAGATCACCGGCCCCGACGGCCGCGCCTTCTCCCTCTCCCAGCTGTCCCTGCCCGGCCGCGCCAACCGGTCGAACGCGCTCATCGCGCTCGCGGTCGTCGCCCAGTTCGGCGTCCCGCCCGAGCAGGCGCTGCCGCTGCTGTCGCAGGTGCGGTCGGTCGCCGGCCGCTACACCACCGTCGAGCACCAGGGCCGCACGCTCCGGCTGCTGCTGTCGAAGAACCCGGCCGGCTGGCTGGAGGCGTTCGACGTCCTGCAGCCCGCGCCCGGCCCCGTCGCCCTGTCGATCAACGCGCAGGGCCCCGATGGCCGCGACACCTCCTGGCTGTGGGACGTCGACTACCGCATCCTGCGCGGCCGCCCCGTCTGGGTCGCCGGCGAGCGCCGCATCGACCTCGCCGCCCGCCTCGAGGCCGCCGACGTGCAGTTCACCGTGGTGGACGACTTCGACCAGGCCGTCATGGCGGTCCCGCCCGGGCACCTGGACGTGATCGCCAACTACACCGCCTTCCAGAGCATCCGAACGAGGTACGGCCGTGTCGTCTGACCGCATCAAGATCGTCTGGATCTACCCGGACCTGCTCAGCACCTACGGCGACCAGGGCAACACCATCGTCCTGGAGCGCCGCGCGGCGCTGCGCGGCATCCGCACCGAGACCGTCAACCTGCGCTCGGACGAGCCCGTCCCCGCCGACGGCGACATCTACCTGCTCGGCGGCGGCGAGGACCGGCCGCAGATCCTCGCCGCGCAGCGGCTGCTCGGCGACGGCGGCCTCGCCCGCGCCGTGCAGTCCGGCGCCGTGGTCTTCGCGGTCTGCGCCGGCTACCAGCTGCTCGGCCACGAGTTCGGCGGCGAGGAGGGCCAGCCCGTCCGCGGACTCGGCCTGCTCGACATCAGCTCCGGGCGCGGCGAGCAGCGCGCCGTCGGCGAGATCGTCGGGGACGTCGCGGGCGAGCTGAACGTGCCGCGCATCACCGGCTTCGAGAACCACCAGGGCGTCACCCGCCTCGGCCCGAACGCCCGCCCGTTCGCGAAGGTCGTGCACGGCATCGGCAACGGCGACGGCTATGAGGGCGCCTACGCGGGCCGCGTCCTCGGCACCTACATGCACGGCCCGGCGCTCGTCCGCAACCCGGGGCTCGCCGACCTGCTGCTGCGCTGGGCCGTCGGCCACGAACTGCAGCCGATCGACGACTCGTGGGCGGGCCGCCTCCGCGAGGAGCGCCTCGCCGCCGTCCTCGGCTGACCGGCAGCGGACGCCGGACCGCCCGTTTTCCGGCACCTTCCTCGAATAGGATTCGGCGTCCTGCCGGATCCGATCATGGAGGTGCCGTGTCGGCGAGGACGAAACTGGCGGAGCGACTGGCTCCCCAACTGGCGCCGGACGAAGCGGTCGACACCGTGGTCGTGGCCCAGCTCAAGCGGGGCATGAAGAAGCAGCTCGGCAAGGGCCTGGCCACGGGCCTCGCCACGGGCCTGGCCACCGGCCTCGCGACGGCGGCGGCCACTGGCGGGGTGGGGCTCGTGGTCGTGGCGGTGCCGCCGGCCGTGTGGGTCGTCGTGACGTCGCACCGGGTGCTGATGTTCAAGCGGATCAACGGGAGCTCCCGCCCCGGCGCGCTCGTGTTCGACGCGCCGCGGGAG
The DNA here is from genome assembly GCF_017573545.1 of Actinomadura nitritigenes. GTDB lineage: Bacteria > Actinomycetota > Actinomycetes > Streptosporangiales > Streptosporangiaceae > Spirillospora > Spirillospora nitritigenes. The sequence continues at coordinate 3,982 of NZ_JAGEOK010000040.1, read as the reverse complement.
GCGCTCGCGGCCGAGCGGAAGAGCGGCCTGCTGAACCAGGTCGTCATCGCCGACCGGAGCGACGGGCAGTCGCTCGTCCGGCTGAACCTCGGCGTGCGGAAGAAGGCCGCGAACGAGATCGTGGCCTCCATCGAACGCTGAACCGCCCTCCGGAGCCTCCGGACCGCGGACAGCAGACGGTCGCCCCGCGGCCGGTCGGCTTGCGGGCGCTCGGCTTGCGGGCGGTTGTCCTGCGGGCGGCGGGCCTGTGGGCGGCGGGCCTGCAGGCGGCGGGCCTGAGGGCGGTTGTCCTGCGGGCGGCGGCCCGCGCGTGGCGGCGTGCCGGGCTTGCGGGCCGGGCCGTCTCGGCGGCGATCCGGTGAACGTTCCGTCAGGGGTCTGGCGGCGCATCCGGCGGGCTGCCACCGTGGCGATCATGATCTGCTGCCGTCCCGGCCGCCGCGACCTGCTGCGCTGGAGCGCGATCGTGGCGGGGGCGGGCCTGCTGCCCGCCCTCGACCCGCCCTCCGCGCGCGCCGCCGGCTCCGCCCGCCCGGTGAACCTCGAACTGGTGACGCTGACCGAGACGTCCGCCGTCCTCACCTGGTACACCGGCGTCCCCGGCACCGACGACGGCCTGGGACGGATGCAGCCCGCCCCGTCGGACGCCGAGGTGCTCTACGGGACGCACCCGTCCCGCCTCACCCGCTCGGCCCACGGGCCGTCGGGTACGCCGTACCACTACGTCGAACTCACCGATCTGGAACCGGGCCGCACCTATTACTACAAGGCGCGGTCCAACGGCGCCGCCGCCACCGCGACCGGGCTCGCGGGCGGCCAGGCGGCGGGCGTCCCGCAGGGGGACGTGTTCGCGTTCACCACGCCCCAGCCGCCGCCCGGCAGGCACCTCTTCTCCATCGCGCTCTGCAACGACCTGCATCTCGGGGAGACCGTCGCCGGGCTCATCGGGCAGCTCCCCTGGATCGCGGGGATCTCGCAGGTGCCGGGCCACGCCCCCTACCCGGAGATCATGGCGAAGGCACTGATCGCGGACGCCCGCGCGCGGGGCGCCGACCATCTGCTCGCCGCCGGGGACGTCTCCAGCGAGGCGGCCCCCGCCGACCTGCACGAGGCGAAGAGCATCCTCGACACCTTCGGCACTTATGCGCAGGACTATCTCGTCGCTCGCGGCAACCACGATCGCGCCCATGAAGGCGCCGCCTATTCCACCTGCACGGTCGGCCGGTACCAGGGCAACGACTGTTTCCAGGACGCCTTCTTCCCGTCCGGTCCCAGCTATTTCGCCCACGACCTGCACGGGCTCCGCGTCATCGGCCTCGACACCTATGACAAGCCCGGGAACGGCGGCGACTCCGGCGGGTTGTCGCCGGAACAGCAGTCCTGGTTCGACGCCGAACTCAAGAAGGACCCGGACCGTCCGACGCTCGTCTTCGGGCACCACCCGCTCTTCACCGAGAACGACCCGCTGTCCGCCACTGGCGCCCATTCCCTCGACGCCGGGCAATCGCTGCGCATTCTCGGCGCCTATGCCCGCACCCCCGGCGTCTTCCTCCACCACGCCGGCCATACCCACCGGAACCAGCGGTCGGTGTTCCCGCTGGCGCCGAAGGTCGTGCAGCAGGAGGTCGGCGCCGTCAAGGAGTATCCCGGCGGCTTCACGCTGCTCCGCGTCCACAGCGGCGGTTACGCGCTGAACTTCTACAAGACACGCAGTGCGGAGGCCCGGGCGTGGAGCGAGCGGAGTCGGCAGGAACTGTCCGGGCTCTGGCCGCAACTGTCCCTGGGCAACCGCGTCACCGACCGCAATTCCGTCGTTCGCCGTGACCTTTCCGGGCTCGCGGCCGCCGGCTGAGGCAGCCGATGGCGTGTGCGTGAACGTTCGGTGACGCGGCTCCCGGAAATGTGCGCCGGCACGTACGCTGACCGTACTGGCGACGTTTTCGGGGGATCTCGTGCCGACACGCGGCTGGCTGAGCCGGATCGACGAGGCGTCCGGCACGCTGCTGGTCGGCGTCGCCATTGTGGCGGGCGCCGCGGTGGTTTTGGGATTGCTCGCCTGCGTGGTGCTGGTCTTCGCCGGTGTCGTCCACGCCCTGATTCCGTACTGGGCTTACGTCCTCGCGGCGTTCGGCCTGCTGGTCGTCCTTCCGCTGACCGTCAGCGGCATCCGGCACTCGGCGCGTTCGTCGGAGCGGAGGTCCGAGCCGCCGTATCGGGGACCGTCTGTTTCGTCCTACCTGGGGACGTCCGGCTTGGACGTGCCGCCCAGGCGCCATAGCGGGACGTCCATCGACTGGCACACCTCCACGACCTATTCATGCCGCCGCTGCGGTCATAACTGGACGTCGCACGGGCGCGGGCAGGGAACCTGCTCGGTGGAAGGACCGCCCTACACGACGGAGACAACCGTCGGCTGGGAAGGCGACATCGTCCAGACCGAGAGCGGCACCCCGTGCGGGTGCAGCCGGTACGAGGGCATCGAGCCGTCATGACATGGCTGCGCAAGATCGACGAAGCGCTGGGGTGGCTGTTCCGCGTCCTCGCGGTCGTCGTCCTGGTGGCGGGCGCGCTCGGCCTGCTCGCCTCCGTCGCCCTCATCGTGGCCGGGCTGTTCAACATCTCCCCCTTCCTCGCGCTCGGGGCCGTCGGGGTGGTGAGCCTGCTGTTCTACCTGGCGCGCAACACGGAAGGCGGCTCCCCGACCGAACCCGGACAGCCGGGCGACTGGTACTAGCGCTCGTCCGAGACCGCCTGGCGCCTGCTCCACCAGTCCTGCCTGCCTCACCGACACCGCGATCGCCGGGACGGCCCGAGCGCTGCCGGCCTGGTTCGTCTGGACGGGTGATGAGGGTCGTGATGTCGACGTCCCTGCACCGCCCGCCGCCCGCCGCTCGGCACGCTGCACCCGGCACGCCGCATGCCAGCCCCACGCGAACGCCCCGACGTTGTGACTACGAACGACATCGAGCCGCAGCCACCGCAGATGCTGCCCCTGCGCAGCCGAGTCTCCATCACCGAAGTGGAGGGCACGTTCCCCGAACAGGCCGCAGCGGTTGCCGCTACCTCGGCGAGGAGGGCAGCTCCGCCCATGAAGGGGCGTGCTGTGAAGGGGAGAGCGCAGGGAGGCTGAGGCTGGACGGGGCGGGACGCTCTCAACCCGACCTGCGCCCAGTGCGATTTGGCCGCGGCGATACGCATCGACGATTCCTCGCTGTGGCAGGGCGCCTGGCCGGATCCGCGTTCTGGGACGCGCCCGCAGAGGTGGCGCTCGCCCACCTGCTGGTCGCTCCGTCGATATCGTCTTGGCCCCGGTGCGCCCGCAAATCGGCGAAGTATGACGGTCGCCGTCCAGAACGACCGATTCGGCGTCGTCTGATGCAGTGTTGATTCATGCGGTGTCGGACCGGTGCCGGGTCGTTCGATGTGGCGCTGACGGGAGCGGTATCGGTCGAGGCGGTGCAGACTGGCGTCATGCGGCCCGGGGCGGGGCGGCCTGAAGTGGTGCCGTTGGCCGTCAATGTAGGGGTGCGGTTGGTCTCGCCCTACAAGGGGACGGCTGCTCCAGTCGTGGGCGGCTTACCGAAAGGTCCCTGGCGAGACGACCCGCCGCCGCGACTTTGGAAGCGCTGATCAGGCCAATCTCAGAACATCCTTAGGCTGTCTTGGGTGCTGTCGGAGGCTGGGCGGCCGTGGCTTCGTCAGATCTGTGGCTGAGTAAGCGAATCCTCGTACTGGCCTCCGGCCTAGCCTAGTGATGCAGGAACCGGCATTGTCGATCACGGCTCTTAGCTTCGTTGCTGATGTAGATGGGAATTCAAGGTGCGAACTGTTTGAATGTTCAATTGCTACGAGGTTAAAAGGGTGTTCGGGTGGTGGGGTGGCGCTGGCGTACGGGGCCGCCCCTCCAAAGTCAAGGGCGCCTTCGGCGTCGCTTCGCGATGGACTTCGTCCACCCTTGACTTTGGAGCCTCTGCGGCCCCTG
>NZ_JAGEOK010000003.1 GCF_017573545.1 Actinomadura nitritigenes | reverse complement strand
CGCCCGCGCCGCCCGCGGCGGCGCCCGCTCCGGCGCCGCCCGAGCCGAGGCCGAGCGCGGTGAGGGGGAACAGCAGGGACAGCGCGGCGGTGGCGCCGGCGAGCGTGCGGACGCCGCGGCTCTCCCAGTCGGGGCCGTAGGCGCCGGCCGCCGCGGACTCCAGCTCGGTCACGAACGCGGCGGCGCCGAGCGGACGGTCCCAGGCGCTCTTGGCCAGACCCCGCTCGATGAGCGGCCGCAGCGGCTCGGGGACGTCGGCGACCGGGATGGGCGCGGTCAGGTGGCGGCCCATCAGCCCGACCTGGTCCTCGGCGGTGTAAGGGCGGCGCCCCGTCACGCACTCGAAGAACACGCACGCCGCGGCGTAGACGTCGGTGGCGGGGGAGGCGGGCTCGCCCCGCCACTGCTCGGGCGCCATGTAGACGGGCGTCCCGGACCGCCCGCCCTCCCCGGCCTCCACCGCGATGCCGAAGTCGATCAGCTTGCTGCACCCGTCGCCGCGGACGATCACGTTGGCGGGCTTGTAGTCGCGGTGGACGATGCCCAGGTCGTGCGCGGCGGCCAGGCCGAGCAGCGAGCCCTTCAGCACCGCGAGCGCGGCCTCGGGCGCCAGCGGGCCGCTCTGGGCCAGCACCGCCTTCAGCGACGCCCCGTCCACCGCCTCCATCACGATCGCCGCGCCGTCGGCCGTCTCGACCAGCCCGTACAGGCGGGCGACGAACGGGTGGCGCAGCCGCCGCAGCAGGTCCGCCTCGCGGCGGAAGCGCTCGCGGAACTCCGCGTCGTCCGCGAGCGCCCCGGCGAGGTACTTGATGGCGGCGGGCCGTCCCGTGCCGTCGTGCCGCGCCAGGACGACCCGGCCCTGCGCTCCCTCCCCGAGGACCCGCAGCTCGCTGTACCCCGGAACCCGCCAGTCGCCCATATGCCGCCCCGTCCTTGGATTAGAGGGCGTTTATACCGGATCATCGCCTCGTCCGGGGAGGGTGCCTCCGGCGGGGGCGGCGTGACCGGCGTCAGGCGGCGATGGGCTCCGGATGCGTGCCGTTCGGGTCGTCGCCGGACGCGCCGGACGCGACCCCGGCGGCCTGCGTCGCCTCGGCGGCGGCGATCTCCGCCGCCCGCGGCGCCTCGGCCGCGGCGACCGCCGCCTCCGGGGAGTGCGCCGAGACGTCGGCGAACGACCGGAGCGGGAGCAGCCGGGCGCCGGCCGCGATCAGCAGCGCCAGCACGATGACCACGCCGACGCCGACGCGCAGCGACGTCGCGTCCGACAGGAACCCGACCACGACCGGGCCGAGCAGCAGGCCGCCGTAGCCCATCGCGCCGACCTGCGCGACCGCGGCGGCCGGGCGGCCCGGCGCGGCGGTCCCGGCCAGCGAGATCGTCGTCGGCACGACCGTGCAGACCACCAGCCCGGTCACGAAGAACCCGGCGATCGCGACGGGCGCGGACGGCGCCAGCACGACGGCCGTCATGCCGAGCGCGGTCCCGATCCCGGCGCCGGTCAGCAGCCGGCGGGTGCCGAGCCGCATCCGGACCCGGTCGCCGACCAGCCGGCCGAACAGCATCGCCAGCTCGAACATCGGGTAGCCGAGCGCGGCGAGGGCCTGCGAGGCGTGCAGCTCGTCGTGCAGCAGCAGCCCGCTCCAGTCGGCGATCGACCCCTCGGTCATGAACGCGATGAACGCGAGCACGCCGATGAGGTAGACGGCGACGGGCAGCCGCCGGGCGGCCCGGCCCGTCCCGGACGCGGCGGGCAGCGCGGCGGCGGGCACCGCGCCGCTGTCGACCGGGTAGCCGTCGGGGAGGTAGGTGCGGCCGAGCGCCAGGCCGAGCGGCACCGCCGCCAGCGCGGCGACCAGCACGGTGGTGGTGAAGCCGAGCCCCGCCGCCGCGGTCGCGACGCCGTACAGGCCGCCGCTCATCGCGCCGACGCACCAGCCGGCGTGCATCCCGCTCATGATCGACCGGCGGTACGCCTGCTCGACCACGCTGCCCTGGGCGTTCATCGCGATGTCGGTGATCCCGAAGGTCATGCCGAACAGCGCGACGGCCCCCAGCAGCAGCCCGTAGGTGGGGGCGAGCGCGACGCCCGCGTAGGACAGCGCGGTCAGCGGCAGCGCGACCCGCAGCACGTCGCGGCTCCCGGCCCGCGCCATGACGCCGCGCAGGACCTGCATCGCGACGATCGCGCCGAGGCCCCAGATGAGGACGACGATGCCGATCTCGCCCTCGGACGTCCCGAACTTCCCGGCCAGCGCCGGCATCCTGGCCACCCACACTCCGGTGAGCAGGCCCGCCAGTGCGAAGGTCAGGAACGTCCCCGTACGGGCACGGGACAGCATGGTTCACCTCTTTCTCGGCTCGTCGCGCATGCGATGCGTGCGCACGCGTGTGCGCGGTGGTTCGTCTGTGACGGGGATCCGGGCGTCATGGAACGCTCCAGACCGGAAAGGGGCCGGGAGCGTCTCGGACGGTGCCGGGTGGGCGCCGGGGGCGGCGCCCTGCGTCAGGTCACCGGCGTGCTACGGCAGGACCGCCAGCAGCCGCCGTTTCAGTGCCGCGAGCTGTTCCCCGTCGTACAGCTCGGGCGCGTGGCTCACCACTTCCCACAGGCCCTCGGCCGCCAGCCGGACCACCTGCGCGGCGCCCGGGTCCGGGTCGTCGGCGGGAGCGCGGCCGTGCCAGCGCCGCATCGCCTCGTTCAGCGGCTCGGCCTGCTCCGGATCCGCCGCGGCGGCCGTGATGGCCGACCATCGTCGGTACGCGCGGGCCTCCCCGCCGAGGATCTCGAAGGTGGCCTCGACATAGGCCCGGGTGTAGGACCCCGGCGTGCCGTCGTCGTAGGAGGCGATCAGGCCGTCGAACTCCTCGATGACCCGCGCCACCATGGCCTTGACCAGAGCTTCCTTGGTGGGGAAGTGGTAGAGCAGCCCGCCCTTGCTGACCCCCGCGCGGTCCGCGACCGCGGCGAGCGTCAGCGCCTGCGTGCCGTGCTCGAACAGCACGGACTCCGCAGCGTCGAGGAGGGCTTCGCGTTTCATGACCATTCCACTGTACCGGCCGGACGGTATACACGCCAACCGCGGTCTCCCTGCCCTTATTCCCCAGCTCACGGCGTCCCTCCCACCGCCGCTCCCGCAGGCTCCCGGGCGCCCTCGGGGAACAGCGGCCGCGCGGATACTGTTGAGCGCGTGGTGACCTACCTCGACCATGCGGCGACGACCCCGATGCTGCCCGAGGCCATCGAGGCGATGACCGCGGAGCTGCGCGAGCTCGGCAACCCCTCCTCGCTGCACGCGGCCGGCCGCCGCGCCCGCCGGGTCGTCGAGGAGTCCCGCGAGATCATCGCCGAGGCGTTCGACGCCCGGCCGAGCGAGGTCGTGTTCACCTCCGGCGGCACCGAGGCCGACAACCTCGCCGTCAAAGGCCTCTACTGGGCGCGCCGCGCCGCCGACCCGGCCCGCGTCCGCGTCCTCGCCGGCGCCGTCGAGCACCACGCCGTCCTCGACGCCGTCGCCTGGCTCGGCGACCACGAGGGCGCCACCGTCGAATGGATCCCCGTGGACGGCCTCGGCCGCGTCCTCCCCGAGGCGCTCGGCGAAGCCCTCGGCAGTGGCGACGACGTCGCGCTCGCCACCGTGATGTGGGCCAACAACGAGGTCGGCACCGTCCAGCCCGTGCCGGAACTGGCCGCCGTCGCCCGCGAGCGCGGCGTCCCGCTGCACACCGACGCCGTCCAGGCCGCCGGGCACCTGCCCGTCCGGTTCGCCGCCAGCGGCGCGCAGGCCCTGACCATCACCGGCCACAAGCTCGGCGGCCCCGTCGGCGTCGGCGCGCTCCTGCTCGCCAAGCCGAAGGAACCGCTGTTCCTCGACCCGGTGCCGCTGCTGCACGGCGGCGGCCAGGAGCGCGACGTCCGGTCGGGGACGCTCGACACCCCCGCGATCGCCGGGTTCGCCGCCGCCGTCCAGGCGTCCGTGGCCCGCCGTGAGGCCGAGGCCCGCCGCCTCGCCGACCTGCGCGACCGGCTCATCGACGCGGTCCGCGCCGCCGTCCCCGACGCGATCCTCAACGGCGACCCGGGCGACCGTCTCCCCGGCAACGCCCACTTCTCCTTCCCCGGCTGCGAGGGCGACGCGCTGCTGATGCTGCTCGACGCCCGCGGCATCGCCTGCTCGACCGGCTCGGCCTGCTCCGCCGGTGTGTCCCAGCCCAGCCACGTCCTGATGGCGATGGACACCGGCCCCGAGCGGGCCCGCGGCTCGCTGCGCTTCACCCTCGGCCACACCTCCACCGAAGCCGACGTCAAGGCCCTCGCCGGCGCCATCGGCCCCGCCGTCGAACGGGCGCGGCGCGCCGGACTGTCCTGACCGCAGCCGCCTGCCGCCCCTCGGCGGACGGGTTTGACCGTTCCTTGAACGGGGACGGCGTTGCCGTTCAAGGAAGGTGAGATGGCGGCGAAGGACACGGCCCGCGACGTCGGGCGGCGCGCGGCCGGGCACCCCTGGTTCCACCGCCTCTCGCGCGCCGGCCTCGCCGCGCGCGGCGTCCTCTACCTGCTGATCGGCTGGCTGGCGCTGCTGATCGCCTCCGGGCACGGCGGCAAGGAGGCCGACAAGCAGGGCGCGCTGCGCGCCATCGCCGACCGGCCGGGCGGCTGGGCCGTCCTCTGCCTGCTCGCCGCGGGGTTCGCCGGGCTGGCCCTGTGGCAGTTCGCCGAGGCACTGTACGGGCGTCCCCTTCCCCAAGGACGGCGCAAGCGGATGCGGTTCCCGGCCGCCTTCCGCGGGCTCACCTACACCGTGGGGTGCGTCGGCACGATCGGCTTCCTCTTCGGGCTGGGCCATACGTCGAGCGACCAGCAGTCACGCGCCATGTCGGCGCGGGCGATGGCCGAGCCCGGCGGCCGGTGGGCGGTGCTCGCCGTCGGCGCGGGCTTCGTCGTCTGGGGCGCCGTCACGCTGGTCAACGCGGGACGGCGCGCCTTCCGCGACGAGCTGGCCACGGACGAGATGGGCCCGGTGGCGCACTGGATCGTCCAGCCCCTCGGGATGGTCGGGAACATCGCGCGCGGCCTGATCGGCGGCGCCGTCGGCGCCTTCCTGGCCTACGCGGCGATCTCCTTCGAGCCGGACCGGGCCCAGGGGCTGGACGGCGTGCTGCGCGAGTTCGCCGCCACCCCGGCCGGCGGCTGGGGATTGGCCGTGATCGCCCTGGGCGTGGTGACCTTCGGCCTCTACTCCTTCTGCGAGGTCCGGTGGCGCAAGGTCGAGGCCGTCGAACCGCAGGACGACGGGCCTCCCGGCGCTTGAGCTGCGCTTTGGCGGAGTTTGACCGACTCGCTACCGGGCACAGCTCTGCCGTTCGCGACGGGAAGGGACGGACGATGACCACGAATGCGGCCGACGGCATGGAGCGGGCCGGCCGGCAGGTTGCGGGACACAAGGCGTTCCACGTCTTCTGCCGGTCGGGTCTGGTGGCGCGGGGCGTGCTGTACCTGCTGATCGGCTGGCTCGCCGTCCAGATCGGGCTGGGCGACGGCGGGCGGGAGGCCGACAAGCAGGGAGCGCTGCAGACGGTCGCGGACAGGCCGGGCGGCACCGCGATGCTGTGGCTGCTGGCCGCCGGGTTCGCCGGGCTCGCCCTCTGGCGCTTCTCCGAGGCGGCCTTCGGGCAGCCCACCGCGGACGGCAGGAAGGCGACCAAGCGGCTCGCGTCCTTCGGCCGCGGCGTCTTCTACTCCGCCGGTTTCGCCACCATGCTGAACTTCGTGCTCGGGCAGGGCGGGAACTCCAGCAACGAGCAGTCCAAGACGTACACGGCGCGCGCGATGGAGCACCCCGGCGGACGCTGGCTCGTCCTGGCCGTCGGCGTCGGCTTCCTGGCCTGGGGCGTCGGTAGCGTCGTCGGCGCCGTCCGGCGCAAGTTCCTCGAACGCCTCAACACCGGGCGGATGGGTCCCCGCACCCGGACCGTCGTCAAGACGCTCGGGGTCGTCGGCCGCGCCTCCCGCGGCGTCGTCTTCGGCGGCGTCGGGGTCTTCCTCGGGTACGCGGCCGTCACCTTCGACCCCGGCAAGGCCAAGGGGCTCGACGGAACGCTGCGCCAGTTCGCCGGGACCCCCGCGGGACCGTGGCTGCTGATCGTCGTCGCCGCGGGGCTGCTGGTCTTCGGGGTCTACTCGTTCTGCGAGGCGCGCTGGCGGAAGGTGGAGGCCGTCCGGAACGGGGTCCGGGGCCGGCGCCGGACGGGCCGCCGCCGCGGAGGCGCCCGCCGGCTGCTGCCCCAGGTCCGCTAGACGCGCCTCACGGCTGGTAGGGCGCCAGGGCCTTCCAGCCGGGGTCGGCGGTCGAGGCGACCTTCGCCTTGCCCTCGCTCCACCCGGCGGCGAGCTGGTCCAGCTCGGCGATCACACCGGAGTCGGGGTCGGCGTACAGGTGGAACACCCGCAGGCCGTCCCCGGTCTCGCGGACCGCGAGGACCGCCCGGTCGCCGAGCTTGGTCAGCTTCTTCTCGAACGCCCGCAGCGCCCCCGACGACGGCTCGACCGGGAGCCGGTCGGGGTTGGCGTTGGCGTACGGGACGGTGATCGCCACATGCAGGTCGCAGAGCGGGTAGTCCTGCCGGTGCAGCGGGAAGCGGGCGCCGAGCCGGGCCGGGTGGCCGCGGGGCGTGCGGCCCTCGCCGGTGAGCCAGGCGGGCTCGCTGAACGGCTCGGCGATCTGCTCGACGACCGCGGACAGCATCGACGGCGGCAGCGAGTCGATCGGCGCCTCCGTCGCGATGGAGACCTCGCCGATCCAGCGGGCCACGTCGTCCTCGCCGAGCGCCCAGTCCAGCACGTGCAGGGCCACCGCCACCTGCTGCTCCTCCGACACGAACAGGAAGTCGGGGTGGTAGGCGGTGATGTGCACCCGGGCGCGGTCGGCGTCGGCGCGCATGCCGAGCCGGACGTACTCCAGGTCGAACTCGTGTTCGCCGAGGACCAGGTCCTGCGACAGCATCTCCAGGTCGGGGCGGCGGGCGGGATGGAACGTCCAGCCCCCGGCCGCCGCGCCGGCCGGGGCGGCGCGGAACCAGCGCTCGGTCAGCCCGCGCAGCTCCGGGTCGCCGCCGCCGGTGATCGTCAGGGACGGCGCGCGGTCGTCCGCGCCGCCGATCTCCCACTGCAGGTCCGGGTGGATCCGGTGGACGCGCCGGGACAGCTCCTCGATCGCCTCCGCCGACAGCCCCTCGCCGGGCGCCGGGCCGCCGGCGTCCTCCGGGTCGGCGCCCGAGGCCGCCAGCGACGCCTCGAGAGTCGGGCGGGCCTGCGCCCACCATTCCCAGAACTCGCTGATCGCGGGCGGTGTCGCGGCGGAGGACTCGCGCGGGCGGCGGAAGATTCCCATAACCCGCCTCATCGTACGCGGAAACGACGACGACCGACCCTCGGACGCCGCGTACGCTCGGATGCACTATGACTCTGCGCGTACTCGCCGCCATGTCGGGCGGCGTCGACTCCGCGGTGGCCGCGGCCCGCGCCGCCGAGGCGGGGCACGACGTCACCGGCGTCCACATGGCCCTGTCCAGCAACCCCCAGTCGTACCGGACGGGAGCGCGCGGCTGCTGCACCCTGGAGGACTCCCGGGACGCGCGCCGCGCCGCCGACGTGATCGGCATCCCGTTCTACGTGTGGGACCTCGCCGAGCGGTTCCACCAGGACGTCGTCGAGGACTTCGTCAGCGAGTACGCGGCGGGCCGCACCCCGAACCCGTGCCTGCGCTGCAACGAGAAGATCAAGTTCGCGGCGCTGCTGGACCGGGCGATGGCGCTCGGCTTCGACGCGGTCTGCACCGGCCACTACGCGCGGCTGGACGGCGGCGTCCTGCGCCGCGGCGTGGACGAGGGCAAGGACCAGTCGTACGTGCTGGCGGTCTGCACGCCCGAGCAGCTCGCGCACGCGATGTTCCCGCTCGGCGACACCACCAAGGCCGACATCCGGCGGGAGGCGGAGCGGCGCGGCCTCCAGGTGGCCGACAAGCCGGACAGCCACGACATCTGCTTCATCGCGGACGGCGACACCCGCGGGTTCCTCGCCGAGCGGCTCGGCTCGGCGCCCGGCCCGATCGTCGACACCGACGGGACGCGGGTCGGCGAGCACGACGGCGCGTACGCGTACACGATCGGGCAGCGCAAGGGGCTGCGGCTCGGCGTCCCCGCCCCGGACGGCAAGCCCCGCTACGTCCTGGACATCTCGCCGGTCATCAACACCGTGACCGTGGGCCCGCGCGAGGAACTGGACGTCCACGAGATCACCGGGGAGCGGCCGGTATGGCTGGCGGAGGCGCCCGCCGGGCCGTTCGCCTGCCACGTTCAGCTCCGCGCGCACGGCGAGGTCTACGCCTGCACCGCCGAGCGGGACGGCGACGGCCTGCGCATCCGGCTCGCCACCCCGGCGCGCGGCGTCGCGACCGGCCAGGCCGCCGTCCTCTACGAGGGCGACCGCGTCCTCGCCTCCGCCACGATCGCCGAGACCGCCCGCGTCCCCGCTTGACGAGCACCCCATGACCATGCGTTGACTTGCCGCGAGTCAATGAGCTCTTGTGCGCTTGGAGGGTGCTGTGGAATTCGGTGTGTCGACGTTCGTGACGGACGACGGGATCGGGCCGGCCGCGCTGGGGCGGGCGCTGGAGGAGCGGGGGTTCGGGTCGCTGTTCGTGGCCGAGCACACGCACATCCCGGTGAAGCGGGAGTCGCCGTGGCCGGGCGGCGACGAGCTGCCGCGGCACTACTACCGGACGCTCGACCCGTTCGTGACCCTGACCGCGGCCGCGACGGCGACCGAGCGGCTGCGGGTCGGGACGGGCATCGCGCTGATCGTCCAGCGGGACCCGATCGTGCTGGCCAACGAGGTCGCCTCGCTCGACCTGATCTCCGGCGGGCGGGCCGTGCTGGGCGTCGGCGCGGGCTGGAACCGGGAGGAGATGCGCAACCACGGCACCGACCCGAAGACCCGGATGCGGCTGCTGCGCGAGCGCGTCCTCGCGGTCAAGGAGCTGTGGACGAAGGACGAGGCGGAGTTCCACGGGGAGTTCGTCGACTTCGACCCGGTGTTCTCCTACCCCAAGCCGGTGCAGGACCCGCACCCGCCGGTGCTGATCGGCGGGTCCGGGCCGACGACGTTCGACCGGGTGATCGAGTTCGGTGACGGCTGGATGCCGATCTTCGGGCGGGGCACCGACGCGCTGGCCGCGCAGATCGCCGAGCTGCGGGAGCGGGCCGGGCGGCGCGTCCCGGTGACGGTCTTCGCGGTCCCGCCGAAGCCCGAGGTGATCGGGAGCCTGGAGGGCGCCGGCGTCGACGAGGTCCTGTTCAACCTGCCCACCGAGCCGGAGGACGACACGCTGCGCCGCCTGGACCGGCTGGCGGAACTCCTCTGATCGTCCCGCCGGTAGGGTTCCGTCCGTGACGAGCGACTTCCCGTGGCAGGCGGGCACGGCGACCGGGGTCGGGTCGTATCCGGGGGACGACCCGGCCGAGGCGCTGCGGATCGTGCTGGGGGAGCTCCCCGAGCTGCCGCACCTGCCGGAGCTCCCCGCGCGCGGGCCGGGCGCCGACCTGACCGGGCGGACGGCCGGGCTGCTGGTGGACATGCCGGTGCGGGTGGAGCCGTCCGGCTGGCGGTTCTCGGACCGGCCGGGCCGCGACACGCTGCGCTCCCTCGACCACCTCGCGCGGGACCTGGACGTCCTGGAGGAGGTCGCGGGCGGCCACGACGGTCCGTTCAAGATCCAGGTGTGCGGGCCGTGGACGCTGGCGTCGACGATCGAGCTGCGGAACGGCGACCGCGCGCTGAAGGACCCGGGCGCCGTCCGCGATCTCGTCGCGTCGCTGGCCGAGGGCGTCGCGGCGCACGTCGCCGACGTCCGGCGGCGCCTGCCGTCCGCGCAGGTCGTCGTGCAGCTGGACGAGCCGGGCCTGCCCGCCGCGCTCGCCGGGACGGTCCCGACGGCCAGCGGGTTCGCGCGGCTGCGGGCCGTCGAGGCGCCCGTCGCCGAGGACGCGCTGCGGCAGGTGATCGACGCGGCGGGCGCGTACCCGGTCGTGCACTGCTGCGCCCGGAACGTGCCCTACGCGCTGCTGCGCGGCGCGGGCGCGAAGGCGGTCTCGGTCGATCTGAGCCTCGTGCCGAGGCGGGACGACGACGCGGTGGGCGAGACGATCGATGCGGGCGTCGGCCTGTTCCTCGGCGTGGTGCCCGGAACGGACGCGGCGCTGCCGTCCCTCCAGGCGACCGCCGCGCCGGTGAAGGAGCTGTGGCGCCGGCTCGGCTTCCCGGCCGCGCAGCTGGCGCGGCAGGTCGTGATCACGCCGGCGTGCGGGATGGCGGGCGCGTCGCCGCGCTACGTCCGCACCGCCCTCAAACGCTGCCGCGACACCGCGAGGATGCTGTACGAAGCCGCAGAGTAGGGGGCGTGCCGCTGGTCATATTGTCGGTGGCAGCGGCGAGAATAGGCGCATGACCACCAGCAGCGAGGGCGTTCCGACGGAGGCGGCTCAGCGGCACCTGGAGCTGAGCGAGCGCATCGACGAGGCCAACTACCGCTACTACGTGCTCGACCAGCCGACGGTCACCGACGCCGAGTACGACCGGCTGATGCGCGAGCTCCAGGCGCTGGAGGCCGAGCACCCGGAACTGGTCACGCCGCGGTCGCCGACGCAGCGGGTCGGCGCGCCGATCACCACGGACTTCGCGACGGTCGAGCATCTGGAGCGGATGCAGAGCCTCGACAACGCGATGAGCGCCGACGAGCTGCTGGCCTGGGACGAGCGGGTGGTCAAGGAGGTCGGCGAGGTCGCCGGCTACCTGTGCGAGCTGAAGATCGACGGCCTGGCGATCGCGGTGACCTACGAGAAGGGCCGGCTGGTGCGCGGGGTGACCCGCGGCGACGGCCGCACCGGCGAGGACGTCACCAACAACGTCCGCACCATCGGCGCGCTGCCGGACCGGCTGGCGGGCGAGGGCTGGCCGGACCTGCTGGAGGTGCGCGGCGAGGTCTTCCTGCCGGTCGAGGGGTTCGAGCAGGTCAACGCGGTGCAGGTGGAGGCGGGCAAGGAGCCGTTCGCCAACCCGCGGAACGCGGCGGCGGGGTCGCTGCGGCAGAAGGACCCGCGCGTCACGGCGCACCGCCCGCTGAGCATGCTCGTCCACGGGTTCGGCGCGTGGGAGGGCGGCGAGCGGCCGGAGAGCCAGTCCGGGGCGTACGAGCTGATGCGCGGCTGGGGCCTGCCGGTCAGCGACCGGTACAAGGTCGTCGGCGGGCTGGACGCGGTCCGCGAGTACATCGACTACTACGGCGAGAACCGGCACGACCCGGCGTACGAGATCGACGGCGTGGTGGTGAAGGTCGACCAGTTCTCGCTGCAGCGGCGGCTGGGGTCGACGAGCCGGGCGCCGCGCTGGGCGATCGCGTGGAAGTACCCGCCGGAGGAGGTCAACACGAGGCTCCTCGACATCAAGGTGGGCGTCGGCCGGACCGGGCGGGTCACCCCGTACGGCGTGATGGAGCCGATCAAGGTGGCCGGATCGACGGTCGAGCGGGCGACGCTGCACAACGCGGGCGAGGTCAGGCGCAAGGGCGTGCTGATCGGCGACACCGTGGTGCTGCGCAAGGCCGGCGACGTGATCCCGGAGATCGTCGCGCCGGTGACCGCGCTGCGGGACGGCTCCGAGCGCGAGTTCGAGATGCCGGCCGAGTGCCCCGAGTGCGGGACGGAGCTGGCGTACGAGAAGGAGGGCGACGCCGACATCCGCTGCCCGAACGCGCAGTACTGCCCGGGGCAGCTGCGGGAGCGGCTGTTCTTCGTGGCCAGCCGGAACGCGCTCGACATCGAGGCGCTCGGGTACGTGGCGGCGACGGCGCTGACGCAGCCGCTGGAGCCGAGCGACCCGCCGGTGAAGAACGAGGGCGACCTGTTCCACCTGACGGTCGACCAGCTGCTGCCGATCCGCAGCCTCGTGCTGGACCAGCGGACGGGGACGACGAAGACCGATCCCAAGACCGGCGAGCCGAAGGTCGTGTCGTTCTTCGCGAACAAGGAGGGCGAGCCGAAGAAGACGGTCGAGGTCCTCTTCGACGAGCTGGAGAAGGCGAAGCGGCAGCCGCTGTGGCGGGTGCTGGTGGCGCTGTCGATCCGGCACGTGGGGCCGTCGGCGTCGCGCGACCTGGCCCGCGAGATGGGGTCGATGGACGCGATCGCGAACGCGACGGAGGAGGAGCTGGCGGCGGTGGACGGCGTCGGCCCGACGATCGCCGCGTCGATCAAGCGCTGGTTCGAGGTCGACTGGCACCGCGAGATCGTGGACAAGTGGCGGGCCGCCGGCGTCCGGATGGAGGACGAGGGCGCGGCGGGCCCGCGGCCGCTGGAGGGCGTCACCGTGGTGATCACCGGTTCGCTGGAGGGGTTCAGCCGGGACTCGGCGACGGAGGCGGTGCAGCGGCTCGGCGGGAAGGTGTCCGGGTCGGTGTCGAAGAAAACGGGCTTCGTGGTCGTGGGCGACAGCCCAGGGTCGAAGTACGACAAAGCCGTCAAACTCGGCGTACCGGTCCTGGAGGAGGAGGGCTTCCGGGTGCTCCTCGCTGATGGGCCAGATGCGGCCAAAAATGTAACTATGCGCGCGGACGCATGACCCGGCGTGGTTAAGCGGCCCCTCACCAGTGTCGCGTTACTCAGGGGTACACTTCAGCTACCGACAGGTGAGGGGCCGGTACGGAAGGGGCATAACGGAACGTACGCAATCGGTTTCGCGAAGTTGAGCAAAGGCCGTACTCTCCCTCACATCACGACCCACCTGAATCTTCGGACGCACCATCCGGGGGGAGTCGCCCCGGAGTCCGGTGCGCCCGGTGCCGGGGACGGCCCCCCGAACCCCCCGAGGATGTGATGAAGGACCCGAACAACACGCGGAACACGGCCCCGCGCCGCGGCTCCCCGTTGTGGATCTACTTCGTCGTCGTCATCCTGCTCGGCGTCGCCGTGTGCGCCGCCGCGTTCGCCGGGCTGACCGGCGCCGACCTCGACGCGCTCGCCGGGAACCCGGTGTTCTGGATCCTCGGCTGCTTCATCGTCTTCGGCGAGCTGCGGCCGATCATCACGCCGGGATCCACCGAGACCAACGGCGCCACGACCTCCACCACGTTCGCCTTCGCCGCGCTGCTGTACGCCGGGCTGCCCGTCGCCGCCGCGCTCCAGGCGATCGCCGTCGTGACCTGCGGGGTCTTCCGCGGCCGCACCCCCCACCGGATCGCCTTCAACGCCGCCCAGTACAGCCTCAGCCTCGGCGCCGCCCAGCTCGTCCTCGCCCTCGCCGGCGACCTCGCCACCCCGTCCAGCACCTGGGTCCCCGACGGCGACGACCTGCCCGCCATCGCGCTCGCGGGCACCGTCTACTTCCTCTGCAACGACACCCTCGTCGGCTCGGCCGTCGCGCTGCACGAGCGGGTCTCGCTGATCAAGGCGCTGCGCTGGGACCTCGCCTACCAGGTCCTGGTGCACCTGGCGCTGCTCGGCCTCGCCCCGCTCATGGTCATCGCGATGGACCGGTCCGCGCTGTTCGTGCCGCTGATCCTGCTGCCGTTCATCGCCGTCTACCTGAACGCCTCCGTCGCCGTCCGGCGCGAGCACCAGGCCCTGCACGACGGCCTCACCGGCCTGCCGAACCGCAAGCTGCTGATCGTCCGGACCGAGGAGGCCCTCGCCGAGGCCCGCGGCGCCGAGAAGCGCAGCGCGGCCGGGCGCGCCGCGAAGCGCGGGCCGGTCTCGCTCCGGCCGCCGCGCCGCCGTGCCGTCCCGGAGGAGCGCGACCAGCGCGCCGGGCTGTTCCTCCTCGACCTCGACCGGTTCAAGGAGGTCAACGACACCCTCGGGCACCCCACCGGGGACCGGCTGCTGCAGCTCGTCGCGCACCGGCTCACCCACAGCGTCCGGCCCGGCGACCTCGTCGCCCGGCTCGGCGGCGACGAGTTCGCGGTGCTGCTGCCGTCCGTCCGGGACGAGGCCGCCGCCCGCGAGGTCGCGGCCCGGCTGCGCGCCGCGCTCGGCGAACCCGTCCGGCTCGACGGCATGTCGTTCGACCTGGAGGCCAGCGTCGGCATCGCGCTGTTCCCCGACCACGCCCCCGACTTCGAGCTGCTCCTGCAGCGCGCCGACGTCGCGATGTACAACGCCAAGGAGGGCCGCACCGGCGTCGAGGTCTACTCGCCCGCCAACGACCGCAACTCCCCGGAGCGGCTCACCATGCTCGGCGACCTGCGCCGCGCCATCGACCGGTCCGAGCTCGAGCTGTTCTACCAGCCGAAGGTGTCGCTGCGGGACGGCCAGCTCGTCGGCATGGAGGCGCTGCTGCGCTGGCGCCATCCCGACAAGGGGCTCCTCGAACCCGAGGCGTTCCTGTCGATCGCCGAGCAGACCTACCTGATGCGCTCCATCACGCACCACGTCGTCGAGGCCGCCCTCGCCCAGACCGCCGCCTGGTGGCGCGAGGACCTCGCCGTCCAGGTCGCGGTGAACGCCTCCGGGCGCGACCTCCTCGACATGGGCCTCACCGAGACCATCGAGGAGGGCCTGCTCGCCCGCGGCCTGCCGGCCGCCGCGCTGCAGCTGGAGATCACCGAGCGGATCCTGATGAGCGAGCCCGCCTACGCCTCCGACACCGTCGCGAGGCTCGCCGAGCTCGGCATCCCGCTCAGCCTCGACGACTTCGGCACCGGCTACTCCTCGCTCGTCCGGCTGAAGCGCCTCCCGGTCGAGGAGATCAAGATCGACTCCTCGTTCGTCGGGCGGCTCGCGGAGTCCACCGACGACGCGGTGATCGTCCGCTCGATCGTGGACCTCGTCCGCACCCTCGGCCTGCGCTCGGTCGCCGAGGGCGTCGAGGATCCGCAGACCGCGCGCCTGCTCCGCGAGATGGGCTGCGACGCCGCCCAGGGCTGGCACTTCGGCCGCCCGATGGACGCCGACACCGCCACCGACTGGCTCCGCCGCAACGTCCAGCGGGCCCCCGAACCCGCGGCGTAGCGGACCTCAGTAGCGGCGCCGGGTCTCGTAGGGGTCGTCCTCGTAGTAGTGCTCCTCGCGGATCGCGGGCGGCGGACGGCGCTCCACGCTGCGGCGCGCGGAGGCGATCCGGACGATCCCGACGACCAGCCCGATCAGGCCGCCGATCATCAGGATCACGCCGACCAGCCGGATGTCGATGCCGCTGAACTGGAAATTGACCGCATAGGCCAGGATCGCGCCGATGATGATCAGGGCGATGCTGCCGCCGATGGTCACGGCGGGCTCCTCTCGTCGTCCCGGGGTGGACGTGAGGAGCGTTCCCCGCAGGAGGATCTGAAACGGCCCGTGCCGCGCCGCCGCGGCGGCGCGAGGCGGCGCGGCGGGGTAAAGCGTTCGGGCGGCGGGGCCTCGGCCAATAGGATGGCGGGTATCCCAATCGATCGCAGGAACGGTTTCTCATCATGTCCGCCATCACCCGTGACGAGGTCTCGCACCTCGCCCGGCTGTCCCGGCTGGCGCTCGGCGACGATGAGCTCGACCATCTCGCCGCCCAGCTCGACCAGATCATTTCCGCGGTCGCGCGGGTGCAGGAGGTCGCCGCGGAGGACATCCCGCCCACCTCGCACGCGCTGCCGCTGACCAACGTGTACCGGCCCGACGAGGTCCGGCCGTGCCTCACGCCGGAGCAGGCGCTCGCCGGCGCGCCCGCCGGCGAGCAGCAGCGCTTCCGCGTACCGCGGATCCTGGACGAGGAGGCCTGATGGCGGAGCTGTTCCGGAAGGGCGCCGCGGAGCTCGGCGAGCTGATGGCGGCGGGCGAGGTGTCGGCGGTCGAGGTCGCGCAGGCGCACCTGGACCGGATCGCCGCCGTGGACGGGCGGGTCGAGGCGTTCCTGCACGTGGACGCGGAGACCACGCTGGCGCAGGCGCGCAGGGTGGACGAGCGGCGCGCGGCGGGGGAGGAGCTCGGCCCGCTGGCTGGCGTCCCCATCGCCCACAAGGACGTGTTCACCACCACCGACATGCCGACCACGGCCGGATCGAAGATCCTCGAGGGCTGGCGGCCGCCGTACGACGCGACGGTGACGAGCCGGCTGCGCGAGGCCGGCCTGGTGATCCTCGGCAAGACGAACATGGACGAGTTCGCGATGGGGTCGTCCACGGAGAACAGCGCGTACAAGACGACGCGCAACCCGTGGGACCTGTCGCGCGTCCCCGGCGGGTCGTCGGGCGGGTCGTCGGCGGCGGTCGCGGCGTACGAGGCGCCGCTGTCCACCGGCACCGACACCGGCGGGTCGATCCGCCAGCCCGCGGCGGTCACCGGCATCGTCGGGACGAAGCCGACCTACGGCGGCTCGTCCCGGTACGGGATCATCGCGTTCGCGTCGTCGCTGGACACGCCGGGCCCGTTCGCCCGCAACGTGCTGGACGCGGCGCTGCTGCACGAGGCGTTCAGCGGCCACGACGCCATGGACTCGACCTCGATCGACCGGCCCGTCCCGAACGTGGTGGAGGCGGCGCGCAGCGGCGACGTGGACGGCCTGCGGGTCGGCGTCGTCCGCGAGTTCGCCGGCGACGGGTACGAGGCGGGCGTGTCGGCGCGGTTCACCGAGGCCGTGGAGCTGCTGGAGTCGCTCGGCGCGAAGGTCGTCGAGGTGTCCTGCCCGCACTTCGCGTACGCGCTGCCCGCCTACTACCTGATCGCGCCGTCGGAGGCGTCGTCGAACCTGGCGCGGTTCGACGCGATGCGGTACGGGCTGCGCGTCGGCGACGACGGCACCCGCAGCGCCGAGGAGGTCATGGCGCTGACCCGCGCGGAGGGCTTCGGGCCCGAGGTGAAGCGGCGGATCATGCTCGGCACCTACGCGCTGTCGTCGGGCTACTACGACGCCTACTACGGCAAGGCGCAGCAGGTCCGCACGCTGGTCAAGCGCGACTTCGACGCGGCGTTCGAGCAGGTGGACGTGCTGGTCTCGCCGACCACGCCGACCACGGCGTTCCCGATCGGGGAGCGCGCGGACGACCCGATGGCGATGTACCTGGCCGACCTGTGCACGATCCCGGCGAACCTCACCGGCAACGCCGCGATCTCCGTGCCGTGCGGCCTCGCGGACGGCCTGCCGGTGGGCCTGCAGGTCATGGCGCCCGTCCTCGGCGACGACCGCGTCTACCGGGTGGGCGCCGCCGTCGAGCGGGCCCTGGAAGAGCGCTGGGGCGGCCCGTTGCTGGCCAAGGCCCCCGAACTGGCGGAGGCGAAGTGAGCACCCCGACACTCATGCCGTACGACGAGGCGCTCGCGAAGTACGAGCCCGTCCTCGGCCTGGAGACGCACATCGAGCTCGGCACCGCGTCGAAGATGTTCTGCGGCTGCCCGACGGCGTTCGGCGCGGACCCGAACACCCAGGTCTGCCCGGTCTGCCTGGGCCTGCCCGGGTCGCTGCCGGTGACCAACCACGCCGCGATCGAGGGCATCATCAAGATCGGCCTGGCGCTGAACTGCACGATCGTCGAGTGGTGCCGGTTCGCCCGGAAGAACTACTTCTATCCGGACATGCCGAAGGACTTCCAGATCTCGCAGTACGACGAGCCGCTGTGCGTCGACGGCCATCTGGACGTCGAGGTGGACGGCGAGACGTACCGGATCGAGATCGAGCGCGTCCACATGGAGGAGGACACCGGCAAGTCGCTGCACGTCGGCGGCAGCACGGGCCGCATCCACGGCGCCGAGTACTCGCTGGTGGACTACAACCGGGCCGGCATCCCGCTGGTGGAGATCGTCACCAAGCCGATCCCCGCGACGGGCGACAAGGCGCCGCTGGTGGCCCGCGCGTACGCGACGGAGCTGCGCGAGCTCGTGCGCTCGCTCGGGGTTTCGGACGTCCGCATGGAGGAGGGCTCCATGCGCTGCGACGTGAACGTGTCGCTGATGCCGCGGGGCGCGTCGGAGTGGGGCACCCGCACCGAGACCAAGAACGTGAACTCGCTGCGCTCGGTGGAGCGCGCCGTCCGCTCGGAGATCGAGCGGCAGGCCGGCGTGCTGGACGCGGGCGGGCGGGTGACCCAGGAGACCCGCCACTTCCACGAGGACACCGGCCGCAGCACCAGCGGGCGCAGCAAGGAGGAGGCGCAGGACTACCGCTACTTCCCCGAGCCCGACCTGGTGCCGATGGCGCCGTCGCGGGACTGGGTGGAGGAGCTGCGGGCGTCGCTGCCGGAGCTGCCCGCCGCGCGGCGCCGCCGCGTCCAGCGGGAGTGGGGCCTGTCGGACCTGGAGCTGCGCGACGTCGTCAACGCGGGCGCCGTCGACCTGATCGAGGCGACGATCGCGGCGGGTACGGACGCCGGCGCGGCCCGCAAGTGGTGGATGAACGAGCTGTCGCGGCGCGCGACCGAGCAGGGCGTGGAGCTGGCCGAGCTGCCGATCACGCCGGAGCAGGTCGCGCGGATCCAGGCGATGGTGTCCGCCGGCGAGCTGAACGACAAGCTGGCCCGGCAGGTGTTCGAGGGCGTCCTCGCGGGCGAGGGCGGCCCGGACGAGGTCGTCGCGGCCCGCGGCCTGAAGGTCGTCAGCGACGAGGGCGAGCTCGCCTCGATCATCGACCAGGTGATCGCGGACAACGCCGCCGTGGCGGACAAGGTCCGGTTCGGCAAGGTCGCCGCCGCCGGCGCCCTCGTCGGCGCCGTGATGAAGGCCACCCGCGGGCAGGCCGACGCCGGCCGCGCCCGCGAGCTGATCCTCGAGAAGCTCGGCGCGTCCTGACGGTTCCCGCCGTCCCGCGGGCGCGCCCGCGGGACGGCGGGGACCCGCTCGCCCTCGGGTCGACCGGCCGAGCCGGTCGTTCCGGTGGGTCAGCGGAGCGGGACGGTGATGATGCGGTCGTCGGTCTTCGCGGGGGTGCCGCGGCCGTCGCGGTTGCTGGTGGTGAGCCACAGCGAGCCGTCCGGGGCGCGGACGGCGGCGCGCAGCCGGCCGTAGGCGCCGGTGAGGCGGGCGATGGGGCGGCCCACCGCGCCGTCCGCGGACAGCGGGATCTGCCAGAGCCGCTCGCCGCGCAGCGCGGCGGCCCACAGGGAGCCGCCGGCGTAGGCGAGCCCGGACGGGGACGCCTCGGACGTCCTCCACGTCAGCAGCGGGTTCGTGAAGCCCTCGTGGTTCCCGAAGCCCTCGACGGCCGGCCAGCCGTAGTCGCGGCCCTTCTGGACGAGGTTGATCTCGTCGAAGCGGTCCTGGCCGAACTCGGTGGTGTAGAGGCGGCCCTTCGGGTCCCAGGCGAGGCCCTGGACGTTGCGGTGGCCGTACGTCCACACGCGCGTGCCGAACGGGTTGCCGGGGGCGGGCGCTCCGCCCGGCGTGACGCGGAGGATCTTTCCGGCGAGGGAGTTCCTGTCCTGCGCCTTCTCGCCCTGGCCGGTCTCTCCGGTGGTGACGTACAGCATCCGGTCGGGGCCGAACGCGAGGCGCCCGCCGTTGTGGATCTCGCCCTTGGGGATGCCGGTGACGATCGGGCGCGGGGTTCCGAGCCGGCCGTCGTAGGAGGCGCGGACGACGCGGTTGTCGGTCGCGGACGTGCAGTACAGGAAGATCTGGTGGTCCTGGGCGTAGCCGGGCGAGACGGCGACGCCGAGCAGCCCGCCCTCGCCCGCCGCGTCGACGCCGGGAACGGTCCCGATCGGTGTCACGGCGCCGGACGGGGTGACGCGCAGCAGCCGCGCGGATTCACGTTCGGTCACAAGTGCGTCACCGCCGGGTAGGAACGAGATGGCCCACGGGATCTTCAGGCCCGTGACCAGAACCCGGGGCGTCCCGGGCGCGGTGGTGCCCCCGGACGGCAGCGGCGGCGGGGTGCGCGCACCGCCCGTGTCCTTCGACGGTGACGACGAGCACCCCGCGAGGACGAGCGCGGCAAGGACGATCAGGTGCTTCCGCATGAGAACGCCTCCCGCCCCAAGCATGACACTTCGGTGTCGCGTGCATCACACCGTCCCTCTCCGCACCCCCGGCGGACGGTCCGGGACAAGAAGGGCACCGGCCGCTCGGGGCCACGAATGCGGTCACCCAACGTGATGCCGGGCAAGGCGCCGATTCGGTGACGATCACGTTTCGGCCGTCCCAAACGGATCGCCGACGAGGCGGTTCGTCGCCATGAGGACGCCCAGCCTCAATCGGTCCGTGACCTACGGAACGTACTGTGAGCATCACGGTGATCCCGCAGTGCAGCAACGTCGCTGATCTCCGGCAAGCGCATCCGATGCGCCGCCGTCCCGCGCCGACCCTGCGCGGGGCACGATCCACGACCCTCCGGCCGTTATCCCTGCGACCGGATGAGGTCTCCGGACCCAGGTCCCCTCTGGCGCACCGCCGCGACCGCGAGGGACGGACAGCTCCCCGCGGGGCAGGAAGGGACACGGCGCGATGAGCGGCGAGAACGCCAGGCGGATGCCGCCGCGGGCGGTGCCGGTCGCCATGGCCGCGATCGTCGGCGTCCTGTACGCCACCGGGTCGCTGCTCGGCTGGGGCGGCACGGCCTTCATCGCCTGGACCGAGGCGGTCGCCGCGGGCGCCGCGGCGGTCTCGCTGCTGATGTCGGCGGGGCGGCCGAAGGGCGCCGCCGCGGACGCCGGCGACGTCGGGATCTTCCGGCGGGTGTCGTCCGGCGGGATCTGGCGGGCGTCGTGGCGCTGGTACGGGGTGGCGGCCGCGGGCTGGTTCGGGGGCGCGGTCGGCAGCGCGCTGGACGGCCACGTCTCGCGCAGCGCCCTGTCCCTCTCGGTACCGGACCTGTTCTACCTGCTGGCCGCGGTGGCGCTGGTCACCGGCCTGATCGTGCCGGTGCGGCTGGCGCGCGACGTGGGCATGTGGCTGCGGTACCTGGCCGACACCTACGTCTGCGCGTGCGCGATCTTCGTGCTGGGCTGGGTCGCGCTGTTCGGCTCGCTGTACCACCAGTCCGGGGAGTCGGCGTCGGAGTTCCTGCTGGAGCTGCTGTACCCGCTGATCGACGTGGTGCTGGTGTGCGGGGCGCTGCCGTTCGCGCTGGGCGCGGCGCGCGGCCGCCGGCGGCTGGCGTGGATGGGGTTCGGGGCGCTGGCGGCGTTCGCGACCGCCGACGTCGTGACGACGTTCGTCCGGCTGGACGGCGGCGGGCCGTCCGACGACCCGTCCGACATCCTGCGGCTCGCCGGGCTGCTGCTGCTCCTGCTGGTGCCGTGGACGGGCCCGGCGCCGGCGGCGGAGCCGGACGGCCCGTCCGACGACGTCCCGGCGGACGCCCTGCCGCCGGGCGCCGCGCCGGAGCCCGACGAGCGCGGCCGAATGATCGGCCCCGGGCTGGCGCCGGCGGCGGTCGCCGCCGCGGCCTCCCTGTTCGTCGCCGGGCACTCGCTGACCGGCCGCAACGGGCTGGAGCCGGTGGTGTCGATCGTGGCGGGCTCGGCGGCGCTGGTGCTGCTGGCGCGGCTCGCGGGGCTGCTGCGGGAGAACGAGCGGCTGCACCGGGCCGTGGAGGCGAGCGAGGAGCACTTCCGGGCGCTGTCGGAGAGCAGCAACGACGCGGTGCTGATCTGCGACCTCGACGCGACCGTCCAGTACGCGAGCGCGGGCGCGCTGCGCACCTACCACTACACGCCCGAGGAGCTGCTCGGGCGGCCGCTGCACGAGATCATCCATCCGGAGGACCTGCCGCGCGTCCAGGAGGCGTTCACCGAGTTCCTCGACGAGGAGGACGCGGCCGGCGGGGACCGGCCGGGCGCCACCGGGTCGCTGCGGGTGTCGTGCCGGGTCCGCGCCGCGGACGGCACGTGGCTGCCGACCGAGTCGACGATCTCCCGGTACGCGGGGACGGGCGAGGCGCCGGGACGGCTGCTGGTCACCACCCGCGACCTGAGCGAGCAGGCGGCGCTGCAGCGGCAGGTCGCGCACCTGACGTTCCACGACGGGCTGACGGGCCTGCCGAACCGGTCGTACTTCGAGGAGCGGACCCGGGAGGTGCTGGCGCAGCAGCGTCCGGGCGGCCGGGTCGCGGTGGTGTTCGTCGACATGGACGGGTTCACCGACGTCAACGACTCGGCCGGGCACGCGGCCGGCGACCAGGTGCTGGCGCAGGCGGCGCGGCGGCTGCGCGCCAACGTGCAGGCCGACGACACGGTGGCGCGGTGGGGCGGCGACGAGTTCGCGGTCCTCGTGCAGCTGCCGTCGGACGACCGGGAGACCCGCGCGGCGGTGGAGCTGGCGGGGCGGCTGCTGCGGGTGCTGTCGGTGGACCCCTACCAGGTGGGCAGCAAGCAGATCGTGCTGACCGCGAGCGTCGGGATCGCGTTCGCGGGGGACGAGGAGGCGCCGGCGGGCCCGGCGAAGGACCGGGGCGGCGACGCGGGCCGGCGGCTGCGCCGGAACGCCGCGGACCTGATCCGCAACGGCGACCTGGCGATGGCGCGGGCGAAGGAGCTGGGCGGCGGGCGCGTCGAGGTGTTCGCGCCGCACATGCACGCCGACGTGGTGCGGCGGCTGGAGCTCGGCAGCGACCTGCAGCGGGCCCTCGCGGAGGAGCAGTTCGCGGTGGAGTTCCAGCCGGTGGTGGACCTCGCGACGTCCCGGGTGACCGGGGTGGAGGCGCTGCTGCGCTGGTGGCGGGGGAGCGAGTCGGTGCCGCCGGAGGAGTTCATCGGGCCGGCGGAGGAGTCCGGGCTGATGATCCCGCTCGGGGACTGGGTGCTGCGGGAGGCGTGCCGGGAGGTGGCGCGGTGGCGCCGCGACTCCTGGGACGTGGGCCTGTCGGTGAACTTCACCGCCCGGCAGATCGCCGCGCCCCGGTTCGTGGAGTCGGTCGCGGCGGCGCTGGAGGAGACGGGGCTGCCGCCGCAGGCGCTGACGCTGGAGGTCCGCGAGGAGGTGCTCGTCGAGGACGGCGGGCAGAACGTGGCGCGGCTGTCGGAGCTGCGCGACCTCGGCGTCCGGCTGGCGATCGACGACTTCGGCACCGGGTACGCGTCGCTGGCCTACCTCGGCCAGCTCCCGGTGGACATCATCAAGATCGACCCGTCGTTCGTGGCGGGGCTCGGCTCGGACGAGACGCTGTCGCTGCTGACCCGGACGATCGTCCGGCTGGGCCGCGACCTGGGGCTGACCGTGGTGGCGGAGGGCATCGAGCGGCCGGAGCAGCTGGAGCTGCTGCGCGCGATGGACTGCCCGCGCGGCCAGGGCTTCCTGGTGGCGCGCCCGATGGCCGCCGGACGGGTGGAGTCGCTGGTCCGGACGAACCTCGCTGCACAGCATCTGCCAGGCGATCTGCCGCTTCCGCTGCCGGGCTGAGGAGACCGGTTCCGCCGGGAATCCGTCTCAGATGCCGAGATTTCCTGTCCACGGATTTGACCGGCGGCCGGATCTCGGCGAAAGTGGCTCCGTGCAGAACACCACCAGCATCCTCGTAGTACTTGGTCGGCGCGCAGGCTGACCAAGCTCACCGACCTGCGCGCCTCCCCTCGACCGCTTCCGGCGGCGGGGGTTTTTTGTTGCCCGGCGAGCCCCAGACTTCTCTCCCAAGGAAACAGGATCATGACGACCGAACAGATGACGGGAGCCCAGGCGCTGGTGCGCGCCCTGGAGAACGTCGGCGTCGACACCGTGTTCGGCATCCCGGGGGGCGCGATCCTCCCGGCCTACGACCCGCTGTTCGACTCGAAAAAGCTGCGCCACATCCTCGTCCGGCACGAGCAGGGCGCCGGCCACGCCGCGCAGGGCTACGCGATGGTCACCGGCAAGGTCGGGGTGTGCATGGCCACCTCGGGGCCGGGCGCGACGAACCTGGTCACCGCGATCTCCGACGCCTACATGGACTCGGTGCCGATGGTGGCCATCACCGGCCAGGTCGCGACCTCCCTCATCGGGACCGACGGCTTCCAGGAGGCCGACATCGCCGGCATCACGATGCCGATCACCAAGCACAACTTCCTGGTCACCCGCGCCGAGGACATCGCCCGCACCGTCGCCGAGGCGTTCCACATCGCCGGCACCGGCCGGCCCGGGCCCGTCCTGGTCGACATCGCCAAGGACGCGATGCAGGCCACGGTCGAGTTCCAGTGGCCCGTCCAGCTCCAGCTCCCCGGGTACCGCCCCGTCACCCGGCCGCACTCCAAGCAGGTCCGCGAGGCGGCACGGCTGATCGTCGAGGCGGAGCGCCCGGTGCTGTACGTCGGCGGCGGCGTGCTGAAGGCCGGCGCGGCCGCCGAGCTGAAGGTGCTCGCCGAGCTGACCGGCGCCCCCGTCGTCACCACCCTGATGGCCAAGGGCGCGCTGCCCGACAGCCACCCGCTGCACATGGGCATGCCGGGCATGCACGGCGCGGTCGGCGCGGTCGGCGCGCTGCAGCGCTCGGACCTGCTCGTCGCGCTCGGCGCCCGGTTCGACGACCGGGTCACCGGCAAGCTCGACGGGTTCGCCCCGCACGCCAAGGTCGTGCACGCCGACATCGACCCGGCGGAGATCTCCAAGAACCGGCACGCGGACGTCCCGATCGTCGGCGACGCCCGCGAGGTCATCGCCGATCTGATCGTCGCGCTGCAGAACGAGCACGAGGCGGGCCGCAAGGGGAACTACGAGGACTGGTGGCGCCAGCTCAACGCGTGGCGCGAGACCTACCCGCTGGGCTACGACGTCCCCGAGGACGGCACCCTGTCCCCGCAGTACGTCATCGAGCGGATCGGGCGGATCGCCGGCCCGGACGCGTACTACGTCGCGGGCGTCGGCCAGCACCAGATGTGGGCGGCGCAGTTCATCAAGTACGAGCGGCCGGGCGCGTTCCTGAACTCCGGAGGCGCCGGGACGATGGGGTACTCGGTCCCGGCGGCGATGGGCGCCAAGGTCGGCGCGCCGGACGCCACGGTCTGGGCGATCGACGGCGACGGCTGCTTCCAGATGACCAACCAGGAGCTGGCCACCTGCGCGATCGAGGGCATCCCGGTCAAGGTCGCCGTGATCAACAACGGTAACCTCGGCATGGTCCGGCAGTGGCAGACGCTGTTCTACGACGGCCGCTACTCCAACACCAACCTGCACACCGCCAAGCGGATCCCCGACTTCGTCAAGCTCGCCGAGGCCTACGGCTGCGTGGGGCTGCGCTGCGAGAAGGCCGAGGACGTGGACGCCGTCATCGCCAAGGCGATGGAGATCGACGACGCCCCCGTCGTGATCGACTTCGTGGTGCACAAGGACGCGATGGTCTGGCCCATGGTCGCCGCCGGCACCACCAACGACGACATCAAGATCGCGCGGGACATGGCGCCCGAGTGGGAGAACGGAGACTGACCGCGATGAGCTCGCACACCCTCTCGGTCCTGGTGGAGAACAAGCCGGGCATCCTGGCGCGGGTCGCGGCCCTGTTCTCGCGCCGCGGCTTCAACATCGAGTCCCTCGCGGTCGGCACCACCGAGCACCCGGACATCTCCCGGATGACGATCGTGGTGAACGTCGCCGAGCTGCCGCTGGAGCAGGTCACCAAGCAGCTGAACAAGCTGATCAACGTGCTGAAGATCGTCGAGCTGGAGCCGTCGGCGTCGGTCCAGCGCGAGCTGGTGCTGGTCAAGGTCCGCGCGGACGCCGAGACGCGCTCGCAGGTCCTCGAGACCGTCACGCTGTTCCGTGCCAAGGTGGTGGACGTGGCGCCCGACGCGGTCACGATCGAGGCCACCGGCAACCGCGACAAGCT
The DNA here is from genome assembly GCF_017573545.1 of Actinomadura nitritigenes. Classification (GTDB taxonomy): domain Bacteria; phylum Actinomycetota; class Actinomycetes; order Streptosporangiales; family Streptosporangiaceae; genus Spirillospora; species Spirillospora nitritigenes. Next base: position 376,717 of record NZ_JAGEOK010000003.1, on the reverse strand, counting down.
GGACGCGTTCATCAAGGTCCTCGAGCCGTTCGGGATCAAGGAGCTGGTCCAGTCCGGCATGGTGGCCATCGGACGCGGTGCCCGGTCCATCACCGACCGCTCGCTGCGGGCCATCGAGCGCAGCGCCTGAGACGTACAACCACATCGAAGAAAGGCAACAGCACTGTGGCTGAGATGTTCTACGACGACGCCGCCGACCTGAGCGTGATCCAGGGCCGGCACGTCGCGATCATCGGTTACGGCAGCCAGGGGCACGCGCACGCCCTGTCGCTGCGCGACTCCGGCGTCGACGTGCGGGTCGGGCTCCGCGAGGGGTCGGCCAGCCGGGAGAAGGCCGAGGCCGAGGGCCTGCGCGTGGTCACCCCCGCCGAGGCGGCCGAGGAGGCCGACCTCGTCATGCTGCTGGCCCCCGACCACCACCACCGCGAGATCTTCGAGAAGGACATCAAGCCGGCCCTCGTCGAGGGCGACGCGCTGTTCTTCGGGCACGGTTTCAGCATCCGGTACGGCCTCGTCCAGCCGCCGGAGGGCGTGGACGTGGCGATGGTCGCGCCGAAGGGCCCGGGCCACCTCGTGCGCCGCCAGTTCGTCGCGGGCCGCGGCGTCCCGGTGATCGTGGCGGTGGAGAAGGACGCCTCCGGCAACGCGTGGCCGCTGGCGCTGTCGTACGCCAAGGGCATCGGCGGCCTGCGGGCGGGCGGCATCAAGACGACCTTCACCGAGGAGACCGAGACCGACCTGTTCGGCGAGCAGGCCGTGCTGTGCGGCGGCGCGTCCGAGCTGGTCAAGGCCGGTTTCGAGGTGCTGACCGAGGCCGGCTACCAGCCGGAGGTCGCCTACTTCGAGGTGCTGCACGAGCTGAAGCTGATCGTCGACCTCATGTACGAGGGCGGCATCTCCAAGATGTACTGGTCGGTCTCCGACAACGCCGAGTACGGCGGCTACAGCCGCGGCCCGCGCGTGATCACGCCGGAGACGAAGGCCGCGATGAAGAAGATCCTCGGCGAGATCCAGTCCGGCGAGTACGCCAAGGAGCTGGTGGAGGAGTTCGAGGGCGGCCAGGCCCAGTTCGGCAAGTACCGCGAGCAGCTCGCCGAGCACCCGATCGAGAAGACCGGTGCGGAGCTGCGCCCGATGATGAGCTGGCTGAACGACTAGCCGTTCCGCCGAAACGGGGGCGGGCGCGCGGCGCCCGCCCCCGTTTCGCGTTCCCGCGCGCCGCTCAGCGGGGCGCGGAGGCGCGGGAGAGGCGGCGGCGGATGCGGGCGCGCAGGGACGTGGCGCCGGCGTCCTCGCGCACCACCAGCGCCAGGTGGCCGCCCTTGGTGAAGTACACCGAGACGTGGTGCCCGCCCACGGGGCGCCGCTGAGGCGCGGTCTTCAGGCCGTCGGCGCGGCGCGAGCCGAAGCGGGCCTCCCGGGTCACGCCGTGCGCGGTCGCGGCGACGTGCACGTCCCAGCGGCCGGGCGCGACGCCGGACGGGTCGGCGAACGCCTCGAACCCGCCGGTCCCCGTGTCGGGCGCGGAGCGCGGGCCGGCGGGGAAGACGTGCTCCTTGCCGGTGGTCCGCTCGCGCAGGATGACGTCCACGACCGTCCGGTTGGTCTCGACGCGCTCGAGCACGGCGGTGCCGCGGATCCGCACCCGCCGGCCCTGCCAGGACACCGCGTCGAGGCGGTGCTCCACGCCGACCTCGGTGGTGATGTCGGCGTCCTGCCGGGGGACGCCGCGCAGGTACGGGTACATCGCGTAGATCCGGCCGCCGACCACGACGGCGCCCGCGGGGCTGCCTTCCACCTCGTCGCGGATCAGCCGCTCCAGCTCCTCGCGCAGGCCGTACTGGATGCAGAACGCGCGCAGCCGGTCGGCGGCGGGCAGCGCGGCGCGGGCCGCGTCGCTGAGGCCCTCGTCGCCGATGACCCGGCGGGTGCCGTCGACGAGCCGCTCCCGCTGCCGGCGGTCGAGGTCGAGGTACCGGTGGTCGTACACGCGCAGGACGTCGCGCAGGACGCTGATCGTGCTGTCGGAGGTCACGCTTCTCTCCTGATCGTCCGGGGACATGGTCACGGTAAGGCGTGAGATGGTCGCGCACAGTGAAATTCCGGTAGCGTGTCCTTCGGGATGCATACGCGGTATTGCGTTGGGGATACCGCGTATGCATACTCGGTGCTCATGTCCATACGTCACGGCCTGCTGGCTCTGCTGTCCCAGGGGCCCCGCTACGGCTACCAGCTGCGCGCCGAGTTCGAGGCGTCCACCGGATCGTCCTGGCCGCTCAACATCGGGCAGGTGTACTCCACGCTGTCCCGGCTCGAACGCGACGAGCTGGTCACCCGCGTGGGGGCCGACGACGAGGGCCGGTTCGTCTACCGGATCACCCCGGCCGGCGAGGCGGACGTGCGGGACTGGTTCGCCGCCCCGGTGGCCCGCGCCGACCGGCCCCGCGACGAGCTGGCGATCAAGCTCGCGATGGCCGTCACCGCGCCCGGCGTCGACGTCCGCCAGGTCGTCCAGGCGCAGCGCACCGCCACCCTGCGCACCCTGCAGGACCTCACCCGGATGAAGGCCGCCGCGCCCGCCGAGGCCGCCGACCGGGGCGGCCGCGCCTGGCGGCTCGTCCTGGAGTCGATGATCTTCCAGGCGGAGGCCGAGGTCCGCTGGCTGGACCACTGCGAGGCGTTCGTCGCGCGGACCACCCCCGCCGCCCCCGCCCCCGCCGCGCCCGCAGGCGCGCCGTAGGGGACCGCCGGGGCCGTCCTCGCCGACCGGCGCGAGCGCCCCGCCGAAGGCGCCGCCGGAGGGGCTGGTAGCGTCCGGCGCGTGGCGGAGGCGGAGGCGGTCGCGGTGGAAGTGCCGGTCGGTGCGGGACGCCTCGGCACGGGCGCGCGGCGGCACGCCTGGGCGCTCGCCGCGGTGGTCACGGCGAGCGCCGTGCTCGACTCCGCGTTCGGCCTGATGCGGCTGCGCGCATTCCGGGCCAGCACCTACGACCTCGTGATCTTCGACCAGGCGGTGCGGTCCTACAGCCGGTTCGGCGCGCCGGTCGCGATCGTCAAGGGCGTCCACAACGGGTTCGGGCCCGGCTTCTCCGTGCTCGGCGACCACTTCTCGCCGCTCCTCGCGGTGCTGGCGCCGCTGTACTGGATCCACGACGGCCCCGGGACGCTGCTGGTCGCGCAGGGCGTGCTGTTCGCGCTGGCGATCGTGCCGATCTGGCGGTTCACCGAGCGCCGCCTCGGCGCGGGCGCCGGGTACTGCGCGGCGGGCGCCTACGCGCTGTCGTGGCCGGTCGCCGAGGCGCTCGCGTTCGACTTCCACGAGGTCGCGTTCGTCCCGCTGCTGTCGGCGGTGATGATCGAGCGGTACGACGCGGGGCGGCGCGGCCGGGCGGCGCTCGCCGCGTTCCTCCTGCTGCTGGCCAAGGAGGACATGGGGCTGCTGCTCGCCGGGTTCGGGCTGTTCCTGCTGACCCGCCGCGGGGAGCGGCGCGCGGGCCTGGCCTACCTGGTCGCGGGCGGCGCCGCGACGGCGGTGTGCTCGAAGATCGCCATCGCGGCGTTCGGCGGCGACAACGATTACTACTGGGCCTACACCTCGCTCGGCCGGGACCTCCCGGACGCCGCCGTGCACGTTCTGACGCGCCCGTGGGACGCGGTCGCGATGATCGGCACCCCGCCGGCCAAGCTCGCCATGATGGGGCTGCTCGTCCTGCCGCTGCTGCTGCTCCCGCTGGCGTCCCCGCTGACGCTGGCCGCCCTGCCGCCGCTGGCGGAGCGGATGCTCGCCGACCGCTTCGCGAACTGGTGGTCGCCGCACTACCACTACAACGCGTTCATCGTCGCGGTGCTCGTCCTGGCCGCGGTGGACGGGGCCGCGCGCCTGCGCCGGAACGCCTGGCTGCGTTCCCGCGTCCGCCGGCTCGGGCGGCTCGGGCGGCTCGGGAGGCGGCTGGGCCCCGGCTGGGTCCCGGCGGCCGGCCTGCTGGCCGCGGCGATCATCACCGTGCCGTTCTTCGCGTTCGGCCATCTCGTCGATCCCGCGCTGTACCGCCGGAACGAGCGCGCGTCGGCCGCCGCCGCGGCGGTCGCGAAGGTCCCGGACGGCGCGCTGGTGGAGACCGCCAACGGCCTCGGGCCGGGCCTCACCGGACGGACCCGCGTGCTCCTGTGGGACTGGCAGCCGCGCAACGCGCCGTGGGTCGTCGCGGACGTGCGGCGGCACACGTTCCCGTTCCCGTCGGTGGCCGAGCAGCAGCGGCGGGTCGCCCTGCTCACGGCGTCCGGCTACCGGGAGGTGTTCCACCGGGACGGCTACGTCGTGCTGCACCGGGACGGCCCGGACCCCTGGTGAGAGCGCCGTCCGCCGGCGCGGGAAAGGCGGCGATCGTTTGGACGGATTGTCCAATGACCCTCGCGTTCCGGGTCGGTCAGAATGCCGGTGGAGATGGCTTTCAGGGTAAAAGAACCTATCCTTTTGGCGCCCCTTGCCGGATACTTGAAGAAAGTCGCGACGGCCACGGCCGGCGCGGGAGCACCTGCGCGAACACTCACGTGACCGCCGCCGGAACGGCGTGGGGACGGGCACATGGGTGGCGAGAGGCCGACAGGGACCGGATCGGGACGGCCGGCCGGGCGCGCGGCGCAATTCCTCACCGGCGCGGCAATGCCGCGGTCGATGAAACGCCCGTTCCGCATTGGCGATGATCGGGCCGGCAATGGCGCGGAGAGGTGACGTGCAGGCGCGAGAGGACAACGGCGTCCGGCGCTGGGAGACGTGCGGGAGGGCGTGGATCGGCGTCCTGCGGCACGTGTGGGCGGCCGGCGTCGCCGGCATGGAGGACGCGGGGCCGATCATCGAAGGGCCCCCGCTGCTGTTCGAGATCGACTCGCTCAGCTGGGAGGACCCGATCCTGCGCGAGCACGGCGACCGCGCACGGCTCGCGCACCGCGCCCGGGAGCGCGACCGCGACGCGGCGGCCGGGCGCCGCGAGCCCCGGCTGAGCGACCTCGAGGGCGCCGACCAGCTGCGCTGGGTCGTCGGCCTGCTGCGGGCCCGGCCGTGGACGACCAGCGCGTGGATCTCGCTGGCGCTGCCGGGCGGCGACGCCGCCGCCGTGCCGTGCCTGACCGCGCTGTCGTTCCGCATCCGCGGCTACCGGCTGATCATGACCGGGATGTTCCGGTCCCAGGACGTCTTCCGCGGCTACCTGGCCTACGTCCCGCTGCGGGAGGTCCAGCTGCACGTGGCCGAGCGGCTGGGGCTGCCGGCCGGGCCGCTGCGGATCTTCGTGGACGTCCCGCACGTCCGGGTCGCCGACGCCGAGCGGGTCGCCGCCGTGCTGGCCGCGATGCCCGAGCCGAACGCGGCCTGACGGGCGCCGCGCGGCCGGAGGCGAGGGCGGCGGACGCCCCGGAGTTACCGGCGGGTGTTTCCCCGTCGCGAACCCCGCCGCCCGCCGGGGGATAGACTCGCCGCTGGGGGCGAGGGCACGACGAGGTGACTCGCGCACTTCACCTGCACATCAGCCGAACATCCGACTTCCGAAGGACTGTTTCCTTGAGCAAGCCCGTCGTCCTCGTCGCAGAAGAGCTCTCCCCGGCCGGCATCGCCGTGCTGGAAACCGACTTCGAGGTCCGTCACGTCGACGGCAGCGACAAGGCCAAGCTGCTGCCCGCCGTCGCGGACGTCGACGCCCTGATCGTCCGCAGCGCCACGAAGGTCACCTCCGAGGTCTTCCAGCACGCCGGGAGGCTGCGCGTGGTGGCGCGGGCCGGCGTCGGCCTCGACAACGTCGACGTGGAGGCCGCCACCAAGGCCGGCGTCATGGTCGTCAACGCGCCGACCTCCAACATCGTCACCGCCGCCGAGCACGCGATCGCGCTGCTGCTGGCCACCGCCCGGAACGTTCCGCAGGGCCACTCCGCGCTCAAGCAGGGCGAGTGGAAGCGGTCCAAGTACACCGGCGTCGAGCTGCAGGGCAAGACCGTCGGCGTGCTCGGCCTCGGCCGCATCGGCGTGCTGGTCTCCCAGCGCCTCGCCGCCTTCGACATGAACGTGATCGCGTTCGATCCGTACGTGCAGGCCGCCCGCGCGGCCCAGCTCGGCGTGAAGCTCGTCACCCTGGACGAGCTGCTCCAGCAGAGCGACTTCATCACCGTCCACCTGCCGAAGACCCCCGAGACCCTCGGCCTCATCGGCGACCGCGAGCTGCACCAGGTCAAGCCGAGCGTGCGGATCGTCAACGCCGCGCGCGGCGGGATCGTCGACGAGGAGGCGCTCGACCTCGCGCTGAAGGACGGCCGGGTCGCGGGCGCCGGCATCGACGTGTTCAGCAGCGAGCCCTGCACCGACAGCCCGCTGTTCGTCCACGACAACGTGGTCGTGACCCCGCACCTCGGCGCCAGCACGCACGAGGCGCAGGAGAAGGCGGGCACGCAGGTCGCCCGCTCGGTGAAGCTGGCGCTGTCCGGCGAGTTCGTGCCGGACGCGGTGAACGTCCAGGGCGGCGCGGTCGCCGAGGACGTCAAGCCCGGCCTGCCGCTGGCCGAGAAGCTCGGCCGGATCTTCACCGCCCTCGCCGGCGGCGTGCCCGTCCGGCTGGACGTGGTGGTGCGCGGCGAGATCGCCGAGCACGACGTCAAGGTGCTGGAGCTGGCCGCGCTCAAGGGCGTGTTCTCCGACGTCGTCGAGGAGTCGGTGACCTTCGTCAACGCCCCGCTGCTGGCCCGCGACCGGGGCGTCGAGGTCACCCTCACCACCAGCGAGGACAGCCCCGACTGGCGGAACGTGGTGCAGGTGCGCGGCACGATGGGCGACGGCGGCGTGGTGTCGGTGTCCGGCACGCTGACCGGCCCGAAGCACGCCGAGCGGATCATCGAGATCAACGGCTACAACATGGAGCTGGTGCCGACCGAGCACATGGCGTTCTTCTCCTACGTCGACCGCCCGGGCATCGTCGGCGCGGTCGGCAAGCTGCTCGGCGACGCCGAGGTCAACATCGCCGGCATGCAGGTCGGCCGGGACGCCAAGGGCGGCCGCGCGCTGATCGCGCTGACCGTCGACTCCGGCATCCCGCCGCAGCTCGTGGACGCGATCAGCGCCGAGGTGGGCGCCGACATGGGCCGCCGCGTCGACCTGGACTGATCCGGCCGATCGAAGAAGTGACCGCCGCGGGCGGGCGTCCGGCACGGGCCGGATGCCCGCCCGTCGTGGTCGTGAGCGCCGTCACGTCTCATATGGTGAGAATTTACGCCACGGGTCGGGACAGTCGCCCGGACGGCGGGTACCGTCGAAAGCAGTCATGCGGCGTTTCGTGGTAATCCTTCGCTGCCGCAGCGGGGCCTGATATCGGCAGGCCGGCACCGCTGCGGAGGTTCGACCCGGCCATGAGCCCGATTCCGCGCCCGGACCCGTGCGAACCACGCGTCCCGGCGGCCCGGCAATCCAGAGTCTCGGCGATTCGGAGCGAATCATGAACGACACCACCCGTACCGGCACGCCCGCGGACGACGCCGCGGAGGAGGCCGCCCGCGCCCTGCAGACGGCCCTGGACCGCCGCGACAACGGCGGCCACCCCTCCCGGTAGCGTCCCCGGGGCCTCCCGGCCGGCGCGCCGGTGCGGCATGGCAGGGTGAACGCCATGCCGTCGCCGCTGCCCGCCGGGGCCGGGGAGGTCACGGAGGCGCTGCGCGCCGCCGGCCGCCTCGGGCCCTACTTCGAGATCACCACGGACCCGGCCGAGGAGGCCGACCCGACGTGGCGTCCGCTGCCCGAGCGCGACCCCGGCCGGCTCGCCGGCCTCACCGACCGCTACGCCGAGCGGCTCGGCACCCGCGAGCGGCGCGTCGCCGCGTCCATCCTGTTCCAGGGCCTCGCGTCGCGCCTGTGGTCGCCGGTCGTCGCGGCGGCGGCGCGGGGCGTCGTCCCCGACCTGTCCGGCCTCCACTGGCGGTGGGCGCCCGGCGCTCCCATCGCGCTCTGGCTGGCGGAACCGCGCGGGCACCGCGCAGGCGGCACCGATGAAGCCGCCGGCCTGGTCCATGACGCGGTCGTCACCGGCCAGTTGGAGCCGCTGCGCACGACGATGCTCACCTTCACCCGCCTGGCGGACGGCCTGCTGTGGGGGAACGCGGCGTCGGCCCTCGCCGGCGGCCTGAACGTCGGCCCGCGCGACGATGCCCGCGCCGCGCTCGTCCGCGAACTCCTGACCCGGCCCCCGCTGGCGGGCGCCGGGGAGTTCGGCCCGCGCGGCTTCGTCCGGCGCAACTGCTGCCTGTACTACCGCGTCCCGCCCGGCGGCGAGATGTGCGGCGACTGCGGCCTGCGCCGCCCGCCGCACCGTGCCGGACCGCCGCCACGGGTGCGCCCGTGACGGCGGCCCGCGGCGGTCAGGCGAGGGCGGCCGCCCGGCGGCGCGCGACCGAACGCTCGGTCAGGTAGCCGAACAGCAGCCCGATCGTGCTCCACAGGACGAGCTGGACGCCCAGGGAGGCGAGCCGGAAGTCCCACAGGACCGTGGCCGGGAAGTGCTCCGGAACCGCCTCCGGCTTCGGCGTGAGCCGGTACACGACCGCCAGCAGGACGGCGTAGCCGACCGTCGTCACCGTGATCGCGTTCCACGCGCCGAGCCGGGGGACGAGGCGGCGGCACACGATCACCGCCGCGGTCGTCGCCAGGATCCCCAGCGCCATCATGCAGAAGTACAGCGCCGTCCGGCTGCCGATCGTGGTCGGGTTGCCGACCGCCGGAGGCGTCGCCGGGTACTTCAGGAACGGCACCAGTTCGATCGCGACGAACCCGGCGAGGGCGACCAGGGCGGCGGTGGCGCGCGCGCCGAGCCGTCCCAGCCGTCCGGACGCGAAGGCGAACGCGATCGAGAACAGCCCGCCGAGCGCCGTCCCGTACACCGCCATCGCGATGATCAGCCCGGCGGTCTTCTGCACGGTGCGGCCGACCACCTCCGGGTCGTGCCCGGTGTGCTCGGCGTGCGCCCTCGCCTCCTCGACCGCGATGGCGTGCCCGACCTGCGGTTCCCCGTACAGCCAGGCCACGACCAGGGCGAGGGCGGCGGCGGCCAGGCCCGCGAGCATCCCGCGGACCAGCAGTGCTCTCATCATCGGCGCCGGCCTAGTGGCAGGGGAAGCCGAGCAGGTGCCGGCCGTCGTGGGTGAACTCGTGCACCCAGGTGCCGCCGAAGAGCGATGTGGCGCCCTGCTCGGCGCCGACGAAGTAGATCAGGATCGCGGCCAGCACGACGGCGAGCACCGCCCACGGCACGATGTCGCGGATCGGCAGGCGCAGCGGCACGGCGGACGGCTCGGCCTGCGGGGACGTGGCGGACGGTACGGCGGACTCGGCCATGTCGGGTTCTCCTCACGGGGTGCACTCGCCCCGGTTGCGGGAGGACGACGGGTCAGTGTCCTGACTCCCAGATCGCCGTCTCCCTCCGACCTTCCCGCCGGTCGGCCGGCCGTGGTCGTGCGGTGGGGGAGACTCCCTGGTCACAGTGGCGGGACCGTCCTGGATTCGCACCAGGTTCCTGCGCACCGTCGCCTCGATGTGAACTTGTCGAGGAGAGCGTCTCCCCTCCCCTCCGGCGCGTCAAGCCCGCGAGGCGTGACAAAGCCGACGTCCGCCGCCGCGCGACCGCGCGACGGCCGTCGCCGAGACACCGATACCGGGATATGAGACGCAAGCCCAAGCAGTGAGACGTTTGCAGTACAGTACGCCCATGGCTTCCCGCAGCATTCGTCTGGCCGTCATTCCCGGTGACGGGATCGGCCCCGAGGTGGTCGCCGAGGGGCTGAAGGTCCTCGAGGCCGTCGCCCCCTCCAGCGGCCTCGCGTTCGAGCAGACCTCCTACGACCTGGGCGCCGCCCGCTGGCACCGGACCGGCGAGACGCTGCCCGACTCGGTGCTGGAGGAGCTGCGCGGCCAGGACGTCATCCTGCTCGGCGCCGTCGGCGACCCGAGCGTGCCGAGCGGGACGCTGGAGCGCGGGCTGCTGCTGCGGACCCGGTTCGAGCTCGACCACTACGTCAACCTCCGCCCGGTGAAGCTGTTCCCGGGCGTGCGGACCCCGCTGGCGGACGTCACGCCCGACGACATCGACATGGTCGTCGTCCGCGAGGGCACCGAGGGCCCCTACACGGGCGTCGGCGGCGTCCTGCGCAAGGGCACCGAGCACGAGGTCGCCACGCAGGAGAGCGTCAACACCGCCTTCGGCGTCGAGCGGGTCGTCCGGTACGCGTTCGAGGTCGCGGCGTCGCGCCCGCGCAAGAAGCTGACGCTCGTCCACAAGGACAACGTCCTCACCTTCGCCGGTGATCTCTACCAGCGCGTCATGAAGCGGGTCGGCGCGGAGTATCCGCAGGTCACGACCGACTACTGCCATGTCGACGCGGCCACCATGTTCTTCGTCGGCCAGCCGCAGCGGTTCGACGTCGTCGTCACCGACAACCTGTTCGGCGACATCATCACCGACATCGGCGCCGCGATCGCCGGCGGCATCGGGCTCGCCGCGTCCGGGAACGTCAACCCCGACCGGACGGCGCCCTCGATGTTCGAGCCGGTGCACGGCAGCGCGCCCGACATCGCGGGGCAGGGCAAGGCCGACCCGACCGCCACGATCCTGTCGGTCGCGATGCTGCTCGACCACATCGGCGCGGGCGAGGCCGCCCGCCGCGTCGAGCAGGCCGTCTCCGACGACCTGGCCGAGCGCGGCGCGCTCGGGACGCGGTCGACCGTCCAGATCGGCGACGCGATCGCCAAGCGAGTATCGGGCTGAGGGCGCGCCTCTCTGGCCACGAGCAGGGACACTCCGGGCGCGCCTCGCGGCGCGCCCGGTTTTCCGTATGCGCCGCGTGCGAGGAGTGGGGTCAAGGCACGAAGTACGACAATAGGGACTAAGGACGCCGCAGCGGCAATGGAGCCGCACCGGCGATCGGGAGAGGACGAACGGCGATGAGCGACACCCTGGACTTCGAGATCACGCTGACCGAGCGGCCCGCGACGGCCGCCGAGCGCGAGCGCGTCCTGGCCGACCCGGGCTTCGGCCGGTACTTCACCGACCATATGATCACCATCCGGTACTCGGCGGACCGGGGCTGGCACGGCGCGAAGCTCGAACCGTACGGGCCGATCCCGATGGACCCGGCCAGCCAGGTGTTCCATTACGCCCAGGAGCTGTTCGAGGGCCTCAAGGCCTACAAGCAGCCGGACGGCTCGATCGTCACCTTCCGGCCGTACATGAACGCGGCCCGGATGAACCGCTCCGCCAGGCGGATGGCCATGCCGCAGATCCCCGAGCAGCTGTTCGTCGACGCGGTCGAGCTGCTGGTCGCCACCGACAAGGCGTGGGTGCCCGACACCGAGGGCCACAGCCTCTACCTGCGGCCGTTCATGTTCGCCACGACCCGCGCCCTCGGCGTGAACAGCCCGGCGAACGAGTTCCTCTTCATGATCATCGCCTCCCCGTCCGGGCTGTACTACCCGCGCGGGATCAAGCCCGTCTCGGTGTGGCTGTCGCAGGACTACACCCGCGCGGCGCCCGGCGGCACCGGCGAGGCCAAGTTCGGCGGCAACTACGCCGCGTCGTTCGCCGGCCAGGCCGAGGCCGTCGCGCAGGGCTGCGACCAGGTCGTCTGGCTCGACGCGGTGGAGCACCGCTGGGTCGAAGAGGTCGGCTCGATGAACCTGATGTTCGTCTACGGCTCCGGCTCGGGGGCCCGGCTGCTCACCCCGGCGCTCACCGGCACGCTCCTCGCCGGCGTCACCCGCGACTCGATGCTCAAGCTCGCCCCGGACCTCGGCATCCCCGCCGAGGAGGGCAAGATCAGCATCGACGAGTGGCAGGCCGGCTGCGCGTCCGGCGAGATCACCGAGGTGTTCGGCTGCGGCACGGCCGCGATCATCAGCCCGGTCGGCCGGGTCAAGGGCCGCGACCGCGAGTGGACGATCGGGGACGGCGAGCCCGGCGAGATCTCCATGAAGCTGCGGCAGGAGCTGGTCGGCATCCAGTACGGCACCCGCCCCGACCCCTACGGCTGGGTCCACAAGATCGCCTGATCCGTGGTGGCGCCCGATGGCGCGCCCGTCCCCGGGTGCGCGCCATCGGGCGCGGTCATGGGCGGCCGCGTCAGCGGCCGTAGCGGACCGTGGTGGTGAGCGCCGAGCCGGCGGTCTTCGGGCTCACCCCCCGCGCGTCCGGGTTGATCGCGTAGTGGAAGGCGAACCCGACGAAGGCCCGTCCGGGCCTGCCGCCGACCTGCACGGGGAACGTGCACGTCCCCGAGAGGACGTAGACCTTGCGGACGCGGTGCGGCCGGACCGTGGAGTGCCAGACGTAGCCCACCGGGACGACGTGCCGGTCGTGGTAGTGGCCGTTGAGGCCCGTCGCGGTGCAGACCGCGTTGCCCCGCGCGATGGCCTTCAGCCTGCCGTTGGTGATCTGGAACGACCACGCCATCGGGTACTGCCGCGAGTACCGCCCGGTGAGCCTCACCTGCGCGTGGAACGCGCCGATCCGGTCCCGGTACGCGAAGCCCTGATGCCGTTTCGTGAACACGAAGTACTGGGCCGCCGCGTCCGGGGCGCGGTGGCGCGGACGGTTCTCGGCGGACGCGGCCGACGCGGCGCCGAGCGCCATTGCGAGAGCCGTTCCAGAGATCACGGCCGTCCGGCCGAATGTGTGCATGCGCATGACAGGCATTCCCTTCGGAAATGGTCGCCGCCCGCCGGGACCGGCGGGCGGCCGTGCCGGGTCCGCCGCGGGGGCCTCAGTCCCGGCCCGCCCGCCGCACGTCCAGCGCGCGGTAGGCGTAGCCGTCCTGCTCGGCTTCCTCCCAGGTGAACAGCACGCTCTCACCAGGGTCCAGAGAGGCGAAGCCGCCGGGTGCGGTGCGGACGGCGGAGAAGTGAGCCCAGACCTCGCCCGGGACGTCCGGTGAGACGAGCACTCCCCAGCCGTTCTCGTCGTCCCAGGACGTGACCGTTCCGCGAACCGGATCCCCGCTCATCTCAAATCCCTCCTCCGGCGGACAGCGCGATCCTCGGTCATTTACCGGGCCATGCGCAAGCGTGTTTACGCGATGAAAACCTTACTTAACCATGGGAGATCATTTCCCGCACTTCTATAAATCCTTATCGCCGGAAATGGCAGTGGACTTCGCGATGTGCCCCGCTTGTGCCGTCGTCTCAGCATCCGAGACGGGTGTCCCAGGCATGACGGGCGGTATGGCAGACTGGGCCGCATCATGCGCCTCAGCCTCGTCATTATCGGCTGGCGCGCCGGCAACTAACGGGACACCGCCGGCGCGCAGACCTCTCACGTCCGTGAGGGGTCTTTTTTGTGCCCTGGCGCTGATCACCCATCCCTGGGGGGACCCACACCATGCACGGCGACGACTTCCACGTCTACGACACAACGCTCCGCGACGGCTCGCAGCAGGAGGGGCTGAACCTCTCGGTCAGCGACAAGCTCGTCGTCGCGCGCCACCTCGACGACCTGGGCGTCGGCTTCATCGAGGGCGGCTGGCCCGGAGCGAATCCCAAGGACACCGAGTTCTTCAGGCGGGCTCGAACAGAGCTGGACCTGAGGCACGCGCGGCTCACCGCGTTCGGCGCGACCCGCCGGGCCGGGGTGAAGGCGGCCGACGACCCCCAGGTCGCCGCCCTGCGCGAATCCGGCGCGTCCGTCGTGACCCTGGTCGCCAAGAGTCACGACAGGCACGTCGAGCTGGCCCTCCGCACGACCCTGGAGGAGAACCTCGCGATGATCCGCGACACGGTCTCCCACCTGCGTGCGGAGGGCCAACGAGTCTTCCTGGACGCCGAGCACTTCTTCGACGGCCACAAGGCCAACCGCGCCTACGCGCTGGAGGCCGTGCGCACCGCCGCCGAGGCGGGCGCGGACGTCGTCGCGCTCTGCGACACCAACGGCGGCATGCTGCCCGACGAGCTGGCCGACGTCGTCCACGAGGTCGTGGGCCTCGGCGTCCGCGTCGGCATCCACTGCCACGACGACTCCGGCTGCGCGGTCGCGAACTCGCTCGCGGCCGTGCAGGCCGGCGCGACCCACGTCCAGGGCTGCGCGAACGGCTACGGCGAGCGCAGCGGCAACGCCAACCTGTTCACCGTCATCGGGAACCTGCAGCTCAAGCGGGGCATGGACCTGGTGTCGGACGCGCAGCTGGCCGAGATGACCCGGATCGCGCACGCGGTGTCCGAGGTCACCAACGTGGCGCCCAGCTCCCAGCAGCCCTACGTGGGCCTGTCGGCGTTCGCGCACAAGGCGGGGCTGCACGCCTCCGCCGTCAAGGTCGACCCGGACCTCTACCAGCACATCGACCCGGCGGCCGTCGGCAACGACATGCGGATGCTGGTCTCCAGCATGGCGGGCCGGGCGTCCGTGGAGCTGAAGGGCCGCGAGCTCGGCTACGACCTGTCCGGCGAGAAGGCCAAGACCGTCGTGGACAAGGTCAAGGAGCTGGAGTCGACCGGCTACACCTTCGAGGCCGCGGACGCCTCGTTCGAGCTGCTGCTGCGCGAGGAGCTGACCGGCGTCCGGCAGCGGCACTTCGAGGTCGAGTCGTGGCGGTCCATCGTGGAGCGCCGCCCGGACGGCTCCATGGTCAGCGAGGCGACCGTCAAGCTGCACGCCAAGGGCGAGCGGATCATCGCGACCGGCGAGGGCAACGGCCCCGTCAACGCCCTGGACAACGCGCTGCGCATCGCGCTCGGCCGGCTCTACCCGGAGCTGGCGCGGCTGGAGCTCGTCGACTACAAGGTCCGCATCCTGGAGGGCGCGCACGGCACCGACGCCCGCACCCGGGTGCTGATCGAGTCCACCGACGGCGAGCGCGAGTGGGGCACGGTCGGCGTCGAGGACAACGTCATCGCCGCGTCCTGGCAGGCCCTGGAGGAGGCCGTCACCTACTGCCTGCTGCACGCGGGGTACGAGGCGGGCTAACCCGCGCGGCGTGGGGCATGATCGGGGGATGAGCACCGAGATCAGCGACAATGCCGGAGAAGGCCGCTACGAGATCCGGGTGGACGGCGGCCTCGCCGGGTTCGCCGAGTACGAGCGGCGCGGCGGCGCGGTCGTGTTCACCCACACCGAGGTCGACCCCGCCTTCGAGGGCAAGGGCATCGGCAGCGCCCTCGCCCGCGGCGCGCTCGACGACGTCCGCGCCAAGGGCGACCCGGTCGTGCCGCTCTGCCCGTTCATCAAGAAGTGGATCGAGAAGCACCCCGACTACCAGGACCTGGTGAAGGGGTGACCGCGGCGGCGGGCACGGGCCCTCGCCGGGCGCGCGCCCGCCGCGTCGCGGCAGGTCAGCCCTGCTTGGGGCCGGCGCTCTCGACGACCTCGAAGCTCCACAGCTCCGAGCCGGACGCGGCGGGCCCGCCGTGGCCGTGGCCGTGGCCGTGGCCGGCGGGGCGTTCGGCGGCGGCCTGCGCGTGCCCGTGCTGGAACGCCTGGCTCTGCGTCCAGCGCTGGAAGTCCTCCTCGCTGCGCCACTTCGTGTAGACCAGGTACCGGTCCTGGCCCTCCACGGGCCGCAGCAGCTCGAAGCCCTCGAAGCCCTCCGCGGACTCCACCAGCCCCGCCCGCCCGGCGAAGCGCTTCTCGATCTCCTCACGCATCTCCGGGTTCACGGTGAGGACGTTGATCTTCACGACGGACACGCTCGACCCCCTTCACGTCTTGTCGTGCCCACCGTACTCACCGCGCCCGAAGCCGGGACGCGCCCCCCTCCGGCGGCGGCCGGGGCGGTGACGTGAGGGGCGGTCGTTCGAACGGACGACCGTCTTTTCGCTCCTGACACCCGGTCAGGTGGATATTTCAACAAAACCGGCTAAAGCGGTGGCGGATTTCGGGCGCCGCCGCCACCATGGTTCGCGCACGGCACGCGTGAGGTTCCCGCGCGCCGTGGTCCCGTAGCCGAACGACCGGAGTGATCGCATGCCTGTCCGACCCTGGAGTCCCGAGGACCTCGGGCGTCCCACGGACGGATCCTGGGCCGACGTCGCCTTCGGGCTGGGCGAGATCTACGAGTGCGAGGGCGATCTCGGGCAGGCCGCCGACTGGTTCCGCCGGGCCGCCGAGTCCGGGCACGACGCCGCGGCGCTGCGGCTCGGCGCGGTGCTCGGCCGGATGGCCGACGACGGCGCCGACGGGTCCGCCGAGGACCTGCTCGCCGAGGCCACCCGCTGGCTCAGCGGCGCCCAGGACATCGCCACCCCGGACGCGATCGAGCTGATCACCGACATGCTCAACCGGCACCAGCGGCGGGCCGCCCGCCGGGGGCTGGAGCCCGCCGGCCAGCAGTGCTGAGTGGACATTTCCGGCGTTCCCCTCGAACCTGATCGTCGCGCCCGCCGTCGGACTCCATGAGACCCGGCCACAGGAGGGCGAGGAGTTGAGCGGCGACGAGCCCGGCTACGTGCCCCCCGACCACACGACCACCGTCGAGTTCCTGCGTCCCGCCCGTCCGGCCGAGGCCGCCGCGGCGGATCCGCCGGTGGAGACCGGCGAAGCGCCGCCCGCCGGCGTCTCCGAGCCAGCGCCGCCCGCCGGCGTGTCCGAGCCCACCGGCGGGGACGATCCGGACGCGACGGCGCCCGACCGGCCCGAACCGGCCGGCGAGGCGCCGGCGCCCGACCCGGACGATCGGCTGATCGCGGGGCCGCGGAACGCCGGGGGCCCCGTGCCGGATCCGGTGCTCGCCGGGTCCGGTGCGCCCCCGGCGTGGGAGAAGGGTGCCGCGTGGCTGCGGCGCTTCCCGGTCCTCCTGGCGCTGGTCGCCGCCGCACTGGTGATGGCCGTGGCGCTGGGCGCGGTATCGCTGTTCAGCGGAGGCGGATCCGACGGCGGCGAGGACGCCGCCGGGACGCCGGCCAAGACCCGCGCTCCGGCCTCGGGCCGTCCCGCGCCCGGTGCTCCGGCGGGGTCCCCGGGGTCGGTGGTGACCGGCAGCGGCATCACCTACCGGCTCGTCCAGCGGGACGACGGCTACTACGAAGGCCGGTTCGTCATCACCAACCGCACCGGACGTCCCATGCAGACGTGGCGGGTGAGCTTCGACGCGCCCGGCGCCGACGTCCGGAGCGTCTGGGACGCCCGGCTCGTCCGGGGCGGGTCCCATCCGGTGATCGTGAACGCCGACGGCGCCGACCCGATCCCGCCCGGCGGCACCATGGACGTCCAGTTCGGCGCGTCCGGCGCCCCGGCGGCGCCGCGCGCGTGCCTGTTCAACGGCGCCGCGTGCGGCTTCTGAGCCGCGTACTAGGCTCTCGACCATGCGTATCGCCAGGTTCTCCACCGACGAGGGCATGTCCTTCGGCGTGGTGGAGGAGAACACCATCGCCGCCGTCGCGGCCCACCCCTTCGGTGACCTGACCTTCACCGGACAGCGCTTCCCGCTCGCCGACGTCCGGCTGCTGGCCCCGATCCTGCCCAGCAAGGTCATCGCGATCGGCAAGAACTACGCCGACCACGCCCGCGAGATGGGCGGCGAGCCGCCCGCCGAACCGGTGATCTTCGCCAAGCCGTCCACGGCGGTGATCGGGCCCGGCGAGGCGATCGCCTACCCGGAGAAGCTCTCCGAGCGCGTCGACCACGAGGGCGAGCTCGCCGTGGTGATCGGCCGCATGTGCCGCGAGGTCCCCGCCGCCCGCGCCGCCGACGTCATCCTCGGCTACACCTGCGCGAACGACGTCACCGCCCGCGACCTGCAGAAGAAGGACGGGCAGTGGACGCGGGCGAAGGGCTTCGACACCTTCTGCCCCCTCGGCCCGTGGATCGAGACCGAGGCCGACCCGTCCGACCTCGCGATCTCCACCACCGTCAACGGGGAGGTCCGCCAGGAGTCGCGCACGTCGCTGCTGCTGCACGACGTTCCCAGCCTGGTCGAGTACGTCAGCCAGGTCATGACCCTGCTGCCCGGCGACGTCATCCTCACCGGCACGCCCGCCGGCGTCGGCCCCCTGGAGATCGGCGACGAGGTCACGGTCACCGTCGAGAACGTCGGCGCCCTCACCAACCGCGTCGTCGCCCGCGACTGACCCCGCTGTCGTACGGCGTCCCTAAGCTGGGGACGCCGTACGAAGGGGGAGGTCATGGCGTTCACCGGCTTCAGCGGCGAGGCGTTCGAGTTCTACGAGGGCCTCCTCGCCGACAACAGCAAGTCCTACTGGACGGCCAACCGCCGGGTCTACGACGAACACGTCCGCGGCCCGATGGCCGACCTGTGCGCCGAACTGGAGGAGGAGTTCGGCGCGGTCAAGCTGTTCCGCCCCTACCGCGACGTCCGCTTCAGCAAGGACAAGACGCCCTACAAGACCCACCAGGGCGGTCACAGCGGCGGCTTCTACGTCCAGATCGACGCCGACGGGCTGATGGTCGCCGGCGGCATGTACGCGCCCACGCCGGAGCAGCTCCGCCGCTACCGGGCCGCCGTCGGCTCCGACTCGTCCGGCAAGCGGCTCCAGGCCATCGTGGACGACCTGCGCGCCGCCGGCCTCGAGATCGCCGGGGACCGCCTCAAGACCCGTCCCCGCGGCACTCCCGAGGACCACCCCCGCCTGGAGCTGCTCCGCCACCGCTCCCTCTACGCCCACGAGGGATGGCCCGCGGACCCCTGGATGGCGACGCCCGAGGTCGTCACCCGCGTCCGGGACGCCTGGCGCCGCCTGCGCCCCCTCGTCGAGTGGGGCGACGAGCACGTGGGCCCGCCCGACTTCAGCCGCTGATCCCGCCCGCGGCGGCAATCGTTTTGGCCGCTGACCCGCTGTCCTGTATTCTCTTCGAGGCGCGAGCGACCAGCCGGAAACGGCCGGGAAGCCCGTACCGCACTGGGGTATGGTGTAATCGGCAGCACGAGTGATTCTGGTTCACTTAGTCTAGGTTCGAGTCCTGGTACCCCAGCTCCGTCCACCTTCGTGGACAGGCCCCCGTCGTCTAGTGGCCTAGGACGCCGCCCTCTCAAGGCGGTAACGGCGGTTCGAATCCGCTCGGGGGTACGTTCGCTGCGAGCGGTGTGCTCGTCGGCCTCCGGCCGACGTCGCCACCGCTCTTTGTGTTTGCCCAGGGGGCGACCCCCTGGAACCCCTGGTGCGCGGCTCCGCCGCGCGAGCCGCTGGGCGCACCGGTTCCGGAGTGAAATTCGGTTCGAGGTGGGGGTCCGGGTCCGGTAAGCTGGGCGAGGCCCGAGCGGGAGACCGCCAAGGCCGACAGTCCTGCCCCCGTCGTCTAGTGGCCTAGGACGCCGCCCTCTCAAGGCGGTAACGGCGGTTCGAATCCGCTCGGGGGTACATCAGGGAAAAGCGACCGCGGATCCGTTCGGACCCGCGGTCTTCTGCTTTCGCGGGCCGTCACGACGCCCGGCGCCGGCGCCCGGAACCGGTGCGGAGGCCGAAGACCACCACCACGAGCGCGACCACGATGATCGCCGCGACGCCGGTACGCCCGTTCGCGAACGCCCGCACGGTGCCGGACGTCCGGGACCACAGCCCGTTGTCCGGCGACGCGTCGGTCCCGCCCAGCCAGATCGAACCGTCCGCGGCGGACGTGGGGCGGGACGCGGACGCCCGCACCGTCCGCGGAAGCCCCGGATGCTCGCGGTCCATCCGCGCGGCGTCGACCGGCGTCATCGGGACCTTGCCGAAGTCGACACCGCCGGTCACGATCCGCATCCGCATCCGCACGCCGCCTCGTTCCACGGTCCGGGTGAAGGTGAAGTCGCCGTTCTGGATGGAACGGACGTAGGAGTCGTAGACCTGCCGGGGCCGCCACCCGTCCGTGAGCTGCGCCGAGCCGAGGTCGCCCGAGCCGATGAGGCCGTCGAACGACGTGCGGTGGCCGTCGCCGTGCCGCTTGCGGATCCACTGCGCGACGACGCGGGCCAGGAACGCGCGGCGGATCGGCGCGTACGCCGGGTCGGTATTGACCGCCTTGGCCACCTCCGGCACGATCAGCGTCTGCTCCAGCCGCTCGCTGCGCGCCTGCGTCGCGGGGTCGGTCGCGCAGGACAGCTTGCCGGTGTTGCCGATATCGGTCGCCTGGGCCTTCACCGCGAGGTCCGCCTTCAGGATGTACAGGGACGAGCCGTCCTCGCGCACCTCGACGTCGCCGGGCACGATCCACAGCCGGGTCTCGGCGCAGGGCTTGTCCGAGGCGGCCTCCATCGCGTCCCAGTACTTCGCCCCGACCCCGGTGTTCGGGTCCAGCAGCTTCCCGGCGGTGCGCTTCATCTGGTAGTCGGCGTCGAGCAGGGCCCGGCCGGCGTTCGTCCGCCCGAGGGCCGGGTCGACGATCCGGTCGGGTTCGGTGGGGTTGAGGTTGACCCAGAACTTGCTCGGGTCCAGCACCAGCCACGTCCGCAGGTCGGCGTTGCCGGCCGCGACCGCGTCGAAGCCCGACCCGACGTCCTGCACGACCCCGGGGGCGCCCGGGCGGCCGGAGAAGGAGTACTTCACGTGGCCGCCGTCGTCGGACATGTAGCGCATCTGCAACGTGGAGAAGTCGACCCCGCCAAGGTCGCCGGACATGAGGCCCTTGACGAGCCCGCTCTCCTCCTCACCGTCGCACGGGTCCTTCAACGGGAACGCCGCCGGCGCCGCCGCCCGCAGTCCGGGGACCGGCAGGATCATTCCCGTCACGGCGCACGCCTGTTTCTTCTTTTTCTGGTCGTCCTTCTTGGCCTCGTCGACGCGTTTCTGGACCTGCGTGGGGCCTTCGCCGTACTTGTTGAGGGCCTTCCGCGACTCGTTCACCTTGTCGGCGACCTTCGGCTGGTCCTTGTAGCGGTAGTTGAAGTCCTCCTTCTTCAGGATGTCCATCGCCTGCTTGCGCGCCGCGGTGAGCAGTTGCACCTTGGCCGTCGGCTTGGAGCCCGCGACGCCGGTCTCGTAGGTCGCCTGGAGGCCCTTCGCGATCTCGGTGAGATGGCCGGCCCACTCCAGTGCGGCGGCCTCGTCCTGCCGCGCCAGCGCGTCGTCGGTCCGGTGCAGGACGGCGAGCAGGTAGTCCGTGCCGATGGCGAGACCGCCCATGGTCTGGGTCGGGACGACGTAGTCGGCGTCCTTGGCGATGGCGCTGCACCTCGAGCCCGACTTGTTGCCGCAGGGCTGGTTCGTGACCAGGTCACCGGCGGAGAGCTCGGTCTTCGTGATCTTCACATGATCGAGCTTGCGGGCCCGCTGCAGTTCGGTGCGGTACGCGGTGCCCTCACCGCGCTTCCTGAGCTGGGCGTCGAGCTTGCGCAGCGAAGCCTTGATCTGCGCCGGCGTCTTCCCGGCCTTCAGCGCCGCCTCGACGTACTTCGCCTTCACCTGGGCCTTGAGCGCCATGATCTCGGCGTGCAGCGCGAGGAGGCCGTTGTTCTTGCCCGGTGCCTGCGACCAGTTGCGTCCGACGGTCTGGAGGACGGTGCCGTTCGGGACGATCTCCTTCGCCGCGCGCAGCTCCGCGTAGAGCTCCGGGTCGTTCTTCTCGATCGTCTGCGCCGCCACGACCTGGACCTCGGTGCCCGCCTCCTCGTTCTGCCCCCAGTTGTCCCGCAGGATCTGGTCGACCTCCCCGGCGGCCGCCGGGGACACGTCGGGCAGCGCCAGCCAGGTGGCGGCGTAGGTGGTGTTGAACTGCGCCAGATACTCGTCCTTGACGATCTTGTCGAGGATGACGCGGCCGCGGGCCGTCCAGAACAGCGACACGTTGCCGAGGTCGGGTCCTCCACCGGACGCGGCCGGGGCCGTCCAGGCGGCCGGCGCGCGTGCGGCCGAGGGAGCCGTCCGGGCCGCCGACGCGCCCGGGCTCGCGGCGGCGAGGGCGACCAGGGCCGCCGCCAGGACCGCGGCGAGCCGGCGGCCCGGCCGTGCCGGCCGTCCGGCGGGGCGGATGCGCATCGTCGCCTCCTTGGCGGTCGTCCTGCTCCTGGCGGAAGGTCAGGCGGGAGGGGGATCGGCGTCGTGGACGCACGCGCCGGCCGTGCGTCCGCAGGGAGTGGTTAGGGCGCTGGGCGGGGGCCTTCGCCGTCGGGGCGCGGCTGAGGGGGAGGAGGCTGCGGACTCGGGCCCTGCGGTGGCCGGGGGCTCCACGGGCCCGGCGCGACGCCCGGCGGCGGTGCCTGCGGGGGCACGGTCCAGCCGGGCGGTGCCTGCGGGGGCACGGTCCGGGGGCCGGGAGGCGCCTGCGGAGGTACCGGTCCGGGACCTCCTGCGGCAGGAGGCTGCGGGTAGCCGGGATGCGGCGGATACGGCGGCGCGGGCCGTCCCTGCACGGGACCCGGCGGCTGGTACGGGGGCGCTCCGGGCGGGGGACCTGACGACCGTGCGGGGAAGGACAGGCCCGTCGCCCGCAGGTAGGCGATCAGGGCCGGGGAGGGACCGGGACCGGCGGAAGAGGCGCCGACCGCCGCGGCGCCGCGTTTGAAGGCCATCGCGCCGGCGGCGGCGAGGGCTCCCAGGGCCAGGACGGCGACGATGGTGGCGCCGCCAAGGGACGTGGACGTCGAGCAGGCGCGGGTGTGCCCGAAGTGCTTGAGATCGACGGTCGGCTTGTACTCGTAGCCGACGTCGCAGGCGGAGGCGCTCTGCGGGGCCAGCGGAAGGACGAGGGCGGCGCAGAGGAGCGTCCCGAGCACGAAGCCGATCGCGCGCGCCGCGCCGGTGCGGCGGCTCATGACGCCGCTTCCCCGGGACGCGGCCAGGGAGCCGGTGGCACGGGCGGCGGCGGTACGGGCGGCGGCGGTACGGGGCCGGCCTTCAGGCGCATCACCTTGGCGCGCAACGCGTTCCCCTCCTCGCCGGTCGGGTCAGGGTGGCGCCAGCGCCACGCGGCCAGGTCGAGCTGGGCCGTCTGCAAGCGCCGCAGGGTGCGCATCCCGCTCCATCCCTGGAGGCGCCAGGTGCCGACGAGCGTCCAGAAGCGGAGGGCCGGATCGACGAGGAACGGCGCCTCCTGCGGGGTGATGGCCGGGCCCGTGGCCGTCTCGGCCGACACGGCGGCACGGGCGGCGGCCGCCCGGACGCGCGTCCCGTGGACCAGCAGCAGCACGGCCACGAGGAAGAACGGCGCCTGAGGGAGCAGCCAGAAGAACGGCGAGATGATCAGAGTGTCGAGCGGGCCGCCGACGCCGACGTGGTCGTGGGCCAGGTGCGACAGCCAGGCCGCCAGGGTCTCGGTGGCGACGGCCCCGGAGAACGCGGCGACGAGGGCGGCCGACGCCACGCGCAGACGCCGCCCGCGGTCGGGCACCCGCGCGGCGAGGCCGATCCCGGCGCCGAGCACCGCGCCGAAGGCGACCTGCCCGCCGAGGAGGCCGATCGACTGGCGGATCCAGTACTCGAAACCGCTCGTCGCGCCGTTGAACGCGCTGAACAGCCCGTACAGGCGGATGAACAGGACGCTCTCCACCAGGTCGTAGCCGAGGCCGATGGCGGCGCCGAGCACCAGGCCGGTGACGGCGTCGGTGACGCGGTGCCGGAACAGCGCCAGCAGGAGGACGACCCCGGCCGCGACGAGCAGCGCGTTCACGAGGGCGAGATGCACGAGCATGCCGTCGATCACGCGGTACTGGGTGTGGATCTGGCCGGCGAGGTCGCTCTTGTGGCCCTTGAGGACGAAACCGTTGATCGTGCCGAACGCGAGGTTGCTGTAGGCGCGGCCGAGCCCGAACACGATCAGCGCGCCCCAGCCGAACGCGACCAGCAGCATCGCGAGCGGGATCCGCGCGAGCCGCTGGGCGTGGTGCAGCAGCCACAGAACGAACGCGGTGCCGGGGACGCAGGCGAGCGCCTGGCCCGGGTAGGAGCCGACCACCACGAGCGGGATCAGCCCGAACGGCAGCAGCAGGACCCCGATGATCGCCCAGGTCAGCGCCCTGGCGCGGCGCTCGTCCGGGCGCGTGACCAGCACGAACGCCTGGAGTGCGGCGCCGGCGGCGATGCCGGCGAGCAGCGTCCAGAACACGGCCTCGGGCGTGGCGAGCAGCCGTCCGATCGACCCCTCGGAGCCGGCCGCCTTCTGGAAGATCGACAGCGTCGGCTCGTCGGGCAGCACGTGCGGCCGCAGGAGGTTGAGCAGCAGCTCCACCAGGTACAGCGCGATGGCGAGCCGGGCGACCAGCAGCGCCCGCGCGCGGGCGGCGGCGTCGTCGCGGACGGTGTCGCGGAGGGCGGCCCGGACGCCTTCCGCCGCGGCGGGGGCCGTCACGGCGCGCCTCCCGGAATTTGCGGAATGCTGGGCAGGTTCGTCGGGAAGGACGGCATTTCCGTCGGGAAATTCGTCGGCAGCTGAGTCGGGATATCGGTCGGCATTCCGGTCGATCCCGGCGGGACGTTCGGGAACGTCGTCGGCAGGTTCGGGATCGTCGGCCGGGCGGGGGTCGGCATCGACGGCATCGCCGGGGCCCGCGGGTCGTTCGCGCCGGACAGCTCGACGCCCAGGGCCGCCGCCAGCAGCACCACGCCGATCACCGCGCCCGCCGTCAGGAGCCGCAGCTGCGGGCGCGGTGCGCCGCCGGCCGCGTCGGCTACGCGATTGTCATTCATGGTCCCTGTTCGATCTGTGCGATGTGATCAAGGCTCGTCATGCGTCGCGCGGCGGAACGCGGTCGGGCGTCGCGTTCCGCGGTGGAAATCATCGAAATGCGGGGCGGGGGACTGACGATCCGAATGGTAGGCGCGGCGGGTATACGACGGGAATACGGCCACCGACGTGTCACCGCGGAGTGAGGCCCCGGCCGCCATGGGCGGCCGGGGCCCCGGATTCCTAGGCGCGGGGGACCGGTTCCCGGTCCGGCGCGGGGCGCGCCTGGGCGCGGGGGAGGCGGCCGGGCCACCAGAAGCGGGGGCCGCTGTCGAGGGCCAGCGCGGGGACGATCACCGGCCGGACGACGAAGGTGTCGAGCAGCACGCCGAGGGACACCAGCACGCCGATCTCCACGAACATGGTCACGGGCATGACGCCGAGGACGCCGAACGTGCTGGCGAGGACGAGCCCGGCGCTGGAGATGACGCCGCCGGTGAGGCCGAGGCCGCGCAGGACGCCCTCGCGGTGCCCGGCCGCGGCGGCCTCCTCGCGGATGCGGGAGACGAGGAACAGGTTGTAGTCGACGCCGAGCGCGACCATGAACAGGAAGCCCATCAGCGCGACCTGGACGTCCATGGCCGGGAAGCCGAACACGTGGCGGAAGAGCAGCCACGACCCGCCGAGCGCGGCGAAGTAGGACCCGACGACGGTCGCCATCACCAGCAGCGGGGCGACGAGGGCGCGGAGCAGGGCGATCAGCACGACCAGCACGACGCCGAGGACCAGCGGGATCACGACGCGGCGGTCGTGCGCCTGCGCGTCGGCCAGGTCGAGTTCGCTCGCCGCGCCGCCGCCGACGAGCACGCCGGGCACCGCGCGGCGGATCCGCTCGACGGTCCGCTCGGCGGCGCCGCTGTCGGGCGGGGAGGTCAGGACGACGGCGGTGCGGGTGAGGCGACCGTCGGTGGACGTCTCGGGCGTCCCCGTCCGCGCGATGCCCGGGATCCCGCGGAGGTCGACCGGCCTGCCGCTGACGACCTGGAGCGGGCGGCTCTCGTCCCCGGGGAAGTGCGCGTCGGCGATGCGCTCGCCCTGTACGGAGTTCGGAGTGGTGGTGAGGAAGTGCGCGCGGTCGAGCCCGGTGTGGACGCCGAGGCAGCCGGCGGCGAGCGCGGCGAGGACGGCCGCGCCGAGCGCCCAGACGAGGCGGGGGCGCGCCGCGATGCGGCGGCCGGCGCGGTCCCAGGCGCCGCCGCGCGCGGGCGGCGCGTCGCCGAAGCGCGGGATGCGCGGCCAGAACACCCAGCGGCCGAGGACGACGAGCAGTGCGGGCAGCAGCGTCATCACGACGGCCAGCCCGCCGATGATCCCGATCGCGCTGATCGGCCCGAGCGCGAAGTTGAAGCCCATGCGCGCGGCGAGCAGGCACAGCAGGCCGAGGCAGACGGTCGCGGCGGACGCGGCGACGGGCGCGGCGGCGCGGCGGAGCGCGACGGCCATCGCCCGGTGCCGGTCCTCGTGGCGCCGGAGCTCCTCGCGGTAGCGGGCGAGCAGGAGCAGCGCGTAGTCGGTGCCGATGCCGAAGACGAGCGCGTTGAGGATGGTCGACATGCCGTCCGCGACGTACAGGCCGGCATGCTCGGCCAGCAGGTAGACGACGGCGTTGGTGACCTGCAGCGAGATCGCCGCGCAGGCGAGGGGCAGCAGCCACAGGACGGGGCTGCGGTAGGTGAACAGCAGGACGGCGGCGACGAGCACGACCGTGATGAGCAGCAGCGGCTTGTCGACCTTGCGGAACGCGTCGCCCGCGTCGAGCGCCGCGCCCGCCGGTCCCGTCACCTTCACCTGGAGGCCCCGCGGGACGTTCCGCGTCACCGCGTCGCGGACCTTCTCGGCGTTGCCGCTCAGGTGGTCGTCGTCGTGCAGGGGGACGGCCAGCAGGAGCGCGCGGCCGTCGCGCGACGCCTGCGGGGCGCCGATCGGCGCCTCGGCGAGCGGGGCGAGGGCGCGGCGGTCGGCGTCGGCCTTGGCGCGGTCGGCGGACGTGATCCCCGGCCCGGCCGTGCTCCCCGCTCCGGCCGTGCTCCCTGCCCCGGAGGGGCCGGTGCGGGCGTAGACGATGACGGCCGGCGCCTGCCTGCCGTCCCGGAACCGGTCCGTCAGCTTCTCCACCTCGGTGGACTGGGCGCCGCGCGGGAGCTCGGCGGCGGACTTCGCCTGCACGACGTCCGGCAGCCTGCCCGCGAGCGGGACCGCCGCCAGCACGGCCGCGACCCAGAGCGCGAGGACCGCCCAAGCCGTCAGGCGTTTGCTTGAGAGCAGCATGAGGTGCTCTCCTTTCCGTGGGGGTTCTGCATTGCGTGAGCACCACGCCCGCGGCCGTGGTGAACGGCCTCCGGCGTGGGGTGATGCGGCCTCCGCCCGTCCGGGCCGTCGAGGGGCAACTCGGCGGCCCGGACCCGTCCGGGATCAGACCTCGGGAAAGGCCAGGAACCGGGCGTGCAGGGTGCGCGCGCCCGGCGGCGGGTCGCCGTCGGCGCGCTTGTAGCGGTAGAGGAGCGCGATGTACTCCTCGAAGAAGGGGCGCACCTGGTCGGGCGTCAGCGTGACGGTGGAGTAGGAGAACAGCAGGGCGTCCGCCCACGGCCCCATGCCGTCGCGTTCCCGCTGATAGCGGGCCAGCGACTCCAGCTCGTTCGCGAACTCCAGCCGCGTCAGCGCGTCGACGGCCTCGCGCATCTCGGGCGACTGCTCGCTGCGCGGCGGGAGCCGCCGGTCCGCCGGCACCGCCCGCCACCAGCGCTCCCGCCCGCGCTTGAGCTCCGGCACCTCCTCGACGAACCCGTACCTGGCGAGCTGGCGCAGGTGGTAGCTCGTCGCGCCGGTGCTCTGCCCGAGCTCGCGGGCGAGGGTCGTGGACGAGACGGGCCCGCGCCGCATGATCTCGGCGATCCGCTGCCGCAGCGGGTGGGCGAGCAGCCGCACCTGCCGCGGATCGGTGATCACCTCGGGCTCGGGCGGCCCCTCCGGACGCTGCTCCGGCGGTGGCCCGGCCGGTGGTCGCTCCTTCATGCCCCGGACGCTACGGAGTTGCAAAGGACCTTTGCAACGGTTCTTGGCAAAGTTGGCCGCAGCGGGGGAGGGGCCTGGCGCCGGCGGGGGAGGCGGCCGGTCACCCGGAGGTCCCGGTCCGGGTGCGTGATCGGTCCGACACGGAGTGGAACAATGCCTGTGTCCTTGGCTGACGGCCTCACGTACGGTCAACTAAAGTCGTTGGGACGGCGAGTTCGGGAGGGGCCGGATGGGCAACAAGACGGAAGAGATCGCGCCGGGCGCGACGCTGGCGGACAAGGTCGAGTGGCTGATCCGCAACCTGTGGCCGGTGGACGCCCATCCGCCGCGCAACAACGTCGAGACCGCCGCCGCCATCGCGCGCGCCACCGGCGAGGACATCTCGTCCACCACCGTGTGGAAGCTGCGCACCGGACGCCAGGAGAACCCGCAGCTCAAGACCCTCCGCGCGCTCGCCACCTTCTTCGGCGTCCCGATCGGCTACTTCGGCCGGCCCAGCGAGACCGCCCCCATCGACGAGGACATCACGCTCAAGGCCCTGCGCCGCGACGTCGAGCACGGCATCATCCGCCCCGAGGTCCTGCGCGCCCTCGTCGACCTGTCCCCGGAGGCCCGCTGGGTCGTCGACGAGATGATCCTCAGCGCCGCGGCGGCCGACCGGCGCCGCCAGGCCGCGCCCTGACCCGCGTTCCCGCACCTCCGAACGGCACCCGCGTACCTCCGAACGGCACGGCCGACCGCACGGCTCAGGGAAGGGCCGTGTGCCAGAGAGTCGGCGTGCCGCCGTCCATTCCGGTCGCCACCAGGCCCTGTCCCAGCACGGCCAGGCCGGTGAGGCGCTGGCTTCCCTCTCCCGCCAGGCGGGCCCCGCGCGGACGGGTCGCCCGCCACGACGCGCCGTCCGCCGAACTCCACAGCGCGACGTCGTCGGTCCCGGCGGGCGTTCCCGCGAGGACGAACCCGCGCGGCGTCGCCAGGCTCGCCGCCAGCGCGGACGCCTGGACGGTCTGCGCGCGCCACGTCCGTCCGGCATCGGACGAGACCGCGACGGTGCCGCCCGCACCCGTCGCGACCAGCGTGTCCCCGCGCGCGACCACGCGGGTGAGCGGGCCCTGCGCCTGCGGCGGCTGCACCGACGTCCACTTCGCGCCGTCATCGGACGTCCAGACGGCCGGCGCCCCGTCGCGCTCACCGACCGCGACGTAGCCCTTCGTCACGGCCGCGACGTCGTGCATCTTCCCGTCCCGCAGATCGCCGGAACCGGCCGTCCACCGGACGAGGTCGTCCGAACGCCAGGCGAGGGGCGCCTCGTCCGTCGAGCCCACGACGACGTAGCCCGCCGGCCCGTAGGCGGCGCCCGCCAACGCGCCGTCATCGCCCGCCGGGCCCGCGGCCGCGCTCCACGTGTTCGCGTCCCCAGACGTGAGCAGCAGCGGCTTCGCCGCGCTCCGTCCCGCGGCGACCCAGCCCTTCGGCCCGTACGCGGCGGCCGCGAGCCGCTGCACGCCCGGCCCGGTCAGGCCGGTCCCGCCCGCGCGCGTCCACGCCCTTCCGTCGCGCGTCGTCCAGACGGCCGCCTCGCCCGCGCCGCTGCCGACGGCCAGCGCCGCCCCGTTGCCCGCCACCAGCCGCGTGATGGTCCGGTCCGGCGTCACCGCGCCGGGGACGGACAGCAGATCGATGTCCCCGTGGCGCGCGCCCGGCGCCGCCAGGTACGCGCCGGAGTCCTGGCGGCCCGCCACGAGGACGCCCTGCGGCAGAGGCGCCGCCGCACCCGCTCGGCGGCCCTGGTCCGTCCCGAGCCTCTCCACGGACTCCCAGTTCACGCCGTCCTTGCTGCGCTGCGCGGCCACGCGCCCGTCGGTGAGCGGGGTCAGCGCGGCCAGGCCCGCGTCGGACCCGCCCAGTGCGGCGAGGCCGGCGTAGGTGCGCCGGTCGATGGTGCTCGACCGCGTCCAGCCGGCGCCGTCCGACGACCGGAAGAACACCGCGAGCGCACGCTTCTTCGGATTCTTGGACGACCCGCCCGTCCGGCGCCCCTCGCGCGCCGCGAAGAACCCGCCAGGACCCGACGTCAGCGCGACGACGGGCCCGTACGACCCGTCGCTCTGCGGGACCTCCGCGCGCGCCCACGTCCCCCCGCCGTCGGCCGACCGCCACAGATCGCCCTTGTCGTTCCGCACGACCAGCGTGGCGCCGCCGGCCGCGATGCTCACGGGCTTCCCCTGCAGCGGAGCTTGCCGCCGCTGCCACGCGGCGCCGTCCGAGGACGTCCACAGGATCGCCGCGCCCTGGTTCGTCCCGATCGCGGCGAACCCCGCCGAGGTGGCCGCGACCCCGGTGACCTGGTCGCCCGCCGTGAACGCGCCCGTGGCCCCGGCCCGATGCGTCCACGTGCGGCCGTCCGCGCTCGTCCACACGGCCACGCCGCCGGGGCCTCGTCCCAGCGCCGCCCAGGCACGGTCGCCGGCCGCGACGACCTCCGGCACGTCCTGGCCGGTGCCGCCCTCGTCCTTCACCTTCGCGGTGCTCCACGCCTTGCCGCCGTCGGACGACACGAGGATCTGCCCGCGCGGCGCGTCCACCGTCTCGCTGCCGACCGTCACCGCCGTGTCGCCGTGCACGGCGACCGCCGTGACCGTCTGCTCGTGCCCGTCGTACAGCGCCGCCGGCACCGCGAACACCTTGTCGGCGGCCTCGGCGCCCGGCGCGTCCTCGTGCCCGCCGCCGTGCCCGCCGTCGCGGACCAGGTAGGTCACGCCGCCGGCGACCAGCACCGCGACCGCCGCGACCGCGATCCCCGACCGCAGCCCGGGCCGGAACACGCGCGTACCGCCGCCCTCCGGCGGTGTGGGCGCGCCCTGGGGCCGGTCGAACACCAGCGGGTCCCCGCCGGGCGGCGGCTCCGGCGTCCGGACGCGCGCCTGCTGCCGGGGCATGGGCGGGCGAGCGGGCGAGGCCGCGTCGCCCTCCTGGCCGCCCGCGCTCGTCCCGGGCCGTTCCATGACCGGCTCGCTCGCGGCGCGCGGCCATGGAGCCGCGGCCGGCATCGGCCCCGGGCGTGGCGAGGTGGGCGCCGGCTTCTCGACGGGCTGGGGCGGTGCCTCCGGCTGCCGCGCTGTCGGCGGAGGCTGCGGAGGATTCGCGGCGGGCGGCGTTGCGGGAGATGAGGCCGCACTACGTGGGGCCGCGGCGAGTGGCGGCGTGGCTGGCGGGGGTGCCGCGGGCGGGGCTGCCGCGGCCAGGGGGCCGGTGGGCGGGGCGGTCGCGCCGGGCGGGGTGGGGAGGGGGCGCCTGGCGGTCCTGATCTGCTCGGCGGACGGGACGGCGGGTGTCTCGTCCGCCACCGGAGCCTCGGGCGTCGCGGGTCCGGTGGCCGCGGGTCTCGTATCGCGCGCGGCGGGCGTCTCGCCCGCCGCCGGGGAGGGGGGCGCCGGGGCGGCGGGGGCGCCGCGCCAGCTCGCCACCAGCTTGTCGCCGTCGGCGGGCGGCGGTCCGGGACGGTCGCCGCGCCCCCAGGCCGGCGGCGGAGAGGGAGCGCCGGTCGGATCCCGATCGTCGGGCAGGTCGGCCGTGCTCATGTTCGCCCCCCTCGCGACGGCACAGAAAGCGAAGTGTACGGAATCGCGGGGGATCGGAGGAAGGCCGGCGAGGGAGATCGGGCCCGCGCGCCGGAGGCGGGCACGACGGATTTCCGGGCCTGCGGAATCAATACCCCTAGGGGGCATGTTAGGGTCCATCGCACATACCCCCTAGGGGTAGAGCTCGAGTGGAGGAGTGGACCGTCATGTCCGCAGACCCGAGGCGCTGGTGGGCACTGGCCGTGCTCGCGACCGCCCAGTTCATGGTGATCATGGACACGTCGATCATCGGGGTGGCGCTCCCCGACATGCAGGGCGCCCTCGGTTTCAGCCAGAGCGGGCTGCAGTGGGTGTTCAACGCCTACGTCGTCGCCTTCGGCGGGCTGCTGCTGCTCGGCGGCAGGCTGTCGGACCTGCTCGGCGCGCGGCGCGTCTTCGCGGCCGGCTGGCTCGTGCTGATCGCCGGATCGGTCGTCGCGGCCGCCGCCGACGGCGCCGCCGCCGAGATCGCCGGCCGGGCCGTGCAGGGGATCGGCTCGGCGCTGATCGCGCCGTCCGCGCTGACCCTGCTGATGGTGCTGTTCTCGGCCCGGCCGAAGGAGCTGGCCAAGGCGATGGCGTTCTACGGCGCCGCCGCGCCGGCGGGCGGCACCGCCGGGGTGTTCCTCGGCGGGGTCATCACCGAGTGGCTGAGCTGGCCGTGGGTGTTCATCATCTACATCCCGATCGGGCTGGCGACGCTGGCGCTGGTCCCGGCCGTCCTGCCGGCGGTGCCCGGCCGCCGCGCCGGGCTCGACGTCGCCGGGGCGGCGGCGGTCACGGCCGGGCTCGGCCTCGCCGTCTACGCGATCGTCCGGGCGCCGGGGCGCGGCTGGGACGCGCCGGCCACCGCCCTGCAGCTCGGCGGGGCCGTCCTGCTGCTGGCGCTGTTCGTGGCATGGCAGCGGATCGTGCGCGGGCCGCTGATGCCGCTGTCGGTGTGGCGCACCCCTGGCCTCGCAGGGGCGAACACGGCGATGGCGCTGCTCGGAGCCGCGTGGATCCCGATGTGGTACTTCCTGAACCTCTACCTGCAGCAGGTGCTCGGGTACGGGGCGTTCCCCAGCGGTGCGGCGCTGCTGCCGATGACCGCGCTGATGATGGTGCTGATGGTCGGCGTCACCGGACGGCTCATCGCGCGGTTCGGCACGCGCCCGCTCATCGTCACCGGGCTGGCCGTGCTCGCCGCCGGGCTGCTCGTGCTGTCGACGATCGACGCGAACGGCGGCTTCCTCACCGACGTGCTGCCGGGCTCGCTGATCTCCGCCGTCGGGATGTCGCTGGTGTTCATCCCCGCCACGATGGCCGCGATCGGCGGCGTCGCGCCGGAGCAGGGCGGGCTGGCGTCCGGGATCGTCAACACCACCTACCAGGTGGGGTCGGCGATCGGGCTGGCGGTGATGACCGCCATCGCCACCTCGCAGGGCGCCGGGAAGCTGGGCGACCTGCCCGCGCTCACCGACGGGTTCCGGGCCGCGTTCATCGGCGCCGCGGTCGCGGCGCTGGCCGGTGCCGGTCTCGCGCTGGTGACGCTGCGCGCGCGCTCGCCTCAGCCGGCGGACGAGAAGGAGAGCGTCGGCGCGTGAGCCGGGCTCGGAGGGGAGCCGTCCAGGTTCGGGCGGCTCCCTTTCGCGCGTCCAGGCCCTTCCTGCCGGGCGGACGGCCCCGCGACCTGCGCCGCCGTGGTGGTTCGGCCCGTCGTGGAAGTCGGGGTCATCGACGCGGCGAGCCTTCTGCGCGGCCGCGCAGCCAGGCGACGTAGCCGGCCACCGCGCCGTCCAGGTCGTGGGCGGGCGCGAAACCGGTGTCCGCGCGCAGGCGGGTGACGTCGAGGCGGTAGTCCTCGTCGGGTCCGTCGGGGGAGCGCCCGGCGGTCAGCTCGATCGGGGCGTCCGGGACGGCCTTCTCGATCGCCGCCGCGACCTCCGCGTTCGTGGTGACGAGGCCGGAACCGACGTTGTAGACGGCGTGGTGCAGCGTCTCGGCCGTCTGGAGGAGGGCGATGGCGCGCCCGCAGTCCGGGGCGTACAGCGCGTCGATGCCGTCGCCGGCGTACGCCTTCCCCGGGTACGGCTCGCCGCGAACCGCCGCGTTGACCAGGCCCGGGATTGCGAAGAACGGCGACTCGGCGCGCCCGCGCGGACCCCAGATGGCGCCGATCCGCAGGCACACGGCCTCGAAGTCCGCGTGCCCCGCGATGGCCGACGCCAGCGCCTCCGCGCTCCGCTTGAACGCGGGGATCGGGTGCGCCACGCCCGGCGGGAGCGGCGCGTCCTCGCGGAGCGGTGTGCCGCGCACGCCGGCGTAGACGCCGATCGTGCTGGCGACGCAGACCCGGCGGACGCCCCAGGCGCGCGCGGCCTCGAACGCGTTGAGCAGGCCGGCGGTGTTGGCCCGCATCTCCGCGACCACGTCGGTGCCGCGCAGCGGGGTGCTCGCCAGATGGACGATCCCGGTGACGGCGTACCGGTCGCCGAGCGCGAGGAACGCGTCCCGGTCGGTCATGTCGAGCCGCTCCGCGGCGGCCCCGGCGGGCACGTCCCGCGGGGCGGCCGAGTGCCGGGTGAGCAGGCACGACTCGCCGAGGTCGAGCAGTGCCCGCGCGACGTGCGAGCCGATGAATCCGAGCCCGCCGGTGACGAGGATCATGGGCCTCTCCTTTCGTTAGCGTGCTAATGGAACGCTAGCGACGAAATCACTAGCATGCAAACGATTACTAGGATCGAGGCATGGACGACCTGCTCCGGCTCTCCACCCGCGCCCACAAGCTGCTGCGCGCGGCCTCCGACGAGGCGATGAGCGAGCACGGCGTCCGCGTCGGGCAGAACCTGCTGCTGGAGGTGCTCTGGCGGGAGGACGGCCTGACCCCCGGCGAGCTGGCGAACCGGCTCGCCCTCACCACCCCGACCGTCGTCAACACCGCGACCCGCATGGAGGCCGCGGGCCTGGTCACCCGGCGCCGCGACCCGTCCGACGCCCGGCTCGTCCGGCTCTACCTGACCGAGCGCGCCCGCCGGGCGGAGGCGCCGATCCGGGAGGCGAGGCGGCGGCTGGAGGAGCGCGCCACCGCCACCCTCACCGACGACGAGCGCCGGCACCTGCGCAGCGCGCTCGAGAAGATCATCGCAGCGCTGTCCTGACCGGCGTGGCGCGCCGGGGGCGGGCCGGCAGGGCCGTCAGCGGCCGTCGAACCGCTCGCCCGCGGTCCGCGCGCGGGGAGCGTCCGGCGCGGCGTCCGGCCCGCCGTCCTCCGTGGCCTCCGCCCGCCGCGCGGCGATGCGCTCCTGGAACTCCGCGTCGGCCCGGATCTCGTCCTCGCTCGGCGCCATCGCGATGATGATCAGCAGCGTGATCGACACCACCGCGATGCCGCCGATCAGCGGGATCAGGAAGTCGGACGCGGTGGCGCCGCGCGGGGCGGGCATGGCCGGGTCCATGGTGATCCGCATGGCCGCCATGCCGGTGTAGTGCATGCCGGTCACCGCGATCCCCATGATGAGCGCGGCCCCGGCCGTCGCCGGCAGGCCCCGCACGCGCACGCAGAACCACAGCGCCGCGGTGGCCGCCACCAGGGCGATGACGACCGACAGCACGACCAGGCCCGGCCGGTACCCGATGTCCCCGGGCATGGTCATCGCGGCCATGCCGGAGTAGTGCATGCTCACCACGCCGATCCCCATGACCGCTCCGCCCGTGACGATCACGCCCGGCCCGGACCCGCCGAACCCGAGCACGAACAGCCCGACCGCGACGACCGCCACGGCGGTCAGGCAGCTCAGCAGCGTGACGGGCACGTTGTAGCGGATCGGCATCCCCGAGACGCTGAAGCCCAGCATCGCGATGAAGTGCATCACCCAGATCCCGGTGCCGCCGATGGCCAGCGCCGCGAGCGACAGCCAGGACGCGCGCGAGCGCCCGGTGGACGCGCGGGCGCGGGACATGCACAGCAGCCCGAGGAAGGACCCGACGAACGACATCAGGTACGCCGCCACGGGCGTGAGCGGCCCGTAGGAGAAATGATGCACGTGCGCCATGCGAGTCCCCGGAAAGTGAAGAGATCTCGGATCCAGGCAGGCATCCTAACCGGGTCCATCCGGCGATTGGTGTGATTCCGGGGACCTTCAGTGCAGCAGGCCGTGGTCCAATGCCAGGTCGAGCGCCGCCCGGGCCGCCGGGGCGAGCAGGTCCCGGTCGGCCGGTGCGAGGTAGAGGTACTCGTCCACCTCGCCGGACGCCGCGATCGCGCCGCGGCACGCCGCGGTGAAGCACGCCATCCGGGCGTGCGTGTAGTCCGGCTGGTCGTGCGCCGGCGCGCGGATCACCCCCAGCTCGCGGAACGACGCCCGGTCGAGCTCGACGTCCAGCTCCTCCCGGACCTCCCGGGACAGCGCCGCCCAGTCGTCCTCGCCCGGCTCCCGCTTGCCGCCGGGGAGGTACAGCAGGTCACGGCCCCGCGACCGGACGGCCAGCAGCCGCCCGTCCACCACCCGCACCCACGCCACCACGTCCAGATCCGCCACGCCGGCCATCCTAGATGCGCCGGGATTCGAGGACGCGGCGGAGGAACTCGCGGGTGCGCGGCTCGGCGGGCTCCTCGAAGATCTGCTCGGCCGGGCCGCGCTCCAGCAGCACGCCGTCGTGCAGGAAGCAGACCGTGTCGGCGATGTCCCGGGCGAACCCCATCTCGTGGGTCGCCAGGATCATCGTCATCCCGGACTCCTTCAGCTCCCGGATGATCCCCATCACCTCGGTGACCAGCTCCGGGTCGAGCGCGGAGGTCACCTCGTCCAGCAGCAGCAGGCTCGGCCGCGTCGCCATCGCCCGGATGATCGCGACGCGCTGCTGCTGGCCGCCCGACAGCCGGTCCGGGTACTCGCCGGCCTTGTCCGCGAGGCCGAACCGCTTCAGCAGCTCGCGGGCCTGCTCGGCCGCCTCCGCCTTGGGCCGCCTGTGGACGCGGACGGGCGCCAGCGTGATGTTGTCCAGCACCGACATGTGCGGGAACAGGTTGTAGGACTGGAACACCATCCCGATCCGCTTGCGGACCTCGTCGGGGTCGGCGTCCGGGTCGGTGATGTCGTCGCCCTCCAGGAGGATCGCGCCGTCGTCCACCGTCTCCAGCACGTTCACGCAGCGCAGCAGCGTCGACTTGCCCGACCCGGACGCGCCGATGAGGCAGACGACCTCGTGCGGCGCGACGTCCAGGTCGACGCCGCGCAGCACCGGATGCGCGTGGTAGGTCTTCCAGACGCCTTCGACGCGCAGCAGCGGTCCGCTCATGTGCCGCCTCCCGGGGCGCGGCGGCGCTCGGCGCGCGCCGCGAGGTGGTCGGTGAACCGGGCCATCGGCACCGTCAGCGCGACGAACAGCACCGCCGTGGCCAGGTAGGGCGTGTAGTTGAAGTTCGTCGCCGAGTGGATCTGCGCCTGCCGCAGCGCCTCCAGCGGGCCGAGCACCGCGACGAGCGCGGTGTCCTTCTGCAGCGAGGCGAAGTCGTTCAGCAGCGGCGGGACGACGCGCCGCACCGCCTGCGGCAGCACCACGAACCGCAGGCTCTGCGTCTTGCTGAGCCCGAGCGACCGGGCCGCCGCGCGCTGGCTCGGGTGGATCGAGTCGATGCCCGCGCGGAACACCTCCGCGACGTACGCGCCGTACGACAGGACGAGCGCGAACCCGCCCAGCACGGCCGGGCTGTCCGGGACGCCCTGGAGCCGCAGCGCGGGCAGCCCGAAACCGACCAGGTACACCAGCAGGATCGTCGGGATGCCCCGGAACACGTCGGTGTAGGCGACGGCCAGGGCCCGCAGCGGGAAGAACAGCGGGTTGCGCAGCCCGCGCGCGAGCGCGACGAGCAGGCCGAGCACCAGGATCACCGGTTCGGCGATCAGGAAGATCCGCACGTTCAGCCAGAAGCCGCGCAGCACGTCCGGGAACGCGCCGGTGAACTCGCCCCAGTTGAAGAACGTCTCGTGCACGCGCGGCCAGCCGGGCGACGTCACCACGACGGCGACGACGACCGCGACGCACAGCACGGTCGACGCGGCGGCGACCGAGCCGGACCGGACGCCGGCGCGCCGGCGGCGCCGCTCCCGGTCCAGCTGCCGCTCGCTCTTGACCCAGGCGGTCTCGCCGCCCGCCCGCACGGTCATCGCGGGGTCACTTCAGGACGGGCGCGCCGGCCGACGAGGTCAGCCATTGCTGCTGGATCTTCGCCAGCTCGCCCGACGACTTGAGCTGCCCGACCGCCTGGTTCAGGCAGCCCACGAGCGTGCTGCCCTTCTCCATCAGCAGCCCGAAGTGCTCGGTGCTGCCGCCCTCGGTCTGCGGCAGCTGGCCCACGATCTTCGAGCCGTCGATCTGCGCGGCGGTGACGTAGAACGCGGTCGGCAGGTCCACCAGCAGCAGGTCGACCTGCTTGTTCTTCAGCGCGTTCACCGCGTCGATCTGGGTGTTGAAGATCTTCGGCTGGCCGTCCGGCTTGATCTGGTTCTGCACGGCCTGCAGGGCGGTCGTCCCGACCTGGACGGCGATCCGGGCCTTCTTCAGCTCCGCGATGCTCGTCGCGTTCGCGAACTTGCCGGCCTTGAGCGCGACGACGCCCTGCTGCACGTCGTAGTAGCCGTCGCTGAACGTCACCGCCTTCTCGCGGGCGGGGGTGGCCGAGATCTGGTTGATGTCGAAGTCGAAGTTCTTCGGCCCCGGCGCGTAGGACGACTCGAACGACTGCGTCGTCCAGGCGACCTGGTCCTTGGTGAAGCCGAGCTTGCCGGCGACCGCGTACGCGACGGCGCTCTCGAAGCCCTGCCCGTTGGACGGGTCGTCGTTCTTGAACCAGGGCTCGAACGCCGGCTTGTCGGTCGCGACGGTCAGCTTGCCGGCGGTCTTGAGCGGCAGCTTGTCCTTGGTGCAGGAGGCGGGGCTCTTGCTCGCCGAGGCGTCGGAGCCGTCGTCCTGCGGAGCGCAGGCGGTGACGGCGAGGGTGAGCGCGGCGACGCCGGTCAGGGCGGCCACGAGGGGGCGGCGGGTCACGGGGGTGCCTCCAGCGGTGCGGTGTTGCGTTGTCAAGAATGCGGGGTGGCGGCGCGCAGGGTGACGGTGCGCGCGCCGGCCAGACCGAGGACGTCCGCGGCCCGGCCCTGGTTGACGCCGAGGCCGAGCCAGCCCGAGGAGTCGATCCACAGCAGCGGCTCGCCGACGGCGACGCTGCCGAAGGTGCGCTCGAACGGGACGCGGGCGGTGCGGGACGCCCCGTCTGGAACGCTCCATGCGACGTCGAGGGGGGTGCCGGGCTCCAGCGCGCCGAACGCGGCGGCGAGATCGTCGCGCTCCGCGCCCAGCACCAGGCTGCCGAACCGGTCGGTGTACAGCACCGGGACGGTCAGCTCGCCGTCGCGGGCGACCGGCGCCGGAAGGTCCAGCGGGAGCGGCTCGACCGGCGCGCCGAGGTCGGCGACGTCCACGCCCGCCGCGAGGTGCGCGGCGGCGGGGGAGAAGATGTCCCGCCCGTGGAACGACGTCGAGACCTCCGGCAGCCGGTACGCCGGGTTCTCCAGCGCGTGCGCCCGGACGATCCCGCCGAGCGCCTCGGCCGCCGGCACCAGCAGCCCGTTGTCCGGGCCGACCAGCACGTCGCCGCGTCCGGTCTCGACCGCCAGCGGGCGGCGCGGCGTCCCGACCCCCGGGTCCACGATGCCCGTGTGCACGCCCACCGGCAGGTACGGCAGCGCCTGCCGCAGCAGCATCGCACCCTCCACCACGTCGAACGGCGTGATCTCGTCGCTGAGCACCAGGACGTTCGCCTCGGGCGCGATGGTGTGCACGACGCCGGCGCAGATCGAGGTGTAGGCGGCGCCGAAGTCCGTGGCGATGCTGACGAAGGGGCGGCTTCCGGACATGGGCGACCTCGGTGGGACCTGCGGGGATGCGGAGAGGAGAGCAGCAGCCTACCAAGCCGATCTCGTGACCGAACCGGCGCTAACCTCCGGGGATGCGCGCCGAATCGCTCGATCCGCTCCTGCTGCGGACCTTCGTCGCCGTCGCCGACCTCGGCTCGTTCACCGCGGCCGCGGCGGCGGGCGGCTACACCCAGTCGGCGGTGTCGCGGCAGATCGCCGCGCTGGAGGACGTCTGCGGCGTCGAGCTGTTCGCGCGCGGCGCCCGCGGCGTGCGGCCGACGCCCGCCGGCGAGCACCTCCTCCCGCACGCCCGCGCCCTGCTCGACCGGCTCGCCGACACGGTGCAGGCCATGGAGGGGCTGCGCCGCCTCGACACCGGGACGCTGCGGGTCGGCGCGTTCCCCACCGCGAACGCGGCGCTGGTCCCGCGCGCGCTCGCCCGGTTCCGCGGCCGGCACCCCGGTGTCCGCGCCACGCTGCGCGAGGGCGTCACCGACCGGCTGCTCGCGATGCTGGACGGCGGCGACCTCGACCTCGCCGTCGTCAGCACGCACACCGTCCCCGCGCTGCCCGCCGGCGACCTGGTGCCGCTGCTGGACGACGCGCTGCTCGTCGCGCTGCCGTCCGGGCACCCGCTCGCCGCCCGCCGCCGCGTCCCGCTGGACGCCCTGGCCGGCGACGCGTGGATCGTCGCCGACGCCCCCGAGGCCGTCGCGGCGCTGCGCGCCCGCTGCGAGCCCGCCGGGTTCGAGCCGCGCACCCCGCTGCGGGTCGCCGAATGGATCTCCAAGCTCGGCCTGGTCGCGGCCGGGTTCGGCGTCACCCTCGTGCCCGCCCTCGCGGCGGCAGCGGCGGCGCGCGACGGCGTCGTGCTGCGGCCGCTCGCCCCCGAGCAGCCCACCCGCGCCGTCCGCGCCGCCGTCGGGCGGCACGCCCGCAGGTCCCCGGCGGTCACCGCGTTCCTGGACGACCTGCGGGCCGTCGCCGCCGAACTGGGCTAGGCGGCCGGACCCGGTCAGGGGATCGCGGCGACCACCTCGACCTCCAGCAGGGCGTCCGGGTGGAACAGCCGGGCGACCTCGACGGTCGTGCTGGTGGGCGCGGCGCCGGGGAAGAACTGCCGCCGCACGGCCCCGTACTCGGCGACCCGGCCGAGATCGGTGACGAACGTCCGGATGTTGACCACGTCCGCGAACCCGGCCCCGTGCGCCGCGAGGATCCGGTCCAGCAGCGAGAAGATCACCTCTGACTGCCGGGCCATGTCGCCGGGCGCGTCGACCTTCCCATCCTCGGTGAGCGCGATCTGCCCCGACACGTACAGCATCGGCCCGGCCGTCACGTACGCGGCGTGCGAGTAGAAGGGGTTCGGCGGGGGCGGGACGGTGGCCGGATCGCCGAGCGTGACGCGCATAGGGGAGTCCTTCCTCGTGTGGTCCGCGAGTGCGATGAGGTCCTGCGGCCCGAGGCCGTCCGCGAGGGCGGCGGACGCGCGGGCTCGCGCGGCGGCGAGGACGCCCCCGGCGGGCGCTCCCGGGACGTCCAGCGCGAGATCGAGGTCCTTGGCGGCGAGCGCCACCGTGAAGCGCGGCGCCGCGCCGGGCGCCGCGTCCCGCAGCCGCCGCGCCTGCGCGCTCGTGCGGGACAGCACGTCCAGCACGAGGTCGCGGTCGAGGCCCAGGCGCCCGGCGAGCGCGAGCGCCTCGCCGAGCACGGCGAAGTTCGCGACCAGCATGCCGTTCGCGACGAGCTTCAGCGCGGCGCCGGACCCGGGCGGGCCCGCGTGCCGGACCCGTCCGAGCGCCTCCAGCGCCCCGGTGCAGCGGGCAAGGTCGTCGCCGGTGCCGCCCGCCAGCACCTCCAGCTCGCCCGCCTCCGCCTGCGGGACGCTGCCCACCACGGGCGCGTCGACGTAGGCGACGCCGTCCGGCAGCCGTCCGCGCACGCGGCGCGCGGCGTCCGGGCCGATCGTCGACGTGTCGGCGACCACGGCTCCGGGCTCCAGCGCCGCCGCGGCCCCGTCCGGGCCGAACAGCACGGCCTCGACGGCGTCCGCGTCGGTGAGCATGGTGATGACGAGGTCGCGGCCCGCGGCGGCGAGCGCGGGGGACGCGGCGAGCACCGCGCCGAGGTCGGCGGGCACCCCGCCCGCGGTGCGGTTCCACACCGCCACGTCGTGGTCCGCGGCGATCAGCCGCCGGGCCATCGGGACGCCCATGCGCCCCAGTCCGAGAAAAGCGATTCGTGTCATGGTGCGACCGACGCTAGGCCCGGCCGAGCCATGCCACCAGCGCAGGTTTCGCAGACCGGCCATGCGGGATCCGCATGGCTCGCGGAGACCGGCTCAGCCGAAGCGGCGGGCCGAGGCGTTCTCCTGGGCCATCCGGTGCAGGGCCGTCAGGACCTGCTCGTACAGCACGGTGGAGACGAGCAGGGTGTGGACGG
Source organism: Actinomadura nitritigenes (assembly GCF_017573545.1). Taxonomy (GTDB): domain Bacteria; phylum Actinomycetota; class Actinomycetes; order Streptosporangiales; family Streptosporangiaceae; genus Spirillospora; species Spirillospora nitritigenes. Next base: position 335,155 of record NZ_JAGEOK010000003.1, on the reverse strand, counting down.
TCCGGGCGCGCGGCGCGCCGTCGACCACCCGGCCGATCTCGTGGTCGGCGACCTCGGCGGCGGCCTTCACGTACGGCCGCAGGTCGGTGAGGGTGATCGGGAAACCGAGCCGGCGCAGCGCGACGAACGTGCGCGCGAGCAGGTCGCGGGCGGGGGAGCGGTCGCCGACCGTCCAGCCGAGCTCGCGGACGAGCGCGTCGACGTCCTGCCGCGCGGCGCGCCAGTGCGGGTCGTACGGCGCGACGACGTGCGGGGCGATGGCGTGCTGGGCGGTGCCGAACAGCTCGTGCAGGCCGACCCGCTCGTCCTCGATCGCCTCGACGATCCGGTGGATCGCCGCGACCGGCAGGTCGCCGACCTCGCGCAGCGCGCTGATCAGGCGCAGCCGCTCCAGGTGCCGGTGGTCGTACTCGGCGCGGGTCGCGCTCACCGTCGAGCCCTTCGGGAGGAGGCCCTCCCGGATGTAGAACTTGATCGTCTGGACCGTCAGGCCGCTGCGATCGCTGAGCTCGGAGATCTGCACCGCGCACCTCCCTGTCCGGAGCACAACGCTATCCAGGGCGTGCGGGCCGGTACCGGCACTCTTCGAAGGTGGCCCGAGATGCGGTGCTTTGTCGGCCCTGGGCGTCAGGCGGTCAGCCGCAGATCGGCGACGGACCGTCCGGCGCGCACCGCGCACCCGCCGGGCAGCCGCTCGTCCAGCGGGACCCGGACGGTCACCCGCTCGCCCGCCGCGGCCTCGGCGACCGCGAACCCGGCGAGCCGGAGCGGCAGCCCGTCCGGCGACGCGTAGACCTGGACGACCTCGCGCCCCGGCCGGTCGCCCGCGTTGCGGACCGTCACCTCCGCCGTCCCGTCCGCCACCGCCAGCGACTCGTACTCCCAGGCCGTGTACCCCAGGCCGTGCCCGAACGGGTAGGCGACCTGCTCGGGCGCGTAGTGCAGGTAGCCGATCGCGGCGCCCTCCGCGTACGGCAGGGACCCGTCCTCCACGGGAACCGGCGACAGGATCCCGTCCTCCGACACCGGGAACGTCGTGGGGAGCCGCCCGCCCGGCTCGGCCGCGCCGGTGAGGACGTCGGCGAGGGCGTCGCCCCCCTCCTGTCCCGGCAGCCACGCCCACAGCACCGCCGCGACCTCGTCCCGCCACGGCATCAGCACGGGCGCGCCCGCGTTCACCACCACCACCGTGCGCGGGTTGGCGGCGGCGACGGCGGACACCAGCTCGTCCTGGCGGCCGGGCAGTGCCAGCGTCGTCCGGTCGAAGCCCTCGCTCTCCACGTCGTCGTTGGTGCCGACGATCACGACCGCCGCGTCGGCGGCGCGGGCGGCCTCGACGGCCGCCGCCAGCTCCTCGTCCTCGGGCAGGTGCGGCTCGTGGTGGCCGATGCCGAACGCGGTCAGGAACGATCCGGGCCGGTAGGCGCGCCGCAGCTCCACCGGGACCGCCCGCCCGGCGGCGAGCTCCACCTCGACGCGGTGCTCCGGCGGCCGCATCATCGCCTCGACCGGGTCCCCGCCGTCCAGGGCCAGCTTCACCGTCGCCGTCGTGTCCGCGACGCGCACCTCGTACTCGCCGACGCCCGCGACCGCGAACGTGTGGACGCCGTCCGCCGCCGGCGTCACCCGGGCGCGGACGACGATCTGCGCCGTCCCCTCCGGGACGCCCTCGAAGAACATGAAACGGGCGGCCTCGCGGTGCTCGGAGTCGAGGATGGCGCCGTCCGCGTCGAGGAACTCCAGCCGCACGCCCCGCTCGCCCGTCTCCGGATCGGCCGCCATGTCCAGCGGCAGCGCCGCCAGCCGCTCATGCGGGTACACGCCCGCGCGCACCGTCAGCTCGGTGCCGGCGCCGAGCGCGCGGCGCAGGCCGTCCACCGGCGAGACGACGTGCTCGGGGTTCACGTGCGCGCTGCCGCCGCCCTGCGCGCTGAACCGCACCGCGTTCGGGCCGATCAGCGCCAGCCTGCGGGGCGCGTCGAGCGGGAGCACGCCGCCCTCGTTGCGCAGCAGCACGCACGCGCGCGCCGCGAGCGCGCGCAGCTGGGCGGGCGCGTCGGGGGGCGTCGTCACGGGCGCCGGCTCGGGGAACCCGTCGAGCGCGCCGACCCGCGCGGCCAGCCGCAGGATCCGCAGCACCTTGTCGTCGACCAGCTCCTCGGCCACCTCGCCGTCGCGGACCGCCGCGACGAGCCTGTCCCGCCACGCGTTGCGGGGCATCCCCGGCATCTCCAGGTCCATCCCGGCGTTCGCGCTCGCCGCGGTCGACCGGATCGCCGTCCAGTCCGACATCAGCACGCCGTCGAATCCCCAGCGCTCCTTCAGCACACCGGTCAGCAGCGCGCGGTGCTCCGTCATCGTCGTGCCGTTGACCTTGTTGTAGGCGGCCATCACCGCCCACGCGCCCGCCTTCACCGCGTCCTCGAACGGGCGCAGGTACACCGCGTCCAGGGTCGCGCCGTCGATCCGGGCGTCGTACGACATCCGCGAGGTCTCGGAGTCGTTGCCGACGAAGTGCTTCACCGTCGCCGCCACCCCGGCCGACTGCACGCCCCTCACGAACCCGACGCCGATCCGCGCGGTGAGCAGCGGGTCCTCGGAGTAGTTCTCGAAATGCCGGCCGCCCAGCGGGGTCCGGTGCAGGTTGATCGTCGGCGCGAGCTGGACGTGGACGCCCTTGTCCCGGGCCTGGGCGCCGTTCAGCCGGCCCACCCGCTCGGCCAGCTCCGGATCCCATGTCGCGGCGAGCGCCGTCGGGCTCGGGAACAGCAGGCTCGTGCTCCGCTCGTCCCACGCCGTGCCGCGGACGCCGCTCGGGCCGTCCGACAGCACCACCTTCCGCAGCCCGATGCCCGGGACCGGGCGCAGCGACCAGAAGTCGGCCCCGCTCAGCAGATGGACCTTCTCCTCGAGCGTCAGCTGGGCAAGCCGCTCGCGCAGGCCGGACTCGTCGACGGACATCGAACCTCCTCCTGGACGTATCCGAACGCCGCCGCCCACCCTAATTTCCGATACCGAGTACTCGGTAGGTTTGTTATTCGTGCGTTATTCTCCGCCTGCGTAGAGTGAGGCGATGTGAGGACCGGCACGGATCGGCGGCGCGGCTACGCCGCGGGCGACGCCAGGCGCGAGCGCATCCTGCACGTCGCGACCCTGGAGTTCGCCGAACACGGCTACCGCGGCACGTCGCTGGCCCGCGTCGCCGAACGCGCCGGGCTGTCCCAGCCCGGCCTGCTGCACCACTTCCGCACCAAGGAGCAGCTGCTGGTCGCCGTCCTCGAACTGCGCGACCGGCGCGACATGGAGCGGTTCTTCGCCGACGGCGGGGCCGCCGGCGGCCCCGACCTGCCGGCCGCTCTGGTGCGGGTCGTGGAGCACAACAGCCGCACGCCCGAACTCGTCCGGCTCTTCGTGGTGCTGACGAGCGAGGCCGTCACCGCCGACCACCCCGCCCGGGACTGGGCGCGCGCCCGCTACGCGCGCCTGCGCGCCTGGGTCGCCGACGCCCTCCGCCGCGCCGCCGACGCCGGCGAGCTGCGCGCCGGCCTCGACGCCGACGCCACGGCCGCCCGCATCATCGCCATCATGGACGGCCTCCAGACCCAGTGGCTCCTCGACCCGGACCGCATCGACATGCCCGCCCTCTTCAAGGCCCACGTCGACGACCTTCTGGAGACCCTTCGCCCCAGCAAGGCTTGAACGCGAGCCACCGGTCACGGGACAGCCCGTGGAGCGAGCCCTGGCGAGCGCAAGGGATGCCCGGCGCGCCGCGCCCCCCGCAGCGGAGCGAGGAGGTGGCGAGCCGCGCAGCGGGGGGTTCAGGGGGCGTCCCCCGGTCAGCTCCTGCGCATGCCCTCGCTGATCTTTTCGGCGGCGGCGACCACGGGGGCGGCGTGCAGGCGGCCAGGGGAGCGGGTGAGGCGTTCGAGGGGGCCGGAGACGGAGACGGCGGCGATGACGCGGCCGCCCGCGCCGCGGATGGGGGCGGAGACCGAGCCGACGCCCTGCTCGCGCTCGCCGACGGACTGGGCCCAGCCGCGGCGGCGGACGGAGGCGAGCGTGGTCGCCTCGAACTTGGCGCCGCGCAGGCCGCGGTGCATCCGGTCCGGCTCCTCCCAGGCCAGCAGGATCTGGGCGGCGGACCCGGCGGACATCGGGAGGGCGGCGCCGACGGGGATGGTGTCGCGCAGGCCGCTGGTGCGCTCGGCGGCGGCGACGCAGACGCGGACGTCGCCCTGGCGGCGGAACAGGGAGGCGCTCTCGCCGGTGTGGTCGCGCAGCTGGGCGAGGATGGGCTGCGCGATGGCGAGGAGTCGGTCCTCGCCGGCGGCGACGGCCAGTTCCGCGAGCCGGGGGCCGAGGATGAACCGCCCCTGGGTGTCGCGGTGGACGAGGCGGTGGTGCTCCAGCGCGACGGCGAGCCGGTGGGCCGTGGGGCGGGCGAGACCGGTGGTCTGCACGAGCTGCGCGAGCGAGGCGGGACCGGCTTCGAGCGCGTTCAGCACGAGAACCGCTTTGTCAAGTACGCCGACTCCGCTAGAGTTGTCCATGTCTTGATATTGCCGTCTCGTAATTTGAGATGCAAATCAGCCGGACCGGACCTCGGCGCGACGGCGCGCCGGACGATCATGACAGGTGAGGTGGGTGTGATGGGCCGTACATTGGCCGAAAAGGTGTACGACGCGCACGTCGTACGGCGTGCCGAGGGTGAGCCCGACCTCCTCTACATCGACCTGCACCTGGTCCACGAGGTCACGAGCCCCCAGGCGTTCGACGGGCTGCGGATGGCCGGCCGGCAGGTCCGCCGCCCCGACCTGACGATCGCCACCGAGGACCACAACGTCCCGACCACGGACCTGCTCAAGCCGATCGCCGACCCGGTGTCGCGCACCCAGGTCGAGACGCTCCGCAAGAACTGCTCCGACTTCGGGATCCGCCTGCACCCGATGGGCGACGACGGCCAGGGCATCGTGCACGTCATCGGCCCCCAGCTGGGCCTGACGCAGCCCGGCATGACCGTCGTGTGCGGCGACTCGCACACCTCCACGCACGGCGCGTTCGGCGCGCTCGCGTTCGGCATCGGCACCAGCGAGGTCGAGCACGTCCTCGCCACGCAGACGCTGCCGCAGATCCAGCCGAAGACGATGGCCGTCACCGTGAACGGCGACCTGCCCGAGGGCGTCACCGCCAAGGACCTGATCCTGGCGATCATCGCCAGGATCGGCACCGGCGGCGGCCAGGGCCACATCATCGAGTACCGCGGCGAGGCGATCCGCTCCCTGTCGATGGAAGGCCGCATGACGGTCTGCAACATGTCCATCGAGGCCGGCGCCCGCGCCGGGATGATCGCCCCCGACGAGACCACGTTCGCCTACCTCGAGGGCCGCCCGAACGCCCCGCAGGGCGAGGACTGGGACAAGGCCGTCGAGTACTGGACGTCCCTGCGCACCGACGACGACGCGGTCTTCGACAAGGAGGTCGTGATCGACGCGGCCGAGCTGACCCCGTTCGTCACCTGGGGCACCAACCCCGGCCAGGGCCTGCCGCTCGCCGAGTCCGTGCCCGACCCCGCGGCCATCGACGACCCGGTCAAGCGGCAGAACGCCGAGCGCGCCCTGGAGTACATGGGCCTCACCGCCGGGACGCCGCTCCGCGACATCGCGGTCGACACCGTCTTCGTCGGCTCCTGCACCAACGGCCGCATCGAGGACCTGCGCGCCGTCGCGGGCGTGCTGGAGGGCCGCAAGGTCGCCGACGGCGTCCGGATGCTGGTCGTGCCCGGCTCGATGGAGGTCAAGAAGCAGGCCGAGGAGGAGGGCCTCGACCAGGTCATCTCCGCCTCCGGCGCCGAATGGCGCGAGGCCGGCTGCTCGATGTGCCTGGCGATGAACCCCGACAAGCTCACCCCCGGCGAGCGCAGCGCCTCCACGTCCAACCGCAACTTCGAGGGCCGGCAGGGCCCCGGCGGCCGCACCCACCTCGTGTCGCCCGCCGTCGCCGCCGCCACCGCCGTCACCGGCCGCCTGGCCGCTCCCGCCGACCTCTGAGGAGACCCGAGCCATGGAAGCCTTCACCACCTACACCGGACGCGCCGTCCCGCTGCGGCGCAGCAACGTCGACACCGACCAGATCATCCCGGCCGTCTGGCTCAAGCAGGTCAGCCGCACCGGATTCGACAAGGGCCTGTTCTCCGCCTGGCGCGAGGACCCGGACTTCGTGCTGAACCAGCCGCAGTACCAGGGCGCCGGCATCCTCGTCGCCGGCCCCGACTTCGGCACCGGCTCGTCCCGCGAGCACGCCGTCTGGGCCCTGCAGCAGTACGGCTTCCGCGTCGTGATCGCGCCGCGCTTCGGCGACATCTTCCGCAACAACTCCACCAAGATGGGGCTGCTACCGGTCGTCCTCACCGGCGAGCAGGTCGAGGCCCTGCAGAGCGCGGCCGAGAAGGACCCCGCCCTGGAGATCACCGTCGACCTCGAGAAGCGCGAGGTCCGCTGGGGCGCCGACACCGCGACCTTCGAGATCGACGACTACACCCGCTGGCGGCTCATGGAGGGCCTGGACGACATCGGCCTGACCCTCCGCCACGGCGACGCCATCACCGACTACGAGGCCGCCCGCCCGACCTGGCTGCCGGTGACGCTGTAGTCCTGGGGGGACGCCCCCTGGAACCCCCCGTCGCGGCCGGCAGGCTGTTTCGCGCTCCGCTGGAGCTCCGCGCGAAACAGCCTGCCGGCCGTCGGGCATGCCCGCTGCGCTCGCTGGCGCTCGCTCCGCGTGCCTGCCCGTGATGGCGGCCGGGCTTCGAACCCCGGCTCGGCTTCGGGCTTTGCGGCTTGGCGTACCCCGGGGCGGGGGTCGCGTAGCCTCGCGCGGGAGAATCTCTCGCAGGGGACGAGGACGCCCGAGCGTTTGGGGGCTTGTGTGAACGCCACGCCGTGGAGCGGACCGGAGTGGGACGACCCGGCGCTGACCCGGCTCGCCCGGCAGCTGCGCGACGCGCACCGGGCCGTGGCGCCGCTGCCGCCGCAGACCCGGCAGCGCCTGATCCGCCACCTCCTGGCGATCACCGATCTGGCGAAAAGGGACTCCGACCTGGCCGCCCGCAGGCTGGAGGCGTTCCTCGCCGATTTCCACGAGGCGCCCGACGTCCGTTAGCGTGCGCAGTGGCCGGATCCGGTCCGGTCACCCGGCGAGACGGGGGCGAGGCCGACAAAAACGCCAGCGACACGGCAACTTCTGCGTGCAGGTGATTGTGTCCATGCTGAGGGTCCCTTAGTTTCGTTCGGGCAAGGGGGGAACTAGAGGAGTAACCCATGAACAAGCGTGAGCTGGTCGACGCCATCTCTGACCGGCTGGGCAGCAAGAAGGCCGCAGCCGAGGCCGTCGACGCGATCCTGGAGGCGATCCAATCCGCCGTCGCCAAGGGCGACAAGGTGGCGATCACCGGGTTCGGTTCGTTCGAGAAGGCCGACCGGCCTGCCCGTACGGCCCGCAACCCCGCAACGGGCAAGACCATCGAGGTTCCCGCGACGTCCGTGCCGAAGTTCAAGGCCGGGGCGGACTTCAAGAACCTGGTGGCCGGCAAGAAGTAGCCTCACCGCGGCAGCGCCCGGGACCGTCCTGAACGGTCCCGGGCGCTGCCGTTTCCACGGCCCGTTCAGATCCCCGGCAAGGGGAACGTCGACAGCGTCACCACCGTGACCCGGTCGCCCTCCATCGCGAGGTTCACCCGCTGCCCGAAGCGCAGCAGCCGCAGGCCCCCCGCCGCGAACGCGTCCGCGTCGAACGGCAGCTCCGTCCCGTCGTCCAGCAGCACGCTCCCCGCCCGCGCGGCCGGGTCGAAGTCCTTCACCGTCCCCTGCATGCGGGAACCCTATCCCCGGCCGTGCCCGGCGGACGGCGCGAAATCGGGGAGCAGGGCGGCGACGGCCGCGGTGCGCGGGCCGGTGCCGAGGGCCAGGGCGGCGCGGAGGTCGTCGGGGGTGTCGACGTCGCGGCGGACGCTGTCGGTCCCGGGCAGCAGCAGCTCGCGGGCGCCGCGCGCGCGGTGCGCCGTGCGGGAGTCGCCGCCGAAGGCGGGGGAGAAGGGGACGCCGGGACGCGCCGTGTAGAGCGTGGTGCCGATGCCCGCCGCGTCCGGGACGAACGCCTCCGGCGCCCCCGCCGCGGCGTCGAGAACCGCGGCGAGCTCCTCCGGCCGCAGGGCGGGCAGATCGGCGGACAGCGCGCCGACGCCCGCGTCCGGGGCGAGGTCGCGGCCGCGCCCCGCCCCGTGGATCAGGGCCGGGTTCAACCCGGCGTCGGGCTCGTCGGGGACGATCCGGGCGCCGAGCGCGGCCAGCTCCCCGGCGGGCACGGGATCGTCGGTGACCACTATCACATCGCGGACGCGGGCGCAGCGGAGCGCGGCCGCGACGGTGTCGGCGGCGACCGCCAGGGCGAGCGCCTCGCGGTGCGGCCCCGCCGCCGCGGACATGCGGGTCTTGGCCCTGGCCAGCACCTTGACCGGCACGACGAGCGACCACTCGGGATGAGGCGCGCTGGGCGCTGGGGTAGACATGGCAACTCGACACTATGCGCAGACAACCGCGACACTTGTGGACACCCCGCGTTCACGTCGGGTACGGATGGAGGAGGGGACGGGTCATGAGCCACGGGTACTCGCCTGGCTGGCGCAAGCTCACGATCGTCATCCTGCGGCCGCTGCTGTTCGGGCTGCTGAGACGGGACTGGCGCGGCCGGGGCAACGTGCCCAGGACCGGCGGCGTGATCATCGCCGCCAACCACATCTCCGAGTCCGACCCGCTGGCCCTCGCCCACTTCGTCTACGAGGCGGGGCGCTACCCCGTCTACCTGGCCAAGGCCGCGCTGTTCAGCACGCCGATCGTCGGAGCCGTGATGCGCGGCACCGGCCAGATCCCGGTGCACCGCGACCGCGCCGACGCCGCCATGGCCCTCGAGGACGCCGAGAAGGCGCTGGTGGACGGCGAGTGCCTGATGTTCTACCCGGAGGGCAGCTGCACCCGCGACCCCGAGCTGTGGCCGATGACCGGCCAGACGGGCGTGGCGCGGATGGCGCTGCAGACGGGCGCGAAGGTCGTCCCCGTCGCGACGTGGGGCGCGCACGAGCTGCTGCCGTACAAGAAGGCCGAGCAGCGCGGGCTCGCCGGGAGCCTGAAGAAGGGGTTCCACCCGTTCCCGCGCAAGACGATGAAGGTGATCGCGGGGCCGCCGGTCGACCTGTCGAAGTACGAGGGCCTGCCGCTCACCAAGGAGACGCTGCGCGCGGCCACCGACGACATCATGGACGTGATCAGCGAGCTGGTCGGCGAGCTGCGCGGCGAGCGGCCGCCCGCCGAGCGCTACGACCACCACCGGGTGCTGGAGGAGCGCCGCCGCGCCGCCAAGGAGGCCGAGGACGCGGCGGCCGCGAAGACCGCCGGGCGGGCCGAGGCCGGCGGGGTGCCCGACCCGGCCGGGCCGGCGGACGGCGCCGCCGAGACGGCCGGCGCCTCCGACACCACCGAGACGACGAAGGCGGGTGACTCGTGACCTACCGCACCGCGGTGATGGGCGCCGGGTCCTGGGGGACCACGTTCGCCAAGCTGCTGCACGACGCGGGCGGCGAGGTCAGCCTGTGGGGGCGCCGGCCCGAGCTCGTCGAGTCGATCAACGAGCGGCACGAGAACACCGACTACCTGCCGGGCGTGGAGCTGCCCGCGGCGATCCGGGCGACCCTCGACCCCGCCGAGGCGCTGGACGGCGCCGACTTCGTGGCGCTCGCCGTCCCGGCGCAGAGCCTGCGCGAGAACCTCTCCGGCTGGGTGCCGCTGCTGCCGTCCGGCGCGGTCCTGGTCAGCCTGATGAAGGGCGTCGAGCTCGGCACCACCCGGCGGATGTCGGAGGTCGTCCGGGAGGTCGCCGACGTCCCGGAGGAGCGGGTCGCGGTGTTCAGCGGGCCGAACGTGGCGCGCGAGATCGCGACCGGCGAGCCGAGCGCGGCGGTCGCCGCCTGCGTGGACGAGCGGGCCGCGGTGGGGCTGCAGGCCGCCACCATGACCCCCTACTTCCGCGTCTACACCTCCACCGACGTGATCGGCGTGGAGCTGGGCGGGGCGATCAAGAACGTCGTCGCGCTGTGCGTCGGGATGTCGGTCGGCCTCGGGTTCGGGTCCAACACCCAGGCGGTGCTGATGACCCGCGGGCTCGCCGAGATCACCCGGCTCGGGATCGCGCTCGGCGCCGACGAGCACACCTTCGCGGGGCTCGCCGGGATGGGCGACCTCGCCGCGTCCTGCATGTCGCCGCTGGCGCGGAACCGGACGTTCGGCGAGAACCTCGGCCGCGGGATGACGCTGGAGCAGGTGGTCGCCGCCACCAAGCAGACCGCCGAGGGCGTGAAGTCCTCGGAGGCGGTGCTGGAGCTGGCCCGCAAGCACAACGTGGAGATGCCGATCACCGAGGCGGTCGTCTCGGTGCTATACCACGGCACCCCCATCACGGAGGCGGCGATCTCGCTGATCTCCCGTTCACCGAAACCGGAACGGTACGGAGTGTGACCCGTGGACGACGCGACGTCGCGTCCGGTGGCCGGGGCGCGCCCGGATCGTTCGTGGCCGCGCTGTACTGATCACCGGTAGGGTCGGGAATCATGTCCCAGGTTTCCAAGATTCGCGTGGCCGTGGTGTTCGGCGGGCGCAGCTCCGAGCACGCGATCTCCTGCGTCACCGCGGGCGCCGTGATGGCCGCGATCGACCGGGACCGCTACGAGGTGCTGCCGATCGGCATCGCCCGCGACGGCCGCTGGGTGCTCGCCTCCGGGGACCAGCGGCTCGCGATCCAGGACGGCCGGCTGCCCGAGGTGTCCGGCGAGGGCAGCGCCCTCGCGCTGCCGTTCGACCCCGACAGCCGGGGCCTGATGGTCGTCGAGCCGGGCAAGGTCCCCGCCACGCTCGGCGAGGTCGACGTGGTGCTGCCGCTGCTGCACGGCCCGTACGGCGAGGACGGCACCATCCAGGGGATGCTGGACCTGGCGGGCGTCCGGTACGTCGGCGCCGGGGTGCTGGCCAGCGCGGTCGGCATGGACAAGGGGTTCATGAAGCTCGTCTGGCAGGCGCGCGGGCTGCCCGTCGGCCCGTACGTGCTGATCGGCGACCGGGAGTGGCGCCGCGAGCGCAAGCGCAAGCTCGACGAGGTCAAGGAGCAGCTCGGCCTCGCCGCCGGGCGGGCGGTGTTCGTCAAGCCGGCCCGCGCCGGGTCCAGCATGGGCATCACCCGGGTCGCCGACGAGGCCGACCTGGAGACGGCCGTCGAGACGGCCCGCGAGCACGACCCGAAGGTGATCGTGGAGGCGGCGATCGAGGGCCGCGAGATCGAGTGCGGCGTGCTGCAGGGCGTGGACGACGGCCCGCCGGAGGCGAGCCTGCCCGCCGAGGTGCTGATGGCCGGCGACCACGACTTCTACGACTTCGAGACCAAGTACCTCGACGGCGGCACCCGGATGGCGATCCCGCCGGACCTGCCCGCGGAGGCGATCGACGAGGTCCGGACCATCGCGGCGCAGGCGTTCGAGGCGCTGGACTGCGAGGGCCTCGCCCGCGTCGACTTCTTCCACACCCCGGACGGCCGCTGGATCCTCAATGAGATCAACACGATGCCGGGGTTCACGCCGGCGTCGGCGTTCCCGCAGATGTGGGCCGCGACCGGGCTGGACTACCCGTCCCTCGTCGACCGGCTGATCCAGACCGCGCTGCGGCGCTCCACCGGGCTCCGCTGACCCGGCACCGGGCCTCCGGAAGCGGACCCCGGCGCGGCGCGGCGCGGCCGTTCCGGTTCCCGGTGATGGCGGTTTGACGTGTCCTTCGCGGCGGTGAAATCCGGCCGAAACGCGTCCAGGACAGGATCGGGACCGTTCCCGGTCACCGTTCTGGAAGGACGCCCGCCTTGACGCTCTCATCCGTTCCGCCCGCGCCGGCCGCCCCCTTCACGCTGGAGGGGACCGGGCGGCCGGTGCCCGGGCACGACCGCTGGCATCCCGCCATCCCGGGGGTCGCCGAGGTGATCACCGGTGGGACCGTCCGGATGGAGTGCGCGGCCCGCGAGCCGGGCGAGGACGCGGTGCTGTGCGGCCCGCTCGTGGTCGTCGGCGCGGAGCCCGGCGACGTGATCGTGGTGGACGTCCTCGGCGTGGGGCGTGCAGACGGGGTGTACAGCGCGTCCGGGCATCCGGGGCTCATCGGGTGCGCGCCGCGGGCCGTCCGGGCGGCGCCGGAGGGCTCCTCCCGGACGGCACGGAGCCGGATGCTGCTCGGCGCGGTCCATCCGGCGGCGCGCGCCCGGGTGGCGGCGGAGGCGGTGCGCAGCGAGGCCCGCGGCCGGGAGATCGGCGGCTGCGCGATCGCGCCGCTCACCGCCGGGTCCCGGATCCTGCTGCCGGTGCACGTGCACGGCGCCAAGCTGTCGGTCGGCGACCTGCACTTCCCCGTGCGCGGCGCCCTCGACTGCCGCGACTCCGGGCTGGCCGGCTGGATCGACCTGCGGATCAACCTGACCCGGCGGGGCGTCGAGCGGTTCCGGGTGACCGGGCCGATGCTGATGCCCGACCCGTCTCCCCGGATCGCCTAGCCGCGGGCGCGGTCGCCGTCTCCGGACCACGCCCGCCACGCCCGCCGCTTCCGGGCCGCGACGGCGCCGCTAGGCGCGGAACACCTCGCCGCCGTCGACGTTCAGGATCTGCCCGGTGATCCACGCGGCGTCGTCCGACAGCAGGAACAGGCAGGCGCCGACCATGTCCTCGGGCGTGCCCATCCGCTTGAGCGCCATCTTCTGGTCGACGATCTTCTGCGACATGTTGCCGGGCACGACCTTGCGGTTCGCCTCGGTGTCGGTGGGGCCCGGCGCGATCGCGTTCACCCGGATGCCCATGCTGCCGAACTCGTGCGCGAGCTGCTGCGTCAGCCCGTTGATCGCGACCTTGGCCAGCCCGTAGAAGCCGGAGTACTGCCAGGCGGCCGTGGACGACTGGTTCACGATCGACCCGCCGCCGCGCGCCTGCATGTGCGGCTGGCAGGCGCGCGCGCACAGCAGGGCGCCGTCCATGTTCACCGCCATGAACTTCTTGTAGTAGTCCCAGTCGACGGTGAACAGGAAGTCCAGCTTCATCGTGCCGAAGATGGCCGCGTTGTTCACCAGGTGGTCGATGCCGCCGAACCGTTCCACGGCGGCGGCGGCCATGGCCTCGGTGGACGCCGGGTCCGACACGTCCGTCCGCACGAACAGGCCCTTGATGTCGTCGGCGACGGCCTGGCCGCGCTCGTCGACGTCCGCGACGACGACGGACGCGCCCTCCGCCGCGAGCCCCCGCGCGTACGCCTCGCCGATGCCCTGGGCGGCGCCGGTGACGACCGCGACCCTTCCCTCGAACCTCATGCTCACAGTCCCCTCCGCGGGCGGCCGTCCGGCCGCTGGTTCTGGACAGGTGTCCAGACTACAGTTCAGGACCAACCGGGGCGCAAGGGCGGATCCCCCTCGATCCCGGCGTTCACCGCATTCGCGAAGATTCGGGGACGGGCCCGATGCCGGGACGAAACGATCTAGGGGGAGCGGTGGCACTGCGGCGGATCAAGGTCGCGGCCGTCTACGGCGGCGCGCTGCTCGGCCCGCTCGGCGGCGGCGTCGTCGCGCCGATGCTCCCGGAGATCGGCCGGTCCGTGCACGCCTCGGCGGGCGCCGCGGCCGCGTCGCTGACCGCCTACTTCGTGCCGTTCGCGCTCGTCCAGCTGGTGTCCGGGACGCTCGGGGAGCGGTGGGGGCGCCGCCGGACCGTCCGGATCGCCTACCTCGTGTACGCGGCGGGCTCCCTGGTGTGCGCGCTCGCCCCGGCGCTGGGCCTCTTCCTCGGGGCACGGGCCGCGCTCGGGGCGGCCAACGCGTTCACCTCGCCGCTGCTGCTCGCCGGGCTCGGCGACATCGTGCCGCGCGACCGCCTCGGCCGGGCGGTCGGGGCGTACTCCAGCTGCCAGGCGGCCGGGCAGTCCTTCGCGCCGCTCGTCGGCGGCCTCGCGGCGGCGTCGTCGTGGCGGCTCGGGTTCGTCGTGGTCGCGGGGGCCGCCGTGCTGCTGGCGTTCGCGCCGCCGCCGGGGGAGCCGCGCCCGGCCGCGGCGGCACCGCCCTGGCGGCCGCTGCTGAGCCGGCGGATGGGCCTGCTGTCGGCGGCCTCGTTCGTGTCCTATCTCGGCGCGTCGGCGCTGCCGTTCCTCGTGGCGCTGTACGCGCGGGAGAAACTGCACGCCGGCGCGGACCTCACCGGCGTCGCGCTGCTCGGGTTCGGCGTGGCGGGGCTGGTGCTCGGCGCGGTCTGGGGACGCGTCGCCGAGCGCGCCGGGGCGCGGCTGTGCGGAGGCGTCGCGGCCGTCGTGACCGGGGTGTTCGTGGCGGTGGTCGGGTCGTCCGGCTCCGTGGGCGCGCTCGCCGCATGGTGGACCCTGGCGGGCGCGGGCGCGTCGATGATGACCGTGGCACTGCAGAGCCTGACGATGCGGGCGGTGCCGGGGAACCGGGGCGGGGCGCTGTCGGCGGTGTCGGCGTTCCGGTTCGGCGGCGGAGCGGTCGCGCCGCTGGTCTGGCTGCCGGTCTACCACGCCGGCGCGGCGGGCGCCTTCGTGGCGGCGGCCTGCTCGTTGCTGCTGGTCGTCCCGGCCCTCGCGCTCGCCGGCGACGCCGAGGGGTGACGATCCTCACCGGACCGTGCCATTGTTGGGCGCCGGGACCGCCGGTAACTTACTAGACGTCTCGTCAATAGCCCGTCGGTGCGCCGGAGGGAAGCCCCATGTCGGTCCAGCGTCCGCCCGTACGGCCCCCGGAGCCGGAGAACATCGTCCTGCAGGCGCGCGACGTCCGGTTCGACTGGTCGGACGTCCCCCTGCACTGGATCCCCCGCGACCCGGTGGCCACCCACCTCATCAACGTCCTGCACATGCTGCTGCCCGCCGGGGAGGAGTGGTTCGTCAGGATCTTCAAGGAGGCCGTCCCGTACATCCGCGACGACCGTCTCCGCGAGGACGTGCTCGGCTTCATCGGCCAGGAGGCCATGCACGCCGCCTCCCACGACGCCGTCCTCGACCACTTCGTCGAGCAGGGCCTGGACGTGCGGCCGTTCGTCCGGCAGGTCGAGTTCGTCTTCGAGGACCTGCTCGGCGACCGCGGCCTGGAGGGCGACCGCAAGCGCGCCTGGCTGTTCGAGCGGATCGCGCTGATCGCCGCGATCGAGCACTTCACCGGCGTCCTCGGCGACTGGATCCTCAACGCCAGGGCGCTGGACGAGGCGGGCGCGGACCCGATGATGCTGGACCTGCTGCGCTGGCACGGCGCCGAGGAGGTCGAGCACCGGCACGTCGCGCACGACCTGTTCATGCACCTTGACGGCTCGTACGCGGCCCGGCTCCGCGCGATGGGCCAGACGATCACCATGCTGGGGGCGCTGTGGCACCGCGGGCACCGCTTCCTGATGGCCCGCGACCCGATCGTCCGGGGCCGGATCAGGGGCGGGCTGCGGCACCTGCGGCGCACCGGCCCCGCCGGCCTCACCCCGGACGGCCGGATGGTCGGCGCGTCCGTGCGGCGCTACCTCAAGCGCACCTACAGCCCGCTGAACGAGGGGTCCACCAGCCAGGCGCTGGCCTACCTGGCCGCGTCCCCGGCGGCCCGGGCGGCCCTGCGATGATCCCGCCCGACCTGCGGGGACGTCGCGAGCGCGACCCGTTCTGGGTCGCGGTGAACGCCGCGTTCAACGGCATCCAGCGGTACCGCGCGCTGCGCGCCCCCGCCCCGCCGGCCGTCCGGCCCGTCGACCGGACGCTGCGCCTGACCGTCCAGAAGGTGCGCCGCGAGGCCGACGACGTGGTGAGCCTCCGGCTCGCCGCCCCCGACGGGCGCGCCCTGCCCGCGTGGCAGCCCGGCGGCCACCTGGACGTGCTGCTCGCGTCCGGGCGCCGCCGCCAGTACTCGCTGTGCGGCGACCCCGCCGACCGGCGCGCCTACCGGATCGCCGTCCGCCGCCTGCCCGGCGGGGGCGGCGGGTCCGTCGAGATGCACGAGCTGAGGGAGGGCGCGCCGGTCGCCGTCCAGGGACCCCGGAACGCGTTCCCGTTCCTCGCGCACGACCGGTACGTGTTCCTCGCCGGCGGCATCGGCATCACGCCGATCCTGCCGATGGCCGTCGCCGCCGATCGGTTCGGCGCCGACTGGCGCCTGGTCTACACCGGCCGGACCCGCGCGTCCCTGCCGTTCCTGGACGAGCTGCCCGCCGGCCGCGTGACCGTCCGCACCGACGACGAGCACGGCGTGCCGTCCGCCGCGGACCTGCTCGGCGACGTCCCCGACGGGACCGCCGTGTACTGCTGCGGCCCCGCCCCGATGATCGACGCGGTCCGCGCCGCCGTCGGCCTGAACGCGACCCTGCACTACGAGCGCTTCGCGCCGCCGCCCATCGCCGGCGGGAAGCCGTTCGAGGTGGAGCTGCGGCGCAGCGGCCGCACCCTCGCGGTGCCCGCCGACCGGTCCGCCCTCGACGTGATCAGGGACGTGCTGCCGGACGTGGCCTACTCCTGCCGGCAGGGCTTCTGCGGCACCTGCCGGACCGGCGTGCTGACCGGCGCCGTGGACGACCGCGCGCCGTCCGACCAGGGCGACGACTCCATGCTGGTCTGCGTCTCCCGCGCCACCGGAGGGCGGATCACCCTCGACCTGTGACCCGGCGGAGGCCACACCCGCTGCCCGGATGTGCCAGGCTTGGGAGATCTGGTCCCGTCCCGAGGAGAACGTGCCGTGCCGCCAGCCGACCTGCCGGATCGCATCGGCCCCTACCGGGTGGCGGACCGGCTCGGCGAGGGCGGGATGGGGACGGTCTACGTCGGGCTGGACGGGACCGGCCGCAAGGTCGCCATCAAGGTGATCCGCCGCGAGTACGCCGCCGACCGGCAGTACCGGGCGCGGTTCCAGGCGGAGGTCGCGGCGGCGCAGCGCGTCCGCCCCTTCTGCACCGCGCCGGTCCTCGACGCCGACCCGGCGGCCGACCCGCCGTACCTCGTCACCGAGTTCGTCAACGGCCCCAGCCTCGACGCCGCGGTGGCCAAGGACGGCCCGCTGCGCGGCGCCGACCTGGAGGCCGTCGCCGTCGGCATCGCGACCGCGCTGACCGCGATCCACGACGCGGGCGTCGTGCACCGCGACCTCAAGCCCGCGAACGTGCTGCTGTCCACGTTCGGCCCGCGCGTCATCGACTTCGGCATCGCCCGCTCGGTGGACGGGACGCGCCTCACCGCGACCGGCGGCATCGTCGGCACGCCCGCGTTCATGGCGCCCGAGCAGCTGGACGGGCGCGGCGCGACCCCCGCGTCCGACGTGTTCGCCTGGGGCGCGACCGTCGCGTTCGCGGCGCGCGGCGGCCCCTGCTTCGGCGGCGACTCGATCCCCGCGATCATCCACCAGATCGTCAGCGGCGAGCCCGAGCTGGGCGGGCTGAGCGGGACGCTGCTGAGCGCGGTCGAGTCCGCGCTGGCGAAGGACCCGGCGCGCCGCCCGTCCGCGCAGGCGCTCCTGGACCGGCTGATCTCCGGCGGCGCGCCGCGGCAGGCGCCCGCCGGTTCGCCGCTCGCCGGTCCGTCGCGGACCGGCATGACGCAGGCCTCGGCACCGAGGCACGCCGCCTCCGGGGGCGGCCCGGCCGCCCCGCCGCCTCCGCGGCACGCGGGCCTTTCCGCGGCACCGGCGCCGTCGCGCGCCGCCGCACCGCCCCCCGCGCACGCGTCCGCGCCGCCCCCGGCGCAGGCCCCCACGCCGCCGCCCGGGCCCGCGCCTTCCCCGGCGCTCGCGGCGGGCGAGGCGGACGCGCTCGTCGAACGGCAGTACCGGCAGGCCGCGCAGGCGGGCGACCCGTCCGCGATGCGCAACCTCGCGGTGCTTCTCAGCATGCAGGGACGCACGGCCGAGGCGGAGTCGTGGCAGAAGTACGCCGACGCGGTCGCCGCCCGCCCGGCACCGTATCCGCAGGGCACCACGCCCGGCTACGGGCCGCCGACGCAGTCGCCGGGCGCCGCCGCCCGCCCGAACGGGTACGGCAAGCCGTCCTACAACCACGCCTCGATCTACGCGCTGACCTGCGGGCTCGTCGGGCTGATCTCGTGCGGCCTGACCTCGATCCCGGCGATCGTCGCCGGGCACATCGCGTGGGCGAGGGTGCGCCGCTCCGGCCAGCGGGGCCTCGGCTTCGCGATCACCGGGATCGCGCTCGGCTGGCTCATGGTCGCGTTCTGGCTGCTCGTCCTGCTCGGCTGGTCGCTGCCGGACGACACGTCCAGCGGATGACCCCGGACCGGGCCGCGCGTTAAATCCGTTGCGGGCCCCCGGCGCGGATGGCACCGTAGAGCACGTCAGCCCGTCGAAGACGGTGACACGAGACCTCGAGAGGAGGACCGGCCATGGCGATGGAGCAGCTACGACTTCGACTGCCCTCGGCGTCGCACGCCCGCCCCGGCCGGTATCCCCTCTCCTAGAGGCCCCCTGGCCGAGCCGCCGCGAGCGACGCCTCGCACAGACCTGCGGCTCTACCCCAACAGGCAGAGGGGCCATCCTCAGATGGTGGACGTTCCGGGTTCGAATCCCGGGAGCCGCACGCACGCCTCCGTAGTCCAACGGTAGAGACAGCGGCATGAGGTGCCGTGTGCTGGGGGTTCGAATCCCTCCGGAGGTACCGGGCGGGCCATGGGCCCGCGCAAGGGGCGGCGCCGACGCGGGAGAGTCGGGCCTGTCTGTAAAACAGGTGCAATGTCTGAGTGGGTTCGAATCCCACCCGCCCCACAGGATCCCCGTTCAGGGTCGCGGTCAGCGCTGGCGCTCGTGGATGTAGAGCTCCTTGCGGCCGGCGGGCCCGACCGAGCGGTGGTCGGGCACCGGCAGCTCGTAGCGGACCTTGCGCAGGTGGTCGCCGTACTGCCGGTCGGCGTTGTAGACGGACCGGAACTTCCAGATCGACCTGGCGAAGTTCGTCTGCCCGTGCCACAGGTGGCGGCCCATGATGCCGAGCGTCTGCGCAGCCGCGGCGACGCCGAGATGCTTGCGGTTCATCACGGACTGCGTCCTCACCAGCTCGCGGTAGAACTCGTACAGCGGCAGGTTCGTCGGCACCACCGCGTGCTGGATGTCGAAGAGCCGGTAGTCGCGCGTGGTCAGCTTGCGGGACTCGGTGTGCCAGATCTCCGTGCCGGGATAGGGCGTCATCACGGTGAGGTTGACGATCTCCGGCACCGACAGCGCCCACTCGCGGACGAGCTTGAACTGCCGGGCGTCCCAGGCCGGGTCCACGATCAGGTTGATGGCCACGGTGAGGCCCATCTTGCGGGCGAGCTCCAGGGCCTTGATGTTGGTGTCCGGGCTGGTCCGCTTGCGGTATCGGTCGAGGCCCTCCTCGTCGAGCGCCTCCATGCCGAGGAACATGTAGTTCAGGCCGAGCCGCCGCCACCGCTCGAAGACCTCGGGGTGGCGCAGCAGCACGTCCGCGCGGGTCTCCAGGTAGTACTCCTTTCGGATGCCGCGCCGCTCCACCTCGGCGGCGATCGCGTCGCCGTGCTCGGGCTTGATGAACGCGACGTCGTCGACGATGAACAGGCCGGGCTCGCGGATCGACGCGATCTCCTCCGCCGCCGCCTCCGCCGACACCTTCCGGTACGTGCGCCCGTAGAACGTCCACGCGCTGCAGAACGAGCAGTCCCAGGGGCAGCCGCGGGTGAACTCGATGGACGCGGCCGGGTCCAGGACGCCGATGAAGTACTTGTGGCGGCGCCGGGTCAGGTCGCGGGCCGGGCGGGGCGCGTCCAGGCTGTCGAGCAGCAGCGGCACCTTCTTGCAGGTGCCGTCGGCGGTCACGGCGCCCGGCACCTCGCCGAGCCCGCCGTCGCGCGCGGCCTCCAGCAGCAGCGGCGCGGCGACCTCGCCCTCCCCGCGCAGCACCGCGTCCAGCGCGCCGTTCGCCTGGTCGAGGACGTGCGCGGCGATGAACGAGACGCTGTGCCCGCCGGCGAACACGAAGCACTCCGGCAGCCGGCGCTTGACCTCCTTGGCGAGGTCGATCATCTCCGGCACGTTGGCCAGGTAGTTCACCCCGAACCCGACCGCCTCCGGCCGGAACTCGCGCAGCTCGCGGCGCAGGTCGTCGTGGGTGAAGACCTGCAGGTCCAGCAGCCGGACCTGGTGGCCGGCGGTGCGCAGCGCGGCGGCGACCCGCTCGACGCCGAGCGGTTCCAGCCGCAGGAAGATCTCCGAGTACATCAGTCCGCTGGGATGGACCAGGAGAGTGCGCATCGGGTTTCCCTTCCCAGGCGCGTCGGTCGTTCGCTGTGGTGCCGGGAACGCGGCGCCCCGGACAGCGGACTGTTACCCGTGATCACGGAGAGTTAACGAGTTGCCGGGGCGGCGGGCGTCGAACTAATGTCTGGACATGTGTCCGGAGAAGTGTCGACCGAGCCCCCGCGCCGCCGCCTCACGCCGCGGCAGGCCGATACGGTGCGCCGGCTCACCGACGCCGCCGTCGAGGAGGTCCGCGACACCGGCTACGAGGGGCTGACCGTCCGCAACGTCGCCCGCCGCGCGGGCGTGGCGCCGGCCACCGCCTACACCTACTTCGCGTCCAAGAACCACCTGATCACCGAGGTGTTCTGGCGGCGCCTCAGCGCGCTGCCGCCCGTCGAGACCGGCGGGGACCGGGACGTGACCGGCCGCGTCGAGCGGGTGCTGCGCGAGATCGCGCTGCTGGTCTCCGACGAGCCGGAGCTCGCCGCGGCGTGCACCACCGCGATGCTCGGCACCGACCCCGACGTCCGGGAGCTGCGCGCCCGCGTCGGCGCCGCGATCCGCACCCGGCTGCGGGACGCGCTCGGCGACCACGACGACCCCGCGGTCCTCGGCGCGCTGGAACTGGCCTACTCGGGTGCGCTCCTGCACGCCGGCATGGGCTACACCTCCTACACCCGCATGGCCGACCGGCTCGCCGAGATGGCGCGGCTCATCCTGCCCGGCGGCGACGGCGCCCGCGCATGAGCGGGACGGCCTAGATCTGGCCCTCCGGCTTCGCCGGGATCGTCGCCTTGATCGCCGGGGTCAGCTCGATCAGCACGTCCCCGGCCGGCCGGTACTTCGCCGGGACGGTCACCTCGACGTACGCCTGCCGCCCCACCGCCGTCCAGGTCACCGGACGGTCCACCGGCTGCCCGAACCAGCTGATCCCGTTGATGTCCACCAGCTCCGACGTCTGCCGCAGCGCCGCCGGTATCGGCACGCCGCAGCGCAGCGCGATCGCCGGCGAACCCCACGCCGCCGTCAGCTGCGAATCCGGCTTCGTGTCGCGCAACGATCGACCGTGCACCTTCGCGGGCAGGCGGAGCCCTTCACAGAGCCGCCGCGTCGCCGCGTCAGGATGCGGAACCGGGACCTCCACCGCGCCGTCCCCGCACGCGGCGGGCAGCAGCATCAGCGGAGCCAGCAGGAGCGGCGCCCAGCGGAACCGGATCTCAGATGTGGACAATGGGGCAGGTGAGAGTGCGCGTGATGCCCTCGACCGTCTGGATCTGCGCGACGACGAGCTTGCCCAGCTCGTCCACATTCCGCGCCTCCGCTCGGACGATCACGTCGTAGGGTCCCGTGACGTCCTCCGCCAGGGTCACACCGGGCACGCCGGAGATGTGCCCCGCGACCTCGGCGGCCTTGCCCACCTCGGTCTGGATGAGGATGTAGGCCTGCACCATCACGTCCTCCCCTGGGCGGAGAATTAGCCGTCGGACGGTCACCGTATCGTGTTAGGCGGCGCCGTGGGCGTTCGGGGGGCGCACAGCCCTTTCGCGGGCCGGACGAGGCCGGCGGGGCACGGCGGCCGGGCGGTGAGAGGGCGGGAACGGGGCGGATGGGCACCATCGGGGAGCTGGGCGAGTTCGGGCTGATCGGCCGGCTGACGCGGCGGCTGCCGCAGGGCCCCGCCGTCCTGCTCGGCCCCGGCGACGACGCCGCGGTCGTCGCCGCACCGGACGGCCGCGTCGCCGCCACCACCGACCTGCTCGTCGAGGGACGGCACTTCCGCCGCGACTGGTCCGGCCCCTACGACATCGGCCGCAAGGCCGCCGCGCAGAACCTCGCCGACGTGGTCGCGATGGGCGCCCGCCCGACCGCGCTGCTCGTCGGGTTCGCGGCGCCGCCGTCCACCGAGACCGCCTGGGCCGAACGGCTCTACGACGGCCTCGCCGACGAGTGCCGCCGCGCCGGCGCGTCCGTCGCGGGCGGCGACGTGGTCGGCGCGGACGAGGTCACCCTCGCGATCACCGCGCTCGGCGACCTCGGCGGCGGCGCGCCGCTCACCCGGTCCGGCGCCCGTCCCGGCGACCTCGTCGCGGTGCGCGGCCGGCTCGGGTACGCCTCCGCCGGGCTGGCGCTGCTCGCCGAGGGGCGCGACGGGCCCGCCGAACTGCTCGCCGCGCACCGCCGCCCCGAGCCGCCGTACGAGGCGGGCGCCGAGGCGCGGGACGCGGGCGCGACCGCGCTGCTCGACGTCAGCGACGGCCTCGTCCAGGACCTCGGGCACCTCGCCGAGGCGAGCGGGGTGCGGATCGACGTCGACTCCGCGACACTGGTCGTCCCGGAGTCCTTCGGCCCGGACGGGCTGCGGCACGTGCTCGCCGGCGGCGAGGACCACGCGTTCGCCGGCGCGTTCCCGCCCGGTTCGCCGCCGCCCCCGTCCTGGACGGTGATCGGAGCCGTACGAAGGGGTGCGGGAGTGCGCGTCGACGGGCGCGTTCCGGACGCCGCCGGGTGGGACCATTTCCGGGGGTGAACGGCCGGTTGACGCCGGGTGCCGGCGGGGTGGGCTTTCCCTCATCCGGTAGGCATGTTTGGTACTGGTTTGGTATACATCCTGTGATCGAAGAGGAATGGGATGGGACGACACACCAAGCGCGAGCGACCCGATGACGAGCCCGCGCCGGACGATCCGGCGCCCGCGGGTTCGTTCCTCGGAGCCCCTCCCGGCCCGTCCTTCGAGGCCTTCTCCGGCCCGACCGACGACCAGGTGTTCTTCTCCTACGAGCCCTACCCTCCCGCCTCCTCGCCCGGTTCCCCGGCCGGCCCGCCGCCCGCCGCGCAGCGCCAGCACGGCCCGCCGGACCCGCGCCGCTTCGAGCCCTATCCCGGCGACTACCCGGGCGACCTCCCCGCCGCCATGGCCGGCCGCGACGACCGCGTCCCCGGCGCTCCCGCCTCCTCCCGCACGCCGTCCGGGCCCATGGCGGGTCCCGCCGCCGACGGCATAGCGCAGGCTCCCGCCCCGCCCGCCGCGGATCCCGCGGCCTCCGCGCCCTCGACACGGGCCCGGGTCGCCCGGCTCGTGTCCGCGCTCCCCGTCCCGATGCTGCCGATCGTCGCGCTCGTCATCGCCGTCGGCGTCGTCGCCTACGCGCTGAGCACGCAGCAGATCTCGCTCAACTTCGCCGGCGGCGCCCCCAAGAACCCCGTCGACACCAACCCGCGCGACAGCACCGTCTCCCAGCGCGGGCCCGGCAACCGCGCCAGCCGCGCGAGCCGCCCCGACGGGCTCGTCATCGCCTTCCACGTCGTCTCCCGCACCAGCACGGCGTTCCGGGCCACCGGCACCGTCACCAACCAGGGGCAGCAGGCGATCTCCCGCTGGGCGCTCGCCTTCAGGATCCCGAACGTGACGGTGCGCACCGTCAGCGGTGCGATCGTCGTGAAGACCGGGCAGCTCGCCTACGTCCGCGGCCGCACGGGTCTCGCGCCCGGACGCTCCGCCCAGTTCGTCTTCACCGCGAACGGCACGCCGCGGAAGCCGACCTACTGCATCATGAACAAGCTGGCCTGCACCATCCTGTGAGCTCCCCGGCCGGAAGCCGCGCCGTGTGACGGATCGCCATAAAGTGGATGCCATGCAGCAGAACGCGCCCGCGCCCCGCCAGGCCCCGCCCCTCGTGCTCACCATCGCGGGCTCGGACTCCGGCGGCGGCGCCGGGATCCAGGCGGACCTGAAGACGATGCTCGCGCTCGGCGTGCACGGGATGAGCGTCATCGCCGCCGTCACCGCGCAGAACTCCCTCGGCGTCCAGGGCTACTGGGAACTGCCGGTCGAGGCCGTCCGCGCCCAGCTCGACTCCGTGCTGTCCGACATCGGCGTCCACGCGATCAAGACCGGGATGCTGGCGTCGACCGCGCTGGTCGAGACGGTCGCCGAGGCGCTCGCCGCCTCCGACGCCCCGTCCGTCGTGGACCCGGTCGGCGTCTCCAAGCACGGCGACTCGCTGCTGGCGCCCGACGCCGTCGACGCGGTCCGCTCGGCGCTGCTGCCCACCGCGACCGTCGTCACCCCGAACCTGTACGAGGTCGAGCAGCTCACCGGCGTCAAGGTGGTGGACGAGGCGGGCCTGCGCGAGGCCGCCGAGGCGGTCAAGGCGCTCGGCCCCCGCTGGGTGCTGATCAAGGGCGGCCACCTGCCCGGCGAGCCCGCCGACCTGCTGTTCGACGGGGAGCACGAGCACCGCTTCACCGCGCCGCGGCACGACAACCGGCACACCCACGGCACCGGCTGCACCCTCGCGTCCGCGATCGCCTCCCACCTGGCGCTCGGCGACGACGTCCCCACGGCGGTCGGCAAGGCCAAGGAGTACGTCACCGGCGCGATCGCCGCGGGCTTCCCGCTCGGCGGCGGCATCGGCCCCGTCGACCACGGCTGGCGGTGGCGTTCACCGCAATCCCGGCCCGAGGGCCTCGCCTAGCGGCTCGTCCCTCGACCGTGCTCGTGCGGGCGCGGCATCGCTTCGCGATCTTCCCGGTGGAGGCTCGCCTCCGGCGTCGCCTCCACCGGTCAGGTCACGCGCTCGCGTGACCGCCGGGCGCCGCTACCGGGATGAGCTCGCCGGAATGGCCTCCGCGACACGAGCCCCGGGCATGCGAAAACCGGCTCACCGGGCAGTCCCGATGAACCGGCTCAGGCTCGCGACCCGCGGTTCAGACGGTCGGCTTGACGATCTTGCCGGCCTTGATGCAGGAGGTGCAGGCGTTGATCCGCTTGGTGCTGCCGTTCACGACGGCGCGCACGCGCTGGATGTTGGGGTTCCAGCGGCGCGGGGTGCGGCGGTGCGAGTGGGAGACGCGCATGCCGAAACCGGGTCCCTTGCCGCAGACGTCGCAGACGGAAGCCACGGGAAACTCCAAGTGGTGTCGATGCTCTACCGGAGCGCCGCCCGTCGCCGCCTCGGGCGGGGCCGGGCATCGTGGGCGCTCACTGACCGCGCCTCGGACGAGGCGCACGGGTCAGACTAGCCGAACGGCCCCTGACTAAGCGAATCGAAGCCGCGGTCAGGGCTCTGGCGCCCGGTGGGAAGGGCACTGCAAGATGACCCGATGGTCCTTGATGCGGCGGCGGTGCGGCGGTGGTGCAGGCTCGCGGCGGACGCCCTCGGCCGCACCCGCGGGGAGATCGACGCGCTGAACGTCTTCCCCGTCCCCGACGGCGACACCGGAACGAACCTGCACCTCACCGTCCTCGCGGCGGCGGACGCGGCGGACGCCCTGCCCTCCGGCGCGTGCGAGGCGGACACGTGGCGCGCGGTCGCGCAGGCCGCGCTGCTGGGCGCGCGGGGCAACTCCGGGGTGATCCTCAGCCAGGTCCTGCGGGGCATGGCCGACGTGCTCGGTTCACCGCCGGCGCGGACGGGCGGCGAGGCCCTCGCGGAGGCGCTGGAACACGCGTCCGTGCTGGCCAGGGCGGCGGTCGAACACCCCGTCGAGGGCACGATCCTGAGCGTGCTGGGCGAGGCGGCGTCGGTGGCCTCGGCGGCGTCCGCGACGGGTGTCGAGGGGACGGCCCGCGCGGCGGCGGACGGAGCCCGCCGGGCGCTGCGCCGCACGACCGGGCAGCTCGACGTGCTGGCCCGCAGCGGCGTCGTGGACGCGGGCGCCGCCGGGCTGTGCGTGGTGCTCGACGCGCTCGCCGCCGTGGTCACCGACGAGTATCCCGAGCACTACGAGGTCCCCGCCCGCGCCGCGGGCACGACGCCGCCGCCGGCCGCGCGGCCCGAACCGCAAGGACCCGGCTACGAGGTCATGTACCTACTGGACGCGCGGGACGCGGCCGTCCACGACCTGAGGGAGAGGCTCGACGGCCTCGGCGACTCCCTCGTCGTCGTCGGCGGCGACGGCCTGTGGAACGTCCACGTGCACGTCGACGACGCGGGCGCCGCGATCGAGGCGGGCCTGGCCGCCGGGCGCCCGCACCGGATCCGCGTCACCTACCTGCACGCCGCGTCCCCGGACGAGCCGCACCGGCCGCACGCGGGCCGCGCCGTGATCGCGGTGACCGCCGCCGACGGGCTGGCCGCGCTGTTCGAGGAGGCCGGCGCCCGGGTCGTCCGCCGCGAACCCGGCGCGGTGCCGCCGCTCGCCGTGCTGGCCGAGGCGATCCTCGCGGCGGGCGACGAGGTGGTGGTGCTGCCGAACGAGCCGGAGGTCCTCGCGCTCGCCGAGGCCGCCGCCGAGCGCGCGCGCGACGGCGGCGCCCGCATCGCGGTGGTCCCGGCGAAGGCGTCCGTGCAGGGCCTCGCCGCGCTCGCGGTGCACGATCCGCTGCGCCGCTTCGGCGACGACGTCATCGCGATGACCCGCGCCGCCGGCGCCACCCGGTTCGGGCACCTGGAGGTCGCCGCGCAGGAGGCGGTGACGAGCGTCGGCCTGTGCCGCCCCGGCGACGTCCTCGGCCTGATCGAGGGCGACGTCGCGACGATCGGCGCCGACGTCGCGGAGGTCGCCCGGCGCGTCCTGGACCGGATGCTGTCGGGCGGCGGCGAGCTCGTCACGCTGATCGCCGGGCGCAACGCGCCGCCCGGGCTGGCCGAGCGGCTCGAGGACCATCTGCGCGACGGCCGTCCCGACGTGGAGGTCGCCCTCTTCGACGGGGCGCAGCGCCGCTACCCGCTGCTCATCGGAGTCGAGTGATTCGTGTCGCCGGCATGGGCTAGAAAGGGTCCGTGGCGAATCTCGACGAGCCGTTGCGCAAGGTTCTCGGCGACAAGACGGCCAAGGTGCTGGAGAAGGGCCTCGACTTGCACACGGCGGGCGACCTGCTGCACCACTATCCGCGCCGCTACGCCACCCGGGGCGAGCTGACGCCGCTGAACGAGCTGCTGGACGGCGAGCACGTCACCGTCATGGCGGAGGTCGTGAAGGTGCAGGGCCGCTCGCTGACCCGCAGCCCCGGCTACGTCCTGGAGATCACCGTCACCGACGGGACGGGGCAGCTCAAGCTGAGCTTCTTCGGCCGCAAGGGCTCCTACCGCCCCGAGAAGGACCTGTCGCCCGGCACCCGCGGCCTGTTCGCCGGCAAGATCAGCACCTACCGGCCGCGCAGCGGGAACGTCCAGCGGCAGCTCACCCACCCGCAGTACAAGGTCGTCGCGGAGCGGACCGCCGAGCAGGCCGCGCAGGAATGGGCCGACGAGATCATCCCGATCTACCCGTCGACCAAGGGCCTGGACATCGAGACGATCGGCATGTCGGTCGGGATGGTCCTGGACCAGCTCGACCTGCCCGGCGACCCGATGCCCGAGGCGCTGCTGCGCCGCCGCGGGCTGATCGGCCTCCGCGAGGCGTACGAGGGCATCCACCGGCCGAAGTCCTGGGACGAGCTGACCCGTGCCCGCGCCCGCCTGAAATGGGACGAGGCGTTCGTCGTGCAGGTCGCGCTGGCGCAGCGCCGGCTCGCGGCCGCGGCCCTCCCGGCGAAGCCGCGCCCGCCGTCGTTCGGCGGCGTCCTCGCCGAGTTCGACGCCCGCCTGCCGTTCGAGCTGACCAAGGGCCAGCGCGAGGTCGGCGACGAGATCGCCGCCGACCTCGCCCTCGAACACCCCATGCACCGCCTCCTCCAGGGCGACGTGGGAGCCGGGAAGGCCCAGCCACTCGACGCCGGCGTGTTGACGCCCCGGGGATTTCGACCGATGGGCGACCTTCGGGCGGGGGACGAGGTGATCACGCCCGAGGGTGAGGTCACGGTGGTGACGGGTGTCTTCCCGCAAGGCGAGCGGGAGGTCTACCGCCTCGTGTTCTCCGACGGGACCTCGGTCGAATGCGATGACGAGCATCTCTGGGCGGTGAAGACCGACACTGGCTGGCACCGCGGGAGTGATCTCAAGGTCCTGACGACACGTGAACTGCGCCAGGATCTGCTTCGCAAGTCCGGGGGTAGCAAGTGGTACCTGCCCCTGGTCGAGGCGCCCGAGTTGGACACGCTGGTCGCCCGTCCGCTCGACCCCTACCTCTTGGGCGTCCTGCTCGGTGACGGGTTCATGAAGTACGGGCGGCTCGCGATATCGACGCAGGACCGGGAGATCGTCGATGCGGTAGGGGAACTGGTGCCCGATGGATGCAGGCTCGTCCAGCGACCGGATCGTCCGCTCGACTGGTCGATACTCGGTGAGCGTCGCGGTGCGGGGAACCCGGCCATCGCCGCCCTACGGAGCCTGGGCGTTTACGGCAAGGGGGCGTACGACAAGTTCGTACCGTCCGGCTATCTGCACGCGCCGGCGAAAGAGCGGCATGCACTGCTGCAAGGGCTGCTGGACACGGACGGTACGTTGCGAGCCGAGGGCAGGGACGTCAGCCTGCTCTCCGCCTCGCGGCGATTGGCGGAGGACGTCGCCTGGCTGACCCGGTCGCTCGGAGGCTACGCCCGGTGCCGTCAGACCATGAAGATGGGCAAGCCCTACTGGACGAC
Source organism: Actinomadura nitritigenes (assembly GCF_017573545.1). Taxonomy (GTDB): domain Bacteria; phylum Actinomycetota; class Actinomycetes; order Streptosporangiales; family Streptosporangiaceae; genus Spirillospora; species Spirillospora nitritigenes. The sequence continues at coordinate 306,342 of NZ_JAGEOK010000003.1, read as the reverse complement.
CAGCGTCGCACTGCCGAACGACTTCCCGCCCTTCCGGCTGTCCCGCAAGGCGAGCCGGTTGAAGCCGCGGACGAAGTACGAGCGCAGGCGCAAGGGCGTCCGCGCGATCGAGTACGTCGGCCGCAAGGCGGTCCAATGCATCTCCGTCGCCCATCCCGGTCGCCTCTACGTGACGGACGGATGGACGCCGACCCACAACACGGTGGTCGCGTTGCGGGCGATGTTGCAGGTGGTGGACGGGGGCGGGCAGGCGGCGCTGCTCGCGCCGACCGAGGTGCTCGCGCAGCAGCACTACCGGTCGATCACCGGGATGCTCGGCGACCTGGCGCAGGCCGGGCAGATCGGCGGCGCCGAGCACGCGACGCGGGTGGCGCTGCTCACCGGGTCGCAGGGCGCGAAGGCGCGCAAGGCGGCGCTGCTCGACGCGGCGTCCGGCACGGCCGGGATCGTCGTCGGCACGCACGCGCTGCTGCAGGAGACCGTGCAGTTCGCGGACCTCGGGCTCGTGGTGGTGGACGAGCAGCACCGGTTCGGCGTCGAGCAGCGGGACGCGCTGCGCGAGAAGGTCGACGGCGGCCGTCCGCACGTGCTGGTGATGACGGCGACGCCGATCCCGCGGACCGTGGCGATGACGGTGTTCGGCGACCTGGAGACGTCGGTGCTGGGGCAGCTGCCCGCGGGCCGGTCGGCGATCCAGACGCACGTGGTGCCGCCGGAGCGGCCGAACTTCCTCGCGCGGACGTGGGAGCGCATCCGGGAGGAGGCCGCGCAGGGCCGGCAGGTCTACATCGTGTGCCCGCGCATCGGGGAGCAGGAGGGCGACGAGGGCGACGCCGTCGCCGCCGACGAGGAGGGCCGGCGGTCCCCGCTCGGCATCATGGAGCTGCTGCCGCAGCTGGAGGAGCTGCTGTCCGGGCTGCGGATCGGGGTGCTGCACGGCAAGCTCCACCCGGACGAGAAGGACGCGGTGATGCGCCACTTCACCGCGCGGGAGCTGGACGTGCTGCTCGCGACCACGGTCATCGAGGTCGGTGTGGACGTGCCGAACGCGACCGTCATGGTGATCATGGACGCGGACCGGTTCGGCGTGTCCCAGCTGCACCAGCTGCGCGGGCGGGTCGGGCGCGGGTCGCTGCACGGGCTGTGCCTGCTGGTGACCGACGCCGAGCCGGGGAGCAAGGCGCGCGAGCGGCTGGACGCGGTGGCCTCGACGACCGACGGGTTCCGGCTGTCGCGGCTCGACCTGGAGCAGCGGCGCGAGGGCGACGTGCTGGGGGCGGCGCAGGCGGGCCGCGCGTCCAGCCTGCGGCTGCTGACGCTGCAGCGCGACGAGGACGTCATCCGCGACGCGCGCGAGGAGGCGACGTCGCTGGTCGAGGCCGATCCGGACCTGTCCGGCCATCCGGGGCTGGCGACCGTGCTGGCGTCGCTGCTGGACGAGGACCGCGCCGGCTTCCTGGAAAAGACATAATTCCTACTGATTAAGTTGACTTTTTGCCGGATCGCCGCCACGATGGCCGTGTGACCCCGAACTCGGCCCTCGTCGCCCGGCTGCACGTCGACCTGCGGCGCGTGGCCAGCGCCCTGTGTTCCCGTCGCTGATCCCGCCCGGGGTCCGGGCGCCCGCCCGGCCCGTCCAGGACCGACGGCTTCCAGGAGGCCACACCATGACGATCACCCGGCTCGACGACGTGGAGGAGTCCCTCCGCGCGGCCGACCCCGCGACCCGCGCCGCCGCGGTCACCGCGCTCACCGCCGCCGTCCGCGCCGGCGACGCGCCGCGCGGCGCCGGCGACACCCTCGCCTGGGCGCTCGCCGACGAGGACGGCGACGTCCGCGGGCGCGCCGCCCACGCCCTGCGCCGGCTGCCCGAGCTCTACATCGGCGAGGACGGCATCGGCGCGCTCCGGCTCGCCGCCGCCCGCGGCCGCGACGGGCTCGTCCGCGACACCGCCGCCGAACTGCTCGCGGTCCTCTCCCGCGGCGCGGGGGAGCTGTACGCGCAGGGCCTGCAGGACGACGAGCCGAACATCCGGATCCAGGCCGTGCTCGGGCTCGTCGCGCTCGGCGCCGTGCCCGAGGTCGCCGACGCGGCCGACGACCCGTCCCGCGAGGTGCGGGTCGCCGTCGCCGAGGGACTCGCCCGGCTGTCCGGCCCCGCCGCGCTCACCGCGCTGGAGCACCTGCTCGGCGACCACGACCCCGTCGTCCGGATGGCCGCGCTCGACGCGGCGGCGGAGCTGGGCGTCCCCGGACCGCTGGAGGGACGCGTCGTCACCTCGACCGCGCACGCCAGCTGGCAGGTGCGGCGCCGCGCCGTGCGGGCGCTCGGCCGGGCCCGCGCCGACGTCGCCGTCCAGCCGCTCGTCCGCGCCCTCGGCGACCGGATCGTGGACGTGCGGCGCGCCGCCGTGCGGGCGCTCGAGCAGTGGGCGGCGGACCGTCCCGAGGTGGTCACGGCGCTCACCGAGTCCCTCACCGACCCGGACCCGGGTGTGCGCACCCAGGTCCGCTGGGCGCTCGCGTAGGCGTACGCGGGCTCGCGGGCGGGCCGCCGGCGTGGCACGGCGCCGGCGGCCCGCTCTCACCTCCACCGCGCCGGTCTCGATGCGGGCGGGACGTTCTGGGGTGGGGCGCCCTGCTCGCTTCAAGGCCTGCGCGGCGGCGTCAGGGACCGACCCCTGGGCGAGCACGGCAACGCACCGGAACCGAGAACTCACGGACGATCACCGACGTCTAACGTGATACCGGAAGGTAAGGGCCGGACGGTGCCGGCGCGGGTAGGTGTTCCCGTGGCGGTCCACGCGACGGAGGAGAGCCGATGACGCCCGTTGCCCCACTGCGGCCGGACGACCCGGGGCGGCTGGGGCGGTACGAGCTGCTCGGACGGCTCGGCGAGGGCGGGCAGAGCGTCGTCTACCTGGGGCGCCGCGACGACGGCATGCACGGCGCCGTCAAGCTGCTCCGCGCGCAGCTGAGCCGCAGCCCCGAGTGGCGGGCCCGGTTCGAGCGCGAGCTGAAGCTGATCGAGCGGGTCGCCGGGTTCTGCACGGCGCAGGTCGTCGACGCCGACGTGTCCGCCGAGACGCCGTACGTCGTCAGCGAGTACGTGCCGGGCCCGTCGCTGACCGGCCTGGTCGGCGAGCGGGGCCCGCGCGCCGGCACCGACCTGGACCGGCTGGCGATCGGCACGGTCACCGCGCTCGCGGCGATCCACCGCGCGGGCATCCTGCACCGCGACTTCAAGCCGTCGAACGTGCTGATGGGGCCGGACGGCCCGCGCGTCATCGACTTCGGCATCGCGCGGTTGATCGGCGAATCGGCGGCGCGGGGCAGCGGCGTCGTCGGGACGCCGTCCTACATGGCGCCCGAGCAGGTGACCGACGCCGAGCTCGGCACCGGCGTGGACATGTTCACCTGGGCCGCGACGATGCTGTTCGCCGCGACCGGCCGGCATCCGTTCGGCAACGACTCGATCTCCGCGGTGTTCAACCGGATCCTGCACTACGAGCCGGACCTGTCGCCCCTGCCGGGGACGCTGCGCGGCTCCGTCGCCGCCTGCCTGGCGAAGGACCCGGCGCGGCGTCCCGAGGCGCAGCAGGTGCTGCTCGACCTGATCGGCCGCGACGTCCCGCCCGCGCCGCGGGCCGGCGGCGCGCTGACGACCGGCGCGCAGCTCGCGGGCGACCGGCGCACGCCGCCCCTGCCGGACCGGTTCGCGGCGGCGGGGACCGGACCGGAGCCGCCGACGCCGGACACGGTCCCGCGCCCGCCGCACCGCGTCGGCCGCCGCGCGGCGCTCGCGGCGGTGCCGCTCGCCGTCCTCGCGGGCGGCGGGACGGCCTGGGCCGTGCTGGCGAACGGCTCGTCGGACGCGCCCGCCACGGCGTCCACCGACCAGGCGGGCCCGCCCGCCGCGGCGAACGCGGCGATCGCGCCGGCCGCGGAGGCGGTCAGGTCGGTGCTCAGCTTCGACCACTCCTCGCTCGACCGGAACGTGGCGGCGGCGCACCAGGTGTCGACGCCGCGCTACGGCGCCGACTACGACCGGCAGCTCGCCGCGAGCGGCTACCGCAAGGAGCTCCAGGACAAGAAGGGGTCGGTGACCACCGACGTCGTCGACTCCGCGGTGGTCGGCGCGGCGTCCGGCAGCGTCACCGTGCTGTCGTTCGTCAAGCGGACGGTGCGCGCCGAGGACGCCTCGCCGCGCCTGCTGTCGGACCCGATGCGCGCGACGATGGTCCGGCAGGGGAACCGGTGGCTCCTCGACACCCTCTACACGCTCAAGGCGGGGTCGCAGCGCGCCGACACCTCGGGCCTGCCGTGGCCGGGCGCGCAGGCGCGCGGAGCGCTCGGCGCCGTCTACCGGGACCCGGCCGTCGCGTCGGGGACGCCGGTGGAGCTGGGACTGCGCGCGGGCGGCGGGTCGCAGGGGCTGACCGCGCTCGTCGCCGTCGGCGACTGCAAGGGCGCGTGCACCGACAAGGACCCGGTCTCGTTCCACCGCCTGCTGCTGCGGCGGTCGGGCGGGGAGTGGACGGTGGCGTCCTCGCAGCGGCTCTGAAGCGGGGACGGTCCAGGGGCGTTCCGGACACGGGGCGCCCCTGGACCGTGAAGGCGGGTCAGGACTCGCGTGCCGCGGCCCGCCTGCGGGTCGCGGCGATCGCCGCGACCCCGGCCGTGACGGCGGCGAGGCCGAGCGCGGCGATGGGCAGCGCGTCGGTGCCGGTGAACGGCAGGCCCTTCGGCGGGACGTACGCCGACGCGGAGACGCCGGACCCGAGTCCGCCGCCGTGCGCGGGCGGCAGGTCGGGCAGCAGCGGCGCCGACGGCGGGGCGGGCGGCGCCGGGGAGGGGCTCGGCGGGGTGGTGGGGCCCGCGGGCGGCGCCGGCGGCGACGGCGGCAGCGGCGAGGTGGGCGGCTCGGTCGGCGGTGGGGTCGGGGGGCTCGGCGGCGCGGGGGCCTGCTCACAGCCGCCGCCGACGCAGGCGCCGAGGTTCAGGTGCGCCGACACGGGCGTGCCGCCCGCCGGCGCCAGCCCGGCGGCCAGTTCGGTGTTGCCGCTGATGAGCCGCCGTCCCGCCGACAGGGTTCCCCCGGTCCTCACCTTCAGGTTCGCGCTCCCGGCCGGTGTTCTGACGTTCCCGTCCACGCGGGCACCCGCATTGAGGGTGGCGTCGTTGAGGCCCACGTTCGCGCCGGCCCGCACCCGGAGGCCGACCTCGCCGTCCGGCGTCCTGACGCCCGCGCCCAGGTCGAGGCCGGCGCCGGCGGTGTTCGTGCGCCGGTCGTAGGCCAGGGTGGCGGTCAGGTGCAGGTCCAGCGCGGGCGCCGCCGGCTTCGCCTTCGCAGTCGGCTGGGCGGTCGGCTTGGCGCGCTTCACCTTCACCTTGTGCGCGGGGCCCTTCGCGCGGAGGCGGTGTCCGGCGGGCCGGGCCGGATGCCTCCGGGCCTTGGGCTCGCGGGTTCCCGCCGGCTGCGCGGCGGACGCGAGCCGGAGGGACGGCTGGTGGGCGGGGGGACGGGAGGCGTCGGCGTTCGACACGCCGCTCATGGCGGCGATGCCGAGAACCGTCGCTCCGGCCGTCACCGCGATTCTCCTACCGTGGTGCACGGATGCTCCTGAGGGGGAGGGGTACGGGTTGCACAACCTGCGAGCACGTTGACACGTCAGGTAGTCGAAGTGAACGGCCGCCCTCGTATTTGGGGACAGGTTCACAACGGTCTCGGTGGTCGTTTGTGCACCTTCCGCAACGACCCGCGGCGGTCGATCGAGTCAGGACGGCCGGTCGGGGCCCGGCAGGCCGGAGTCCCGGACCGGTGCTTCGCCCCGCAACCCGGCGCACGCGGCGGCGCGGCCGGGCACCGGATCCTGCGAAACTGGACCGATGAGCAGGGTCATCGCGGGGAGTGCGGGGGGCCGGCGGCTGGCCGTCCCGGCCGGACGGGACACCAGGCCGACGAGCGACCGGGCGCGGGAGGGCCTGTTCTCCACCGTGCAGGCCCTGCTCGGCCCGCTGGACGGGCTGCGCGTCGCCGACCTGTACGCGGGGTCCGGCGCGGTGGGGCTGGAGGCGCTGTCGCGGGGCGCGGCGCACGCCCTGCTCGTCGAGTCGCACCCGCGGGCGCTGAAGGTGATCCGGCAGAACGCCGCGGCGCTCGGGCTGCCCGGGGCCGTCCCGCTGGGGGAGAAGGTCGAGCGCCTCGTCCGCACCGCGCCGGACGAGCCGTACGACCTGGTCTTCGCCGACCCGCCCTACGCCCTCGCCGACGCCGCCGTCACCGGCCTGCTCGAAGACCTGCGCGACCACGGCTGGACCGCCCCGGACGCGCTGGTCGTCGTCGAGCGGTCCGTCCGGGGTCATAACCTGGTCTGGCCGGACGGGTACGAGGGGGAACGCGACCGGCGCTACGGCGAGGCCGTGTTCTGGTACGGCAGGGCGCTCGGCGGCTGAACGCCCCCTGAACGGCCGCTGGGAATCACCTGGGAGTGGGCGGCGATGACGGGTCGGGCGTCATGCGCGGGGTAGGGGCCAGGGCATGAGACCGGGGATCGACCGGGCCTTGGCTGCCACATGGGTCGTCGCGCTGGCGATGACGGTCGCCCTGCTCGCCAACATCACCTACGTTCAGGGCTTCCAGGCGCAGGACCTGCGGGACAGCAGCCTCAACGCGCGCCGCCTGGAGAACCGCAACAAGGTCGAGCGCGGCCCCATCGTCGCCGACGGGCAGCGGCTGGCCTGGTCGGAGCTCACCTCGGACGGCAAGACATACCAGCGGCACTACACCGACAGCAAGGTCTTCTCGCCCATCACGGGGTACTTCTCGCCGTTCACCGAGACCGGGCTCGAAGGCGCGGAGAACCACTTCCTGGACGGCAGCGACGCGCGGCTCGCCACCACGAACCTCATCGACAAGATCATCGGGAAGCGCATCCCCGGCGGCACCGTCGAGGCCACGATCAACGTCAAGGCGCAGCGCGCCGCCTACCAGGCGCTGCAGGCCAGCGGCGCGCGCCGCGCGGCGGCCGTCGCCATCGACGCGAGGACGGGCGCCGTCCTGGTGATGGCCTCCACACCGTCCTACGACGCCAACGACGTGTCGGTCCTGAGCGGGGACAAGGCCCAGGCGGCCTTCAACGAACTGAACTCCGAGCCGCTCAAGCCGCTGCTGAACAAGGCGACCGGCGAGGTGTACCCGCCCGGTTCGACGTTCAAGACGATCGTCGCGTCCAGCGCGCTGAGCGCGGGCAAGAGCGAGGACTCGCAGGTCCGCGCCGGGCGCAGCTACCGGGCGCCGGGCGGCGGGCAGCCGATCAACAACGACGCCGGCGACATCGGCGGCGAATGCGACCAGAACCCGATCCCGCTCATCGACGCCTACGCCCAGTCCTGCAACACCACGTTCGCGTACATGGGCGCGCAGAACCCCGGCAACGCGGCGGTGCACGAGCAGGCGGGCAGGTTCGGCTTCGGCTCCCGGATCAAGATCGCCGACGGGATGTCCGCGGCGCCGAGCGCGTTCCCGGAGACCGGCCAGCCGGTGCTCAGCGCGCTCGGCTCGATCGGCCAGGGCAGCACCGTCGCGACCCCGCTGCAGATGGCACTGGTGGCCGCGGCCGTGCTGAACGACGGGAAAGTCATGCAGCCGTACCTGGTGGACAAGCTGCGGGCCGCCGACGGGTCGGTCGTCCAGCGGGCGGACCAGAAGGTGATGGCGCGCCCGCTGACGTCAGACCAGGCGAGCCAGATGCAGGACCTCATGAAAGCCGTCGTGGCGAAGGGCACGGGCAAGGAGCTGCGGGGCACCTCGGTGGCCGGCGGCAAGACCGGCACCGCCGACGTGGAGAACGAGCCCTACAACGACCGCTGGTTCATCGGCTTCGGCCCCCGCACCGACCCGAGGTACGCGGTCGCGGTCATGACGGAGAAGGAGGGCTACGGCATCGAGTCCGGCCCGATCGCCGCGAAGATCTTCGACGCGCTGGGCGGCTGACCGGCGGCGGGCCACCGAGCAGCCCGGGTGAAAGCGGGCCGAACCGGATTTGGTACGTTCGCGCCGCAGGTCAGAAACCGGGACCGAAGGGGTTCGCGCCGTGCGCCGTGTCGTCTGTCCGGGATCGTTCGACCCCGTTACCAACGGGCACCTCGACATCATCAGCCGCGCCTCCCGCCTCTACGACGAGGTGGTGGTGGCCGTCCTGATCAACAAGAACAAGAAGAGTCTCTTCACCGTCGACGAGCGCGCCGACATGATCACGGCCGTGACCGAGGAGTACGGCAACGTCAAGGTGGACAAGTTCTACGGGCTGACGGTGGACTACTGCAAGGAGCAGAACATCCCGGTGATCGTCCGTGGGCTGCGGGCGGTCAGCGACTATGAGTACGAGCTGCAGATGGCGCAGATGAACCACCGCATCGCGGGCGTGGAGACGCTGTTCATGGCCACCAACCCCGAGTACGCCTTCCTGTCCTCCAGCCTGATGAAGGAGGTCGTGAAGTTCGGCGGCGACATCTCCGGCCTCGTCCCCGACCTCGTGCACGACCGCCTCGTGGAACGGCTGCAGCAGCAGACCTGACCGGCGCCTGGAGCCGAGCACCGGCGGAGCGGAAGGCGACGCTCAGGGGCTCTTACCGGAGGTGCGGGGGCGTCCCGCAACCGGACACTGATGGCCGCGGCGCTGGTGGGAGGGGCGCGAGTTGGGGGCATCGGCCGGTGTTCGGTACCCTGGGACATCGGCCATCAAGACGGCCGCAGTTCGCCATGCCTCACGAAAGCAGGACTCCGCTGACTCGCCTCGATCCCAACGCCCCGCTCGTGCTCGACACCCGAGCTCTCAGCAGGCAACCCGGGTCGTCGCGGGAGATGCGCCTGTCCGTGCCGGCTCCGGAGAACTTCGGCGTCGAGATGGTGGGCGTTCCCGAGGGCGCCGCGATCGAGCTGGACCTCCGGCTCGAGGCGGTGCTGGAGGGGGTGCTCGTCACGGGCACGGCGACGGTTCCCCTCGAGGGGGAGTGCGCCCGCTGCCTGGACCCGATCGCCTCGACCTTCGAGGCGGACTTCCAGGAGCTCTTCGTCTATCCTGACACCCGCTCCGGCGGGAACGCCGACGACGACGAGCTCCGCCTCGAGGACGACCTGCTCGACCTCGAACCGGTGCTCCGGGACGCGGTGCTGCTCGCGCTGCCGCTCTCGCCGCTGTGCCGGGACGACTGTCCCGGCCTGTGCGCGGAGTGCGGCGCACGGCTGGCCGATGTCGGCCCGGATCACCACCATGACGTCGTCGACCCGCGCTGGGCGGCGCTGCAGGACCTCGCCGGCGAAACGTCGCCGGAGCCTCCCGAGGGGGGACGCGGGGACTCCGGTCCCCGTGGATCAGTCGACCAACAAGGAAAGCAGGAGGGCTGACGTGGCCGTCCCGAAGCGGAAGAAGTCGCGCAGCAACACGCGGCACCGGCGCTCGCAGTGGAAGGCCACCGCGCCGACCCTCGTCGAGTGCCCGACGTGCCGTGACAAGAAGCTGCCCCACACCGCGTGCGCGACGTGCGGCACCTACGACCGGCGGCAGGTCATCGCCCCGTCGGCCTGAGCCTTTTCGCATCCCGGGGGGCGGATCCGCCCGTGCGCGCCGAACGGCGCGGGCGGGCGCCCGCCCCTCGCGGACGCGCGGCAACCCCGACCACCCCGGCGCGTGACGTCGGCGTGGTGAGCGGCGCGGACCCTGCGCCCGGAGCCGTGGTGCACGCCGGGATCATCCGAACCGGCGCGCACCTCGTCTTCGCGGACGGCGTCCTTCCGGGGCGACCCGGACGCGTCGTGCTTGCTCGCCGTCGCGGCCTCCCCGGCCGCCGCGCCACAGCGGCGACCGCGCCCTGCGCGGTGCCCGGCCTCCGAGGAGGGCCTGTGAGCAAGAAGTCGTCCGATCCCGCTCCCGACCGCGCGGAGCTGACCGCCGCGCTCGGCGTGGAGGTCACCGGCGATCTGCTGGAGCGCGCGCTGACGCACCGTTCGTACGCCTACGAGAACGGCGGCCTGCCCACCAACGAGCGGCTGGAGTTCCTCGGGGACTCGGTGCTCGGCCTGGTCGTCACCGACACCCTGTTCCGGGGCCACCCGGACCTGCCCGAGGGGCAGCTGGCCAAGCTGCGCGCCGCGGTGGTGAACATGCGGGCGCTGGCGGGCGTCGCGCGCGCCCTCGGCGTCGGCGCGCACATCCGGCTCGGCCGGGGCGAGGAGGGCACCGGCGGCCGCGACAAGGCCTCGATCCTCGCCGACACCCTGGAGGCGCTGATCGGCGCCGTCTACCTGGACCGCGGGCTGGACGAGGCGTCCGCGCTCGTGCACCGGCTCTTCGACGCGCTGATCGCCCGCTCGGCGGGCCTCGGCGCCGGCCTCGACTGGAAGACCTCGCTGCAGGAGCTGACCGCGGTCGAGGAGCTGGGCGTCCCCGAGTACCACGTCGCCGAGAGCGGCCCCGACCACCAGAAGACGTTCCGGGCGTCGGTGCGGGTCGGCGGCGCGACCTACGGGTCCGGTGAGGGCCGCAGCAAGAAGGAGGCCGAGCAGCACGCCGCCGAGGCCGCCTGGAACGCGATCCGCGAGATCGTCGTCCAGCGGGAGGCGGCCGAGCAGGCCGGGCACGCGGGGCACGCGGGACAGGCGGGCGCCGCCGCGGAGCCGGAGGACCGGCCGCAGCCCCAGCCGCAGGCGGGGCCGAAGGGATCGCGCTCGGCCGGGCTCGCCGGTGCCTGAGCTCCCCGAGGTCGAGGTCGTCCGGCGCGGGCTGGAGCGGTGGACGACCGGCCGGACGATCGCGTCGGCCGAGGTGCTGCACCCGCGGTCGGTCCGCCGCCATGAGGCCGGTCCGGCCGACTTCGCCGGGCGGCTCGCCGCCCGGACCGTGCTCGCCCCGCGCCGCCGCGGCAAGTACATGTGGCTGCCGCTGCGCGCCGAGTCGGAGGGCGACGCGGGCGAGGCGCTGCTCGCCCACCTCGGGATGAGCGGGCAGCTGCTCGTCGGGGAGCCGGACCGGGAGCGCGAGAAGCACCTGCGGGTCCGGATGGTGTTCGACGACGGCGGCCACGACCTGCGCTTCGTCGACCAGCGGACGTTCGGGCACCTGATGGTGGCCGACCTCGTGCCGGACGCGTTCGACGCCGGCGCGCTCGTCCCGGAGCCGATCGCGCACATCGCCGCCGACCCGCTGGAGGACGCGTTCGACGCGGAGGCGTTCTACCGGGCGCTGCGCCGCCGCAAGACGGGCATCAAGCGGGCGCTGCTCGACCAGTCCCTCATCAGCGGGGTCGGCAACATCTACGCCGACGAGGCGCTGTGGCGGGCGAGGCTGCACTGGGCGCGGCCGACCGAGACGATGACCCGCGCGGAGGCCGCGCGCGTGCTGGAGGCCGCCAGGGAGGTCATGGGCGCCGCCCTGGCCGTCGGCGGCACCTCGTTCGACAGCCTGTACGTCAACGTCAACGGGGAGAGCGGCTACTTCGAGCGGTCGCTGGAGGCGTACGGCCGCCGTGGCGAGCCGTGCGGCCGCTGCGGGACGCCGATCCGCCGCGACGAGTTCATGAACCGCTCGTCCTACAGCTGCCCGGTGTGCCAGCCCAAGCCCCGCCGAGTGCGGTACTAGGCTTCCCCGCGTTCGGGATCGAGGGGGGCGGGAAGGGCGCGATGGAGGACCTGGAGCAGGAGACGGTGCGGCTGACCGCATGGGTGCGGGGCCGGGTGCAGGGCGTGGGCTTCCGCTGGTGGGTGCGGGCGCGCGCGCTGGAGCTGGGCCTGGCCGGCAGCGCGACGAACCTGAGCGACGGGCGCGTGGAGGTCGTGGCGGAGGGGACCCGCAAGGACTGCGAACGGCTGCTGGAACTGCTGGAGGCCGATCCGCTCGACGGCCGGCCGCTCGTCGCCGGCCCGCCGGACCGCCCGGGGAAGGTGACCGGCGTGACGCGGCGGTGGAGCGAGCCGCGCGGCGAGGCCTCCGGTTTCCTGGAACGGTGACCGGGTAGGGGGTTCCGGTTTTTACCTGCTAAACTAGTAGAGGAAGGTTGTTACCGGCCTGTGATGTGCGTCTTGACCAGGACACCGGCCGGTGCGACTCTAGACGATACGCGCACCGATTCAGATGCTTCTCGTGCGCGATCCCTGCTGGTTACTCAGCGTGGAGGACCCTTAGTCATGGCGAAGGCTCTACTCGGCCACGTCGGCGGTCCCGACCCCCGGATGGTCGCGGAGATGCGGCGCCTGCAGCAGCGCGTGCGGGACCTGGAAGCCGAGCTCGTACGGCTTCAGGCGGAGAACGACGCGCTTGCGACGGCGACCGACGACGACGTGGTGTCGCTCGCGGTGAAGGATCGTGAACCGGCGCTGACCTGATCGGCGCCTTTTCCTCGCAGTGGACAAGGGACGCCGTCACCAGGCGTCCCTTCTGTTTTGCCCACCCCACCCGGCGACGGGCGTCACAGCATGCCGCCGGGCGGTCGAACTCCGGTCAAACCTTCGTAGGGTTTCGGTCTGACCGAGCTCGGGGTCTCTGCGGCCATTCGCCGTATTAACGGGCATTCGTCCGGCGTTCCGGGCCGTGCCCCGAATCCGCCTCCCATCCGTGCGGGTGCCGTGCTCGCACCGCCCGCTGCCGGTATCGTTCGTTCGGATTCCCGGAGCCGGCAGCGCAGGAGGAGGACGACGGGCGCGTGTACCTGAAGACCCTGACGCTGCGCGGCTTCAAGTCCTTCGCGTCCTCCACGACGCTGAAGTTCGAGCCGGGCATCACCGCCGTCGTCGGCCCCAACGGGTCGGGCAAGTCCAACGTGGTGGACGCGCTGGCCTGGGTGATGGGCGAGCAGGGCGCCAAGTCGCTGCGCGGCGGCAAGATGGAGGACGTCATCTTCGCCGGCACCGCGAACCGGGCGCCGCTCGGCCGCGCCGAGGTCGTGCTGACGATCGACAACGCCGACGGGGCGCTGCCGATCGACTACACCGAGGTCACGATCAGCCGGCTGATGTTCCGGTCCGGGTCCAGCGAGTACGCCATCAACGGCGACTCGTGCCGGCTGCTGGACATCCAGGAGCTGCTGTCGGACTCCGGCATCGGTCGCGAGATGCACGTGATCATCGGGCAGGGGCAGCTCGACCGCGTGCTGCACTCCGGCCCCGAGGGCCGCCGCGCGGTGATCGAGGAGGCCGCCGGCGTCCTCAAGCACCGCAAGCGCAAGGAGAAGGCGCTGCGGAAGCTGGACGCGATGCAGGCGAACCTCACCCGCGTCCAGGACCTCACCACCGAGCTGCGCCGCCAGCTCAAGCCGCTCGGCAAGCAGGCCGAGATCGCCCGCCGCGCCGCCGTCATCCAGGCCGACCTGCGCGACGCGCGGCTGCGGCTGCTCGCCGACGACCTGGTCACGCTGCGCACCAGGCTGGAGCAGGAGGCCGCCGACGAGGCGGCGATCCGCGAGCGCCGCACCGAGACCGAGCGCGCCCTCGCCGAGGCGCAGGAGCGCGAGGCGGTCCTGGAGGCCGAGGAGGCCGAGCAGGCGCCGAAGCTCGCGCAGGTGCAGGACACCTGGTTCCGGCTGTCGGCGCTGAAGGAGCGGCTGCGGGGCGTCGCCGACCTCGCCGCCGAGCGGAACCGCAACGCCTCCGAAGCCCGCGAGGAGGAGCGCCGCGGGCGCGACCCCGAGGACATGGAGCGCGAGGCCGCCGAGATCCGCGAGCAGGAGGAGATGCTCCGCGCCGCGCTCGACGAGGCGCAGGACGGGCTGGCCGACGCGGTCGAGCAGCGCACCGGAGCCGAGGAGGCGCTCGCCGCCGAGGAGCGCCGGCTGCAGGCCGCCGCCCGCGCCGCCGCCGACCGCCGCGAGGAGCTGGCGCGGCTGCGCGGCCGCGTCGAGGCGCTGCGCAGCAAGGCGCAGGCGGGCCGCTCGGAGATCGGCCGGCTCGCGGACGCCCGGGCCGAGGCCGAGCAGCGCGCCGAGACCGCGCAGGCCGAGTTCGAGGCGTTCGAGGCCGAGGTCGTCGAGGACCCGGCGCTCGCCGCCGAGCACGAGATGGCGCAGGAGGCGCTCGCCACCGCCAAGGACGCCGCCGAGGCCGCCCGCGCCGCCGTCGACGAGCCGCGCCGCGCGCTGAAGGAGGCGCGCTCCGCCGTCGCCGCCGCACGGACCGCCGACCAGGCCGCGCAGAAGAAGGTCACCGCGCTGCAGGCGCGGATCGAGGCGCTGAACCTGACCCTCGCCAGCGCCGCCGACGGCGGCGAGGCGCTGCTCGCGGCGGGCGCCGACGGGTCGGTCGACGGCGTGCTCGGCACGGTCGCCTCGCTGCTGACCGTCCGCCCGGGCTACGAGACGGCGGTGGCCGCCGCGCTGGGCGACGCGGCGCAGGCCATCGCGGTCGGGTCGCTCGACACCGCCGAGGCGGCGCTGACGCTGCTGCGGTCCCGCGACGCGGGCCGCGCCGGCCTGCTCGTCGGCGGCGGAGACCCCGGCAGGTCCGAACGCGTGCCCGGCGTCGACCACGCGGCCGACGCGGTGACCGTGCCCGACGCGGTGCGTCCCGCGCTGGAGCATCTGCTGCGCGGCGTCGCCGTCGTCGACGACGTTCCCGCCGCCGCCGCGCTCGTCCGCCGCGAGCCCGCGCTGCGCGCCGTCACCCGCGACGGCGACCTCGTCGGCGCGCACTGGGCGCAGGGCGGCGCCGCCGGCGGCGGGCAGAGCCTGCTGCAGATGCGCGCCACCCTCGACCAGGCCACCGAGGACCTCGCCGCGGCCGAGACCGCCGCCGCGGCCGCCGCGGAGGGGCTCACCGCGTCGGCGGAGGCCGAGCAGTCCGCGCAGGCGGCGCTGGACGCGGCGCAGGCCGCCGCCAACCAGGCCCAGACCGGGGTGAACCAGGCACAGTCCGACCTCGACCGGGTCCGCGCGCGGCTCCGCGAGTTCGACGCGCAGGCCGCGCAGGAGGCCAAGCGCGCCGCACGGCTGGAGGCCGACGTCCGCGCCGCGCGCGGCGAGGCCGAACGGCTCACCAAGGCCCTGGACGCGGCGAACGAGTCGCTGGAGCGCGACACCGAGGCCGCCGAGGAGCTGGCGGTGCGGCTCGCCGAGTCGGAGGAGGCCGCCGAGGTCGCCGACGAGGCCGGGCACGACACCGACGCCCGCGACGAGCTCGCCGAGCGCCTCCGGGTGCTGCGCTCGTCGGAGATGGAGGCGCGGCTGGCCGTCCGCACCGCCGAGGAGCGCGTCCAGGCCATCACCGGCCGCGCCGACGCGCTGGAGCGCGGCGCCCGCCGCGAGCGCGAGGAGCGCGCCCGCGCCGCCGAGCGCCGCGCCCGCCGCGAGCTCCAGGCGAGGACCGCGAAGGCCGTCCTCAAGGGCGCGCGCACCGCGCTGGACCGGATCGAGCTGTCGCTGGCCGCAGCCGTCCGCCGGCGGGAGGCCGCGGAGCAGGCCAAGGCGGCCCGCGAGGCCGAGCTCAAGGTCGTCCGCACCCAGGTCCGGGAACTGTCGGGCACGCTGGAGCGGCTCGTCAACGTCGTGCACGGCAACGAGGTCGCGCGCGCCGAGCAGCGGCTCCGCCTCGAACAGCTGGAGCAGCGCGCGCTGGAGGAGTTCGGCCTGGAGACCGAGTCCCTCGTGAACGAGTACGGGCCCGACCAGCCCGTCCCGCCCGACCCCGACAAGGGCGAGGACGCCCGGCCCGTCCCTTACGTGCGGGCCGTCCAGGAGAAGCGGGCCAAGGCCGCCGAGCGCCAGCTCAACCAGCTCGGCAAGGTCAACCCGCTCGCGCTGGAGGAGTTCGCGGCGCTGGAGGAGCGGCACGCGTTCCTCACCTCGCAGCTCGACGACCTGAAGAAGACGCAGCGGGAACTGCTCGCCCTGGTCAAGGAGGTCGACGACCGGGTGCAGCAGGTGTTCGCCGCCGCCTACGACGACACCGCGCGCGAGTTCGAGCGGATCTTCGCGCGGCTGTTCCCCGGCGGCGAGGGGAGCCTGTCGCTGACCGAGCCGGAGGACATGCTCGCCACCGGCGTCGAGGTCGCGGCGCGCCCGCCCGGCAAGAAGGTGAAGCGCCTGTCGCTGCTGTCGGGCGGCGAGCGGTCGCTGGTCGCGATCGCGTTCCTGGTCGCGGTGTTCAAGGCCCGTCCGTCGCCGTTCTACGTGCTCGACGAGGTCGAGGCCGCGCTGGACGACACCAACACCCAGCGGCTGATCACCGTGTTCGAGGAGCTGCGCGAGTCGTCCCAGCTCATCGTGATCACCCACCAGAAGCGCACCATGGAGGGCGCCGACGCCCTCTACGGCGTCAGCATGCGCGGCGACGGCGTCACCCAGGTCGTGAGCCAGCGCCTCCGCGAGCAGGACTCCGCCTGATTTTTCATTCTGCCGCTGATTGGACCATTCCAAATGGTGGGCGGCATGGACCAGCGTCTCGTTCCGTGGACGTTTCCGGTGTCCATCCGAAATATTTCGCGTCCGAATAGCGCATTGCCGTCGCCGCATTTTCCCCGGTGGTGGGGGAATGGGAGCGGCGGCGTGCACCGACCGTGATCCCGCGGCGACGCTGACGGGCTTGTGCCCGTCCGATGGTTCCACTAGTCATGTGGCCCGTGGTTCTCCGGCTCCCCTCCCGGACACCCCGCCCGGGCTCGGAGAACCGCTGGAGAGGACAGCGTGGACGCGCAGAAACTCAAGGACAATTTCGCGCAGGTGGGATCGAACGGCATTGTCGTCGCCGAATATTTCTACGCCGATCTGTTCGCCCGGGAGCCGCAGCTCAGAAGCATGTTCCCGGGCGCGATGAGCAAGCAGCACGAGGTGCTGCTCGGCGCGCTGTCGCAGATCGTGTCGACGGTCGACGACACCGATACGCTCGTCCCGTTCCTGCAGGACCTCGGCCGCCGGCACCACGGATTCGGGGTCGCCGCCGAGCACTACGGCCCCGTCGGCGCCAGCCTGCTGGCGACCCTCGCCTACTTCAGCGGCCCCGACTGGAACGAGGACCTGGAGCGCGACTGGGCCGCCGCGTACGGCGTGGTCGCCCAGGTCATGACGGAGGCCGCCGCCGAGCCCGTCGCCTGACCGCGGCGTGGACGCCCAGCGCCTGAAGGACAACTTCGCCGCCGTCGCCGGGCAGGGCGACGCCGTCGCGCTGTTCTTCTACTCCGACCTGTTCGTGCGCAACCCGCACCTGCGCGACATGTTCCCGATCGGGATGACCGGGCAGCGCGACAAGCTGCTGCGCGCCCTCGGCCAGATCGTCGCCAAGGCCGACGACCTGCCGGCCCTCGTCCCGTTCCTGCGCCAGCTCGGCCGCGACCACCGCCGTTTCGGCATCGTCGCCGAGCACTACCCGCACGTCGGCGCGAGCCTGCTCGCCACGCTCCGGCACTTCTCCGGCGCGGCCTGGAGCGCGGACGTCGAGAGCGACTGGAACGCCGCCTACAGCCTGGTCGCCAAGGTCATGCTGGAGGCCGCCGACGAGGACGCGCTCGCCAGCCCCGCCTGGTGGAACGGCCAGGTCGTCGAGGCGGAGCGGCGCCGCTTCGACATCGCCGTGCTGCGGATCCGGCCGGACCGCCCGCTGCCGTACACGCCGGGGCAGTCCGTCGCGCTGGAGGTGCCGTCGCGGCTGCGGCACTGGCGGTACTACTCGATGGCGAACGCGCCGCGCCCCGACCACACCGTCGACTTCCACGTCCGGCTGGTGGACGGCGGGCCGGTCAGCCCCGTCCTGGTCCGCGCCACCCAGCCCGGCGACCGCGTCCGGATGGGCGCGCCCATCGGCACGCTCACGCTGGACGAGTCGTCCGGCCGGGACGTACTGCTCGTCGCGGGCAGCACCGGGCTCGCGCCGCTCAAGGCGATCCTGGAGCAGATCGCCGGCCTGCCCGCACCGCCGCGCGTGCACCTGTTCTTCGGCGCCCGCGACCGCGACGGCCTGTACGACCTGGAGGACCTGGGCAAGCGCGCCGCCGAGCTGCCGTGGTTGACCGTCGTCCCCGCCGTGTCGGACGAGCCCGCGCCCGGCGAGTCCGGCGGGCACGGCTTCTCCGCGCTGCTGGGGTCCGGCGGCGGGCACGGGGCCGGCCCCGGAGGCCCCGCCGGTGAGGAGGTCGAGCACGGCGACCTGCCCGACGTGGTGGCCCGGCGCGGCCCCTGGCCCGGCCACGACGCCTACGTGTGCGGGCCGGCGGCGATGACCGAGGCCGCCGTCGAACGGCTCGTCGCGTCGGGCGTCGCCCGCGACCGCATCCGCCTGGAATCCTTCGCCGACGCACAGAGGTGACCGCAGTGAACTCCCCGAACCTCCCGGTCGTGCCCGACGGCACCCGGCTGACCCCCGGCGAGCTGCAGTCGGTGGTGTTCGCGCGGGCCGCCCTCGGCCGCCGCGGCTACGACGAGGACCAGGTCCGCGACTTCCTGCAGTACGTCGAGCGGGAACTCGTCCAGATCCTCAACCACAAGGCCGCGCTGGGCGAGGAGGTGAACCGGCTGCGCGCCCAGGCGGGCCGCGGCGCGGGCGGCGTCATGGCCCCCGAGGACGCGCACTTCCAGGCCGTCCGGATCCTGTCGCAGGCCCAGCAGACCGCCGACCTGTACGTCGCGGACGCCGAGCGCTACACCCGCGAGCTGGCGCACGAGGCCCGGCTGCACCGCGAGGCGATCCTGTCCGACGCGAAGGGCCGCGCCGAGCAGTTGCTGGAGGACGCGCACCGCAAGGCCGCCGAGGTCGCCGACGCCGCGGTCCGGTCGGTGCCGCCGCCCGCCGCGGCGGCCTCGCCCGGGCCGGGCGGCCCGCCCGACGACGCGCGGCGGCACGAGCTGGAGCGCGAGATCGCCTACCTGCGCACCTACAGCGATGTCTACCGCACCCATCTGCGCTCCTACCTGGAGGCCCTGCTGCGCAACGTCGACGAGTGGGAGAGCTCCGAACGGGCATCGGTACCGGGGGAGACCCCGGGGCCGCGGCTCCGGGGCTGATCGGGCACGCCCGCCGGGGGCGTGCTCTTCGCATGCGTGCGGGCGCGTGATCGGCGGGGGTTAGGTCCAGCGCCGCCGGTCTGGAAAACTGGGGACGCTATGGAATATGTGATCGTCATCGTCGCGCTGTGCGCGGTCGCGCTGATCGTCGGCGGGGTCATGCTGCTGCGCCGCCCGGTCCGCCGCCGCCGTCCGCCGGTCCCGCCCGCCGAGCGGCCGCCCGCCGAGCAGCACGGCGCGACCGCCGTCGACGAGGCGGAGGCCGCGGCCCCCACCATCGAGCGGGCGCCGCCCACCGAGGCACCGGCCCCGCCGCCCACCATCGAGATCGAGCGGCCGCCCCCCGGCGCGGGACGGCTCGTCCGGCTCCGGGCCCGGCTCGCGCGCTCCCAGAACACGTTCGGCAGGACCCTGCTCGGGCTGCTGTCGCGCGACACCCTCGACGACGACGCCTGGGAGGAGATCGAGGACACCCTCATCACCGCCGACATGGGCGCCGCCGTCGCCCGCCAGGTCACCGACGACCTGCGGACCCGGGTGCAGGTGCTCGGCACCCGCAGCCCGGAGGAGGTCCGCGCGCTGCTGAAGGAGGAGCTGGTCAAGCAGATCGGCGCCGACCTGGACCGCTCCCTGCGCACCGAGGCGCACGGCGACCGGCCCGCGGTGCTGATGGTCGTCGGCGTCAACGGCACCGGCAAGACCACCACCTGCGGCAAGCTCGGCCGCGTCCTGGTCGGCGACGGCAACACCGTGCTGCTCGGCGCCGCCGACACCTTCCGCGCCGCCGCCGCGGACCAGCTGGAGACGTGGGGCTCGCGGGTCGGCGCGCAGGTCGTCCGCAAGGACGAGGGGGCCGACCCCGCCAGCGTCGCGTTCGACGCGGTCAAGCAGGGCATCGACACCAAGGTCAACGTGGTGATCATCGACACCGCGGGCCGGCTGCACACCAAGACCGGGCTGATGGACGAGCTCGGCAAGGTCAAGCGGGTCGTGGAGAAGCAGGCCGAGGTGGACGAGGTGCTGCTCGTCCTGGACGCCACGACCGGGCAGAACGGCATGCAGCAGGCCCGCGTGTTCGCCGAGGTCGTCAACATCACCGGCGTGGTGCTGACCAAGCTGGACGGCACCGCCAAGGGCGGCATCGTGGTCCAGGTGCAGCGCGAGCTGGGCGTCCCGGTGAAGCTGGTCGGGCTGGGCGAGGGCCCGGACGACCTCGCCCCGTTCGAGCCGGAGGCGTTCGTGGACGCGATCCTCGGCGACTGAACGGCACCGCCCCACGGCGCCCCGCGACCCCTTGCGGTCGCGGGGCGCCGTTCTTTTCGGGCGCCCTTTCACCTGGACCGGAGCATGACCCGGGGAAAAGGAAACGGTTGCCGCCGGCGGGTAAGGCGGTGAGGGTTCCGAAACAGCCGTGAAACACGCCGCGGCGGGGTTTCACACCCCGGAAACACGGGCGGCGCGCCGGTGAAACGGCCGCCCAGGAATCTCGGGGCATCCACGTTTCCGGTCGAGGAGGGGCACTCTCCGAGATGAAGATCGATACAGGCGCGACCGCCTGGATGCTGGCGGCAGCGGCGCTGGTGCTGCTCATGACACCCGGGCTCGCCTTCTTCTACGGCGGCATGACCCGGGCGAAGAGCGTCCTCAACATGATGATGATGTCGTTCGGCGCCATCATCAGCGTCACCATCCTCTGGGTCCTCTTCGGGCACTCCATCGCCTTCACCGACAACGGTAGTTCCTTCGTCAACAAGTTCATCGGCGGATTCGACGCCGTCGGGCTGAAGGGCGTCGCGACCCAGGTCTCCGAAGGGCTGCTGAAGGACCAGAGCGACAACATTCCGACCATGGTCTTCTCGATGTTCCAGCTGACGTTCGCGATCATCACGGTCGCGCTCATCAGCGGCGCCATCGCGGACCGTGCCAAGTTCGGCGCCTGGATGACGTTCACCGTCGCCTGGGCGACGCTGGTGTACTTCCCCGTCGCGCACTGGGTGTGGGGCACCGGCTGGCTGAACAAGCTCGGCATCGAGGACTTCGCGGGCGGCACCGTCGTGCACGTCAACGCCGGCGCGGCGGGTCTCGCCCTGGCGTTCGTCCTCGGCAAGCGGCGCGGCTGGCCGAAGGAGCCGATGCGGCCGCACAACCTGCCGTTCGTGCTGCTCGGCGTCGGCCTGCTGTGGTTCGGCTGGTTCGGCTTCAACGCCGGGTCCGAGCTCGCCGTCGACGGCACCACCGGCCTCGCGTTCATGAACACCCAGATCGCCACCGCCGTCGCCGCGGGCGCCTGGGCCCTGGTCGAGAAGATGCGCGACGGCCACGCCACCACCCTCGGCGTCGCGTCCGGCGCCGTCGCCGGCCTCGTCGCGATCACCCCGGCGTGCGGGTTCATCGACCCGTGGGCGGCGATCGTCCTCGGCGCCATCGCCGGCACCGTCTGCGCCTACGCGATCGGCCTGAAGTACAAGCTCGGCTACGACGACTCCCTCGACGTCGTCGGCGTCCACCTGGTCGGCGGCGCGATCGGCGCGCTGTCGCTCGGCTTCCTGGCCGCCTACCCGTTCCTGCCGGGCCAGCACAAGGGCCTGTTCTACGGCGGCGGCGCGCACCAGCTGGGCCTGCAGGCCCTCGGCCCCGTCGTGATCGGCCTGTACTCGTTCGCCATCGCCTGGGTCATCGGAAAGATCATCGACATGACGATCGGGTTCCGCATCTCCGCCGACGACGAGGCCGCCGGGATCGACGTCACCGCGCACGCCGAGACCGCGTACGATCTCGCTCCCGCGGGAGGAGGCGCCTCCCGCGGCGCCGTTACCGGCACCGCGGCACCGCGCGCGGTGTCGCCCGACAAGAAGGTGGAGGCCGAGGCGTGAAGCTGATCACCGCCGTCATCAAGCCGTTCAAGCTGGACGAGGTCAAGGCGGCGCTGGAGACCTTCGGGGTCAAGGGGATGACCGTCAGCGAGGCCAGCGGCTACGGCCGCCAGAAGGGCCACACCGAGGTCTACCGCGGCGCCGAGTACAAGGTCGACCTCGTGCCCAAGCTGCGCGTCGAGGTGCTCGTGGACGACGAGGACGCCGACGACATCATCGACGTCATCGTCAAGTCGGCGCGCACCGACAAGATCGGCGACGGCAAGGTCTGGGCGGTCCCCGTGGACACCGTGGTCCGCGTGCGGACCGGCGAGACCGGCCCGGAAGCCCTGTAGGAGCGGTGTGACCCTCGTCCATCCTCCGGCCGGAGACCGGGCTCCCGAGGCCGCCCGCGCCGCCCTCGCGGCGGCGCGGGCCGCCCGCGCCGGCGACCTGGACCGCCGCCTCGCGGCCCTGCTCGCCAGCGCAGTCGACATCCCCGGCCGGTTGGCGCCCCCCGCCACCCCACCCTCAGGCGCCGCCTCCTCCGGCATCCCCGCCTCAGCCGCCGCGCCCGGTACGGCGCCCGCCGATGCCGCGCCCTCCGGCGTCGCGCTCGCGGCCGTCGGCAGCCACGGGCGGCGCGAACTGACCCCCGGCGGGGACCTCGACCTGGTGCTGCTGCACCGCGGGCGCCCGGACATCGCCGAGATCGCCGACCGCCTCTGGTACCCGATCTGGGACTCCGGCCTGCGCCTCGACCACTCCGTCCGCACCGTCGCGGAGGCCAGGACCGTCGCGCGCGCCGACCTGAAGGCGGCGCTCGGGCTGCTGTCGGCCCGCCGCGTCGCCGGCGACCACACCCTCGTGGACGAGCTGCGCGCCGCCGTCCTCGCCGACTGGCGCGCCGACGCCCGCGTCCGGCTCCCGGAGCTGGCCGCGCTGTGCCGGGAGCGCTGGGAGAAGCAGGGCGAACTGGCGTTCCTCCTCGAACCCGACCTCAAGGAGGCCCACGGCGGCCTGCGCGACGTCCACGTCATGCGCGCCGTCGCCGCGTCGTGGATCGCCTCCGCGCCCGACGGGCGGGTCATGGCCGCGCACGACCTGCTCCTCGACATCCGGCACGCCCTGCACGAGTCCACCGGACGCTCCACCGACCGGCTCGTCCTCCAGGAGCAGGAGGCCGTCGCCCGCGCCGTCGGCCTGCCGGACGCCAACATCCTGCTCAGCGCGATCGCCGAGGCCGGCCGCACGGTCACCTACGCGGCCGACCACCTGTGGCGCCGCGTCGCGCGCGCCACGGGGCCGCGCCGCGCCCCCGTCGAGCGCCGGCCCGTGGGGGACGGCGCCGTCGAGCACGACGGCGAGGTCGTCCTGGCCCGCACCGCCGACCTGAGCGACCCCGCGCTGGTGCTGCGCGTCGCGTCCGCCGCCGCCCAGGCGGGCCTCCCGCTCGCCCCCGCGACCGTCGCGCGCCTCGCCGCCGACGCCGCCCTCCCGGACGCCCCGTGGCCCCCGGAGGCCCGCGGCGCGCTGGTCTCGCTGCTCGGCGCCGGCCCCGCCGCCATCGGCGTCTGGGAGGCCCTCGACCAGGCCGGCCTGATCGTCCGGCTGCTGCCCGACTGGGAGCGCGTCCGCAACCGGCCGCAGCGCAACCCCGTGCACCGCTTCACCGTCGACCGGCACCTCGTCGAGACCGCCGCCGGCGCCGCCGCCCTCACCCGCGAGGTCGCCCGGCCCGACCTGCTGCTGGTCGGCGCGCTGCTGCACGACATCGGCAAGGGCTGGCCCGGCGACCACTCCACGAGCGGCGCCGTCGTCGCGCACGACCTCGGCGCGGCGCTCGGCTTCCCCGACGGCGACGTCCGGGTCCTGGAGACGGTCGTCCGGCACCACCTCCTGCTGCCCGAGACCGCCACCCGCCGCGACCTCGACGACCCCGTCACCATCGGCACCGTCACCGCCGCCGTCTCCGCCGTCCCCGGCCGCGAGCGCGAGATCCTCGAACTCCTCGCCGCCCTCGCCGTCGCCGACGGCGCCGCCACCGGCCCCGCCGCGTGGGGAGCCTGGAAGGCCCGGCTCGTCGCCGAGCTCGCCCGCCGCGCCGCCGCCGCTTTGTCCGGCGGCACCCCGCCGCCCCCGCCCGTCCTCGGACCCGACCGCCTCGCCCTCGCCCGCCACGACGGCGCCGCCGTCCGCGTCACCGGCTCCCGCATCACCGTCGCCGCCCCCGACCGCCCCGGACTGCTCTGGCGCGCCGCCGGCGTCCTCGCCCTGCACCGCCTCGCCGTCCGCACCGCGCACACCGTCTCGTCCCCGGCCACCGACACCGGAACCGCCGTCCTCGACTTCACCGCCGTCCCCGAGTACGGCGCCCCGCCCGACCCTGCCGCGCTCGAAGCCGACCTGCGCCGCATGCTCGCCGACCGGCTCGACGTCGCCGACCGGCTCGACCGCCGCGCCCGCTCCGTCCGGATCCGGCCTGGCGCCGCCGTCCCGCCCCCGCGCGTCATGATCGTGGACGACGCGTCCGACACCGCCACCGTCGTCGAGGTCCGCGCGCACGACCGGCCCGGCCTGCTGTGGCGGATCGGCCAGGCCCTCGGCGCCTGCGGCCTGCACATCCGCGCCGCCCAGGTCGACACGCTGGGCGCCGAGGCCGTCGACGTCTTCTACGTCGTGGACGGGAACGGCGCCCCGATCACCGACCCGGCCGCGCTCGCGGCGGTCCGCTCCCAGGTCCTGTCCGCCCTCGCCTGAGGCGGGCTTCGCCGCCGCCTGAAGCGGGCTTCGCCGCCGCATCTCCCACTGCCCGCCGTTCCGTCTGCGGCGACCGGGCGGGGACCGGCCGGTGACCCTATACGCTGATAGGCGATCCCAGAAGCTTTCCAAGGACGGTCCAGACACGTGTTCGAGACGCTCTCCGACCGGTTGACGTCGGTCTTCTCGTCGCTGCGCAGCAAGGGCCGGCTCTCCGAGGCCGACATCAACGCGACGGCCCGCGAGATCCGCATCGCGCTGCTCGAGGCAGACGTCGCGCTGCCCGTGGTCAAGGACTTCATCGCGCAGGTCAAGGAGCGGGCCAGCGGCGCGGAGGTCTCGCAGGCGCTGAACCCGGCGCAGCAGGTCGTCAAGATCGTCAACGAGGAGCTCATCAACATCCTCGGCGGCGAGACCCGCCGGATCCGGTTCGCCAAGACGCCGCCGACCGTGATCATGCTCGCCGGCCTCCAGGGCGCGGGCAAGACCACCCTCGCCGGCAAGCTCGCCCGGTGGCTGAAGGCCGAGGGCCACACCCCGATGCTCGTCGCCGCCGACCTGCAGCGCCCGAACGCCGTCCAGCAGCTCCAGGTCGTCGGCGAGCGCGCCGGCGTGGCGGTCTTCGCGCCCGAGCCGGGCAGCGGCGTCGGCGACCCCGTCGACGTCGCGCGCCGCTCCATCGACCAGGCCCGCCACGCCCAGCACGACATCGTCGTCATCGACACCGCCGGCCGCCTCGGCATCGACGCCGAGATGATGCAGCAGGCCATCGACATCCGCGACGCCGTCAAGCCCGACGACGTGCTGTTCGTCGTCGACGCCATGGTCGGCCAGGACGCCGTCAACACCGCCCAGGCGTTCATGGACGGCGTCGGCTTCGACGGGGTCGTGCTCACCAAGCTCGACGGCGACGCCCGCGGCGGCGCCGCGCTGTCGGTCCGGCACATCACCGGCCGCCCGATCATGTTCGCCTCGACGGGCGAGAAGCTGGAGGACTTCAGCGTCTTCCACCCGGACCGGATGGCCGGCCGGATCCTCGACATGGGCGACATCCTCACCCTGATCGAGCAGGCCGAGCAGGCGTTCGACGCCGAGCAGGCCGAGCGGATGAGCACCAAGTTCGCCTCGGGCGAGGACTTCACCCTCGAGGACTTCCTCGAGCAGATGATGATGATCCGCAAGCTCGGCCCCATCGGCAACCTGCTCGGGATGATGCCCGGCATGGGGCAGGTCCGGGACCAGATCAGCCAGATCGACGACAAGGACCTGGACCGGATCGCCGCGATCATCCGCTCCATGACCCCGCAGGAGCGCGCCCAGCCGAAGATCATCAACGGCTCCCGGCGGGCCCGCATCGCCAAGGGCTCCGGCGTCGGCGTCGGCGAGGTCAACAGCCTCGTCACCCGCTTCTTCGACGCCCAGAAGATGATGCGGCAGATGGCCGGCGGCATGGGCCTGCCCGGCATGCCCGGAGGCCGCCGCAAGGCTGCCAAGGCCGCGAAGGCCGCCAAGAACAAGAAGGGCAAGCAGCGCAGCGGCGACCCGCGCAAGCGCGCCGGCGGCAACCGCCCTCAGGAGCAGCAGCCAGCGGCCGACGGCATGCCGAAGGGGCTGCCGCCCGGCCTCGGCGGCCCCGGCGCCCCCGGCGGCGGCCTGCCCCCGGGCCTCGGTGGCCAGTTGCCCCCCGGTTTCCAGATGCCGGACCTCGGCAAGCTCCAGAACCGCAAGAACAAGTGACCGCTCCCGGCGCACCGCCCTGACGGCGGTGCGCCGGCCAGCGAGCGCCCTCCCGCAAACCCCACGCGGCACAAGCCTCCGGCAACAGGCACCCCCGCGCCGCGGGTCCCGGGCCCGTCCAGCAGAAGGCCCCGCCCCGCCCCGCAGGCGAGAGAACTGTCCGGCGGGAACCCCCGCGCCGCGGGTCGCGGGTCCGTCCGGCGGAAGGCACAGCCTCGCCCTGCGGGCGACATGTCCGGCGGGGGCACCACCCCCCGCGCTGCTGGTCGCCGGCGCGTGGGGCGGAGGGCATCGCTTCGCGCCGCGGGCGTCACAACTGTCCGGCGGGAGCCCACCCCCGCGCTGCGGGTCGCGGGTCCGTCTAGTGGGAAGCACCGCCTTGCGCCGTGGGCGTTCTCCTGCGGACGTCCTCGGGCGGGCAACGCGACCGTCCGGTGGGGAGCGCCGCCTGCCTGGTGGGGCCTTCGAGGCGGCGCCGCACGGCAGGGCAACACGGCGTCCGTCGATTGCGCGTTCACGGCGACGATCTGGCAGAATGACAGGCTGGAAACCCGGACCCGCGAGGCGCCCTCTCTCGTCCTGCGCGGCCGGAGTCCATCGGGCGGCGGTGAGCCGGTGTTCCCCACCTGGCACGGGCCGCCCACCCTGTAATGAAGTCTGGAGTACACCACACCCGTGGCAGTCAAGATCAAGCTCAAGCGTCTGGGGAAGATCCGGAACCCGCAGTACCGGATCGTCGTCGCCGACGCCCGCACCAAGCGTGACGGGCGGGCCATCGAGGAGATCGGGCTCTACCAGCCCAAGCAGGAGCCGTCGCTCATCCAGATCGACTCCGAGCGCGCGCAGTACTGGCTCGGCGTCGGCGCGCAGCCGACCGAGCCCGTGCTCAACCTGCTGAAGATCACCGGCGACTGGCAGAAGTTCAAGGGCGAGCCCGGCGCCGAGGGCACCCTCAAGGTCGCCGAGCCCAAGGCCGACCGGAAGGCCGCCTTCGAGGCCGCCGTCAAGGAGTCGATGGGCGACGACGCCGCCGAGGCCACCGCCGCCCGCGGCAAGAAGAAGGCCGAGCCGAAGAAGTCCGAGGCGAAGGCCACCGAGACCGACGAAGCCAAGAGCGAGGGCTGACGTGCTCGAAGAAGCGCTCGAGCACCTGGTCCGCGGGATCGTGGAGAACCCGGACGACGTCCGGGTCCGCGCCCGCCGGATCAGGGGCGGCCGGGTCCTGGAGGTGCGCGTGCACCCCGAGGACCTCGGCAAGGTCATCGGCCGCAGCGGTCGTACCGCCAAGGCCCTGCGCACCGTCATCAGCGCCCTGTCCGGGGGCCGGTACGTGCGCGTGGACCTGCTCGACGTCAACGAGGTCCGCTGAGTGAGCCCCTGGCATCGCGCATGCCGGGGCACGCTCGCCCCGGCGGTGGCCGCCTCGGCCGCCGCCGGAAGCGGTTCGCCGGCGGGCCTCTCGCCCGCCGGCCCTCGCGGCCTCGCCCTCCGGGGGCGGGGCCGATGAGCGACCCGCTGGTCGTCGGGCGCATCGGCCGCCCGCACGGCATCCGCGGCGAGGTCACCGTCGACGTCCGCACCGACGACCCGGAAGGCCGGTTCGCCGCCGGCACCCGGATCGAGACCGATCCCGCGTCCATCGGCCCCCTCACCGTGGAACGGGCCCGGTGGCACTCGGGACGCCTGCTCCTGCGCTTCGCCGGAATCGACGACCGCGACGCCGCGGAGACCCTCCGCGGCACCTGGCTGGTCGTCGACTCCGGTGACATCCCCCCCTCCGCCGACCCCGACGAGTACCACGACCAGGAACTGATCGGGCTTGCCGTCGTCACCACCGGCGGCGCCGACGTCGGCGAGGTCGCCGGCGTCCTGCACCACGGCCAGGACCTGCTGGTCGTGCGCGGCCCCGACGGCGAGACCCTCGTCCCCTTCGTGGCCGCGCTCGTCCCCGAGGTCGACGTCGCCGGCGGCCGGCTCGTGATCGACCCGCCCCCCGGCCTGCTCGACGGATCATGAAACTCGACATCGTCACGATCTTCCCGGAGTACTTCGCGCCCCTGGAGATCTCCCTGCTCGGCAAGGCCCGCCGCACCGGGCTGCTCGACGTGCACGTGCACGACCTGCGCGGCTGGACCCACGACCGCCACCGCACCGTGGACGACACCCCCTACGGCGGCGGCCCCGGCATGGTCATGAAGCCCGAACCGTGGGGCGAGGCCCTCGACGCCCTCGCGCCGCCCGGCGCCGCCCCCCGCATGATCATCCCGACGCCCAGCGGCCGCCCGTTCACCCAGGCGCTCGCCGCCGAATACGCCGCCGAACCGTGGCTGCTGTTCGCCTGCGGCCGCTACGAGGGCATCGACTCCCGCGTCGCCGAGGAGGCCCGCACCCGGATGCCGGTGGACGAGGTCAGCCTCGGCGACTTCGTCCTCGCCGGCGGCGAGGTCGCCGTCCTGGTCATGGTCGAGGCGGTCGGACGCCTCCTGCCCGGCGTCCTCGGCAACGCCGACTCCGTCGCCGACGACTCCTTCGCCCCCGGCGCGATGGAGTCGCTGCTCGAAGGCCCCGTCTACACCAAGCCGCCGGTCTGGCGGGACCGCCCCGTCCCCGACGTCCTGCTGTCCGGCCACCACGGCGCGATCGCCCGCTGGCGCCGCGACGAGGCGCTGCGCCGCACCGCCCGGCACCGCCCCGAGCTGCTGCCCCGGCTCGCCGCCGGCGCCCTCGACGAGCATGATCGCCGGGTGCTGCGGGAGGCCGGTTTTCCGGTTGACGCCGAAGATATGGCAGACTAAAGCGTCCGTGCGCTCGTACGCGCGGTACGAAGACCACTCTCCGCGGCACGACGCCCCCACCGATGTCCCATGGGGCCTCTCGACGCCCGCGTTCGACCAAGAGGAACCGCTGCGATGCACACCCTGATCCAGGAGATCGAGAAGGCCGCCATGCGCGCCGACGTCCCGGACTTCCGTCCGGGCGACACGCTGAAGGTGCACGTGCGCGTCACCGAAGGCAACCGGAGCCGTATCCAGGTCTTCCAGGGCGTGGTGATCCGGCGGCAGGGCGGCGGCGCCCGCGAGACCTTCACCGTGCGGAAGGTCAGCTACAGCGTCGGCGTCGAGCGGACGTTCCCGCTCAACAGCCCCTCGATCGACAAGATCGAGATCGTGACCCGCGGTGACGTCCGCCGCGCCAAGCTGTACTACCTGCGCAACCTGCGCGGCAAGGCGGCGCGCATCAAGGAGAAGCGCGACTTCTGAGCCCGCTGATCGCCGACGCCCCGGGAACCCGCTGCGGTCTCCGGGGCGTTGCCCGTTTCGGGTGGATACGCGGTTGAGGTGCACGGCGACACGCCCAGCCGACCGGTGCTCGGGGCGGGTCGCCGCTAGGCTTTGTCCCTGATGACTGACGAGGACGATCGGAGAGACGTGCGTTCCGAAGCCGAGGGCGCGGTGCCCGATGAAGAGGAGACCGTGACCTCCGCCGAGGAGAAGACGGCCGACGCCTCCGACGGCCCCGCCGACGACGGGAAGGGCGGGAACGACGAGAAGGACTCCGCCGACGACGACGGCGAGAAGAAAAAGAAGAAGCCGGGCTCGTTCTGGAAGGAACTGCCCGTCCTGATCGTCGTCGCGGTCGTCCTGGCCCTCGTCATCAAGGCCTTCGCCGTCCAGGCGTTCTACATCCCGTCCGGCTCCATGGAGAACACCCTCCAGATCGGCGACCGGGTCCTCGTCAACAAGATCGTCTACCACACCCGCGACATCCACCGCGGCGACGTCGTCGTCTTCAACGGCCTCGACTCCTGGGACCCCGAGACCCACATCTCGAAGCCGACCAACCCGTTCTCGAAGGCGCTGCGCGCCGTCGGCACCGCCTTCGGCGTGGCGCCCAACGAGAAGGACTACATCAAGCGCGTCATCGGCGTCCCCGGCGACCACGTCCACTGCTGCGACGCCCAGGGCCGCGTCACCGTCAACGGCGTCCCCCTGAACGAGAAGTCCTACCTCTACACCGACCCGGTGACCCACGAGCAGAACAAGCCGTCCAACGAGCCGTTCGACGCCTACGTGAAGCCGGGTCAGCTCTGGGTCATGGGCGACCACCGGGAGCTCTCGTACGACTCCCGCTCCCACCGCGGCGACCCGGGCGGCGGCACCATCCCCACCGACCGCGTCATCGGCCGTGCCTTCGTGATCGTCTGGCCGCTGAACCGCATCGACACCCTGCCGATCCCCGACACCTTCAAGCAGGCCGGCTTCAAGACCGCCTCCATGGCGGCCCCCGCCACGCCCATGGCGCTGGGAGTCCTCGGCACCCTTCCGATCGCCTACCTGCGCCGCAGACGCCGACGCCCGTAGCCGCCGGCACGCGCCCCGACACGACGCTCGGCTGCACGGCGGCGACCTGCGGGGGCGTGCTCGCCTTGCCGGAAGCCGCGCTGGTGGCCCGTCCTGCGCCCCTTCGATCTCGGCGCGCCCGCAACCGCCTTGTGGCCGGTCACGGGAGCGGGGTGATCGGGGACATGCCCGGAACAGTGGCATTCGGTGAGCGGCGGGGTCTTCGGGCGACGTACGCTGCGGAGCATGAAGGGTCGTCCACTTCGCTTCACGCCGCGCCGTGACGCGGGGATGCACGCCTACGAGCGCGCCCTGGAGCACGCCGGGTTCAGTCCCGTGGCGGGCGTCGACGAGGCGGGCCGCGGGGCCTGCGCCGGCCCGCTGGTCGTCGGCGCCGTGATCCTCCAGGGCGGCCGGGGCCGGCGGATCGAGGGCCTCACCGATTCCAAGCTGCTGACGGCGGCGCGCCGCGAGGAACTGTACGCCGAGATCACCGCGCGGGCGCGCGCGTGGAGCGCGATCATCGTGCCCTGCCACGACATCGACAGGATCGGCCTGCACCGCTGCAACGTCACCGGCATGCGGCGGGCACTGGCGGCCCTGGACACCCGTCCCGCCTACGTCCTCAGCGACGGGTTCCCGGTGCCGGGCCTGGAGGCCCCGGGCCTGGCGATGATCAAGGGCGACCAGGTCGCCGCGTGCGTGGCCGCCGCCTCCATCGTCGCGAAGGTCACCCGAGACCGCATCATGGTGGATCTCCATGAGCGCTACCCCGAGTACGGCTTCGACGTTCACAAGGGATACGTGACGCGCGCGCACGGCGCGGCGCTGGCCGAGCACGGGCCCTGTCCGGAGCATCGGTTCTCCTACGTCAATGTCGGGCGTGCCTTGCGTAACAATGGGGAGATGGCCTTGGGGGAGGAGACCGAAGGGGAGGTCCCCGGCGAGGGCCGTACGGAAGGGGCACGGGCGTGAGCGCCGAGGATCTCGAGAAGTACGAGACCGAGATGGAGCTGCAGCTCTATCGCGAGTACCGCGACGTCGTCGGGCTTTTCACCTACGTCGTCGAGACCGAGCGGAGGTTCTACCTCACCAACTCGGTCGACCTGCAGGTGCGCGGCGCCGACAACGGCGAGACCTATTTCGAGGTCACGATGCAGGACGCCTGGGTCTGGGACATGTACCGCCCCGCACGTTTCGTCAAGAACGTGCGTGTCGTCACCTTCAAGGACGTCAACGTCGAGGAACTCGCGAAGAGCGACTTCGAACTTCCCTCCGATCAGTGACCCGCGCGCCCCACCCGCACGCCCCTGCTCCTCCGCGCATCCGCAGACCTCTCGGTGCGCAGGCGGCTCCAGGGGCGCCTCGATGGCCTTGGAAGGTAGGGCTCGGGCGCTGGGGGGCTTGTTCTGCTGTGAGGTTCGATTCCGTGCCGCCAGGGCCACCATCGACCCGCACGGGGCTCGGGGTGCTGTGCGGCTCGGGGTGCTCGGGGCTTGAGGTGCTGGGGGCTTGAGGCGCTGGGGGGTTCGGGACCAGGGGGCATGTCGTCTCCTTGGCGGAACGTGTGCGTCAGCGGGGGGATCTGGCGGACTTGGTGAGGCGCCAGCCGCTCGGAGCCCGCTCTATGAAGCCGGACGCCGCCAGCAGGCCGAGCTTGGCATTGATGGCGGCCAGGGGCATGCCCGCCTTCGCGGCCAGGGCCGCCGGGCCGGTCGCGCCCCGCGCCGGAAAGGCCTCCAGAACGGCGCGGGTGACCGGTTCCAGGCGGTCGCGGGGGAGCACGGGCGTCTGCGGAGGCGGCGCCAGGTCGACGCCCAGCCGCCCTACGGCCTCGATGATCTCCTCGGTGCGGCTCACGAGGACGGTGTCCTCCTGGCGGAGGAGCTGATGGCAGCCGACCGATGAGCGGGACGTGACCGGTCCCGGCATGGCCATCAGCACGCGCCCGAGCTTGCGGGCCCACGCCGCGGTGTTGAGGGCGCCGCTGCGGGCCTCCGCCTCGACGATCACCGAACCCCGGGAGAGTGCGGCGATCACCCGGTTGCGGACGAGGAAGCGCAGCCGGTGCGGATGGGTGCCGGGCGGCGACTCGCTCACCAGCAGGGATCGGCGTGCCATCTCCGCGAACAGGCCCTCGTTTGAGGCCGGGTAGGGCACGTCCACGCCGTTGGCCAGGACCGCGACCGTGCGGCCGTCGGCGGCCAGGGAGCCGCGGTGGGCGGCGGCGTCGATGCCGAGTGCTCCGCCGGAGACCACCGTCCAGCCGTCGTCGGCGAGTTCGGACGCGAAGTCGGAGGCCATCCGCTGCCCGTACGGGGACGAGGCGCGTGAGCCGACCATGGCGACCGATCTCAGGCAGGCGTGGCGCAGGTCCTCGGGGCCGCGGAGCCAGAGCGCGTAGGGCCGTTCACCGCCGAGGTCGTCGAGGGTGGTGGGCCATTCCGGCTCTCCGGGGCAGACCAGGCGGCCGCCGAACTGCGCGCAGACGGCCAGGTCGCGGTCGGGTTCGGCGGCGGCCAGGCGGATGCGCCAGTGCTCCAGCCGCTGGATCTCCTTCGGCGCGGTGGGGAAGTCGGCGGGGACGGCCCCGGAACGGATCACGTCGAGCGCCCCTTCGGCGCCGCAGCGGCCGACGATGCGGTTGAGGAACGCGTCGCCGGGTTCGGCGACGGCGGTGAGCGCGGCGCGGGCCGCCCGCTCCGGTGTCATGGCGATCGAGGTCATGACCGCCCCGCGTGCCAGAGCGCCAGGGCGCCGCCGATGTCGTCCGCGTCGGGCTCGTCGTGACCGGCGAGGTCGGCGATCGTCCACGCGACGCGCAGGACACGGTCGAGGCCGCGCGCGCTGAGCGTTCCGCGCTGCAGCGCCTCGTCCACCATCCGCATGGCCTCCGGGGCGGGCGTGAAGCGGCGCCGCAGCTCCGGCCCGGGGATCTCCGAGTTCGTCCGCCACGGGGTTCCGGTCAGGCGTTTCAGCGTCCGCTCCCTGGCGAGCATGACCCGGTCCGCCACCACCTTGCTCGCTTCGGCGAACTCCAGGTCGTAGCGGAGTTCGGCCCTGGTGGCGGGAGCCAGCTCCAGTTTGAGGTCGATGCGGTCGAGGAGCGGCCCAGTGACGCGGGTGCTGTACTTGCGGCGCACTCCGGGGGCGCAGGAGCAGTCGACCTGCTTGGCGGCGGCGCAGGGGCACGGGTTGGCCGCGAGGACGAGGGTGAAGCGGGCGGGGAACCGGGAGGTGCCCTCGGCCCGGCTGATGCGCACCTCGCCCTCTTCGAGGGGCTGGCGGAGGGCGTCGAGGGTCCCCGCCATGAATTCGGGCGCCTCGTCCAGGAACAGGATGCCCCTGTGGGCGAGCGAGACGGCGCCCGGTTGCAGCACGCGGCCCGATCCGCCGCCGACCATGGACGCCCGGCTGGCCGTGTGGTGCGGCGCGTGGAACGGGGGCTGGGTGATCAGGGGCTGCCCGGGAGGGAGCGTCCCCGCGACGGAGTGGATCGCGGTGACCTCCAGCGCGGAGTCGGGCTCCAGCGGCGGCATCAGCGTCGGCAGCCGTTGCGCCAGCATGGTCTTCCCGCAGCCCGGCGGCCCGGTGAAGTACAGGTGGTGCCCGCCGGCGGCGCTGATCTCCAGCGCCCGCCGCGCCTCCGCCTGGCCGCGGACGTCGGCCAGGTCGAGATCGGCCGGAACGTCGAGCCGCCGGATCGCCGACCCGTCGACCGCAACCGACGCGTCGTCGGGCTCCGCCTCCTCGATGGGCGGCGGTTCGTCCCGCAGGATGCAGAGCAGGCCGCGCAGCGTCGCCGCGGAGACCACCTCCACGCCCGGGACGAGCTCGGCCTCGGCGGCGTTCGCCCGCGGGACCACGACGGTGCGGCACCCGTAGTTGGCGGCGGCCAGGACCGCGGGCAGCACGCCGTGGATGGGCCGGAGCCGGCCGTCCAGGCCGAGTTCGCCGATCATCACCAGTCCGGCGCAGGACCGCGCCGGTACGACCTCCGCGGCGGCGAGCAGGGCCACGGCTATGGCGAGGTCGAAGATCGACCCCTTCTTGGGCATGCTCGCCGGGAACAGGGAGACGGTGACGTGCCGGTTGGGCCAGTCCTCGCCGGAGTTGAAGATCGCCGCGCGGACGCGGTCGCGGGCCTCGCTGAGCGCGGTGTCGGGCAGCCCGACCAGGTGCAGGCCGGGAACCCCGCTGGTGAGGGCGGCCTCGACGTCCACGACGAAGCCGTCCACCCCCACCAGGGACACCGAGCGGGTCTTGGCGAGCGTCATTCAGCACACCTCCTTCAGATGATCGATCGAGAAGCCGTCGCCCTTGACGACCAGGCCGAGCACGTCCACCCGGACCTGCGCGCCGCCGACGCCGTGCGCGGCGGCCCACCGCCAGGCCAGCCGCCGCAACCGGGAGGACTTGGCGGCCGTGATGGCCTCGAGCGGGTCGCCGTACAGGCCTGAGCGGCGGGTCTTCACCTCGCAGACGACGTGGGCGCGGCCGTCGTGCGCCACGATGTCGAGCTCGCCTTCCGGGCAGCGCCAGTTGCGGTCCAGCACCGTCCAGCCGAGCCCGGTCAGGTAGGCGGCCGCCGCGTCCTCGCCGCGCCGGCCCAGTTCGATGTGGGCGGTCAAGTGCCTCACCTCCGGCCTCCGACGCTGCCGGAGGCCGGCTCCGCACAGCATTAGAACCGGGTTCTGTGGATAACCGCGGTGACATTCGCGGCGATCCGGTGGAAAGCGGCGGTGGGTGCTTGCTCGGGGCCGCCCGGTGCCGCAGCGTGGCCTCGTGGATCTGAACGAGGCCGTGGACGAGTTCGGGCGGCACCTGCACGCGGAGCGCGGCGTCTCACCGCACACGCTGCGCGCCTACCTCGGCGACCTGGCGGACCTGTGCGCGTACGCGTCGGACGTCGGGGTGACGGACCCGGCGGGCCTGGACGTGTCGCTGCTGCGCGCCTGGCTCGCCCGCCAGCACGCCCTCGGGCGGGCGCGCGCCACGCTCGCCCGCCGGACGGCGGCGGTCCGGGCCTTCACCCACCACCTCCACCGGCGCGGGCTGCTGGAGAGCGATCCCGGCCTGCTGCTGGGCACGCCGAAGAAGCGCCGCGACCTCCCCGGTGTGCTCACCCAGGACGATGCGGCACGCCTTCTCGACACGCTGGACGCCGAAGGGCCGATGGGGTTGCGGGATCTGGCCGTGCTGGAGGTCCTCTACGGGACGGGTGTGCGCGTCAGTGAACTCTGCGGCCTCGACGTCGACGACCTGGACACCGGCCGCCGGACCATACGCGTTCTGGGCAAGGGGAACCGCGAGCGCACCGTCCCGGTGGGGGAACCGGCCGTCCGGGCCGTCGATGACTGGCTCAGGGCCGGACGCCCGGCCGTGGCGACCGAGGACAGCGGCCCGGCCCTCTTCCTCGGCGCTCGCGGAGGGCGCCTCCACCCCACCAGCGCCCGCCGCATCGTCCATTCACGGATCTCCGATGCCGGCACGATGCCCGACCTCAGCCCCCACGGACTCCGCCACACCGCTGCCACCCACCTGCTGGAGGGCGGCGCCGACCTCCGCAGCGTCCAGGAGATCCTCGGCCACGCGTCCCTGCAGACCACCCAGCTCTACACCCACGTCTCGGCCGAGCGGCTCAAGCAGGTCCACCGCCAAGCCCACCCACGCGCCGCCCGAGAGGACTAGGCGGCGCCTCCGCGGCTCTCTCCGGCTGTTCGGTGGGCTCCTAGGTGCGTTCCTGGCGGCGTTGAGGGACGCGGCGCAGGCGCCGCTCGTGGGCGAGGTCGATGACCCCGGGCGGCGGACGGCGGGAGCGGACGCGTGCGCGGGTGCGGCGCCAGGCGAAGGACAGCGAGTAGGCGAGGACCAGTCCCGTGACGGCCCCGCCGGTGGCCGTCGTCGCGTCGCGGAGCGTCATGCCCGGAGGGGTGGGCTGTTCGGACGGGGGATGCCGCTCGTGTTCCTTCGCCGGTGCCCTCCGTGGCGATGCCGCCTGCGGCGGTGCGGCCTGCGGCCACTGGGGGAGCAGCCGTACCTCCCGCCTGATCAGGCTCAGCGGGTCCAGGTAAACGCGACCCTTGCGCAGGCCCCAGTGCAGGCATGGCGTCGGACAGTGGAGAGGGGCGTCCTCCAGGACGCCGAGGCGGGCTCCCAGGGCCACCTGCAGCCCGGCCTTGACACTGGGCCGGACAGGCAGGTAGGTCGTGCGCAGCGGCCCGTGGTCGACGGCGACGACGCCCCGTCCCGCCAGGTGCCCGGCGTAGGAGACTCGTCCGGCTCCGGCGGCGTACACGGGCTCGCCGGGCCGTGCCGAAAGGTCGACCCCGCGGTGGCCAGGGCCCCACGGGACGGCGGGCGGGGAGAAAGCGCGCAGGACCCGTGGAGCGGGCGGCCCTAAGGGCCATCGCCAGGCGTTCACCCCCGGAGAGCACGCGGTGATCACGCAGGTGAGAAGCAGTGTGAGCAAGGTCATGCCTCGGAGCCTGCCGCCCCGCGAGCCCGGTCGTCGAGGAGGTGCGCCAACTGTGGATAACCGCCCGGTCCGTTGATTCACGGGGGCGTCCGGGCCCTGATAATCTGTATGTGTGCCCGGAAGGACACCGGCCAGGGCCAGGCCGTCGCCGATCCGCCGTCAGGCGGGGAGGTGGGAAGCCGCTCCCGTGAGCGGAGAGGTCACGGATCCGGGGAACGTTTCCGGATCACAGCCGCCAAGGGGCGTCCCGGCGGCTGATTTCACGCGTCCGCATGCCACCGAAGACATGGTGGGGCGCCGCCCCTCGGTCCGTCGCCACGGCGACGGTGGGGCGACGCCCGGGCGCAGGGCGACAACCAAATGCGGCCCGGAAGGGCCAGAGAAGGAGAACACGGGCAATGGCACCCGTCGTCACCATGCGGCAGCTCCTGGAGAGCGGCGTCCACTTCGGCCACCAGACCCGCCGGTGGAACCCGAAGATGAAGCGCTTCATCCTCACCGAGCGCAACGGCATCTACATCATCGACCTGCAGCAGTCGCTGTCCTACATCGACCGCGCCTTCGAGTTCGTCAAGGCCACGGTCGCGCACGGCGGCACGATCCTGTTCGTCGGCACCAAGAAGCAGGCTCAGGAGTCCATCGCCGAGCAGGCCACCCGCGTCGGCATGCCCTACGTCAACCAGCGCTGGCTGGGCGGCATGCTGACCAACTTCTCCACCGTCCACAAGCGGCTCACCCGGCTCAAGGAGCTGGAGGAGATCAACTACGACGACGTGGCCGGCTCCGGCATGACCAAGAAGGAGCTGCTCGGCCTGCGCCGCGAGAAGGACAAGCTGGAGCGC
This sequence comes from Actinomadura nitritigenes, assembly GCF_017573545.1. GTDB lineage: Bacteria > Actinomycetota > Actinomycetes > Streptosporangiales > Streptosporangiaceae > Spirillospora > Spirillospora nitritigenes. The sequence goes on along the minus strand of NZ_JAGEOK010000003.1, from coordinate 268,355 downwards.
ACCCTCGGCGGTATCCGCGACATGGCGAAGGTTCCGAGCGCCATCTGGATCGTGGACACCAAGAAGGAGCACATCGCGGTCAACGAGGCCAAGAAGCTCGGCATCCCGGTCGTGGCCATCCTCGACACCAACTGCGACCCCGACGAGGTCGACTACCCGGTCCCGGGCAACGACGACGCCATCCGCAGCGTCAGCCTGCTGACCCGCGTCGTCGCCGACTCGGTGGCCGACGGCCTCCTCGCGCGCGCGGGCGCCGCGTCCGGCGCCGACGAGAAGCCGGCCGAGGGCGCCGCCTCCGGTGCCGCCGAGCCGCTGGCCGAGTGGGAGCGCGACCTGCTGGAGAACAAGCAGGCCGAGGGTGAGGCCGCCGCCGCTCCGGCGGAGGCGGAGACCGCCGAGGCGCCGGCCGACGCCGCGCCGGCCGACGCCGCGCCGGCCGAGGCTGCGCCCGCCGACGCCGCGCCCGCCGACGCTGCGCCGGCCGAGGCCGCGCCGGCCGACGAGGCCGCGGCCGAGGCGCCCGCCGAGACTCCGGCGGAGGCCCCCGCCGAGGGCCAGCAGGCTTGATCCCCCGGTCCCGGCGGCGTCGTGACGACGCCGCCGGGACCGTCGCGGGTCCACGACCAACGACGAGAGAAGCGAAGAGAGCGATGGCCAACTTCACCGCCGCTGACGTCAAGCGGCTCCGCGACCTGACCGGCTCCGGCATGATGGCCGTAAAGAACGCCCTGACCGAGGCGGACGGCGACTTCGAGAAGGCCACGGAGCTGCTGCGCCTCAAGGGCGCCAAGGACGTCGGCAAGCGCGCCGAGCGCACCGCGGCCAACGGCCTGGTCGCCGAGCACTTCAACGGCTCGGGCGACGGCGCGCTGCTGGAGCTCAACTGCGAGACCGACTTCGTCGCCAAGAACGAGCAGTTCATCGAGCTGGCGAACCGGCTGGTCGAGTTCGCGGCGGGCAGCGGCGCGGCGGACGCGGCGTCCCTGCTCGGTGCCGAGATCGAGGCCGGCAAGACCGTCCAGGCCCTGATCGAGGAGAACAGCGCCAAGATCGGCGAGAAGCTGGAGCTGCGCCGCTTCGCCCACTTCCAGGGCGCCTACGTGGCCAGCTACCTGCACAAGTCCGACCCGTCCCTGCCGCCGACCACCGGCGTGCTGGTCGAGCTGGACAAGGAGAACGCCGAGGTCGCCAAGGACGTCGCGCAGCAGATCGCGGCGATGTCGCCCAAGTACCTCGACCGCGCCGAGATCCCCGCCGACGTGATCGAGAAGGAGCGGGCGCTCGCCGAGCAGCTCACCCGCGACGAGGGCAAGCCCGAGCAGGCCATCCCGAAGATCGTCGAGGGCCGAGTGAACGCCTACTTCCGCGACTTCGTGCTGCTCGAGCAGGCGTTCGTGAAGGACGGCAAGAAGACCATCGCGAAGGTCCTGGACGAGGCCGGCGTGAAGGTCGTGCGCTTCGCCCGGTTCAAGGTCGGGCAGGCGTAAGGGCACTCTGGAGACAGGGACCCGAGATTCAGCGACGCAACGAGGAGGCCGCCGACGTGCCGGAGAAGACGACCACCAGTGCGACGGCGGCCCCGTCGTCCGGGCAGCACGCGCCGCGCGCGGGCTGGAAGCGGGTGCTGCTGAAGCTCTCGGGCGAGGCGTTCGCAGGGCGCGATCCTCTGGGCATCGACCCGGAGGTCGTGCAGCACGTGGCGGAGGCCATCTCCGAGGCCGTGAAGGACGGCGTGCAGGTCGCGGTCGTGTGCGGCGGCGGCAACATGTTCCGCGGCGCGGTCATGGCCGAGCGCGGCATGGACCGCGGCCGCGCCGACTACATGGGGATGATCGGTACGGTCATCAACTGCCTGGCGCTGCAGGACTTCCTCGAGAAGCTCGGCCTCGACACCCGCGTGCAGACGGCCATCACCATGAGCCAGGTGGCCGAGCCGTACATCCCGCGGCGTGCCATCCGGCACCTGGAGAAGGGGCGGGTCGTCATCTTCGGTGCGGGGCTCGGGCAGCCGTTCTTCTCCACCGACACGACCGCCGCCCAGCGCGCGCTGGAGATCGGTGCCGAGGCGGTTCTGAAGGCCACTCAGGTCGACGGCGTCTACGACGCCGATCCTCGCAAGAGTCCAGAGGCGGTCAAGTTCGACCGTTTGGATTACGGTGAGGTTCTACAGCGGGGTCTGAAGGTCATGGACGCCACGGCCATCAGCCTCTGCATGGACAACGCGCTTCCCATCGTGGTCTTCGACCTCATGGGGCAGGGCAACATCGTCCGGGCCGTCCGGGGTGAGAAGATCGGCACGCTGGTCAGCCCGGCACAGGGCTGACCGCGGCCCGGAACGCGGTGCCAGGGCCGACCAGATGACATGGGAGTCACAGTGATCGACGAGACCCTCCTCGAAGCCGAGGAGAAGATGGAGAAGGCGGTCGCGGTCGCCAAGGAGGACTTCCAGGCCATCCGCACCGGCCGGGTCACCCCCGCCATGTTCAACAAGATCACCGCGGAGTACTACGGCACCCCGACGCCGGTCAACCAGCTGGCGTCGTTCACGCTGCCGGAGCCGCGGATGGTCATCGTGCAGGTGTTCGACAAGTCGTCCATGCAGGCGGTGGAGAGGGCGATCCGCGACAGTGACCTCGGCGTGAACCCCACCAACGACGGCAACGTCATCCGGGTGGTCTTCCCCGAGCTGTCGGAGGAGCGCCGCAAGGACTTCATCAAGGTCGCCGGCACCAAGGCCGAGGACAGCAAGATCTCCATCCGCAACATCCGGCGGCGCGCCAAGGACACCCTCGACAAGCTCGCCAAGGACGGTGAGGTCGGCGAGGACGAGGTGCGGCGTGCGGAGAAGGAGCTCGACGACACCACGCACAAGTACGTGGCGCAGATCGACGAGCTGCTCGAGCACAAGAAGGCCGAACTGCTCGAAGTCTGATGGGACTCGACGACGCCGGGGAGCCCACGGGCTCCCCGGATGAGCCGGAGGTCGACATGCCCGGCCCACCCCCGGGAGAAGCTCTGGACTCGCCCTCCGGCGAGGCGCCGGACGCCCCCGCAGGCCCCGCCGCCGAGGACGCGGCGCCCTCCGGTGCGACGTCCGTGACGGGCGCGCGCGCTGAATCCGGAGGGGATCCGCCACCGGACCCGCCCGGTGGCGGGCGCCAGAGCAAGACCGGCAGGAACCTGCCGATGGCCATCGGGGTGGGCGTCGCCCTCGGGGCACTGGTACTGCTGTCGCTCTACACGGTGAAGCCCATCTTCCTTGCCGTGATGGTGGTCTTCCTCTTCCTCGGTATGAGGGAGCTGACGGACGCCCTCAAGTCGCGCGGCATCCGGGTGCCGTTCATCCCGGTGGCGACGGGCATGGTGGCCACTCCGGTGGTCTCCTATGTGTGGGGGTCCACCGCGGTGGTCGCAGCGGTGTCCCTCACCGTGCTCAGCATGATGCTGATCCGGATGATGGAGGGCTCGGACGGCTACGTCCGGGACGTCACCGCCGGCTCGTTCGTCGCGGGATACCTGGTGCTGATGGGCGGGATCGTCGCGCTCCTGATGCGGCCCGGCGACGGCGACGACCGCACCGTCATCTTCATCGCGACGACGGTGGCCAGCGACATCGGCGGCTACTTCGCCGGAACGTTCCTCGGCAAGCACAAGCTCGCCCCCACGATCAGTCCGAAGAAGACGTGGGAGGGTGTCACCGGCTCCGCGATCACCTGCATGATCGTCGGCGGTTGGCTGGTGTGGTGGCTGTTGGACGGCGGGCAGCCCTGGCAGGGCGCGCTGGTCGGCCTCGCCGCCGTGGTGACCGCGACCGGCGGCGACCTCATCGAGTCGATGATCAAGCGGGATCTCGGCATCAAGGACATGGGCACGATGCTGCCGGGCCATGGCGGGGTGATGGACCGCCTCGACTCGCTGGTCGCGACGGCCCCCGTGGTGTGGCTGCTGCTGGAGCTGTTCATCCCCAGCTAGACCTCTCCGCGCCCCTGGGGGCGGCCGTTCTCCGGCTGAGAGGTTGGGCGTCTCCGGCCTAGGAGACGACCCAGGAGCGTCCCTGCTGCGCCAGGCGCCGGATGAGCGCGTCCGAGCCCTCGCTCTTGGCGTACCGGTGCTCCTCACCCGAGATGGGGACGAGCCACAGCCACCGGACGGGGTCGCCTTGCAAGGTCAGCCCGGTGAGGGCGGGCGCCTCCGGACCGGCCAGCCGCGAGGGGTCCTCCAGGAGGAGCACGCCTTCCCACGCGCTGTCGCCGCTTCCGAGGGGGAACGTGCGGGGCTCGTGGTACCACTTGACCACGTCCCCAGGGGCGAACCAGGTCACCGATCGCCACGGGTACTGGGCGAGCCACGGGAAGATGCTTCCCGCGCGCTGGCTGGGGAGCGTGCTCGCCACAGCGAGTTCTATGCGGGCGTACGGGGCGACGTCGTCCTCGTACAGCTCCACGGTGGGCATCCGCTGGCGGCTCATCCCGACCGTGCTGAGCACGGTGAAACCGCGGTCGCCCCGTGCGGGCCGCTCCGTCACGCCCACGGTGGGGGATGGGCTGACCTTGCCTCCCGCGAGTTGCCGTCCCACGTCGTGCCAGTAGTGGCCGCCTGGACCGAGCCGCTGCAGCAGGTGGCCTAGGACCGACTGCTGGAACTCCGCCCACGAGCCGTCGGCGCGGCACATCTTCCAGTGCTCGCGCGCGCGCTCGATACGGGGGCCGAACTCCGCGATCTCCTCTTCCATGGGGAAGGCGAACGGGCTCTGCTCCGTCGCGTCCCGCGCGTAGCCGGGGATGCCGCGGCCCATGTCCGACCATCCCGGGATCACGAACAGAGGGTCGCCCGCCTCCAGTACGGCGACACCGTCGCCCTCCTCGAACCACACCACTTCGAGGGCGGAGACGTCGATGGCCTCGCGTCCCTGCGGATGAGCGACATGGGATTCGGGGAGCAGCGGTGCGCCGCCCGCGTCGAGCCGCGGCCGGTCCAGCGACGACGGGGCCTTGCGGTGGTTGGCGACCCAGACGGCGCCGATCACCGAGTCCCGCGCGTCCCGCAGGTAGGCCGAGGTGACCTCGCCGTCGGACTCGACGACGAGCCTCCGGCTGCCGTACGGGCTGGCCTCGGCGTGGACGATCGTGGCGGAGGGGGTCCTGGGCGAAGCGGTGCCCCTGCGCAAAACCGACATGATCAGACCTTAGTCGCACAGAAGGTCGTGTGCAGCGATGTCGTGCCGGTCGCCGCAGGTCCTCGTCCGCGCGCAGGAAAAGCGCGCCCGCGCGCGGACGAGGCATCGGCAGGTGTTTGCGACACTGGAAGGACCATGTCTGCCACCACCGAGCCCGCCACCGCGGGCGCCGCGCCCAAGAAGACCCCGGCGAAGCTCGTCTTCGCCGCGCCGCGGCGCGGCAAGCCGCCGCGGCACCTGGCCGACCTCACGCAGGCCGAGCGCCGCGAGGCGGTCGCGGAGCTGGGCGAGAAGCCGTTCCGGGCCGACCAGCTGTCGCGGCACTACTTCGCCCGGCTCGTCGACGACCCGGCGAAGATGACCGACCTGCCGGCCGCCGTGCGCGACCGGCTGGTGTCCGAGCTGCTGCCCTCGCTGCTGACTCCGGTCCGCGAACTGGACTGCGACGGCGGCAGGACGCTGAAGACGGTCTGGAAGGCGTTCGACGGCGTCCTGTTCGAGTCGGTCCTGATGCGGTACCCCGACCGGGCCACGATGTGCGTCTCGTCCCAGGCGGGCTGCGGCATGAACTGCCCGTTCTGCGCCACGGGGCAGGCCGGGCTGACGCGTAACCTCTCCACGGCCGAGATAGTGGAGCAGGTCGCGGCGGGCGCGCGCGCGATGGCGCGTGGGCGCGTCCCGGGCGGCCCGGGCCGCGTCTCCAACATCGTCTTCATGGGCATGGGGGAGCCGCTCGCGAACTACAAGGCCGTCATCGGCGCGGTCCGCCGCATCACCGATCCGGCACCGGCCGGTCTGGGCATCTCCCAGCGTTCCGTCACCGTGTCCACTGTGGGCCTCGTACCGGCGATCGAGAAGCTGGCCGCCGAGGACATGTCCGTGCGGCTCGCGGTGTCCCTGCACGCCCCCGACGACGAGCTGCGCGACGACCTCGTCCCGATCAACAACCGGTGGAAGGTCGCCGAGGTCCTGGACGCCGCGTGGGCCTACGTCGAGCGCAGCGGGCGCCGCGTCTCGATCGAGTACGCCCTCATCAAGGACGTCAACGACCAGGCTTGGCGGGCCGATCTTCTCGGCAGGCTCTTGCGCGGCCACCTCGTACACGTCAATCTGATCCCGTTGAATCCGACGCCGGGGTCCAAGTGGACCGCCTCGCGGCCGGAGGACGAGCGCGAGTTCGTCCGCCGCCTGGAGGCCCACGGGGTTCCGGTCACGGTGCGCGACACTCGGGGCAGGGAGATCGACGGGGCCTGCGGACAGCTGGCCGCGGCGACCAAGGACTGAGCGCGTCGGCGGCGCCCCCCCGGGCCCCGCGGGCGCGGGGACGAGGGCTGAGGAGCACGGTGGCGCTGATGAGCACGCGGCTGCCGGTGGCGTTGCGAGGCTACGACCGGACACAGGTGGACGGCCTTCTCGAACGGATCTCAGGCGCGCTGAACGGCGGGCCGCCGATGTCCGCCGACGAGGTGCGCACGGCGCGCTTCGACGTCGTCCTGCGCGGATACGACCGCCGCGCGGTGGACGACCTGGTGCGCGAGTGCATCAGGGAGCTGGAGACGAAGGCGCCGATCGCCGAGCGTCCCGGCCGGCCCCGGGCGAACCCCGCATGGCTGATCAACTGGATCCAGAACGCCCGGTTCGCCGGCTCGGGCGTGCGCCCCGGCTACGACGTCCGGGACGTCGACGCGTTCCTCGACCGCGTCATCTCCGGGCTGCGCGGCGCGGCCCCGCCGGTGTCGGCGCGCGACGTCCGCGAGAGCGCCTTCCGCGTCGTCCGCCTGGGCCCCGGCTACGACGAGCAGGAGGTCGACCGCTTCCTCACCCAGCTCGCCGGTGCCCTCGAAGGCCGCTGAGAACGATCACGGTCGCGGAGTTATCCACATTTTCGCCGCGGGGTGGTGACCGCCGCCGGAGCCCAGCAGGCTTCGGGGCATGGACGACTTCGACGCGCAGCGCCGGCGGCTGAGGACCTTCCTCGGCCTCCTGTTCACCCCCGAGATCATCTCGGTCCTGCTGTCCCTGGCGCGGCCCGCGGTGCGGCTCGGAGCCGGCGCCGGCGTGCCGGTCCGGCTGGGCGGTGTCCCGCTGCTGCCCGGCGCCGCCGCCTGGCCCGCCTGGCGGGGCCGTCCGCTCGACTTCCTCGGCGCCGTCGACTTCACCGAACTCGCCGTCTTCGGGGCGATCCCGGGCCTTCCGCGGGGCGGCAGGGCCGCCTTCTACTACGCGAGCGAGATCCCGCGGCCATGGGGCGACGCGTCCGGGCAGCGGGACGGCTGGCGGGTGTTCACCGGCGACCTGCATCCCGCCGAGCCGCCGCCCGGCGCCCTGTCCTATCCACCGACCGAACTCGGCGCCGCCCCGTTCCTGTCCCTGCCCTCGCCGCAGGAGATGGTCGTGCAGCGGCTGGAGCGCGTCCATCGCGGCTTCCTTGCCGAGTACGAGCAGCTGCACGCGGTCTGGTCCCGGCACGTCACGTCCGAGGCGCCCGCGCATCAGCTGGGAGGCTGGCCCGACCTCGTCCAGCGGCCGATCGGCCCCGACTGCCTGTACGCCTCCACGGGCCGTCCGCTCGACGGCCTCGACGCGCCGGAGCTGTCGGAGGACGAGCTGACAGCCGCCGACGGCTGGCGCCTCCTGCTCCAGCTCGACTCCGACCACCGCCTCGGCTGGTACTGGGGAGACCCCGGCCGCGTCTACTTCTGCTCCCGCCGGAGCGACCCGTTGGAGCGAGCGTGGCTGACCGTCCAAGCGACCTGACGTCTGGAGGGACCATGCGCATCCTGGACCCTCGTAACCGCCCGTGGTGGACGATCAGTGACGCAGCCGGGCGACGAACACGTAGGCGGCGCAGACCACGGCCGACCAGAGGGCCAGGTGCAGGACCAGGCCGGGGAAGTCCGCGACGAAGCGGCCCGGGCCGTCGTGCGCCACCCGCAACCACTCGATCATCGGGACCGAGAGGAAGGACAACCGGCCGAGACCCAGCAGGAGGACCGCGGTGACCCCGCCGAGCAACGCCAGCAGCGACACCCCCGGGTCGGGGATGAACGCCCGGCTCGTCCAGGCGCCGAGCAGCGTGCCCGCGAGCGCGACCGGCACGCTCAGCGTGCACCCCGCGAGGATCGCCCGTCCCGGCGCACCTGCCTCGAGCCCTTGGAAGACGGGAATGGCCAGCACGATGACGCCCAAGAAAAGGTTCACGGCGTACGCGGCGATCAAGCCCGCCCATGTGGGCGTCCAACGGTGCCGTGCCGCGGTCGCCGACAGCGCGCGCTGCTCGTCGGGCTGCGTGTCCAGCAGGGCCCGCGCCGTCCACGCCCAGATCGGGAACATGAACGCCGCCACATCGCCGAACGTGCCGACGGACAGCTTGACCCGCTCCGGGCCGCCCGGGCCCTGGAAGAGCACGAGCACCATGACCAGCGCCACGACGATCACTGGATGCAGGACGCGCAGCGAACGCACGTACCCCTCGACCTGGAACCGCGCGAGCGCGATCACCGTTCCCACCTCGCACGTTCGTTCCGGCCCCGGCCCGCCGCCCAGCGCCGACCAGGGCACCACGCTTCTTCGCGAACGATGTGCGGCCTCTCGGAGGCGCCTTGCCGGCCGCCGCCCCGACACGCTTCGCCCCCTGCGCGGGACATGACGATCAACGGTCTGGCCTCCGCACGGTGTAGCCGTCGGCGCGGAGCTTGGTCTCCACGGTGTCGGCGTCGGACTCGGGCACCAGGACCTCGAGAGCCGTCAGCCTCGGCGCGTCCGGCTCCTCACCGGCGGCCAGGCTTGTCACCGTGCCGCCCGCGACCTGGAGCCGGTCGATGCCCGGCAGTGATTCGATGCAGCGCTGGTGGTCGCTGATGACCACGGTGGCGCCGTCGGCGGCGAGGCCGGCGATCAGCCCCGGCAGGGTGTCGCGGGTTGCCGCGTCCAACCCGGCGAACGGTTCGTCGAGGATGAGGAGTCCCGGGTCGTCCATGAGCGCCTGGGCGAGACCGACCTTCTGCGCACTGCCCTTGGACAGCTCCGGCAGCCGCACGTCGAGGAGGTGATCGAAGGCCAGACGCTCGGCCCACGCCCCGATCGCGTCGTCGGGCACCCGCCTGACAGCGGCCATATGGCCGAGGTACGAGCGGACGGTGAACGGCTGGTCCACCGGGAAACGCTCGGGCGCGTACCCGACGCGGCTCGGCCTTTCCCGGACCGAGCCCCTGCCGGGCGCGCGCAGGCCGGCGATGAGGCGGAGAAGGGTGGACTTTCCCGCGCCGTTCCGTCCCGTGACCTCGGTGACGCTGCCGGGTGGGAGAGAGAGCGTGACGTCCCTCAGCACCCAAGGGGCCCTCCGGTGGTAGCGGAAGGCGACGTCGTCGAGCCGCATAGGAAACGAAGGGTAGCGGCGAAAACCTAAGGGGGCCGTTAGGGAGGAGGCTGCGAGCGCAGGCGGAGGGCGGCAGAATGCCGCGCATGGCTGACTCGGCGTCCGGCAAGCCCTGCGTCTTCTGCGAGATCGTGAAGGGGGAGCGTCCCGCGCACATCGTCCTCGACGCCCCGGACGCGCTCGCGTTCCTCGACACCAGGCCGCTCTTCAAGGGGCACACGCTGCTGGTGCCGCGGGCGCACGTCGAGACGCTGCCGGACCTGCCCGCCGACCTCGTCGGCCCGTACTTCCAGCACGCACAGCGGCTCGCAGCGGCCATGGAGTCGGTGCTCGGCGCGGCCGGCTCCTTCGTCGCACTGAACAACCGCATCAGCCAGAGCGTCCCCCACCTGCACGTTCACGTCGTTCCCCGCAACCACAAGGACGGGCTGAGGGGCTTCTTCTGGCCCCGGCACAAGTACGACTCCGACGCCGAAGCCGCCGACTACGCCGCTCGCCTGTCCACAGCCCTCACCGACCAGACCTGAACCCGCCCCACCGCCTCGTCCGGAAAGGCGACCCGCCGGACCGGCGATGCGCAGCCAACCCGCTCACCTGGCCGACCCCGCGCACCCGTCGAGACGGCGCACCCGTCGAGACGGCGCACCCGTCGAGACGGCGAACCCGCGTGCGCTGGAGCCGCCGGTTCCGCCCACCCAAGGATCTCACCGAGCCAGTGGTCTACCGGAGCCGGTGACTTCGCCGACCACTGAGCCCACCGAGCGGGTGCCCCTGCCGAAGCAAGGGGGTTGGCGAGCGGTGACTCTGCCGTGGCAGGAAGCCTGCTGAGCCGGTGCGTCTGCCGAGCTGGGGGAGCTTGTTGAGCTGGGGGTCTGCCGTGGCAGGAAGCCTGCTGAGCCCGGTGGGCCTGCTGAGCTGGGGGGCTTGTTGAGCTGGGGGGTCTTGCCGAGCTGGGGGCCTGGCAAGCGGGTGAGTCTGCCGTGGCAGGAAGCCTGGTGAGCCGGTGCGTCTGCCGAGCTGGAGGTCTGCCAGTTGGGTGTCTGTCGAGCGGTGAGCCTGCTGAGCCGGGGGCCTGTCGAGCGGGTGGGTCCTGTCGAGGGGGTGGACCTGCCGAGCGGTGAGCCTGCCGTGGCAGGTGGCCTGCTGAGTTGAGGGCGTGTCGAGCGGGTGAGGCTGCTGAGCCGGGGGCTTGTCGAGCGGGTGAGTCGGACGTTGGCAAGGAGTCTGTCGAGCGGGGGAGTCTGCCGTAACAGGGAGCCTGCTGAACCGGGGGCTGTCGACCTGGGGGCTGCCGGGCGGTGAACCTGCCGAGGCAGGTGGCCAGCTGAGCGGGGGCCTATTGAGCGGGTGAGTCGGCTGAGTTGGGGTTGCCGAGTGGGTGAGTCGGTCGTTGGCAGGGAGGCTGTCGAGCGGGGGAGTCTGCTGTGGCAGGGAGCTTGCGGAGCCGGTGGGCGGTCGGCCGGGGGCTTGCTGAATGGGTGAGTCTGCTGTGGCGAGGGCCTGCTGAGCGGGGGTTGCTGTGGCAGGGGGCTGCGGGGTCGGTTCTTTCGCGTAGCGGGTCCGCTTGGCGGGTTGGTGGTTCTGGTGGCGCGGTGATCGGGTTTGGGGCGGAGCCGGTGGTTCGAGGCAGGGGCTTCGCTGCGTTGGTGGTTGCGGCGGGGCGGCGATCTGGTGTGGAGCCGGGGTGGTGATTTCGGCGAAGCGGGGGGCTCTGCCGGACCAGGGATTCCGAGGTGGTGGCCTTGGAGTCAGGGCGATGGGGGAGTGGTGCCCCCGCCAGGGGTGGCGGGGGCGGGTGGGAGTCAGGTCAAGGCTAGGAGGAGGGCTATGTAGGGTTCGGTCGCCCTGGGGTCCGGGGGCGGGTCGGGGGCGGCGGCGCGGAGGGCGGCGGCGTGCTCGTAGAGGTCGCGTTCCGCGCGGTCGAGGACGGTGGACAGGACGTAGTCGGCGACGCTCCAGCCGATCAGATCGGCGGCCTTGCGGATGGCGAGGAGCTGCTCGGCGGACGCGCTCAGGGCTATGTGGTCGGTTCCGGGGGCGGGAACGTCCGGGCGGACCGACTCAGACATGGCCGGTCTCCTTCCTTACGGCATCTCAAAGTACGCCGCGAGGGGTTGCCGGGACATCCTCAATCGGGACGAGAATCGACGGATGGCGGGCGAAGGCGGACGGCGGCGCGCGGCCTCAGCGGGTCCCCCACGAGTAGGTCTGTTTCCGCAGCTTGAGGTAGACGAAGCTTTCGGTGGAGACGACGCCCGGGACGGCGCGGATCCGGCCGAGCAGCTCCAGGAGGCGCTCGTCGTCCTCGCAGACCAGTTCGAGCAGGATGTCGAACGAGCCGGCGGCGATGACGACGTAGTCGATCTCGTCGAGGGCGGCGAGCTCGTCGGCGATCGTCTCCAGGTCGCCCTCGCAGTTCACGCCGATCATCATCTGCCGGGAGAAGCCGAGCATCAGCGGGTCGGTCACGCCGACGATCTGCATGACGCCGGTGTCGAGGAGCTTCTGCACGCGCTGGCGGACCGCGGCCTCGGAGAGGCCGACGGCCTTGCCGATGGCGGCGTAGGAGCGGCGGCCGTCCTGCTGGAGCTGCTCGATGATCCGCTTGGCGGTCTCGTCGAGAGGCACGGGAGACCGGGCGGACCCCCGGCGGGCGGGAGGGCGCTCCTCCGTCATCGTTCGTACTCCTAGCTGCGGCATCGAGAGTGTGAGGCGGTCGGTCCAAGTGAATCAGTCGTGAAACTGGATCGTAACAACGGAATCACTTGTATTGGGCTGGAACCTCTGTCAGGGTCAGGCCAACGGGACAGTTCGGGCGGCGGCGCCCAGGAAGGATCGAGATGAGCGGCGAACGGCTGCGCAACTTTATCGGTGGCGAGTACACCGACGCCAAGGACGGGCGGACGCTGGAGGTGGTCGACCCCAGCACCGGCGAAGCGTACGCGGAGGCGCCGGTGTCCGGCGCCGAGGACGTCGACGCCGCGTTCCGCGCCGCCGCGGAGGCGTTCCCCGCCTGGCGGGACGCGACGCCCGGCGAGCGCAGCCTGGCGATGCTGCGGTTCGCCGACGCGGTCGAGGCCCGGGGACGCGAGCTGGTCGAGGCGGAGAGCCGCGACACCGGCAAGCCCGTGCAGCTCACCATGGAGGAGGAGCTGCCGCCGATGGTGGACAACCTCCGGTTCTTCGCGGGCGCGTCCCGAGTCCTGGAGGGCAAGGCCACCGGCGAGTACCTGGCGGACCACACCTCGTCCATCCGGCGGGAGCCGATCGGGGTCTGCGCGCAGGTGACGCCGTGGAACTACCCGATGATGATGGCGGTCTGGAAGATCGGGCCGGCGCTGGCGACGGGCAACACCGTGGTGCTCAAGCCGTCCGAGACGACCCCGGTCAGCACGCTGATGCTGGCGGAGATCGCCGCGGAGTTCCTCCCGCCCGGCGTGTTCAACGTGATCTGCGGTGACCGCGGGACCGGCCGCGCGCTGGTGGAGCACCCGACCCCGCAGATGGTGTCGATCACCGGCAGTGTGCGGGCGGGCATGGAGGTCGCCGCGTCCGCCGCGAAGGACCTCAAGAAGGTCCACCTGGAGCTCGGCGGGAAGGCGCCCGTCGTGGTGTTCGACGACGCGGACGTGGAGTCGGCGGCGCAGGGCATCGCGGAGGCCGGCTACTTCAACGCCGGGCAGGACTGCACCGCGGCGACGCGGGTGCTGGTCGCGGACCGGCTGCACGACGAGTTCACCGCGGCGCTCACCGAGGCGGCGCGCGGCACCGTCGTGGGCCCGCCGAGCAACACCGACGCCTTCTACGGCCCGGTGAACAGCGCCGCGCAACTGGAGCGCGTCCAGGGCTTCATCGACCGGGTTCCGGGGCACGCGGAGGTGCTGACCGGCGGAACGCGGTCCGGGGACACCGGCTTCTTCTTCGAGCCCACGGTCGTCGGCGGGCTCCGCCAGGACGACGAGATCGTGCAGAACGAGGTGTTCGGCCCGGTCATCACCGTCCAGCGCTTCTCCGACGAGGCGCAGGCGATCGAGTGGGCCAACGGCGTGCGCTACGGGCTCGCGGCCAGCGTGTGGACGCAGAACCACGGGCGCGCGATGCGCATGAGCAAGGCACTGGACTTCGGGGCGGTGTGGGTGAACACCCACATCCCGTTCGTCTCGGAGATGCCGCACGGGGGCTTCAAGCACTCCGGCTACGGCAAGGACATGTCGATGTACGGAATCGAGGACTACACCCGCGTCAAGCACGTCATGCACTACATCGGCGCCTGAGGGACGTACCGCGGCGGTCCGCGGGCCGGTGCCCGTCACCTGGACGGGCACCGGCCGGCGCGGGGGCGCCGCCGTGGTGGTCGGGCGCCACGAGCTCGTGAAGGAAACCCCTGCCCATGACCGAAACCCAGCCCGCCCCGGCGCGCGACGACCCGGATCGCGCAGTTCCCGCCATCGAGCTCACGGGAGTCGAGAAGACCTACCATGCGTACGGTGAGGCCGTCGCCGCGGTCCGCGGCGTGGACCTGACGATCGCGCAGGGGGAGTTCTTCTCCCTGCTCGGCCCGTCCGGCTGCGGCAAGACCACCACCATGCGCATGATCGCCGGCTTCGAGGAGCCGACGGCAGGCGAGGTCTACCTGCACGGACGCAGCGTCACCGGCGTGCCCGCCAACCGCCGTGACGTCAACATGGTGTTCCAGTCGTACGCGCTGTTCCCGCACATGAACGTCTTCGACAACGTGGCGTTCGGGTTGCGCCGGCGCGGCGTCGCGAAGGCCGAGACCAAAGCGCGGGTCGGCGAGATGCTGGAGATCGTCGACCTGACGGGGCGGGAGCGGCGCCGTCCCGGGGAGCTGTCGGGCGGACAGCAGCAGCGGGTCGCGCTGGCCCGCGCGCTGGTGAACCGGCCGCGCGCGCTGCTGCTGGACGAGCCGCTCGGCGCCCTGGACCTGAAGCTGCGGCAGGCGATGCAGGTCGAGCTGAAGCGCATCCAGCGGGAGGTCGGCATCACGTTCGTGTACGTGACGCACGACCAGGGCGAGGCGCTGACGATGTCGGACCGGATCGCGGTGATGAACGACGGGCTGATCGACCAGCTCGGCACGCCGCGGGAGATCTACGAGCATCCGGCGACGCGGTTCGTGGCCGGGTTCATCGGGACGTCCAACCTGCTCGGCGGCGAGGTCACCGAGGTGTCGGGGGGCGGCGCGATGATCTCCTACGGGCCGGACGGGCGGATCGAGGTGCCGGTGCGGGACGGGCTGGCGGTCGCGGCGGGGGAGCGGCTGGAGCTGACGGTGCGGCCGGAGAAGATCGGCATCGGGCGGGACAAGCCGGCCGACGACCTGTGCCGCGTGCGCGGCACGGTCACGGAGGTCGTCTACCTGGGGACCTCGACGAACTACAACATCATCACCTCCACCGGCGCCGACGTGGTCGTGTTCCTGCAGAACGCCACGAACGCCGACGACATCGCCGTTCGCGGGGACGGCGTCTGGCTGTCGTGGGACCCGCGCCACTCGTACGCCATAGGAGCCCCCCAGTGACGAACATCGACCCCGCGTTCCTGCGCGGACTGACCCGCCCGCGCCTGGCACGGTCCACCGCGTCCCGCCGGGACGTCCTGCGGCTGATGGGCGCGGCGGGCGCGGGCCTCGCCCTGTCGGCCTGCGGCGTGAAGGGGCAGGGCGGCAAGGAGAAGGTCACCCAGACCGACGTGCAGAAGTACTGGTCGGGCAAGGCCAGGACCGGCAAGCTCAGCTGGGCGAACTGGCCGGGCTACATGGAGGACGACCACTCGACCATCAAGGCCTTCGAGAAGGCCACCGGTATCAAGGTGGACTACAAGGAGGTCATCCAGGAGATGGGGCCCTGGTTCGGCAAGATCCAGGCCCCGCTGGCGGCGGGCCAGTCCATCGGGTTCGACCTGATGGTGATGACGAACGGGATCCAGCTGGAGCAGGCGCGGCAACTCGGCTACCTCGCGCCCCTGGACCAGTCGCGGCTGAAGAACTTCCAGGCCAACGCCGGTGCGACGTTCAAAAACCCGTCGTACGACCCGGGCAACGCGTTCACGATCCCCTACGAGTCGGGCATCACCGGGATCGCGTACAACACCAAGTACGTCAAGGAGGAGATCACCAGCATCGCGCAGCTGTTCGACCCGAAGTACAAGGGACGGGTCGGCATGATGGGCGACTCGCAGGAGCTCGGGAACTTCGGGATGTTCCTGCTCGGCATCGACCCGGAGAAGTCGACGCAGGCCGACTGGGAGAAGGCGGCGGCGAAGCTCCGCGAGCAGCGCGACAAGGGGATCGTCCGCAAGTACTACAACCAGGACTACGTCGACGCCGTCAGCAAGGGCGACGTGTGGATGACGATGGCGTGGTCGGGTGACGTGTACAGCATGACCAGTCCGGACGTGCGGTTCGCCATCCCGAAGGAGGGCGGCACCATCTGGACGGACAACATGTGCATCCCGAAGACCGCGGGCAGCCCGGTGGACGCGATCACGCTGATGGACTGGCTGTACGTCCCGGAGAACAACGCGCCGCTGACCGAGTTCGTCAACTACATCACGCCCGTGCCAGGCGTGAAGCAGGTCGTCGCGGCGGACGCGGCGAAGGCGACGGGCGGCGAGAAGAAGGACCTGGAGCGGCTCAGCACGAGCCCGCTGGTGTTCCCGTCTGAGGCGGACATGCAGCGGCTGCGGCGCTACCGGCGGCTCACGCAGGCGGAGGAGACGCAGTACCAGAAGATCTTCGAGCCGATCGCCAAGGGTTCGTGATGGCCCGGCGGCCGCGGGGCGGCGCGCTCGCGCCGTACCTGATGATCCTGCCGAGCGGGCTGTGGATGCTGGCGTTCTTCATCGTCCCGATCGTGCTGATGGTGTCGCTGTCGCTGCAGACGGGGAACCTCATCGACGGCTTCCGGCAGACGTTCCACTGGCAGAACTACACCGACGGCCTCAGCACCTACGGCGACAAGGTGGTGCGGTCGCTGTGGTACGGCCTGATCGCGACCGTTCTGTGCATCGCGCTCGCGTATCCGGCCGCGTACTGGATCGCCTTCCGCGGCGGGCGCCACAAGTCGACGTACCTGTTCCTGCTGCTGCTTCCGTACTTCGTGTCGTTCGTCCTGCGGACGGTGTCGTGGAAGCTGATGCTGACCGACAACGGGCCGATCCTCGGTCCGCTGCGGAACCACGGCCTCCTGCCGAACGGTTTCCACGTGCTGGACACGGGCGTCGCCGTGGTGTCGGGGCTGACGTACAACTTCCTGCCGTTCATGGTGCTGCCGATCTACGTGGCGCTGGAGCGGATCGACGAGCGCGTCGTCGAGGCGGCGTACGACCTGTACGCGAGCCGCGCGCAGGCGTTCGCCCGGGTGGTGCTGCCGCTGTCGCTGCCCGGCGTGTTCGCCGGCGTCATCATGACGTTCGTGCCGGTGTCGTCGGACTACGTCAACGCCGAGGTGCTGGGCGGCCCGCAGAACACGATGATCGGCAACGTGATCCAGACGGAGTACTTCGACAACAGCGCCTACCCGGTCGCGTCGGCGCTGTCGTTCTCGCTGATGGCGATCCTGCTGGTCGGCATCTTCGTGTACGCGCGCTCGCTCGGCACGCAGGACGTTCTGGAGGCGGCGGGACGATGACGACGATCGCACCCACCGCGGCGCCGCGCCCCGCGCCGCCGCGCCGCCGCCGCCGGATCGCCGGCCTGCACCTCTACACGCTGCTGCTGATCGCGTGGCTGATCCTGCCGATCGCCATCATGATCATGTTCGGCTTCAACGACACGCACAGCAAGCAGAACTTCCAGTGGCAGGGCTTCACGCTCAAGTGGTACGTCCACCTGTTCGACAAGGAGGACCTGACCACCGCGGTCATCAACTCCCTGACGATCGCGCTGCTCAGCACCGCCATCACCACGGTGATCGGGACGTTCGCCGGGATCGCGCTCGGCCGGCACCGGTTCCGCGGCAAGGGCGTGACGAACCTGGTGCTGTTCATGGCGATCTCCTGCCCGGAGATCGTGATGGGCGCGTCGCTGCTGTCCATGTTCGTCACGTTCAACCTGCCGCGCGGCTACCTGACGATCCTGCTCGCGCACGTGATGTTCTCGATCGCGTTCGTGGCGGTGACGGTGCGGGCGCGCGTGGTCGGCCTGGACCCGGCGGTCGAGGAGGCGGCGCAGGACCTCGGGGCCGGCCCGTGGACGCGGTTCCGGCTGGTCACGCTGCCGATGATCATGCCGGGCGTGGTGGCGGGCGCGCTGCTGGCGTTCGTGCTGTCCATCGACGACTTCGTGATCACGAACTTCACCAGCGGCTCCACCATCACGTTCCCGCTGTGGATCTACGGCTCGACCCGGACCGGGACGCCGCCGCAGGTCAACGTCATGGGCACGATCATCTTCGCGGTCGGCGTGCTGATCGCGGTGGTGTCGGCGCGGCGCAGCATCCGCGCGGCCCGCTGAGGGCGGGAACGTGCCCGACTCCACGGACGGTTCCGCGAGCGTGCCGGGCGACGCGGCGAAGGCGCCCGGCGACATCGGGAAGGCGCTCGCGGACGCCGAGCCCGTGCCGTACTGGCTCGCCGACGTGGCGCGCCCGGAGCCGGAGCCGCCGCCGGCGGGCGAGCAGTCCTGCGACCTCGCCGTGGTCGGCGGCGGCTACGGCGGCCTGTGGACGGCCCTCCTCGCCAAGGAGCGCGACCCGTCCCTGGACGTGGTCGTGCTGGAGGCGGGACGGGTGGGGTCCGCCGCGTCGGGACGCAACGGCGGGTTCTGCGCGGCGAGCCTCACCCACGGCCTGGAGAACGGCCAGGGACGCTGGCCGGACGACATGCACGAGCTCGAACGGCTCGGATGGGACAACCTGCGCGCCATCGGCGCGACCCTCGCCCGGTACGGCATCGACGCCGAGTGGGAGCCGACCGGGGAGATGACGGTCGCGACGCGGGAGTGGCAGGTCCCGGCGCTGGAACGGGAGGCGGAGAAGGCGTACGAGCTGGGCTGGGAACCGATCCTGCTCGGCCCGGACGCCGTCCGCCGGGAGGTCGCGTCGCCCACGTACCTCGCCGGGCTGTGGGACCGCGACGCGGTCGCCATGGTCCATCCCGCGAAGCTCGCGTTCGGGCTGGCGGAAGCGTGCCGGTCCCTCGGCGTCCGCATCCACGAGAACGCGCGGGTGACCGGGGTGCGCTCGGACGCCCGCAGGCTGCGGCTGAGCGGCGCGCACGGTTCGGTGACGGCCCGGCGCGTCGCCCTCGCCACGGGCGCTTTCCCGCCCCTGCTGCGGCGCATGCGCGGCTTCCTCGTCCCCGTGTACGACTACGCCCTGGTGACCGAGCCGCTGTCCCCGGCGCAGCGCGAGGCGATCGGCTGGAAGCACCGGCAGGGGCTCGGCGACGCCGGCAACCAGTTCCACTATTACCGGCTCACCGCCGACGACCGGATCCTCTGGGGCGGATACGACGCCGTCTACCACTACGGCAACGGAATGCGGCGCGACCTGGAGAACCGCCCCGCCACCTTCGCCGCGCTGGCACGGCATTTCTTCGACACGTTCCCGCAGCTGGAGGGCGTCCGCTTCACGCACGCGTGGGGCGGCGTCATCGACACGTGCAGCCGTTTCTGCGCCTTCTACGGAACGGCCTTCGACCGCAGGCTCGCCTACGCGGCGGGCTATACCGGCCTCGGTGTGGGAGCCACGCGTTTCGGCGCGGACGTCATGCTCGATCTGCTCCGCGTGGGCCTCGCCCCGGGCGAGGAGACCGAGCGGACCCGGCTGGCGATGGTGCGCTCCAAGCCCGTCCCGTTCCCGCCCGAGCCGCTCAGGTACGGCGTCATCGAGCTGACCCGCCGCGAGCTCGCCCGCGCCGACCGCAACGACGGCCGCCGCGGCCTCTGGCTCCGCACCCTGGACCGCCTCGGCCTCGGCTTCGACTCCTGACGGGCCGCGCCGGGCGGCGAGGGTCAGTCCGGAGCCGCGTCGACGGTGCCGAAGACGAACGACGAGACCTCGAGGTAGAGCTGCTCGGGATACGGCACGAAGCGGACCCTCCGGAGCCCCTGCTTCTGCCCCGCGGACTCGATGACGAACTCGCCGTAGCCGAGCGCCCGGCCCGTGTAGGAGCGCTTCAGCTCGATGTTGTCGACCTTCGCCATCGGCATCATCGCGATGTCCCGGTTGAGGACGCCTCGGATCACCATGATGCGGTGCTCGGTGACCAGGAAGAACTGCAGGGACCAGGCCGCGAGGTTCCAGAGCAGGTAGCCGAGGCTGACCAGCCACAGGAGCCAGATCCACGCCAGGCCGATGGTCACCTGGACGGCCGCGCACAGGATGAGGGCGGCGACCGTGGAGACGATCGGCAGCAGGAGGAGGGCGGGGTGCCGGCGCACGGCGATGACCCGTCCCTCGTAGGACATCAAGTACCTGTCGACCATCCGCGTCGTCGTGTCGTCGCGGTGGACCACCATGTCCTGCAGATTCACTGCGGTTTCCCATCGTGTCCGGTGGTCCAACGGTAGCCCAACGCGCGCGGGCCGTGCAGGTACCGCGGGGGTGATCAGGACGGGTCGCCCGGGAACGGCGCATCGGCCTTGTGTCGCGCCGGGCGCGCGGCTGATGATGTTCGGCATGGACGGCGTTGGGGAGCCCGGTAGGCAGCCGCAGGAGGGCCCTGCGGGCGCTCAGGAACCGCCGGGGGAGTTCGCCCACGACGTCATGGGCCGCCCGATCTGGCGGCTGCTGCTGCGCGGCCTCGGCGTGTACCTGCCGGGCTGGCGGACGCCCGAGACGGTGCTGCGGGTGCCGGGCGGCGCGGTCGGGTTCGGCCCGCCCGCGTTCCTGGACGGCGACGCCGGGTTCGGACTCCAGCTCCCGGACCGGCGGAAGGGCCTGGAGCCCGACCGGGAGATCTACGTGCGGGGCCGGGAGAACCCGAGCTTCGGCATCGTCGTGGCGGGTCCGGCGGCGGCGATCGGCAGCCGGGTCGTGGACGCGGAGGTGCTGATGCGGTTCGCGCGGCGGCTGACCTTCGAGGAGCTGTTCGACACCGGCGACGCCGACTCGGTGCCGTACGCGGTGCGCGGCGCGCGCGCGGTGGAGAACGTCGTGTTCCTCGACCGCGCCGCAGGCGTCGGACTGTGCGCAGAGGTCGAACCGGTGACGCGCGCGCTGCACTGCCCGCTGTACGTGCGGATCGGCGGCCCCGCTGAGCGGACCGTCCACGCCTATGCCCCGAACCCCGGCCACGTCCCGAACGGCGCCCAGAGCGCAGACGGGCCCGGCACGAGCCCGGCCTACGGCGCGGACGACCAGGCGGTGAGATCCCACAGCTGATGGGACGGCAGCCGCCGCAGCCGTTCGGTGGCGGACGAGGGGTCCCAGAACACCTCGTCGCTCTCCAGCTCCAGCGACTGCGCGGCGGTCAGCACCGCGCACAGCAGCTCGTCCCGCGTGCGGACGGCCATCAGCGGCCCGATCTGCGCCACCGCGCCCGAGCACTCCGAAAGGGTGCGCAGGAGGGCCTTGAGCGCCTCCTCGTCCTCCGGGGCTCGCGCTGGCTCCACGCCGGGCGGCAGGCCCGGCTCGACGCGGGCCAGGCCGCCGCGCCGGTCCCCGCCGTTGGTGGTGAGGCCGTTCTTCGGCGGCTCGGTGCCGGCCGAGATGAGCAGCGCGCTGAACGCGCCGGCGAGGTCCTCGGCGGCCTGCCCGCCGAGGAAGTAGCGGCGCCGTTCGGGGGAGCCCGGCGCCGTCCCGTCGGTACCCTCGGCCGTGCGGAACCGGACGTTCAGCCGGCTGGCCCGCACGCACCGCTCGTACATCTCGGTGAGGATGTCGTCGAGCTGCCCGTCGCGCGTCCACAGCCGGCCCGTGGCGGTCACGGACGTCCCGCCGGGATGGTCGCGGGGGCGTCCGGTCAGCGCGGCCGTGACGGTGTCGTCGAGCTCGCCCTCGGTGAACTGGAGCAACTCGGTGACGACGTCCTCGACGTCCTCCAGCGTGCGGGTGAGGGTGCGCTGCAGCTCCAGGATCTCCTCGCCGCCGCGCTCCAGCTCGGCGAGCCGGTCCAGCGCGCCCTCCACCTTGCCCTCGACGGCGGCGGCGCCGGCGCCGGTCACCGACCGCACCGACGTCTCGATCTCGGTGAGCTTGCGGCGCAGCGCGGCGAGCGTGATGCGCTGCTGCTCCAGGTCGTGCAGCCGGCCGGCCTGCACGCGCAGGTGCTCGTCGGCCTGGTGGACGCGCCCGGCCAGCTCCTCGACCTGCTCGTGGTTGTGGCGCAGCCGGCCGTCCAGCGCGGGCAGCACGTCCTGCTTGACCCGCGACAGCTCGGCGGTGAGCTGCTCGCCGACCGTGACCAGCACGTTGTTCTGCTTGGTGACCTGCTCGTTCAGCTCGTCGACACGGCGGGTGAACGCGTTGGCCTGGTTGCGGGACTGCCGTCCCGCGTAGAGTTCCAGCGCCCCGACCACGAGGCACAGCACCACCAGGACGACCGTCGTCATGGCACTCCTCGGGCGGGGCGGTTCCTACCGGAATGGGTTTTGATCGCGACCATAACTTACGATCACGCGCGCCGACCGGAACTTACGTAACCGACTGATCTCAGTGACCCTTCGGTCTCATCGGCCCTTCACGCCTCGCCCTTCCTCGCGAAGCGCGTCCGCGCGGTCACGACTCGTCACAGCCCTCGAATTGGGGCACGGTGGTGGTGACTTTCAGGCCCGCGGGATCGAACCATTTGTGCAGCAGCCGCGGCATGGTTCCGTTCTGGTACATCTTGGTGAGCACCTTGTTCACCCTCTCGCAGCCGTCCACGTCGTCCTTGCGCAGCCCGATGCCGTACGGCTCGTCGGAGAACGGCGCGTTGACGATCGTCACCTTGTGGCCCTCCCGGACGGCCTTCGCCGCCAGGCCCGCCAGGATCAGGTCGTCGGTCGAGACGGCGTCGAGGCGGCCCGAGGTCAGGCCGTCCAGGCACGCGGCGTAGCCCTCGTGCTCCCCGACGTCCGCGGGAAGCGCCGCCACGCCCAGCTCGTCGTGGACGCGCGGGTACGACACCGACCCGGCGACCCGGCACAGCCGCTTGCCCGCGAGGCCGTGGACGTTCTTCACGGCGGACGCGTCGGACGCGCGGACGAGGATGTCCTGGTGCGCGACGTAGTACGGGCCCGCGAACGCCACGTCCAGCTTCCGCTCGGGCGTGATGGAGTAGCTCGCGACGACGAGGTCGACCTTGCCCTTCTCGATCAGGCTCTCGCGGGTCTTGGACGTCACCGGCACGAAGCGCAGGTGCGAGCCGGTGACGCCGAGCCGCCGGGCGACCTCCGTGGCGACGTCGATGTCGAAGCCCGCGTAGGTGCCGCCGCTGCGCGACCCGACACCGGGCTGGTCGGTGTTGACGCCGATCGTGAGCTCGCTCTTGTGGACGATCGACGTCTCGCCGGCGTCGGCGATCCCGCAGGCCGCCGCCGACAGCGCGGCCGCTCCGGCGGTCAGCAGCGCCGCCGCCGCACGCAGGGCGTTCCCGTTCCGGCGGATCCCCATGGTCCCCATCCCGCGCCTTCTCATCTCTGCCACCGGTACTCCGCCAGGCGGGGCCGCACGCCGACGAGCGCGAGCGCGACGATGGCGATGCCCGCGACCGGCAGGATCGCGTACCAGCCGCCCGTGCCGTCCTCGCCGTCCTTGACGGCCTGCTGGAACGCCCCCCAGTGGATGCCGATCAGGGTCTGCATGTCCTTGTCGTACCGGGTGAAGTCGGCGGTAGCCGCGCCGCGCGCCGCCGATGCCTGCGCCCTCTGCCCGCCGTCGACCAGCGCGCGCATCCGGTGGTCGTTCTCCTGGACCCTCTGGTAGTCGGCCAGCACCCGCTTCAGCGCGTCCTCGGTGTCCACGGGCCTGGCGAGGTCGTCGACCCGGTTGGCCTCCGTGCCGAGGAAACCGAGGAACGGCGCGCGTCCCTGGTCGACCCGCAGCCCCTTCTGCACGGCGGCGTTGTACTCGTCGAGGTTCCCGGCCTTCAGGTAGAGGACGGTCTGCGACTTCTTCAGGTAGACCTGCTCGTAGGAGTCGGCGCGGGCCGGGTCGAGCAGGAAGCGCGTCTCGTCGGCGTTCGCGCTGTTGCTGATGGCGCGCGCCCGCGACAGCGACAGGATCGGGTCGAAGCCCTGCTCCTTCGCCCTGCGCAGGTCGTCGCCCTGCCCGGCGAGCATCGCGGCGCAGGCGGCGACGAGGACGAGCGCGCCGAGCGTGGCGACGGCCAGCGCCGGGTTCAGCAGCCGCCGGAAGCGGCGGGCCAGGTACGCCTGGAGCCCGAGCAGGACGCCCAGCAGGACGATCCCGGTGACGATGACCCACAGCGCGCCCGACCGGACGTCGGAGCGCTTCTCCTCGTAGGTGTGCCGGACGAGCGTGCCGTTGTCGAGCGTCAGGTTGTACGCCTTGGGCAGCAGGTCGAGCTTCATCATGTCGGTCGCCTGCCGGTACAGGTCCAAGACCTTCTTCGGCGGCTGGCCGGAGGTGCGCCCCGACTGCTGGTCGAGCAGCAGCGCCTGCGAGGCGAGCCGCTCGTAGCGGCCGATGCCGTCCAGCAGGTCGCGGGCGGTGTCGTCCTCGGTGGTCTCGTCGGCGAGCTTCGCGGCCTTCAGCAGCGCGACGCCCGCCCGCTGCCGGTCCTGGTCGTAGCGGGCGAGGGCCTGGTCGCGGCCGCCGCCGGCGGCGGGCCCCGCGAGCAGCGCGTTGGCCAGCTGGGCGTCCATGTCCGACAGCTGGAAGTACATGTCGCCGGTCGCGACGACCTGCGGGCCCGCGTCCTTCCCGATCACCTTCACGCCGTCGCGGGCGTCGGCGATCGCCGCCCACGCCGCCACGAGCAGCGCCACGAGGACCACGGCGACCGCCGCGGTCAGCACCCGGATCCGGCCCGCGACGGTGCGGGGGAGCGCCCGCGCGATGCCCGACGGCTCGCCGGGGGCCGCGCGTCGGAGCCGCCGCTCCGACGGGCGCTCCGGCGGCGGCGCCGTGCCGCCGGCGGCCGGGGCGCCGTTTCCGGCGACACGGCCGGACGGTCCGCCCGGCGGTCCCGCCGGCGCCTGCTGGACGGCCGTCATATCGCCTCGTCTCTGGTCAGCGTGATGGTGGTCCAGGCGCCGACGTGGATGCGGTCGCCCGCGGACACGGGGATCTCCTCGTTCAGCGGGATCGGATCGGTGGAGCCGTTCAGGCAGGTCCGGTTCCGCGAGCCGGGGTCGACGAGCGTCCAGGAGCCGTCCGGCTTGGCCAGCAGCACCGCGTGGACGTGCGAGACGCCCGGGTCCTCCGGCGGCTCGCGCAGGTCGATCTCCGGCGGGGACGGCTGCGCCGAGCTCCGCCGCCCGATCCGGATCTGCCGCCCGGCGAGCGGGATCCGCCGCTCCGGCGCGTACGGCGGGAATGCCAGCGACGCCGAGTCGGGGCCTTCCTCGGCGATGACCGCGTTGTAGTACTCGCGGTCGGCGGCCACCACGGCCGTCCAGCCCGTCGCGTTCGGCGGGAGCGGCGGCGGGGGCGGAGGGGGCGGGGGCGGCCCCGGAGGCCCCGGTGGCGGGGGAAGCGGCCGGTCGGACGTGGGCCTGCCGCCGCCGGTCGCGAAGTCGTAGCCGCAGATCTCGCAGAACCGGTCGGTGCCGGGCTCGCCGCAGTCGGGGCAGCGCCGCTCCCCGGACGGGCCGGACGGCGCCGCGGGCCCCCCGCCGGACGGGGAAGCGGGGGGCGTGGCGGGCGCGCCGATGAGCTCGCCGCAGTCGTCGCAGTAGTCCGCGGACCGCGAGGTGTGTCCGTTGGGGCAGATCGCCATGCTCAGCCCTCGCCCCGCCGCGTCGGCACGGTCTCGTCCTTGCGGGTCGTCGGGGTCTCGGCGCCGCGCGTCCGGACGGTCTTGGTGGAACGGGTGTCGAGCGTCATCTCGTCGGCCTTGTCGACGTCGCGCTTCAGCCGGACGGTCCCGGTGACCGGGTCGACGACGTCCACGACGCGGCGCAGCAGCGCGGTGATCTCCTCGTTGCCGGCCTGGTCGGCCAGCACGACCGCGCGGCCGAGCCGCGCGGTGGCGGTGTCGACGTCGCCCTTGCCGCGGGCCTCCAGGCCCTCCTGGATGGCCTGCGCCAGCTCGGCCTGCCCGGTGTAGTCGGCGACCCGCGGGTTGATCTTGGTGGAGAGGGCCTCGTCGTCGGTCCACTGCGCGAGGACGTTCCCGGTCGCCAGCACCTGCGCCTCCTCGCCGGGGGCGCCCGGCACGACCAGCTTCACCCAGGCGGCGCGGACCTCCTTGCCGACCTCGCCGGGCGGCACCTCGACGCAGACGTGGTAGTCGCGGCTCTCCGCGCCCCACGCGCCGAGCGGGTAGTCGCCGGCCTGCGGCGCCGACTCCACCCGCTTGCCGCTGAGGTCGTCCACCGACGGCATGACCTGCTTGACGAACTTCAGCGTCGCGGTCTTCGGCGTCCACACCCGCAGCGCCACGTCCGCGACGGCCTTGCCCATCGCCGCCTCCGTCATCGCCCGGAAGTCGGCGGCGAGGTCGTTGGTGTCGCGGATGAACTCGACGCTGCCGAGCAGCGCGGACGCGATCCGGCGCAGCTCGGCGACCTCCCAGTCGGTGCCGATGCCGCGGCAGTCGCAGACGAACCGGCCCGCGCAGCGCGCCAGCGCGGCGTTGAGCTGCTCGGGCGTCTCGTGCTGGTTCTTGCCGTCGGTCAGCAGGATCGCCTGCCGGATCGCGCCCGGCCGGGCGTCGAAGATCTGGTCGGCGAGCCGCAGCCACGACCCGATGGCGGTGCCGCCGGACGCCTTCAGCCGCTTCAGCTCCTGCTTGGCGCGCTGCCGGGCGCCGTCGGTGGCCTTGACCAGGCCCGGCTGCTGCGGGAAGACCATCGACGCGGAGTTGGAACCGGAGACGATGGCGAACTCGACGCCGTCGCGCAGCGTGTCCACCGCGGTCTGCGCGGCGGCGACCGCGGCGCGCAGCTTGCTGTCCGGGTACGACATCGAGCCGGACGTGTCGATGATGATCACCACGGCGGCGTCCACCGAGGACGGCGACGGCAGCGCCGGGCCGGTCGCCTCGACGGACACGATGGCGTGCACCTCGCGGCCGCCCGCGGGCAGGTACTTGTTCTGGTCGACCTTGATCGTGAATTGCGGCTGCTCGCTCATCGGTGCTGCTCCGTGCTCTCGGGGTGCGTGCGCGCGGGGACTGGGGGAGAGGGGAAGGGGATGACCGCGACGGTGATGTTGTCGCGCCCCCCGGCGTCGAGGGCGTGCCGCACGAGCGTCCGCGCGGCGCCGAGCGGGTCGGCGGCCGGGTCGGGCCGCTCGCCGGGGCCGCCGAGGAGGGCGGCCAGGTCGGCGGCCGCCGGGAAGTAGTTCCACAGGCCGTCGCTGCACACCAGCAGCGTGCCGGGGCCGGTCGGGCGGAACGTCGCGACGTGCGGCCGGACCTCGCCCGCGTCCGCGCCCAGCCAGGCGGTGATGACGTGCGCGTTCGGGTGCGCCTCCGCCTCGGCCTCGGTCAGCGCGCCCTGCGCCACCATGATCGCGGCCCACGAGTCGTCCTCGGTGAGCTGGCGGGACGCGCCCAGCTCGGCCATGTCGCCGGTGCTCGGCTCGGTGTCGCCGGTGTTCGGCTCGGTGTCGTCCGGGCCGAGGCCGTCGGGCCGCGTCGCGTCCGGTCGGGTCTCCTCCGTGTCGGCCGTCCCGTCCGGGCCGGCGGACAGCCAGTAGGCCCGGCTGTCGCCGACCCAGCCGACGGTCAGGGCCGCGCCGCGCGTCACCGCCGACACGTACGTGCACGACGGCGCCTCCGACGGGGACGCGGCGAGCGCCGCGACCGCGCCGGCCGCCTTCAGCGCGGCGGCGCGGGTCGCCTCCTCGGGGTCGTGGCCCGCGTCCAGCAGCGCCGCCAGCTCGGCGGCGGCGGTGTCGGCGGCCGCGCGGGACGCCTCGTCCGGACGCTGCGACGAGCCGACCCCGTCCGACACGACCGCCACGACGCCCGCGGCGTGCGCGGCGAGGGCGAGCGCGTCCTCGTTGCGGCTGTAGCGGCGGCCGCGGTCGCTGGCGCCCGCGGCGGCGAGCGGGCCGGACCCGTTCGCGTCCGGCCCGGCGGATCCGCCGGCCGCCGGAAGGCCGATCTCGACATGGTCGCGTTCGGCGGGCTGGCGCAGGCCGCACCGCTCGCAGTAGCCGTCCGCGTCGATCGCCGCGCCGCCGCACTCCGGGCACGGGCGGGCCTCGCCCGCCGCCCGGCGCCGGGCGAGCGAGGCGGAGCTCTGCCGGATCGTCGCGCCCTCCCGGGGCGCCGCGCCGCTCTCCCCGGGATCCGCGGGCGGCGGGTCGCCGAGCTTGTGCCCGCAGTTCTCGCAGAACACGTAGCCCGGGTAGACGATCTCGCCGCACACCGGGCAGGTCGGCTCGGCGGGCTTGGCCGCGGCCGTGCCGTCGACGGGGGCGGCGGTCGGGTCGTCGGTCACAGCAGCGTCCTCGGGCGTACGGCGTTGGCGGAGTCGATGAGCAGGCGGGACTCGGCGCGGTCGCGGGAGCGGCGCGCCAGTTCCCGGTACGTGCGCTCCAGCCGGCGCCGCAGCGGGGTCTCGGCGAGCGGCGCGCCCATGAGCGCGCCGCCCTGGGCGCCGCCGGGGGCGCCGTTGCCGGAACCGGCGGGCAGCCAGTCGAGCGCGGCCTCCAGGATCTCGGTGGCGAGCCGGTCGTGCCGCTCGTCGTCCAGGTCGAGGCCCTCCAGCCGCTCGCCCGCCGCGACCAGCTCGGCCGCCGTCAGGTCCGCGGGCGCGCGGCCGCGGACCGCCGTCGCGACGGCCGCGACCTGCGCGGGGACGTACCGGATGGAGATCTTCGGCACCGCGTCCAGGGCCTGCACCGCCGCGGCGCGGCGGCCCGCGGCCAGGTGCACCCGGGCCAGCCCGAACGCCGCCGTGAGGTAGCCGTGGTCGGTCCGCCACACCAGCTCGAACAGCCGGACGGCCTCGTCCGGCGCGGAGTGCTCGCGGCAGTAGGCGAGGCCCAGCTTCGGCGCCGCCTCGCCGGGCAGCAGCCCGTAGAGCCGGTCGAAGCTCCGCTCGGCCTCGGCGATCCGGCCGGCGGCGAGGAGCGACACGGCGTGGAACCAGTCCACCCGCCAGTCGCCGGGAAGGCTCTGCGCGAGCCCGTCCAGCAGCGCCGACGCCTCGTCGGCCCGCCCCGTCTCGATCTTGACGCGGGCGAGCGCCAGCATCACCTCGGGCGTGCGCTCCGGCGCGCCCTCCAGCACCGGGCCGAGCTGCTCGTCGTCCAGCGCGGTCAGCCCGGCCAGGAACGCGGCGGCCGGATCGGCGCCGTCGACCAGCGGCACCGGCAGCGAAGACGCCGCGATCTCCGGCGGGACGGGCGGCAGCGCGGACTCGGCCGCCAGGTCGCCCGCCATCCACGGGTCGAAGCGCTCCGGCCCGAACAGCGCGGACGGCGCGGGACGCGGCGCGCCCTCCTCGGCGGCCAGCACCTCCCGCAGCACGCCGGTGAGCTGCTCCGCCATCTCGGCCGCGTCCTGGAACCGCTCCGCGGGGTCCTTGTGCGTCGCCCGGCGCAGGAACCGGTCGTAGGACTCGAACCTCTGGAGCAGCGACACCTCCTCGCGCGGCGGCAGGCTCTCCGCGTACGCCCGGGTGTAGCCCTTGAACGGGAAGCTCAGCACGGCCAGCGCGCGCCCGACCGTGTAGAGGTCGGAGCTGATCGACGGGCCGACGTCGGCGATCTCCGGCGCCTGGTAGCCGATCGTGCCGTAGATGGCGCCGTCCGGGTCGTCCAGCCGCCGGACGCCGCCGAGGTCGATGAGCTTCAGCTCCTCCTCGGACTGGATGACGTTGTCGGGCTTGAAGTCGCAGTAGACCAGGCCCTTGGCGTGCAGGTAGTCGAACGCGCGCAGCACCTCGAGGCCGTAGGCGATGGCCTGCGTGAGCGGCAGGTGCTTCTCGCCGGTGGGCTGCGGCTGCTCCAGCAGGATGTCCTTGAGTGACTGGCCGCCGACGTACTGCATGACGATGTAGCCGTCGCCGTCGTGCTCGACGAAGTTGTAGATCTTGACGATGTTCGGGTGCTCGACCTCGGCGAGGTAGGCGCGCTCCGCCGCGGCGGCGGCCATGGCGTCGGCGTCGCCGGTGTCCAGCAGGCCCTTGAGCACCACCCACCGGTTGCTGACGTTCTTGTCCTGCGCGAGGTAGATCCAGCCGAGCCCGCCGTGCGCGATGCAGCCGAGCACGCTGTACTGCCCGCCGACCAGGTCGCCGGGGCTGAGCTTCGGGGTGAAGGAGAACCCGGTGCCGCACTTCGGGCAGAACCCCTCGGTGCGGCCCGGCCGGTCGGGGCGACCGCGACCGACGGGCTCGCCGCAGTTGGAGCAGAACCGCTTGCCCTCCGCGACCTGCGGGTCGCTCATCACCGCCGAGGACGGGTCCCGGTACGGGACGCGCGGCACCTCGACGAGGCCGGCGCCGAGCATCCCGCGCCGTCCGGACGACCGCGACGAGCCGGTGCGGGTGCTGCCGGTCCGGGTCGTGCCGCTCGTGCCGCTCGTGCCGCTCGTGCCGGTGGAGGCGGACGGCTGGTCCGGGGGCGAGCCGCACTCGTCGCAGTAGCCGTCGACGATCGTGCCGGAGCAGCCCGGCTGGCGGCACTTGTCGTCCGGCGGGGCCGGCGCGCCGGACGACCCGGACGGCGCCTGCGCGGCGGCGGCCGGGGCGGCGGCCGAGCCGCACTCGTCGCAGTAGCCGTCCACGATCGTGCCGGAGCAGCCGGGCTGGGTGCAGGCGTTCCCCGCCCCGGGCCCCGATGCGGGTGAACCGGACGCGGGTGAACCGGAGGCGGGCGACGCGTTCGGCGAGGCGGGCGGCATGCCGCATATGACGCAGTAACCGTCCTCGATGGTTCCGCCGCAGCCCGGCGCGGTGCACTGGCTCAACGTTCCGCTCCCTTCGCCCGCGAGGTGATGGCCTGCTGGTAGCCCGACAGCGTCACGGTCGCCTCGCGCAGGTCGCACGGCGAGGTCCAGAGCAGCTCGCGGGCCCGCTCGTAGATCGCGGCGAGTTCGGCGTCCTCGGACCCGCCGAGGCGGGCGGCCTTCGCCCGGTACGCCTCCAGCCGTCCGCGCAGTTCCTCGCGCCGGTCCAGCAGCCCCCGGATCACCTCGACGTCCCGGCGGGCCTGGTCCAGCGCGGCGTGCATCGCCCGGTCCAGGTCCGTGACCCGGTCGGCGAGGTCGTTCCAGCCGCCGCCGCGGGCCGCCGTGCCGTGCGGCGGCCGGCCGACGGCCGCGAGCCGGTCGGCCAGCGTGGCGGACATGTCCGGCAGGTCGGGCAGCACCGGCGAGGCGATCTTCGCGAGCACCTCGTCGCGGACGCGGCGCGCCTCCGCCTCCGTGCCGCGCAGCGCGTCGAGCACGGCCGCGATCCCGGCGATCCGGTCGGCGAACCCCTCGCGCAGCCGCACCGCCTCCTCGAGGCCGCGTCGCACGTCCGCCAGCGCGGTGCGCAGCGCGTCCAGCCGTCCGGTGTCGGCGCGCCCGCCCGTCGCCAGCGCCAGCGGATCGGCGCGCACGAGCGCGGCCGCCGTGCGCAGCTCGGCGGTCAGCCGGTCCAGGTCGGGGTCCGTGCCGCCCAGCGAGGCCAGCAGGTCGGCGGCGGCGCGCTGCTCGGCCTCCACCTCGGCGAGCCGGGACAGCAGCGCCGACCAGACGGCGTCGAGCGCGGCGACGGTCTTGGCGACGTCCTCGTACAGCGGCGTCATGCGCGCGACGACCGCCTGCAGCGTCAGCCTCTCGCCGGACGGGACGGCCAGCAGCGTCCGGCGCTCCAGCGGGACCTCCTCGGCCGGCAGCTCGACCGACGGCCCGGCCAGCAGCCGGGTCAGCTCGGCGAGCCGCGCCCGGTCCGGCCGCGGGTGGAGGGCGCGCAGCCGCTCGGCCTCGCCGAGCGCGCGCCCGTAGTGGTCGAACAGCGCCCAGATCTCCGCCATCCGCGACCGCACCTCGGCCTGCACGCGCCGCGTCTCCCCGTCCACCGCCGCGCCGTCCAGCAACTGGTACCCCGGGTGCCCCTCCAGTTCGAGCAGGGCCGTGCTGATGCGGTCCCTCTCCTCGCGCAGGTGCGCCAGCGCCCGGTCGGCCCCGTCCCGGTCCAGCGGGGGCCGGGCCGCCCACGCGTCGTTCACCGCCCGTCCGCGATCATGTGTTCGCCCCCGATTCCCCCGAATAGAGCACGTTTTGGGCCACAGTGTTCACCATGCAGCGTGGGCATCTCAAGCGAGCCCGCGATCGGAGCGCGCCGCGCCTCCCGCCCTGCGTCAGGTGACGCTTTCCGGGCGTTCCCGCCACTGCGAAATGTCAGTGTTCGAACGTATGATCGAACCATGGCGAACGTTGCGACGCACCTTCGGACCACCCCCGCGCACGACGCGGCCGGCACCGTGCTCACCGCCGCCGAGATCGCGGCCCTCGCGCTCTCCCTCGCGCACCTCGGCGCCGGCCCGCAGGCCGCCACCGCCCGCCGCGCCCTGCGGTCCCTCCTCGACAACGCCGGCCACGACGACGTGGTCGCCGCGACCCTGGCCACCCTCACCGCGCCCCTGGACGCCTCCACCGCCGACCGCGCGCGCGTCATCGCCGCGGCCATCACCGAGCACCGCGTCGTCCGGCTCTGCTACGGCGACGCCGGCGCGAACGTGACGATCCGCGAGGTGGAGCCCGTCACCTGCCTCGTCCACCGCGACCACTGGTACCTCGTCGGCTGGTGCCGCATGCGGCGCGGCGTCCGCGCCTTCCGCTTCGACCGCATCCTGGCCGTCGAGTCCACCGGCCTGCCCTCGCGCCCCCGCCGCGCCGACCGCTACCTGCCCTTCCAGCGCCGGACGGCGCACGCGGCCTGACGGGGGACCGGGCCGGCGCCGCCCCTGCCGCGGGGCGCCGCCCTGCCGCAGGACGCGGCGCCGGCCCCGCACGGCCCGCCCGACGAGGCGGCCGGTCGTGCGGGCCGGCCGGCCCGCCGCCGTCCCCGAGGGGCTGCCGCTGGTCGCCACCGTCTCCCAGCTCGCGGCGTCGCGGCGGCTGGGCGTGCTGGTGCGCTCCACGCGGGCGCTGGAGGCGCTCGGCCGGGTCGACACGCTCTGCTTCGACAAGACCGGCACCCTCACCGAGGGGCACCTGCGCGTCGTCCGCGCATCCGGCCCAGCCCCGAACCGTCCGGACGGGCCGGACGCGCGGGGTCAGTGGGCGGCGTCCATCACCGCGGCGATGCCGGCGCCGGTCGTGACGAGCCGCTGGTACTCCGGCCGCCGCAGCTCGCCGCCCATGAACGGGTACGGGTTGCGGTGGACGGCCGGGCTCGGCGCTTCGCTGAGCGCGGCGAAGTGGATCTCCCGGGCGCCGGTCTCCGCGACGACGCGGGCGACGTTGCGGTCGTTGATGCCGCCGCCCGGCATCACCACGATGCGGTCGCCGGCGCGCCGGACCAGCTCGGCGATGAGCGGCGCGCCCTCCAGCGCGCTGGCGTCCTGGCCGGAGGTCAGGACGCGGGCGACGCCGAGCTCGACGAGGGTCTCCAGCGCGGCGAACGGGTCGGCGGTCATGTCGAAGGCCCGGTGGAAGGTGACGGGCAGGCCGCCGGCGGCCGCGATGAGCCGCTCGGTGACCGGGCGGTCGACCGCGCCGTCCGGGGTGAGCGCGCCGATCACCACGCCGTGGACGCCGGCGTCGCGGGCGAGCGCGACGTCGTGCTCCATCGCCGCGATCTCGTGCTCGTCGAAGATGAAGTCGCCGCCGCGGGGCCGGATGATGACGTGCACACGGATCGACGACACGGCCGCGAGCGCGGCCCGCACCGTTCCCAGCGTGGGGGTGAGCCCTCCGTCGAACAGCGCCGTGCACAGCTCCACGCGCTGGGCGCCCGCCTTCTCGGCGGCGATGGCGCCGGCGACGCTGTCGATGCAGATCTCGTGGGTGAGGCTCACTGGTGTCCTTCCAGGGTGATGCGGATCTCGCCGACGGGACGCCCGCCGCCGAGGACGGGAACGGCGCCCAGCGCGGCGGCCGGGGCGGTGTCGGCGCCGAGCGCGGCGAGGGCGCGCAGCGCGATGGCGGTGGTGGCGCGGGGACTGCCGTCGATGACCTTCACCGCGACGGCGAAACCGTCCGCGGTCGCGGCGACGAACACGCCCTCCGCGCCGCCCTTGGCGACGCAGCCGGGCAGCAGCCGCATGAACTCGGTATTGGCGTGCCCGGTCCCGCCGACGTACTCGGGGTGGGCGCGCATGGCGTCGGCGACGGCGCGGTACGGGCCGTCCGCGCGGACGAGGGTGACCATCGCGCGGGCGAGCCCGGTGAGGGTGAGGCCGAACAGCGGCGCGCCGCAGCCGTCCACGGCGACGGGCGACGGCGTCTCGCCGGCCGCCTCGCCCATGACCCGCGCGACCCGGCGTTGCAGCGGGTGATCGGGGTCGAGGTAGGTGTCGAGCGGCCAGCCGTTGGCGGCGCAGGCGGCGAGCATCGCGGCGTGCTTGCCCGAGCAGTTCATCCGCTCGCGCGAGGCGCCCTCGCCCGCGCTGATCAGCGCGGCCTTCGCCGGCTCGTCCTCGGGCCAGGACGGCGGGCAGCGCAGCGCGTCCGCGCCGAGGCCGGCGTCCGCGAGGATCGCCTCGACCGCCTTGACATGGAAGTCCTCGCCGGTGTGGCTGCCGGCGGCGATGGCGAGGCGCTCGCCCGCCAGCGGCGCGCCCGCCGCCAGGCACGCCGCGGCCTGGAACGGCTTGGTCGTCGAGCGCGGCAGGACGGTCTCGTCCACGTTGCCGCGCGCGTAGGCGACGGTGCCGTCGGGGGCGACCCCGGCGACGCTGCCGTAGTGGCGGCTCTCGGTGAAGCCGTTGCGGACGACCTCGGCCAGCACGTCGTACATCGGGTTCCTCGTCAGGGTCGGGCCGCGCCGGGCGCGGCGTCGGCGGTGGTGGGGGCGGCCGCCGGGACGGCTTGGCGGACGGCGCGGGACGGCCGGGTCCGCTGCCGGGCCTCCAGCGTCCGCGCGAGCTTGGCCAGCGACGCGTTGATCACCAGGTAGACCAGCGCGATCACCAGGTAGGTCTGGATGAGCAGGTGGTTGTAGTTCGCCAGCACCTTGCCGCTGTAGAGAAGCTCGGAGTAGCTGACGACGTAGCCGAGCGAGGTGTCCTTCAGCAGCCCGGCGGACTGGCTGACCAGCGACGGCAGCACCCGCCGGGCCGCCTGCGGCAGCACGATCAGCCGCATCGCCCGGCCGCGGGTCAGGCCGACCGCGAGGCCCGCCTCCAGCTGGCCGCGCTCCACCGACCGGATCCCGGCGCGGAAGATCTCGGCGAACGCGGCGGCGTTGGACACCGACAGCGGGACGACGAGCTTCCAGAACAGCGGCAGGTCGGCGCCGTAGCGGGGGAGCGCGAACAGGACGACGTACACCAGCAGCAGGGCCGGGATCGTCCGGACGATCTCGACGTAGGCGGCGGACGGGACGCGCAGCCACCGGGACGGCGAGATCCGCCCGAGCGCCAGGGCGATCCCGGCCGCCGCGGCGAGCGCGATCGACACGGCGGCGGCCTGCACGGTGGACCGCAGGCCCTCCAGCAGGTACCGCCACATCGGCCACGTCCCGTACGGGCGCCACCGGTCGGCGGCGAGCTGGCCGTTGTCGGCGAACTGCCGCAGCGCGAGCGCGACGAGCACGGCGCCGAGCAGGACGGCCAGCGCGGTGGCGATGCGGATGCGGCCGCGGGCGCGCGGACCCGGCTCGTCGAACAGCAGCCGCGAGGACGGTGCGCTCATCGCAGGATCGCCAGCTTCCGGTCGAGGGCGCCGGTCGCGAGCCCGACGACCGCGGACAGCGCCATGTACGCCAGGCCGGCCGTCACGAAGATCCAGATCGGCCGGGCCTCGGCCAGGTTGACCCGGTTCGCCGCGGAGGTCAGTTCCACCACGCCGACCGCGGCGGCCAGCGCGGTGTTCATCAGCGTCATGATCGCGATGTTGCCGAGCGGCTGCACGACCGTGCGCAGCGCCTGCGGCAGCACGACCAGGCGCAGCGACTGGACGAAGGTGAGCCCGAGCGCGCGGGCGGCCTCGCCCTGCCCCGCCGGCACCGCGTTGATCCCGGACCGGATCGCCTCGGCCGTGTACGCGCCCTGGTAGAGCGCGATCACGACGACCGAGGTGGTGAACAGCCCGGCGATCACTCCGATCTCCGGCAGCCCGAACACGGCGATGACGAGCCACACCAGCAGCGGGACGTTCTGCAGGACCTCGACGTAGGCCATCCCCGCGGCGCGCAGCACGCGCACCGGGGAGACCCGCATCGCGGCCACCGCGATCCCCGCGACCAGCGCGCCGGCCAGCGCCAGCAGCGTCAGCTCGACGGTCAGCAGCAGGCCGTGGCCGAGCTCGGAGAGATGGTCGGTGATGACGTTCATGGCAGGACGAGGCCCCCTCTCACGCGCGGATCCCTCTCATTCGCGGGCCACCGCTCACTGCGAGCCCGGCGCCGACCCGAGCGCGGGCGGCTGCGGCGCGTCGCCCTGCACGACCGTCCCGATCGAGTTCTTCCAGACCTTCGCCCACAGCCCGGACGCCTCGATCTTCTGCAGCCAGTCGTTGACGAACTGCTTCATCTGCGCGTCGCCGTGCTTGAGGCCGATGCCGTACGGGTCGCTGGTGAACGGCCGGCCCTGGATCTTGACGGTGGGGTCCTGCTTGGCGGTGGCCAGCAGCACCGCCTCGTCCTGGACGTAGGCGTCGCCGCGGCCCTGCTTGAGCGCCTGCACGCACTCGGGGTCGCTGCCGAACGTGATGATCTTGGCGTCCGGGGCGGCCTTCTTGATGGCCGGGATCGCCGGGGTGTTGGCGCCCGCGATGACCGTCTTGCCCTTCAGGTCGGCGGGCGAGGCGATGCCGCTCTTGTCGCTCTTGGTGGCGATGACCAGGCCCGAGCTGTAGTACGGCCCGGCGAACGCGACCTGCTTGGCGCGTTCCGGCGTGATGCTGTACGTCTGCAGCACCACGTCCACGGTGCCGTTGGACAGCAGCGCCTCCCGGGTCTCCGACGCCGAGTTCACGATCTTCACGTTCGGCTTGCCGATGATGTACTTGGCGAGCAGCCGGCCGAAGTCGGCGTCGAGCCCCTCGACCTTCTTCGTGGCCGGGTTCTGCTGGGACAGCAGCGGCGCGTCCAGCGAGCCGCCGACGATGAGCTGCCCGCGCTTCCTGATCTTCTCCATGGTGGAGCCGGCCGGCAGGTCCGACGCGACCGGCGCAGCGGCGACCAGGTCGTCCTGCTTCCCGCCGCCGGCCCCGGGCACGGCCTTGCCGGAGTCGCCGCCGGAGCAGGCGGTCAGGCCCGCCAGCGACAGCGCGGCGACCGCGACCGGCACCGCCCACCGCAGCCCCGCAGGGGTACGCACCATGATCAACAACCTTTCTCGGGTGGCGCGCCATGGGCGGCGCGCCGGGGGGTGGAACCGGGCCGGGACGAGGCGGCTAGTGGCTGAGGACCTTGGCCAGGAAGTCCCGGGCCCGGTCGGTGGCGGGGGAGTCGAAGAACGCGGCCGGCGCCCCGGTCTCCACGACCTCGCCGTCCGCCATGAACACCACCCGGTCGGCGACCTGGCGGGCGAAGCCCATCTCGTGGGTGACGACGACCATCGTCATGCCGTCGCGGGCCAGGCCCGTCATGACGTCCAGGACCTCGCCGACCATCTCCGGGTCGAGCGCGGAGGTCGGCTCGTCGAACAGCATCGCCTTCGGCCGCATCGCCAGGGCGCGCGCGATCGCGGCGCGCTGCTGCTGGCCGCCCGACAGCTGCGCGGGCAGCTTGCCGGCCTGCGCGCCGATGCCGACCCGGTCGAGCAGCGCGCGGGCGTGCCGCTCGGCCTCGGCGCGCGACACCCCGCGCACCCGGGTGGGCGCGAGCGTCAGGTTCTCCAGGACGGTCTTGTGCTGGAAGAGGTTGAACGACTGGAACACCATGCCCACGTCCGCGCGGAGCCGGGCCAGCGCGCGGCCCTCGGCGGGCAGTTCCGCGCCGTCGATGCGGACCGCGCCCGCGTCCGGTGTCTCCAGCCGGTTGAGGCAGCGGCAGAGCGTGGACTTGCCCGACCCGGACGGGCCGATCACCACGACCACCTCGCCGCGGGCGACGTCCAGGTCCACATCGCGCAGCGCGGTGTGGTCGCCGAAACGCTTGTACAGGCCGCGTACCTCGATCATTCGGTCATCCTCGATCCAACTTCCTTCGAAATCGAAGTCGAAGAGGACATTAGAACTCCAAATCGACGTAAGTCAACGCATTGCTGTATCAAGTTCGCGCATGCTATCTATCTGGGGTGCGCAACAGCAGAGACGACGGACCGGCTCCCGGAGCGGACCGCCAGCGGAGTGGAGGGAACCGGTCCGTCAGGCCTTTGCGGGGGGGCGCGGGGGGTCGCCCCCCGCAAGAGACAGGACCGGCCGCGCTCGTACGGCTGGTCGCCACCGGCCAGGCCGAGTCGCGGGCCGAGCTCGCCCGGCTCTCCGGCCTCGCCGCCTCCAGCGTCTCGCTGCGCGTCGAGCAGCTCATCGAGGCCGGCCTGTTCGCCGAGGAGGGCGCCGGGGCCTCGCGCGGGGGCCGGCGGCCCCGGCGCCTGCGCCTCGCCCGCGAGGCCGGCGTCTTCCTGGTCGCCGACCTCGGCGCCCACCACGCCCGCCTCGCCGCCCTCGACCTCACCGGCACCCCGCGCGCCCTCGCCGACCTCGCCTGCGACATCTCCGTCGGGCCCGAGGCCACCCTCGCCGCCGTCATCGACAGCCTGCGCGCCCTCGCCGCCGAGCACGGCCTCGCGGACGTGCCCGTCCGCGGCGTCGGCATCGGGCTGCCCGGCCCGGTCGACCCGGCCACGGGCCAGGTCGTCTCACCGTCGCGGATGCCCGGCTGGAACGACTTCCCCGTCCGCGAGTTCGTCGACGCGCACGCCGGCATCCCCGCCCTCGTCGAGAACGACGCCAACCTGATGGCCGTCGGCGAGCACCGCCGGTCCTGGCCCGACCTCGACAACGTCATGGTCATCAAACTCGGCAGCGGCATCGGCTGCGGCGTCATCGTGGACGGCCGGCTGCACCGCGGCCGCGGCGCGGCCGGCGACATCAGCCACGTCCGCATCCGGTCCGAGGCGACCGTCGACTGCTCCTGCGGTCACCCCGACTGCCTGGAGGCGCACGCCAGCGGCGCCGCCCTCACGGCGTCCCTCGCCGCGCAGGGCATCACCGCGGAGTCCCCGGCCGAGATCGTCGACCTGGTCGCCGACGGCGTGCCGCAGGCCACCGCCGCGGTGCGCAACGCCGGGCGCCTCATCGGCGACGTCCTCACCGCGCTGGTCAACTTCTTCAACCCCGACGCCCTCGTCATCGGGGGCAGCCTGTCCAACGCCGAACCGCTCGTCGCGACGATCCGCGGCGCCATCTACGAGCGCTGCCTCCCCCTCGCCACCCGCAACCTGGAGATCGCCACGTCCCGCGCCGGCCGGGACGTCGGCATCCTCGGCGCCGGCCACCTCCTCCTCGACCACTCCGCCGAGTGGATCGACCGCACTCTGGACCGCTGACCGCCGCGGCCGCCACCGTGTTACGTTCCGGGCGTGCCGTCCCCGGCCCGGAAGAGGGATCTGCCATGGCGACCGCGCCCCCGACCTGGCCCGTGTCCGTCAAGGGCGTCGCCGTCGCCGGCGGCCGCGTGCTGCTGCTGGAGAACGAGCGCGCGGAGTGGGAACTGCCCGGAGGTCGCATCGAGCGCTCGGACGCCACCCCGGAGGCGACCCTGGAGCGGGAGATCGCCGAGGAGACCGGATGGAGCGTCGAGGCCGGCCCGCTGCTGGACGTGTGGATCTTCCAGCCGCTGCCCGCCACGCTGCCCGAGGCCCGCGTCGTCATCGTCACCTACGGGTGCACGGTGCTGACGCCGGACGTCGAGCCGGCGGTGAGTTCCGAGCACTCACGGCTCGGGCTGTTCACCGCCGGCGAGGTCGACGCGCTGCCCATGCCCGACGGTTACAAGCGGTCCGTCCGCAGCTGGTACGCACGGCTGTGAGCCGGGCCGGGACCCGGGGCCGGTTCCTCACCTCCCATGCTGATGCGCTTCGAACAGGCCAAGGCGCGGGGGATCCGGCGATGATCAGGCGGGTGGCGGGGCCGCTCGATCACCGGCGGGCGGTGGGTCAGTGGGACTCGAGGGTGCGGGTCTGGCGGATGGCCTTCCAGCTCTTGGGGGTGGACTTCAGTGTGACCTGCTGGGGCGGGGCCGCAGGGCGGCCGGGGGTGTAGAGCCAGGTCTGGAAGAGGCTCCCCAGGTCCTTGCCGGAGATCTTCTCGGCCAGGGCCTCGAACTGGGCCGTGGTGGCGTTGCCGTAGCGGTGCTGCGCCGCCCACGTCCGGAGGACGGTGAAGAACGCCGCGTCGCCGACCGTCGCGCGCAGGGCCTGGAGGGTCAGCGCGCCGCGGTCGTACACCGCGTCGTCGAACTGGTGCTCGCCGGGGCCCGGGTCACCGGCCTTGACCTGCCAGAACGGGTCGTCGGCCGGGTAGCTGTCGTAGGTCTTGCGGGCGACCTCGGCGGCGGTGCCCTGGCCGGTCTTCTCCGACCACATCCACTCGGCGTACGTGGCGAAGCCCTCGTTCAGCCAGATGTCGCGCCAGGTGGTGAGCGAGACGCTGTCGCCGAACCACTGGTGGGCGTTCTCGTGCACGATGAGGTACGGCCGGACGCCGGTGGAGAAGGCGGCGGGGCTGTAGAAGACCCGGGTCTGCTCCTCCAGCGAGAAGTGCGACGTGACGTTCGGGACGTAGCCGCCGATCGAGGTGAACGGGTAGGGGCCGAAGACCGTGCTCTCCCAGTCGACGACCTCGGGGGTGGTCTCGACGCTGGCCTTGGCCGCCTTGAGCAGGGCCGGGGCGACGTCGGGGCTGTAGGCGGTGATCACGGGCAGGCCGCTCTTCGTGCGGCCCCTGTGGACCTCGAACCTGCCGACCGCGAGGGTCGCCAGGTACGTCGCCTCCGGCTTGGCCTCGTGCCACCTGTCGGTGGTCCAGCCGCCTGCGGTGCGGGTGCCGCGGGGCTCGCCGTTGCTGATCGTCTGAAGGCCCTCGGGCACGGTGACGGTGATGTCGTAGGTGGCCTTGTCGAGCGGGTGGTCGTTGCTGGGGAACCACCACCAGGCGCTCTCCGGCTCCTGGGCTGCGACGGCGCCGTCGGGGGTTTTCGCCCAGCCGACGTAGCCGTTGTACTTCTTCGTCGACGGCACGCCGGAGTAGGTCACCGTTATGTGCATGGGCGCGCCCTTCCGCAGGGCGCGGGCCGGGGTGATCACCAGCTCGTGCGCGCCGGACGTGGTGAACGCCGCCCTGCGGCCGTTGACCGTGACCGACCGCGTGTCGAGCAGGAAGTCGAGGTCGAAACGGGTGAGGTCCTGGGTGGCCCGGGCCGTGATGCGGGCGGTGCCCTGCAGCGTGTCGGTGGCGGGCTGGTACTTCAGGGCGAGGTCGTAGTGGGAGACGTCGTATCCGCCGTTCCCGTAGTCCGGATAGTAGGGGTCGCCGATTCCTGGCGCGCCGGGCCCGGCGGCGGCGCCGGCCGCGGTGGCGGACAGCAGGACGGCGGCGGCGCCGGCGGGGATGGC
This sequence comes from Actinomadura nitritigenes, assembly GCF_017573545.1. Classification (GTDB taxonomy): domain Bacteria; phylum Actinomycetota; class Actinomycetes; order Streptosporangiales; family Streptosporangiaceae; genus Spirillospora; species Spirillospora nitritigenes. The sequence goes on along the minus strand of NZ_JAGEOK010000003.1, from coordinate 227,053 downwards.
GAGAAGTCGCGTTCTTTTCATCTGGGAGCCTCCGGTCGCGTTCGTACCAGCGGTCCTGATCTTCGCAGCAATCGCCGCCGCCGTGAAGCTGCCCACATCAGCGGTCCCGGGCCGGGGACCGTTTTGCCAGGACCGCCGGTCCGCGGACGGTATCCGTGGAAGGTTCCGATGCCGTGCGGGCCCCGGAACGCGGTGGAGACGGCCGCGTTCGACGAGATGGTCGCCGCGTGGAAAGCGGGCGCCCGGCCGCCGCTCCTGATCGGGCGGTCAGCGACTGGTTACTGGAACGGCTCGTAGAACGAGTCGACCGCCGGCTGCCCGGTGTAGTTCGGACCCGCCTGGTCGTCGGCGCCCAGGTAGCGGAACGGCAGCCGCACCTCGCGCCGCCCTCGCAGGGAGATCCGCTGGCGCCGCCCGTCGTACCGGAACCCCGCCGCGCGCAGCGCCGCCGCGACCCGCCGCCCGCCCGGAGCCCTGCTCGGAGACCGGTCCGGAGCCTCGCCGGAGGACCCGTCCGCGAGCCGGACGCTTGCGGCGTCGAAGTTCGCCACCAGCAGCCCGTCCGCGCTCAGCCACGACGCGGCGCGCGCCAGGACGCCCAGCTTGTCGCCGACGTAGTGCAGGCCGTGCACGCACGTGATCAGGCCGTACGGCCCGTCCGGCGCCCACTCGGCGACGGACGCCGTGACCAGCCGCACGGCGCTCGCCGCGGGCAGGAAGCGGCCGGCCAGGTCGACGCCCGTGATCCGCGCGCCAGGACGCCGGACGGCGGCCTCGGCCAGCGCCCGTCCCGCGCCGCAGCACAGGTCGAGCCAGCCGCCGCCGATCTCCGCGAGCACGTCGATCCCGAGTTCCCGCCCGTACGACCTGAGCGTCCGCTCCCGGTTCATGGCGCAGTTGGCCACCACCGGCGACCCTTGCAGTGTCATCTCGTCCAGCCGCCGCTCCATGCCCGGATTCTGGCAGCGCGCGGCCCGGCGACGGCGGGCGCCCGAAGAACTAGCATTGCGGCGGTGAGCGCGCGGGACGTCCTTGAGCATCTGCAGCGGCTCGGCATGTCCGGATACGAGGCCAAGGCGTACGTGGCCCTCGTCGGGGCGGGCAGGCCGGTCAACGGGTACGAGGTGGCGAAGCGCTCCGGGGTCCCGCGCAGCACGGTGTACGAGACGCTCGGCAAGCTGGTGGCGCGGGGCGCCGCCTACGAGCTGCGGGGGTCGTCGGACGCGACCGAGTACCTGCCGCTGCCGCCCGACGCGCTCCTCGACCGGATGCGGCGGGAGTTCGACGGGTCGGTGGCCGTGCTGCGGTCGGCGCTGCCCGCCGTGGCGGCGGCCCCCGAGGGCCACCTGATCCACGGGCTGAAGGACGCCGAGGCCATGCTGGACCGGGCGGAGGACGTGGTCGCCGGCGCCCGCCGCGACCTGTTCATGTCGGTGTGGCCGGAGGAGATGCGGCGGCTGCGGGAGGCCGTCGTCGACGCCGCCGGACGGGACGTCGAGGTGTCGGTGGTCTCGTTCGGCGAGGGCGCCGATCCCTTCGGCGGGTACGGGACGGGGGCCGTCTACCAGCACCGGTACTCCGCGCCCGAGGCCGTCCTTGAGGATCTCGGGTACCGGCTCCTGGTGGTCGTCGGCGACCGGCGGGAGGCCGTCGTCGGCGGGTTCGGCGAGGGCGGGGCGTGGGGGATCTACACGGCGGACCCGGCGGTCGCGCTGATGGCGGCCGAGTACGTCCGGCAGGACATCGCCCTGCAGATCCTCGCGGACCGGGTCGGCGGCGGGGAGCTGGACCGCCTGTTCGCCACCGACCCCGGCCTCCTGCGCCTCCTCGGCCGCGGCCGCCACTGACGCGGTCAGGCGGTGGTGCGGCGGACGGCGTCGGAGACGACGGCGGTCACGTCGCGGGTGCGGGCGTACACCGCGCGTTGCACCTGGGCGCCGTTGCCGCGGGCCAGGAGGTGCTGCAGCAGCCGGGTGGCCGTCTCCAGGTCGCCCGCGCGGTCGAGCGCCGGGCCGAGATGCTCCAGCAGCGCGCGGACGACCTCGTGGACGGGCGCGGCCCGGCGGGTCGCGGGGTGCACGAGGTCCTCGCGCAGCCCGGACCGTCCGGCCCGCCACATCGCCAGCCGCATCAGGTCGGCGCGGACGGGGTCGGGCGGCTCGCCCGCGTGCCACGACTCGGCGGCGGTGTCGACCATGGCGCGGACCAGCGCGGCCATGAGCACGGCGTCGTCGGCGCGCATGCACACGTCGGGGACGCGGATCTCCACGGTGGGGTAGCGGCGGGACAGCCGCGCGTCGAAGTAGATCATCCCTTCGTCGACGAGCGCGCCGGTGGCCAGCAGCGCCTCGACGGTCGCGCGGTAGGCCTTGGCGGAGCCGAACAGCTCGGTCGGGCCGCTGGACGGCCACCGCCCCCACACCTGGTAGCGCCAGCTGTCGTAGCCGGTGTCGGCGCCCTGCCAGAACGGGGAGTTGGCGCTGAGGGCCAGCAGCGCCGGCAGCCAGGGCCTGATCCGGTCGAGGACGGCGACGCCCTCGTCCGGCGTCGCGACGCCCACGTGGACGTGGCATCCGCAGGTGAGCTGCTCGTCGGCGGTGGGGCCGTAGGCGTCCGACATGCGCTGGTAGCGGTGCAGCGGGGACAGCGACGGGCGGACGGCGACCGGCGAGGTGCCGAGGGCGGCGACCGCGATGCCGACGCCCGCCGCGGCCTGCGCCGCCGCCTGCCGCGCCGATCTGACGTGCGCCGACACCTCGTCGAGGGTGCGGCAGACCGGGGTGCAGGTCTCCAGCTGCTCGCGCTGGAGCTCGCATTCCAGCGGCTCGGACCACCGCCCGCCGTTGAACAGGACCTCGTCGTGGCGACGGGCGTACTGGAGGACGGAGCCGGAGACCGCCTGCGGCACGCCGCTGACGGGGTCGACGAGAAGGAGCTCCTCTTCCACCCCGAAGGTGCGCATGCCCGCCGAACTGCGAAGTGTCACCAGATGGTTGTGCCCTCAGCGCACTGAAGTACCTCCTCCAGGTGACATCCGGATGGCCGGAGGAGGCGCCCGAAGGGCGCGGAACGGGCTAGCGGACGGCGCCGGGAGCCGCTTGGGCGAGGACGACGATGAACGAGGCCGTCACCATGACCGGACCGCGGTCCAGATGGTCCAGCCAGCGGCGGGCGGCGTCCCGGTCCAGATGGCCCGCCTCGACGGCGCGGCCGGTGTTCCGGCGCAGCCCGAACACCTGTTCGGCCGTGGCCGGGTCGCGGACCACCGGAGCCGCGTTCAGCACCGACAGGACCGCGAACCCCGCCGCCTCCGCCAGCCGCGGGACCTGCCGCCCCATCGCCCGGTTCCGGTTGGCGCTCCCGGCGACGAACCGGGTGAACGCCAGGCTCGTCTCCAGCTCGGGGTGGTCGATCGCGAGGGTGTCCCAGTCGGGTTCGGCGAGCGCCAGCAGCCCGCCCGGCCGCAGGACGCGGTGCAGCTCGCCGAGGGCGCGGGACGGGTCGTCCAGGTGCATCATCACCCGGTCCATCCGGGCCCGGTCCACGGCGCCGGCGTCCAGCGGGAGGGCGTGCGCGTCGGCCCGCTCCACCCGGACGCGCGGCAGGGCCGCGGTGCGGCGGCGCGCCTCCTCCGCCATGGCCGCGTCGTGGTCGACGCCGATCACGGTGCCGGACGGCCCGGCCGCGGAGGCGAGCGCGGCCAGGTCGGTGCCCGGCCCGCAGCCGGCGTCCAGCACCGTGTGGCCGGGCTCGATGGAGAGGGCCTCCAGCATGTGGCGCTTGTAGGCGTGCGCCACGTCCGTTCCGGCGACCCCGTCGAGATAGTCGATGCTCGCTGCCATGCGGCGATCAAACCAGCCGGATGTGGAGGAGATGTGCGCTCACGGTGCCAGCCATGTGCGCAGCAGCGCCCCCGTCTCCTCCAGGCGGTCGATGTAGAGCATGTGGCCGGACTCGATCTCGCTGATCGTCAGAGCGTTCCCGAGGGCGGCGCGGCAGTCCACGACGAACTCCGGCCGCACCAGGTCCGCGAGGGTCGCGATCACCAGGTGGGTCGGCAGGCCGGCGGGCGGCGGGACGTGGGGGCGGGCCATCTCCGAGTACGCCGCGACGATCGCGGCCCGCTCGTAGCGCCAGCGGGTGCGGCCGTCCGGGCCGTGCTCAAGGTGCGCGCCGACCTCGTCGTTCACGGTCTCCTCGGAGGCAAGGGACCAGCGCGCCACCAGCGACGCGCGCGCCTCGACGGCGTCCGCGAAGGACACCTCGGCCATGTACCGGCGCGCGGTGCTCGCGGCGTCCTCCGGGGCGAGGCCGATCGCCGGGTCCAGCAGGACGAGCCGCCGCACCCGGTCCGGCGCGGTCCGCGCCAGATGCACCGCGATCATGCCGCCGTAGGAGTGCCCGACGAGGTCGGTCCTCTCCAGGCCCTCGGCGTCCATGACCGCGAGGACGTCCTCGACGTGCTGCTCGACGCCCCACGGCGGCAGGTGCGGGGAGCGGCCGTGCCCGCGCAGGTCGGGCGCGAGGGTGTACCGGTCCGCGAGGTACCGCTCGGCCGTCCGCCGCCACCGGGCCCCGTGCCCCGTGACGCCGTGCAGGGCGACCAGCGGCTCCCCCGATGGATCTCCGTACCGATGAACATGCAACGCCGCGTCCGTCATGCTGGAAAGGGTAAACGCGGAGTAAGCCCCGGGCCCGCCGTTCGCCGATCGCCTCCCGCCGGTCTCCGGCCTCCCGCGCGGGTCAGGAGCGTTCCCAGCGGACGGAGCTGAGCGCCAGCAGGGCGACGTGGAGGGAGACGCACGACTCGACGTCGTCGAGGTCGGCGTCGAGGACCCGCTCGATGCGGCGGAGCCGCTCGTAGAAGGCCGGGCGGGACAGGTGGGCCTGCTGGGCGGCGACGGCCTTGTTGCGCCCGGACTCCAGGTACAGCTCCAGGATGCGGGTCAGGTCGCTGCCGCGCTGGGCGTCGTACTCCAGCAGCGGGCCGAGCTCGCGCTCGACGAACGTCTGGACGCGGGCGTCGTCGCGCAGCAGGTGCAGCAGGCCGCGCAGCCGCAGGTCGGGCAGCCGGTAGAACAGCCGGGTTCCGGAGCCGCGGGCGGCGACGTCGGCGACCTGCTCGGCCTCCAGGAACGAGCGGCGGACGTCGCGGATCGTCTCCACCACGGACCCGGCGGCCATCACGGTGTCGCCGCCGGACTGCTTGCGGATCCGGGTGGCGACCTCGGTGAGCGCGGTCTCGGCGTCGGCGCGGGCGGGCAGCGAGGCCAGCACGCCGACCCGGGCCTGCGGCCCGCCCTCGTCCAGCACGCCGACCAGGGCGGCGAGGCGGGCGTCCTTGCAGGCGGCGGCGGCCGTCTCGGCGAGCGCCGACAGCTCCCCGACGGGCGGCGCGGACCCGCGGGCCGGGTGGGCGGGGCCGCGGGGCCGCAGCACGGCGCCGAGCAGCCGGCGGCCGGACAGCGGCACGCCCAGCGCGCGGGCGCGCGCGGCGGCCTCCTGCGGGTCGGAGTAGGCGTGCGCGAGGATCCGGGCGATGATCGTGCCGTGCGCCTGCCGCTCGACGCTCTCGGCGTGCCGGTCCAGCAGCCGGCCGAGCGCGAGGGTGGTCGCGGCCCGCTCGATCAGCACGGTCTCGCGCGGCGACGGCGGCGAGCCGAGCACGATGATCAGCCGGCCCCAGTCCTCGCCGCGGGCGCCGACGGTGGTGACGAGCCAGCCGGACGCGGCGTCGTAGCCGGTGCGGGTCCGGGGCCGGACGGCGCGCGAGCGGGTCTCCCACGCCGACAGCAGCTCGGCGGGGTCGCGGCCGTCGGCGTCGGCGGCCAGCACGCGGTGCGAGAGGTTCTCCAGCACGACCGGGTGCCCGCCGATCGCGGCGACCTGCCGGACGACCTCGTCGGTGGAGGCTCCCTCCACCGACAGCTGGGTGAAGATCTCGTGCAGCTGCTCCGAGGCGCGCAGCTCGGCGAACTGCTCCTGGACGATCCGGGCGTGCACGGACTCGGTGATGTCGACGAACGCCGGCTCGTGCGCCAGCACGACCACGGGGAGGCCGAGGTCCTCGGCGGCGGCGACCAGCGCGGCGGGCGGCCGGCTGGCGTAGCGCCGGCCGAGCTCGATCATCAGGCCGCTGACGCCGACCTCGGCGAGCTCGGCGATGTAGGCGCGCAGCCGCTCCGGCTCGTCGGGCAGCGCGATGCCGGTGGTGAGCACCAGCTCGCCGCCGTGCAGCAGGTGCGCGATGTCGGTGACCTCGGCGACGTGCACCCAGCGGACGAGGTTGCCGGTGCGGTCGGCGCCCGCGACGACGCGCGGCTGCCCGCGGCGGACCGCGTCGAGCTGGAGGACGTCGTCGAGTGTGGGCAGCATCGCCCGCGATGATATCCGACAGCCTGTCAACTCGGGTCGCCGTGAGGTTTACAGGATGTAGGCGCCGGGGGGAGGCGTCCGGCGACGCCGGGTTCCACTCCGTCAACCGGCGGCCCGCTGTCGTGACACTCTGCCGCTGGTCCCGCCGTCGCGCCGGACCGAGACTTGGCACATGTCGGAACACGCGAACCTGCTCCGGCGCCACAGGGCGGTCATGCCGTCCTGGATGGCGCTCAACTACCAGGATCCCATCGAGATCGTCGGCGGCAAGGGAAACCGCGTGACCGACGCCGAGGGCAACGGCTACCTCGACTTCTTCACGGGCATCCTCACCAACATGATCGGGTACGACGTGCCCGAGGTGCGGGAGGCGGTGGAGCGGCAGCTCGCCACCGGCGTCGTGCACACCTCCACCGCCTACCTGCTGCGCGGCCAGATCGAGCTGGCCGAGAAGATCGCCCGGCTGTCCGGCATCCCGGACGCGAAGGTGTTCTTCGCCAACTCCGGCACCGAGGCCAACGAGACGGCGCTGCTGCTGGCCGCGTACGCGCGGCGCAGCGACCAGGTCCTCGCGATGCGGCAGAGCTACCACGGCCGCTCGTTCGGCGCGACGGGCATCACCGGCAACCGGGCCTGGACGAACCTGTCCTACTCGCCGCTGAACGTCCACTTCCTGCACGGCGCGGACCGCCACCTCCCGCAGTTCGCCGGCATGCCGGACGAGGCGTACGTCGACGCGTGCGTGCAGGACCTGCGGCACGTCCTCGCGACCGCGACCGGCGGGGACGTCGCGGCGCTGATCGCCGAGCCGATCCAGGGCGTCGGCGGGTTCACGATGCCGCCGGACGGGCTGTTCGCCGCGTACAAGGAGGTCCTGGACGAGGCGGGCATCCTGTTCATCTCCGACGAGGTGCAGACCGCGTGGGGACGGACGGGCCAGGGCTTCTGGGGCATCGACAACCACGGCGTGACGCCGGACATGATGACGTTCGCCAAGGGGCTCGGCAACGGGTTCGCGGTCGGCGGCGTCGTCGCGCGCGGCGACCTGATGGACGCGCTGCACGCCGTCGGGATCTCCACGTTCGGCGGGAACCCGGTCTCGATGGCGGCGGCGAACGCGACCCTCGACTACGTCCTGGACCACGACCTCCAGGCCAACGCCGCGAAGCAGGGCCGGACGATCATCGGCGGGCTGAGGGAGGCGTCGGCGCGGCTCCCCGTCGTCAAGGACGTCCGCGGCAAGGGCCTGATGTTCGCGGTCGAGCTGGCGGACCCGGAGACCGGCGAGCCGAGCCCGCCGCTGGCCGCCGCGCTGATGGAGGCGGCCCGCGAGCGGGGGCTGCTGGTCGGCAAGGGCGGCCTGTACGGCAACGTGGTGCGCATGGCGCCGCCCCTCACCCTGACCGACGCCGAGGCCCTGGAGGGCCTCGGCATCCTGATCGCCTCGCTGGAGTCCGTGACCGCGGACGCCGCGAGGACCGCAACCGGAAAGACCGCCTGATGACCGACGCGCAGTCCCAGAGCAAGCACATCACCCACTGGATCGGCGGCAAGCCGTTCGACGGGGAGGCCGCCCGGCGCGGCGACGTCTACGAGCCCGCGACCGGCCGCGTCGCCGGGCACGTCGACTTCGCCTCCGCCGCCGAGGTGGACGCGGCCGTCGCCGCCGCGAAGGCCGCGTTCCCCGGCTGGCGGGACGCCTCCCTCTCCAAGCGGACGTCGGTGCTGTTCCGGTTCCGCGAGCTGGTCGCCGCGCACCGCGACGAGCTGGCCCGGCTCATCTCGTCCGAGCACGGCAAGGTGGTGTCGGACGCGGCGGGCGAGGTCGCGCGCGGCCTGGAGGTCGTGGAGTTCGCCTGCGGCGTCCCGCACCTGCTCAAGGGCGGGTTCTCGGAGAACGTGTCCACGAGGGTGGACGCCTACTCGATCCTCCAGCCGCTCGGCGTGGTCGCCGGGATCACCCCGTTCAACTTCCCGGCGATGGTCCCGATGTGGATGTTCCCGGTCGCGATCGCGTGCGGGAACACGTTCGTGCTGAAGCCGTCGGAGAAGGACCCGTCGGCGTCGGTGCGGATCGCCGAGCTGTGGGCCGAGGCGGGCCTGCCCGACGGGGTGTTCAACGTCGTCCACGGCGACAAGGCGGCGGTGGACGGCCTGCTGCACCACCCGGACGTGAAGGCCGTCAGCTTCGTCGGCTCGACGCCGATCGCGAAGTACATCTACGGGACGGCCGCGGCGAACGGCAAGCGGGTGCAGGCGCTCGGCGGCGCGAAGAACCACATGCTGGTGCTGCCGGACGCGGACCTGGACCTCGCGGCGGACGCGGCCGTGTCGGCGGGCTTCGGCTCGGCGGGGGAGCGCTGCATGGCGATCTCCGTGGTGGTGGCCGTCGACCCGGTCGGCGACGAGCTGATGGCGAAGATCCGCGAGCGGGTCGCCGGGCTCAAGGTCGGACCGGGCGACGACCCCGAGGCGGAGATGGGACCGCTGGTGACGCGGGCGCACCGCGACAAGGTCGCCTCGTACCTGGACTCGGGGGTCGCGCAGGGCGCCACGCTCGCGATCGACGGCCGCGGGACGCCGGTGCTCGGCGGCGCCGGGGACGGCTTCTGGCTGGGCCCGACCGTCCTCGACCACGTCACCCCGGAGATGGACGCCTACAAGGACGAGATCTTCGGCCCGGTCCTCGCGGTCGTGCGGGCCGGCTCGTACGACGAGGCCATGGAGCTGATCTCCGCGAACCCGTACGGCAACGGCACCGCCATCTTCACCAACGACGGCGGGGCGGCGCGCCGCTTCCAGAACGAGGTGGAGGTCGGCATGGTCGGGATCAACGTCCCGATCCCGGTGCCGATGGCGTACTACTCGTTCGGCGGCTGGAAGGACTCGCTGTTCGGCGACAGCCACGCGCACGGCATGGAGGGCGTGCACTTCTACACGCGCACCAAGGCCGTCACGGCACGCTGGCTCGATCCGAGTCACGGCGGCGTGAACCTAGGGTTCCCCACCAACGGGTGACGGTCTCCGCGTCGTCCGCGCGGTCGGCGTCGTCGCCGGCCGCGCGGCGGCGTACCGCCGACAGGCCGAGGCCCACGGCGAAGCAGGCGAACGGCACCGTGGGGACGACGTAGCGGTAGTCGAAGTCGGCGCTGGCGATGGGGAACAGCAGCAGCGTCGCCGCCGTCCCCCACACCATCAGGACCTCGCGGCGCCGCCCGCGGGCCGCCAGGAAGGCGACCGCCCCGAGCCCGAACACGGCGCCGATCGCCGGTCCCGGCAGGAACCAGTGCCTCTGATAGTCGATCAGGCGGTCCGCGTACGGCCGGACGACCTCGCTCGGCGTGCCCGTCCGGCCGTACCGCATCGCGTCCGCGAGCACGGTGCCCGGCGCGCCGGGCTTGGCGGCGTAGGCGAGCCCGCTGGGGAACAGCTGCGGCCGGCCGGGGAAGTGGTACAGCCGCTCGGTCGTCGAGTTCGGGTAGGGGTACCGGCGCGGGCTGAAGGCGCGCCCGACGCCTTCGCCGACCGCTTCCAGGTAGTCGCCGGGCTGCGCCCGGATCGCGCGGACGGAGAAGTCTCGCAGCGTGCTGTTCGCCTCCGGCGACACCACGGGCGACAGCAGCTCGCGCGGCGGGATGTCGCTGCGCCAGATCAGGTGGCCGGGCGCCTCCCGCCGCTCGTCGGCCGCCGGGGGCAGGCACAGGGCCGCCTCGTCCGGCGGCGGGCGCATCTTCGCGCAGTCGGCGAACCCGGCCGTCCGGCCCCACAGGTAGATGCCGTCGGACGTGGTGAGCGCGTAGGTGCCGCGCCCGGCGTGGAACCACAGCGCGTACGCGACGAGCGGGACCGCGGCGGCCGCGCCGAACGCGAGCGCGGCGCGCCACCCCTGCCGCCACAGCAGGAGGCAGAGCAGCACGACCGGGACCACCGGCGCGCCCGCCGACCGGACCAGCACGGCGTAGCCGAGCAGCAGGCCGGCGGCCAGGGCCGTCCACCACGGCGGGGCCCGCCCGTCGCGGACGCGCCAGAGCAGCAGCGTCAGCGCGCCCGCGATCAGGAACATGAACAGCGTCTCGGACATCAGCAGGTGTTCGAGTTCGATCTGGTACGCGTCGTACAGCACGGGCAGCGTGACGAGGGCGGACGCCCAGGCGGGCAGCCCGGCGCGGCACAGCACCGCGTACGCCATCACGGCGATCGCGAGCCCCATGAGGTGCTGGACGACCACGACGGCGGTCAGGCTGTGCAGCGGTTCCAGCAGCCGCAGCACGAAGGAGTACCCGAGCGTCTTGCTGGGCGACGGCGCGGGCCGCAGCGCGTAGCCGACGTAGAAGTAGGAGTCGCCCGTGAACCACAGCCCGTGCGGGTAGGCGAGCACCGCCGTCCAGCGCAGCGCGGCACCGCCCGCGAGCGCCAGGACGAACGGCGCGTGGCGGAGATACCGACGAAACGCCCAGATAGCAATAAATGGCGCAAAAAGCCTTGACGGCACGCGGGACCGCCTCGCGGTGCTCGATGTCGGAACGCGGGTGCCGGCCACGCTAGCCGCGGGCGGTGACGCGAGGGTGAACGGGGGATTGCGGCCGGTGACCCGCACCGGGGCTCCCGGCGCGAACCGGCAGGCCGGGCCGGGCGTCCGGTACTTTCCCACGGCCGTGGATATCCGTCGTTGATTTTCGTCCGGGCCCTCCCGACGAATAATGGCTCCACCCATTGACGGCGTCTGTGGCGGGCGACACAATCGCACTGTCAATTAAATGGGGCGAAAATAAAAGTCAGGCTCCGGAGTCAGAACGGGATCCGGCGTTCCGGTGACCGGTGGGACGGGACGAGCAGGAGTGCCGCGCTATGACCGCTGACGACCATGCCGCGGAGGTCGACGCGCTCGGCCGGCGGTTCCCGGGCTGGACGATCTGGTTCGGGCCGTTCACCCGGCGCTGGTGGGCGCTCCCGCCCCGCGAGCGCGACGTCGGCGACTTCCTGGAGGCCGACACCCCGCAGAGCCTCATCGCACGGATAGAGGTGGTCAAGCACACCGCACCCAGGCATCCCTCCGACGACGGCCCCAGGCCGTTCCGCGACCCCCGGCAGAGCGCGCGGCGTCCCTCGAATCTCCTCCGTCTCGAGGGCGTCACACCGCCGCCGCCCCGCCGGGCGCCGGTGACCGCGTGGCCAGGCAGCACTGCAAGGTGATCCGCTGTTCCCCAACCTCGCCACGTCCACCGGCTGCACCGCGGCCCCGGGAAGGGCAGCCCGCGCCACATCCCTCTCCAGCAACCTCCGTGTGGCGCGGACACCGGCACCCACCGCCCTCCCGGGGCCGTGGCGTTTCCGTATACGGACCGGAAATGACTTTTATGAATGGTCCGGGCCGGAGTAGCGATCTTCAGTAATATCGCTGCCCGGCGGCCCGAGTCGGAAGAGTCGCCTCCGCAAACCTGCGAATGGCTTGCGGACGGCCCTCGGCACCCTCCTGAATGGCGGCCGGGCCGCGGCGGGCCCGGCGCCCCCGGCGGGGCGGGCGCCGCTCCGCCGTGCCGGAGACGCTACGCTGCGCCGATGGGTCCGTCCGCGACGGGGGACGGCTCTGCGGAGGGGATCGGGAGCGACATGCGGCGGAGGGCCGGCCGGCGGGCGGACGGCGGGAGGCTGGCGGCGCTGGCGGCGGTCGCGGTGCTGGCGGTCGCGGGACTCGGCGCCTGCAGCGAGGAGAACCCGGAACCGGTCGGCGTCGCGAAGATGGCGAGCACGCTCGGCCCCGGCGAGGGCACCCTCGACCTGCTGGCGATGCCGGGCTCGGTGGAGAGCGGCACCACCGATCCGCGCGTCGACTGGGTCACCCCGTTCCAGGAGCGCACCGGCTGCAAGGTCGGCGTGAAGCTGGTCAAGACCCCGCAGGAGATGTACGACCTCATGCGCAACCCGGACCGGCGCTACGACGGCGTCGCCGCGCCGCCCGAGGTCGCCGGCCGGCTCGTCGCCGAGCACCAGGTCACGGCGGTCAACACCAGCCTCGTGGACGGCTACAAGAAGCTGCAGCCGAAGCTGCGGGGCCTGCTGAAGCAGGACGGCAAGTACTACGGCGTCCCCTACGTGTGGGGCGCGAACCTCCTCATGTACGACACGCGGACCGTGCAGCCGCCGGCGAGCTGGTCCGCGCTGTTCGACCCCGAGCAGGCCCGCCGCTACTCCGGCAAGCTGATCGTGCGCGACAGCCCGCTCGCGATCGCCGAGGCCGCGCTCTACCTCAAGGGCCACGACCGCAAGCTCAAGATCGGCGACCCGTACTCGCTGACCCCGCGCCAGCTCGCCGCCGCCGGCCGCGTCCTCGCCTCGCAGCGCCCGCACGTGCTGAAGTACTGGGAGCAGCCCGCCGACGCGATCAGCGCGTTCGCCGGGGGAGCGGCCGTGCTCGGCGAGGGCGGCCCCTACCAGGTGGACGTGCTGGACCGCGCCGGCAAGCCCGTCCAGGCCGCCGAGCCGTCCGAGGGCGTCACCGGCTGGATGGACGCGTGGATGATCGGTGCCCGTGTCCAGCACCCGAACTGCATGTACCAGTGGCTGCAGTGGACCGCGTCCCCGGACGTGCAGCAGCAGGTGGCCGAGTGGACCGGCGTCGCCCCCGCCAACCCGCAGGCGTGCTCCGGCGACCGCCTCCGCGCGGGCTTCTGCGGCGCCTTCCACGTCGGCGACCGCGACTACATCGACAAGATCGTGTTCGCGCACGCGCCCGCCCGCGCCTGCGGCGGCAAGTCCAAGAAGACGGACTGCACCGACTACGCCGAGTGGACCAGGACCTGGATCGAGTCCACCAAGGCGTAGCGCACCCGCCGAGATCTCTCCAGGACGGGCCTCAGCCGTCACGCGAGCGCGTTATCTGACCGGTGCGGCGAGCCGGTGGCGAGCCCCACCGGGAAGCTCGCGAAGCGAGGTCGCGCTCGCCCAAGCCCGGTGGGCCGGGATCGAATAGATCAGGGGTCTCTCCGGCGCGCCCGACCGCCCCCAGTCGGGCGCGCCTCTCGGGTGGTCCCGGGCGTCCCCCCGAAGGCCCGGGTCACCCTTCTCCCTGGAGAGACCTCCACGACGACGGCGTCGATGGCCGCCGTCCGCACCGGGGCCGGTTCCTCGACCGGCCGTCCGGCGTTCGTGAGCGGCTCCCATGGGCCTCGCGGCGTGCGAGGTGCCGGTGGGGCCGGTGCGCAGTCGTCGCACGCGAACACCCCGGTGGAGTCCGGCAGGCGGCCGACGCGGACGCGCGGCCGGGGCCATTTCTTGCGGCAGACGACGCAGGCGTCGCCGAGGCGCTGAGCGGGGCTCAGCGTTCCCGGGTCCAACGTCGGCTCGCCCGTCTGGCCCATGTCCCCATCCCCCTGGCGGGAGTCGAATCACGTCACTCCTTTATAGGCGGGATCGGGTGTTGTCCCTGCTAGTGAAGGTGAAAAGGGCGGCAAAGGCTCTCGTGTCGACCATCCCTTCATGATCATCAAGGGTTAACGGCGGGGCGGGTCGGACGCGCGGGGGCGCCGGGTCCGCCGACACCCGGGCACCGATGTCCGACAATGGTGCGGTGATGTCTCCCTCTGGCGCCGCCGCGCCCTCCGCACGAGAACTCGTCGTCCTCGGCTCCACCGGCTCGATCGGGACGCAGGCCCTCGACGTCGTCCGCCGCAATCCCGGCCGGTTCCGGATCGCGGGCCTCGCGGCCGGCGGCGAGCGGGTGGAGCTGCTGGCCGAGCAGGCGCTGGAGTTCCGCCCGGAGGTCGTCGCGGTGGCCAAGGCGTCCGCCGCGCAGGAGCTCCAGCTGGCGTTCTACGCCGAGGCCAAGCGGCGCGGCTACGCCTCCGGCGACTACGCCATCCCGAAGATCGTCGCCGGCCCGGAGGCGGTCGCCGAGGTCGCGGCGTGGCCGTGCGACGTGGTGCTGAACGGGGTCACGGGCGCGCTCGGCCTGGCCTCCACCCTGGCCGCGCTCGACGCGGGCCGCACGCTCGCGCTCGCCAACAAGGAGTCGCTCATCATCGGCGGGCCGCTGGTGAAGGAGCGGGCGCTGCCGGGCCAGATCGTCCCGGTCGACTCCGAGCACTCGGCGCTCGCGCAGTGCCTGCGCGGCGGCCGGGCCGACGAGGTGCGCCGGCTCGTGCTGACCGCCAGCGGCGGCCCGTTCCGCGGCCGGGCCCGCGCCGAGCTGTCCGGTGTCACGCCCGAGCAGGCGATGAAGCATCCGACCTGGGACATGGGCCCGGTCATCACGATCAACTCCGCGACCCTCGTCAACAAGGGCCTGGAGGTCATCGAGGCGCACCTGCTGTTCGACGTCCCGATGGACCGGATCGAGGTCGTGGTGCACCCGCAGTCGATGATCCACTCGATGGTGGAGTTCACCGACGGGTCGACGCTGGCGCAGGCGAGCCCGCCGGACATGCGGCTGCCGATCGCGCTCGGCATCGACTGGCCGGACCGCGTCCCGGACGCCGCGCCCGGCATGGACTGGACGAAGGCGCACACCTGGGAGTTCTTCCCGCTCGACGACGAGGCGTTCCCGGCCGTCGCGCTCGCCCGCCGCGCGGGCGAGCTGGGCGGGACGGTCCCCGCCGTTTACAACGCGGCCAACGAGGAATGCGTGGAGGCGTTCCGCGCGGGACGGCTTCCGTTCCTGGGGATAGTCGACACGATCACGCGGGTAATGGAGGAGCACGGGTCCGGGACACCGGGCGAGCTGACGCTGGACGACGTGCTGGCCGCCGACGCCTGGGCGCGCGCACGGACAAGGGAAGCGACCGGCCTGGGCTGAGGGCCCCGCGGTGCCGGCCGGACGTCGGAGGAGATCCCCCGGCGGGACCGGACCCGGAAGGGGGATCGGATGGCCTTCGCCTTGGGCGCGGTGGCGTTCGTCATCGCGCTGCTGGTGTCGGTGATGCTCCACGAGGGCGGGCACCTGCTCACCGCCAAGCGGTTCGGGATGAAGGCCACGCAGTACTTCGTCGGGTTCGGCCCGACGCTGTGGTCGCGGACCCGCGGCGAGACCGAGTACGGCGTCAAGGCGATCCCGCTCGGCGGCTTCGTCAAGATCATCGGCTATACGCCGCTGGAGGAGGTCGACGAGGCCGACCGGCCCCGCGCCTTCTACCGCCAGCCCGCGGGGCGCCGCGCGATCGTCATCGCCGCGGGCGTCGTGGTGAACTTCGTGTTCGCGTTCGTGCTGCTGACGGCGATGGCGATGACGGTCGGCGTCCGGCAGCCCGGCACGGTGACCACGACGGTGGACCAGGTCAGCACCTGCGTGCCGGCGCGGCTGCAGGACGGCTGCGGCAGCGGCCGCCCGGCGTCGCCGGCGAAGTCCGCGGGCCTGCGCGCGGGCGACCGGGTGCTCTCCTTCAACGGCACGCCGGTGTCGGACTGGGACGAGCTGCGCGACGCCATCGACAAGGCCAAGCCGGGGCAGACGGTCCCGGTCGTCGTGCAGCGCCCCGGTGCCGGGCGGCCGGTGACGCTGCGGATGCGGCTGGCCGACGTCGGCGGCGAGCCGTTCGTCGGGCTGTCCGCTCGGGTCGTCGGCTCCGGCTACGAACGGACGGGCCCGGTCAACGCGGCGGTGTTCGCGGGCCGCGCCATCGGCAGGACCGTGCAGGGCATGGGGCGGATCGTGGTGGACCTGCCGTCGGCGATCCCGAAGCTGTTCACGCCCGAGCGGCAGAGCTCGCCGGGCGGGCAGGTCGGCAGCGTGGTCGGCGCGACGGAGGTGTCGGGGCAGATCTTCTCCTCGCACAGCACCGTCCGCGACAAGATCGCCCTGTATCTGTCGCTGGTCGTCTCGGTGAATATCTTCTTGGGGGCGCTCAACGTCGTCCCGCTGCTGCCGCTCGACGGCGGGCACCTCGCGGTCGTCGCCTACGAGCGGTTGCGGGTGCGCTTCAACGCCATCAGGGGACGTCCGGATCCGGGCACCGTCGATATGACCAAGCTCATGCCCTTGACATATCTCGCGGTGCTGGTGCTCGTGGGGCTCGGCGTGCTGCTGATCCTCGCGGACCTGGTCAACCCCCTCCAGATGCCGCAATGAGCGAGAACGTTTACCGGGCGTAGCCGAGTGGTCACACTATTCCATGCCGGTCGCCGTCACCTCATCCATGCGGTGCGCCTAGGCTGGGCAGAGCGAGTCAGAGGAGAGGGATGAGTGTTTCACTGGGTATTCCGACGGTCCGCGGCGAGGGCGACGGTCAGGGGGCGCAGAGCCTGGTCGCGACGCGCCGCAAGTCGCGCCAGATCATGGTCGGCGACGTGCCGGTCGGCGGCGACGCGCCCGTGTCGGTGCAGTCCATGACCACGACCCTCACCGCCGACGTCAACGCCACGCTGCAGCAGATCGCGGAGCTGACCGCGTCCGGCTGCCAGATCGTCCGGGTGGCGGTCCCGTCGCAGGACGACGCCGAGGCACTGCCCGCGATCGCCAAGAAGTCCCCGATCCCGGTCATCGCCGACATCCACTTCCAGCCCAAGTACGTGTTCGCGGCGATCGACGCGGGCTGCGCGGCGGTCCGGGTCAACCCGGGCAACATCAAGAAGTTCGACGACAAGGTCGGCGAGATCGCGCGCGCCGCGCAGGACGCGAGCGTGCCGATCCGGATCGGGGTGAACGCCGGCTCGCTGGACAAGCGGCTGCTGGAGAAGTACGGCAAGGCCACCCCGGACGCGCTGGTGGAGTCGGCGCTGTGGGAGTGCTCGCTGTTCGAGGAGCACGGCTTCCGGGACATCAAGATCTCGGTGAAGCACAACGACCCGGTCGTGATGATCCAGGCGTACCGCAAGCTCGCCGCCGCCTGCGAGTACCCGCTGCACCTCGGCGTCACCGAGGCGGGGCCGGCGTTCCAGGGCACGGTGAAGTCGGCGGTGGCGTTCGGCGCGCTGCTGAGCGAGGGGATCGGCGACACGATCCGGGTGTCGCTGTCGGCGCCTCCGGTCGAGGAGGTCAAGGTCGGCACGGCGATCCTGGAGTCGCTCGGGCTGCGGCAGCGCGGCCTGGAGATCGTGTCGTGCCCGTCGTGCGGCCGGGCGCAGGTGGACGTCTACACGCTCGCCGAGCAGGTGACCGCGGGCCTGAAGGACTTCCCGGTGCCGCTGCGCGTCGCGGTGATGGGCTGCGTGGTGAACGGGCCCGGCGAGGCGCGGGAGGCCGATCTCGGCGTCGCGTCCGGCAACGGCAAGGGCCAGATCTTCGTCAAGGGCGAGGTCGTCAAGACCGTGCCGGAGTCGCAGATCGTGGAGACGCTGATCGAGGAGGCCATGCGCATCGCCGACGACATGGGCATCGAGGTCGGCGAGGACGGGTCGGTGTCCGGCCCGGGCGCGCAGGTCGTGGTGAGCTGACGCCGCCCGCGGCGGGCGGCCGGCACGGGCCGGCAGGGCCGGCGCGGTGATGTGACGGCCGCGGCCGCGTAGGCGGTCGGGGACGGACCTGAAGGGTCCTCGGGTGATGAGCCCGAGGGCCCTTTTCTTGTGCGTTGAGGCCGGTGGCCGGGGAGCGGCGTGCCCGGCCCGGCCGGTCGCCGGGCGCACGCCCCCATGGAATGCCCGGAACCTGGACGTTCGGGTGGATCACAAAGTTCCGTGGATCTTGTCACGATTCCGCATCTGGTCACGACAAGCTCTGTCGTCGGACTTGTCCGCAGGACAACAATCTTCACTTGCTTACCCAAATGTCCGACTCATCCGAGTCGACAGGTTAGGGGGATATGTGAAGAGGACTGTCGTCGTGGCCGCGGTGGCCGGGCTCGGCCTTGCCGGGCTCGGCACCGCGAGCGCACAGGCCGCGGGCCCCTCCGCGGCCAGGGGGTTCGACCCCGCCGCGGTCAAGTGGCACGCCTGCCCGGCGGACTTCGTCCAGCAGGTCCACGACCTGTACGACGGGCTGTACCCGGTCTCCAAGATCGTGCAGTGCGGCGAGCTGCAGGTGCCGCTGGACTACGCCAAGCCGAGCGGCACGAAGATCACGCTGCAGCTGACCCGCACCCCGCACACCGGCACGGGCGCCGCCAAGGGCGACATGGTGGTGAACCCGGGCGGTCCGGGCGGCGGCGGCGCGCTGTTCGGCCCGCGGGTGTTCGCGCAGAACTCCGCGGCGCTGAAGGACGCCTACAACGTCATCGGGTTCGACCCGCGCGGCGTCGGCATGAGCGTCCCCTCGCTCAGCTGCGACCCGAACTACACCAACGCCCCCCGCCCCGACTACGGCACCGGCGACCGCGCCTCGGTCTCCGTGTGGCTGAAGAAGTCGAAGGCGTACACGGACGCGTGCAAGAAGGCCGACAAGATCGGCCTGATGAACCACATCAAGACGACCGACTCCGTCCGCGACATGGAGTCGATCCGCAAGGCGCTGAGCGACAAGAAGCTCGACTACTACGGCGCCTCGTACGGCACCTACCTCGGCTCCGTCTACGCGACCATGTTCCCGAAGAACGTGGGCCGGATGGTGCTCGACGGTAACGTCGGCCCGTCGGACGTGTGGTACGACGCCAACCTGAACCAGGACGTCCAGTTCGACAAGAACATGGACTACTACTTCGGGTGGATCGCGAAGTACGACTCCGTCTACCACCTGGGCACCACCCAGACGGCCGTGCGGTCGTTCTTCTACAAGCTGCGCGCCACGCTCAAGACCAAGCCGGTGTACTACACCGACCCGAGCAGCGGCGAGAAGTACGCCGTCGGCCCGGACGAGCTGACCGACGTGATCCAGAACGCCGCGTACCGCCGCAGCCAGGCGCTGTGGAACGCCTACGCGGTGGGCCTGGGCGCCTACAAGTCCGGTGACGCCGCGACCTTCGTGGGCACGTTCGGCGCGCAGACGACCGGCGGTGCGGACGACAACGAGTTCGCCGTCTACAACGCCGTGCAGTGCACCGACGTCCAGTGGCCGACGAGCTGGGCCAAGTGGGAGCGCGACAACGTCCGCATCAACAAGAAGCACCCGTTCCTCACCTGGGGCAACGTGTGGTTCAACGCGCCCTGCCTGACCTGGCCCGCCAAGGCCGGCACGCCGGTGAACGTCGGGCGCAACCGCGAGCTGCCGCGCAACATCCTGCAGTTCGAGGGCAGCGAGGACGCGGCGACGCCGCTCGCCGGCGCGCTCGACATGCACCGCCGGCTCAAGGGCTCGCAGCTGGTGATCCAGGACGGCGACCGCACGCACTGCATCGTGCACCGCGGTTCGGCGGCCGTGGACGCCATCTTCGACCGGTACTTCCTGACCGGGGAGCGTCCGGGCCAGTCCGTCACGCACGTCCCGCAGCTCGGCGACCCCGTGCCGCCGGCGCAGATGTCCGCCAAGGCCAAGTCGCTGTCCACGACGGTGACGAAGGCGGCGCGGCTGAGCGACGACGTCATCCGCTGAGACCCGTGACCGGCTGACCGGGCACCCTGCCCGGCCGGCCCGCGGAACGGCCGAGAGGGCCCGGGGGAGCGATCCCCGGGGCCCTCTTCGCATGCCGGCCGCCGGCCGGTCGCGCGCCGGTGCGGCCCTCGCCGACCAACATCACGAACATTGGTGGATCTTGTCACGATTTCGCATCTGGTCATCAGTGACTCTCCCGCCATATCGCCCAGAACCGCCACAATCACCACGCAATCCACGCATCCGCATGTATCGGCGCTGCTCCCCCCTCCGAGCCCGACCGGGGCTCCGGAGCCGCCGATCCGAGGGGGTCAAGTGAGAAGGATCGTCATCGTCACGGCCGCCGCGGCCGTGGCGGCCGGCGGCACCGTCGCCGCCGTCTCCGCGAACGCCGCCACCGGCCCGTCCGCGGCGAACCTGGTCGCGGCGAGCGGCATCAACTGGGGCAAGTGCGAGGTCAGCGGGCCGGACGACCCGATGAACAAGGCCCAGTGCGCCCAGGTCCAGGTGCCGCTCGACTACGCCAAGCCGAACGGCCGCAAGATCTCCATCGCGGTGTCGCGCTACAAGCACACCGACGACAAGAACTACCAGGGCGTGCTGTTCGTGAACCCGGGCGGCCCCGGCGGCAGCGGCCTCGCGTACGCGCCCGCCCTGGCCCGCTGGATGGGCGGCGTCGGCCACGCCGCCACCGCCGCCAAGTACGACATCATCGGCTTCGACCCCCGCGGCGTCGGATCCAGCCAGCCCGCGCTGACCTGCGACAAGACCTGGTACGACCCGGTGCGGCCGGACTACGTCCCGCACTCGGCGAAGGACGAGGCCGTCTGGAAGGCCAAGGCGCGGAAGTACGCGCAGGACTGCCAGCGCAAGTTCGGCTGGATGCTGCCGCACATGCGCACCACCGACGCCGCCCGCGACGTCGACGCCATCCGCGCCGGGCTCGGCCAGCAGAAGATCAGCTGGTACGGCTTCTCCTACGGCACCTACTTCGGCGCCACCTACGCCACGCTGTTCCCGAACCGCGTGAAGCACATGGTGCTGGACGGCAACGTCAACCCGAAGACGGTCTGGTACGACGCCCAGCTCGAGCAGGACAAGGCGTTCGAGAAGAACATCAAGTCCTGGTGGGCCTGGACCGGCAAGTACGACTCGCTCTACCACCTCGGCAAGACCGAGAAGGCCGTCGAGGCGAAGTACTACGCCGTCCGCGCCGCCGCGAAGAAGTCCCCGATCGCGGGCAAGATCGGCCCGGACGAGCTGGACGACATCGTCCTGACCGCCGGCTACAACACCGGCTACTACATCCCGTTCGCGCAGGCCCTGTCGGACTGGGTGAACAAGAAGGACGCCTCCGGGCTGCTCGACTGGCTGAACACCGGCGGCGAGGACAACGACTTCGTCGTCTACAACGCCGTCCAGGCCGCCGACGCCAGGTGGCCGCGGAACTGGAACAAGTGGCACAACGACGCGGCCAAGCTCTACAAGGAGGGCTACCGCTTCAACACCTGGAGCAACGTCTGGTTCAACGCGCCCATCGCGTTCTGGCCGTTCCAGGGCGGTCCCGCGCTGAAGCTGAAGGCGAGCAAGAGCCTGCCCGGCATGCTGCTCGTCCAGTCGTCGCAGGACGCCGCGACCCCGGTCGCCGGCGGCTACAACATGCACAAGGTGTTCCCGTCCTCGCGGCTCGTCCTCGAGGTCGGCGGCAAGACCCACGCCAACACGCTGAACGGCAACGCGTGCCTGGACGACAAGGTCGCCGCCTACCTGGACACCGGCGCGCTGCCGAAGAGCTCCAAGGGCGCGGACGCCTACTGCAACGCCGTCCCGGCGCTGAACGACCCGAACCCGATGGCGATGACGGCCAAGGCCGCCGGCGCCGTCGCGGGCAAGGACCTGCCGATCGGCCGTCCGTAACGCCCCGGTTCACCGCGTGACGCTCGCGGCGCGCCCGTCCCTCGCCGGACGGGCGCGCCGCGAGATCCGTTTTCGGGCGGAATCGCGCGAAGCCCGCGGTTCCCGCGACACGCGCGGGCGCGCAGGTAGAAAGCGGGGGTGCTGAACCACGCTGGAAGAAGGGCCGCCGCCGGGACCGCCGCCGCGGTCGCGCTCGCCGTCGCCGGTACCGCCGCGCCGTCCCCCGCGACCGCCGCCCCCGGACGGCCCGGTCCCGCCCCCCGGCCCGCCGGACTCGCCTGGCACGCCTGCCCCGCCAAGGACCCGGTCGAGGGCACCCGCCTCAAGGGCCTGCAGTGCGCGACGCTCCGGGTGCCGCTGGACTACGCGCACCCGCACGGCGCGCAGATCACCCTGGCGCTGTCCCGCGCACGGCACACCGCGAGGAAGAGCCAGGGCGCCGTGCTGCTCAACCGGGGCGGGCCCGGCGCGCACGGCCGCGACCTCGCGGGCGTCTTCCACGCGGCGATGCCCCGCGGCGTCGCCGCGTCCTACGACTGGATCGGCTTCGACCCGCGCGGTGTCGGCGCGAGCAGGCCCGCGCTGGTCTGCGACAAGAGCTACCAGGACCCGGGGCGCGCGCGTCCCGACGCCGTCCCGGAGAACGCCGCCGCCGAGCGGGCGTGGCGGAAGCGGGCCCGCGCCTACGCCCGCGACTGCGCGAAGCGGTACCGGACCGTCCTGCCGCACATGGGGACGGCCGACTGGGTGCGCGACCTGGACGCGATCCGGCGCGCGCTGCGCCAGCGGAAGATCAACTACTTCGGCTACTCGTACGGCACCTACCTCGGCGCCGCGTACGCCTCGGCCCACCCGGACCGCGTCCGCCGCATGGTCCTCGACAGCGTCGTCAAGCCCAGCGGCGTCTGGTACGGCGACAACATCGACCAGAACATCGCGTTCGAGAAGCGGATCAAGGTGTTCTTCGCCTGGGTGGCCGAGCACCACGCGCTCTACCGGCTCGGAAAGAGCGAGGGCCGGGTCGCCGCGGCGTACGCGCGCGCCCGCGCCGCGCTGAAGGCCCGGCCGATCGACGGCAAGATCGGCGCGGACGAGCTGGACGACACGTTCCTCGCCGACGGCTACGGCGACTACGGCTGGGCCCCGCACGCCGCCGCGCTGTCGGCGTACGCCGTCCGGCACGACCCGGGCCCGCTCCGCAAGGTGTGGCAGCCGCCGTCCTGGCTGGACCAGAACAACTACGCCGTCTACAACGCCGTCCAGTGCCGCGACGCCGCCTGGCCGCGCGACTGGCACCGCTGGCACTCCGACAGCGTCCGCCTCTATCGCGAGGGCTACAAGTTCGAGACCTGGAGCAACACCTGGTACAACGCGCCCTGCGCGTACTGGGGCGCTCCCGGCGGGCAGCCGCCCAAGGTGGGCGCCGGGTCGTCGCTCGCGCCGATGCTGCTGGTCCAGGGCACCGAGGACGCCGCCACCCCCTACCCGGGCGCGCTGGAGACCCACCGCCTGTTCCCCACGTCCCGGCTGCTCGTGCAGGTCGGCGGCGGCAACCACGGGGTGACGCTCTCGGGCGACAGGTGCGTCGACCGCACCGTCGCCGCCTACCTGGGCAAGGGCGCCCTGCCGCCGGACCGGCCGGGTCCGGACGCCACCTGCAAGGCCCCGGCGCCGCCCGGGCCCGGCCCCGCCAAGAAGCCCGGACGGTCCCACCACGCCGCCGCGCACGGGTGAATCCCCCGGTGGGGGAGCCGGTGGAGGTACGAGCACCGGGGACGTCATAGGCTTGTCGGCGTGGTGCTGACAGTGCTGTACGCCGCGCCGGCCGACGCCGTGCCCGACGCCGTGCCCGCGTCGACGGCCGGCGGGGACGCCGCGCCGGGGGGAGCCGGGCGCGGCCCGGCCCGGTCCGGGAGCCGGTAGCCGTGCGCATGCTGGGGTCGCTGCCGGTACGGGTCCTCGACGACCGGTACCGGGCGGAGGCGCTCGCGATCCTCGACGCCGACCCGGTGGCCAACGTGTTCGTCGGCTCCCGCGTGCACGCGGCCGGGCTCGACCCGCGCCGCCTCGGCGCCCAGATGTGGGGCTACATGCGGGACGGGCGGCTGTCCGCGCTGTGCTACTCGGGCGCCAACCTCATCCCGGTCGCCGCCGGGCCGGAGGCGATCCGCGCGTTCGCCGAGCGGGCGCAGGCGCAGGGCCGGCGCTGCTCGTCGATCGTCGGGCCCGTCGACGCGGTCGGCGACCTGTGGGAGATCCTGGCGCCGTACTGGGGGCCGCCGCGGGCGGTCCGCGCGTCCCAGCCGGTGATGGCCACCTCCACCGTCCCGGACGTCCCGGCCGACCCGGGGGTCCGGCGGGTGCGGATGGAGGAGTTCGACGTCGTGTACCCGGCGTGCGTCGCGATGTTCACCGAGGAGGTCGGCGTCTCCCCGAACAGCGGTGACGGCGGGGTGCTGTACCGTGCCCGGGTCGCCGAGCTGATCCGCGACGGCCGCGCGTTCGCCCGCATCGAGGACGGCCGCGTCATGTTCAAGGCGGAGGTCGGCGCCGTCACTCCGCGCGCCTGCCAGGTGCAGGGCGTGTGGGTGCCGCCGGACCTGCGCGGGCGGGGCCTGTCGGTGGCGGGCATGTCGGCGGTGGTGCGGGAGGCGCTGCGCGGGATCGCGCCGACGGTGTCGCTGTACGTCAACGACTACAACACGCGGGCGCGGGCCGCCTACCGCCGCGTCGGCTTCGCCGAGCACGGCTCGTTCATGTCGATCCTCTTCTAGCCGGCACCGGCGGCCGGCAGGCGGCATGTCCGGAGGCATCGGACCTGTCGGAGCGTGCCGGATCTGCGGTGGACGCCTGACTCGGCGGCTGATCGGCCGGTACGATCCCGCCGTGGAGTTCGCCGAGGCGTTCCGGCAGGCCGTCCAGGCGAGCGGGCTCACCCTGGAGCGGATCCGCCACCGGCTCGGCCGACGCGGGCTCACCGTCAGCGTGGCCACGCTGAGCCACTGGCAGCGCGGCCGCAGCCGTCCGCGCTCCCGCGCCGCCGTCGTGATCCTGGAAGAGGTCCTCGACGTGCCGCCCGGCACGCTGACCGGCCCGCTGGACGAGGCCGGACCCGCCCCCGCCCCGGCGCGCGGCGCCGGGCCGTCCGGCGCCGCGCCCGCCTCGCCGGCCGCGGCGGGCGAGCTGTGGCCCGACCCGCGGCGGTACGCCGACCTCGTCGGGCAGCTCGACCGGTCCGGCGACCACCGGCTCGAACGGCTCAGCGTCCACGACGTCTACCGGCTGGACGCGGACGGCCCCCGCTGGACGCTGTCCGTCCGCGCCGTCCTGCGCGCGGCCGGCGACGACGTCGACCGCGTCGTCTGCGTCCACCGGACGGGCCCCGACGTCCCGGCGGGCGACGCTCCCTCGGAACCGGCCGGGCCGGCGGAGGGCACGGCGGAGCTGACCGCCGTCCGGTACTGCCGGCCCGGACGGGTCCGCGCCGGCGGCGGGCTGATGGCGTTCGAGCTGGTCTTCGACCGCGTGCTCGCGGCCGGGGAGACGGCGGTGATCGAGTACGACCTCCGCCCGGCCGGGCCGGACCCGGGCGGGCCGCCGGACGACTACGATCGGCGCTTCTCCCGGCCCGTCCACGACTACGTCGCGATCGTCCAGTTCGGCGCCGGCCGGCTGCCCGCCCGCTGCTACGGCTTCACCGCCGACGGGCCGCTCGCGCCGCGGCGGCGGCTCGGCGAACTCTGGATCGGCACGTCGGGGAGCGCGAACATCGCGGTCGGGGCCGTCCGGTACGGCATCGTCGGGGTCGAGTGGGAGTGGGAGTGACGGAACGGGCGGTCGACTTCGGGACGGCGGAGCCTTACAGTGAGGCCGAAGGTCGTGAACACGGCGGTCAAGGCCGTTGGGCGGGGGCCGGCCGGAGCGGATCCGGAGGCCGAGCTGTGCAGAGCGTGCCGGAGGACGACCTCCTCCAGGTCGTGCGGTACGGGCCTTTCAACGTGGCCCTGCACGCCGCCATCCAGGCGCGGGGCCTCAGCCTCGAATCGCTGCGCCGCCGCCTCGAGGCGCAGGGCGTCGCCGTCAGCCTGTCCACGCTGAGCTACTGGCAGCGCGGCCGGACCCGTCCCGAACGCGCCGGGTCGCTGCGCGCCGTTCGCAGCCTGGAGGTCATCCTCGAACTGCCCCGGCACTCGCTGCTCACCTTGCTCAAGCCGAACGCCGATCGGCCGCCCGGACCGTGGCCGCCGATCGAGGAGCTGTGCCCCGAGCCCGGCGTCCGCGACCTGCTCGACGAGATCGGCGACGGCGGCGAGCGCCTGCTCACCGGGCTCAGCCTGCACGACCAGCACGTCATCGGCCGCCGCCGGGAGCTGCGCGAGATCCGCACCCGCGCGGTCTTCCAGGCGCAGCGGCGCGGCGTCGACCGCTGGATCGCCGTCTACCACAACCCGCACGGCGTGCTGCCGACGTCGCGCACCGCGCGCGGCTGCCGGTTCGGCCGCGTCCGGATGGACGACTCCAGCGGCCTCATCGCCGCCGAGCTGCTGTTCGACCGGGCGCTCGGCCGCGGCGAGACGTACCTGCTGGAGTACGGCTTCGGGTTCGGCGAGTCCGGCCCGCCCGCCACCGAGGAGGGCCGCGGGTTCCGCACGCCCCAGCACGAGTACCTCATCGAGGTGAGCTTCCACCCGGCCGCGCTGCCCGCCCGCTGCTACCGGACGTGGCGTCCCGACGGCCAGACCGCCCTGCAGGACGCCGCCGACCTGCGGCTGTCCAGCTACCACAACGCGCACTTCATCGAGTTCGGCATGCCGGCCGGCTACCACGGCATCCGCTGGGAGTGGTCCTGACCTAGGTGACGAGGAGGCCGAGGAGGCGGTCGAGCTCGGCGGCCGGATCCCCGGTGAGGCCGGCGTGCACCGGCCCCGGCTGGACGATCGTGCTCCGCGGCGCCGTCAGCCACCGGAACCGCGCGCCCGGCGCCTCCTCGGCGGCCTGCCCGGCGCCGGCGCCGCCGCAGCAGATCGCCTCCACGCCCTTCAGCGCGGACCGCACGCCCTCCAGGTCCAGCGACGGGTCGAGCGCGCGCAGCCGCGGCTTGTCCAGGTGGGTGCGGCAGCCGAGGTAGTCCAGGGCCCGGCAGTACACGACCACGCCCACGTTCATGCTCTCGCCGCGCTCGATCCGGGGGACGACGCGCAGCGCCGCGTACTCGAAGACGGTGGGCTCGCCGGCCCCGCGGATGTTGCTCGTGCGGATGTCGTTCCC
This sequence comes from Actinomadura nitritigenes, assembly GCF_017573545.1. Lineage (GTDB taxonomy): Bacteria > Actinomycetota > Actinomycetes > Streptosporangiales > Streptosporangiaceae > Spirillospora > Spirillospora nitritigenes. The sequence goes on along the minus strand of NZ_JAGEOK010000003.1, from coordinate 200,103 downwards.
GGGGGTGTCGCTCACGAGGGGCCGCCCAGCCAGCCCGGGCGGTTCTCGCCGCGCCGCGCCCCGGTGTCCGGCCGGTGGCCGCTGACGTCCAGGTCGGGCAGCCAGTCGCGGGGCTTGCCGGCGCGCGGCAGCAGGACGTCCACATACGCGTCCCGCAGCTCCTGGGGGCCCGCGAACCCGGGTTCGTTCTCCAGCCACAGGTCGGGCACCAGCGCGGTCACCTCGCGCAGCAGCCCTTCGGTGATCTTCGGCGCGAGCTCGGCCTCCGCCTCCTCCAGCCGCGTCGCGAAGGGGGTGAGCACGTGGTCGTCCACGTCGTAGGCGCCGGAGAACAGCCGCGCGGCGTTCGCCCACGCGTGGTGGAAGATGAGGCTCGCGCCGTGGTCGATCAGCCACACGTCGCCGTGCCAGACCAGCATGTTCGGGTTGCGCCAGCTGCGGTCGACGTTGCCGATGAACGCGTCCAGCCACAGCACCCGCGACGCGAACAGCCGGTCGGGCCGCCAGCCGAGCGGGTCGAACCCGAGCGAGCCGGGCAGGAAGTCGACGCCGAGGTTCCAGCCGGGGCTGGCCTTCAGCAGGTCCTGCACGTCGGGGTCCGGCTCGTGCCGGCCGATGGCCGGGTCGAGGTCGATGAGGACCTGGTCGGGCACCCGGAAGCCGAGGCGCCGCGCCAGCTCGCCCGCGATCACCTCGGCGATCAGCGCCTTGCGGCCCTGCCCGGCGCCGTGGAACTTCATGACGTAGGTGCCGAGGTCGTCGGCCTCGACGACGCCCGGCAGCGACCCGCCCTCGCGCAGCGGCGTCACGTAACGGATGGCGGTCACATGTGGCAACACGCCGCAACGCTACCGGGTGCGCGCGGGCCCGGGATAATCGGCGGCATGGCCGCTGAGCTGCTCGACCTGTCCGTCCCGATCGCCACCGGAATGCCGGTGTACCCGGGCGACCCGGAGGTGGAGGCCGTCCCGGCGCTGACGGTCGCGGACTCCGGGGTGAACGTCCTGCGTCTGCACATGGGCTCGCAGACCGGCACGCACGTGGACGCCCCCTTCCACATCGACGACGCGCTGCCCCGGCTGGACGAACTGCCCCTCACCCGCTTCACCGGCCCGGCGGCCGTCATGGACGCGCGCGGCCTCGCACCCCGCACGCCCATCACGCCGGACCTGCTCCCGGACGGCCTCGCTCCCGGCGTCGTCCTGCTCATCGCGACCGGCTGGTCGTCGCGCTGGGGGACGGACGAGTACCTCGCGCACCCGTACCCGTCGCCGGAGACGGCCGAGGCCATCGTCGCCGCCGGCGTCCGGACGGTCGGCATCGACGCCCTCTCCGCCGACCGGACCCCGCCGCCCGGCTCGGACGGCTTCTCGCTCGCCGCCCACCGGATCCTCTGCGGCGCCGGGGCCGTCATCGCCGAGAACCTGACCGGTCTCGGCCCGCTCGTGGCCGCGCAGACCGAAGGGCGTCCGATCGAGGTCTCCCTCTTCCCGATCGCGCTCGCCGCCGCCGACGGCGCCCCCGTCCGCGCCGTCGCGCGCCTCGGCTCCGCACCCACGCCGTAGGCCGATGGGGCGGGGCGCGCCGTTCGCTCGCCGCGGCGGGCGCGGCCCGTCCATGATGGGGACGCGGGGACGAGCGAGAGGGCGGCGCGATGCGGGTGACGTGGGCGACGGACCAGGGGAGTCCGGAGCGGCTCAATGAGGACTTCGTGGCGGCGGCCCCGGGAGCCGTCGTCGTGCTCGACGGCTGCGGGCTGCCGCTCGGCACCGACCTCGGGTGCGTGCACGGGACGGCCTGGTACGCGCGCTCCCTCGGGACACGGCTGCTCGCGCGGATGCTGGACGGCCTCGGCCCCCAGGCCGGGCCGCCGGTGGCGCCGCCGGAAGGCGTGCACCGCCCGGCGCGGCGCCCGCTGGTGGCGCGGCTGGCCGGGGCGATCGCGGACGTGGCGGCGGCGCACCGGGCGAGCTGCGACCTGACCGTCCCGACCACTCCGGCGGCGACGGTGCTGGCGGTGCGGGTCCGGGGCGACCTGGTGGACTACCTGGTGCTGGCCGACTCGACGATCCTGCTGGAGCGGGCCGCCGGGAACGTCGAGGAGATCACCGGCGGTCCCTACTACGCGGCGGCGGATCCGAGCGTCGCGGACGCCGCGATCACGGGCACGGTGCCGGTGCGGGAACTGCGGCGCGTCTTCATGCTGACGGACGGCGCGACACGGCTCGCGGACATGTTCGGCGCGACCGACTGGCCGGGCCTGGCGCGGCTCGCCGCGGAGCACGGCCCCGGGGAGGTCGTCGAACGGACGCGGGAGGTCGAGCGGACCGACCCCCAGGCGCTGCGGTGGCCGAGGGGCAAGGCGTGCGACGACGCCACGGTCGCCGTCTGCGCGTTCGGCTCCCGCTGACGATCGCCGCGGACCCGAGTGGTCTCGCGTCCGGTCAGGTACCGGACCGCCCTGTGGCATTCCCGCGTGACCAGCATGAATATCGCCGTTCAGTGACGTCGAAAGAGTCGTGCGGATGGGCGCCCGCCGAGCGGTTCCGTGAAATGTGCGTTCACTTCGGGAATCCCCATCGATCTGTTGCGAAAGTGCTCCCCGGCAGGACAGTACCGAGCATGGATCGCATACGCGGCAGCGTGTGCGGCCAATCGATCTCTCAACCGGGAGGAACGTTGTCCACACGCCTGATGGCCCGCCGGATCGGTGTGGCCGCCGCCGGGGTGGCGGCGGTCTCGCTGCTGGCCCCGACCGCGGCCTATGCCGACGGCTCCAAGCGTGTCAAGTTCGACGTGCAGGCCAAGCTCGCGCACGGCGACCCGTATTCGTCGCGCGCCAAGGGAAAAGCCTGGTTCTATGACGGCCTCATCGGGGACCGCGCCGGGTGGGACATCTACGTCTACGACCGCTCGAAGACCGGCCGATGGTGCGGGAAGGTCAAGGTGGTGGCCGATCTCCCCGCGCAGGTCGACGTGCAGTACAACGGCCCGAGGGTCTGCGGATACAACAAGAGCAAGCACTGGGTGGTGAACAAGACGACGGCGTGGACGCTGATCCGCGGTCTCAAGATCCAGCTCTGCGAGATCGAGCCGGTCAGCCAGGCCAACCAGAAGTGCGTCACCAAGAAGTATGTCAAGAACCCGTACTATTAAGCCGAGTTGAATCCGTGGATCATGAGCCGTTCGCGGGCGACCGGAAGCGGCTCTTGATTCGGAGGATCCTGCTCGCGGAGGTGGTGTGACGGGGCGATTCCGCCGAGTCACGGCGTGCCGTTGCCATCGCTGCATGGCAACGGCAGGCCCGCCGCCTCTCGGTGATCCGGCTCGGTCGCTCCGGCGAAAGATCCCCATGCCCGGCGCCGTATGCCATCGGCGATATCCGGATGTCTTCTCCATCCTTTTGTGAGAGTTCTGCAAGGATCTCTTTCCTGTGCCGCCTGTTCCGCGCCGCGGCGATCCGGGTGCCGGTGAGGCGGCCGGCCGGGACGGAGCGGGCCCGCGTCAGAGACCGCGGAGGATGAACGCGAACAGGGCGTCGGCGAGCGCCGCGTTCTCGGCCCGCGGCATGTCGCGCAGGGGGCCGTGGTTGCGGAGCATCGCCATGCCGTGGACGCAGGACCACACGGTGAACTCGGCGCCGGGACGCCGCTCGGCCGGGAGCGCGCCCGCGGTGACGAGCTCGTCGAGGACTCCGCCCAGCACCGACAGCGGCGTCCTGCCCTCCGCGTCGCCGCCGGAAAGGCCCTCGGCGAACCGGAGGTGGCCGGGGACGGCGAAGACGGTGTCGAACAGGCCCGGTTCGGACGCCGCGAAGCCGAGGTAGGCGGTGCCGACGGCGCCGAGCCGGGCGACCGCGCGGTCCCGGCTCCCCGGCCGGGCGGTCACCAGCCCCAGCTCGTGGTCCATCCGCTCGACGAGCGACCGCATCGCCTCGACGCACACGGCGTTCAGGAGCGCGTCCCGGTCGGCGAAGTGCCGGTACGCGGCGTTGGGGGCGACGCCGACGATCCGGGTCGCCTCCCGCAGCGTGACCGCGCCGGGGCCGCCCGTCCGGGCCAGTTCCACGCCGGCCTGGACGAGGCCCGACCGAACCACGCCCTTCGGCCGGCGGCCGCCCCGCCGGGCCGCGCCGGCCGCCGCGACGCCGTCCTCGCTCACGCTGCCGCCCCTGTCGCCGCCGCCGAGCCCATGCCGCTCTCCCCATTTAGTGGACGGCGTCCACTAAGCCGCGTAAGGTGGACGGTGTCCACATAGATGACGGGAGCCGCCGTGACCACCCTCGACACCCTCCTCGACCGGAACCGCCGCTTCGCCGCCGCGGGACCGCCCGCGGACCTGCCATTGTTCCCCAGCCTGAAGACGATCGTGATCTGCTGCGTCGACCCGCGCGCCGACCCGGCCGCCGTCCTCGGCCTCGGGCTGGGCGACGCCCTCGTCATCCGCAACCTCGGCGGCAGGTTCACGCCCGGCACGTTCCGGACGATGGCGGCGCTCCGGACGATCGCCGAGGCCGAGGGCACCGATCCGGGACCGGGGTGGAACCTCGTCATCCTGCACCACACCGACTGCGGGATGATCCGCCTCCGCGAGCACACCGGCCTGCTGGCGGACGTCTTCGGCGTCGACCCCGCCGACCTCGGCGGCAAGGCCGTCGGCGATCCGGCGGCCGCGGTGGCCGCCGACGTCGCGGCGATCAAGGCGGATCCGTTCCTGCCCGCCGCGTTCCTGGTGTCCGGCCTCGTCCACGATGTCGCGACCGGCCTCGTCGACGTCGTCGTGCCGCCGGCCCCGCTCCGGCCCGGGGCGGACGCCGCATGATCGCCGGGAAGTAGGGTGGCGCCGACCGAGGGAGAGGAGCCGCCGCCATGCGGCTGGGCATCACCATGTTCGCGACCGACCTGACCATGCCGCCGCACGAACTGGCCAGGGAGGCCGAGGACCGTGGCTTCGCCTCGCTCTACGTCCCCGAGCACACCCACATCCCGGTGGCGCGGGAGACGCCGCCGCCGACCGGCGACGCGGCACTGGCCCCCGAGTACGCGCGCACGCTCGACCCGTTCGTGGCGCTCGCCGCGGCGGCGGCCGTGACCGAGCGGATCACCCTCGGCACCGGCGTCATGCTGCCCGCCCAGCGCGAGCCGATCGTCACCGCGAAGGCCGTCGCGACGCTCGACCGGATCGCGGGCGGCCGGGTCGCGCTCGGCGTCGGCTACGGCTGGAACGCCGAGGAGGGCGCCGACCACGGCGTTCCCTGGAAGCGGCGGCGCGAGGTCGTGCGCGAGCACGTGCTGGCGATGCGCGAGCTGTGGACGAGGGACGAGGCGTCGTTCACGGGCGAGTTCGTGCGCTTCGAGCCGAGCTGGTCGTGGCCGAAGCCCGCCGGCCGCGTCCCGGTGCTGCTCGGCGGTGCTCCAGGTCCGACGCTGTTCGCGCACATCGCCGAGTACGGGGACGGGTGGATGCCGATCGGCGGGGCGGGCGTCCGCGAGGCGCTCCCGGACCTGCGCCGCGCCTGCGCGGAAGCGGGACGCGACATGGTCCCGGTCGTGCCGTTCGGGACCGTGCCGAGCGTGGAGAAGCTCGGCCACTACGCCTCGATCGGCGTCGAGGAGGTCGTGCTGCGGGTCCCGGGAGGCGGCCGGGACGCGGTCCTGCCGGTGCTGGACGAGTACGCCCGGACCTACCTGTGACCCGCGCCCGGGGACCCCGGCCGCTGGCTAGCGGACCATCCGGAAGCAGAAGAAGGTCGGGAACCGGTAGATCTCGCCCCTGCCGGCCTTGACCGCCCCCAGGATCAGGAACACCCACTGGCCGATCAGCGCCTCCAGGTACGGGAGGACGATCGGGATCAGGAAGGCGGGGGCCTTGGCGATGATCGCCGGCGGGATGCAGACCGCCATCACCGCCAGCAGATGGATGAGCAGCGTGATCTGCACGTTCAGCGCCTGCGCCGCGTGGAAGCGGACGAACGGCGACTCGCGCTTCTTCACCAGGTAGATGATCAGCGGCGCGAGGAACGAGATCACGAGCGTGCCGACGTAGGCGAAGATGGCCCACGTGTTGTCGTCGTTGCGCGGCGGGGCGTACTGCGGCCCGTACGGGACGCCCGGCGGCCCGTAGCCCCAGCGCGGGTCGTACGGTCCTCCGGGCGGGGGTCCCGGAGGCTGCCCGTACGGCTGCCCATAGGGCGGTGGCTGCTCGGTCACGGGGGGATTCCTTCGCGGATGCGGATGTTCGTCCGCATGAATCATAGAGCGCGCCGCCCTCGCCGCCCGCTGGGCGGGACCCGGCGCACCGGGCACCCGCCCGCGCAATTTAGAATCTCGTTCGGCTCAGAAGGAGGCTGAATGAGCGGGGCGACCACCGAACGGCACATGCTCGGCGAGGACGAGGCGGCACCGCTGGCCGGGCTCGCCGCCCGGGTCCGCGAGCTGACCGAGGCGGCCGTCCTCACCGGCGTCGGCGCCGGCGAGGCGCGCGCCGTCGCGGACGAGATCGCCGCGCTCACCGAGCGGCTGCGGGCCGTGCGCCGCGACGCGCCGCCGTTCCTCGTCACCGGCGGGCACCGCATGGACCGGCAGGGCTGCAACCCGGTCACCGGCGCCCTCAACCCCGTCGCGCCGCCGGTCGACCTCGACGTCACCCCCGACGGCATCGTCCGCGCCGAGTTCACCCTCAGCGACGTCTACGAGGGGCCGCCGTCCTACGTGCACGGCGGGGTGTCGGCGATGGTCCTCGACCAGGCGCTCGGCATGGCCGCCGCGCAGACCGGCACCGGCGGGATGACCGCGACCCTCGAGCTGCGCTACCGGCGGCCCACCCCGCTCGGGGTCCTGCTGACCGTCGAGGCCAAGGCCAGCCGCGTCGAGGGCCGCAAGATCTACGCGTCCGGGACGATCGCGGGCCCCGACGGCCGCGTCACCGTCGAGGCCACCGCGATGTTCGTCACGCCGCAGAACTTCCTGGTCCACGAGCGCTGAGCGCGGGCCGTCAGGCGGGCGCGCCCGCCTCCCGGACGGCCCGCGCCCGGGCCGGGTCCGGCAGCAGCGCGAGCGCGCCCAGCGTCAGCACCGACGACACGACCATCGCGACCGCGATCGCCCACCAGCCGTAGTCGTGCAGCAGCCACGTCGCGAGCAGCGGCGCCGGCCCGCCCGCGATCACCGAGGCCAGCTGGTAGCCGATGCCCGCCCCGCCGTACCGCAGCCGGGTCGGGAAGCTCTCCGCGATCAGCGATGCCTGCGGCCCGTACTGCACCGCGTGCGGGATCTGCGCCACGACCACGGCGACGACCACCAGCGCCGCCGCCTTGGTGTTGATCAGCCCGAAGTACGGGAACGCGATCACCGCGATGAGCAGCGATCCGACGGCGTAGACCCGCCGCCCGCCGATCCGGTCGCCGAGATGCCCGGCCGCCGGGATCGTGAACAGCTCCAGCACCGCCGCCGCGGTCACCGCGCTGAGCGCCAGCCCCTGCCTCATCCCGAGGTCCTTATGGATGTACGTCAGGGCGAACGAGGTGAAGATGTAGAACGGCATCTGCTCAGAGCACCGCAGCAGCGCGCTCAGGATGATCTCCTTCGGGTGCTGCCGCACGACCTCGGCGACCGGCACCCGCGCGACCTCCCGCTTCTCCACCACCTCGGCGAACAGCGGCGTCTCCATCACCCGGACCCGCACGAACAGCCCGACCGCGACGAGCACCAGGCTGAACAGGAACGGCACCCGCCACGCCCAGTCGGTGAACGCCTTGTCCGCCGAGAGCGCGATGGCCGTCATCATCCCGGTGCCGAGGATCAGCCCGATCGGCACCCCGATCTGCGGCAGGCTCGCCATCAGCCCGCGCCGCCTCTGGTCGCCCCACTCCATGGAGAGCAGCACCGAGCCGCTCCACTCGCCGCCGACGGCGATGCCCTGCAGGACGCGCAGCAGCACCAGCAGCACCGGCGCCGCGGCGCCGATCGAGTCCGTCCCCGGCAGCAGCCCGATCAGCGCGCTGGAGATCCCCATCAGCACCAGCGTGACGATCAGCATCGCCTTGCGGCCGAGCCGGTCGCCCCAGTGCCCGAAGATCGCCGCCCCGACGGGCCGCGCCGCGAACCCGACCGCGTACGTCGCGAACGCCGACAGCGTCCCCGCGTAGTCGCTCGACTCGGGGAAGAACACGTCCTTGAAGACGATCGCCGCCGCGGTGTTGTAGAGGAAGAAGTCGTACCACTCGATCGAGGTGCCGATCACGCTCGACACCGCGGCCAGCCGCACCTGCCGCCGCCGCTCGCCGCCGCCCGCCGCGCGGGCCCGCGCCGCGTCCCCGGGATCCAGGGCCATGGGAGCCGTCCCTTCCGACCGCCCCCGCCGGTCCCTGCCGTTGTGATCACGGGGATTCCCCGGCCGCCCCGCCCGGAAACCGCTTTCTCCGCCGCCCGCCCGGACGGCGGCGCGGCGCCGGGGCCGGTCGCGGTGCCGACCGGGGCCGGGGCGGGATCGGATGGGGTCCGGCGGGGCGGCGCCGGGCGGCGACCTTCTGTTTGACAATTCGCGCATAATGGGCGAGAGATCTGCGCGACGCCGGCAGGAGCGGTCGAAAATTCCGAGCATATCCCGCGCCCCGCCGGGCCGAACCCGGGGAAATACGGGGTTCACGGCGGCCCCGTATCGCGATCTTCACGCCGTGGACGGCGGAACGCGCGGTGCCGCATTCTGTGGTGAACCATCGTCGCCTGGCCGGCGTCCCATATGGTGGTTCGTCGTCACGCGGATGCGAGGTCGGGAGTTGATCGAGGCTTTTGTGCTCGGGGTGATCGGAAATGTCCTGAGCAATTACATCAGCGGTCTGCTGAGCAACAGGCAGACCGAGCGGAACCGCGGGGAACTGGTGGCGCTCATCGAGGGCGAGATCAAGAAGAACCGGGCGCTGGAGAGACGGCAGGCCATGGGCGTCGCGGTTCGCGAGCTCGACGCGGTGGTGGACAAGGACCGCGACCTGACCTGGCGGGACGACCGCCTGGTCATCCGGCCGTCCGGACGGATCCGCAAGACGCCGCGCGACCCGCAGGCGGCGCTGGAGGAACTGGTCAACAGCGTGACGGCCCGCCGCCGCGAACTGGGCCTGCCGCTCACCGGAGACGAGGCGGCCGCCGGTCCGGCGGGCGCGGCGGCGGCCGTTTCCCGCGACGCGGCGGCCGTTTCCGGCGAGGGGGCGGTGGCCGGTTCCGGCAACGGGCCCGCCGCCGGTGATCTGATTCCCCCCGACGAGTCCGCACCCGGCGATTCCCGGCCCGATCTGCGCGCCGAGATTCTCGGGCTGCCGGCCGAGGTGCTGCGGGAGAAGGAACGGCGCCGGAGGGAATCGGGAGCGTGACCGAATCGATCGCGCGGCGTTTCTCCGACGTCGTCGGCCTGCATCTGATCGCCAATTTCCAGCCCGACGCGCGACCGGGAACCCCGCTTCTCCTGGGCATCCAGGGGCCGCCGGGCGAGGGAAAGACCTATCAGGTCGAGCGCATCCTGGAGGGCGCCGGAATCCATGCCGTCCTGCTGTCCGGCGGCGAGCTGGAGAGCCCGAACGCGGGGGCGCCCGCGGCCCGGATGCGGGCCGCCTACCTGGAGGCCGGCGGCTACGCCGAGGCGGGGACCCCGGCGGCGGTGCTGCTCAACGACGCCGACGCCGCGATCGGCAGCTGGGGCGAGCTGACGCAGTACACCGTCAACACCCAGAACCTGATCACCGAGCTGATGCACCTCGCCGACTACCCGACCCGGGTGGAGGGCAAGCGGATGCGCCGGGTCCCCATCATCCTGACCGGCAACGACTTCACCCGGCTGTACGCGCCGCTGCGGCGCAGCGGCCGCATGCGGATCTTCAGCTGGCGCATGCAGCCCGCGGAGCGGGCGGCGGCGGTCAACTCGCTCTTCCCCTGGCTGAGCGGGGAGCAGGCCGCCGACCTCGTGGGCCGCTTCCCCGACGAACCGATCTCCTTCTGGGCGGCGGTGCGGCGCCGCATGGACGACACCGCGCTCACCACGGCCCTCTACCGGCACGGCCTCGGCGACCTCGCCAGGAGCCTGGTCTCGCGCAGCCGGGTGAGGATCGACGACCGCCCGCACCCGCTCGAGGACATCCTCGCTGTGGCCACGAGCACCGCCGCCGACACGGCACACGACTACCTCTCCTCCTAACCCCCAAGGAACAGGCATGGTCATCGCCAGGACCGCGACGTACACGGCGACGTACGCCCGCGCCGAACTGATCAAACTGCAGGTCGAACGCGTCCTCTCGCGCAGCTCCCGGGACCGCGACTTCGTCCGCCGGCTCCTCCTCGGCGTCGACAGGCGCTGGATCAAGGAGATCTCCGTCTACGGCCTCGACGGGGACGGCGCGTGCCATGTCGAGCTGTTCATCAAGATCGACTGGGAGCGGAACGCGCTGCACCTGTCGGCCGGCCGGGACATGGTCCAGGTCGACGCCGGCTGGGACGGCGGGGTCTCCACCGAGATCGACCTGGCGCTGCAGAAGTTCGAGCTGGTCGCCCGCGAGCTCGGGCTCCGCAAGGTCGTCCACTCCCGGTACGCCGCCGGCGTCGACCGGAGCAGGGCCAACCGGGAGCTCGGCTTCCGCAACGCGGACCCCGTGCAGTGGCGCAGCGGCTTCTACGGCACCACGATGAGCATCCCCGAGCTGGACGAGGTCACCGTCGGCGTCAACCTGGCCGGGCAGGGCTGACGGCCCCCGCCCGCCGCGCCCTTCCCGGTGCGCGCCCTTCCCGAAGCGCGCCTCGCGACGCGTGACGAGCCGCGCGTATACCGGACGTGTACCGGCATCCGCCATCGTGCTCGCTGAGGCTCTGTCGGCGATCGGAGGAATGATGGATGGAGCGGCGACCACGACGATCCCTCCCGACGACGTGACCGGCGCGGCCGCCCGGCACGGGTTCGGCGCGCTCTGCGACGTCCGGCGGGAGGTCACCGCGACGACCGCCGTCGTCCTCGGCGGCGCGACCGCGGCGGGATGCCTCCTGCTCATGTGGCTGCTGTCGCTCGTCCCCGGCTCCACGGACGTCTTCTCCTGGGTCCACTCGCTGGCCTACCCGATCCACTTCGTCCTGCTGATGGGCTTCCTCTGGGGGATCGTCTACGCGATCCGCGGCCTGACCGTCGGGTCCCGGGCGACGTACCTGTTCGACGGCGGCCTGGTCGCCCGGCGCCGCAGCGGCCCGCTGGTGATCGCCTGGCGGGACCTCGCCGCGGTGAAGGCCGTCTACAAGCGCAAGCAGGGCGACGAGGGCAAGGTCGCCGGCTACAAGGTCGAGGGCCGCGACGGCACGACCATCCCCGTCCCGCTGCTGCTGACCGGCGGCCGGGACGCCTTCATCGACCGCATCATCGCCGAGGCGGGCTCGCACGGCCGCCCGGTCACCTGAGGGAGAGCACCATGACCGAGCCGCAGCCCGCCCCGCACTACCAGCAGCCCCCGCAACCGGCCCCGCACTACCAGCAGCCGCCGCAGCCCGCGCCGCAGGACCAGCAGGTCCCGCACTACCAGCAGCCGGCGCAGGCCGCCCCGCACTACCAGCAGGTCAGCGACGAGCAGCGGCGCATCTGGGACACCAAGGGCAAGCGCGGCATGGGCTTCGGCGTCGCATGGTTCGTCGCCGGCCTGCTCATCACGCTGATCACCTACAGCAACGCCTCCGGCCCGAGCGGCGGCGTGTACGTCGTCGCCTGGGGCCCGATGCTCTACGGCGCGTACCGCCTCATCTCCGGCTACCTCATGTTCAGGAAGAGCCAGCAGTAACGGCCGCGGACCGAGGGCGGGCGGCCGGCGCACGGGCCGCCCGCCCTTCCGTGCGCGCCTTGCGCGCGCCCGCTTCTCCGCGCGCCTCCGTCCCGGGGCCGTCTCGCTCAGTACTCGTAGACCTTGACGGCCGGCGGGCGCTGGTCCCAGGTCGCCACGATCGACGACGTGTGCTCGTCGGTGAGGAAGTCGACGCGCAGCCAGCCGGCCGCCTCCGTCACGCGCGTCTCGTAGCCCGGGTTCGGCGTCGCGGACACCAGCTTCACGCGACCGCCCGTGAAGGCCAGCACCGCCTGCCCGCCGCGCGCCGCGAAGCTGCGCACGTCGCCGGACGGCCTCTGCTTGGACGGCTTCCCGGACGGAGACGGCGACGGGGACCGGCTGGGCGTCGGGCCCTGGTCCTCGCCCGCCGCCGGACGCGGCGCCGACGTCGGCGATCCGACGCTCGTCGGCGGACCCGGCAGGGTGGACGGGCTGCCGTGGATGACCGGGCCCGCGATCGGCGGCGGCGCCGACCGCTCCGACACCGCGCCGCGCACGACACCGCGCACCCCGAGCCAGGACAGCGCCACCGCCACCGCGGTCGCGACCGCCCACGGGGCAACATACGACATCGCCCGACGCATCGACACATGGTGGCATACGGTTCCGGCATGGCGAGTGTTCTGGTTGTCGAGGACGACGCGAACGTCCGTACCGCCTTGATCCGCGAGCTGAGCGCGCGCTCGCACGTCGTGCGCAGCGTCGGCACCGCGATGGACGCGCTCCGCGAGGTCACCCAGTCGCCGCCGGACGTGGTCATCCTGGACCTCGGGCTGCCCGACCTCGACGGGGCCGAGGTGCTGAAGATGCTGCGCGGCGTGTCCGACGTCCCCGTCATCATCGCCACCGCCCGCGACGACGAGCCCGAGATCGTCCGGCTGCTCAACGCCGGCGCCGACGACTACCTGATCAAACCGTTCTCCGCCGAGCACCTCAGCGCCCGGCTCGCCGCGGTGCTGCGCCGCTCCGTGCGGTCCGGGCCGTCCGCCGAGATCAGCGTCGGCGGTCTGCACATCGACCTCGACCGCCGGGAGGCGCGGCTGGACGGCGCGCCGCTGGAGCTGACCCGCCGCGAGTTCGACCTGCTCGCCTACCTCGCCGCCCGGCCCGGCCGCGTCGTCGCCCGCCGCGAACTGCTCGCCGAGGTGTGGCGGCAGGCCTACGGCGACGACCAGACCATCGACGTGCACCTGTCCTGGCTGCGCCGCAAGCTCGGCGAGACCGCGGCGAAACCCCGCTACCTGCACACCGTCCGGGGCGTCGGGGTCCGCCTGGCCGAGCCCGGCTCCCGCGCATGAGACGCACGCTGGTGCTGGTGTCCCTCGCGGTCACCTCGATGGTCGCGCTGGCCTTCCTCATCCCGCTCGCGCTGACCGTCCGGGAGATCGCCCGGGACCGGGCCCTGACCACCGCCGAGCGGCAGGCGAGCGCGCTCGGCCCCGTGCTCGTCGTCACCGAGGACCCGGCCGCCCTCGAACGCGCCGTCGCCAGCACCCAGGCCGGCGCCGCCGGACGCATGACCGTGCACATGCCGGACGGCACGCTCGTCCCGAAGCCCGGGCCCGGCGACCCGTCGGCGGGTCCCGAGCAGCTCATGGAGGCGGGCCGCCGCGGCCGCTCCTACACCGCGCGCGTCTCCGGCGGGTACGCGCTGCTGCAGCCGGTGTCGCTGGACGCGGGCCGGACCGCCGTCATCGAGGTGTTCCTGCCCGACGGCGACCTGACCCGCGGCGTGTGGAAGGCGTGGCTGGTGATGACCGCCGTCGCCGCCGCGCTCGTCGCCGGGTCCGTCGCCGTCGCGGACCGGCTCGGCAACCGGATGATCCGCTCCACCCGCCGGCTCGCCGAGGCCGCCGCCGCGTTCGGCGACGGCGAGATGTCGGTCCGGATCGAGCCGGACGGGCCGCCGGAGCTCGTCGAGGCCGGCCTGGCGTTCAACGCGATGGCCGACCACGTCGTCCAGCTGCTGTCCGCCGAACGGGAGATGGCCGCCGACCTGTCGCACCGGCTGCGCACCCCCCTCGCCGCGCTGCGGCTCAACGCCGAGGCGCTCGGGAAGGGACCCGTCCCCGACCAGACCCGCGAGGCCGTCGACCGCCTCGAGCGCGAGGTCGACCAGATCATCCGGACGGTCCGGCGCCCCACCGGGCGCGGCAACTGCGACGCGTCCAAGGTGCTGCGCGACCGCGTCGGGTTCTGGTCCGTGCTCGCCGAGGACGAGGGCCGCTCCTGCGAGCTGATCGGCGCCGAGGGCCCGGCGCCGCTGCCGCTGCCCGGCAGCGAGCTCGCCGCCGCCGTGGACGCGCTGCTCGGCAACGTCTTCCGGCACACCGCCGAGGGCACCGGCTTCGTCGTCACCCTGCACCAGGGGCAGGGCGTCACCGGCATCCTCGTCGCCGACGGCGGCCCCGGCATCGCCGACCCGGACGCCGCCCTCAAACGCGGCAGCAGCGGCGGCGGCTCCACCGGGCTCGGGCTCGACATCGCGCGCCGCGCCGCCGAGTCCACCGGCGGCTACCTGCGCATCCACCGCAGCGTCCTCGGCGGCGCCCAGGTCCAGATGTGGTTCCGCACCAAGTGGCTGCCCCCGGCCCGCCGCTCCCGCCGCCTGGTCCGCCGCCGCCACTCGCGCACCTGATCAGTCCCGCACCCGGTCAGTCCCGCACGTGGTCGCCCGTCGTCCCGTCGACCAGCTCCCGGACGACGTCCATGTGCCCGGCGTGCCGCGCGGTCTCCTCGATCATGTGGATCAGCACCCAGCGCAGGGACACCGTCGGCCCGAACCAGGCCGTGCCCGTCGCGTCGAGGTCCAGCTCGTCGATCACCGCGTCCGCGCCCGCCCGCGCCCGCTCGTAGAACGCGAGGATCCCCTCGGCGGTCTCGTCGGCCTCGACCCGCAGATCCATCTCCGGATCGTCGTCGTCCAGCGGCAGCGGCTCGGTCTCCCGCCCGAACGTGTGGCAGAACCAGAAGTACTCCATGGCCGCCAGGTGCTTCGTCAGCCCGAGCAGGCTCGTGCCCGTCGGCGTCATCCGCCGCCGCGCCTGCTCCTCGTCGAGGCCCTCGAGCTTCCACGGCACCACGTCCCGATGCCGGTCGAGGCTCGCCCGCAGGCTTTCCTTCTCATCGCCGAGAAAAGGCACATTCTTCATCGCTGGACCGTACCAGCGCCGGGGCCGGCGCCCGCCCCGGAAGGCGCCGGCCCCGTTCACCGAGTCGGCGGCAGGGGAGTGCTCAACGTGACACGTGGCCCGGCTACGGCGTCCGCGGCGACCGGCCCGCCTTGGACGAGTGGGAGCAGTACTCGGCGGTCACGGCCTGGGCGGTGAGCTGGACCTGGTTGACGGTGTCGCTGGTGAAGACGAACGACATCATGTGCCGTCCGTCGCGCGTGCTGCCCATCCAGGTCTCCCAGCCGTCCAGGGTCCCGCCGTTGCCGTACACCTTGACGCCGCAGGGCGTCGTGCCGATCACCGTCCCGAGGCCGTAGCGGAACATGTCGCTGCCGGGATAGGGCTGCGATCCCGGCACGGGGCGGAGCATCGCGCGCAGCAGCCGTCCGGGCAGGAGCCGTTCCCTCATCAGGGCGGAGTCGAACCGGTTGAGGTCGCCGACCGTGGAGATCAGGTCGCCGCTGGCGCGCGCGAACGTGGTGTTGACGTTGGTGTTGTCCTCGAGCCGCGTCGGGTCGTCGTCCGCCGGTACGTACGCGTGCAGGTGCGGCGGGCGGATCCGCGGGTTCGCGCCCGGGAAGTAGGTGCTGCGCAGGTGGAGCCGCTGGATGATCCGCCTGGTGACCTCATGGACGTACGACCGGTGGGTGACCTTCTGGATGATCATGCCGAGCAGCGCGTAGTTGGTGTCGGAGTACCTCCAGGAGGTGCCCGGCGGAAAGTAGGGCGGATACTCCACGCCCGCTTCGGCCAGTTCCCGCAAGGTGAAGTCGTGCCGCGGGTCGGTCTCGGCGATCTCCTCGATGCGGGGGTTGTCCGTGTAGTCGGCGATGCCGCTGGTGTGGTTGAGCAGCATGCGTACCGTGATCTTGTCGGGCTGGTACCCGTTGCCCTGGACGACCCCGGGGAGCACCTGGGCGACGGTGTCGCCGAGGCGCAGGCGCCGCTCGGCGACGAGCTGGAGGATCACGGTCGACACGAACGTCTTGGTGACGCTTCCGGCCCGGAATCTCATGGGCGCCCGCGGCGGCCGCCCGGTCGCGATGTCGGCCACCCCGCTGGACAGGTTCAGGACCCGGCGGGGCGTGCGCGACTGGGCGAGCGCGCCCGGGGCGCCCAGCCGCACGGCCTCGTCCAGGACGCGCTGGAGGGCCTTCCCCGACCCGTCGCCACCGGTCTCGGGCGCTCGTTGGGCGGCGGTCGCCGTGCCGCCGGTGAGGTTCAGCCCAACCGTGAGCGCCAGGACCGCGGAGGCGGTGCACCACCTTGCCGACGTTTGTCTGAGAGTTCTCTTGATCAGCATGATGTCACTTTAAGTGAGCTATCGGTAGCAAAGTGCATTCAAATCAAGAAGGAACGGTAATGTCGAAGACCTGGCCATCGGATCTCTGCGGCCTGATCGCGAACATGGTGCGAATACGGCTAAGTCCCCCCAAAGTAGACATCGCGCTTATCTTGGTCGGCGGGTCTTAGGCGCAACATTTACCTTTTCCGGGGCGATGGCAGCGGATCTGACGGAGAGATCACTCCTAGTCCGCGCGTTTGCGGGTCGGCGTCCTTTCGCCCCCTCGGATGGCGGACGAGCTGGACGGACCAGCGTTCACCCTTCTACGAGGTCTGCGGAACATGCCATCTCTTCATGCCGGTAAATGGCCGGCTCTCGTCGCCGTGCTCGCGCTCGGCGTCTCCTCCTTCACGCCGGCGCCCGCGCGTGCCCGGCAACCGGACGCGAAACCGGAAGACGCGGTGGTGCGCGCGCTCGACCAGGCGGCGCATCCCCTGCTGACCACCGAGCCGGACCACGACATGCGCGACCTGCGGGCGCTCGGCCGGATGATCGGCAACGACCCCGTGGTCGGCCTGGGCGAGGCGACCCACGGCACGCACGAGTTCTTCAGCTTCAAGCAGCGCGTCTTCGAGTACCTGGTCAAGGAAAAGGGATTCACCACGTTCATGCTGGAGCTGAGCTGGGGGACCGGACTCCAGCTCAACGACTACGTCCTGTACGGCAAGGGGGACCCGGCCAGGATCATGCGGCAGGAGTTCCAGCAGAACTACCGCCTCTTCGCCAACCAGGACTATCTGCGGCTCATCAGGTGGATGCGGGCCTACAACGAGCGGCACCCGAAGCGGCCGCTGCAGTTCATGGGCGACGACATCTACTTCCCGCACGTGCGGATCTTCAGGGACATCTTCAGGTACGTGCGCGAGCGCGGCCGCCCCGACCTGGTGCCCAAGCTCAAGGCCCTCTACGACGGGCTGATCCCGACCACCGACTTCAACACGTGGGAGGCGCGGTACGACGCGAGGCCGAGGAGCGAGCGGCTGCGGGTGCAGCGCCAGGCCGCGGAGGCTCTGCGGCTGGTCAGGAGCCTGCGCCGGGGTGCGCCCCGGAAGGCGGCCGAATGGGCCGAGCAGCAGGCGAACGTCGCGTTCTGGATCGCCAAGGCGCACGCCGCCGAGGACTTCTCGGGCCCGCGCGACGAGGCCATGGCCATCAACACCGTCTGGTGGCTCCGCCACAAGCACAGCAAGATCCTGCTGTCCGCCCACAACGCCCACGTCGGCTATCTGGGGGAGTCCCCGCCGCACACGTTCAAGCGGCAGGGAACCTGGCTGCGCCAGATCCTCGGCCCCCGCTACCTGGCCATCGGCGCCAGCTTCTACCGGGGGAGGTTCACCGCCATCGACGATAAGACCAGGTATCTGCGGAGATTCACCGTGGGCGCGCCGCCCCGGGAGAACGGCGAGCAGGTCCTCAACAGGGTGCGCTTCCCCAAGTACTACCTCGACATGCGCACCGTGAAAGAGCCGGCGCGCTCGTGGCTCCAGAAGGAACGCCAGGTCCGCTACATCACGGCGGTGTACAACCCGACCGCTCCGGAGGACAACAACATCGTGCAGTCGCTCGGCCGCACCTACAGCGTCCTCGTCGAGCTGCGCGACACGACGGCGTCCAACCTGATCCCGGGAATCCCGCTCGGACCGCAGCCGTAGCGGCCCCGTTCCCGCCCTCCGGCCGGGAACGGGGAGGCGACCGTGCCGACGGCTCGAACCGGGCCGGCCTCGGACGAGGCCCCGGCGCCCCACCCGCACGGGTGGGGCGCCTCTCGTCCGGCGCGGCAACGGCCTCATGAGCCCCGTTGTCTCCGCACCGGCCTGCGGCTACCCGCTGCTCACGCGAAGCCGAGCGCGATACCCCCGTCCACGATGAGTTCGATCCCGGTGACGTACTTCGACCGGTCGCCGGCGAGGAACAGGGCCGCCTCCGCCACGTCCCAGGGCGTGCCCATGTGGCCCATCGGCACCTGGGCGTCCCGCTTGGCCCACATCGCCTCGATGTCGGGACTGTCGTAGGCGTCGGCGAGCATCGCCGTGGTCACCATGGGCGTCTTCATCAGGCCGGGGAGCACCGCGTTCACCCGGACCCGGTGCCTGGCGAACTCCCGCGCCGTCATCCGGGTCAGGTGGTTGAGCCCCGCCTTGCTGGCGTAGTAGCTCGCGTACGGCACGCCGCTCCAGCGGATCCCGGTGATCGAGGAGATGTTGACGATGGACCCGCCGCCCTGCTCGACCATCTGAGGGATGACGTGCTTCATCGTCAGGAACGCTCCCTTGAGGTTGACCGCCAGGACCCGGTCCCAGTCGGCCTCGTCGAGCTCGGTGACGCCGCCGACGGTTCCGATTCCGACGTTGTTGTCGAGCACGTCGAGGCGCCCGTGCTCGCTGACGACGGCGTCGACGACGGCACGGACCTGCGACTCCCGGGTGACGTCGAGTTCCACCGCGTCGGCGTCACCGCCCTCGGCCCGGATCAGCCGGACGGTCTCGTGCGCCGAGGGGAGATCGATGTCGGCGCAGATCACGGTGGCGCCCTCCCGGGCGAAGGCCAGCGCCGTGGCACGGCCGTTGCCGATCCCCTCGCCCACGCAGCCCGCACCGGCGATGAGCGCGACCCGGCCCGTCAGTTCCTTCATGATGCTCCTCAGATTCTCGTGCGACGGTCGGCCCAGAACGCTTCCCGGACCTCGCGTTTCAGGACCTTGCCGTTGCCGCTGCGCGGGAGCCGGTCAGTGAAGACGACCTGCTTGGGCGCCCGGACGGAGCCGAGCCGCTCGCGGCAGCGGTCGATCAGTTCCGCCTCCCCGGCGTCCTGTCCGGCCTTGAGTTCGACCACGGCCGTCACGGCCTCGCCCCAGTCGGGGTGCGGGGTGCCGACCACGGCGCAGTCCTGCACCGCGGGATGGCTCCAGATCACCTGCTCGACCTCGCTGGGGTAGACGTTGAAGCCGCCCGAGATGATGAGGTCCTTCTTCCGGTCGGTGATGTGGAGGTAGCCCTCGGCATCGCGATGCCCGAGATCGCCGGTGTGCAGCCATCCGTCGACGACGGTCTCCGCGGTGCGCACCGGGTCCTTGTAGTAGCCCTTCATCACGAGGTCGCCCCGAACGCATATCTCGCCCGTCCGGCCCTGCGGCACTTCCGCCCCGTCCCGGTCGAGGATCGCCACCGTGACCAGCGGGTAGGGACGTCCGCACGACCGCAGCCGCTCCTCCGGCGCCACCTCGCCGCCGATCAGGTGCTCGTCGGGCCGCAGGAACGAGATCGCCGCGAAGGCCTCCGTCTGCCCGTAGCCCCCCAGGAAGACGGGCCCGAGGCGACCGATGCCGGCGCGGAGCTTCTCGGTCGACATCGGTGCCGCGCCGTACACCAGGTAGCGCAGGGACGAGGTGTCCGCGGTCCGGTGCTCCAGGGTCTCCATGAGCCGGTAGACCACTGTCGGCGGGAGGAACACCTCCGTGACCCGATGCCGTTCGACGGCGTCCAGGACGCCGTCCGGAGTCGCGCGCGGGATGATGACGACCATGCCGCCGCGCGCGGTGGTCTGCAGGCTGAAGAGCCCGGCCGTGTGCGTCATCGGTGCGGCGGCGAGGTTGACGATGGGCGCGCCCGCGGGATAGGTCAGCGCCATCATCTGGTGGGCGACCATCACCGACAGGCTGCGGTGGGTGTTCATCACGCCCTTCGGCTCGCCGGTCGTTCCGCCGGTCGGTGCCACGACGGCCACGTCGTCCATGGCGAAGCGGACGGGCGGTGGTGTGTCCGGCCGGTCGGCGGTCCAGTCGTCCAGGGAGAGATCGTCGGTTCCCGCCCCGAGGGCCACGTAGAGGCCGACTCCGTGCGACGCGGACTTCATCTCCGCTACCTGATGGGCCAGATCGGGATGGTAGAAGAGCACTTCCACGTCGAAGCGCCGCAGCAGCCGGACGTTGTCCTGCACCGGGTCGGCCGGGTTCAAGGGGACCCAGGCCGCGCCGGCGCGCCATGTCCCGAGTACGCAGATCCATGCCAGCGGGGCGTTGGGGGACAGGACGGCGACCTTCGACTCGTGCCGCGCTCCCGCGCCCAGCAGCGCGTGCGCGATCCGGCACGACAGCGCCCCGGCGTCGTCGAAAGTCCACGTCTCGTCGCCGGCCCGATAGGCGACGCCCGCCGGGTCGATCGCCCGGCCGCGGTCGAAGAAGTCGATGACGGCCATCGCTCATGCCCTCCTCAGGACGACCACGGAGGTGACCGCCTCTTCGCCGCGGTGGAAGCCCCCGCCGTTCTCGGCCAGGGCGATCCGGGCCCCGTCCACCCGGCGGGGACCTGCGGTCCCGCGCAACTGCTCGGTGAGTTCGAAGATCTGCCCGAGCCCGCTCGCCCCGAGGGGGTGGCCCTTGGACTCCAGGCCGCCGGAGGGGTTCACCGGGATCCTGCCTCCGAGGGCGGTCTCGCCCCGCAGTGCCGCCGGACCGCCTTCGCCGGGCGGGACGAGGCCGAGCATCTCGGTCTGGAGGACCTCGCCGAACGCCGTGGCGTCGTGGACCTCGGCCACGTCGACATCGTCCGGGCCGACCCCGGCCTGTTCGTAGGCGCGTGCGGCCAGCAGGCGGGCCTGGTGCCCCTCGAAGGTGCGCGTGTCGCGGTCCGTCCCGGTGCCGATCACGCTGGCGAGGACCTCGACCCGCTTCGGCGCGCCCAGCCGCCGGAGCCCGGCCTCGCTGCACACGACGACCGCGGCGGCCCCGTCGGTGATCGGCGCGCACATCGGGACGGTGAGCGGGTACGACAGCCTGCGCGCCGCCAGCACGTCCGAGACCGTCATCGGCCTGCGGTAGTGCGCCCGCGGGTTCGCGGCCGCGTGGTCGTGGTTCTTGGCCGCGACCGCCGCGATCTGCTCCTGGGTCGTGCCGTACAGGCGCATGTGGTTGCGCGCGACGGCGGCGTAGACGTCCATGAAGATCGAACGGGGCCCGAGGTCGGGTTCGTCGACCTCGCCGCCGAGGTCCAGCAGGGTCCGGGCGAGGGCCGCGGGATCGGCGATGTCGTAGGCGCCGTCGAACACCGACATGGTCCGCTCGGGGTCCCCGACGTTCATCCGTTCCACCCCGATGGCCAGCGCGACCTCGGCGGCTCCGGCGCGGATCTGGTTCACGGCGAGTGCGAACGCGGAGGCGCCGGTGGCGCAGGCGTTCTCGACGTTCACGACGGGGATGCGCTGGATGCCCATCGCGCGCAGGGCGATCTGCCCCGGGATCATGTGCTGGCCTTCGAGCGCGCCCTGGGCGGCGGTGCCGAAGAACGCGGCGTCCAGGTCGTTCGCGGCGGCGCCGCAGTCCCGCAGCGCGTCGGTGACGGCCCACCGGGTGAGGTCGCTGACGCTCTTTCCGGAATGTCTGCCGAAGGGGGTCATCCCGACTCCGGCGATCCAGACGGGGGTGGTCATGGCTTCCTTTCGGCTCGGGAGCCGGCGCGTCCGCGTGTGCGCGATCCGATGCCGTCCCGGCGCGCTCGCGGGCCGCGCCTACGCCCCGCGCGGTCGGTGCCGGTCATCGCTCCTGCGTTCTCGCCGAGTCCACCGCAGGGTGCAGGTGGCGGCGCAGGAAGGCGAGGACCTCGCGGCGTGCGGGGCGGGCGTCCGGGATCAGCCCGGGCATGCTGAGGAATCCGTGGATGGCCCTCGGGAAGCGGGCCACGCGGGCGTCGGTGCCGGCCGCGCGGAGGCGTTCGACGTAGCGGCGTCCGTGGTCGTCTCCGGGGTCCAGTGCGCCGGTGATGACCAGCGTCGGGGGCAGGCCCGCGAGATCCTCGAACTTCACCGGTGACACGCTGCGCGGGTCGAGGGTCGGCGGCACGCTCAGCCTGCGGGCCGTGCGCCATTCGGACACCGACAGCCCGGGGTTGCCGGCGTTCGCCGCCACCGAGGGGTAGTCGGCCATGCTGTCGGTCCAGTCCGTGCTCGGGTAGGCGAGCACCTGGGCGTGCAGCGGCGGGCCGTCCTCGCGGGCGCGGAGCGCGACGAGCGCGGCGAGCGTGCCGCCGGAGCTCTCGCCGAGGACCGCGACGGCCGCGGGGTCGATGCCCCAGCCGAAGGGGTCGTCGACCAGCCTGACGAGCGTGTCGTAGCCGTCGTCGAGCGGCTCCGGCAGCGGGTGCTCGGGGGCGAGGCGGTATTCCACCGACACCACGACCGCCGGGCAGTGGGCCGCGAGGTGGCTGTTGAGCCAGTCGTTCTGTGCGGGCGTGCCCACGATGAAGCCGCCGCCGTGCAACGACAGGATCAGCGGCAGTCCCGGACGGGCGTCCTTCGGGCGGTGCACCCGCAGCCGGAGGCGGCGGCCCGGCAGGTCGATCGTCTGCTCCTCGATGCGGGCGCGGCGGTCGGGCAGGCCGGTGATGACCCGTACCGCGCGGGACGCGCGCAGGCGGTTGACCTTGCCGCGCGCGGCGATCACCTGCTCCTCGGTGAGCGCCTCCCAGTCCAGCTTGTCCCTGAGGATGATGCGGGCGCCGAGCGGTGCCTTGGCTGTCATGATGTCCTCCTGGTTAATTACGCTACTAGCGGTAGCGTAATGCGGGTAGGTTAGCCTGAGCCGGGTGCGGACTTCCACCTCCACCACGGCGGGACGCCCTCGCTCGGACGTGACCGCGACCGTCTTCGCGGCCACCCTGCGGTCAGTGCGGGAGCTGGGCTATGCGGGCGCGACGATGGATCGCATCGCGGCGGCGGCGGGGGTCGCGAAGACGACCATCTACCGCCGATGGCCCTCGAAGGGCGCGCTGGTCGTGGACTGCCTCCTGGACGCGTTCGGCCCGGTTCCCCTGGAGGGCGCGAGCCGGGAGGAGGTCATGTCGTCGGCCGTCCACTGGATCGCGGGGAAGATCGGAGAACCGGGCGTGGGCGCCGCGTTCGCGGGCGTGTTCAGCGACGCCGTCAGCGATCCGGCCCTGCGCGAGATCCTGTCCACGCGGTTGCAGGAGCCGTACCGGCTGGCGCTCCAGGAAGCGCTGGACGAGCCGGACCACCGGGTCCTGCTCTTCATCGACGTCGTCACGGGGACCCTGCTGCACCGGATGGGCATGACCGGTGAGCCGATGGTCGACGCCGACGTCTCCGCGCTGATCGAGATGGTGCTGGGCCCGTACCGCTGAAAGTGCCCGCCCCGCCCCGGCGTACGTCGCCCTCAGCCGGCGGCGAGGTCGGGCTGGTTCGGCGCCAGGTCCTGGTCGGACGCCTCGGCGCCGTGCCGCCGGCCGGCCATGGCCGCCCCGGCGACGGCGGCTGCGGGCATGAGCCAGGGCAGGGAGTTGACCCAGGTGAGGTCGCTGCCGGTCAGGGTCGGGTAGTTGACGATCATCAGGACGAGCCCGGCGGCCAGGCCGAGGGCGCCGAGCGCCGGCGCAGCGATGGCGCCCCAGATCGACTCGCCCCGGCGGTGGCGGAGGAAGAACCCGACGATCGAGAGGGCGGCGATCGCCTGGAGGAGGACGATGCCGAGCACGCCGAGGCCGTAGAGGCTGATGCCCATGCCGAGGTAGGGGTCCTGGCCGGCGAGGGCGAAGCCGAGGGTGGCCGCCGCGACCAGGCCGAGCTGCCAGGTGCTCGCCACGACGGGGGAGCCGTGCCGGGCATGGATCCGGGCCATCGACCCCGGGAGAAGGCCGTCGCGGGCGAGCGCCACCTGGTAGCGGGCGGTGTTGCAGTGGAAGGCCAGGAACGCGGCGAACAGGCTGGTCATCACGAGGATGCCCATGACGTCGGCGAAGGTCTGGCCGAGCTGGTCGGCGCCGGCGTTGAAGATGAAGTTCTCGGGGTCGGCCTTGGCCGCGGCCCGGGCGTGGTCGGCGCCGTACGCCGAGATCGCGGCCCACGTGGTGACCAGGTAGAAGCCGGCGATGACGGCCAGCGAGAGATAGGTGGCGCGCGGGACCGTGCGGTGCGGGTCACGAGCCTCCTCCCCGTAGAGGGCGGTGGCCTCGAATCCGACGAAGGAACCGAAGGCGAGCATGAGGCTGACGCCGAAGCCGCCGCCGAACACCACCGCGGGTTCGAACACCTCCAGGGAGAAGCCGCGGGGCCCGTCGTGGACGAGCACCGCCGCGTCGAAGCCCAGCAGGACCAGCACCTCGGCGGCGAGCGCCACGCCGAGCACCTTGGCGCTCATGGTGACCTCGAAGTAGGCGAGGACCGCGGTGACCAGGAAGAAGGCGAGGGCGCAGACCTGCCAGGAGACGTGCGCGCCGGCGATGTCGCTGATGACTTCGCTGCCGAAGTACGCCAGCGCGCCGAAGATGCCGATGGTGGCGGCGTTGTAGGCCAGCAGCGCGACGTAGGCGGTGGCGCCGCCCGCCCGCCGTCCCAGCCCCTGCCGGGCGAAGGTGTAGAAGCCCCCGGCGTTGGTGATGCGGCGGCTCATCCGCACGTATCCGGCGCTGAACAGGGCGAGCACCACTCCCGCGATCAGGTAGGTGCCCGGGACCCCGGCGCCGTTGCCCAGGGCGATCGACAGGGTGAGCAGCGCGACCACGACGCCCATCGGGGCGACGCCGGCCAGGACGAAGAACACGATGTCGGCCGTGCCCATGGCACCGCCGTCGAACTTCCCCTCGCGGGGGCGGATGGAGTCCACCGTCGACATGGACGGTCCCCTTTCTCTCGGGACGACGACCCGTGCGGCGCGAGCGCTTCCGCCCCCGGCCACGTGCCGCGGGTCTCGGAAGGGAGGTCGTCCAAATCGGTCAGCTGACCGATAGGGGAGGACTGTAAGCACGCCCTGCGACCCTTGACAAGGCGCTGTGGCAAAATTTCGGTCATCCGACCGAGCTTGGGGAGAGTGAATGGCGTACATGGAGGCCACGGCCCGCGGCAGGCAGCTCGTGGCGGCGGCCCGGAGCGTGCTGTCCCGGGAGGGGGTGGCCCGCACCTCGTTGCGCGCCGTCGCCGCGGAGGGCGGGGTCTCGCTCGGGACGCTGCAGTACGTCTTCCCTTCCAAGGAACTCCTGCTGCGGGCCGTCATCGAGGACGTGGTCGACGAGATCGCCGGAGTGCTCAAGGACTCGGTCCAGGTCGAGGGCGGTCTGGAGCACGCGATCCGCCAGGGTCTCACCAACTTCTGGTCCCAGCTGGTGGCGGAGCAGTCCAACCTGCAGGTCATGCAGTACGAGCTGACCACCTACGCCCTGCGCACCCCGGGCCAGGAGTGGCTGGCGCGCTGGCAGTACGAGCGCTACGCCGGAATCGTGGCCCAGTGGTGCCAGGAGGCCGCGGGCAATGCCGGCGAGATCTGCGCGGTCCCGTTCGCCCGGCTGGCCAGGGTGGTGGTCGCCAGTGTCGACGGGCTCATCCTGCAGCACGTCTGCGATCCCAATCCCGCACGGTCGCGCGAGGACCTCGACGGCGTCATCGAGATGCTCATCGCGCTGGCCCGGGTGCGGCCCGCGGGGGCCCGCGCCGCGGACGACTGAGCCGAACACGGGCCGCAACCTCGGTCAACTGCATGAATCTGTCCGCTTGAGGTCTTGCCTCGGCGGACGGGCCATGCCTATCGTCGCCCTAAGTCATACGACCGAATTATTTGGAGGCGTACATGGGCGACGTCGATGTGGCCGTGGTCGGTGCCGGCCTCGCCGGTCTCAGCGCGGCCCGCAGGCTGGTGGCCGCCGGCCGGACGGTGACCGTTCTGGAGGCCCGTGACCGGGTGGCGGGCCGCAATCTCGGCGGCTTCCTGAGCAACGGGGTGCCGGTGGAGATGGGCGGCCAGTGGGTCGGCCCGACCCAGGACGCCGTCCTGGGGCTCATCGAGGAACTCGGCCTGGAGACCTTCCCGAGCTTCGACGAGGGCGAGGCCCTCACCGTCTACGACGGCAGGGCGGTGCGCTACTCCGACGAGACCTTCGGCCTGCCCCTCGACTCCGCGCTGGAGGTCGGCCGGATCTGGGAGCGGATCGAGGGACTGGCGTCCGCCGTCACCACGGCCGCGCCGTGGGAGACCGAGGGCGCCGAGGACCTCGATCGCCAGACCCTCGACCAGTGGCTGGTCGCCAACACCGACGACGGCATCGCCTTGCGCTTCTTCCACCTGCTGGTGCCGGCCCTCTTCTCCGCGGAGTCTCCGGAGCTGTCGCTGCTGCACTTCCTCTTCTACGTCAGGTCCGGCACCAGCCTCGAGACCCTCGTCGCCACCACCGGCGGAGCCCAGGAGACCCGCGTGGTCGGCGGCACCCACCGCATCTCGGAGCGGATGGCGGAGGAACTCGGCGACCGCGTGCGGCTCGGTGCCGTGGTCCGCTCCATCGTCCAGGACGACGCCGGAGTCACCGTCGCCTACGAGGGCGGGGAGGTCACCGCGAGGCACGTGATCGTCGCGGTCCCCCCGACGCTCGCGGGCCGCATCCGCTACACCCCGGCCCTGCCTGCACTGCGCGACGGCCTGACCCAGCAGATGCCGGCCGGTTCCGTGATCAAGTTCCAGGTCGGCTACGACACTCCGTTCTGGCGCGAGGAGGGACTCAACGGGTTCGTGCTCAGCCTCGACGACACGTGCAACGTCGTGCTGGACAACTCCCCGCCCGATGCGTCCTGCGGCGTCCTGGTCGGCTTCCTGGAGGGCGCCCACGCCCGCGCCGCCGGCCGGGCGACCCCCGGCGAGCGCCGGGAGCTGGTCGTCGCCGACCTGGTGAAGTACTTCGGAGCGAAGGCCGCCCACCCGTTCGATGTGGTGGAGCAGGACTGGACCACCGAGGAGTTCACCCGGGGCTGCTACGGAGGACGACTCGGCGCCGGCGTCTGGACCCAGTACGGCAAGGCCCTCGCGGCACCGGTCGGCCGCATCCACTGGGCCGGCGCGGAGACCTCCGACGTCTGGAACGGCTACATGGACGGCGCGGTCCGCTCCGGCCGCCGCGCCGCCGACGAGGTCCTCGCCGAGACGAGGACCTGATCATGAGGCTGACCGAACCGGCCCACCCCCACCTCGATCTCGACGCCGTCGTCCACCGCCTCGCCGCCGGTGAGCGGGCCTGGGCCGGCTCACCCCTTGCCGAGCGCCGCGACGTGCTGCTCCAGGTGATGGAGGCCGCCGACGCGAACGCGGCGGAGTGGGTTCGCATCGCTGCGCGGATCAAGCAGCTCGATCCGGCGTCTCCGCTTGTGGGCGAGGAATGGGTCAGCGGCCCCTACGCCCTGATCGGCTACGCCCAGGCGCTGCAGGAGACACTGAAGCGCCTGGCCGACGGCGCCCCGGTCCTCGCGGGCTACGACGTCGGTCAAGCGCCCGGTGGTCGGCTCGCCGTCCGGGTGCTGCCCCACGGCACCTTCGACAGGCTCCTGCTCAACGGATTCCACGCCGAGGTCTGGACGAAGCCGGGCGTCACCGAGGAGCGGTTGCACGGCGATGCAGGGCTCGGCCAGCGGGCGCCGCGGCGGACCAACGGCGTGGCGCTGGTCCTGGGCGCCGGCAACATCTTCTCCATCCCCCCGCTCGACGTGCTGTACCAGCTGTACGCCGGCAACCGCACCGTCGTGCTCAAGCTCAACCCCGTCACCGATCCCCTCCTCCCGGTCTTCCGCGCCGTCTTCCAGCCGATGATCGACCGCGACCTCGTCGAGATCGTCGGCGGCGGTCCCGAGGCCGGCTCGGCGCTGGCGCACCACCCGGGCGTCACGGCGGTGCACATGACCGGCAGCGAGGCGACCCACGACGCCATCGTGTGGGGCGGCGGCGAAGAGGCGGCTGCCGCGAAGGCGGCCGGCACCCCGAAGCTGCGCAAGCCGATGACCAGCGAACTCGGCGGGGTCTGTCCCATCATCGTGGTGCCCGGGAAGTGGTCCGCGGCGGACCTGCGCCACCAGGCCGAGCACGTGGCCACCCAACGCCTGCACAACAGCGGGTGCAACTGCATCGCCGGTCAGATCCTGATCATCAGCAGCGACTGGGCGCAGAAGGACCACTTCCTCACCGAGCTCCGCCGGGCGCTGAAGGCGGCCCCGGCCCGCCCGGCGTGGTACCCCGGGTGCGACGCACGCGTCCGGTCCGCCCGCGGCCTGCATCCGGCGGCCGAGGCCGTCGGCGGGACGCCGGAGCGCACGCTGCTCACCGGCCTGGACCTCGCCGACCCGGGCGAGACGGCGTTCTCCACCGAGTACTTCGGTCCCGTGCTCGGAGTCGCCGAGCTGCCCGGAACCGGCGCGGAGTTCCTCGACGCCGCGGTGACGGCCGCCAACGAGCGGCTGCGGGGCACCCTGGGCGCCGGCATCATCGCGCATCCGAGGACCATCAAGGCGCTCGGCGGCCACCTCCGCACCGCCATCGCCAACCTGCGCTACGGGGCGATCGGGGTGAACGCCTGGACCGGTCTCGGCTTCCTCACCCCGCGCGCGACCTGGGGCGCCTACCCGGGACACACGCCGGAGGACGTGCAGAGCGGCATCGGCGTGGTCCACAACGCCCTGCTTCTGGACCACGCCGAACGCACCGTCCTCGTGGGGCCGTTCCGGCCCTCGCCGCGGTCGGTCCTGCACGGGGAGATGTCGATCTCCCCCAAGCCCCTGTGGTTCGTCACGAACCGCACCGCCGCCGCGACCGGACGGCGGCTGACACGTTTCACGGCGCGGCCGCGCTGGCGCGCGCTGCCGGCGATCTTCGCCTCGGCCCTGCGCGGCTGAGAACCAGGACCGTTTCGAACTCAGGGGAAGCTGTGAACCACAACCTGTTCGGCCTCTTCGCGCGCAGCGCGGCGGCCCACCCCGATCGCGTCGCGATCCGCTTCGGTGACGAGCAGATCACCTACGGAGAGCTCGACGCCCTGACCGCGCGGACGGCCGGGATGCTGCGCGCGGCCGGCATCGAGGCGGGAGACCGGATCGCCGTCATGCTGCCCAACCGTCCGGAGTTCGCGGCGGCCTACTACGGTGCCCTGCGCGCCGGTGCCGTCGTCGTGCCCATGAATCCGCTCCTCAAGGGACGCGAGATCCGCCACCACCTGTCCGATCCCGGAGTGAAGCTGATCTTCGCCTGGCACGGCTGCCGTGCGGAGGTCGCGGCAGGCTCCGGCGGCCTGGACACCGAGGTCGTCTCCGTGGCTCCGGGGGAGTTCGAGGCGCTGATGGCCGAGCAGACGCCGTACGGCGACGTGGCCGAGCGCGGGCCACGGGACACCGCGGTCATCCTCTACACCTCCGGCACCACCGGCCGGCCGAAGGGCGCCGAGCTCACCCACGCCAACCTGACCCGCAACGCCGAGGCCGGCGCCCGCCTGTTCGCCCTCACGGGCGACGACGCGGTGATCGGCGCGCTCCCGCTGTTCCACTCCTTCGGCCAGACCTGCGGCCTCAACGCGACGCTGGCCGCCGGCGGCCGGCTCTCCCTGGTCGCCCGCTTCGAGCCGGGCCTGGTGCTCAGGACCATCGACGAGCACCGCGCGACGGTGTTCATGGGGGTGCCGACGATGTACACCGCGCTGCTCCACCGCCCCGAGCGCGACGGCTTCGACGTCTCCCGTCTGCGGATGTGCGTCTCCGGCGGGGCAGCGCTGCCGGTCGAGGTCCTGCACGGCTTCGAGGACGCCTTCGACTGCGTGATCCTGGAGGGGTACGGCCTGTCCGAGACCTCGCCCATCGCCTCGTTCAACCTGCCCGAGGTCAGAAAGCCCGGCAGTATCGGCCTGCCCATCGAGGGCACCGAGATGCGGGTCGTCGACGAGAACGGCGCCGAGGTTGCGACCGGGGAGGTCGGTGAGATCGCCGTCCGCGGCCACAACGTGATGAAGGGCTACTGGCGCCGCCCCGAGGCCACCGCCGAGGTGCTCGACGCCGGCGGCTGGTTCCGCACGGGCGACATGGGCCGCGTCGACGAGGACGGTTTCTTCTACATCGTCGACCGCAAAAAGGAACTCATCATCCGCGGCGGCTACAACGTCTATCCGCGTGAGATCGAGGAAGTGCTCTACGAGCACCGCGCCGTACGCGAGTGCGCGGTCGTCGGAGTGCCCCACGCAGAGCTCGGCGAGGAGGTCGGCGCCGCCGTCGTGCTGACCCAGCCCGGAGCGATCAGCGCCGACGAGCTCCGCGCCCATGCGCGCGAGCGCTTGGCGGCCTACAAGTACCCCCGCCACATCTGGTTCCTCGGCGAGCTACCCAAGGGCCCCACCAACAAGATCCTCAAGCGTGAGATCGAGGTCCCACCGACGACCGTCGGACAGGATGCCTGACCCGACGCCGCCGCCGAGACGCACGGCTGTTCCTGCCGCCGTGTGAGCGGACGAGTCCGCAGGCGGCCGTCCCCGCACCCTCCTCCCAGGTGGAGGGGAGCCGATCTCGGGAGCCGACGGGGGTCGAGGTCACTCGCCTGGGGTCGACTGTGCCGGACGGTTCCCCTGGGCTGCATCCCTTGTTTTTGCAGGTGAGCGGCTACCGAATCGACTTCCCCGGACGGCCCTGGACGGTGCCTGAATAAGGCTTGCTCAGCGGTTCCCTAAGTGAGGCCCACGGATGGGGCGTGTGGCGCCGCAGGTAAGGGAGTGCGCTACGTCTGTCGAGGGTCTTGGGGAGCCAACACGGGAGCCACACGCCTACGCGGACTTGACGGGCTTGCTCGCGAAGATGTCGTTCATGTGCTCGGCGCCGTCGCGGATCTCGGGCCTGAGCTGGTGGCGGTAGACGGTCTCGGTGATCTTCGTGCTGGAGTGCCCGACGAGGATGCTGATCTTCTCTATGGGCACGTCGTGGTCACTCATGATGGAGACGAACGTGTGCCGCAACTCGCGTGGGCACCACTCGCGGGGGTCGAGGTCCGCCGCCTTGAGCACTTTGGCGAACCGGTACCGGACGTGTTGCGCGGAGTACGGGCGCCCGTCCTCGTGGCAGAACACGAGGTCGTGTTCCTGGTATGCCTCGCCGGCCTTGAGTCGCTCCGCCGCCTGCCTCGTCTTGAGACTGCGGAGCGCGTCAACGGCCATGTCCGCGATGCCGAGCCCGCGACGGCTCAGCGTCGTCTTGGTCTCGCCCTTGTGCCGATCGGCGCGCAGGACATAGACGGTCGCCTTGTCGAGGTCGACGTCACTCCACTTGAGCGTGCGGAGTTCCTCCGTCCGAAGCCCGGACATCACCGCGAGGATGATGTAGGCGCCGAGACGATGCTTGGGCTTGCTCGCCTCGTCGAGGAGAGTCTTCGCCTGCACGAGGCTGAGTGACCGCGACTTGCGCCCCGCCTTGCCGTTCGGCGTGTCCACCAGTTCGGCGACGTTCCGCGCGATCCTGTCGTGGCGCGCCGCTCTGCGGATCGACCGCTTGAGGACGCTGTGAACGATGCCGAGCGAGGACGAGGTGAGGTGCTCCGCTCGTCCGTTGAGCCACGTCTCGACGTCGTCGGCCGTGAGTTCCTTGAGGCGCGTCCGGCCGATGAACGGGATGAGTTGGTGTGTGGCGAGTGACCGGTAGACCTCGCTCGTTGCCGGTGACTTGCCGGTTCTGGCGAACGCGGCGAGGAATTCGTTCACCGCGTCTTCCACGTAGTAGTTGCGTTCCGTCTTGACGCCCTTGCTGAGGTCTTCGACGGCTTGCCTGAGCTTGTCCTTGACCTCTGTCTTCGTCCGTCCCTTCCTCTTGAGCCGCTTGCGCTTACCGTCCGGGCCGAACCCGAGCGAGATGGCGCCGGTGTATCCGTCGCCCTCCTCGTAGATCGTCCCCTCGTACTTGCCGATGAGGATCTTCGCCAACCGGATCCCTCCTCGTATCGGTCGAGGTCACCACCGACCATAACTCAAGACGTCCCTAGACGTCCCTCGTGTGGGAGGTCCGTTCGCGGTCATGTGCGGGACGGACCTCCCGGCGGTTGTCAGCGGTTGGCCTCTTCGAGGGAGGTGACGAACTCGGCGATGTGCCGATCGGTGATGCGGCGCAGCTTGCCGATCTTGATGCTGTGGAGTTGGCCGGTGCGGATCAGGAAGTAGACCTTGTCTCGGCCGATGTTGAGTATCTCGGCCACTTGTTCGACGGTGTACGCCTGCACGGTCACCACCTCCTCTCGCCCGAGCGGTGGTCTCGGGCGCGTGCTTGGTGCGGGTTGGCGATCATCTCCTTGGTTGCGGACGGTGCTCGTCTCCGTCTCGTCTCACGGACGTCTCTTGGCTCCTTACGTGCAGGCGCGCGCGTGAGACGAGACGTTGAGACGATCACGGGGTGTGGTCGGACGCCTTGTAGCGGCCTCGTCCGACCTGGACGGCGCGGCCGGTCTTCACCAGCTCGTTGAGGCGCCGGTAGAGGGTGGGCCGGCTCACCTCGGTGATCATGAGTAGGTGAGCGATCGGAAGCCCCTCGTCCGGCGCGCCGTCCAGAGCTTCCCGCAAGACGCTCTCGGCACGGTCTTCCCTGGACGGCCTCAGCGGTACGGACGCTGCCGAGACGGGCCGCAGAAGCGGCGTAGCAGCCTCGTCCAGCGCGCGCCGCGAGACCTCATCCAGGACGGGACGTAGAGCCTCGTGTCGCTGCGCGGCCTCACTCACCGCGTCGTCGGTGAGCAGGTAGGCGCGGCCTCGTCGGGGCGTGTCGTGTTCGGGTGCGGAGAGCAGGAACTTGCCGGGTGCGTTGAGGGTGTGGGCGTGCCATCCGGCGTTGAGCATCCCCTGCCCAAGGATGAGGTCGACGTCTTTGCGCTCGCGGACGCGGAAGCTCACCCGGACGTCCATTTGCGAGCGGACGGCGCCCTTGCCCATGGCCTTCTGCGTGGGGCGCTGCGTGGCCGCGATGAGCGTCACGGCGACCGCACGCCCACGGCGCGCGATCGAGTCCGTGTCGCTTGCCGCGTCCGGTGCGTCGTCGGCGAGTTCGGCGTACTCGTCCACGACGATGACGAGCGCGGGAAGCTCGGGCGTCGGATCCCAGACGCGTCGTCCGTTCGCGGTGAGCCACTCGGCGCGCGCCTCCAGAATCGTCACCGCGTCGCGCAGCATGGCGCGGGCCTGCTCGGGCGTGGTGGCGAGCCGATCGATACAGGATGCCCACGGCTGCAATTCCATGCCGCGCTTGAGGTCGATGGCCCAGATGACCACGTCGCTGCACGCGCTGAGGTTGCCCATCAGGACGTTGATCCCGCCGCTCTTACCCGAGCCGGCTACGCCTCCGATGAGCCCGTGACGTCGCAGCAGCAGAACGCGTGCGCTGGTCGCGTCCTCGAACGGCCCGAGGTCGATCGGCTCGGTAACCGAGGAGACGGACGGTCCAGGCCATGGGATCGCGTCGGCGTGCGGGTCGGTGTTGAGCACCCGGAGTTCGAACCGGTTGGCCTTGTCGTCGCGTGTGGGGAAGACGCGCACCGCGCCGCGGAATGTCCCGAGTGCCGATTCGATCGCGGGGACTTTCGCGGTGACGTCCTGGATGGTCTGGCCACGGGCGAGGGCGAAGCGTGCGCGCCATCCCCACACGTCCACCACGGCGGACTGTGCGCGGGAGCCGGCGAGCCCGATCGACTGCGCGATCTCAGGCCATGCGGCGATCTGGCGATCGACGCGCACCTTGGCGCGCCGGCGCCGATGAACCCACCAAGGCCCAGCGAGCACGAACCCGCCCACGGCGAGCACCTGGGGGAGCGGCGAGAACGCGATGCCGAGCGCGGTCACCGCAGCCAGCCACCCACCGGCACCCATGACCACGGCCGCGCCATAGAGCCGTTCGGTGCGGAGAGCGAGCCCGAACCGGTCCCCGAACATGGCCACCACCCACGCGGCCATCGTCGCGAGGACGAGCAGGTACGGCCACCAGTGCGGACGCGCGACGTGCAGGACGAGGCTCGAGACGACGAGCGCGGTCACCAGGTACAGGGGAGCGAGTTCGGACCGGTATCGCCACAGTGCCCGAGCCAGCAGCACAGCGGCGATGTCGGGGAACTGGTCGTCACGGTCGATGATGACCATCGGTTGAAGTCCGTTGCGGCGCATCTTCTGTGCGTGCCGCCGCATCTGCCGCGCCCGACTCATGAACGCCCCCACCCGTCCGGCGGAAGGTGGCCTTGCGCGCGCAGCTCATCGCGCAGGTAGTACAGCGGATCGGGATCGGCGTCACGTGCGGCCTTGAGGGTGGCGCGCCCTGCCGCCGCCAGGTTCGCGCGGTCACGGCGCACCTTCACCAATTCGGCCGTGAGCCTGGACAGTTCGGAGACCAGGGCGGGGGAATCGGCGAGCGCGGCATTGAGGCGAAGCCACAGATCGGCGATGTACGGCATGGCCTCCGACAGAGCGGAGACGATTTCACGGGCGGCGAGGTTGCGGGCACGAACCCCCTGAAGGTCGATCTTGACGTGCTGAGGGATGTCGGGCACTGGGGCATCACTCCCTTCCAGCGGGACGTCAGTTCTGAGAGAGGGACTGGACGAGCACGGTCACCAGCCGGCGGATCTCCGGCGCGGCGCTGGTCGCGGCGAGGAAGAACCCGAACAGCAGGCACACCACGACGTGCCACGCGCGCAGTCCCATGTAGCGCCACGCGAGCCACACCACAGCGCCGAGGATGGCGACCAGCGGAATCGAGACGTTCACGCGCTCACCCCTCCGGCCACACGTCGGGGTGCCGGTGGCCGCGTCCGCGCCGCAGCCAACGGGCGCGGGCGCGGCACTTGCGGCACCTGCGGTTGCCGGGGTCGACTCGCGCGCCGCACGGGCAGCGGTGACCGGTGATGAGGCGCGGCATCCGCACGCTCATCGACCCGCCGGGACCCGCGTCGGAGCCTCGTCACACGTTCGCGTGGTGAGCAGCCGCCGCGACACCGCGCCAGCGCGGGACGACTCGGTACGGGACGGGTTGGAGCGGTTCCGCATCACGCGGCGCTCCTCGGCGTGGATGCCGATGACGAGCATGGCGAAGATGCCGCAGGTGGAACCGGCGAGGAACACGGCGATGATCGATGCCAGAACGAGGATCATGTGCGATCACTCCTCTCGTACGGCCCGTGTCCGGCGGGGGCGGCTCGGGCGTTCAGCGGGCTACGAGAAAGAGAGTGCGCGTGACGTGCGGGACGAGATCACTACATGACTGGACGTGTTCATGACGTCCTCATAGGGTTGACCGCGTCCCAGGACGTCCCGCAATCCGGACGGGTGCATGCCGAACGAACGCCTTCGCGCCACACTGCTAGAGCAGGGCCTGACCATCGCCACGCTCGCAGAGTCGATCGGCGTCGACCAAAAGACCGTGGAACGGTGGATCACCAAGGACCGCACCCCCTACCGCCGGCACCGCTACGCAGTGGCTTCACGCCTGGGCGTTGACGAGACGTTCCTTTGGCCCGACGCGCTCACCAACGAGCAAGTCACCGCGGCCTCCAGCAGCGAACTGGTCACCATCTACCCGCGCCGCACCATGGTCCCCAGGGACGCATGGGGACGTCTGTTCGCCACAGCCAAAGAAGACATCGGCGTCCTGGTCTACTCCGGCCTCTTCCTCTCCGAAGACTCCGGCATCCAACGCACCTTCGCCGAGAAAGCCAAGGCCGGCGTCCGCGTCCGCATCCTCCTCGGCGACCCCGACAGCCCCCAGGTAGCCGAACGCGGCGCAGACGAGGGCGTAGGCGACGCCCAAGCCGCCAAAATCCGCAACGCCCTCGTCCTCTACAAGAACCTGCGCAAACAAGACGGGGTCGAGTTCCGCTACCACAACACGGTGCTCTACAACTCCATCTACCGCGCCGACGACCAGCTCTTGGTCAACACCCACGTCTACGGCATCACAGCCGCACTCGCCCCCGTCTGGCACCTACGCCGCATAGCCGGCGGCGACCTGGTGAACACCTACCTCGACAGCTTCGAACGCGTCTGGGAAAACGCCACACCCATACCGGGGGACTGACATGGGCCGCAGGATCGACTACTACGACGACCCCAACGCCCCCAAAGCCAACAGCCTCGTCCCGTCTGTCAACGTCGTCGTCACCAACGACAACGGCGACATCCTCATGATCCGCCGGACGGACAACGACAACTGGGCAGTACCGGGAGGCGCGATCGACCTGGGCGAATCCGTTGCACAGGCCGCGGTCCGCGAGACCAAGGAAGAGACCGGCGTCGACTGCGAGATCACGGGGATCGTCGGGATCTACTCGGACCCCAAGCACTTGATCCACTACACGAGCAACGACGAGGTCCGCCAAGAGTTCTCGATCCTGCTCACAGGGCGCCCCACAGGCGGCGAACCTCGCCGGAGCGACGAGTCAAGCGAAGTCCTCTGGATCCCCGCTGACGAGGCTGCAGACAGGCAGATGGACCGATCGATGAAGCTTCGTATCGGCCACTATCTGGAGAACAGGCAACAGCCGGTCATCACCTGACCGACTCAACGGCGCGACATCAACTCGTCCCGAACGCGATGAACGGCGCCAACGATGTACGGGGACGACGTAGTGATGGAGCGGGTGACGAGATGACCGTCACCGTACCGGGAAAGGATCTCCGAAAGCCGCTCCTCTACCGCCAACTCCTCGCCGTCTGGACTCGTGGTCATGTCGCAGTAGATGAGTGAATCCGTAAGCTCCGGAGGCTCGGTCCCGAACTCGCTCGTCAACTCGTCAACGAGCCCTCGTTCCCGAGCCTCCACGACCGCACAGGTGTGGTGAGCCACGAGCCGACACAGATGCTCGTCCGCATGGTGAGCCTCCCGCAGAAAGCGCGCACCATCGAGGGGATGGAAGCCGGTCACAACCAGGTCGGGCGCATACCCGACGTCGTGTAGCCAAGCGGCGGCCTCAAGCAAGTCTGCGCGGTCGCCGAGTACAGGCGCGAGAGTCCTAGCCTGGCGCGCGACACCTTGCGTGTGCGCCCAGCGGCGCGGCAATGCGCTCTCCAGGTGATGACGTGCGATCTCGTGTGCCCACTCGACGATGCTGTTCATGTCTCTGACGCTACGGGCACGTCACTGGACATCCACGGACGCCAACGGCTCATCTAGGGACGTCTTGGCAGCACGAACCGTCCCCGACCGTGAACGCACTCCACCAGGCCAGCGGCCTCCAACTGTTCGAGGGCTCGCCTTGCGGTGAACCGCGCGACGCCGTAGCGCTCACAGATCCGCGCCTCGCTCGGCAGGACACTGCCCACCGACAACGAGCCGCTCTCAATTAGTGCTCTCAGGTCGGCTGCGATGCGCTCGTACGTCGGCCGCACGTTGTCCGCGGGGACGGACTGCACGAACCTGCCCAGGCCCGTCACGACCGCGATCAGGCGTTCGTCCTGGAGGACCCGCAGTGCGCGGCGGACCGTGTCACGAGCAACGGCGAACTCTCTGCTCAGCTCATGCTCTCCAGGCAATCGCCCGCCGGCTGGGTAGGTCCCGTCTGCGACACGTCCGCGCAGTACCTCAGCGATCTCTCGGTAAGCGGCCCCCGAGGTACGTGTCACCGCGCACCCCACCTCATGCGCGTGAGGCCCAGAGCGGCGACCGCTCCAGGCCTCACCTCACCTCCGAACTTCACCCCAGATCCACGAAGGCGCCGAGGATGCGTCGGGCGAGCCCGCGCCGATGCCTTCCGCCTCCGCCGTCGGTGCTCGACACAGGTGGGCGGCAAGCAACATGGCGCGCGGGTCTGCTCGCGGGGGAGACAGCAACCCACCGCCCCGTCGCGTCCCTCTGCGGACGAGGGCTGACAGCCCTACGGGAGGGGGCCGCTGGCGGGCAGGTGCGTCGATGCCGTCCAGCGGGCCGCGCCATCAGAGCGTGCCCTCTGCCGCAGGAAGGCCGTCTCGATTGGCGAGCCTGCCCTTGACCCACACGACCGCGTCGACGGTGCGCTCGGCTTCGGTGATCGGATGCCCCGACGAGTCGAAGAACCAGAGGTGACCGCCGTCCCGAGCGAAGGGCCGGCACGTGATCTTGTCGGACAGCACCGGGTTTTCGTCGCAGCAACCCGGCGCGTCCAGATTGCGGACCTTCAGGCCCGTCGAGGTCAGTTCGACGACGAGACGATGTGCGCGCAGGTGAGCGCCCAGCGCGGCCAGCCGCGCCTCGGCCACGCTCAATCCAGAGAAGGACGTCGACTCGGCATCGGTCTCACGGGGCTGGTCGAAGGACATGGGGCCTCCTCAACGAGGTTGCTTGGGGGACTTGACCGCCCAGAAACCGCAGGTGCGGCACCTCGGGCGTGTCCAGAAGCCTCGTTGGCAGGCCGGGATCTCTCCACGGGCAACTAGGGACGTCTAGGGACGTCTTCTGTTAGCGTCAGTCCTACCTTGCATCTCGGGAGGTCCGGTGAACGACCTGTTGCGGCGAGCCCTCGAAGAGGCCCGACTAACCGAAGAGGATGTAGCCAAGCGTCTCGACGTAGACCCCAAGACCGTCCGCCGCTGGCTGTCTGGCCGCATCCCCTACCCCCGCCACCGAGCGACCCTCTGTGACCTCCTGGACCACACCGCCGATGACCTGTGGCCCCAACTCTCCGCACCGCGCCCACTCCCCGAACCACCGGGAGCTCAGATCCTCGCCACCTACCCGCACCGCTGGGCCGTCCCCCGAGCCGTCTGGCAACACCACTTCGCCAGCGCACGTCATGAGATCGGCATCCTCGCCTACGCCGGCCTCTTCCTCGCCGAAGACCAAGGCGTCATGCGAACCATCGCCGACAAGGCCCGAGACGGCGTCACCGTCCGCATCCTTCTCGGCAACCCAGACGGTCCCCGCATCTCCGAACGGGGCGCAGACGAGGGCGTAGGCGACTCCCTAGCAGCCAAGATCCGCAACGCCTTGGTTCTCTACGAACCTCTACGCGACCTCGACAACGTAGAGATCCGCCTACACGACACGGTCCTCTACAACTCCATCTACCGAGCCGACAACGACCTCTTGATCAACCCCCACGCCTACGGCATCCCCGCATCCCACGCCCCCATCCTCCATCTCCGCACCACCCACACCGACGACATGGGTGCCACCTACCGACACAGCTTCGACCGCGTCTGGCACGGGACTTGAGCGTCAAGCACAGTCCGTCAGTCGCCAAGCGCGCTGGCGGAATGAATGAGGACCTTCAATACGTCTTGCAGTGTGCCCGTCACACGGCCCTCTGGTCAGTCCGGCCATTTAGGTCAAGTTGCAAATAATATTTCGGTCATCCAAAAAAGTAAAGTCTGGGCGAAGTGAGAGTTTGCTTACCAAGATCGGCGCGATCCGGCCACGATTGCGGCAAAGGCTTCACACGAGATTCGAACATAACTAACCTGAGCGCATGCACGATGCCACCTCCCAACAGGTCTCTCTCGCGGACTCGGAAGCTCAGGCCCTGGATGAGTACGTAGACGGGCTTCAAGGGGGCCAGGGCAGTGCGAAGATTCCTGTACATGTTAGTTACGAGATCATTCGACTGTTCTCGGAAGGCTTGTACCAAAGCCCACAGAAAGCCGTGGAGGAACTCGTAAGTAACAGCTATGACGCTGGAGCCTCCGAGGCGCATGTTATCCTACCGCTAGTTGACTCTTCCTCAGAGGAGCCTACAAGTCCCCTTTGGGTGATAGACGACGGGCACGGCCTAGACGAAGAAGGCTTCTTCGGCCTTTGGCGTGTCGCGGGGTCGAGGAAAGCGCAACCGGGAAGCGCGGTAAAAGGCCGTGCCCCCATCGGCCAGTTCGGCATAGGTAAGCTTGCTGCGTACGTACTGGCTTGGCGCCTAACGCATATCAGTAGCGTGGATGGCGCTATTAGAGTCACCTCAATGAACTTCCGACGGCTGCAAGACATACATCAGTATGACGCGGCCAGTCCTCTCGACCTCGATCTTAAGTCTCTGACTGTGGACGAGGCAAAGCGGATACTGTCAAGTATCGAAGAACGGGATCCTCAAGCATGGGCTTTGATGTTTGGTCCCGATGCTGCGCCTTCATGGACGGCCGCCGGTCTCACCGACTTCAAAGATCTATATAACAAACTCTCAACGGGGCGGCTCGCGTGGGTTCTGAGCTCAGGTCTTCCTCTGCACAGTAACTTCAGGATCTTCCTGCAAGGGAAAGAGATATCCTCCAGCAAAGAGGACTTGGAGCCGCTCAAGCTATACAAGATCGGTGGTGCGGAGGACGAAGTTGCACGGGAGTTGGGCCTAGAAGTGTCGGATACTGGGGTCCTGATTTCGGGAATTGCGGGCGAAATCAGTGGAGAAGCGCGCATCTATGAGAAAAAGCTGACAGAAGGGAAATCGGATCAGTACAGTCGCAGCAACGGCTTCTTCATAAGAGTGCGAGGGCGGGTGATAAACCTTGAGGACTCGCTCTTTGGACTTCCTGCGCTCAATCACGCGGCGTGGTCGAGGTTCTCGATGGAAATACAAGCCGATGGCTTGCGCGAGCATCTCCTTTCTTCGAGGGAAGGTGTCCGGGATTCGAGTGCGATACAAACGCTGAGAAGGTATTTGCACCTGGTATTTAATGTGTGCAGGAACGCCTATGCTGATTCAGTTGAGAAAGCAACGAGATCTCTAGATGTTGAACGTCTACTGAATGATGAGCCGAGCGCTTTCATTACTGAACCACTATTGGAGGGCGTCACTAAGATAGTCGA
This sequence comes from Actinomadura nitritigenes, assembly GCF_017573545.1. Taxonomy (GTDB): domain Bacteria; phylum Actinomycetota; class Actinomycetes; order Streptosporangiales; family Streptosporangiaceae; genus Spirillospora; species Spirillospora nitritigenes. The sequence continues at coordinate 159,248 of NZ_JAGEOK010000003.1, read as the reverse complement.
TGCAAATGAGGAGTCATTCTACGTTGGAAGGCCGGCTTTAGAGGAAGGAAGTTCGCCTCGTCAGTGGCTCAGGGATTTCGCGGACGAGTCGAGCGCGGTTCCATTTGAGCGAGTGCTAGTCGAACCTACGGGAGTCTACGACCGGGCAGTCCGGTACATGCCGGAGTCGCGGATTCTACTTGTCAACTCAGACCATCCGTTCGTCGAAAAATTGATGGCAACCTCAAAAACAGATGCACCTGCTAAACTTTTCGGATCTGCCGAGGTTTTTGTTGACCTATTGATGCAGGAGCATGGTTTTCACCGCGCTTCGATCGTCGATTTCCTCAAAGAGAGGGATCGAATCCTTCGTATAGCTGCAGGTGACGAACCCTCTACAGCGAGCGAAGTCCTGAGATTGCTGCAGAGTGCGATCACACATGAGACAGCTCTTGAACGAGCAGTTGGCTTGGCTTTCCGCGTACTGGGTTTCGAGTATGAGCGTCGGGGAGGCAATGTTCCGGGAGCTGACGGAGTTCTATATGCCCGGCTAGGGAAGGGCGGGGGTGAGGCCCTGTCTGATTACAAGCTTGTCTATGACTCCAAGCAAACCAATCAGCCGGCAGTGCCAGCCGACAAGATAAATCTCGACAGTCTGGACGATTTCAGAAGAAAAGAGAAGGCCGACTACGGGTTCTTCATAGCCGTTGCTTACGCCAACCAGGATGACCCAGAGGGTAAGCTAGGGAGACTGGTCTCCAACGCTGTACGGGCTGGCCGGCGAGCCACGTTGATGCGAATTGAAGACGTTCGACGCCTGGTCGAATTGCACTATCGTTTTGGTGTTACTCTCACTCAATTGAGGGGTCTCTTTGAAAAGGCGCATATGGTCCATGAAGTCAAGGCATGGATCGACGACCTTGAGAGGGAGTTCTCGGAGCAGACGCCACGTGTGCCGCTAAGCCGCATACTACTTGGATTGGAGGACGCGAAGAGTGATGCTCTTGCGACGCCAAATATTCACTATGTGCGAGCCTTGGATAATGTTCTTAAGGAGTTTCCTCCTGAGAGACTAATTGCCTCTCTGCAAGCTATCGAGACTATTATCGGCTCGAAGTGGCTTGAGGTGGCCAAGAGCGGTGAGGTGCACCTTCATCATACGGCGCACCAGATCGTTGTTGAGGTAGAACGCAACTTGCGCGACTTGTTCGGTGTGGACGCGACGGAGAGATCAAACATCAAATGACGGTGTCGACGCTTAAGACTATCCATCCTTTTCCTGCGCGGATGGCACCCGAGATTGCTAGGGCCGCGGTTCAGTCTCTCAAGCCGAGGAGCACTCTGCTTGATCCCATGTGTGGATCTGGGACAGTGTTGCGATGCGCTGTTGAGTCCGAGGTCCGGGCGATTGGTTTTGACCTAGATCCGCTAGCAGTTCTTATGGCTAGGTCTTGGGTAACGCCAGTCGATCCTGCCCGACTTATGCATGACGCGCATGTTGTCTTGCAGGCGGCGAAAGAGTTGCCGTTGGATGAGATCAAACTTTTTTGGCATGATCAGGAGACCAGTGCCTTCGTGGGCTACTGGTTCGCTCGTCAGCAGCGTCTTCAGTTGGGCGCACTTGCCGCAGTGCTCAGGAACACAATGCTTCCTACGCGCGATGCTCTCATGGTCGCACTAAGTCGTATGATCGTTACCAAGGAGGGTGGAGCGTCTCTGGCTAGAGACGTGTCGCATAGTCGGCCTCATAGGGTGGCGATGGAGAACACCTATGACGTCTACGAGGGTTTCATTACTAGCGTCCGTGCGCTACTGCGAAGACTTCAACCTGAATTGATTCGCTCGGAGGCGGAAGTATCGCAAGGTGACTGCAGAGACTTGGGGCAGGTGGGCGATTCGTCCATCGACTGCGTCATAACTTCACCCCCATACTTGAATGCTATCGATTACCTTCGAGGTCATCGCCTAAGCTTGGTTTGGCTTGGGTTCAGTGCCTCCGAAATTCGTTCCATAAGGAGCGACAGTGTAGGCGCCGAGCGATCGGCTCCAACTTGCCTAGTAGACGTTGAGCAGTACGTTAGTAGCGAGTCCGGCAGTAGTCTCCCGGGGCGCTATATCGGCTGGATTCGGCGTTATTATGCAGATGCCTCTCTTATTGTGCGCGAGATCACACGTGTTCTGAAGCCTGGTGGTCAACTCGTTCTTGTGGTGGGAAATTCATTTTTGCGTGGCTGTGTCGTCGACAATGCCCGTATCGTTCGTGATCTGCTAGAAGAGCATGGCTTGCAGGGCATTGAGTGGCGAGAGCGCGAGATACCCGCCCGGCGTAGGTATCTGCCACCGCCCTCTGGCAATTCGCCCCTGGCTTTCCGAATGCGCGCTGAGGTCGTACTGTCAGGCACCATGTCCTGATCGGGTGAGTCGAGTTTGTAGCGCTTCATGAGTTGAGTGCAACCGGCTAAGCAGGCCGAAGGGGAACCTTGCGGGCTCTCAGCTTCCGCGGTCGCGCACTCACCCGTGCGAAGCGCTCTGTCACCTTGTTGGCCGTTCGCGCAGGAGAGCGCTGCGGGTCGACTTGTACAGCTCTGTTGCTGCTGTGTCCAATGTTGAAAGTCTGGTGGCTGATCGGCGTTAACACGGTCAGGGGCTTGGGGGCGGGCGGCAATGAGGTGCGGGCACCGGGGTTCGCATCGAGATTGTCAACATAGTGAGCCGCAACTTGTGAGCGCAGGCCCGGAGCCTTGCCCTGGGCCTGCGCCTGCTGTGTTCCTGATCAGCTATGGAGGGCTGTGGAGATGATCTGTTTGACCTTGCGGCGGTCGATGTTGTGTTTCTCGGCTAGGTAGCGCTGGGAGACGGGGCGACCTGGGCCGTCCAGGCTTGCTAGGTACTCGGCGAGTACCGCCTCTTCTGGGGTTTGCTCCACTTCGGTGCGCGGTGGTGCAGGGGGCTCCGTCGTGGTGCGTTGCTCGTTCCGCTGTGGTGCGGTGTGGGTTGCGGCGGCGCGGGTGAGGGTCATGAGGAGTTCGAACGAGCCCACGAGGGCGAGGGCCGGCCATGCGCTCACTAGGGCGCCTATGACGCCGTGGGACGCGCCGTGCGCCACGTTGGCGCCTACCGTCGCCACGATGCCCACGGCGAGACTCCACTTGGCTAGGGCCGGTGCTGGTTGCTTCCGGCGGCTCGCGTCCAGGATCACCATGGAGGCCGCCCAGATGAGGCCGTCCACCGTGAAGGGGACGAGGCGTGCGGTGGTGCCTGCCTCGCCGTGGGAGCAGACGAGTTCGTAGGCGTGGCGGTAGGAGATGATCGCGGCCACGCCGGCGACCGCCACGACGGCGAGGGCCGTTGTGATGCGGGTTAGGCGGTCAACCACGCGTCAGCTCCTCTCGGAGGTCGATGACGCAGGGGTCGTCTTCGCCGTGGGTGAGGGTGAGTTCCGCGAGGGTCAGGGCCGTGATGGCGCCGTTGCGGTCTAGGGGCGTTGGCCATGTGGTGGCGTGCCAGACCTTGCCGGTGCGGGTGGCTGTGGCTATGGCCTTGTCGTTTGTGGTGGCGGTCGGCGTGAGGCCGGTGAGTTCGCGGGCCATGGGTTGGGCCTCCTCCCTGCTGGGAGGGAGGGAGCCAGGGGAGCCAATCTCGGGAGCCAACGTGAGTCGAGATGGTCCGACTCGTTTCGACTGTGCCGGACGGTTCCCCTGGGCTCCTTCCCTTGTTTGCGCAGGTGAGTGGCTACCGGAGCGGCTTCCCGGACGACCCCGGACGGTGCCTGAATAAGGCTTGCTCAGCGGTTCCCTAAGTGAGGCTTAAGGGGGTTCTGGGGTGGGCGGGGGCGGCTTAGCGTTGGGCTTGTTCACATCGGAACACGGCGGAGGTGCACAGGCGGAGAGCAGAGCGAACGTCGACTGAGGTTCCTGTTTGAGACAGGTCTCTGGCCTGCACGGCCCCGTTACCCCGCTCTGGGGCCGTGCGGGCCAGAGGCCTTTCTCAGTCGCGGGGGAGGGCGCCCAGGAGGAGGAGGCGGAAGGCGTCCGCGGTGCCGGTGGCGGCGGTGTCGCCGGTGGCCAGGCGGCGGACGGCGAGGCCGTAGAGCATCGCGACGATCGCCGGGGCGTGCCGCTCCGCGTCGGGGATGCCGAGGGCGGTGAGGACGGCGGTGGCGAGCCGGTCATAGGCCTCGACGGAGCGGACCGAGGTGTCGCGGATGGCCGGGTCGCGGGCGGCGTGCAGGTGCAGTTCCAGGTTGGCGATCTGCTCGGGGCCGTAGGCGAAGTCGACGACGGCCTTCTCCACCAGGTCGGCTGCGTCGACCGGGGCGATGCCCGACTCGCGGAGGCTCTCGGCGTAGGCGGTGATGCGGGCGATCTCGGCGTCCACGAAGTTGCGCAGCGCCTCGCGGAGCAGCTCGTCCTGGCTGGGGAAGTGGTAGGTGAGGGAGCCGAGGGAGACGCCGGCCGCGCGGGCGACCGCGCGGTTGGTCACGGCGCCGATGCCCTGCTCGCCGATCAGGCGGAGGGTGGCGTGGAGGATCTGGTCGCGGGCGCTCATTGCTGCACAGTCTTCCCCAAAGACGACACGGGCGCTATCGTTCGTTCGAACGAACGATAGCGGAGGTGGGGCGTGGAGCTGGGTCTGGCCGGTCAGGCGGACGCGCTGCGGAAGGGCGAGGTGTCCTCCGCGGAACTGGTGGAGGCGTCGCTGGACGGCATCCGGCGGCAGGAGTCCCTCGGGGCCTTCCGGGTCGTGCGGGAGGCCGCGGTGGAGGAGGCACGGGAGGCCGACAAGCGGCTGGCCGAGGGGGAGCGGCTGCCGCTGCTCGGGGTGCCCGTCGCGATCAAGGACGACACGGACATCGAGGGGGAGACCACGCCGTTCGCGGTGGCCGGCGACCACCGGCCGGCCGTGCGCGACGGGGAGGTGGTCCGCAAGCTGCGGGCCGCCGGCGCGATCGTGGTGGGCAAGACGACGACGTGCGAGATCGGGCTGTGGCCGTTCAGCGAGTCGCCGGAGTACGGGGCCGCGCGGAACCCGTGGAACCCGGAGTACACGCCGGGCGGGTCGTCGGGCGGGTCCGCGGCGGCGGTGGCGGCGGGGATGGTCGCGGGGGCCGTGGGGTCCGACGGGGCGGGGTCGATCCGGATCCCCGCCGCGTGGACCGGGCTGGTCGGCATCAAGCCGCAGCGGGGGCGCGTCTCCGGTCATCCCCACACCGATCCCTTCAACGGGATCACCGTCTGGGGTCCGCTGGCGAGGAGCGTCAAGGACGCGGCGCTGCTGCTGGACGTGCTCTCGGGCAGCCATCCGGAGGACGCGTACCAGGTGGGGCGCCCGGTGCTGCCCTTCGTGGACGCGACGAGGCGGGAGCCGGGGCGGCTGCGCATCGCGGTCTCGTACCGGACGGCCTTCGGGGTGAGCGGGAAGCTCGATCCGGAGATCCGGGCGGCGGTCGAGCGCGTCTCCCGGCGGCTGACCGAGCTGGGGCACAGGGTGTTCCCCGCGGACCCGGACTACGGGCTGGTGGGCCTCGGCCTCATCCCGCGCGGGACGGCCGGCGTCGCGGACTGGCTCGACTCGATCCCGAACGCGCGCCCCGAGGCGCGGACGGAGGTCGAGGCGCGGATCGGGCGCGTCGCCGGCAAGCGGCTGCTCCCGCTGGCCAGGAGGATGGACCCCTACCTGCGGAAGAAGGTCGGGCGCATCTTCCGGTTCGCCGACGTGGTGCTGACGCCGACCACCGCGCAGCCGCCGTTGAAGGTCGGCGCCTTCGAGGGCGCCGGTTACCGCAAGACCCAGTCGGGCGTCGCCGCGGCGTGCCCCTATGCGTGGACGTGGAACGTGCTCGGGTGGCCCGGCGTGAACGTCCCGGCGGGGTTCACGAAGAAGGGCCTGCCGATCGGGGCGCAGTTGCTCGGCCATGACTCCGACGAGGCGACGCTGATCTCGCTCGCGGCGCAGCTTGAGGCCGTCGAGCGGTGGACGGAGCGCCGTCCATGACGAAGGCCCGCGTCGGGCCGCCGGTGCGGGGGTCCCGTCCGTCACCGGCGGCCCGGCGCGCTCAGTAGCCGGCGCCGGTCAGCAGGCCGCCGTCGACGAGGACCTCGCTGCCGGTGCAGTACGACGAGTCGTCCGACGCCAGGTAGACGATCAGGCCGGACACCTCCTTGGTCTTGCCCATCCGGCCGAGGGGGAGCGCCTTCATCAGCGCGTCGGCGCTGTCGGCCTTGGCCGCGATGATGTCGTCCTGCATGAACAGCGGGGTGATGATGCCGCCGGGGTGGACGGAGTTGACGCGGATGCCGTACCCGCCGAGCTCGCGGGCCGCGGACTTGGTGAGGCCGCGGACGCCGAACTTGCTGGCGCTGTAGGCGGCGAGGCCGTCCGCGCCGACGAAGCCCTCGGTCGAGGAGACGTTGACGATCGAGCCGCCGCCGGCCTCGCGCATCGCCGCCGTCACCGACTTCACGCCGAGCCACTGGCCCATCAGGTTGACGTCGATGATCCGCCGGAACTCGTCCAGCGACATGTCCTCGATGGTCTTGTAGCGGATGATGCCGGCGTTGTTCACCAGGACGTGCAGCGCCCCGAACGCCGACGTCGCGGTGCCGACGGCGTTCTCCCAGTCGTCGGGCGACGTCACGTCCATGCGGACGAAGCGGACGTCGTCCCCGAGTTCGGCGGCGAGCTTGCCGCCCTCCTCCTCCAGGACGTCGCCGAACACGACCTTCGCGCCCTCGGCGACGAAGCGCTTCACATGGGCCTTGCCCATGCCGCGCGCCCCACCGGTGATCAGCGCCACCTTGCCGTCAAGCTGCCCCATCAACGCTCCTCGTTCCCAGCGGCGACCGCGACCGCGGCGCCCCACCAAACTAGCGAACGCTTGGTTCGGGGAACAAGGCGGCCCGGAGCCGGGGGGCGCCGGTCAGCGCGCGCGCAGCCCGTCGAACAGCAGCGCCAGCATCCGGTCGGCATACCCCGCGGGGTCCTGGGTGCGCTCGGCCGCGACACCGATCGCGTTCGTCAGCCGCAGCAGGTCGGCGGCGTCGGCGTCCGCCCGGATCCCGCCCGCGCGCTGCGCCCGCTCCAGCAGCCCGCCGGCCGCGTCCCGGATCGCGGCGGCCGCGGTGCCGAGCCGCGTCGCCGACCACCGCGGCGACATCGCCTCGATGAGCACGGTCGAGGTGCCGCGCGGCGTCATCGCGCCGGCCAGGTAGCCGCGCAGCCAGCCCGCAAGCGCGGCGTCCGCGTCCGGCTCGCTCATCAGCGCGGCGGCGTGCGCGAGCAGCCCCTCGATCCGCTCGCGCAGCACCGCGTGCAGCAGGTCGTCGCGGGTGGGGAAGTGCCGGTACAGCGTCCCGGACCCGACGCCCGCGCGCCGCGCGATGTCGTCCAGGGACGCGCCCGTGCCGTGTTCCATGAAGGCCGCGCGGGCCGTGCTGATCAGTCGTTCGTAGTTGCGGCGGGCGTCCGCCCGCATCGGGCGCGGTTGCATGGGCACCGTCCAGCGGTGGCGCGGACGGCCGGACCGGCCGCCGCGTGTTAACGAAAGCCTGCCATCTCACCGCGCCGACGTCGAGGAAGGCGCCGTCGCGCGCCTTCGGCCTCCGAGTGCGTCGCGGGACAGCCGGTCCGCCCGGCGAGTCGTCTCCGGAAGGCGGTAATCGGGCGTCACCGCGAGGACGGCGCGGCACGCCGAGTCGAGGTCGGTGCGGTGGCCGACCGACACGAACACCGGCTTCACGTCGTCGCGGGTCCGCAGCACCCGCCCGACCTCCTCGCCGCCGTCCAGCAGCGGGCTGGCGTCGCCGCGACGGCGTCCGGGCGCGTCGTAGGCGCCGACGAACGCGGTCTTGCCCACGCCGATCGCCGGCAGCCCGGTCAGCACCCCGAGATGGCACGCCAGCCCGAACCTGCGGGGGTGCGCGACCCCGAACCCGTCGCAGACGAGCAGGTCGGGCGTGGTGTCCAGGGCCCGGAGCGCGTCCAGCAGGGTGGGCAGCTCGCGGAACGCGAACAGGCCGGGCACGTAGGGGAACGCGGCCGTCCCGACGGCGACCGACTCCTCCACGACGTCGAGGGTCGCCGCGTCGAGGACGACCACCGCGGCGGCCAGCCGGGCCCCGGTCCCGCCGCCGTCGCCCGCGTACGAGACGTCCAGCCCGGCGACGGTGCGCGGGTTCGCCGGTCCGGGGACGCCGAGTTCGAGCATCGGGCGCAGCCGGTCCTGGATCGCCTCCGCCTCCTCGGGCGTCGACGGCCACGGGTGCAGGTCGCGTACCTCCATGAACCGGCACGCTACCGCCCCTGCCGGCGCGGGCGCGGGCGGCGGCTACGGTGAGGGCACGAGCAGCCGGAGCGGAGGACCGATGGACGGCACGACCCTCGGCGGACGCACCGCCGTCGTCACCGGCGGGGCCGGCGGCATCGGCCGGGCGATCTGCGCCGACCTCGCCGCGCTCGGCGCCCGCGTCGTCGTCGCGGACGTCGACCTCGCCGCCGCCGAGGACGTCGCGGAGCGCACCGGCGGCGCCGCCGCCCGCGTCGACCTCACCGATCCGGCGTCCATCGACGCGTTCACCGCCGGCGCCGGGCCGGTGGACGTCCTCGTCCACAACGCGGGCGTCAGCATCGTCGAGCCGTTCGCCGACAGCGACCCGGCCGACTGGGACCTGATGTGGCACGTCAACCTGCGCGCGCCGATGCAGCTCACCCGCGCCCTGCTGCCCGGGATGACCGAGCGCGGCTGGGGCCGGCTGGTGTTCGTCTCCTCCGACGGCGCCCGCGCCGGCGCCGGCGGCGAGGGCGCCTACGCGGCCACCAAGTCCGGGCTGTTCGGGCTCGCCAAGTCCCTCGCCCGCGAGGCGGCGGGCGGCGGCGTCACGTCCAACGTGGTGTGCCCCGGGCCCACGGACACGCCGATGGTCCGGGCGGTGTCCGACCGGCACCCGGACCTGCTGGCGAAGCTCGCCAGGCAGATCCCGCTGCGCCGCATCGGCCGCCCGGACGACGTCTCCGGCCTGGTCGCGTTCCTGTGCACCGACCGCGCCGGCTACATCACCGGCCAGACCGTGTCCGTGAGCGGCGGCATCACCATGCAGTGACCCGGCCCGGCCCCGGCGGCCCGCTCAGCTCAGCGACGCGTACACGGCCTCGGTGAGGCGGAACGCCCGCAGGTCGCCGGACAGCTGCTCGCCCATCCGGTTCGGCAGGTACGCCATCGCCAGGCCGGCGTCCGGGTCGCCGAGCCCGATCGAGCCGCCGGCGCCGGTGTGGCCGAACGCCGTCTCCCGCGCCGCCTTCGGGACGAAGAACGTCTGCGACGGGCGCATGAACCCGAGCCCGAACGAGCTGTCCACGAGGAGCGTCCGGTCGGGGCCGGACACCCGGCGGCGCACGGCCTCGCGGAGCGTGTCCGGGCGCACGATCCGGCCCGCCACCAGGTCGCGGTAGAACCCCGCGAACGCGGGCGCGGTCGCGAGCATCCCCGCGGACGGCCAGCCGGCCCGCAGGACCACCGGGTTGTTGTAGCCGCCCTTGCCCGGATGCGGGTTGTTCAGCGCCCGGTTCGTCGGGCTCTGCGGGTCGGTGTACGCCGCGGCGAGCCGCTTCAGGATGTCGCCGGCCGCGGTCTTCGGCCCGTCGGCCGCGCCCGAGACGCGGCCCCGCGCGGTCATCTTCGCGGCGCGTCCGATCACCTCGTCCGGCGCCCCGATCCACATGTCCAGGCCGCCGGTGAACTCCTGCTTCGCGAACGCGCCGACCGTCGTGCCGGACAGCCGCCGGACGATCTCCCCGGCCAGCCAGCCGTAGGTCAGCGCGTGGTAGCCGTGCGTCTCGCCCGGCGCCCACTCGGGCGCCTGCGCGGCGAGCAGGTCCGCGAGCGCCTTCGGGTCCGCCGCCTCCTCCGCCGACACGGGACGGCCGAACGCGGGCAGCCCCGCCTGATGCGACAGCAGGTGCGCCGCCGTCGCGCCGTCCTTGCCGTGCGCGCCGAACTCCGGCCACCACGCGGTGACCGGGCCGTCCACCTCGTAGGCGCCGCGCTCGGCGAGCAGCAGCGCCGCCGCGGCCGTCACCGCCTTGGTGCAGGAGAAGCCGAAGCACGGCGTGTCGGCGGCCCAGGCGCGTCCGGTCCGGTGGTCGGCGACGCCGCCCCACAGGTCCACGACCCTGCGGTCGCCGGCGTACACGGCGACGGCGGCGCCGAGCTCGCGCCCGTCGGCGAAATGCTGCTCGAACACCTCACGGACGGCGGCGAACGCCGGATCGCAGTGCCCCTGCACAGTGCTGCTCATGCCCGGTCCTCTCCACGGGGGTTTCTAGAATCATGCTCGAAGATTCCAGAAGACCGGGCATCGGCCCCGCGTCAGTCCCTCCGGACGGTCACCAGCGGCCGCGGTGCACCACGTCCTCGAACGCCCGCCGGGCCGGGTTCCGGACGGGCTTCAGCGGACGGCCCGCCGGGTAGCCCAGCGCGACCAGGTAGGCGCAGAACCGGTCGTCCGGCAGGCCGAGCACGCGGCGCGCCACCGCCTGGTCCATCACCGTCGCGTGCCCGCTGCCGATCCCCAGGTCGACGGCCGCGATCATGATGCTCAGCATCGCCTGCCCGAGGTCGAACCGCGCGGTCTCCCGCTCGTCCGGGTCGTCGTAGTCCCGCATGACCAGCGCTATCGTCGCCGCCGAACCGGGGACGTGCGCCGCGTACTCGCCCGCCGCGGCCAGTTCCCCGAGCCGGTCGCGGTCCGTCACGACGACGAAGTCCCACGGCTGCCAGTTCCTGGACGACGGCGCCCGCCGCGCCGCCTCCAGGACGCGGTCGAGGTCATCGGGCGGGATCGGCTCGTCGCGGTACTCCCGGACGTTGCGCCGGGACGTGATGGCGTTCCAGGTCTCCACCCGATCGCGCTACCCGCCGCCCACCCCGGGGAAACGGCCAGGTCGCCGAAGGCCCGCGGAGGGAGCGGTGCGGTCAGGGCCATCCCGCGCCAGGCACCTCGACGTCCGCGGCCAGGAGGCGGCCGCTGCCCGGCCGCACCGGCTCCGGTTCGGTCATGCCCTGCCACTCCGCCGCCGTGATGAACAGCGTCGTCCCGCCGGGACCGCCGAGCGCGCAGGCGAACGCGCCCCGCTCCACCTCGACGGCATCCAGGACCGCGCCGCCCTCGGCGACGCGCACGCACCTCTCATGGGGCACGTCGGCGTACCAGACGGCGCCTTCCGCGTCGGCGCAGATGCCGTCCGGCGTCCCGTCGCCCAGGTCGGCCCAGACACGCCGGTCCGACAGCCCGCCGCCGGCGCCGATCGCGAACGCCACCAGCTCACCGCTGTAGGAGTCGGCGACGATCAGCGTCGAGCCGTCCGGAGTCACCGCCATCCCGTTGGGGAACGCGATGTCCCCGGCCACCTCCCGGACCGTCCCGTCGGGCGCGGCGAGGAACACGGACCCGGGGCGGAACTCCTCCCCGGCCATCGGGTCGAACCCGGCGCGGTTGACGTAGGCGTTGCCGCGGCCGTCCGCCACGATGTCGTTCCAGCCCGCCCGGCCGAGATCCGCGTGCACGGTCCGCGTCCCGTCGCCGTCCTGCCGCAGCAGCCGCCCGCCGGGCGAATCGACCAGCAGCAGCCCGCCGTCCGGGAGCCACGCCGTGCACAGCGGCAGCGACTTCACCCGCGCGACCACCTCGCAGCGCCCGTCCGGGTCCGCGGCGAGGACCTCGCCCGCCGTCCAGTCGGAGAAGTACACCCGCCCGTCGTGCCACCGCGGCGACTCCACCAGCCCCCGCCCGCCGACCAGCGTCCGGATCTCCCGCATCGTCATCACCCTCGCCCCTCGCCGGGAACATCTCACCCTCTACACGAACGACCTCCGCCGGTATCGACAGGGTCGCGGCGGAGGCCGGTCCGGAGGGCCGGGCAGTCGGCTAGCGGCTGTAGTGGTGGGCGGGTTCGGTGACGGGCTCCTCGGCGGCGGCCGCCGGCTTCGTGCGGCCGAACTCCAGGGTCAGCAGCGCCGCCGCCAGCCACACGATGTCGAACCACGACCGGAAGACGATGCTGCGCGGCTTGTAGGCGGGCCGGAACTTCTTGTCGAACAGGTACAGCGACTCGACCGCGATCAGCGGGTCCAGCAGGTGCAGGGCCTGGTAGCCGGCCTTCTCGAGCGCGCCGCGCTCCTCGGCGTCCAGCAGCTCGCGGAAGGCCGCGAAGTTCAGCGAGACGAGCGCGTGGCCGTGCTCGCCCGCGTACTCGATCATCTCGACGATCAGCCGCTCGTTGACGCCGTTCGGCCCGCCGGGCGAGCGCCGCATCGCGTCGAGGCTGATGCCCTCGCCCGCCGTCACGTACCGCTGGAAGGCGATCGGCTTCTTGTCCTCGTCGTAGGCGACCGCGACGACCGCGCCGGGGTGGTAGCCGGTGAGCAGCTCGTCGAGGTTCATCGAGAAGCCGCGCTCGGCGGCACCGCCCAGCGAGCCGGACGCGACCTCCAGCAGCTCGGCGCGCAGGTCCGCGGACAGCTCGCGCTCGGGCAGGATCCCGGTGGTGACGCCGGCGTTGGCGGTGCGCTTGACGGCCTGCCGGACGTTGCGCATCTGCCGGCCCGACAGCGTGAACTCCTCCGGCCGGACGACGACCTCGTCGCCGAAGCCGAACGAGCGCAGCGGGCCCCACTCCGGCAGCAGGTCGGCGCTCGCGCCGAGCACCGCGGGCCGCCAGCCGGACGTCCGGCACAGCCGCAGGAACTCCTCGATGGCGGCGGCGTGCGACGCCGGGTCGCCGACGGGGTCGCCGCCCGCCACCGCGATGCCGAACAGCACCCGGTAGCCGATCGCGGCGCGCCCGTCCGGGCTGAACACGTACGACTTGTCGCGGCGCAGCGCGAACGGGGCCAGGGTGTCCGAGCCGGGGTGCGCGACCAGGCCGGCGACGCGGCGCCGCTCGTCCTCGCCGCCGGGCGGCGGCGCCGGGTCGGGCGCCAGCAGCGTCATCACCAGGGCGAGCAGGCCCACCGCGCCGGCGAGGCCGAGCACGCCGGGCAGCCAGGAGGCGCCGTCGATGCGCGCGCCGGTGGCGCCGAGGCCGCTCGCGACGACCCGCACGGACCGCACGGAGACGCCGCCGACGAGCACCGAGCCGACCACCGCGCCGATCACCAGGAGCGCGCCGGTCTTCACCGCGGTGCGGACCCGGTCGGGGTGCGGGCGGACGGGGAACCGGTCGCGCTCCACCCAGAGCCCGACCAGGACGGCCGCGAGGAGCGGCACCCGCCACGGCGCGTCGTCGCCCGCGACGACGGCGAGCAGGCCGAGGACGACCAGCGCGACCAGGCCGTACCAGGCGGCCCGGCGGCGCAGCAGGACGCCGCGCGCGATCAGGAGGAGCACCAGGCCCAGGGACACGGCGTGCGCGGGGGCGAGCGGGGTTCCGGTCACCACCGCCGAGAGCCGGTCGAGCCAGTGCGGGGACCATGCCATGGCGGGCACGGCGATCAGGACGGCGACGAACGCGGCGACGAGCGCCAGCGGCCAGACGGGCAGCGCCTCGCCGTCCGCGCGTTCGGCCGATTTCGCTGCATGCACGAGAAGCACACCTCCGCTGAGCCCCAACCATGATCTTTTGGAACTCATTCCCCGGATCGGACGTTATCTTTGGCCGCTCATGGTCAGCGTCGTCCGGACACCTCCTATGACGTCGCGTTCGGCGACTCCGGCGCTTCTCGTCCCCACGTCGGCCGTACCCGGCCACCCGGAGGGAAACTGGTTAGTCTCGTGAGGGTGAAGAGGCTCCTGCTCGTTCATCACACGCCCTCGCCGTCCGTCCAGGCGATGGTCGAGGCGGTGCGCGCGGGGGCGCGCACGGACGAGATCGAGGGCGTGGAGGTCGTCTCCCGTCCGGCGCTGACCGCCTCCGCCGTGGACGTCCTCGAGGCGGACGGCTACCTCCTCGGCTCCCCTGTGAACCTCGGTTATCTCTCCGGGGCGCTCAAGCACTTCTTCGACCAGATTTATTACCCGTGCTTGGAGGAGACAATCCGCCGGCCGTTCGGGGCCTTCCTGCACGGGAACAACGACGCCACCGGTGCGCTGCGCGCGCTGGAGGCCATCACGACGGGGCTGAAGTGGAAGGCGGTCCAGCCGCCGGTGGTGGTGACGGGGGAGCCGGGCAAGGCCGACCTGGAGGCGTGCTGGGAGCTCGGCGCGGTCACGGCTGCGGAGCTCGGGACCGTGTGAGCCCGCCGGTTCCCGGTAGCGTGCCCGCATGAGCGGTTTCCGGCACGTGGTGCTGTACAGGTGGGCCGAGGGCACGACGATCGGCCAGCAGGAGGAGGTCGCGGCGAGGCTGCGGGAGGTGGCCGGGACCATCCCGGAGGTCCGCGGGTTCAGCGCCGGCCTGGACGCGGGCGTGAGCCCGGGGGCCTACGAGTTCGTCGTGGTCGCGGACTTCGCGGGCAAGGACGGCTACCTGGCGTACCGCGACCATCCGGCGCACCGCGCGGTGGTCGAGGAGTTCATCGCGCCGATCGCCGCGGAGCGGGCCGCCATCCAGTACGAGACCTGACGCGCGCCCCGCCCGGAGACGGGGCGGGGGCGATGTGCGCTGTCCCACACAACGCTTACCGAGCAAGCGCTTGTGTTGGAGCACATTTCAGGTTAGTTTCACAAAACGCCCGCCGGGAACGGATCGCGCCCCGTTCCCGGCGGACGGCCTTCGCCCGCCCTCCTCCGCCGTCCGGCGGCGCCCTCGTGGGAACGGTCCGATTCCTCCCGCCGCCCGAATCGTCGTACGGTTGCGCCGTCGCATCCGGGCCGGACGGGGGCCCGGCGGACGGGGGAGCAGGCGTGATCACAGTGGTGCTGGCCGACGACCAGTCGCTGGTGCGGGCCGGGTTCCGGATGCTGCTGTCCGGCGAGGACGGCATCGAGGTCGTGGGCGAGGCCGAGGACGGCGACGCGGCGGTGGAGCTGGCCCGCCGGCTGCGGCCCGACGTCGTCCTCATGGACCTGCGGATGCCCGGGACGGACGGGCTCGCCGCCACCCGCCGGATCGCCTCCGACCCCGCGCTCGACGACGTGCGCGTCCTCGCCCTCACCACCTACACCGACGACGAGCACATCTACCTGGCGCTGCGCGCCGGAGCGGCGGGCTTCCTCGTCAAGGACATGGAGCCCGCCGAGCTGGTGAACGCCGTCCGGGTGGTGGCGGGCGGCGAGTCGCTGCTCGCCCCCGCCGTCACGCGCGCCGTCATCGAGGGCTTCGTCGGCGGACGTCCCGGACCCGCCCCCGCCGCCGTCGGCCGGCTCGAGGTCCTCACCGACCGGGAGCGGGAGGTCGTGCGGCTGGTCGGCCGGGGGCTGTCCAACGCCGAGATCGCGAGCGCCCTCGCGGTCAGCCCGCTCACCGCCAAGACGCACGTCAGCCGGGCCATGAGCAAGCTCGCGGTGCGCGACCGGGCCCGGCTGGTGGTGCTCGCCTACGAGTCGGGGCTGGTCACCCCCGGGTCCGCGAGTTCATGATCTCGTCGCGGAGCTGCTGCGGAGTGGGGGCCTCCAGCAGCCGCGGGCCGTTCCGCAGCGGGACCAGGGCCCACCAGGACCCGGTCGCCTCGCCGAACCAGACGCGCACGCCCGGGAACTGCTCCTGCAGGCCGCGCGCCGTGGCGGCGCGGAACGCCGCGGGCGTGGGCTCGTCCCGGCCGGCGCCTTGTGGAGCCGTCATGCCGCCCTCCCCCCGATGATCTCCTCAGTAACAGCGTCCCCACGGACCAATGCGTGACCCCTACTCGGCAAATTGTGACTAAGCACACTATGGAGGTTCGGGGGGCCCAACGGTGGGATACCGCGCCGGATGTACTCCTCCGGAAGTAGCGGGCCCGCCGGAAGACGCCGCCCGCCGGACGACGCGGGCCGGGTGCGGGAGCCACGCTTTCGGGAACGACGTGTTCTCTACCCGCGGACTCCCGCGAAGGTGGTTCCCATGAAACTGGCCAGGCTCGCCCGGGTCTGCTACCAAAGGCGGCGGCTCGTCGTCGTCGCCTGGATCGTCGGCGCGCTCGCCGTGCTGGTCCTCGGCTTCGGCTTCGCCGCCAAGCCGCTCAACGACTTCACCGGAGGCTCCTCCCAGTCCGCGACCGCGAAGAAGCTGCTCGACGAGCACTTCCCCAAGCGCAGCGGCGACACGGTCACGCTCGCCGTGCGGGCGGACGCCGGAGTGCGCTCGGCCGCCGTGAAGGCGCGCGTGACCAAGGCGATCGACCGGCTCGCCCGGACACCGCACGTCGCCTCCGTCACCTCGCCCTACGACGTCCCCGGCCAGATCTCCAAGGACGGCCGGACGGCGTTCGCCACCGCGAACCTCGACGTCCCCACCGACGACGTGCCCACCACGGACGTCACCAAGCTCATCGACGACGTCCGCAGCGACTCCGGGCCCGTCCGGATCGAGCTCGGCGGCGCCGCGATCGACAAGGCCGAGACCGCGGGCGGCGGGTCGTCGGAGGGGATCGGCGTGCTCGCCGCCGTCGTCATCCTGCTGATCGCCTTCGGCTCGGTGCTGGCGATGGGACTGCCGATCGTGACCGCGCTGCTCGGCATCGGCTCCGGGCTCGGGCTCATCGCGCTGATCGCGCACCTGCTGCCCGCGCCGTCGTTCGGGCCCATCGTCGCCGCGCTCATCGGCATCGGCGTCGGCATCGACTACGCGCTGTTCATCGTCACCCGCTACCGGGAGGAGCTCGCCGCCGGGAAGGAACCGGAGGAGGCGACCGTCACCGCCGTCACCACCGCCGGACGCGCCGTCCTGTTCGCCGGCAGCACCGTCGTGATCGCCCTGATGGGCCTGTTCGTCATGCAGCAGAAGCTGTTCGACGCCGTCGCCGTCGCCGCCGGCGTGGCGGTGCTGATGACGATGCTCGCCGCCGTCACCCTGCTGCCCGCGCTGCTCGGCTTCACCGGCCGGGCCATCGACCGGCTGCGCGTGCCGGGGCTCGGCCGCGCGCGCCGCCCCCTCGCCGAACGCTGGGCCCGGCTCGTGCAGCGCCACCCGGTCGTCACCGGGCTGTCCGCGGCGGCCCTGCTGCTCGTCCTCGCGGTGCCGGCGCTGTCGATGCGGCTCAGCCTGCCGGACTCCAGCACCCAGCCGCACGACACCAGCGGCTACGCCGCGAACCAGCTCATGTCCGAGGGCTTCGGGCCCGGCACCGCCGCGCCGCTGGTCATCGTCACCCGGGGCGGGAACCCGGCGCCGGTCGCCGCGGCCGTCGGCGCCGCACGGGGCGTCGCGGCCGTCCAGCCGCCGCGCACCAGCCCCGACGGGGCCGTCTCGGTGATCATGGCGTTCCCGACCACCGGCGCGCAGGACGAGGCCACCCCGCGGCTGGTGCACCGGCTCCGCGACGACGTGCTGCCCGGCGTCGCCCGCGGCACGGACCTGCGCGCCTACGTCGGCGGTCAGAACGCGGCGTCCATCGACTTCGCCGACGACGTGCAGAACCGGCTGCCGCTGCTCATCGCGATCGTGGTCGGGCTGTCGCTGCTGCTGCTGGTCGCGCTCGTCCGCTCGCTCACCGTGGCGCTGCAGGCCGCGCTGATGAACCTGCTGTCGATCGCCGCCGCCTACGGGGTGCTGACCGGCGTCGTCCAGCACGGCTGGGCGGGCAAGGCGCTCGGCTTCCCCACCTCGATGCCGGTCACCACCTGGGTGCCGCTGATGATGTTCCCGATCCTGTTCGGGCTGTCCATGGACTACGAGGTGTTCCTCGTGTCGCGGATCCGCGAGTCGCACGAGGCGGGCATGCCCACCCGGGAGGCCGTCGCGCGCGGCCTCGCCGGCACCGCGCGGGTCATCACCGCCGCCGCCGCGATCATGGTGATGGTGTTCCTGTCGGTGCTGCTCGGCGCGAACGTCGCCGTCAAGCAGATCGGCCTCGGCCTCGGCGTCGCCATCCTGATCGACGCGACCGTCGTGCGGATGGTGCTCGTCCCCGCCCTGATGGAGCTGTTCGGCGAGAAGAACTGGTGGCTGCCCGGTCCGATCGCGCGGCTGCTGCCGCGCCGCGCCGCCGAACCCGCGCCGGAGCGCCCGGGCGTTCCCGTGCGGGGATAGCGGGCCCTGCCGCCGGGGGCACGGCGGGCGCCGGGCCTGCGGCCGCGGGCGTCCGCCCGGGGGCTAGTGGGTGTTGATCCCGTCGAACATGACCTTGATGTAGTGCTCGCCGAGGCTCTGGGCGTCGAGCCGTCCGCCGGGCTTGAACCAGCGGACGGCCACCCAGATCGTGTCGCGGATCATCCGGTAGGTCAGCTTCGGGTCGAGGTCCTCGCGGAACAGCCCCTGCTCCTGGCCGGCCGCGATGGTCTCGACCCACATCTTCTCCACCTCGTCCTCGGACTTGGTGAGGTAGGCGAAGCGGTCCATGCCCTGGAGGTAGTTCCAGTCGTTCTGCATCACCGTGATCGCGGCGCGGTGCGGCTCGAGGGAGTTGAACGCGATGCGGACGAGCCCGGCGATCGTCTCGCGCGGGTCGCGGCCCGCGTCGATCTCGGCCCGGTAGGCGGCCATGATCTCGTCGAAGAAGCCGGTCAGGATCTCGTCCACGATCGACTCCTTGGAGTCGAAGTGGTGGTAGAGGCTGCCGGACAGGATGCCGGCCTCGTCGGCGATGTTGCGGACCGTGGTGGCCTGGAAGCCCTTCTCCGCGAACAGGTCCGCGGCCAGCCTGACCAGGTGCTCGCGGCGCTCCGACGCCAGGGCCGGCGAGCCCTTGCCGCGGCGGCGCGCGCCGCCCTCGCCGGCGGCCCGGGGCCTCGCCCGCCCGGAATTCGCGCTCGTGGTCGTCACCCTCTCATTATGCCGTGCGCGCCCAACCGCTTGCTCAGTCCGCGCGTCAGCGGCAGTTTACGGTCTGCCCAAGCGCTTGTTCCATCACCCGCGGCTCCCACATCGCGACGCGGCGCGACGCCGCCCCGCCCCACGACGGCGGCACCGCCCCGCCCCGCATACCCTCGGACCATGCCCGATGTGATCGTCTTCGACCTGTTCGGCGTCATCGCCCGCACCCAGACCCCCGAGGCCGTGCGGGAGATCGAGGAGATCGCCGGCGTCTCCGGCGCCCCGTTCTGGGACGCGTACTGGGCGCTGCGCCCCGCCTACGACGCCGGCCGGGACGCCGCGGCCTACTGGGCGGACGTCGCCGCCGCCCTCGGCACCGGGTTCCCCGACGTGCCCGCGCTGATCGACGCCGACCTGCGGAGCTGGACGAACGTCGACGAGCGCATGGTCTCCCTCGTGCACGAGCTGGCCGACGGCGGCCGCACCCTGGGCCTGCTCTCCAACATCATCGCCGACCTCGTCCCCCGCTTCGAGGCGCGGCACGAGGGCTGGCTGTCCCGGTTCGACGCGCTCACCTACTCGTGCGCCATCGGCGTCGCCAAGCCCGACCCGCGCGCCTACCGCATCTGCGCCGAACGCCTCGGCGTGGAGCCCGCCGACGTCCTGTTCATCGACGACACCGAGCGCAACGTCCTCGCCGCCCGCGAGACCGGCATGGCCGCCGAGGTCTTCACCGGCCCCGACCAGATCCGCGCCCTGCTCGGCTGACCCTGCTCGGCTGACCCGGCTCCGCACGCCCGGCGGCTAGAGGCGCACGACGAGCTTGCCGGCCGCCTCGTCGGCCTCCATGTACCGGTGCGCGTCGGCGATCTCGTCCAGTGCGAAGACCCGGTCGACGTTCGGCCGGAACCGGCCGCTCTCGACCCCGTCCACGAGCCGCTGCAGCGTCGCGGCGCCCGCCGCGCCCTGCACGTCGTCGCTGTGGAACACGGTGAGCCGCGTCCCGCTCCGCATCGCCTGCATCGGCTCGAACTCCGGGAGCACCCACTCGCCGCCCAGGATGCCCGTCATGCACACCGCGCCGCCCTTGCGGACGAGGCCGAGCGAGTCCACGAGGGTCGAGGCGCCGACGAGTTCGAGCACGTGGTCGGGACCGTCCGGGACGATCTCCCGCACCCCGTCCGCGATGCCGCCGTCGTCCAGGACGACGTGGTCGGCGCCCGCCTCCTCCAGCGCGCCGGCCTTGCCGGGGTTGCGGGTCGTCGCGATCGTCCGCAGGCCCAGCCCCCTGGCGAGCGACAGCGCCGCCATGCCGACCGACGACGTCCCGCCCCGCACCAGCAGCGTGCCGCCGTCCGCGCCGAGCGCGTCCAGCGACCCCTGCGCGGTCAGGTACGTCTCGGGCAGCGCCGCGAAGACCTCCCAGTCCAGCCCGGTCGTGACGGGGATCAGCAGGTCGTCGGGGAGCAGCGCGTACTCGGCGTAGCCGCCGTCGAACGCGCGCCCCATCTCGCCCATGACCGCCGCGACCCGCGTCCCCGGCGCGAGCACGCCGCCCGCGGCGACCTCCCCGACGCACTCGATCCCGAGCACGCGCGGGAACCGCACGCCGGGGGAGTGCCCCTGCCGGGTGAACATCTCCGACCGGTTCAGCCCGAACGCCCCGACCTTCACCAGCGTCCACCCCGGCCGCGGCCCGGGAACCGGCACCTCGCGCACCCGTAGCACGTCCGGCGGCCCCGGCCGCTCCGCCACGGCCGCCCGCATCATGATCGACTCCACACCGGGTCCAACGACCCGCGCCACCGAGATCATCCCGGCCGGCGGCGCAGGGGAGGCGAATTCGCGGGCACTGGCCACCGCGGAGCATGTGGACGTAGTGTCCAATAGGGGTGGGGGCGCGTCGCGATCCCTGGGGGTGACGGCATGCGCGCTTCTCAGACACGGCACCGGGTGCCGGTGCGGGCGGCCGTGCGGCGGTGGCGGGTGCTGCTCGACCTGTGGCTCATCGCGAGGCCGGCGATCTGGCTCGTCTCGCTCGTGCCGTTCTACGTCGGGCACCTGCTCGCGACGCGGTGGCTGATCGCCGGGCAGGACGCGTGCGCGCCGATGAGCGGCGGGTGCCTGGACGCGGCCGCGCCCGTGCTGACCGGGCTGGTCGTGTGGGGGCCGCTGGTCTGGCTGGCGGTGCCGGCCATCAACGACGCCTTCGACCTGGACGGCGACCTCGAGAATCCGCGCAAGGACGGCGCGCCGCTCGTCGGCGGGCGGCTGAGCGTGCACGGCGCGCTGGTCGCCGCGCACGTGACCGCGGCGGCGGCGCTGCTCGTCGCGCTGACGGTGCGGCCGGCGTTCGCGCTGGTCACGCTCGGGTTCCTGGTGCTCGGCTGGCTGTACAGCGTGCCGCCGATCCGGTTGAAGGACCGGCCGGGGTTCGACGTGGCGACCAACGCGGCCGGCGTCGGCGGCTTCGCGCTGGTGGCCGGCTGGACGGTCGTGCGCCCCATCGAGGGCTTCCCGTGGGTGATGGCCGCCGAGGGCGTCCTGGTCGCGACCGCCCTGTACGTCCCGACGACCGTCACCGACTACAGGGCCGACCTCGCCAGCGGGTACCGGACCATCGCCGTGCGGCTCGGCCCGCGCGGCGCGTACCGGATCGGGCTCGCCGCGTGGACGGCGTCGTGCGCGCTCGCGGTGACGCTGGCCGCGACCGGGCACGTGTTCCCGCACCGGACGCTGTGGACGCAGGCCGTGTCCGCGCCGGTGCTGGTCCGGGTGTACCACCGCTTCCTCGGCCGGGCGCGCGAACCGGAGGAGGTGCTCCACGGCATCATCGTGACGAGCTGGGTGTTCCTCGTCCCGTACCTGGTGTTCGCGCTGATGTACGCGCGGGTGCTGTGAGCGGTCAGGCGGGCGGGGGCGGGAGCTCGCCGCCCGCCTCGGCGGCCTTCGCGAGCCGCTCGCGCAGCGTCCGGACGAGCGCGTCGCCCTGCTCGGTGAGCCGCTCGATCGCGGGCAGCGCCAGGTCGTCGCGGACGGTGTCGGCGAGCAGCTCGTCGTACTCGTGCGCCTTCGCCGCCAGGGACTCCAGGTGGCGGTGCGCGGCCAGGGCCTCGTCGGCGGCGCGGGCACGCTCGGCGTACCGCTCGAGGGCCTCGATCCGGCGCGTCACCGCCTCGACGGAGATGTCGAGCTTCTCGCGGAGCGGCAGCAGCGCGGCCGCCACCTCGGGCAGCGGCGCGGCCTCCGCCATCTCCTCCTGCTCCCTGCGCAGCTTCGACTGCCGCGCCAGGACCTGCGCGATCTCCCACTCCTGCCGGGGCAGGGTGACCGCGTTGTCGACGGCGTCCAGCAGGCCCTCCCGGTTGACCTGCGAGTCGCGGACGGCGTCGACCGCGGCCTGCACGCGGACGAGCAGCGCGCGGCCCGGCCCGTCGAAGTCCTCGGGGGTGAGGTAGCGGTGCCGGCGGCGCTCCAGCTCGCGGGCGCGCCGCAGGTCCAGCGAGACCGACGGGGTGCCGAGCGCGACCAGGACCGCGAGCATGCCGAGGCCGATCAGCCACAGCGAGCCGAGCAGCGGCGACCCCAGCAGGCCCAGCCCGAGGACGGTCAGCGGCGCCAGCCACAGCAGCGGGCGGCGGCGCGCCACGAGCGTGTCGAGCTCGGCGCGCAGTCCGGGGTCGGCGACCGGGCGCGGTTCCGCCGCCGGGCCGTCCCCGGCGCGGCGCGGCGGGGCGATCCGCCGCCAGTACGCGCCGACGTGGGTCTCGAACGCGAAGTCGGTCGGCTCGATCTCGACCTCGGCGCCGCCGGCGGGCAGCGGCCACATGCCGACCGGGTCGCCCCCTCCGGGGCCGGTGAAGCGGACCCACCAGCCGCCCGCGGCGTCGTCGCACCGGTACCGCCCCGGGGCGACGTCGATGCCGACGAAGAACGTACCGACTCCGGGGATGGACTCGTTCCACGCGCCACTGGTCACCGGCGACCTCCGACCCGACCTCTCGCCGTGCCCCTCGCCCCCCTCCGGCGAGGGCCGTCCCACGGTGCTGCGCCCGCTACAGGATCGACGTCCGGGAGACGGCAACAGTTGCATTACCCACATCGTCCCCGGGAAAGCGGCGTCACGGACATCGGAACCGGTTTGGAATACTCCATGGGTGCGACCTGCTCACGACCCTCTCGACGACCCGCCCTGGGCGATGCAACTGGTGGTACGCGCGGAGAAGGCCGATCCGCCCACTCACGGCGCCGTCTGCGAGGCCGCGGCGACCGCCGTCGTCCGGCTGCTCACCGACCCGCGCGCGACCGACCCCGACGGGGAGTGGCGCCTGCCGGTGCACGAATGGGAGTCGCGGCGGATCCGGAAGGTGACGCGGCGCGCGCGCGGCGTCCGCTGGCCGGAGGCGCAGGCGCTGCCGGGAGTGACGGTCGAGCACGCGGGCGCGCAGGTGCGGGCGTTCCCGCCGGGCCCGGTCGCGGACGTCCCGCCGGAGCTGGCGAAGCTCCAGGTGGCCGGGCTCGACCTCGCGGACGCCGAGGAGCCGGCGCCGCCGCCCGCGCCGCCGTACGCCGCGCTCGCCCTGAACCCGGACGTGACGATGACGACCGGCAAGGCCGCGGCGCAGAGCGGGCACGCCGCGCAGCTGCTGCTGCGGCAGGGCCGGCGCAAGGACGTCGCGGCGTGGATCGAGGCGGGCGCGCCCGTGCACCTGGTCAGGGACGTCGCGTGGTCGCGATGCGTCAAGGAGGCGGCCGTCGCGGTCCGGGACGGCGGCTTCACCGAGGTACCGCCGGGGACGATGACCGCCATCGCGTGGATCGTCCGCTGACGTCCGGACCCTCCCGTCCCGTCCGGGCGCGCCGGGGCGCGCCCGGTTCAGCGGCGCGGCAGCCGGTTGAGCGCGGCGAGCGCGAACTCCTGCGTCCGGGTGAGCCGCCGCGGCCCGCCGTCCCCGACGGCGTCGCCGCCACCGTCCTGTCCGGGTCCGTCCGGCGCGGGCGGCACGGCCGACGCGCGGACCGCCGCACCGCTGCCGACCTGCGCCTTCGCGCTCAGCCCGTACGAGACGAAGAGCAGCACCACGAAGCCCGCGAGGTAGAGCAGGTGCTCCAGGAGCCCGCCCCACCGGCCGTCGAACACGTCCAGGACCGCGAACACCGCGAAGCCCGCCATCCAGCCTGCCAGGGCCGGGACGAACCACATGTCGCGGCGGCGGGCGATCCCCGCGGCGGTCACCGCGACGAGCACGGCCTCGGCCGCCTTGGCCAGGATCAGCAGCGTGCCGGCGTTCCCGGAGCCGAAGTAGTCGCCGAGTTCCTTGCGCCGGTCGCCCCACAGCAGCGCCGCGCCGGCCAGGCCCGCCACCCCGTACGCGATGAGGAAGACGCCGACCGCGTAGTGCATCCGGTGCCAGGTGCCGGCCGGGGAGGACGGAGCGGTCCCCTCCGCCGGGCGCCGCTCGGGCAGCCGCTGGTCGGGCCGGGTCCACTCCGGGTTCGCGCCCGCGCTCGCCATCGCCATACGCCCCAACTTCCCCCTTCGAGTGCCATGCGCAACATATCCCGGATGCCGTTCGCGGCGGCCGGGCACCGCGCCCTTTGCGACGCTCGCCGCGGCGCCGGAGTTCGCGGCGCACCCGCGCCGACCGGGCCGCAGTGCTTGCACCCGGGCCGGGGAAGGGGGAGGGTGAGATCTCGTCGGGCCGCGCGGAGTCCATGGGGAAGACAAGGATGACGCCTGACGATACGGGAACCGCCGCGCCCGCTCGGACGCGGATCGAATATCTGGAAGAGCTGGGCGCCGAGCTGGTCGAACGCGGCCTGCGGGTGCGCCTCACACTGCCTCGGGGCCAGTCGCCCAGCCTGCACGTGATGAATCCGGACGCCTCCGCCCTGACGGAGAACATCCTCGCGGAACGGGGCGCCGACGGATGGTGGTACTGGTGGTCGTGGGCGGAGCGCATCGCACCCGCCGACGACGTCGCCGCCGCGGCCGACCGGGTCGCGCTGGTCCTCGCCGTTTCGTAGCGACCCCGGCCCAAGGGCCTCGCCCAGCGGCTCGGCCCTTGACCGGGCTCGCGCGGGCACGGCATCGCTTCGCGGTCTTCTCCCGGTGAGGCTCGCCTTCGGCGTCGCCTCACCGGTCAGGTGACGCGCTCGCGCGACGGTCGAGGCGCCGGGTCATGCGGCACAGTCTCGGTGCGCTCCGGGACGCCGCCGCATGGCCGCGGCGTTGGTCGCGCGCGGCGGGTCGCCCGCGGGCCGGGGCTGAATGTTGACCCGCCGAACATATGCCGCGCGCGGCCCGGACCCGTCCTGACCTCCGGTTCTCCCTCCCCGATCAGCGCCCTCCACTGTTTCCCCCGTGTTGATCTCGCGTTACGGGATTGTTACTGCCCACAACAAATTGGCCGGGCGACAGGTCTGGCGTTCAGGACGAGTCGGACATAAGTTGCGGGACACAACATTCACGCCGGTGGATGTGCGACCTCGCTCACCGGCGCTGCGAACCCCCGGCCGCGCCACGCGGCCGCCCCCAAGAAAGGACCCGGGCAATGCGCAAGGGGATCCTCAGCTTCATGGCCCTCTCGGCCGCCGCGGCGCTCACCCTGTCCGCGTGCGGGGACGACAACGGCGGCGGCGACAAGGGCTCCGGCTCCGGCTCCGGCGCGGTGAAGGGCAAGGTCGGCGTGATCCTGCCCGACACCACCTCGTCCGTCCGCTACGAGAGCTTCGACCGGCCCTATCTCGAGCAGGCGTTCAAGACGGCCGGCGTCCAGTACGACATCCAGAACGCCGAGGGCTCGACCCAGCGGTTCCAGACGATCGCGGACCAGATGATCACCAGCGGCGTCACCGTGCTGATCGTCGACGGCATCGACTCCAACTCCGCCGGCGCCGTCCAGCGCAAGGCGCAGTCCCAGGGCGTCAAGACGATCGACTACGACCGGCTCACCCTCGGCGGCGTCTCCGACTACTACGTCTCCTTCGACAACGTGAAGGTCGGCGAGGAGCTCGGCAAGGGCCTGCAGAAGTGCCTCGGCGACAAGAGCGCCAACATCGCCTACCTGAACGGCTCGCCGACCGACAACAACGCGACGCTGTTCGCCAAGGGCGCGCACAACATCCTCGACCAGGTGTCGAACTACAAGAAGGTCGCCGAGCAGGCCGTCCCGGACTGGAAGCCGGACAAGGCCGCGACGATCTTCGAGCAGATGTACACCGAGCAGCACGGCAAGATCGACGGCGTGCTGGCCGCCAACGACGGCCTCGGCAACGCCGCGATCTCCATCCTGAAGAAGAACCAGCAGGCCGGCAAGGTCGCGGTCACCGGCCAGGACGCCACCCTCCAGGGACTCCAGAACATCCTGGACGGCACCCAGTGCATGACCGTGTACAAGCCCGTCAAGCAGGAGGCCGACGCGGTCGCCAAGCTCGCCGTCGCCCTCATCAAGGGCCAGAAGGGCGAGACCAACGGCACCACCAACGACCCGCAGGGCAAGCGCGACGTCCCCTCGGTGCTGCTGAACCCGATCGGCGTCTTCAAGGACAACGTCAAGCAGGTCACCGACGACCAGTTCGTCAAGGCCGCCGACCTGTGCAAGGGCGCCTACGCGGCCAAGTGCAAGGCCGCCGGCATCCAGTGACCTCCCACTGATCTCGTCGACGTCGCCCAGGAGGTGCGGGGGTCGCCCCCCTGGGCGGTACTGACCCTCGTGGCGGGCCCCACCGCTGAGGACGCCCCGGGAGCCCGGAACCCCGGGACGTCCACGGGGCCCGCCACGGGCCCGCGCCAACCCCCGGAAGGAAACGGGCCCGCGCTACCCCTGGAAGGAATCACGTGGCAGAAAACGGAGACCCCGTCCTCCGCCTGACCGGGCTCAACAAGAGCTTCGGCGCCGTCCATGTGCTGCACGACGTGGACTTCGCCGTGCGGCTGGGCGAGGTGATGGCCCTCGTCGGCGACAACGGCGCGGGCAAGTCCACCCTCATCAAGTGCATCGCCGGGATCTACCCGATCGACTCGGGGACGATCGAGTTCGACGGCCGGGAGGTGACCGTCGACGGGCCGCGCGCCGCGGCCGACCTCGGCATCGAGGTCGTCTACCAGGACCTCGCGCTCGCCGACAACCTCGACATCGTGCAGAACATGTTCCTCGGCCGCGAACGCCGCCGGGGCATCGTGCTGGACGAGGCGTCCATGGAGGAGGCGGCCCGGCAGACCCTCGCCCGGCTGTCCGTCCGCACCGTCAAGTCGGTGCGCCAGCAGGTCGCCAGCCTGTCCGGCGGGCAGCGGCAGACCGTCGCGATCGCCAAGGCGGCGCTCTGGGAGTCCAAGGTCGTCATCCTCGACGAGCCGACCGCCGCGCTCGGCGTCGCGCAGACCCGGCAGGTGCTCGACCTCGTCCGGCGGCTCGCCGACACCGGGCACGCCGTCGTGCTCATCTCGCACAACATGAACGACGTGTTCGAGGTGGCCGACCGCATCACCGCGCTCTACCTTGGCCGGGTCGCCGCGGACGTGGCACGCTCCGAGGTCACCCACGGCCAGATCGTGGAGCTCATCACCGCCGGCCGTTCCGGTGATCTCGGCCTCGCGCCGCAGACCGCCGCCGAGAGCATCTGAAAGGGGGACCGAGGTGTCCACCGAACTCCCCGAGGGCAAGGAGGCCGCCGTGAAGCTGGCGGACTCGGACTTCGCCGCCGACCACCGCGACCACGACGTGCGCTCGGCGCTACTGGACTACTGGGGCCGCATCCGGGCCGGTGAGCTGGGCGCGCTGCCCGCGATCCTCGGCCTCGCCGCGCTCATCGTGCTGTTCTTCGCGCTGCGGCCCAACACCTTCCTCAGCAACCAGAACATCGCGAACCTGTGCACCCAGGCGCTGCCCATCGTGATCCTCGCGATGGGCCTGGTCTTCGTCCTGCTGCTGGGCGAGATCGACCTGTCCGCCGGTGTCGCGAGCGGCGTCTGCGCCGCCGTGATGGCCAAGCTGATCGTCGACAGCGGCCAGCCCTGGTACGTCGCGGTGATCTCCGCGCTGGCGGTCGGCGTCGTCATCGGCACCGCGATCGGCTGGCTGGTCGCGGTCGTGCGCATCCCGTCGTTCGTCGTCTCGCTGGCGTTCTTCCTCGGCATCCAGGGCATCACGCTGAAGCTGATCGGCGACGGCGGCACGGTGCCCGTCCGCGACGACTTCATCGTGGCGCTGGCCAACAAGAACATGCCGGTCTGGCTCGGCTGGACGCTCGCCGCCGTCTGCGCGGTCGGCTACGCCGCGACGCAGCTGCTGCGCTGGCGCCGCCAGCAGGCCCGCAACCTGCACTCGCGGCCGGTCGAGCTGGTGATCGCCCAGTCGGTCGTGGTCGCCGCGGCGCTGCTGCTCGGCACCTACCTGCTCAGCCAGGACCGCGCCGCCAGCCCGCTGATCTTCCTCGGCGGCGTGCCGTGGGGCGTCCCGCTGGTCGGCGTGCTGCTCATCGTCTGCACGTTCGTGCTCGGCCGCACCCCGTACGGCCGGCACATCTACGCGGTCGGCGGCAACGCCGAGGCGGCCCGCCGCGCGGGCATCAACGTCACCCGGATCCGGATCTCGGTGTTCATCATCGCGTCCGGGTTCGCGGCGGTCAGCGGCATCGTCGCCGCGTCCCGGCTGAACTCGGTCACCCCCGACGCCGGCGGCGGCAACACCCTGCTGTACGCGGTCGGCGCCGCGGTCATCGGCGGGACGAGCCTGTTCGGCGGGCGCGGCAAGGCCCGCGACGCGGTCCTCGGCGGCCTCGTCATCGCCATCATCGACAACGGTCTCGGGCTGCTCGGCACCAAGGCGTACCTGAGCTTCCTCATCACCGGGATCGTGCTGCTGTTCGCGGCGAGCATCGACGCCCTGGCGCGGCGCCGCCGCAGCAACACCGGCCGGTGACCCCGTGCCGGCCCACCCCCTGAAGGCCGGGACCCCGTGAACGCGGGAGACGCCCGGGAGCCGGCGGCGCGCGCCGCCGGCCCCCGGGCCCTGCCGTACGGTCCCGCCCTGCCGTCCGACCCGGCGGTCCCGCCGTTCCCGGACGGCGCCGCGCGCGTTTCCCGGCCCGCGAACGCGGCTGATACGCTCACTGCCCACGACCGATCGGCGCGCGCCGACGCGGCACGGTGGGAGCCCCTCGGCATGGCAGTGACGCCCGTCCTCGACCTGCGCGGCATCGACAAGAGCTTCGGTTCCGTCAAGGTCCTGCACGACATCGCCTTCTCCGCGTACCCGGGCGAGGTCACCGCGCTGGTCGGCGACAACGGCGCCGGCAAGACCACCCTCGTCAAGTGCATCGGCGGCATCCACGCGCCGGACGCGGGGGAGTACCGCTTCGAGGGCCGCCCGGTGCGGCTCGGCAGCCCGCGCGACGCCGCCGCCCTCGGCATCGAGGTCGTCCACCAGGACCTGGCGCTCTGCGAGAACCTCGACATCGTCCAGAACCTGTTCCTCGGCCGCGAGCAGCGGCGCGGCATCGCGCTCGACGAGTCCGGGATGGAGGAGCTGGCCCGCAGGACCCTGTCCGGCCTGTCCGTCCGCACGATGGGCTCGGTGCGGCAGAAGATCTCCACGCTGTCGGGCGGGCAGCGGCAGACCGTCGCGATCGCCCGCGCCGTGCTGTGGGACAGCAAGCTCGTCGTGCTGGACGAGCCCGCCGCCGCGCTCGGCGTCGCGCAGACCCAGCAGGTCCTGGAGATCGTCCGGCGGCTCGCCGACAAGGGCCTCGCCGTCGTGCTCATCTCGCACAACATGAACGACGTGTTCGCGGTCTCCGACCGGATCGCCGCGCTGTACCTCGGCCGCATGGTCGCGCAGGTGCGCACCGCCGACGTCACCCACCGGCAGGTCGTCGAGCTGATCACCTCCGGCGTCAGCGGCGACCTGGGGCTGCGGCGATGATGAAGGCGGGCCCGTCACAGGAGGACATCCGGCGGCACAACCTCGGGACGCTGCTGCGCTTCGTGCACCTGCGCGGCCCCGCGTCCCGCGCGACGCTCGCCGAGTCCCTCGGGCTGAACCGCAGCACCATCATGGCGCTGACCTCCGACCTCACCGCCGCCGGCCTCGTCCGGGAGGAGCTGCCGCGCGGGCCGGGGCGGCGCGCCGGGCGGCCGTCCCTCGTCGTGCGGCCCGAGTCGACCCGGGTCTACGTGCTGGCGTTCGAGGTCGGCGTCGACCGGCTCGTCGTCGCGCGTGTCGGCCTCGGCGGCGTCGTCCTGGACCGCCGGGAGGGCACCCGCGCCCGCGACTCCGACCCGTCCGACCTGCTCGGCATGCTCGTCGCCGGCGCCCGCTCGCTGGTCCGCAAGGCCGAGCGCGACGCGGTCTGCGTCGGCGCCGCGCTCGGCTTCCCGGGGACCGTGCGCCGCTCCGACGACACCATCATGTTCGGCCCCAACCTCGACGTCGGCGACCTGCGGCTCGGCGACGCCCTGTCGCGCCGGCTCGGCCTCGGCATCCCGGTGTCGGTGTGCAACGACGCCAACCTCGGCGCGCTCGCCGAGCACGAACGCGGCGCCGGCGTGAACTGCGACAACCTCATCTACCTGCACGGCGACGTCGGCGTCGGCGGCGGCATCATCGCGCACGGCCGGCTGCTCGGCGGCGACGAGGGCTTCGGCGGCGAGATCGGCCACATGATCGTCAACCCGGGCGGCCGGCAGTGCGCCTGCGGTTCCAAGGGCTGCCTGGAGGCCGAGGTGGGGGAGCGGACGCTGCTCGCCCACGCCGGCCGCGAGGAGCCGACGAACAAGGCGGGCCGCGACGCCGTCCGCGACGTGGTGGACGCCGCCGACCGCGGCGACATCGTCGCCCGCGAGGCGCTGCACCGCGTCGGCACCTGGCTCGGCCTCGGCGTCGCCAACCTCGTCAACGTGTTCAACCCCGGCCTGATCATCTTCGGCGGGACGCTGCGCGACATCTACCTCGGCGCCGCCGCGCAGATCCGCAGCGTGCTCGCGACCGGCGCGCTGGACGCGCCCCGCGAGAAGGTCCGGCTGCGCACCGCCGCCCTCGGCGACGACACCACCCTGGTCGGCGCCGCCGAGTTCGCGTTCGCCGAGGTGCTGTCCGACCCCGTCCAGGTCCTCGCCCGCCTCCGTAGCGCCGAGATCCCCTCCCCCTCGGCGCGCTAGGGACCCGTCCGCACAGGGCGCCCTGAACACAGGGCGCGCCTTGAACACAGGGCGCCTCGGGTCAGGCGATGCCTCCGTAGGCGCCCCGGTAGAACACCAGGGGGCGGCCGTCGTGGTTCTCGTCCAGGGCGTGGACGCGGGCGACGACGATGACGTGGTCGCCCGCGACGTGCTCCTGCTCGACGGAGCACTCGATCCAGGCGAGGGCGCCGTCGATGGCGGGGGCGCCGCTCGGGCTCTCCGTCCAGTCGATGCCGTCGAACTTGTCGCCGCCCTTCAGCGCGAGCCGCCGGCAGACGTCGAGCTGCGGCTCACCGAGGATGTTGATGCAGAGCCGGTCCGAGGCGCGCAGCCGGGGCCAGGTGGTGCTGGTGTGGGCGACGCAGAACGCCACGAGGGGAGGATCGAGCGAGACCGAGGTGAAGGAGTTGGCGGCGATCCCCGTCGGCCGCCCGGTGCCGGGTTCGACGGCCGTGATGGCGACCACGCCGGTCGCGAACCGGCCCATCACCTGCCGGAACCGTGCGCCGTCGAGGTCCGCCGCCGGCGTGATGGCTCCGTGCGCCATGGGGGCTCGATCCCTTCTGTCGACCAACTGCTTGCTCAGGCATCGGGGCCCGCCGGTCCGGCTCGCACGCGGGCGTGTCGCCGGGAGGAGGGGGTGCGGCCTGCATGACCACTAAAGCCGCTCTCCGGGAATGATGATTCCCAAAAGGGACGATCTCCGTCAAAGGTCCCGGTCGGGTCTCGGTCGCGGGACGGAGCCCCGGACCGTCCCGCGGTCCGGGGCTCTGCGGATCGGGTCGGGCGGCTATGGCCGGCGCGCCTCGGCCGGGACGACGAGCGGCACCGCGCTGTACGGGTTGAGGGTCGCGGTCGAGGTCAGGCCGTCCAGGAGGAGCCGTCCCGCCCCGGCGAGCCGGGCCTTCACCGGAGCCGGCAGCCGCGGCCCCTCGTGCAGCGCGAGCCAGGCGATCCAGCCGGCGCCGACGACGCCCCAGTACGAGACGAGCCGGTACAGGCCCACCGCCGCGGCGGCGGGGGACAGTGCCGCACCGAACGCGACGAGCGAGGCGGCCATGCTGCCCTCGACCGCGCCGAGGCCGCCCGGCAGCAGCGGCAGCACGCTGCCCGCGGCCTGCGCGGCGAAGTAGGCGAGCGCGGCGGCGTTCGGATCGACGTCGATGCCGACGGCGTGGGCCGCGGCCAGCAGCGCCAGGATGTCCAGCACCCAGTTCAGCGTCGCGAGCGTGATCAGCGCGGCCCAGTCGCGCCGGTTCGGGCGCAGCACGTCGCGGACGCCGGCGAGCCGTTCGGCCCACGGGCCGAGTTTCGGATGCGCCAGCGCCGCGCGGTGGGCGCGGCGCAGCGGCGCCGTCAGCACCGCGCGCGGGCGCGGCCACCGCAGCAGCGGCACCAGCAGCAGGAGCAGGACGCCCGGGACGGCGAGCCCGGTCAGCGCCGGGCCGCGCGTGGCCGGGTCGGCCAGCAGCGCCAGCAGGCCGATCACCGAGTAGGTCGCCGTGGTGATGACGCCCCCGGCGATGATCACGGCCGTGGCGAGCTTCGCCGACGCCCCGCCCCGGCGGAACTGCCGGAACGTGTAGACGACGCTCACCGCGGGCCCCGCCGGCAGCGTGGTGGACAGCGCGTTGCCCGCGTAGGTGATCGCGAACGCGCGGCGCAGCGGCATCCGCAGCCCGCCGACGCGCAGCAGCCGCCGCTGGAGCCGGGCGAACGCGCCCATCGAGCCCGCCACCGCGAGCACCACCATCGTCAGCCAGCCGGGATCGGCGTGCCGGAGCGAACGCCACATGGCGCCGAGATCGGGAAGCGAGTCGCGGTAGAGCGGCAGCGCCGCGACGGCGAGGAGCAGCACTCCCCACTGGAGCAGCAGACCCGCCTTGCGCCGCCACCAGGGGCGCTGCGGAGCGCCGTCCGAGGTGTGCGCGCCGGCCGGTCGTTCGGGGAACGGCTCGTCGGCGAACGGTTCGTCGGGGGACGGTCGGTCCGTGTCCGGTTCGTCCCATCGTGCTCCGTCCGGATGTGGACGGGGTGAGGCGACGTCGGCCGGGGGGTGTGCCGGTGCCGCGACTGTCTCGTACATGTCCCGGTCACCTCGCAAGCTCGCCCGTCTAGCGCAACCTACGGCTCCGGTATGACATTCCCCCGGAGCGGGTCACGGAACCACAAAGTGATCTTTACCACGGGGACCGCGCCGGGCGCGCCCGGCGGGTTCGTCGGCAACCTCTCGCGTTGCTCTGACAGCTGATCGCCCTTCTGTCTAGGATCTCCCCTCTGTCCTGGTTGTTCCCGCCCCGACGGAAAGGACTCCATGCCCGCCTCCCGAAGGACGGCCGCCCTCGCAGCCGCCGCCGGCGCGGCCGCCCTCGCCGTGGCCGGCGCCGTCGCCCTGCCGTCCGGCTCCGCCGAGCACGTCACCGCCTCCCCGGCCGCCGCGTCCACCGGCGTCGGCGACACCGCCCCGCTCCCCGGCGTCGCGTTCACGCTGAAGTCCACGCCCGTCTCCGCCGCCGCGCTCAAGCAGCTCGACGACATGGCGGCGATCCCGGCCCGCGGCATGAAGCGGCAGGCGAACCTCGTCGCCGCGGCGAGCGGCGCCAGGAACGGCCTGATCTGGAAGAGCGGCTGCGGAGCCAACGACGCGGTCAAGGCGATGAACGCCAAGCTGACGGTCGGCGCCTGGTGCTTCGCCAACGGCGACAAGAGCAGCAAGTACTGGATCCCGCAGGGCGTGGCGACCAGCCGCACCGCCCAGCTCGACGGGTTCGTGCTCAGCTGGTACCACCGGCACCTGTCCGGCTCCGACTGGGTGACCGACGGCTCGCGCCTCACCGTCGGCAAGCGTCCGCTGGTCGGGAAGGCGGGCGCCTACCAGCCCGTCACGCTCGCCATCCCGACCGCGACCGCCGCCGGCAAGCTCGCCGTCAAGGACGTCCGTCCCGCCGCCCCCGCGCCCGGCGCCGCGTCGGCCCAGGGCGTCGCCGACGCGCCCCAGCACCAGGGCGGCGTCGCCCTCGCCGGCGACTACGTCTACACCGCCGACACCTCGGGCCTGCGGGTCTACGACATCCGCCGCACCTACCAGGTGGCCACCGGCAAGACCGGGCTGGGCGTCGACTCCACGGACGGCAAGTTCTACGCGCACGGCGAGAAGTACGTGCTGTTCCAGACCGGCATGTACCGGCCGTCCAACGCCGGGGCCTGCCCCGCCTGGGACAAGGCGCCGTCCGCCAAGAACAAGGACCTGTGCTTCAGCACGGTCACCTACGACCCGACCACCTCGCCCAAGAGCCTGCTGACGGCCGAGTACAAGACCAAGGGCGGCGTGACGTCGGCCAGGCCGATGCGCGTCGTCCGGTGGCCCCTCAACGGCGACGGCTCGCTGAAGGCGGACTCGTCAGGCCAGGTCCAGTCCACGGTCGTGTACGGGACCAACCTCACGAACGTCCAGGGCGTCGCCGGCTACCACGGCGGTGGCGGCGACACAATCTACTACAGCACGACCCTCACCGCCCCCGGCGCGTTCTACAGCGATCGGAACGGGGACGGCAAGGCGCCGTTCAAGATCGTCGGGCCGATCGGCGGGGAGTCCCTCGCCTTCGACCCGTACTCCGGCGGCGACCGGATCTACGGTGTCACGGAACGTCCCAACCAGCGGATGTTCTTCTGGACCTACCGCAAGCAGTTGCAGCGGCCGGGCATGCCCTAGCGTCCAGCCGGAGAACGCCCCGCGGCGCCCGTACGGCACTTGTCCGTACGGGCGCCGCGGCGTCTCGGGGCCCCAGCTGTGCCGAGCCGGAGCGCCGCGCCGAGCCTGCCGCGAGCGGCGGGCTACGGGCGGCGGGTGGGGTTGACGGCGTCGGACTCGGCGGCCGTGTCGGGCTCCGGCCGCTCTTCGCCGTCCCGCTCCGCCTCCCGCTCGTACTCGTCGATGCTCAGCCCGTCCGGGTCCGGCTGGGGGTCCTCGATCCTCAGGTCGTCGGGCGGGTCGTTCACGTACTCCTCGGTCAGGCCGATCTCGATGTCCTGATCGTTGTCGCCCATGTCGTCGACGTCCTCGCGGAAGTCGCGGCTCTCCCCGGGCTTGCGCGCCCTCATGGCTCCTCCACGGTCCGGTCGGGTTCGTCCGATCAGTCCTGTATCCCCGCTCCCGCCGCGCCTACTCACGGTCGCGGCGGGCCTAGCCGCGGTCACGGACGGCGACGAGCCCGCCGATCACGCCGACGTACGCGGTCCCGTTCGGGCCGATGGTGACGGGCGCCCAGTTGTTGTCGAACCACTTGCCCGTGCCGGTCAGCACCTTGTAGACGGTCCTGCCCGTGCGGGCGTCCACCGCCGTGAGGTACCAGGCGTCGATCAGGTCCTTGCGCGGGTCCTTGGTGTACAGGTACAGCAGCCCCGCCGGGACGGAGATCTTCGCCACCGTGGACGGCGACCGCTCCGGGCTCGTCCAGACCGTGCGGCAGCCCTTCCCGCCGGCGTTCACGTCCACCCGGCTCACCCCGCCCGTGGACGACCCGCCGGGCGGCAGCTCGAAGAAGTTCCTGTACCCGTAGTTGTTCTCGACGAACAGGCTGCTCCCGTAGCCGATGAGGGAGTTGTCCGTCGCGCTCGCCCCGCTGCCGAAGACGGGGACCCGGCAGACCAGCCCGCCGTCGTCGCGGCGCCGCACGATCACGTGCATCCGGTCGTCGGCGTTGTCGGTGATCGCCACGTACCGGTCGCCGAGGAACGTCGGGGTCGTCCCCGAACCCTGGTCGATCTGCCCCGGCTTGCGGCCGGTGCCGCGGTCGTAGGTCTCGCGCCACAGCACCTTCGGCGTCCCGTCCGGGCCCGCCTTCATCTGGTAGAGCGCGTGGTCCGACACGATCGAGACGCCGTCCGCCGCGGCAGCGAACGAGTTCTGGATCTGCTCGCCCGGCAGCCGCGTCGTCTTCACCGCGCCCGACTCCGGGTTCACGGTGCCGATGCGGCCGGCCCGCGTGATCCACCAGATCAGGCCCGTCCAGTCCGGGCCGACCGCGGTGATCGGGTCGCACTCGCCCTTCGGCCACGGGTTCGTCCAGGTGGCGCAGTCGTGCGGGAGGTAGCGGGACAGGTCCCAGTCGTCGGTGACCGTGAACCGCCACTCGCCGTCCGGGCCCTTGGCATGGGCGAAGCGGCGCAGATGGAACCGCGAGTCGGCGAGCACCGCCCGGTCCTGCGGGTCCAGGTAGTAGTAGGCGCCGCCGGACGTGTCGGTGAAGATCTTGTCGAGGCTGCCGGAGAACACCGCCTGCACCGTCGACGACCTGGGCGGGAGCTGGTAGGTGGCGAGGTCCTTCAGCGTCGCCGGGTCGATCAGCCGCAGCATGAAGTTCTGCCCCTGCGTGCACTGCGCGACGATCAGGCCCGTCCGCTTCGCGAAGGTGACCGTCGAGCACAGGCCCGGAAGCCCGCCGCCCTTGGCATCGTCGAGCACCTCCGGGTTCCGGCCGAGCGGCCCCATGAACGGGTAGGTGTCGGAGGCGTAGGCGTCCGCGTGCATCGACGACGTGCCGACCGGACCCTGGTACGGGTTGGCGGGCACGGGCTTCCCGGCCAGCGCCTTCGGCGTCGCCGGACCGCCGATGTACCGCGGGACCAGGCCCTTCCCCGGACCGTCGGGGATGGCGCCGGCGGCCGCGGGCACGGCGGCGGCGCCGAGCAGGACGGCCGACAGGGCGGAGGCGACGAGCGGTCTGCGCATGGAGGGGCTCCTAAGCCGGGACAAGGACCGCCCCGGCCGCGCCCTCCGGGACTGGTCCACCGCGTCAACGGATCATCGTGCGGAGTGCCTGAATGGTTACGATTCCGGCATGGCCCTACAAGCAGTGATCTTCGACTGGGGCGGCACGCTGACCCCCTGGCACGACGTCGAGCTGCCCGAGATGTGGCGGACGATCTGCTCCCCGCACCTGCCCGCCGACAGCGTCGAGACCGTCGCCGCCGCCCTCGCCGAGGCGGAGCTCGAGCTGTGGCGGCGCGGCGCCGAGGAGCACCGCAGCGCCACCCTCGCGGAGCTGTTCGCGCTCGCCGGCGTCGAACCGACCGAGGCCCTGCTCGACACCCACTACGAGACGTGGACCCCGCACACCTGGACCGACCCGTCCGTCCCCGGCCTGCTCCGCGAGCTGCGCGAGCGCGGCATCAAGGTCGGCGTCCTGTCCAACACCATGTGGAGCCGCGAGCTGCACGAGCGGATCTTCGCCCGCGACGAGGTCCTCGGCCTGCTCGACGGCGCCGTCTACTCCAGCGAGATCCCGTGGACCAAGCCGCACGCCGAGGCGTTCCAGGCCGCCATGGACGCGGTCGGCGCCACCGACCCGGCCGCCTGCGTCTTCGTCGGCGACCGCCCCTACGACGACATCCACGGCGCGAAGTCCGCCGGGCTGCGGGCCGTCCAGATCTGGCACCAGACGACGCACGCCTTCACCCGTCCCGGCCTCGCGCCCCCGGACGCGCTGATCCACGCCATCGACGAGCTGCTCCCGCACGTGGAGACCTGGCACGCCCCCTAGAAGAGGGTCAGGATCGGCGGGCGACGATCAGGTCGCGGGAGATCGCCTGGTCGACGCGGTGCCGGAAGCCCAGGTAGGGCTCGGAGTCCTGCACCTCCAGCCCGCTGGAGGTCAGGATCTCCGCCAGCTCCTCGCGGCGCCCCACGAACGTGTTCCAGGAGATCCCGATCGCGCCGCCGCGCCGCAGCAGCGGCGTCCACTCCGGCACCGCCGCCTCCAGCAGCTCCACCGGGCTGCGCGACAGCCGCGGCCCGTCCTTCTGGCCCGGCCGCGCGCCCTTCGACCGGCCGCCCGACCGGCTGCCGTGCTGCACCCCGTACGGCGCGTCCGTCACGATCAGGTCGAACGACCCGGGCCGGAAGAACCTCCCGGCCCCGGCCGCGTCGGCGTTCACGACGGTGATCTCCATCGTCTCGCCGCTCTTGTACAGCTCCTTGGACGCGCCGAGGGTGACGTGCAGCCGCCGTCCCAGCACCGCCTTCTCCCGCCGGACGGGCGCGATCTCCGCCTGGTGCTTCACGCGGTTGTTCTTCAGCCACGTCTTGAGGAACGCCGCGTAGGCGTCGAAGTCCTTGCCGTCGACGTCCATGCCGGCCGCGTCCAGCCCGTACATCATCGCCTGGTTCAGCGTGGTGCCCCGCCCGCACATCGGGTCGAGCAGCCGTGGCCTGCCGGTCACCAGGTCCATGGGGGAGTCGGTCGCCATCGCGGTGACGTTCAGCAGCAGCTTCGTGAAGTACTCATTGGTCTTCCCCGAGTACTTCTGGATGGTCAGCAGGTCGCTGGGGAACAGGTCCAGGGGCTTCAGCGCGACCGGCCTGAGCAGCTCGCCCTCGATCTCGAACAGCGCGTACAGCGACGACAGGTTCGACAGGAGCCGGACGTCGGTGTCCGTCAGGCCGTCCGCCGAGAACGTCACGTAGGGGACGCCGCCGATGGACGTCTCCTCGATGTCGCGGACGCGTCCGCCGAGGGCCCGCTCGCCGAACACCGCCAGCTCGGCCTTCACCAGGCCGGAGGCGGCCTGCGCGTAGACCCGGTTGTGCGAGGGGGAGACGAGGAGGCCGTACGAGGTCACCGCAGGACATTAGCAGTCCGGGGACGTGGAGAGGCCGCCGGGAGATCCCGCCCGGCGGCCTCCGCGCGGCCCGTGTGCGGGCCGCTCCTCCCCGGTCAACCCGTCCGGACGCTCCTGCGTCCGGCCTTGCGTGACTTGCGCCTGTTCTGGTGCCGGGCCGGCTCGCCGCCGGCCCGCTCGGCCGGGTGTTCGGCTCCCGCCGTCTCCGCCGCGGCGACCGCCCGCGCCGGGGCCGCGTGTCGGGTTTCGTGCGTATCGTCCGGATCGCCCGCTGGGCGGCGCGTGCCGGACACGGCGGCCGCTCCCACGGGCACGGGACGCGCGTCCCCGGGGCGGACGGCGGCCGCGGACTCCGCGGCGGCCGGCTCGATCGCCGCCGGTCCGTTCTCGGGGCGCTCGCTCCCGGTGCCCTCGGCCCTGGCGGGCTCGGGGACCGGGAGCGCGCGGGACGCGGCGGACGCGGCCTCGATCTCGGCCGGACGCTCCGCCGGCGCCACGGCCGGGAGGTCCGGCAGGTGCCGCGCGGCGGCGGCCAGCAGCTCCTGGACGCGGCTCTGCAGGCTCGCCAGATCGGCGCGGGCGACGGCGGCCTGCGCCTTCGCGCGGCGGGCCTGGCGGCGGGCCTCGTCGCGCTCGGCCGCGAGCTGGTTCAGCTGCTCCCGGTAGGCGGCGCGCAGCTCGTCCAGCGCACTGGGCGCGCGGGTGGCGGGCCCGTCGGTCTCGTACCGGTGCGGGGTGCTGGTCATGGCAGGTCTGGGCTCCTCCCCCGAGTAGGCCAGTGCAGAAACGACAACGAGTACATGGAGCGCATTCGTTCCCGGCGTGCTGAAGATCACTCACCCGGTTCGGGACGGGGTGACAGGGCCGTCGACGGCAGGCCCGGGAAGGGCGCGGAGGGGGCTCCGTCGCCCGCGCTCGCCCGCCATTTCGCCGACCGCGCCATCGCCCGCTCGGCACTGTCGGCGGCGAAGACGCGCAGGTCGGCCGCCGGCGCGCCGGCGAGCCCCACGTAGGCGGGGACGAGGTCGTCCTCCAGCGCGGCGGCGAGCCGGGCGGCGCTGCGCGCGTTGGTGACCTTGACCGGCAGCCGGTATCCGGCCGCCGCGGCCACCGGCCGCACCGACAGGATCGACACCAGCTTGTCGCGCTGCGCGCGATGGGCGTCCCAGTACGTCTTCGCGGCCTGCTGGAGCGCGCCCCGCAGCCTGCCGCCCAGGACGCCGTAGCCGTACACGGCGGCGTGCTCGGCGGCGAGGGCCGTCTGGATCGCCTGGGTCGCCGACTCGGCCGGGTCGGCGGGCGGATGCGCGCGGACCGTCTCGGCGTGCCCCGCCTCGCACGCGCCGATGCTCGCCAGAAGCTGCGCCAGGCCGGGCGGGGCCTTGGCGGTGTCGGCGCGGCGGGCGGCGGCGGCGCGGTCCTCCGCGAGGCGCAGCGCCGTGAGGATCTCCGCGGGCCCCTGGGGCAGTTCGGCCGCGTGCGGCGGCGGGATCGTGCCGCCCTCGTGGGCCCTTCGCCCCGAGCCGGGCACGTAGTGCCGCTTCAACACGGTCAGATGCAGCCGGTGGTGCGCCAGGACGGGATCGAGGCGGCGGGCCAGCGACGAGTCCGCGGCCTTCGCCGCCTCGTAGGTGGCGATGAGGTCCTGCTCGGAGGTGATCGCGCCGACGAGCGTCGACACGTCCGGACGGGGCCCGGCCGCCTCCGCCGCGCAGCCCGCCAGCCAGGGCGCCGCGAGCACGGCGCCGCCGCCCAGCAGCAGCCCCCGGCGCGACACGGTTCCCGGCAGGCGCGGCACGGCCTCTGGCAAGGGAGTCTCCTCACCCGGTGGTGTGGTGGTGGCGGCCCGCGCCGCGCCGCGGCTCCGTCCCGGTCGCCGGACGCGTCCATCGGGCCAGCTCAAGCATTCCATATCCGGCGCGCCGGTGAGCTGTTCGAAAGGCCGCTGAGGTGTCCGGCTCTCGATAGTCTTGAGGAGTCAGCGGACAAGCGGTGACTTCAGCGACAGGTCCCGCCGCCCTCACCGGCGAGCGGGAAGGCACAACAGGAGGAGGGTCCCATGAGCGTCGAGTCCCGCGGTGGCCGCGCTCAGGGGGGCCGCGCCCGGGGCGCGCGCGGCGACGCCCCGGCCCGGCCGGCCCGCGACGCCGCCATCGCGGAGCTGACCGATCTGCTCGCCCCCGCGGTCGCCGCGGCCGGCTTCGACCTCGAGGAGGTCGACGTGCGGCCCGCCGGGCGCCGCCGCCTCGTCAAGATCGTCGTGGACGGCGACGGCGGGGTGGGCCTGGACGACATCGCCCGGCTGAGCGAGACC
Source organism: Actinomadura nitritigenes (assembly GCF_017573545.1). GTDB lineage: Bacteria > Actinomycetota > Actinomycetes > Streptosporangiales > Streptosporangiaceae > Spirillospora > Spirillospora nitritigenes. Next base: position 118,332 of record NZ_JAGEOK010000003.1, on the reverse strand, counting down.
GCCTCCGGGCTGCTGGACGGCTCCGACGTGATGGGCGCCTCGCCGTACGTGCTGGAGGTGACCTCGCCCGGCGTCGACCGTCCCCTCACCGAGCCGCGGCACTGGCGCCGCGCCGTCGGCAGGCTGGTCGTCGTACCGCTGGCCGAGGGCGGCCAGATCGAGGGCCGCGTGGTCGCGGCCGACGACGAGGCCGTCGAGATCGACGTCGCCCCGGTCCGGGCCAAGGGGTCCGGCAAGGGCGGCGGCAAGTCCGCCGGACCGGGGAGCACCGGGACTCGGCGCCGCCGGTTCGGCCTCGGCGAGCTGGGGCGCGGCCGCGTCCAGGTGGAGTTCAAACCCCTCTCCGGGGAGTCCGGGGGGCCGTCCTCCCGGGATGACACGTCCCCCGAGGGGGACGGCTCGCCCGTTCCGCCCGGCGAGGCCGAGGAAACGCGTTCTCCGGCTGAGCCGGACTAGAGGGGGGAACCTCGTGGACATCGACATGACCGCCCTGCGGGGCCTGGAGAGCGAGAAGGACATCTCGCTCGACGTGGCCGTCAAGGCCATCGAAGACGCCCTGCTGATCGCCTACCACCGGACGGAGGGCGCCGCGCCCCGCGCGCGCGTCGAGCTGGACCGGCGGAGCGGGCACGTGACCGTGTGGGCGACGGAGACCGACGAGGAGGGCAACGCCCTCCGCGAGTACGACGACACCCCGACCGGCTTCGGCCGGATCGCGGCGACCACCGCCAAGCAGGTCATCCTGCAGCGGCTGCGCGACGCCGAGGACGAGCTGACGTTCGGCGAGTACGCCGGGCGCGAGGGCGACATCGTCAGCGGCATCATCCAGCAGGGCAAGGACCCGCGGAACGTGCTGGTCGACCTCGGCCGGCTGGAGGCCGTGCTCCCGCCGCAGGAGCAGGTGCCCGGCGAGCGCTACGACCACGGCGAGCGGCTGCGCGCCTACGTGGTGCAGGTCCGCAAGGGCCACCGCGGCCCGTCGGTGCAGCTGTCGCGCACGCACCCGAACCTCGTCCGCAAGCTGTTCGCGCTGGAGGTCCCGGAGATCGCCGACGGCACCGTGGAGATCGCCGCGATCGCCCGCGAGGCCGGCCACCGCACCAAGATCGCGGTGCGGTCGCGCAAGCCCGGCGTGAACGCCAAGGGCGCCTGCATCGGCCCGCTCGGCAGCCGGGTCCGCAACGTGATGGCCGAGCTGCACGGCGAGAAGATCGACATCGTGGACTGGTCGGACGACCCCGCCGAGTTCGTCGGGAATGCGCTGTCCCCGGCCCGTGTTTCAGCCGTCGAGGTGGTCGACCTCGACGGCCGTGTGGCACGGGTGATCGTCCCCGACTACCAGCTCTCGCTGGCGATCGGCAAGGAGGGGCAGAACGCCCGGCTCGCGGCCCGGCTGACCGGCTGGCGGATCGACATCCGGTCCGACACCGAGCCGGCGGGCGGCGGGCCGTCCGGGCGGACCCCCTCGAAGGCGCCCGAGGCCGGTGAATCCGGATCTTCCGAATCAGGAGAGCATGCGACAGGTCCCGCAGACGCCTCGGCGCGGTAGACTCATGGAACGTGGCCGGGTGGTTCCACAACGCACGTGTGTGGGCTGCCGGGTTCGCACGGCCAAGTCCGACCTGTTGCGCCTGGTGGTGGTCGAGGGCGAGATCGTCCCCGATCCCCGCGGGCGGCTCCCGGGACGGGGAGCGCATCTGCATCCCGACCCGCGGTGCCTCGAACTCGCAGAGCGACGTCGGGCGTTCCCGCGGGCTTTCCGCCTGCCCGGACCGCTCGACGGTACGGCGCTGCGGGACCGGCTTGCGGCGAACGCCGCGCAGCAGCAGGATGGCCGAATGGTAAGCGACGTCTAGTCGGAAGCAGGTCGAGATTGCTATGAGCGCTCGATGAGCACGCCGCGATGAGTACGGCAGGTTAACGACGGTCCGGTGGCCGCACCCCCGGACCGAGTAGGGAGTGCAGTGGCCAAGGTCCGGGTTTACGAACTCGCCAAGGAGTTCGGTGTCGAGAGCAAGGTCGTCATGGCCAAGCTCCAGGAGATGGGCGAGTTCGTACGGTCGGCGTCCTCCACGATCGAGGCGCCGGTCGTTCGCAGGCTCACTGAAGCCTTTTCAAACGGTTCCTCCTCCAAGCAGGGGGACAAGCGCGTAGGCGGCCAGAAGCGGCCCCAGGGGCCCCGCCCGTCCGCGCCGCGTCCCGGTCCGCCCGGCGGCGGATCGGAATCTCAGGGTGCCCGCCCGCAGGCGGCGCCTCGGCCCGCCGCGCCGCGCCCGGCCGGGCCGCGCCCCGGCCCCGGTGGTGCCGCCGGAGCCCCGAAGCCGGGTCCGCGTCCGCCGGTCCCGCCCGCGCCCAGCCAGCCGGCGCCGGGCCAGCCGAGCCAGCCGGCTCCGCAGGTCCCGGCCGCCAAGGCCCCGAGCGCCCCGCCGTCCGGCGGCGCCGGCGCTCCGGCGGGCCCGCGTCCGGGTCCCCGTTCGCCCAAGCCGGGCCCGCGTCCGGGCCCGCGCCAGGGCGGCCAGGGAGGCGGCGGCGGCCGTCCGCGTCCCGGCAACAACCCGTTCAGTTCGACCAACACCGGCATGGGCCAGGCGCCCAAGCCGGGTCCGCGTCCCGGCCCGCGGCCGGGCGGTGACCGTCCCGAGCGCGACGAACGCCCGCGCGGCGGCGACCGTCCCGGCGGTCCGCGTCCGGGCGGTCCGCGTCCCGGCGCCCCGGGCGCCGGCGGCCCGCGGCCGAGTCCGGCCGGCGGCATGCCGCCCCGTCCGGGCGGTCCGCGGCCGAGCCCGATGAACATGCCGTCCTCGCGGCCGGCCGGCGCCCCCGGGCGCGGCGGTCCCGGTGGCGGCGGCCGCGGTCCCGGTGGCGGCGGCGGTGGCCGTCCGGGTGGCGGCGGCCGCGGTCCCGGTGGCGGCGGCCGTCCCGGCGGCGGTGGCGGCGGCTTCGGCGCGCCCCGCGCGGGCGGCGGTGGCCGTCCAGGCGGTGGCGGCGGCTTCGGCCCCCGTCCGGGTGGCGGCGGCCGCGGTCGCGGCGGCACGCAGGGCGCGTTCGGACGTCCGGGCGGGCGTCCCACGCGCGGCCGCAAGTCGAAGCGGGCGCGTCGTCAAGAGTTCGAGAACATGCAGGCGCCCGCCGTCGGCGGCGTCTCGGCTCCGCGCGGCAACGGAAAGGCCATCAGCCTTCCGCAGGGCGCGTCGCTGACCGACTTCGCCGAGAAGATCGGCGCCAACCCGGCGTCGCTCGTCGCGATCATGATGCACCTCGGCAAGATGCTCACCGCGACGCAGTCGGTCGACCCCGACGACCTGCAGGCCCTGGGCCTGGAGTTGGACTTCGAGGTCCATGTCGTCAGCCCCGAGGAAGAGGACCGCGCGCTGCTCGAGTCGTTCGACATCGAGTACGGCGAGGACGAGGGCGGCGAAGAGCACCTCGAGTCCCGTCCGCCGGTGGTCACCGTCATGGGCCACGTCGACCACGGTAAGACCAAGCTGCTGGACGCCATCCGGCACGCCAACGTGCAAGCGGGCGAGGCCGGCGGCATCACCCAGCACATCGGCGCCTACCAGGTCGAGACCGAGGTCGACGGCGAGGAGCGCAAGATCACCTTCATCGACACCCCGGGCCACGAGGCGTTCACCGCCATGCGTGCCCGCGGTGCCGACACCACCGACCTGGTGGTGCTGGTGGTCGCCGCGGACGACGGCGTGAAGCCGCAGACCACGGAGGCGATCGACCACGCCACGGCGGCCGGGGTGCCGATCGTCGTCGCGGTCAACAAGATCGACGTCGAGGGCGCCGACCCGAACCGGGTGCGGGCGCAGCTCACCGAGTACGGCCTGGTCGCCGAGGAGTTCGGCGGTCAGACCCAGTTCGTCGACGTGTCCGCCAAGCAGGGCACCAACATCGACGGGCTGCTCGAGGCGATCGTCCTGACCGCCGACGCCGAACTGGAGTTGCAGGCCAACCCCGACATGCCCGCCCAGGGCTCGGCCATCGAGGCCCACCTGGACAAGGGCCGGGGCGCCGTGGCGACCGTGCTGGTGCAGCGCGGCACGCTGCGGGTCGGCGACTCGATCGTCTGCGGCGTGGCCAGCGGCCGCGTCCGGGCGATGCTCGACGAGAACGGCAACAACGTCGAGGAGGCGGGCCCGTCCCGTCCGGTGATGGTGCTCGGCCTCGCGGCCGTGCCCGGCGCCGGCGACAACTTCCTGGTCGTCGAGGACGACCGGGTCGCCCGGCAGATCGCCGACAAGCGGGTGGCGCGCAAGCGCAACGCCGAACTCCTGCGCAGCCGCAAGAGCAGCTCCCTCGAGGAACTGTTCAAGGACTTCCAGGAGGGCAAGCGGCAGGAACTGCTGCTCATCCTCAAGGGCGACGTCTCCGGTTCCGTCGAGGCGCTGGAGGACTCGCTGCTCAAGATCGACGTGGGCGACGAGGTCAGCCTGCGGATCATCCGCCGCGGTGTCGGCGCGATCACGCAGGACGACGTCAACCTGTCGCTGGCGTCCGAGGAGGGCGCGGTCATCATCGGCTTCAACGTCCGGCCGGAGCGCAACGCGCAGGAACTGGCCGACCGCGAGGGCGTCGACATCCGCTACTACTCGGTCATCTACCAGGCGATCGACGAGATCGAGGCGGCCCTCAAGGGCATGCTGAAGCCGGAGTTCGAAGAGGTCCAGCTGGGCACCGCCGAGGTCCGGGAGATCTTCAAGGTGCCGCGGATCGGCAACGTCGCCGGTTCGATGGTCCAGTCGGGGATCATCCAGCGCAACGCCAAGGCCCGGCTCGTCCGCGACGGCGTCGTGGTCGCCGACAACCTCACGGTGTCGTCGCTGCGCCGCTTCAAGGACGACGCGACCGAGGTCCGCGAGGGCTTCGAGTGCGGCATCGGGGTCGGCTACAACGACATCAAGCTCGGCGATGTCATCGAGTGCTTCGAGATGCGGGAGAAGCCTCGCGTCTGAGGCCCGCGCTCGCGGCACCCGATCGTCCGCGGTACGGACCCGTCCGCGCGGACCAGGCCTCCGGGCCCGGTCCGCGCGGGCGGCCGTCCGGGACGGACCGGTGAGAAAATGTGACACGACGCCAGGCGGTTCTTCTAGCCTGGCGTCTGTCATTCCCGGGCGCCCGCCCGCCGGGCGGCCCGGGAACACGGCGGCCGACCGCCGTCGTTCCTACTGTGGATCCCGAGGTGATCGACCAGGTGTACGTGGGTGCGCTGACGCTCGACCTGCTGCTGGGGGACGTACGGTCGCTAAAGCAGAAGCGGTCGGTGGTCCGGCCCATCATCGCCGAGGTGCGCAAGCACTTCCCGGGGGTGGCCGTCGCCGAGACCGGTGACAACGACCTGCACCGCAGGGCGGAGATCGGGATCGCCGTGGTCTCGGGCACCGCGGCCAACTGCACCCGGGTGCTCGACCAGTGCGAGCGCCTGGTGTTCGGGCGGCCGGAGATCGAGCTGCTGTCCGCGCGGCAGCGGCTGTACAACGACGAGGACTGACCGGCAGGAGTCCGTGCGCCGCCCCGGCGGAGCGGAGGACGACCGGCCGGCACACCGGGGCCCGCGGGGGTTCGTCCCCCGCGGGACCCCACCATAGAGAAAGGGAGTGCGATCATGGTGGACGCAGCTCGGGCGCGCAAGCTCGCCGACCGCATCCAGCAGATCGTGGCCGAGATGCTGGAGAGGCGGATCAAGGATCCGCGGCTCGGCTTCGTGACCGTGACGGACACCCGCATCACCAACGACCTGCGCGACGCCACCGTGTACTACACGGTGTACGGGTCGGACGGCGAGCGCGCCGAGACGGCGGCGGCCCTGGAGAGCGCCAAGGGCGTCATCCGGTCGGAGGTGGGCAGGAAGACCGGGGTCCGGCACACGCCCAGCATCACGTTCGTCATGGACTCCCTGATGGAGAACGCGGCGCACATCGACGACCTGCTCGCCAAGGCCCGCGCGAAGGACGCCGAGGTGGCGAGGGCGGCGCAGGGCGCGGCCCCGGCCGGGGAGGCGAACCCCTACCGCGAGCCCCCCTCCGCCGAGGACCTCGCCGAGGACGAGGATCTGGACGACCTGGGCGCGGCGGAGGACGGTGAGGACGGCCGGTCCGGACGCCCGTCGTCGTGAACGGGCCGGAGGGGCGGGCGGAGGCATCGGGCTCCGCCCGGACCGGGGACTGCGCGCTGCACGGGACGGGCGGACATCCGGCGAGCGGCCATGACATCGTGCCCGGCGGTGCCGCAGTCCGCGGCGGTTCACCGGCGCAGCCCGCCCTGATCTCGAACGGCTCCGCGCCCATTGCGGCCGGTCCGAACGGGGCCGGTCCGAACGGGACTGGTCCGAACGGGGCCGGGGCGAACGGTGAGGAGGCGAGGGCGGCCGTACCGGCGGCCCTCCGGACGGCGCCGCGGACCCCGTGCGCCGCCACGGCCGCCGACGGCGCCGACGCACCGGACGCCGCAGCGCGCGGCATGGACTGGGACCGGGCCGTCGAGCTGATCGAGGCGGCCGACGAGGTGTGCCTCGCCTGCCACATCGCCCCGGACGGGGACGCGCTCGGCTCGATGCTCGCGCTCGCGCAGGCGCTGCACGCGCTGGGCAAGCGCTGCCTGGCCTCGTTCGGCGAGCCGTTCGCGGTGCCGGCGATCCTGCGGTTCCTGCCGGGCCAGGAGTTCCTGGTCGAGCCCGCGCGGATGCCGGCCGCACCGGCGCTGATGATCTCCCTGGACGCCGCGGGGCAGGCGCGGCTCGGGTCGCTCGCCGGGGCGGCGGGGCGGGCCGGCGCGCTGATCGTCATCGACCACCACGCGTCCAACGTCGGGTTCGGCGGCGTCCGGCTGGTCGATCCCGACGCGGCCGCGACCGCGGTGCTGGTCGAGGAGCTGATCCGGCGGCTCGGCGTGCCGCTCGACGGCGACATCGCGCAGGGCCTGTACGCGGGCCTGGCCAGCGACACCGGCTCGTTCAAGTACCCGTGCACGACGCCGGAGGTGCACGACCTGGCGGGACGGCTGCTGGCGGCGGGCGTCCGGCCGGAGGAGGTGAGCCGGGAGCTGTGGGACCGGGCGCCGTTCGGCTACCTGCAGGTGCTGGCCGGGGCGCTCTCGCGGGCCCGGCTGGAGCGCGACGCGGCGGACGGCCGCGGCCTGGTCTGGACGACCATCGCCCGCTCCGACCGGGAGGCCCGCGACGTCCCCTACGACCAGCTGGAAGGCGTGATCGACCAGCTCAGGCGGACCGACGAGGCCGAGGTCGCGGTCGTGCTGAAGGAGAACGACCGGGGCGAGTGGTACGTGTCGACGCGCGCGAAGGGCGCGGTCGACGTCGGCCGGGCCTGCGTGGAGCTGGGCGGGGGCGGGCACCGCACCGCCGCCGCGTTCACCATGGGCGGGGAGCCCGCCTGGATCATCGACCGGCTCCGGGCCGCGCTGCGCGAGCCGGACCGCACCGACGAGCAGACCGACGAGTAGAGAGCGCGCGCGTGGAGAACTCGGGACTTGTCATCGTGGACAAGCCGGCGGACTGGACCTCGCACGACGTGGTCGGGAGGATGCGGCGGCTGGCGAAGACGCGGCGCGTCGGGCACGCCGGGACGCTGGACCCGATGGCGACGGGCGTGCTCGTCCTCGGCGTCGGCAAGGCGACCCGTCTGCTCGGCCACCTCGCCCTGACCGAGAAGGGGTACGACGCGACGATCCGGCTGGGCGAGTCGACCAACACCGACGACGCCGAGGGCGAGATCACCGCGACCGCGTCCGCCGCGGCGGTGTCCGATGAGGCGCTGGCCGCCGGGATCGCGGCGCTGACCGGGCCGATCGAGCAGGTCCCGCCGCAGGTCAGCGCGATCAAGGTGAACGGGCAGCGGGCGTACAAGATGGCCCGCAAGGGCGAGGAGGTCGAGCTCGCCGCGCGCCCGGTGACGGTGCACGAGTTCCGGGTCCTGGACGTCCGCCGGCACGGCGAGGTGATCGACGTGGACGCGTCGGTGTCGTGCTCGTCCGGCACGTACATCCGGGCGCTGGCCCGCGATCTCGGCGCGTCGCTCGGCTGCGGCGGGCACCTGACGGCGCTGCGCCGCACCCGGGTGGGCCCGTACGACCTGGCGATGGCGCGCACGCTCGACCGGCTCGGCGAGAAGCTGGAGATCCTGCCGATGGCGGAGGCGGTCGCGGCGGTGTTCCCGCGCCGGGACGTCTCGGAGGACGACGCCCGCAGGGTCGCGCACGGCGGGCGCCTCGCCGCGGCCGGCCTGGGGCCGGGCCCCGTCGGCGTCTTCGCGCCGGACGGGACCCTGCTGGCCCTGGTAGAGGAGCAGGGCCGGCTCGCCAAGCCCCTCGCCGTCTTCGTCGGCTGACGAGGCGGCTCGGCCGGGGGGGTTGAGAACCGGGGCCCGGGCAACGGATCATGCGTGTCGACGGACACTCGCGCTCGCCGGGCGGAGGGGGCGCCGTGGCGAGCGTCACCTCCCGGCGGCGGTGCGCACGAACCTACGGTCGCGTAACCTACGTGACCGTAGGTTAGTTGCAGAGGAGGGTGCCAATGAGCACGGTGACCGATCCCGTGACCGACCCCGCGGGCGACCCGGAAGCGGGCGCCGCGGCCGCGTCCCCGACCAAGCCGCGGATGCGCGGCTGGCTGCACCTCGGCGCGTTCCCCGCCGTCATGGTCGCCGGGCTCGTGCTGGTCGCGCTCGGCCCCACCCCGCTCGCCCGGCTCTCCTCGGCCGTCTACGTCGCCACGTCCGGGCTGCTGTTCGGGATCTCGGGGACGTACCACCGGCAGGCCGACTCGCACCGGCTGATCGAGGTGCTGCGCCGCTTCGACCACGCCAACATCTACCTGATCATCGCGGGGACCTACACGCCGTTCGCCGTGCTGGCCCTCGACGGCGGCGTCCGCATCGCCGTCCTGATCACGGTGTGGACGGGAGCCGTCGCCGGCGTGGTGTTCCGCACCACCTGGATCGGCGCCCCGCGCGCGCTCTACGTGACCCTCTACATCGTGCTGGGCTGGGTCGCCGTGTTCTTCCTGCCACAGTTCCTGGACGGCGCCGGCGTCGTCGCCTGCATCATGGTCGCGCTCGGAGGCGTCTGCTACAGCGTCGGCGGGATCGTCTACGGGCTGCGCAGGCCCAATCCGTCGCCGCGCTGGTTCGGGTTCCACGAGGTGTTCCACGCCTGCACGCTCGCCGCGTACGTCCTGCAGTACATCGCCGTCTCGCTCGTCGTCTACCAGTCCGGGTGACGAGCGGGCGGGCCTGAAGCGCGCCCCCTCGGTAACGGCACCAGACGGCGCATGGCACCCTTATGTCGACAGAAGAACCCGCAGGGACGTCCGACGCAGGGAGAGCATGGTGCGGCGCTGGCATGGCCTCGACGAGGTTCCCGCCGACTGGGGCCGTTCGGTGGTCACCATCGGGGTGTTCGACGGGGTGCACCTCGGTCATCAGCGGATCGTCCGCGCCGCCGCCGAGGAGGCGCGCCGCCGCGGCCTGCGCTCGGTGACGATCACCTTCGACCCGCACCCCGACGAGGTCGTCCGGCCTGGCACCCACCCCCCGCTGCTGGCCACCACCCAGCGGCGCATCGAGCTGCTGGAGGGCCTCGGCACCGACGCCGTCGTGGTCGTGCCGTTCACGCTGGAGCTGTCGAGGACGCCGCCGGACGAGTTCGTCCAGCAGGTCCTGGTGGACCGGCTGCACGCCGCGCACGTCATCGTCGGCGAGGACTTCCGGTTCGGGCACAAGGCCAAGGGCGACGTCGCCCTGCTGAAGGAGCTCGGCGCCAAGTACGACTTCACGGCCGAGGGCATGCCGCTGGTCGCCAACGGCGACACGATCTCCTCCACCTACATCCGGGAGCGGCTGGAGTCCGGCGACGTCGCGGGCGCTGCGGCGGCGCTCGGCCGCCCGCACCGCGTCGAGGGCGTGGTCGTCCGCGGCCACCAGCGGGGCCGGGCGCTCGGCTTCCCCACCGCGAACCTGGAGACGCTGCCGCACACCGCGATCCCCGCGGACGGCGTCTACGGGGGCTGGCTGGTCGCCGACACCGACCGCTACCCCGGCTTCCGCTGGCCCGCCGCGATCTCCATCGGCACGAACCCGACGTTCGAGGGCGCGGGGGAGCGGACCGTCGAGGCCTACGCCCTCGACCGCGACGACCTCGACCTGTACGGCGAGCACATGGGCGCCGACTTCACCGCCCGGATCCGGGACACGCTGAAGTTCGACTCGATCGAGGCCCTCATCGAGGAGATGCGCCGCGACGTGGCGAGGGCCCGCGAGATCACGTCCTGAGGCCGCCCGGCGGGGTCCTCGGGCCGGTAACGCGGCCGAGCCGACATGGTACGGTGAATAGTCGCCGGGTGGGTCCCGGCGCGGCTGGCTGCACCCTCATGCGGCTCGCCACTTCTCAAAACGCACCATGCGGACCCGTGCGCCCACCGGGCCCGGATCTGCGGGTGACGATCTCATCGAAGGAGCCACGTGTCGCTCGACACCGCCACGAAGAACCAGATCATCGCCGAGTACGCGACCACTGAGGGTGACACCGGATCGCCGGAGGTCCAGGTCGCGCTGCTGACGCGCCGCATCAACGATCTGACCGAGCACCTCAAGGAGCACAAGCACGACCACCACAGCCGCCGTGGCCTGCTGCTGCTGGTCGGCCGTCGCCGCCGGCTCCTGAAGTACCTGAGCAACAAGGACATCAACCGCTACCGGCAGCTGATCGAGCGACTCGGTCTGCGCCGCTAGCACGGTGAGGGAGTGGCCGGACAGGCCGCTCCCTCTCTTTCTATGAGCCGGGCGGGGCAGCGACGTCCCGTCCGGCGGTCAAACCGAAGAGAAGAGCCTCGCGGACACCGCTGGTGCGGGCCGGTCCTCGGTAGTGGCTTCCGGATCCGTCCCGCCGCATCGGCGGGCCTGACGATCCGGGTGCTTCGATCGAAGACCGGCAGCGTGATAGCCACGGGAAACGGCCGCGAGGACCGACGAAGGAACCCTGAGGAGGTTTCCCGTGACAGAAGCCGTGCGCATCGACGGTGCGCAGAGCACCGAGGCCGTGATCGACAACGGCACGTTCGGCACCCGCACCATCCGCTTCGAGACGGGCCGGCTGGCCCGCCAGGCGGCCGGCTCCGCCGTCGCCTACCTCGACGACGAGACGATGGTGCTGTCGGCGACGACCGCGTCGAAGAAGCCCAAGGAGAACCTGGACTTCTTCCCCCTGACCGTGGACGTCGAGGAGCGGATGTACGCGGCCGGGCGCATCCCCGGCTCGTTCTTCCGCCGGGAGGGCCGGCCGTCCGAGGACGCGATCCTGACCTGCCGGCTGATCGACCGCCCGCTGCGGCCGTCGTTCCGCAAGGGGCTGCGCAACGAGATCCAGATCGTCGAGACGATCATGGCGCTGCACCCCGACCACCTGTACGACGTCGTGGCGATCAACGCCGCGTCGATGTCCACCCAGCTCGCCGGGCTGCCCTTCTCCGGCCCGATCGGCGGCGTCCGCGTCGCGCTGATCGAGGGCCAGTGGATCGGCTTCCCGACCCACCCCGAACTGGAGCGCGCGACCTTCGACATGGTCGTGGCCGGCCGGGTGCTGGAGGACGGCGACGTCGCGATCATGATGGTGGAGGCGGAGTCCACCCGCGACACCCTCAAGCTCGTCGCCGAGGGCGCGACCGCCCCGACCGAGGAGACGGTCGCGCAGGGCCTGGAGGCGGCCAAGCCGTTCATCAAGGTGCTGTGCCAGGCGCAGAGCGAACTCGCCGCCGTCGCCGCGAAGGAGACCGCCGAGTACCCGATCTTCCTGGACTACCAGGACGACGTGCTCGCCGCCGTCACCGACCACGTCGGCGAGGACCTGGTGCAGGCGCTGACCATCGCCGGCAAGCAGGAGCGCGAGTCCCGCCTCGACGAGATCAAGGCCGGCGCGGTCGAGAAGCTCGCCGAGCAGTTCGAGGGCCGCGAGAAGGAGATCTCCGCCGCCTACCGCGCCGTGACCAAGAAGCTCGTCCGCGAGCGGGTCATCCGCGACGGGCTGCGCATCGACGGCCGCGGCCTGAAGGACATCCGCCAGCTCACCGCCGAGGCGCACGTCCTCCCGCGGGTCCACGGGTCGGCGCTGTTCGAGCGCGGCGAGACGCAGATCCTCGGCGTGACGACGCTGAACATGCTCCGCATGGAGCAGATGATCGACACGCTGAACCCCGAGCGCACCAAGCGCTACATGCACAACTACAACTTCCCGCCGTACTCCACCGGCGAGACCGGCCGGGTGGGCTCGCCCAAGCGCCGCGAGATCGGGCACGGCGCGCTCGCCGAGCGCGCGCTGATCCCGGTGCTGCCGTCCCGCGAGGAGTTCCCGTACGCGATCCGGCAGGTGTCGGAGGCGCTCGGGTCCAACGGCTCCACCTCGATGGGCTCGGTCTGCGCGTCCACCATGTCGCTGCTGGACGCGGGCGTCCCGCTCAAGCAGATGGTGGCGGGCATCGCGATGGGCCTGATCAGCGAGGGCGGCGAGTACGTCACGCTGACCGACATCCTCGGCGCCGAGGACGCCTTCGGCGACATGGACTTCAAGGTCGCCGGCACCCGCGACGTCATCACCGCGCTGCAGCTCGACACCAAGCTCGACGGCATCCCCGCCTCGGTGCTGGCCGCCGCGCTGAAGCAGGCCAAGGGCGCCCGGCTGGCGATCCTGGACGTGATGCAGGAGGCCATCGAGGCGCCCGCCGAGATGAGCCCGAACGCGCCGCGGATCATCACGATCAAGGTCCCGGTCGACAAGATCGGCGAGGTCATCGGCCCGAAGGGCAAGATGATCAACTCGATCCAGGACGACACCGGCGCCGACATCACGATCGAGGACGACGGCACGATCTACGTCGGCGCGACCGACGGCCCGTCCGCCGAGGCCGCGCGGACCGCGATCAACGCGATCGCGAACCCGCACATGCCGGAGGTCGGCGAGCGGTTCCTCGGCACCGTCGTCAAGACCACGACGTTCGGCGCGTTCGTGTCGCTGCTGCCCGGCAAGGACGGCCTGCTGCACGTCTCGCAGATCCGCAAGCTGCACGGCGGCGCCCGGATCGAGAACGTCGAGGACGTCATGGGCGTCGGCGAGAAGATCCAGGTCGAGGTCACCGAGATCGACCAGCGCGGGAAGCTGTCGCTGGTGCCCGTCGAGGTGGTCGAGCGCGAGTCCGCCGAGCGCGCCGAGCGCGGCGACGAGCCCGCCGCCGCCGAGGCCGACGGCGGCTCGGACGACTCCGGCGAGCACCGCGGCGGCGGGGACGGCGACAAGCGCGCCCCGCGCCGCCGCCGCACCCGCCGCGGCTCCGACGACGCCGGCCAGCGCAACTCCTGACCGAGCACGCGATGACCGACCGGCCTGCCCGCCCCGGGCAGGCCGGTCGGCCGCTTTCCGCCCCCCGTCCCTTCCCGTTCCCGGACCACCATCGAATGCGAGCGACACCGTGACCCTGCCGGCGCGGGCGCAGGAGCCCGGCACCACCACCACGATCCACACCGACGACGCCGGCGCGGTCCGCCGCACCGTGCTGCCCGGCGGGCTGCGGATCATCACCGAGTCGACGCCGGCGGTGCGGTCCGCGGCGTTCGGCGTCTGGTCGGCCGTCGGGTCCCGCGACGAGGCGCCCGCCGACGCCGGCGCCAGCCACTACCTCGAGCACGTGCTGTTCAAGGGCACCCGGCGGAGGTCGGCGCTGGAGCTCTCCGCCGCGATCGACGCGGTCGGCGGCGACCTCAACGCGTTCACCGCCAAGGAGTACACCTGCTACTACGCGCGGGTCCTGGACTCCGACCTCCCCCTCGCCGTGGACATCGTGTCCGACATGGTCGCGGACTCCGTCAACCGGCCGGAGGACGTCGAGGCCGAGCGCGGGGTGATCCTCGAAGAGATCCACATGCGCGACGACGACCCCGGCGACCTCATCCACGACGAGTTCGCCACCGCGCTCTACGGCGACACCCCCCTCGGCCGCCCCATCCTCGGCACCGAGGACTCGATCAACGCGCTGTCCCGGGACCGCATCCACGGCTACTACCGGGAGCACTACACCCCGTCCAACCTCGTGGTGTCCGTCGCCGGGAACATCGAGCACGACGAGGTCGTCCGGCTGGTGTCGGACGCGTTCGCCGGGCACCTGACCGGCGACGCCGAACCCGCCCCGCCCCGCGTCGGCGGCCCCGCCGCGCCCGTCGACCCGCGCACCGTCATCATCGACAAGGACACCGAGCAGGCGCACATCGTCCTCGGCGTCCCCGGCGTGTGCCGCACCGACGACCGCCGCTTCGCCCTCGGCGTCCTCAACGCCGCGCTCGGCGGCGGCATGTCGTCCCGCCTCTTCCAGGAGATCCGCGAGAAGCGCGGCCTCGCCTACTCGGTGTACAGCTACACCGCCCAGTACGCCGACTCCGGCATCTTCGGCGTCTACGCCGGCTGCCAGCCCGGCAAGGTCGACGAGGTCCTGTCGATCTGCCGGGACGAGGTGAACCGCGCCGCCGAGCAGAGCCTCACCGAGGAGGAGCTCGAACGCGGCAAGGGCCAGATGCGCGGCGCCCTGGTCCTCGGCCTCGAGGACACCGGCTCCCGGATGAGCCGCATCGGCAAGAGCGAGCTGGTGTACGAGTCGCTGCTGCCGGTCGACGACGTCCTCGCCTGCATCGAGGCCGTCACCCTCGACGACGTCCGCGCCGTGGCCCGCGAGATCCTCTCCGCCCAGCACGCGCTGACGGTGATCGGCCCGGTCGGGGACCGGCTCGGTTAGCTGTGTTCTTCCAGGGGGGCGACCCCCTGGAACCCCCGTCACGGTCGTGAGGCTGCTTCCCCGCTCCGCTAGAGCTCCGCGGCGAAACAGCCTCACGACCGCCGGGCATGCCCGCTGCGCTCGCCGGCGCTCGCTCCGCGTGCCTGCCCGTGGCGGTGGCCGAGGTCTGGCCGTCCGTGGGGTTCGACCAGCCGGCATGCCTGTCGTGTTCGCTGTGCGGTGTGGGCGGCTGGTGGCCGGGGTTCGGCGTGGGGTGGTGGGGTATCGGCGCGGGGTGAAGATCCTCATCAGAGTGGTGATCTCGGCGATCGCGCTGTGGGTCGCGGCCGCCGTGGTGGACGGCATCGACCTGAAGGGCGGCAGCACGTGGGAGAAGGTGCTGACGCTGCTGGTCGTCGCGGTCATCTTCGGCATCATCAACGCGGTGCTGAAGCCGATCATCAAGGTGCTCGGCTGCGTGTTCTACATCATCACGCTGGGGCTGATCGCGCTGGTGGTGAACGCGGGGCTGCTCATGCTGACCAGCTGGGTGGCCGGGAAGCTGAACCTGCCGTTCCATGTGCAGTGGTTCTGGCCCGCGTTCTGGGGGGCGATCATCATCGGCGTGGTGAGCTGGCTGCTCAACCTGTTCGTCGCGGACGACGACTGATCGCCGCGGAACCGGCGCCAGGACGCGGTGCGGCGGCCGGTAGGCTCGTCGCACGCGTCATCGGGAGGAACACGTGATCAAGGTTGGGGTGCTCGGCTCGCGCGGCCGCATGGGGGCCGAGGTGTGCCGGGCCGTGCAGGGCGCGGACGACATGGAGCTCGTCGCCGCCGTCGACCAGGACGACGACCGGGAGCCGCTGACGGCCGCCGAGGTGGTCGTCGACTTCACCCGCCCGGCCGTCGTCATGGACAACCTCAAATGGTGCGTGGACCACGGACTGCACGCCGTCGTCGGCACCACCGGGTTCGACCCGTCGCGGCTCGACACGGTCCGGTCGTGGCTGACCGGCGGCAAGGGCCCGAACGTGCTGATCGCGCCGAACTTCGGGATCGGCGCGGTGCTGATGATGCACTTCGCGCAGAAGGCCGCCCCGTTCTTCGAGTCCGTCGAGATCGTGGAGCTGCACCACCCGAACAAGGTGGACGCCCCGTCCGGCACCGCGTACCGCACCGCCGAGCTGGTCGCCGCCGCCCGCGCGGAGGCGGGGGTCGCGCCGCCGCCGGACGCCACCACCGAGGAGTTCGACGGAGCCCGCGGCGCCGACGTGGACGGCGTCCATGTGCACGCGGTCCGGCTGTCCGGTGCCGTCGCGCACCAGGAGGTCGTGCTCGGCGGCCACGGCGAGCTGTTCACGATCCGGCACGACTCGATGAACCGCGAGTCGTTCATGCCGGGCGTGCTGCTGGCCGCCCGCAAGGTCGTGGACGCGCCCGACCGGCTCACGGTGGGCATCGAGTCGCTGCTCGGCCTGTGATGGAGTTCGCCGCCGAGCCCTGGGACTACCTCGCCGCGTCCGAGGCGATCGACATCGAGCACCCGCTCGTCCAGCGGACCGCCTCGGACCTGCGGACCGGCGACGACGTCGCCTATGCCCGCGCCGCGTTCGACCACGTCCGCGATCAGGTGACCCACTCGATGGACGCGGGCGACGACCGGGTCACCTGGCGCGCGTCCGACGTCCTCGAGCAGGGGACCGGCCTGTGCTACGCCAAGTCGAACGCCTACGTCGCGCTGCTGCGGGCCGGGGGCGTCCAGGCGGGGCTGTGCTACCAGCTGGTGGACGGGTTCGTTCACGGGCTCACCGCCGCGCTGGTGGACGACCGCTGGGTCCTTCTCGACCCGCGCGGCGACAACGACGAGGTCCACGTCGAGTTCTCCGCGTCGGAGGACCGCCTGGCGTATCCGGCGGTGCCGGTGCTGCCGACGGTCCACGCGGCGCCGCACCCCACCGTCCTGAAGGCCCTCAAATCGATGCGGAGGCTCTCCGTGGAGGCGCTCCCCACCACCCTCTAGCGGACGCGGGAGAGGCGCACGAAGGGAAGCTCGCGGCCGACGCGGCGGTAGTCGTCCTTGGTGCCGTCCACGATGAAGCCCATGTACCGGAGGAGCCTCGCGGCGGCCCGGGGATGGCGCGGCGCGTAGCGGATCATCAGCTCCCCGCCTTCCTCGGCGTCCAGCGGATGCGCCGTCACGGCGAACCGGCTCCGGCCCACCCGGACGGTCGCCCGGGGCGTCTTCCGCAGGTTGCGGTACCAGTCGGACCGGGGACCGAAGCCGGAGCACACGACGTAGTCGTCCCCGGAGTGCTCGACGACCTCCACGACCGCCTGCCGGGGCTCGCCGGACGCGCGGCCCACGTGCTCCAGGAGCAGGAAACGGTCCCCGAACAGCGGGCCGAGGCCCATCCGGTACAGGTGGACGGGCAGCCGGAACAGGGTCCGGCGCAGCCCCGACGGCGGCGCGGGCCGCTTGGGGATCTCCATGGCGCTCCCTTCCCGGCCCGTCCTACCCGTGACGGGCCGGGGAAGTCGCGTCAGTCGAGGACGGACAGGTCGAGGCGTTCCAGGCGGACCGGGTCGGCGAGGATGTCGATCGCGACGATCCGGCCGTCCGCGACGGTGAACGACAGCACCGACGCCGGGCGGCCGCCCTCCATCGAGACGACCCCGGCGGTGCCGTTGACCAGCGCGGGACGCGACGTGTAGGCCGCGCTACGGCTGAACATGACCGCCTGGTCGGCGACGATGCGGGCGCCGCGCAGATGCTGCCGGCCGGCCGCGCCGAGGTCGGCCCGCAGCTCCACGTCCGGGTCGAGGACCGCGACGAGGGCCTCGAAGTCGCCGGCGCGCGCCGCGGCTTGGAAGGCGTCCACGACGGCGCGCTGGCGGGCCGGGTCGCGTTCCGGTACGGGTGAGGCGCCCCGCACCCGGCGGCGGGCCCGGCTGGCGAGCTGCCGCGCCGCGTCCGGCGACCGGCCGACGATCGGCGCGATGTCCTCGAACGGGACCGCGAACGTGTCGTGCAGCACGAACGCGAGGCGCTCGGCGGGCGTCAGCGACTCCAGCACGACCAGCAGCGCGAGCCCGACGGAGTCGGCGAGCAGCGCCTCCTGCTCGGGATCGGTGCCCGAGGCCGGCCCGATCACCGGGTCGGGCAGCCGCTCCTCGAGCGGGTCCTCGCGGCGGGACGTGCGGGACCGCAGCATGTCCAGGCACACCCGCCCGACGACGGTGGTGAGCCATCCGCCGAGGTTGGCGACCTCGCCGGCGTCGGACCGGCTCAGTCGCAGCCACGCCTCCTGGACGGCGTCGTCAGCCTCCGCCAGCGATCCGAGCATCCGGTAGGCGACCGCCTTCAGGTGCGTCCGGTGCTCCTCGAACCGGTTCGCCAGAAAGTCGCGCTCGTCCATCTCGGTCCCCCCTCGTCGGCCACGTCCACCACACTGACGGATCGGCCGGGCCGAATGTGACGGCTTGTCGGGTGCGACAGCGTGCCCTTAGCGTTCGTCGGGTGGACGACTCGATCGCGCGGGACCTGTGGACGGTCCTGGAGCCGCTGCACGCGGTGACGTACTTCGAACCGGAATGCCTGGCGGCGAACAAGGAGGCCGGGCTGAAGGGCTTCTGGATGGGCTACTTCGGCAGCCGCGCCGCGCCGCTCGGCGCGGTCCCGGCGGGCGTGGTCGAGGCGACGTTCTTCGGGTTCCATCCGTCCCGGGTGCGCCGGGCCGTCCCGGACGCGTGGCGGTTCGCCTCGCCCGAGCGCATCCTCGGCATACGGGGCGCGGCGGCGGCGCGGGCCCTGCGCCGGATCGTGCCGGGGATCGAGCGGACGGCCGCCGAGGCGGCGCCGGTGCTGCGCAGGGCGGTCGAGGAGGCGGACGCGGCGGGCCGCCCGCTGTTCGGCGCCAACCGCGACCTGGACGTCCCGGACGACCCCGTCGAGGCGCTCTGGCAGGCCGCGACGGCGCTGCGCGAGCACCGCGGCGACGGGCACGTGGCCGTCCTGACGAGCGAGGGGCTCGACGGCCTGACCTCGAACGTCCTCGCCGCCGCCGTCGGCGCGGTCACCCCCGACCAGATGCTGCTCAGCCGGGGGTGGTCGCGGGAGCAGTGGGACGACGCGGCGGACGCCCTCGCCGCCCGCGGCCTCGTGGAGGGCGGCACCGCGACCGGCGCGGGGCGGTCCCTCAAGGCCCGCGTCGAGGAGCGCACCGACGCGCTCGCCGCCCCGCCCTACCGCGCCGTCGACGACCCGAAGGCCCTCTACGACCTGCTGGTCCCCGCCGCGCAGGCCGTGGCCGACGCGGGCGAGATGCCCTACCCCAACCCGATCGGGCTGCCCCGCGTCGGCCGGGCCTAGCTTCGCGTCGGGGTCTTGGAGAGGTCGATCTCGGTGATGGTGCGGGTGATCCCCGCGGCGGCGTAGGCGGCCTCCTCGTCGAGCGTCTCCGCCTCCAGCAGCGCGGCGGCGAGCGAGTCGAGCTGGTCGCGGTGCGTGCGCAGGGTCTCGAGGGCCTCGGCGTAGCACTCGTCCACGATCCGGCGGGCCTCCAGGTCCACGGCGTCCAGGGTGCCCTGGGCGGCGTACTGGCCCATCGGCTCCATGCCGTCGGACGGCAGGATCGACAGCGGGCCGACCTTCGGGGACATGCCCCAGCGGCCCACCATCCCGCGGGCGATCTTGGTGACCTGCTCCAGGTCGCTCTCCGACCCGGTGGTGATCACGCCGAACACCAGCTCCTCGGCGGCCATCCCGCCGAGCGCGCCGATGATCCGGCCGCGCAGGTACCGCTCGTCGTAGGCGTAGCGGTCGCTGTCGGGCGTGGAGACGGTGACGCCGAGGGCGCGGCCGTGCGGCACGATCGTGATCTTGCGGACGGGGTCGGCGCCCGGCTGCAGCATGCCGAGCAGGCCGTGCCCGGACTCGTGGTAGGACGTGCGGCGCCGCTCCTCGAACGGCATGACCAGCGCGCGGCGGGTGCCGAGCTGCACCTTCTCCAGCGCGGTCTGGAAGTCGTCCATGTCGACCGCGTCCTTCTCGCGCTTGACGGCGAGCAGCGCGGCCTCGTTGACGAGGTTGGCCAGCTCGGCGCCCGTCATGCCGGGCGTCATCTTCGCGACCGAGAGGATGTCGGCGTCGCCGCCGAGCGGGACCTCGCGGGTGTGCACCCGCAGGATCGCGACGCGGCCGTCCAGGTCGGGCGGCGACACCGCGACCTGCCGGTCGAACCGGCCGGGCCGCATCAGCGCGGCGTCGAGGATGTCGGGCCGGTTGGTGGCGGCGATGACGACGACGCCCTCGGAGCCGGAGAAGCCGTCCATCTCGGTGAGGATCTGGTTCAGCGTCTGCTCGCGCTCGTCGTGCCCGCCGAGGCTGGCGCCGCTGCCGCGGGTCCGGCCGATGGTGTCGATCTCGTCGATGAAGATGATCGACGGGGCGGTCTTGCGGGCCTCGGTGAACAGCTCGCGGACGCGGGCGGCGCCGACGCCGACGACCATCTCGATGAACTCCGACGCGGCGGCGGAGTAGAACGGCACGTCGGCCTCGCCGGCGACGGCGCGGGCCAGCAGCGTCTTGCCGGTGCCGGGCGCGCCGGTGAGCAGCACGCCGCGCGGGACGCGGGCGCCCATCCGGCGGTACTTGCCCGGGTCCTTGAGGAAGTCGACGACCTCGCTGAGCTCGGCCTCGACCTCGTCGATGCCGGCGACGTCGGCGAACGTGGCGCGCTTCTCGTCGGGCGCGACGGGCTTCGGCGAGCGGCCGAAGCCGCCCATGATCCCGCCGCCCCCGCCGCCGGTCATCCGGCGCTGCAGCCACACCATGACGCCGATCCACAGGCCGACGAACAGCAGGGTGGGCAGCAGCGACAGCGCCAGGTTGGCGAGCAGGCCGCGGTCCTCGTTGACGGGCTTCGCCTCGACCGCGACGCCCTTGTTCACCATCTCGGTGTAGATCTTGTCGTCGGCGAACGCGGGGCGCAGCGTCTCGAACGCGGTGTAGGTCTTCTTCGGGTCCTCCTGCCCGGGGACCTGCTGCGCGCTCTTCAGCTTGCCCTGGATCTGGTAGCCCTTGGTGTAGACGTCCTTGACGTTCCCGGCCTGCACCTGCTGGGTGAAGGCGGTGTAGGGGACGCTCACCTTGTCCTGCTGGCCGGTGTAGTGCATCGAGACGTAGCTCAGCCCGAACACCACGAGCAGCAGCAGCCAGAACAGGGAGGTGTTGCGGCGGGGACGCCAGCCGCCGAAGCCGCCGCCGGCCTTCTTCGGCCGCTCGGGCACGCCCTCGGCGCGCCAGGGCCGCTCGGGGTCGTTGCGCGGCGGCACCGACTCGCGCCGGTCGCGCTCCGCGGAACCTGCACGCTGCGCCGCCGCCTCGCTCGGCTGTGGCGCGGGGGGTCGCTTGGACGGCACGTCTGGCATCTCCCGGTACGCATCGCTCGCGTCGCACGAGTGATCGGCTTCAACGAAGTCCCGGTTCGGGGCTCCGGGGAGGTAAACGGGAATCCGGTACGAGACGTTCCCGTGCCGTATCAGCGGTGGGCGAACGCACACCCCGGGACGTGGCGCCGGTCACTGCGGCCCGGCGGGGCTGGTGAACCCGTACTTGTTGAACAGCCGCTGCGCCTCGGGCGTGACCAGCCAGGACACGAAGTCGTCGGCGGCCCGGCGGTGGGGCCCGTCCTTGACGGCCGCCGCGGAATAGGTCGCGGTGACGTTCTGGACCGCCGGGATCGGAACGCTGCTGACCGCGATCCCGGCGGACCGGAGGTCGGTGATGTAGACCACACCGGCGTCGGCGTCGCCGACGCGGATCTCGTCCAGCACGGCCCGGGAGCTGATCTCCTCGGCGCTCGTCCGGACGGTCACCCCTGCCTTTGCGAACGCCTGGCGGGTGTAGCGGCCGATCGGCACGGACGAGGCGCCCGCGACGACCCGCAGCCCACGCCGCTCCAGGTCGCCCAGGCCCTGGACGCGCTTGGGGTTGCCGGGGCCGACCGCGATGGTGAGCGAGTTCCCGGCGATGGCCCGGCGGTGGCCGTCGAGGTACCGGTCGGCCTGGTTCAGGCTGACGGTGTCCGCGGTCGCCAGCACGTCGCCGGGGTCGCGCTCGGCGAGCCGCTCGGCCATCTCCGCCGAGCCGCCGAACTCCGGCCTCACCCGGACGTCCGGATGCGTCTGGCGGTAGGCCGCGCTCATCTCGCCGAACACCTCGGTGAGCGACGAGGATGCCAGTAGCGTCAGCGTCACGGGCCCGGACGACCCGCCGCACCCGGCGGCGAGGCCGAGGAGGACGAGGACGAGAAGGGCGGACGCGCGGGCACGCCCGACGGCGCCGTCGAGGCGCGCTCGGGGGGAGTCGGGCATATCGCAGAATCCTAGGGAGGGGCCCGGTCCGTCCCCGGGATTCCGACCTCAGCGTGTCGGTGCCCGGCGCTACTGTTCCCTCAACCGAGATCACCTTCCCCGGAGGCACGGACGATGTCCCTCGACCTGATGGAACTGCTCCCCGACGACTGGCGGCAGCGGCTCGACCCGCTGCTCGACCCGGTCGCCACCGCCGCGCTGGGCGCCTTCGTGGCGGGGGAGTACGACGGGCAGACCGTGTACCCGCCACGCGAGGACCTGTTCAACGCGTTCCGGCACTGCCCGTTCGACCGGGCCCGGGTGCTGATCCTCGGCCAGGACCCCTACCACGGCCCGGGCCAGGCGCACGGGCTCAGCTTCAGCGTCCGCGACGGCGTGCGGCTGCCCCCGTCGCTGCGCAACATCTACAAGGAGATGGCGTCCGACCTGGAGATCCCGCCCGCCGTGTCCGGCGACCTCACCCCGTGGGCCGACCAGGGCGTCCTGCTGCTGAACGCGGTGCTGACCGTGCGCGGCGGGGAGGCCGGGTCGCACGCGGGCAAGGGCTGGGAGGACTTCACCGACGCCGCGATCCGCGCGCTGAACGACAAGACCGACCGCGTCGTGTTCGTGCTGTGGGGCGCCTACGCCCGCAAGAAGGCGCGGCTCATCACCGGCCCGCAGCACACCGTGATCGAGTCCGCGCACCCGAGCCCGCTGAGCGCGAAGAAGTTCTTCGGGACCCGCCCGTTCAGCGCCGTGAACAAGGCGCTGGTCGACGCCGGCCAGCCCGAGATCGACTGGAGCCTCGCCTGACCGCGGCGGGCTGAGCGCCGCACCGGGCCCGCCTCACCCGCGCGGGGGAGGCGGACCTGTCCCGGTTCCCCATGCGGCGGGAGGCGCGCCGGAGCGCGCGCGGCGATGCTCGACGCATGACCGTTCCAGTTGAGCCCTTCGCCGTGGGCGCGCCGGCCCGGGGCCCGGGCGCCCTGCGGCTCGCCGTCTGCGCGGCGACCGTGGCCGCCTGCGTCCCCTACCTGTCCATCAAGATCGCCTGGCTGTCCGGCAGCACCGTCGGATGGAACGACGCCGCGGCGGCGCGGGACTCCGTCCTGTACGTCGGGAACGCGATCACGCTGGGCATGGACGCGCTGGCAGTGCTGGTCGCCTGCGCGTTCACGTTCCCGTGGGGACGGCGCGTCCCGGCGTGGCTGGTGCTGCCGCCGATCTGGATCGCGACCGGGCTGCTCGCGCCGATCGCGCTCGCGGTCCCGCTGGGGACGCTGATCCAGAGCGTGGTGTCCGCCGAGCCGGTGACGGGGGCCGGGAACGCGTTGCAGGGCTGGGTGTACGGCGTCGTCTACACGGGGTTCACGCTGCAGGCGATCGGGCTGCTCACCGCGTTCGTGCTCTACGCGCGGCGGCGGTGGCCGGAGGTCTTCACCGTCCGCACCGCTGACGTCCCTCAAGGGCCGACCCGATCACTGCAGATGCTGCTGGCGCGGGGAGCGGCCGTCCCCGCCGCCGTCTGCGCGGCCGTGCACTTCTTCTGGGCGTTCGGCGGGACGGCGGGGCTCCCGCACGACCTGGCGGCCGCCCGGAACGCACCGCAGCAGGTCCTCGACGGGGTGTGGGGCCTGCTCGCGCTGGGAGGCGCCGCGGGGCTCCTCGCGCTGGCGGGGCGGGCGCGCCGCCCGGCCCGGTTCGTCCTGCCGCTGGCGGCGGCCTGGGTGGGCGCGGGCGCGATGTTCGCCTGGTCGCTGTACGGGCTGATCGTGACGCTGGCGGCGGCGGACGCGCTCGGCGCCGACGCGGCGCCGGCGAGCGGCCTGGTCGCGCTCGGCGGCACGCTCACCGGGCTCGTCATCGCCCTGACCGGCGCTTTCCTGCTCGCCGAGCACGGCGGTGCCCGGCGCGCGGTTCAGAGCGCCAGGCCGATGGCGAGCAGCACCCCGTAGGCGATCTGGAGGCGGCCGGTCTCGCCCAGCACCGGGATCAGGGCGGGGCCGGACGCGCCGCCCAGCACCTTCTGCGTCGGCGGGATCGACAGCGGCGCCGCGAGCAGCGCGATCAGCGCCCACGGGTGCGGCGCCGCCAGCACCAGCACGAACATGAACGGCAGCGCGGCGCACGCGGCGTACAGGATCCGGGTGCGGCGGTCGCCGAGGACGACCGCGAGCGTCCGCTTGCCCGACTCGCGGTCGGTGGGGATGTCGCGCAGGTTGTTGGCGACCAGCAGCGCGCAGGCGAGCAGACCGACCGGCACCGCCGCCGCCCAGCCCTCCCAGGGCAGCTTCTCGGCCTGCACGTACACGGTCCCGACGACGGCGACGAGGCCGAAGAACACGAAGACCGACACCTCGCCGAGGGCCCGGTAGCCGTACGGGGTCTTCCCGCCGGTGTAGAACCACGCGGCGAGGATCGCGACCGCGCCGACCAGCAGCAGCCACCAGGTGGTGACGGCGGCGAGCACCAGCCCGGCGACGGCGGCGGCCAGGAAGCAGCCGAGCGCGGCAGCGAGGACCTGCTTGGGCGGCGCGACCTTCGAGCCGACGAGGCGCAGCGGCCCGACGCGGTCCTCGTCGGTGCCGCGGATGCCGTCGCTGTAGTCGTTGGAGTAGTTCACGCCGATCTGCAGGACGAGCGCGACGAACGCCGCCAGCAGCGCGCGCCACCAGACGGCGTGGTCCATCCCGGCGGCGACGCCCGTACCGACGACGACGGGAACGAGGGACGCGGGAAGGGTGCGGGGCCGGGATCCGGCGACCCATTGGTTCAGCGTGGCCACAGTTACCGCTCGTTCTCGTGGGACGACAGGGGTTCAGGGGGTGTCAGCCGCCCTGGGGTTCCGATTCTTCCCGATGTCGATCAGTGCTCGGGCGCAGCCGGAGCGAGAGGGCCAGCCCGGCGGCGAGGATCGCGGCGGTCGTGAGCGCGGCGTGCCTGGTCGCGACGGCGAGGCTCGCGTCCGCGGCGTGCGCCTCGACCGCCGTGCCGGGACTGTCGTGAAGATCACGTCCGTACGTCCCGGCGCTCTCGCGCAGGTGCCGGGTCACCGACGCCTGCACGTCCGGCGCCAGCGCCGTCCCGGCGAGCCGGTCGCTCATCGCGTGCCCGAGGCTCGTGGCGAACACCGTCCCGATCAGGGCGATGCCGAGGGCCGCGCCGACCTGCCGCGCGGTGGACTGCGTGCCGGAGGCCTGCCCGGCCTGCCCCGGCGGGACGTCCGCGAGCGAGACGTTCGTCAGCTGCGCCGACGTCAGGCCGAGGCCCAGGCCGTACAGCAGCATCCAGGGCGCGAGCCCGAATCCGCCGGTGGTCGCGGACACGGTGACGCCGAGGGCGAGGACGGCGGCGACCTCCAGCACCATGCCGATCTGCACGACCCGGTGCGCGCCGCGCTTGTTGGCGAGCCTGCCCGCGTACCCGCCGGTGAGGAACGCCCCGACGGCCAGCGGCAGGATCGCGACGCTGATCTGCAGCGGGTTCGTGCCGTGCACGCCCAGCAGGAACAGCGGCAGGATGAACAGCAGCCCCAGCTCGCCCACGTTGATCAGGGACGAGGCGAGGTTGCCGTGCCGGAAGTTCGGGATCCGGAACAGGTCGAGGTCCAGCATCACCGGACGGCCCGCCGCCGCCCGCGCCCGCTCGACGACCACCAGCGCCGCGATCAGCACGATCCCGAGCGCGATCACCACCGGGACGGGCGACACCGCCGTGCCCGGCCAGTCGAACCCGGCCACCGAGAACCGCCGGGTGGCCGCCCACCAGCCGTACGTCTGGCCCTCGATCAGCCCGCACACCAGGGCGGCGAGCCCGAGCGCCGACAGCGCCGCCCCGGACCAGTCGATCTCGCGGAGCGCCCCCCGCGCGGCCGTGCCCGCGGCGCGGGTCTCCGGCATCAGCCGGAACGCGCCCGCGATGAGGGCCGCGCCGAGCGGGACGTTGATCCCGAACGCCCAGCGCCAGCCGCCGCCGGTCGCGACGGCCCCGCCGACCAGCGGCCCGAGCGCGGCCATCCCGCTGATCATCGAGCCCCAGATCCCGAACGCGACGGCACGGTCCCGTCCGGTGAACACCGCGTTCACCGTGGACAGCGTCGCGGGCAGGATCATCGACGCGCCGACGCCCTGCGCCGCCCGCGCGGCCACCAGCGCGCCGCCGCCGCCCGCCGCCGCGGCGGCCAGGCTCGCGACCGCGAACACCGCCACGCCGAGCACGAACATCCGGCGCCGCCCGAACAGGTCGCCGGCCCGGCCGAACGGGATCAGCAGGGCCGCGAACACCAGCGAGTACACCGAGGTGATCCACTCCGCGCCGGCGGTCGTCAGGTCCAGGTCGGACACGATCCGCGGCAGCAGCACGCCGACGATGGTGGCGTCCACGACGACCAGCGAGACGCCCAGGCTGATGACGACCATGCCGAGCCACCGGCGGTGGTCGGCGCTCGGCGGCGTCGCCGGGGCATGCGGCGTCAGGGAGGTGGACTCGGGCACGGCCTCAACGATATGGCCGGACGGCCCGTGCCCCTCACCGGCCCCCGCCGGACGGCGCCGCTACCGGACGGCGATGTCGGTGTGGAGCCGGATCTGCCGGACGGGCTCGCCCATGTCGAGGGTGCGGGCCGTCCCGTCGGGCGCCCAGCCCGCGCCGCCGAGGAACCGCCGGATGACCTCGTCCTTCTCGAAGACCCAGCTGATCAGGGTGGTGAAGCCGTCCTCGCGGAGCAGGTCGACGGTGGCGGCGAGCAGCCGGCTGCCGTGCCCGGCGCGGGCGTGCAGCGGGTCGACCAGCAGCGTGATCAGCTCGGCCGTGGTGGCGGCGTCGAGGTCGGCGTCCTCGGCGGGGGCGTGCGCCGCGAACCCCACGACCAGGTCGGACGCGACCGCGACGAGCAGCCGGTGCCGCGGGCTCGGCGGGTTCGCCGCCGCGTCCGCCCAGCGCTCCCGCCACGCCTCCAGGGCGTCCGGGCCGGTCACCCGCTCGAGGACGCCGGCGGGGAGCAGGTCGCGGTAGGCCTGCCGCCAGGCGCGCACCTGGATGTCGGCGACGGCGGCCGCGTCCGCGCGCCGCGCGTCCCGCACCCCCGCATCGGCCCCACCAGCGGTCATGGCAGCCCCTCTCCTGGACGATCACCGCACACCCTAGGGCCCGGCACCGGCTCAGGCGCGGTTGCGGGCCCGGTAGGCGCGGGTCTTGGTGCGGTTGCCGCAGGTGCGCATCGAGCACCAGGACCGCGACCGGTTCTTGGACGTGTCGAGGAACGCCCAGCGGCAGGTGCCCTCCTGGCAGACCTTGAGGCGCGGCCACGTCCCGGCGGCGGCCGCGTCCATGATCGCGGCGGCGAGGCGGGCGAGTCCCGCGGCGGCGGTCGCGGGCGGGTCGAGCGGGACGAGCGCGGGCCGCGGCCCGGTCAGGTCGACGCGCAGCGGCAGCGCGGCGAGCGCGTCGTCCAGATCGCCGGGGAAGTCGGCCTCCTGCGGCCCGTGGTGGGCGGCCATGGCCTCGCGCAGGCCCTCGCGCAGGGTGATCGCGGTGCTCAGGTCGGCGGGCCCGGCGGGCGTCCCGGGCGGGACGAGCCCGCGCCCGGCCAGCCATCCGGCCAGCGCCTCCGGCGCGGGGAGGCCCTCGGCGCCGGAGTCGAGGTCCAGCGTGTTGACGAAGTCCTGCAGCAGCAGGGCCGGGTCGTCGGTCTGCGCGTCCGCCATCGGTCCCTCCACCCGTCCGTGAGCAGCCTACCAACCGTCGACACCAGTGAACGTCTTTTACTGGTTGCGCGATTCCGACACCATCGTTACCGTTTCACTGGTGTCAACGAAGGGAGGCGCGATGAACGCGCTGCCGTACCTGGCGGGCCTCGCGGCCCGGCACGCCTGGGCCGGGCGGGAGTTCGCGCGGCTGCAGGCCGACATCGTCGAGGCGCGGCTCACCGCCGGCGCCCTGGCGAGGGAGCGCGCGGCGCGCAGGCGCGCCCGGCTCCGCGCCCTGCTTCCGGCGCGTCCGGTCCGCCGCCCTGAGCCGGTGCACTGCCGGCGCGCCACCGCGCGCTCGGCGCGGATCGCCCGTCCCGTGGGAGGAGCCCGATGACCGGCCTGAAGCTCGGCGTCGTGGTCGACTGCGCCGACCCGAAGGCGCTGGCCGCGTTCTGGGGCGGGCTGCTCGGCGTGCGGACCGCCGCCGCCGAGGACGACTGGCTCGACCTGGAGCCGGCCGGCGAGGGCGGCCCGGTGCTGTCGTTCCAGCGCGTCCCGGAGCGCAAGGCGATCAAGAACCGGATCCACTTCGACCTGGACGTCCCCGACATCCACGCCGCCGGCGAGCGCGCCGCGCGGCTCGGCGCGACCCCGGCCGGCGGGCCGATGGGCGACCCGCGGGCCCCGTTCCGGGTGTGGCGCGACCCGGAGGGCAACGAGTTCTGCTTCTGCACGGCGCCCTGACGACCCGGGGGCCCGACCGCACGGCGCCCTGACCGCACGGCGCGCCGGCCTCCGGGCGGGCCGTCAGCGCAGGACGGTGGCGAGGCGCCGGACGCCCTCCGCCAGCTCCGCCTCCGACGACGCGCTGCCGTAGCTCAGCCGCAGGAACGGCGCCGGCGGCTCGGCGGGGAAGAACGGCCGCCCGGCGCTGACCAGGACGCCCGCGCGCAGGGCGGCGTCGGCGACCGCGACGTCGTCGACGCCGTCCGGCAGCCGGACCCACAGGTGGAGGCCGCCCGCCGGACGGTTCGGGCGCAGCTCCGGCAGGTCCCGGGCGAGCGCGGCGCGCAGTGCGTCGCGGCGCGCAGGCAGCGCCGTGCGGATCGCCCGCAGGTGCCGCGGCCAGCCCGGCGAGCTGACGAGCTCGAGCAGCGTCTCCTGCAGCGGACGGGCCGGGAAGAACTCCTCGACGAGCTGCGTCGCGCGGATCCGCTCGGCGACCGGGCCGCGCGCGATCACCGCGGCGATCCGCAGGCTCGGCGCGGTGGCCTTGGTGAGCGAGGCGATGTGCACGACCCGGCCGTCGGCGTCCTGCGCGATCAGCGGCGGCGGGGGCGGGTCGATGCCGAGGTGCCGCGCGTAGTCGTCCTCGACGACGAAGGCGCCGGCGGCGCGCGCGACGTCGAGGACCCGCGCGCGCCGTTCGGCGCTCAGCACCGCCCCGGTCGGGTTGTGGAAGGCCGGCTGGCAGTAGAACGCCCGCGCGCCGCTCATCGCGAACGCCTCGGCGAGCAGGTCGGGGCGGACGCCCTCGGCGTCCACCGGCACGGGGACGGGCCGCAGCCCGCTCGCCCGCGCGACGGCCAGCACGCCGAGGTACGTCGGCGACTCGACCAGGACGGGCGCGCCGGGCGGGAGCAGCGCCCGCAGCACGGTCGTGAGCGACTGCTGCCCGCCGTTGGTGACGGTCACGTCGCCGGGGGACACGCCGCCGCCGACGCCGCGGGCGAACCAGGCGCGCAGCTCGGGCACGCCGCCGGGCCGGGGCATGTCCCACGCGCTCGGCCGCCGGGCCGCCCGCCCCGCGGCGTTCGCCAGGGCGCGGACCGGCTGCAGGCTCGGGTGCGGGTAGCCGCCGCTGAGCGCGACGGTGCCCTCCGGCGGCGGGGTGAGCAGCCAGGACACGCCCGCCGCGTCCACCGAGCGGCCCGCCAGCGCCACCGCCTGCCAGCCGAAGTCGGCGGGCTCGGACGCGGGGGAGGGCCGCCGCGCGGCGAAGGCGCCCGCGCCCGGGCGCGTGACGACCAGCCCCTCGGCGGCGAGCAGCCCGATGGCCCGCGACACCGTGACGGGGCTGACGCGGTGCCGCTCGACCAGCGCCCGGCTCGACGGCAGGCGCTCGCCCGGGCTCAGCCGGCCCACCTCGGTGCGCAGCGCGTCGGCGAGAGCCGCCACACTGCTATCGTTGTTCATGAGTACCAAGGATAGCGCTACTGCACCCAGCCCGGTAGCGGGCACGAGGCCGGGGCTCGGCATCTGGCTCGCCGCACTGGGCGTGCTGATCTTCTCTTTCACCCTTCCGGGCACGGAGTACGGACTGGAGGGCCTCGACCCCTACCTGATCGGGGTCGGCCGGTCGGCCGCCGCGAGCGTCCTCGCCGCGATCGCACTGCTATCGGTCCGGGCCCGCCGGCCGCGCGGCCGCGAGTGGGGTGCGCTCGCCGTCGCGGCCGCCGGGGTGGTCTTCGGGTTCCCGATCCTGTCCACGCTCGCGCTCGACCGGGGCGCCTCGTCCTCCCACTCGGCCGTCGTGGTCGGGCTGCTGCCGGCGGCGACCGCCGTCCTCGGCGCGCTGCGCGCGGGCGAGCGCCCGTCCCGCGCCTTCTGGCTCGCCGGCGCCGCCGGGGCCGCCTGCGTCACCGGCTTCGCGCTGGTCCGCGGCGCCGGCCGGTTCAGCGCCGCCGACCTGCTGCTGTTCGGCGCGCTGCTGGCCGCAGCCGCGGGCTACGCCGAGGGCGGCCGCCTCGCCCGCGACATGCCCGGCTGGCGGGTGATCTCCTGGGCGCTCGTCCTGGCCGCGCCGATCACGGTCCCGGTGACCGGCCTCCTGCTCGCGACGACCCGCCCGCACTGGACGGGCCACGCCGCGCTCGGCTTCGGCTACGTGACCGCCTTCTCCGCCTACCTCGGCTTCTTCGCCTGGTACGAGGGGCTGGCGCGGGCCGGGATCGCCCGCGCGAGCCAGGTGCAGCTCGCCCAGCCGGTGATGACGCTCGGCTGGTCGTGGCTGCTGCTCGGCGAGTCGATCGACGCGGTGACGGCGGTGGGCGCCGCCGGTGTCCTCGTCTGCGTGGCCCTCACCCAGCGGACGCGGGTGCGCCGCGCCCCCGCCGCCTTCCCGGTCGCGACCGGGTCGCCGACAATGGACGGTAGGGCGTCACGAGACGGTGACCATCGAGGAGCCTTCCATGGCCGACAAGCCGACCGTTCCTGAGGGCGGGTTCTGGCCCGCCCCGGACATCCCGCAGCCGAACATCTACCCGATGGAGTGGCGGGTCGAGACCGACAAGCTCGCCGCGATCTACGAGAAGTCGAAGCGGACCGTCTGGAACCCCGCCGACCTGCCCTGGGACGAGCTGCGCCCGGACGGCTTCCCGCCGGAGCAGCGCCTCGGGCTCATGTACTGGTTCGCGGTGCTCGCCAACTTCGACGCCTCCGGGCCCGCGGTGTTCGCCCGCGCGACCATCCACGCGTTCGAGCAGCACGAGGAGGACCCGGTCCGCAAGTGCTTCTTCTCGATCACCCGCGACGAGATGAACCACGAGGAGTGCTGCCAGCGGTCGATCGCGCGGATCTGGCCGGGCGGCCCGCTCGACTGGACGCCGCGGACCGACCTGGAGAAGGCCGCGCACAACAACATCGGCTGGCTCTACCACAACGGCGGCCGCTACTGGCAGGGCTACAACAGCGCCGTCCGCAGGTACTCGCTGGCCGTGCTGTTCACCAGCTTCATGATGGGGGAGATGGCCGCGTCCACGCTGTTCCGCGGCATGGCGTCCGGCACCCGGCACCCGCTGTTCGGCGAGATGTTCAAGCGGATCGGCCGGGACGAGTCGCGGCACCTGCAGATCTGCATGACGATCCTGGAGAACGAGTGGCCCGGCCTCACCGAGGACGTGAAGGGCCAGATCACCAAGCAGCTGCGGGCCGGCTTCGTGTTCCTGTCGATGATCCTCTGGGAGCCGCCGGAGGGCTTCTGGGACCTGCCGCCCTACTTCCTGCACAACCACCGCGTGCTGATGGACCACGCCCGCGACGCGGGTCTCGGCGTGCTGTCGTTCGACGAGCAGGCGGAGAACTGGCGGGTCGCGATCGCCCGGGTCCGCGCGATCGTGGAGCGCTGGGGCATCGAGTTCCCCGCGATCCCCGAGCTGGACATCTCCGGCGTGGACGTCACCGGCATCGAGGCGGCGGACATCATCCCGGTCTTCTGATGGCGGTGCGTTCGGCGCCGGGCGCCCGGCGCCGAACGCGCCGCCGGAGAAATATCGGTCCTCGACGGTTCAGTCTTTGACGATCTGGGCCAGCAGGGTGACGACGCCGACTCCGACCCCGATCGGGATCGCGGCCTGCGGTGCCATTGCGGTCAGAGCGCCGGCGCCGATCGCCACGAGGACGATCAGGAGCGCCCGGGTGCTGAGCAGTGCCTCTCGAGGGGGAACGACCCCCCGCCCCCGGGCCGACTTCGTCGGTAGCAGGGGTCTCGGTTCGGCCTGGTCCGGTCGTGCTCGCATGTCGGTTCGACCTCCATCCCGGTATTCGGAACAGGATCGGGGCGGCCCCCCAACAGAGACCCAGTCGAGACCGGGGGCCCGGCACCGCTAGGCCGCCTCGTCACCCAAGAATTCCCCCGTTGTCAACGCTTGCCGCGCCCGCCGCGCGGTTCGGGGACAATCATGATCGACCCATGGCCGGCGCGTGCCCTCCGGCTTGCCGCACGCGGACCCGGCGGGCTCCGGTTCGTCCGATGTGCCGGACCGATACGCGATCATTGCTAAATGACGGGGATCAGGCGTTCTGGCGGGAAATGGCGCGGTGCGCTGCGGTGGGCGGGCTGGACGGCCGCGTACGTGCTGGGGCTGGTCGCGCTCACCCTCGCCGGCGCGTGGACGTGGTGGCAGCCCGAGCCGGAGGCGCGCGGCACCGAGGCGAACGCGCTGTGGGCCAGGCACCAGTGGGTGGGGGAGCCGCACACCGACGCCGAGTACCGGGCCCTCGCGGAGCTCCTCGAGCAGAACCGCATCACCGACGTGTTCTTCCATGCCGGGCCGTTCGAGGCGGACGGGACGGTCCCCGCGGCCAAGTACCGGTACGCGGGGCCGCTCGCCAAGGCCGTCCACCGGTACGCGCCGGGGGTGCGAGTCCAGGCGTACCTCGGCCAGATCCGGGAGGTCGAGGGCAAGGGGGTCATCGACCTGGACGACCCCGCCGTCCGGGAACGGGTGCTGCGGACCGACGCGGCCTTCCTCGACCTCGGGTTCGACGGCGTCCACTACGACTTCGAGCCGATCTACCCCGACGACGGCGCGTTCCTCGCGCTGCTGGACGCGACCCGCGCGCTGACCCGCTCCCGCGGCCGCCTGCTGTCGGTGGCGCTGGAGCAGTCGACGCTCGTCGACGCGGCGCAGCCCGTCTACAAGGCCCTGCTCCCGCGTACCGGGCCGTGGCACTACCCGCCGCGTCCGACCGACGCCTTCCTGCGGAAGGTCGCCGCGCGCGTCGACCAGGTGGCCGTCATGGCCTACGACGTTTCCCTGCCGACGCAGTCGCTCGCGGGCTGGCACTTCGCCCGGCACACCCGCCACACCCTCGAACTGATCGGCGATCGGGTCACGGTCTTCATGGGCGTGCCCACATATCGGCCCTTGATGGACTGGGCTGAGAATCTCACCGTCGCCCTTCGTGGTGTACGGCGCGGAATCGGCGAGCTCAAACGCCCGCCGAAGCGTCCGTACGGCGTCGGCGTGTACGCGGACTGGACCACCACGCCGGCCGAATGGGCCCGATATCGCGCGACATGGCTGCCCGCGGCGACAGAAAAAGTTGGCCGCTGAGAAACCCGGCCGACTACGTACCGATTTCTCCGTCCGCCCAGCTGAGAAGGGGTGTATAGCCGGACATCGGCGGGGTACGCATCGGTGCGGTAGAGCGGGCCGTACCGTCGGCTGGCAAGGAAGCGAGGACGAGGCCGATGCGCATTCAGCAGACCGCGTGGCATGACGCCGACCGGCTCAGCGAGCTGTCAGCCGAGTTCACCGGATGGCGGATCGGGCGGGGCGGATCCGGCCACTGGTGGGCGGTCCGGGGCAATGATCTCGTGCGCACGCCGGACGTCGAGGAACTGCGCGGCCGGCTGCGCGAACTGACCGGAGGGTCACGTTATCCAACCGAGTCCGGGAAGTGGCCGGACTGACCCCGTAACGAGGCATTTGCGTGCCACGATGTCGGGTGTGGGAGCCGCCGCCACGCGTACCCCCGAGCGTGTGGCGGCGGCTTCTTCCATGCCCGCTCCGAGCCCGGCCCGGAGGGCCGCCGGCGCTCCCGTCCCGACCCGGCCGCCGAACCCCTCCACCTGCGGCTCCAACCCGGCGGCCGGAACGGTACCGTTCGATGCATGGCACCCAGCACAACGACCGACGCCCCGTTCGGGCGGATGCTGACCGCGATGGTCACGCCGTTCCTGCCGGACGGCGGAGTCGACTACGACGGCGCCGCACGCCTCGCGACCCACCTGGTCGACGAGCGGCGCCACGACGGCCTGGTCGTCAACGGGACGACCGGCGAGTCGCCGACGACGAGCGACGACGAGAAGAGCAAGCTTCTGCGCGCGGTCATCGAGGCGGTCGGCGACCGCGCCGTGATCGTCGCCGGTGCCGGAACCAACCACACCGAGCACACCCTGAAACTCGCGCGGCAGGCCGAGGCCGCCGGCGCGCACGGTCTGCTCGTGGTCACCCCGTACTACAACAAGCCTCCGCAGGAGGGCCTGCTCCGCCACTTCTCGGCGGTGGCCGACGCGACGGGGCTGCCCAACATGCTCTACGACATCCCGGGGCGCGCCGGGGTGCCGATCCAGAACGACACGCTGATGCAGCTCGCCGAGCATCCGCGGATCATCGCCGTCAAGGACGCCAAGGGCGACCTGTTCGGCGCCTCCCGGGTGATGGCGGAGACCGACCTGGTCTGGTACTCCGGCGACGACGTGCTGAACCTGCCCTGGCTGTCGGTCGGCGCCGCCGGGTTCGTCAGCGTGGTCGGCCATGTCGTGGGAATCGAACTCCATGAGATGATCGACGCATACCGCGCCGGTGAGCATGGGCGGGCGCTGGAGATCCACCGGCGGCTGCTGCCCGTGGTCACCGCGATCATGACCCGTACGCAGGGCGCCATCGCCGTCAAGGCAGCGCTGAACCTGCTGGGCCTTCCCGGGGGCGGCCCGCTGCGCGCCCCGCTGGTGGAGGCCACGCCGGAGTTCGCGGCGCGCCTGCGTGAAGACCTCACGATAGGGGGAGTCAAAGTGCCGGAGGTCGTCATTCCGGAGGTCGCCCGGTGAGCCATCCTCACCCGGAGCTCTCGCACCCGCCCGCGCCGCCCGAGGGCGGTCTGCGCATCGTCGCGCTCGGCGGGCTGGGGGAGATCGGCCGCAACATGACGGTCTACGAGTACGGCGGTCGCCTGCTCGTCGTCGACTGCGGCGTGCTCTTCCCCGAGACCGAGCAGCCCGGCGTCGACCTGATACTGCCGGACTTCGAGTACATCAGGGACCGCCTCGACGACATCGAGGCCGTCGTCCTCACGCACGGGCACGAGGACCACATCGGCGCGGTCCCGTACCTGCTGCGCGAGCGCCGCGACATCCCGCTGGTCGGCTCGAGGCTCACGCTGGCCCTGCTGGAGGCCAAGCTCACCGAGCACCGCATCAAGCCGGTCACCGACGTGGTGGCCGAGGGCGACCGGCGCACGTTCGGGCCGTTCGACTGCGAGTTCTTCGCCGTCAACCACTCGATCCCGGACGCGCTCGCGCTCGCCGTCCGCACGTCCGCCGGGCTCGTCCTGCACACCGGCGACTTCAAGATGGACCAGCTGCCGCTGGACGGCCGGCTCACCGACCTGCCCGGGTTCGCCCGGCTCGGCACCGAGGGCATCGACCTGCTGCTGTCGGACTCGACCAACGCCGAGGTCCCGGGCTTCGTCACCAGCGAGCGCAACATCGGCCCGGTCGTCGACGAGGTGTTCCGCACCGCGCAGGAGCGGCTCATCGTCGCCTGCTTCGCCTCGCACATCCACCGTGTGCAGCAGGTGCTGGACGCGGCCGTCGCCAACGGCCGCAAGGTCTGCTTCGTCGGCCGCTCGATGGTGCGCAACATGGGCGTCGCCCGCGAACTGGGCTACCTGAACGTCCCCGAGGACGTGATGGTCGACCAGAAGGAGCTGGACGACATCCCCGGCGACCGGCTGGTGCTGGTGTGCACCGGCTCGCAGGGCGAGCCGATGTCGGCGCTGTCGCGGATGGCCAACCGCGACCACTCGATCCGCATCACCGACCGCGACACCGTGATGCTGGCGTCCTCGCTCATCCCGGGCAACGAGAACGCGGTCAACCGCGTCATCAACGGCCTCACCCGGTGGGGCGCGCGGATCGTGCACAAGGGCAACGCGCTGGTGCACGTGTCCGGGCACGCGTCGGCGGGCGAGCTGCTGTACGTGCTGAACGTGACGAAGCCGGGCAACTTCATGCCGATCCACGGCGAGTGGCGGCACCTGCGGGCGCACGCCAAGCTCGCCGCGCTCACCGGCGTGCCGGACGACAACATCGTCATCGCCGAGGACGGCGTCGTCGTCGACCTGGTGGACGGGCGGGCCCGGATCGTCGGCGCCGTCCCGGCCGGGTACGTCTACGTGGACGGCCTGTCGGTCGGCGAGGTCACCGAGACCTCGCTGAAGGACCGGCGGATCCTCGGCGAGGAGGGCTTCGTCTCCATCGTCGTCGGCATCGACTCGACCTCCGGCAAGCTGGTGGCCGGGCCCGAGGTGCACGCCCGCGGCGCCGGCATCGTCAACGAGGACTTCGACGAGATCATCGAGCGGATCGAGGGCGTGCTGGCCGGCGCGGCCGGCGACGCCGTGAACGACACGCACCAGATCAACCAGCTGATCCGGCGCACGGTCGGCAAGTGGGTGAGCGACAACTACCGCCGCCGCCCCATGATCATCCCGGTGGTCGTCGAGGTGTAGCCGCCGCCCGGGACGGCCGTGCCGCGCACCGCGCGCGGCCGTCCCGGGCCGCGTCGTTCCCGCTCGTCCGGTATGGGCAACACGCCCGTTCGCCGTCCCCGGAACCCGGACGCTCCTTGGTTACTCTCATGACCATGGCCACACGTGCGTCCGGGGGAGCGAAGACCACCTCCTCGCGTACCGGGGGCAGCGCGGCTCGCAAACCCGCAGGGTCGGCCCCCCGGAAGCGAACGAACGGCAGCGCCAGGAGCGGCGGAGCGAAGGGCGGTGGAGCGAGGGGCGGCGCCAAGGGCGGCGCGGGCCGGGGATCCGGCCGGGGCCGCCCGCAGCAGAAGCCGGACCCGATCTCGCAGGCCGTCCTCGGCTTCTTCAAGCTGCTGTTCAAGCTGTACCTGCTCGCGGCGGTCGCCGTCGGCTCGATCTTCCGCGCCTACGGCGACGGCGCCCGCAACCTCGATCCCGAGCACCGGCGCGACGGGCTCGGGCTCGCGCTGCTCGGCTCGTCGATCGTGCTGGCGTCGGTGACCTGGTTCCGGCCGGACGGCGTCGTCACGATCGCCCTGGAGAAGGTCGTGCGCGGCGGCATCGGCATCGTGGCCATGGCGCTGCCGGTCGTGCTGGCGCTGCTGGCGTGGCGGACGCTGCGCCATCCCGAGCAGAGCGAGGAGACCGGGCGCGTCGTCATCGGCCTGACCGCGCTCACCGTCGGGGTGCTCGGCATCCTGCACATCGCGGCGGGCGTCCCGTCGCCGGCCAAGGACATGGCCGGCGTGCGCGACGCGGGCGGCGTCGTCGGCTGGCTGGTGTCGGCGCCGCTGGACGCCGCGCTCAGCGGCTGGGTGGCGGTGCCGCTGCTGCTCCTGCTGTCGGGGTTCGGGCTGCTGGTCATCACCGCGACCCCGATCGCGAAGGTGCCCGAGCGGGTCGGCGACCTGTGGGCCGTCGCGACGCTGCAGGGCCGCCCCGAGCACCCGTCCGGCGCGGCGGACGAGGAGGAGGCGCCGAAGAAGCGCCGCCGCAAGAAGAAGCCGGACGAGTCCGAGGACGAGCTGGAGGTCGGCGAGCACTCGCGGCCGTACGACACGCCGCTGCTGGAGGACGAGCCGAAGCGCCCGGACCGGCCGAGCCGCGACCTCGCGGACGAGCTGTTCGAGCCGGACCCGTTCGGCGGGGACGTCCCGCCGCCGGCGCCGCCCGTCGACGACGTGCCGCCGCCGGCCGACCCGGTCCTGGAGGAGCCCGCGCCGCCCGAGGAGCCCGCGCACGCCGACGTCCCGGACCCGACCCCGGCGCCGCGCAGCTCCGAGCAGCTGCCGCTGTCGTCGTCCGGCGAGATCTACGTCCTGCCGGACCCGTCGGCGCTGCGGCCGGGCAGCGTGGCCAAGCCGCGCACGAAGGCCAACGACACGGTGGTCAACGCGCTCACCGGCGTGCTGGAGCAGTTCGACATCGACGCGCAGGTCACCGGGTTCACGCGGGGCCCGACGATCACCCGCTACGAGATCGAGCTGGGTCCCGCGGTGAAGGTGGAGAAGGTCACCGCGCTCACCAAGAACATCGCGTACGCGGTGAAGAGCGCGGACGTGCGGATCATCTCCCCGATCCCCGGCAAGTCGGCGATCGGCGTGGAGATCCCGAACACCGACAAGGACATCGTCAGCCTCGGCGACGTGCTGCGCTCCCCGGCGGCGACCAACGAGCACCACCCGATGGTGGTGGGGCTCGGCAAGGACGTCGAGGGCCGCACCGTGGTGGCGAACCTGGCGAAGATGCCGCACATCCTGATCGCGGGCGCGACGGGCGCGGGCAAGTCGACCTGCATCAACGGGCTGATCACGTCGGTGCTGATGCGGGCGACGCCGGACGAGGTGCGGATGATCCTGGTCGACCCGAAACGGGTCGAGCTGACCATGTACCAGGGCATTCCCCATCTGATCACCCCGATCATCACCAACCCCAAGAAAGCGGCGGAAGCCCTCGAATGGGTCGTCGGCGAAATGGACCGCCGGTACGACGACCTCGCCGCGTCCGGGTTCCGGCACATCGACGACTTCAACAAGGCGGTGAAGGCGGGCAAGCTCACCGCGCCGCCCGGCAGCGAGCGCGTCTACACCCCCTACCCCTACATGCTGGTGATCGTCGACGAGCTCGCCGACCTGATGATGGTCGCGCCCCGCGACGTCGAGGACTCGGTCGTCCGCATCACCCAGCTCGCCCGAGCCGCCGGCATCCACCTCGTCCTCGCGACGCAGCGCCCGTCCGTCGACGTCGTCACCGGCCTCATCAAGGCCAACGTGCCGTCCCGGCTGGCGTTCGCGACGTCCTCGCTGTCCGACAGCCGCGTCATCCTCGACCAGCCGGGCGCGGAGAAGCTCGTCGGGCAGGGCGACGCGCTGTTCCTGCCGATGGGCGCGAGCAAGCCCATGCGGATCCAGAACGCCTACGTGTCGGAGAAGGAGATCCACTCGGTCGTCGACCACTGCAAGGGGCAGATGGAGGCGAAGTACCGGGAGGACGTCGCCGAGTCGTCCGCGCCGAAGAAGGAGATCGACGAGGACATCGGCGACGACATGGACCTGCTCGTCCAGGCGATCGAGCTGGTGGTGTCGACGCAGTTCGGGTCCACCTCGATGCTGCAGCGCAAGCTGCGCGTCGGCTTCGCCAAGGCGGGCCGGCTGATGGACCTGATGGAGAGCCGCGACATCGTCGGGCCGAGCGAGGGCTCCAAGGCGCGCGACGTCCTCGTCAAGCCCGACGACCTGCCGGGAGTGCTCGCGGAACTGCGCGGCGGGGGCTGACCGGGCGCTCCCGCGGCGCACTTACCGCAGGGAAACAACGGAATGCCGTCGCGGTTACCGTCATATGGCCACCGGATACCAGGAACGGCATGGCGGAATGATGCGAAATCTTGCCCTGTTTCGAACGTGTTGGCGCTCGCCGAGCGGGCATTCCCGTTTCTAGACTGGTGTCGCATCAGCGTGGAACCAGCCGCGAACGCGCTCGAAGGAGGCCCGGCGTGAGCATCGGTGAGACCTTGGCCCAGGAGCGTCGGCAGGCGGGTCTCTCGGTGACGCAGGTCAGTCTCCAGACGCGGATCCGCGAGACGGTGATCCGCGGCATGGAGTCCGACGACTTCTCCGCCTGCGGCGGCAACTTCTACGCGCGCGGGCACATCCGCAGCGTCGCGCGGGTCATCGGCATCGATCCGGAACCGCTGGTCAGCGAGTTCGACGCCGCGCACGGCGGCGCGCCGCAGCCGGTGTCGGCGACGGCGGCGTTCGAGCCGGAGCGCCCGATCCCGTTCCGCGAGCGCCGCTCGGCGAACTGGAGCGCGGCGATGGCGCTCGCCCTCGCCGTCGTGGTGATCGCCGGGGTGGTCCAGGCCGTCCGGCACGACGGCGGGCACGAGCGGCACACCGCGCGGCAGGTCGCGGGGACGCCCTCGCCGGGCACCCCGAAGCCGACGCAGCCCGCGCCCGCCAAGTCCACCGACCCGGTGGCGGCGGCGCCGCGCACCACGGTCGAGGTCGAGGTCATCGCCAAGCGGACGGTGTGGGTCAACGTCCGCGGGGACAAGGGCAAGGCGCTGTACTCCGGCGTGCTGCGCAGCGGCGACCAGAAGAAGTGGACCGCCAAGAAGAAGATCAGCATGGTGATCGGCATCGGCGGCGGCGTCCGGCTCACCGTGAACGGCAAGGACATCGGCACGCCCGGGAAGGGCAAGGGCGTCCAGCGGCTCAGCTTCGACCGCAACGACCCCGCCGCCGCCTGAGGCCCCCGCCCGCCGGGCCCGGCGGCACCTGACCGCTCGGTCACCAGGGCGGGGCGGCGGTCCACGGCGCTGCCCGGGCCCATTACCTTAGGGGCATGTCGACTCGCCGCAAGGTCTCGCTCATCACCCTCGGATGCGCCCGCAACGAGGTGGACTCCGAGGAGCTCGCCGCGCGCATCGAGGACGCCGGGTGGGACCTGTCGGACGGCGCGGACGGCGCCGACGTCGTGGTCGTCAACACCTGCGGCTTCATCGAGGCGGCCAAGAAGGACTCCATCGACACGCTGCTCGCGGCGCACGACTCCGGCGCCAAGGTCGTCGCGGCCGGCTGCATGGCCGAGCGGTACGGCCGGGAGCTGGCGGAGGCCCTGCCGGAGGCCGACGCGGTGATCGGCTTCGACGACTACCTGTCGATCGGGGAGCGGCTCGACGACGTGATGGAGGGCCGGGCGCGCGAGGCGCACGCCCCGCGCGACCGCCGCACGCTGCTGCCGATCAGCCCGGTCGAGCGGTCCGCGTCCGCGGAGGGCGTGGCGATCCCGGGGCACGGCGGCCCCTCCGGCGAGCAGGGCGACCTGCCGGACGGGGTGGCGCCCGCGTCCGGCCCGCGGGTGCTGCGGCGGCGCCTCGGCGGCGGCCCGGTGGCGCCGCTCAAGCTCGCGTCCGGCTGCGACCGGCGCTGCACGTTCTGCGCGATCCCGGCGTTCCGCGGCGCGTACGTGTCGCGGCCCCCGGCGGAGGTGCTGGAGGAGGCGCACTGGCTCGCCGGCCACGGTGTCCGGGAACTGGTCCTCGTCAGCGAGAACTCCACGTCCTACGGCAAGGACCTCGGTGATCTCCGCGCGCTGGAGAAGCTGCTGCCCGGCCTCGCGGCGGTGGACGGCATCGAGCGCGTCCGCGTCAGCTACCTGCAGCCGGCCGAGACCCGGCCGGGGCTGATCGAGGCGATCTGCGGCACGCCCGGCGTCGCGCCCTACTTCGACCTGTCCTTCCAGCACGCCAGCGGCCCGGTGCTGCGCTCCATGCGCCGGTTCGGCGACCGCGTCCGGTTCCTGGAGCTGCTCGACCAGATCCGCGCGCAGGCCCCGGAGGCGGGCGTGCGATCCAACTTCATCGTCGGGTTCCCCGGCGAGACCGAGGACGACTTCGAGGAGCTGGTGGAGTTCCTGTCCGCCGCGCGGCTGGACGCCGTCGGGGTGTTCGGCTACTCCGACGAGGACGGCACCGAGGCCGCGAACCTCGACGGCAAGGTCGACCGGGACGAGATCGCCCGCCGCGTCGAGGAGCTGTCGGAGCTGGCCGAGGAGCTGACCGCGCAGCGCGCCGAGGACCGCGTCGGCTCGCGGATCGACGTGCTGCTGGAGGACAAGGTGGACGGCGGGTTCGAGGGCCGCGCCGCGCACCAGGCGCCCGAGGTGGACGGCACGGTGCTGGTCCGGGGCGAGGGCCTGGCCCTCGGCGAGATCGTCGCCGCCCGGGTCACCGGCAGCGAGGGCGTGGACCTCGTCGCGGACGTGTCATGATCGCGGGCACGCCGGAGCCGGTCGCCGGGTCGCCGGACCCGCCGCCGGCGAGCGTCTACAACATCGCCAACGCGCTGACGCTGCTGCGGATCGTGCTGGTCCCGCTGTTCGTGTGGCTGCTGTTCATGGACGGCACCGGCTGGCGGATCGGCGCGTTCGCGGTGTTCGCGGCCGCGTCCGTCACCGACAAGATCGACGGCGACCTGGCCCGGGCCCGCGGCCTGGTCACCGACTTCGGCAAGATCGCCGACCCGATCGCCGACAAGGCGCTGACCGGGGCGGCGCTGGTC
Source organism: Actinomadura nitritigenes (assembly GCF_017573545.1). Taxonomy (GTDB): domain Bacteria; phylum Actinomycetota; class Actinomycetes; order Streptosporangiales; family Streptosporangiaceae; genus Spirillospora; species Spirillospora nitritigenes. The sequence continues at coordinate 75,913 of NZ_JAGEOK010000003.1, read as the reverse complement.
AGCCTGTCGGCGCTGGGCGAGCTGTGGTGGTGGGTGACGGCCGTCATCATGGCCCGCGAGATCGGCATCACGGTGATGCGGTTCGTCGTCATCCGGTACGGGGTGATCCCGGCCAGCAAGGGCGGCAAGCTGAAGACGATGCTGCAGGTCTTCGCGATCGGCTTCTACATCCTGCCCGGCCCGCTGGACTACCTGCGCTGGGTCACGATGGCCGCCGCGCTGATCGTCACCGTGGTCACCGGCGTGGACTACGTCGTCCAGGCGTGGCGCCTGCGGCGTGCTCCCCGCAGCTGACCCTCTCGCGGGTCAGGACGCGGTCAGCTCGTCGCCGACCCGGAGCGTGCCGAGCGCGCGCGGGACGCCCAGGCGTCCGAACACGATCTCGCGGGCGCCGTCGAAGCGCCCGGTGCGGTACGTGGCGAGCGCGCGCAGGGTCGCGGGGGAGCGCTCGCCGGTCTCCTGGTCGGTGTTGACGATGACGCAGCGCCCGCACGGCCTGATGAGCTCGATCTCGGCGGCGCCGCGCAGCCGGGTCACCCCGTCCTCGCCGTAGGGGCCGAGGCCGCTCAGGAGGATGTTGGGGCGGAACCGGTTCATCGGGAGCGGTCCGGCCGTCCGGCGGTTCAGGTCGTCGAGCGACTCCTGCGACCGCACCGAGACCGGGTAGCCGTCGGCGTACGCCAGCGTCCCGCCGCCGCGCATCGTCGGGCGCGTCCCGGTGAAGCGGACCAGGCGGCAGGGCAGCCCGAGCGCGTCGGAGAACCAACCGGCGGCGTCGTCTCCCTGGTCGATCCCCTGGCAGGGCCGCCGGTGCACGGTGACGTCGCGGGGCGGGCCGTCGGCCGCCTCGCAGATCAGCGGCGCGTCCGCGAGGGGCGAGGAGACGGTGAGCTTCACCCCGTCGTAGGCAGGGTGGACCAGCGCGAGGGCGGGCACCTCGCGCTGCGACAGGTGCCGGCCGTCCGGGCGGACGAGCATGAACGCCCGGTCGTGGCGCAGCCCGTCCGGCGTCATGTCCGCCTCGGCGAGCGGGACGCCGGCCGCGCTCTTGACGGGGTACACGTTCAGTGCGGCGATGACGGCGATCATGAGGCGACGGTAGATCGGCGCCCGGGCGGGTGGCCAGGAGAACCGGCGATACTTGACATCGATTGGTCAGTTTGGAGGCCGCACACCGATGAGCGGGCAGGACTTCACCTATCCCGAGGTCGGCGCGACATGGGACGCCGAGTTGCCGGCGGGCTACCGGCACCTGCGGGTGCGGACGCTCGTCGGCACGGGGCCGGCCGCGATGCGCAACGCCTCGGACGCGCTCATGGAGTTCTGGATGCACCGGGCGATCCCCGTGCGCGTGCGGGCGTCGGCTCCGCGCGCGGAACCCGGCGTGAGCGTGGAGATGGGCATCGGGCTCGGTCCGTTCCGGCTGAACGCGCCGTGCCGGGTCGTGTGGACGCGCGACGAGGACCGCCGTGCCGGATGGGCGTACGGGACGCTGCCGGGCCATCCGCAGTCGGGGGAGGAGTCGTTCGTCGTGCATCTGGACGACGAGGGCGAGGTGTGGCTGACCGTCACCTCGTTCAGCCGCCCGGCGACGGCGCCGGCGCGGCTGGCCGGGCCGCTCGGGCCGCTGGCCCAGCGCGCGTACGCGCGCCGCTGCGGGGCCGTCCTGCGGCGCCTGGCACGCCCCTGAGCGCGACGGGCGGCCGGGGACCGGGACGGCCGGTGGCCGGGAACCGGGACGGCGGGTGGCCCCGACGGGCCGAGACGAGCACGGCCGCCATGCGGGCTGCGGGAGCACGCCCACCCCGGTCGTGCCCCGCAGCCCCGTTCATGGCGGCCGCACTGGCAATTATCCCCGTGAATGGGGAGTGGTCGCGACATGGCAAATGAGTTCTGACTCACAAAATGACGGCGCGGTTGGCCGATGGTGGACCGCCGGCGCAATGGCGCAGGTCGGAGCGGTGCGACGATGCGCGCCTCGGTCGCGTTCCCACTCACGCGCAGTGTGCGGGGCCCGGCGGGTGTGTGACACAATGCACGGCTCGCGTTTTTCTTGACCAACGAAATGCGATATGCGAGGACTGATCGGGCGAGCAGGTGTTAGTCGGCCAAAGAGGTCTTCGTCCTGATTTGGCCGTCGATGGCGGTCAACCCGGCGGGTCGTGCCGCCGTCGCCCGCAACCGCCCGCCGGCCGCGGGCCGGACCGTCGTCCCCCGCCGGTACATTCGGGTGATCGGCGACGGGGAGGCGGAGGCGATGCGGGTCGAACTGCTCACCGTCGGGGACGAGCTGCTCCTCGGCGACACCATCAACGGGAACGCGGCCTGGCTCGGCAAGCGGCTCGCCGAGCACGGCGTCGACGTGACCCGCAGCGTCGTCGTCGGCGACGAGGCGGACGTCATCGTCGCGGCGGTGCGGTCCGCGCTGGCCCGCGCCGACGCGGTGATCACCACCGGCGGGCTCGGCCCCACCTACGACGACCTCACCCGGGACGCGCTCGCCGAGGCCGCGGGCGTCGCGCTCGTCCGCGACCCGGCGCTGGAGCGGCGGCTGCACGAGCGGGCCGAGGCGGCGGGCCGCGAGCTCCAGCCGATGGCGTTCCGCATGGCCGAGGTGCCCGAGGGCGCCGTGCTGCTGCACAACTCCGCAGGCACCGCCCCCGGCCTGCGCGTCGAGCTGGACGGCGGGATCGTCTACGCGCTGCCCGGCGTCCCGTTCGAGATGCGCACGATCATGGACGAGGTGGTGCTGCCGGAGCTGGCCGGGATCGCCGGGCTGCCCGCGGTCGCCCGCCGGACGCTGCGCACCGCCGGGATCTGGGAGTCGGTCGTCGCCACGCGGCTCGCCGAGGTCGAGGCGATGGACGGGGTGAAGCTCGCCTACCTGCCCGATCCGGCCGAGGTCAAGATCCGGATCACGGTGGCCGGCACGGACGCCGAGGGCCGGCTCGCGGTGGTCGAGGAGCGCGTCCGCGAGCTGCTCGGCCCGGTCGTCTACGGCGTGGAGGCGGACACGCTGGACCGCGTCGTCCACCGGCTGCTCGCCGAGCGCTCGGCCACCGTCGCGGTCGCCGAGTCGCTGACCGGCGGCCTCATCGGCGCGGAGCTGACCGCGATGCCCGGCTCGTCGGCGACGTACGCGGGCGGGATGGTGACGTACGCGACGGAGCTGAAGCACCGCCTGCTCGGCGTCTCCGACGTCCTGCTCGCCGAGCACGGGGCCGTCCACCCGGACGTGGCCGCCGCGATGGCCGAGGGCGTCCGGGACCGGCTCGGCGCGACCTACGGGCTCGCGGTGACGGGCGTCGCGGGCCCCGAGCCGCAGGACGGCAACCCGGTGGGAACGGTCTATATCGGCGTGACCGGACCCGGGAATACGCGCACCGTGGTCAGGCCGAAACTCCCCGTGCCCGGCACCGGCCCGGAGATCCGCCCGGTGATCCGCCGGATGACCGTCGTGCACGCGCTTGAGCTGCTCAGACGCGTCCTGCTGGGACTTGACGCCGAGGTCGAGACCGGGGACGCTCGGGAAGATCGGGAAGTTAGGGGCTGATTACAGCGTTACGTTCCGAGCGAACACGAAATCAACGGTCTGCCATGGCCACCGTCAAGCCGGGTACGGTGGAACCGGCAGATGGTCCGAACTGAGGGAGGGAGCGAGACGATGGTCCTGCTTCGCCAGCTGCTCGGTGACGTACTGCGGCAGCTGCGGCTGCGCCAGGGACGCACCCTCCGTGAGGTTTCCGCGGCCGCGCGGGTTTCCCTCGGCTACCTGTCCGAGGTCGAACGAGGGCAGAAGGAGGCCTCCTCCGAACTGCTCTCCTCGATCTGCAAGGCGCTGGGCGTTCCGCTGTCGCACGTGCTCAGGGAGGTGGCCGACTCGCTGGCCCTCGCCGAGCTGCAGCACGAGCCGGTCATGGCGGGCGCGCCCGAGCACGAGCGGATCCCCGCCGAGCGCATTCCGGAGACCCCCGAGGAGATCACCGGCGAGTTCCGCGGCGACATGGTCGCCGCGTAGCCCACACCCCGGACCGCGGTGCGAGCCGCGGCGCCGGGTTCATGCCCGATCAGAGGCCGCGGGTGTGCGCGGCCTCACGCATGAGCTCGGCATAGGGGGGCACCCTTTCCCGTTGTAGCGGACAACCGTAACGACGCGGAAGGAGCCTGAACAATGGCGGCCGTCAAGAGCCCGCTCTCGGACGAGGCACTGAAGGTCACCGGGCAGGCCCTGCAGGGCGCCCTGGTGGACCTCATCGATCTTTCGCTCGTGGCCAAGCAGGCGCACTGGAACCTGACCGGTCGCAACTTCAAGGTCGTGCATGAGCACCTGGACGAGGTCGTCGACCTCGCCCGCGCCGGCCAGGACGACGTCGCCGAGCGCGCCGTCGCGATCGGCGTGAACCCCGACGGCCGCGCCCGCACGGTCGCCGACCGCACCGAGATCCCGCAGCTGGAGGCCGGGTACCTGGCCGACGACAAGGTGGTCGCGGCGGTGACCGACGTGCTGGCGCAGATCATCGCGCGGTTCCGCGAGCGGATCGCGGCCACCGACGAGCCGGACCCCGTCACGCAGGACCTGCTCATCGGCATCGCGGCCCAGCTGGAGAAGCAGCACTGGATGTTCCAGGCGCAGACCTGATCGCCATAGAACGCGGATTCCCCGCGCCGCCGCGATCCTCGGCGCGGACCCGGATCCGGACGGAAAGGCCCGGCCTCTCGAGGCCGGGCCTTTCCGTGTCTTGAGGGGCACGCGCCCGCCCGGGGCCCTGAGCGCGCCCGCACCTCCGGGCCGGGTGCGCGGGGGTGCCGGGACGGTCACGTGCGCAGGTGCGCCAGGACGGTGTCGGCGAACTCGATGGCCAGCGGGCTCAGCGCGTCCCAGCTCCGCGCCGCCCATCCCGCCGTGAGGGGCGGCAGGTCCGCGATCGGGATCAGCCGCACCTCGCCCCGGCCGCCGCCCCAGCCGGGCAGCGCCGGCACGATCGCGTGGCCGAGGCCGAGCTCGGCGAGCAGCAGCGCGGTGTCCCAGTCGGCGACGCTGGTGGTGGACGTCAGCCGGACCCCGTGCCGCTCGAGGTGCGTCTCCAGATGGACGCGGGACGTCGAGTGCGCGGGCAGTTCGATGTGCCGGATGCCCGCCAGGTCGTCGAGGCGGATGGAGTCGCGGCGGGCCAGCGGGTCGTCGACGTGCACGGCGAGCGTCCACGGCAGCTCGCAGGCCGCCCGCTGCTCGACGCCCTCCAGCGGCGGGCCGATCGTCACCCACGCCAGGTCGGCGGTGTGCGCCCGCACCGTCTCCAGGCAGCGCCGGCTGGATCCCGCCGTCTCGAACTGCAGCGCCGCCTCGGGATGGCGGGCCCGGAACGCGGCCACCCCGGCGGCCATGAAGTGCCGGACGGTGGTGGCGCCCGTCGCGATCCGGACCGTCCCGCCGACGCCGCGGCGCAGGTCGTCCAGGTGCCGCAGCGCCGCGTCGATCCCGGCGATGCCCTCGGTGGCGGCCCGGTGCAGGATCCGGCCGGCGCGGGTGGGCAGCACCCCGCGCGGGCGCCGCTCCAGCAGCACCAGCCCGGTCTCCCGTTCGAGCCGCTTGACGTGCTGGCTGACCGCGGACTGGCTGCAGGACAGGTCGCGCGCGACGGCGCTCAGGTTGCCGGCCGCGCAGACGGCGACGAACACGCGGAGGTCGTCGAGGGTCACCCGCCCCAAGGTAGACCTGGGGGATCGATAAGAAAACCCGAGAATTGACTTGGAACGATCGCGATCGGAGGATGCTTCTGCGGGCGCAGGATCCGGCGACCCGCTCCCGGCGGCGACCCGTCCGCGACCTCGAGGCGCGGGACGGGCGCCGACCGCGTCCGGACGCGACGGGCCGGCTCGGCCCGGCCGGAGATCTTCGGCGGCGCCGGCCGCCGCGCCGGGCGGCGCTCTCTAGCGGGGCGGCTGGCAGCGGGGGCACCAGAACGCCGTCCGGTCCCCGACGTCGGAGTGCTGGGGAGCGCGCTCCACGCGGGTGCCGCAGCGGCGGCAGGGGCGCCCGGCGCGCCCGTACACCCAGTGCTCCCGGCCGCGCCCCAGGTCGCCCGTGGTGACGTGGCCGTGCCGTTCCTTGTTGGCGTCCAGCAGCCTGTGAGCGAGCTCCACGAGGGCGGGCAGGCCGGGAACGTCCGACACGGGCGTCCAGGGGTGGACGCCCCGCAGGAACAGGACCTCGGCCTTGTAGACGTTGCCGATGCCGGCGAGGCGGGTCTGGTCCAGCAGCGCCTCGCCGATCGCGCGGGACGGCTGCTCCTCCAGCCGCGCGACGGCCCGCGCGGCGAGGGCGCCGTCCCAGCCCGGGTCGAGGAGGTCCGGGCCGAGATGGCCGACGGCCGCGTCCTCCTCGGCGGTGCGCAGCAGCTCGACCAGGCCGAGCGACTGGCCGACCGCCTGCCGCTCCGTGTTCGCCAGCACCACCCGGACCCGGTGGTCGCGCGGCATCGGCCCCGCCGGCCGGATCTGCCAGCGGCCCTCCATGAGCAGGTGGGTGTGGATCGTCAGGCCGCCCTCGACGCGGATGAGCAGATGCTTGCCCCGCGACACGACCTCCAGGACCGTCCGGCCGCGCAGGTCGGCGGTGGCGAGGCGCGGCACCCGGAACTGGGCACGGGTCAGCGGCCGCCCGGCGAGCGCCTCGTGCAGGCGCCGGGCGGTCAGCCAGACGACGTCGCCTTCCGGCACGGTGCCGACCCGCCGCTAGATCAGGGAGGGGCTCTCCCAGGCGGACGGGTCCTCGGTGAGCTTGCGGACGTCCTCGGGCAGCTCGCCCGCGGCGATGTGGGCGAGGGTCACCCGCTCGAGGATGGCCCGCTCGCTGGCGCGCAGCGCGATCCACACCTCCTGGAGCGACCGGGCGGGACCCTCGTAGCCGACGTGCTCGGGGCGCTCGCCCCGGACGCCGAGCAGCGGGCCGTCGATGGCGCGGATGATGTCGGCGAGGGCGATCTGATCGGCCGGGCGCGCCAGCCAGTAGCCTCCCTCGGGGCCGCGCTGGCTGCGGACGAGCCCGGAGCGGCGCAGCTGGCCGAGGATGTTCTCGAGGAATTTGGGCGGGATCTGCTGGGCCTCCGCGAGCTGGACCGCGGTCACCGGGTGACTCCCGGCCACCGCCAGCTCCGCGGCGGCACGCAACGCGTAGTCGACCCTGGCGGACAATCGCATGTAGGTATTATCCCTTGCCGATCGGACTGGTCTGGCTTACCCGCCGATCCGCGGCCCGGAAAGGTGTGACGCGCCCGCCGGTACCGGGCCTTGTCGACCGGCGGGCGCGCCACGGCTCGCGGGCCGCGATCAGGCGGCGGGGACCAGCCCGAGGATCTCGGCGGCGGCCTGCGCGTTGGCCGCCGCGGCGCCGTAGGTGGCCACGTGGACGGCGGCGCCCGGCCGCCAGACCGGCAGCCCCATCTCCACGATCACCGCGTCCGGACGGGCGGTGAGCAGGGCGGTCGCGAGCGCCCGCTGCGCCGCGTGCCGGTGGGCGTCCCGCAGCACGACCACCAGACCGCGTCCCCTGGCACGTTCCAGGACGCCTTCCGCCTCTCCGGGCGCCCCCGCGGCCCGGACGGCGTCGGGCGCCCAGGGACGCAGGCCCCAGGGCGTCGGCCCCACCGCGATGTTGCCGGTCGCCTCCGCCTCGACGACCAGCGGCGCGCCGTCCCAGCCGGGCAGCGCCCCGGTCACCCGGACGGCCCGGCGGGCGCCCTCCAGGCCCGCGGCGCGGTCCACCGCGGCGGGGCCGCCGCCGGCGAGCCACGTCCGCAGCCGCCGCGTCCGCTCCGCCGCGTCGTGCAGCCGGGTCGCGGGCAGCCGCCCGGTCCGCACCGCCTCCTCGATCGCGTCCAGGGTCGCCCGGAGCGACTCGGCGTGCTCGTTCGGGCCGAGGCACAGCAGGTCCGCGCCCGCGATCAGCGCCCGCACCGACGCCTCCGGGATGCCGATGGCGCCGCTCGCGCCCTGCATGTCCAGCGCGTCGGTGACGATCACGCCCTCGTAGCCGAGGTGCTCGCGCAGCAGCCCGGTGATCGCGGCGCGGGACAGCGTCGCCGGCGTCCCGCCGGTGATCGCGGGCAGGTTGAGGTGCCCGGTCATCACCGCGCGGGTGCCGGCCGCGATCGCCGCCCGGAACGGGACCAGCTCGCGGCGGTCCAGCAGCTCCAGGTCGGCGTCGACGATCGGGACGCCGAGATGGGAGTCCTCCACGGTCGCGCCGTGGCCCGGGAAGTGCTTGCAGCAGGCGGCGACCCCCGCCTCCTGCGTGCCCGTCACGGCCGCCGCCGCGTGCCGGGCGACGAGGCCGGGGTCCGCGCCGAAGGAGCGCGTCCCGATCACCGGGTTGTCGTCGGCGGTGTTGACGTCCACCGACGGCGCGAAGTTGAGGTTGACGCCGACCTCGGCCAGCTCCGCGCCCAGCGACCGGTAGATCCGCCGGGTGAGCTCCGGGTCGTCGACCGCGCCGAGCGCGGCGTTGCCCGGGTAGGGGCTGCCGGTGGCGTGCCCGCCGAGCCGGGTGACGTCGCCGCCCTCCTCGTCGATGGTCACGAACGGCTCGCCCGCCTTGCGCATCTGCGCGGTGAGCGCGGCCAGCGACTCCGGGCTCGGCACGTTGCCGGTCAGCGCGAACAGCGTCACCCCGCCGAGGCCCGCCTCCAGCTCGTCCAGCACCCAGCGCGGCGCGGACGCGCCCGGGAAGGAGGGCAGCAGGGTGCCCCGCGCCAGCCGGGCGATCTCGCCGGTGGTCGCGATGTCGTCGGTGGTCACCCCTTCACCGCCCCGGCGGTCAGCCCGGACACCATGCGGCGCTGGACGAGCAGGAAGAAGGCGATGACGGGAATGGTGAGCAGCGTCGACGCTGCCATGATGGGCCCCCAGGCGGTGCTGCTGCGGCCGAAGAAGAACTGCAGCATGATCGGCAGGGTGTACTTGTCCTGGTCGTCCAGGAACGTGAAGGCGAAGATGAACTCGTTCCACGCGGTGATGAACGAGAAGATGCTGGTCGCGACCAGGCCGGGCGCGACGAGCGGGAGCATGACGGTGAAGAAGGTGCGGACCGGGCCGGCGCCGTCGATCGCGGCGGCCTCCTCCAGCTCCTTCGGGACGGCCGCGACGAAGCCGCGCAGCATCCAGATCGCGAACGGCACCGCGAACCCGATGTAGACGACCGCGAGGCCCGGCAGCGTGTTCAGCATGTCGAGCCGCTTCAGGTCCAGGAACAGCGGGATGACCAGCGACTCGCACGGCACCATCTGCACGACCAGCAGCATGACCAGGAACGTGGTCCGGAACCGGAAGCGGAACCGGGCCACCGCCGTCGCCGCCAGCAGCGCCAGCAGGCTCGACGCCACGACGGTGATCAGCGCCAGCAGGATGCTGTTGCGGAAGTACGTCCAGAACGACACCTGCGCGATGCCGCCGTTCAGGACGAAGTCGAAGTGCGTCAGCGTCGGATGCGCCGGCAGCGGTTTCGGCGTGGTGCTGAAGATCTCGCTGTTCGGCTTGAAGGCGGTGGACGCCATCCAGAAGACGGGGAACACCGCCAGCACGAACACCAGCACGCCGAGCCCGTTGAGGCCGATCTTGCGGGCCCGCCTGCGCGCGGCCGGGCGGCCGCGCCCGGAGCGCCCCGCCTTGACGGTTGCCTGGGTCATCGGGTCTCCCCCTGACGCACCATGACCCGCACGTACAGCGCGGTGACGACGAGCAGGATCAGCGTGAGCACCGCCGCGATGGCCGAGCCCATCCCGAGCTTGGGGTTGAGCGCGCCGAACGCCTCCGAGTAGCCGTACAGCGACAGGTTGAACGCGTCGCGGTTGGCCATCCCGGACATGATGAACAGCTGGGTGAACACCTTGAAGTCCCAGATGATCGACATCACCAGGACGACGAGGAAGATCGGCTTGAGCATCGGGTAGGTGAGGCTCCAGAACGTCCGCCAGGGGCCCGAGCCGTCCACCCGCGCCGCCTCGTACAGCTCGCGCGGGACGCTCTTCAGGCCGGCCAGCACCGACACCGCCACGAACGGGCACGCCTGCCAGACGACGCAGACCGTCAGCACCGTGTAGGTGGACAGCGGCGTGGCGAACCAGTTGTAGTCGTTCCAGCCGCCGCCGACCAGGGCGTCCGGCAGCTTGTCGAGGAACCAGTTGACCAGGCCGCCGGTCGAGCCGAACAGCCAGCTGAAGATGATCGCGGCGGTGACCGGCGGGGTCGCCCAGGCGACCATCACGCCGCCGGAGACGAAGCTCGACATCCGCTTGCCGAGCCTGTTGAGCAGCAGCCCGACCAGCGTCCCGATCACCATCGTGAGGGTGACCGCCACGACGGCGAACAGCACGGTGTGCCGGAAGGCCGCCCAGAAGAGCGGGTCCTTGAGGATCGTGTCGAAGTTCCCGGTGCCGACCGACTCGGCCGGCTCGCCGCGCAGCTGGCGGTTGCCGACCTTCTGGAACGACATGATCCCGATCTGGATCATCGGCCAGAACATCAGCACGGCGATCACGACGACGGTCGGCGCGATCAGCAGGTAGGGCCCGAAGCGGGGCCGGCGGCGCGGGCGCCCGCGGCCGGACGGTCTCCGGCCCGGCGGCCTGCGCACCGCGGGAGCGGTGTCGAGCATGAACGCTTCCGATCAGCGGGGACGGGTGGCGTGCGGAACCCGGCGTGGCGGGGACCGGTGCGGCGGGATCCGGTGGGACGGGATCCGGCGGAGCGGGATCCGGCGGGCCCGCGGGGGACTGCGGCGCGGGCCCGCCGGACGCGCGGTGCTACGTGACGAGCGGCCGGGCTACTGGTTGAGCAGCTCGTTGGCCTGCTCGTTGGCCTTCTTCATCTCGTCGTCGGCGGACTTGCCCTGCATGATCGCCTTCACCGCGTTCGGCAGCACCTTCTTGGACTGCTCGAAGTCGCCCCAGCCGGCGCTGATCGGGGTGAACTTGGTGTTGGTCGCGATCTGCGTGAACGGGGCGAGCGCCGGGTCGGAGAACTGGACGTCCGAGCGCATCGAGGAGAAGCCGCTGATGTCGGCCCACTTCTTGGCGTTCGCGGCGTTGTTGAGGATCGTGATGTAGTCGAACGCGGCCTTCTTGGCCTTGCTGTCCTTCCACACCGCGAGGTCGGAGCCGCCCGCCATGACCGGCGCGTTCCCGCCGTTCTTGGCGGGGATCGGGAAGACCGCCCACTTGCCGGCGTTCTTCGGGGACATCTTCTTCATCTGCGCCAGCGCCCAGCTGCCGTCGATGTACATGCCGAGCTTGCCGAGCGCGAAGTCGCGCTGCGGGCCGTCCAGCTCGTTCTTGCCGACGTACTTCTCCGGCGCGACCTTGTCCTTGGTGACCAGGCCGGCGTAGAAGTTCACGGCCTCGACCGCCTGCGGCTGGTCGAGCTTGCCGGTCCACTTGCCGCCGTCCTTGACGGCGACCTCGCCGCCGTTGCCCCAGATGAAGCTGACCAGCGCGTTGGTCTGGTCGCTCGGGGCGCCGATGCCGGGCACCTTCTTGGCGTCCTGGATCTTCTTGGCCGCGGTGACCAGGTCGGCCCAGTTCGCCGGCGGCTGGATCTTCAGCTCGTCGAACCAGTCCTTGCGGTACCAGATGGCGCGGACGCCGCCGTACCACGGCACCGCGTAGGTCTTGCCGTCCGCCTGGTCGTTGGCGAGGGCGGTCTTGTTCAGGGTCTTGCCGTCCGCCCAGCCCGACATCTCGTCGGTGACGTCGGCGAGGTTGCCCTGCTCGATGTGCGACTGGACGTCGGTGTTGCCGAGCTCGGTCACGTCCGGGCCCTCGCCGCCGGCGGCCGCCTTCTGGAAGGTGGTGGCGACCTGCGGCCACGGCACGTACTTGATCTGGACGGCCGTGTTCGGGTGCTTCTGCTTGAACTCCGTCTCGACGCCCTTGAGGAAGTCCGTCTGCTCGGTGGTCCCGTCGCCCATCATCCAGACCTTGAGCTGCGCCGGGTCCTTGCCCGCGCCGGAGTCGTCCTTCTTCTTGCCGTCTCCGCCGCCGCAGGCCGTGGCGGCCAGGGCGATCGCGGCCGCCGTGGCCGCAACCTTGATGTACTTCACTGGGGGTTCCTTTCCGGCTTCGCCTCGCGGGGCCTTGCGGCCTGCGGTGCGAGTGGAGCGCGCCCCGACCCTTTAGGGTCCGGGACATGCCCCGCTCGCCGTCGCGTCGCCCGCGGGCGCCCTGCTCGCCAGTCGGCGCTCTGCACGCCCCTCCCCGGATGAGGGGTCGGTCGGCGCTTGCGGGTAAACTAACAAGAAACTTTCCTAAACAAAACCGCCCGTTAGCGGATTGAGACATCGAGGGGTACCAGCATGGCCAGACGCCCGGGAACGCCGCGGCTGCTGCGTGAGCTGAACGACCGCGCGGCGCTGGACCTGCTCGTCGAGCACGGACCGCTGACGCGCGCGCAGATCGGTGAGCACACCGGGCTCTCCAAGGTCACCGCCTCCCAACTGCTGTCCCGGCTCGAGGAGCGCGGGCTGGTGGCGGTCGTCGGGGAACAGGCCGGGGGGCGCGGGCCGAACGCCGCCCTGTACGCCGTGGTGCCGTCGAGCGCCTACGTCGCGGGTCTGGAGGTGGGGCCGGACGGTGTCACCGCGGGCGTCGCCGACATCACCGGACGCATGGTCGCCCAGGTTACCGTCGATCCGAACGGTGCTGACGAGCCGGTCAAGATGGTCCACAACGCGGTTGTCAAGGCGTGCCGCTCCGCCAAGGTCGCGGTGAACCGGCTGAGCGCCTTCGTCATCGGCACCCCCGGCGTCGTCGACCCGCGCTCCGGCGACGTCCAGTTCTCCTTCGACCTTCCCGCCTGGCACGAGGGCGTGCTCGCCGCCCTCCGCACCGACCTGCGCCGGCCCGTGACGATCGAGAACGACGTCAACCTCGCCGCCGTCGCCGAGCGCGCCTACGGCGCCGCCCGCGACGCCGACGACTTCGCGCTGATGTGGTTCGACCGCGGCATGGGCCTGTCGGTGATGCTCGGCGGCCGGCTGCACCGCGGCCGCTCCGGGGGCGCGGGCGAGATCGGGTACCTGCCCGTCCCCGGGGCGCCGCTCCCGCTGAGCACGGCCCGGCGCGTCCCCGAGGAGGAGGGCGGCGTCACGGAGTCGACGTCGTGGGGGATCCCGACCCTCGCCGGCGGCTACGGGGCGCTCGTCGGCGCGGACGGGGTCCGCGCCCTCGCCCACGAGCACGGCATCACCGAGCCGACGGCGGTGGAGTGCGTCCGCGCGGCCGCCGCCGACGAGTCCCGCGGCGGCGCGTTCCTGGACGAGCTCGCCAACCGGTTCTCCTATGGCGTGACCTCGGTCAACATCGTGCTGGACCCGGGCCTGGTGGTGCTGTCGGGCAGCCTCGGCCGGGCCGGCGGGGCGCCGCTCGCCACCCGCATCGAACGGGCCGTCGGGCGGATCAGCCCGACCCGGCCCACCGTCGCGGTGACCGAGGTGGAGGGCAACCCGGTGCTGCGCGGCGCCCTGCACGCCGCTCTGGAGCAGGCCCGCGACGAGGTCTTCTCGGCGGGCGAGGGCTGAGCCGGCCGGGCTTCGCGCGAGGCGGGCGCGGGCCGTGCGGGCATACCGAAGCGCCCCCGCCACCGGCGGGGGCGTTCGCCCGCGCAGGGGCGGCCCGCGCGGGCGCTCGTCGCCCGGTTACTTCTCCTGCGCCCCGACGGCCGCGACCTCGACCTGCTCGTGGCGGCGCGGGTCGTTGAGCGCGCGGTCGATGACCGTCTGGCTGATGATCTGGCGCTTGCGCCGCTGCGCGGCGGCCCACCGTGCCGTAGGTGTCATGGTGAAACCCCGTTCCGCGGTGGCGCTCTCCCCGTGGCCACCGCAACCCCGTAATGCGTCCATGGTCTCGAACCGGCGGCTCGGGGGGATCCATCTTGGGGATGAATTCGAGGTCAGACCTCGTGCGGAGACCTCCCGGAGATCTTCCGGAGACCTTCCGCGGTGATCATGTGGAACGAGGGGTCCGACCCGGCCGTTGGGGGGACCGTGACCGAGCCATCGAGGGGGCGTTATGGCATTGCTTGACCGATTCCGGCGGCTCGTCCAGAAGCCGGGAAGCGTCGACCTCGCGCCCTTCCGCGCCGTCGCCGAGGAGGCCGGACGGCGCGAGGAGCGGGTCCGCGCGCTGACCGACGCGGAGCTCACCGCCGCGGCGGCCGCCCCGGACCTCGTCGCCGACCTGCCGGAGTTCTGCGCGATCGGCCGCGAGGCCGCCCGCCGCGCGATCGGCGAGCGGCCCTTCGACGTCCAGCTCACCGGCACGCTGGCGCTGCTGTCGGGGCACGTCGCCGAGATGGCCACCGGCGAGGGCAAGACCCTGGCCGGCGCCCTCGCCGCCGCCGGGTACGCGCTGCGCGGCGAGCGCGTCCACGTGATGTCGGTGAACGACTACCTCGCCCGCCGCGACGCCGAGTGGATGGGGCCGCTGTACGCCCTGCTCGGGGTGTCCGTCGCCTCGATCGGGCAGGCGTCCACGCCGGACGAGCGGCGCGCGGCCTACGGGGCCGACGTCGTGTACGCCCCCGTCAGCGAGATCGGCTTCGACCTCCTGCGCGACCGGCTCGTCACCGACCCCGCCGACGCCGTCCAGCGGGCCGCGTCCGTCGCGCTGGTCGACGAGGCCGACTCGGTGCTGGTGGACGAGGCGATGGTGCCGCTGGTGCTGGCCGGCGCCGCCGACCTCGACCCCGCCGACCCTCGGTACGCCGACCTCGTCCGGCGGCTGCGGCCCGGACTGCACTACGCCACCGACGAGGAGGCCCGCAACGTCCAGCTGACCGCCGCCGGCTCCCGCGAGGTCGAGCGCGTCCTCGGCCTCGACCTGTACGCCCCCGAGAACCTCGCGACGCTGACCGCCGTGAACGTCGCACTTCACGCCGAGGTGCTGCTGCACCGCGACGTCGACTACATCGTCCGGGACGGCGCGGTGAAGCTGATCAGCGAGTCGCGGGGCCGGGTCGCGCTGCTGCAGCGCTGGCCGGACGGCCTGCAGGCGGCCGTCGAGGCGAAGGAGGAGTTGGAGGCGTCGCCGTCCGGGGAGATCCTCGACTCGATCACCGTGCAGGAGCTGATCGGCCGCTACCCGGTGCGCTGCGGGATGACCGGCACCGCGATGGCCGTCGCGGGCCAGCTCACCGAGTTCTACTCCCTGCAGATCGCCGTCGTCCCGCCGAACCGGCCCTGCGTGCGCGACGACGGGCCGGACCGGCTCTACGCCACCACCGCCGACAAGGAGGTCGCGGTCGTCGAGGAGATCGTCGCGGCGCACGCCGCCGGGCGGCCCGTCCTGGTCGGCACCGGCGACGTCGCCGAGTCCGAGCGGCTCGCCCGCCGGCTCGTCCGCGCGGGCGTCGAGCCCGTCGTGCTCAACGCCAAGAACGACGCCGAGGAGGCCGCGATCATCGCCGAGGCGGGCGCGCCCGGCGCGGTCACCGTCTCCACCCAGATGGCGGGCCGCGGCACCGACATCCGGCTCGGCGGCGGCCCCGGCGCGCCGGTCCCCGGCACCGCGCCCGCCGAACAGGAGGGAGAGCGGCGCGACCAGGTCGCCGCCGCGGGCGGCCTGCTGGTGATCGGCACCGGCCGCTACCACAGCAGCCGGCTGGACGACCAGCTCCGCGGCCGCGCCGGCCGCCAGGGCGACCCCGGCGGGTCGGTGTTCTTCACGAGCCTCCAGGACGACCTCGTCACCCGCTACGCGCCCGACGAGACCTACCGGGGCCCGATCGGCGACGAGGGCCGCGTCGAGGACAAGGGCGCGCACTGGATCGTCGGCCACGCGCAGCGGGTCGCCGAGGGCGTCGACCTCGAACTGCACCGCAACACGTGGCGCTACAACCAGCTGATCGGGCTGCAGCGCCGCGAGGTGCTCACCGAACGCGAGGCCGTCCTCACCGGTGACGCCGCCGACGCGGCGATGGCCGCCGACGCGCCCGCCAAGCACGCCGAACTGGTGGAGACCGCCGGTGCCGAGGCGGTGGCGGAGGCCGCCCGGCAGGTCGTCCTGTACCAGCTGGACCGCTGCTGGGCCGAGCACCTGGCCTTCCTCGCCGAGCTGCGCGAGGGCATCCACCTGCGCTCGCTCGGCCGCGGCCTGGACCCCCTGGTCGAGTTCAACCGGGAGGCCGTCCCGGCCGGCAAGCGGCTCCTCGGTGACGCCCGCCGGCGGTCGGTGGCCGCGTTCGAGGAGCTCACCGCGACCGAGGCCGGCGTCGACCTCGACGCGGCGGGCCTCAAGCGGCCGTCCGCGACGTGGACCTACCTCGTCCACGACAACCCGTTCGGCTCCCTCGACGAGCGGGCCCTCCGCGGGCTGATCTCCATGTTCAAGGGCCGCCGCCGCTGACCCTCCCGGGCAGGAGCGCGTCGGCCGCGGCGCGGGCCTTGGCGGTGGCGTCGCGGACGCCGCCGACGCTGAACGCGACGACCGCGCCCTCGTGCAGGATGAGGAGCTGGTCGGCCAGCGTGCCGTCGGCGACCAGGCCGGCGTACAGGTCCCTGACCCACGCCTTCTGCTCCGCGGCCACCGCGTGGACGGGGTGGCGGGGGTCGGGGAGCTCGGCGCAGGCGTTCACCATCGAGCAGCCGCGCCCGCATTCGGTGGACAGCCATTCCCCGAGGGCGTCGAAGGTCGCGAGGACGCGGTCGCGGGGACCGGGGACCGCGTCGATCCACCGGGTCAGGAAGTCCCGCCAGCGCTCGTCGCGGGCGCGCAGGTAGGCCAGGACGAGCGCCTCCTTGGAGCCGAACCGGTCGTAGACGGTCTTCTTGGTGACCCCGGCCTCGGCCGCGACGAGCTCCATGCCGACCGAGCCGATGCCGCGCTCGTAGAACAGCTCGCCCGCGACCTGGAGCACCCGCCGCGCGGCGGGGGTGAGCGGGCGTTCCCCTGCGGTGGCCGGCATCGGCGGCTCCTTCGCTCCTGGCCTCTCCTTCGATGCGCCAGTTTACATACCGGTATGGATACCGGGTAACTATACCGGTATGTATACCTCCCGAGGGATCACGGCCGCCCCGCACCGCGACGCCCTGCTCGGCGCCGCCATCGGCACCGCGTTCGTCGTGACCTGGAGCTCCGGCTTCATCGGCGCGCAGCTCGGCGCCGGCGCCGCCCCGGCGAGCACCCTGCTGGCCTGGCGGTTCATCGTCGCGGGAGGGCTGCTGCTGGCCTGGGCCGCCTGGCGGCGCCCCCGCATCCCGCCCCGCGACCTCGCCCTGCACGTGCTCATCGGCGCCCTCGGCCAGGGCGGCTACCTCTACGGTGTCTTCGCTGCCGCCGAGCACGGCGTCAGCGCCGGCGTCGACAACCTCATCACCGCACTGCAACCGCTGATCGCCGCCGTCCTCGCCGTGCCCGTGCTCGGTGAGCGGATCACCCGGCGGCAGCTGGCCGGGTTCGCCGCCGGAGTCGGCGGCGTCGCGCTCGTCGTCGGCGGCGACCTGCGCGGAGGAGCGCCGCCCTGGGCCTACGCGCTCCCGCTCGCCGCGACGCTCTGCCTCGTCGGCGCCACCCTCCTCGAACGCCGCACCCGGCCGTCCATCGGACTCCTCGACGCCCTCACCGTCCAGGCCGGGATCAGCGCCCTGCTCTTCACCGCCCTCGCCGGCGCCACGGGCGGCCTGGCCCCGCCTGCGGACCCCGCCTTCTGGACCGCCGTCGCCGTCCTCGTGGGGCCGGCGATGTTGGGCGGCTACGGCCTGTACTGGGTGAACGTCCGGCGCAGCGGCGTCGGCCGCGCCTCCGCCCTGCTCTACCTCACCCCGCCCGCCACCATGCTCGGCGCGTGGGCGCTGTTCGGAAGCACGCTCACCCCGCTCTCGCTCGCGGGCGTCCTGGCGTGCGCCGCCGCCGTGGCCGTCGTGCTGCGCGCACCGGCCGCCGGTTCCCGGCGGAACGGCCGCGGCCCGCGGGCGCTCCGGCGGTCGCGGGTCAGGCGCGCAGCCGCAGACCCCGAGGCGTGGGGTGGAAGCCCGCCGACTCCAGAGCGGCGGCGAGCGGCGAGTCGTTGATCGCCGCGCCGTCGGCGCGCTCGACGGTCAGCTTGCCGAGCGCCCCCTCGCGGACCGCGAGCGCGAGCGCGTCGACCGCCGGCCGCAGCACCTCCGCGTCGTCGTCCCAGGTCAGCAGCGTCTTGCCGCCGCGCTCCACGTAGAGGGCGAGGCGCCCCTCGACCAGCACGACCAGCGCGCCCGCCTTGCGGCCCGGCTTGTGGCCGCTCGCGACCTCGTCGTCGCGCTCCGGCCACGGCAGCGCGGCGCCGTACGGGTTCGCGGGGTCGGCGGCGGCGAGCACCAGCGCGCGGACGTCCGGTCTGCGCGGCGCCTCCCACAGCGCCGAGAGGTCGTCCGGCGCGGTGCCCTGCGGGCGCAGCGCGCGGAGCCGGTCGACCGCCCCGGGCAGCGCGAACTGCGCGGCGCCGAGGCCCTCGACGAAGTACCCGCGCCGGCACCGGCCGCTCTCCTCGAACGCGCGCAGCACCGGATAGACCGCGGAGAACCCGCCGGGCGTGCGCTCGGCCGCCACCGCGCCGCGGATGACGATGCCGTACCGCTCCAGCAGCGCCTCCGCCAGCGCGTGCGAGCGCAGCGTCGCGGCGGTCTCGCGCGCCGGCAGCGGCCACCAGCGGCCCGCGACCGTGGGCGGGCCCGTCCTCGACGGCAGGACGGGACGGCCGCGCCGGGTCGTCCGCGACCGGTGCGTGGGACGCCCCGAGCCGAGCGCCGCCCGCAGCGGGGCGAGGGTGTCGTTGGTCAGGTGACCCGCCCACACCAGGTCCCACACGGCGGTGGCGAGGTCGGCGTCGGAGGTGGTGACCTGCGCGTTCACCCGGTCCGAGAGGGTGCGGAAGAACAGCGCGCCGCCGCCGCCGAGGGCGTCCAGGACGGCCTGGTGCGCGGGCGTGAGGGTGATCTCGGCGGGCTCCGGCATGAGCAGCGGCGCGGTGTCGGCCAGGTACAGCGAGACCCAGCCGTCGCCGCCGGGCAGCCCGCCCTGCCCCGCCCAGACGACCTCGCCCGCGGACGTCAGCTCGTCCAGCATGGCGGGGGAGTAGCCCGCCACCCGCGACGGCAGGACCAGCGACTCCAGCGCCGACGCCGGCACCGCCGCGCCCTGCAGCTGCTCGATCGCCTGGACGAGCGCGTCGATGCCGCGCAGCCGCGACCCGCCCGCGATCCCGTGCCAGGCCGGCAGGAACCGGCCGAGCGACTCCGGCGGGGACGGCTCGACCTCGGCGCGCAGCCGGGCCAGCGACCGGCGCCGCAGCGTCCGCAGCACCCCGGCGTCGCACCACTCGCTGGTCAGCGGGCCCGCGACGGCCTCGACGGGCAGGAACTCGCCCTCGGCGACCCGTCCCGCGCCCGCCAGCCGCCGGAGCGTCTCGGCGACCACGGCGGCGCCGAGCCCGAACCTGGCGGCGACGTCCCCGGTCCGGAACGGGCCGTGCGTGCGCGCGTAGCGGGACACCAGGTCGCCGAGCGGGTCGTCCACCGGCTCGAGGAACGCCTCGGGGACGCCGACGGGCAGCGGCGCGCCGAGCGCGTCGCGGAGCCGCGCCGCGTCCTCGATCGCGGCCCACCGCTCCTCCCCGGCGACGCGGACGCGGATCGCCCGGCGCGTGGCCTCGAGGTCCTCCAGCCACCGCGACGCCGCCACCAGCACCTCCCGCGCCGGTCCGGTATCACCCGCCGTTCCAGGCTCGGTGCTCTCGTCGCCGGGGGTCAGGGTCGTCCTGAGGGCCACCTCGGCGGTCGTCATCGGGCCGAGGGCGCGCAGCAGGTCCGCGACGCCTTCGAGGTCGCGGGCGCGGCGGTCCGCGACGAGGCGCTGCAGCTCGCGCTCGATGTCGGCGACCGCGTCCGGGTCGAGCAGCTCGCGCAGGTCGGCCTGGCCGAGCAGCTCCGCGAGCAGCGCCGAGTCGAGCGCCAGGGCCTGGGCGCGGCGCTCCGCCAGCGGCGAGTCGCCCTCGTACATGAACGCGCCGACGTAGTGGAACAGCAGCGAGCGCGCGTAGGGCGACGGCTCCGGCGTCTCCACCTCGACCAGGCGGACCTTGCGGCCGGACATGTCGCGCATCAGCTGGACGAGGCCGGGGACGTCGAACACGTCCTGCAGGCACTCGCGCATCGTCTCCAGGACGATCGGGAACGACGGGTACTTGCTCGCGACCGCCAGCAGCTGCGCGGCGCGCTGGCGCTGCTGCCACAGCGGCATCCGCTTGTCGGGGCGGCGGCGCGGCAGCAGCAGGGAACGCGCCGCGCACTCGCGGAACCGCGCCGCGAACAGCGCCGAGCCGCCCAGCTCGTCCACCACGATGCGCTCGATGTCGTCGGCGTCGAACACCGCGAGGTCGAGGCTCGGGGCCTCGTCCATGTCGGGGATGCGGATGACGATGCCGTCGTCGGCGTGCATGGCCTGCGCGTCGACGCCGTACCGTTCGCGCAGCCTGCCCGCGATGGCCAGCGCCCACGGGGCGTGCACGCGCGCGCCCAGCGGGGAGTGGACGACCATGCGCCAGTCGCCGAGCTCGTCGCGGAACCGCTCGACGACCATCGTCCGGTCGTCGGGGACGTGCCCGGTGGCCTCCCGCTGCTCGCCCAGGTAGGACACGAGGTTCCCGGCCGCCCAGTCGTCGAGGCCGGCGGAGGCGACGCGCTCGCGGGCCGCCTCGGCGGGCAGCTCCGCCAGCTCGCGGGTGAACGCGCCCAGCGCGCGGCCCAGCTCGGCGGGGCGGCCCAGCGCGTCGCCGTGCCAGAACGGCAGCTTGCCGGGCTGGCCGGGAGCGGGCGAGACCAGAACGCGGTCGGGGGTGATGTCCTCGATCCGCCAGGAGCTGGCGCCGAGGACGAACACGTCGCCCACCCGCGACTCGTAGACCATTTCCTCGTCGAGCTCGCCGACGCGGGACGACTTCTCGCCGACGAGGAACACGCCGAACAGTCCGCGGTCGGGAATGGTCCCGCCGCTGGTCACGGCGAGGCGCTGCGCACCGGGGCGGTCGTGCAGGACGCC
This sequence comes from Actinomadura nitritigenes, assembly GCF_017573545.1. Classification (GTDB taxonomy): domain Bacteria; phylum Actinomycetota; class Actinomycetes; order Streptosporangiales; family Streptosporangiaceae; genus Spirillospora; species Spirillospora nitritigenes. The sequence goes on along the minus strand of NZ_JAGEOK010000003.1, from coordinate 54,854 downwards.
GGTGACGCGGTCCCAGACCAGGCGCGGGCGCAGCTCGCCGAACTCGTCGCTGGGGTAGCGCCCGGCGAGCATGTCGAGGGTCGCCTCCAGCGCCGACCTCGGCAGCGTCGCGTACGGGGCGGCGCGCTTGACGAGGGTCTCGAGGTCGTCGACGGTCCACTCGTCCATGGAGACCATCGCGACGATCTGCTGCGCGAGCACGTCGAGGGGGTTGCGCGGGTAGTGCAGCTCCTCGATCTCGCCGCCGCGCATCCGCTCGGCCACCACGGCCGTCTGCACGAGGTCGCCGCGGTACTTGGGGAAGATGACGCCCTTGGACACCGCCCCGACCTGGTGCCCGGCGCGGCCGACCCGCTGCAGGCCGCTGGCCACCGACGGCGGCGACTCCACCTGGACGACCAGGTCGACCGCGCCCATGTCGATGCCCAGCTCCAGGCTGGAGGTGGCGACGACCGCGGGGAGGCGGCCCTCCTTGAGCGCGTTCTCGATCCCGGCCCGCTCCTCCTTGGAGACGGACCCGTGGTGGGCGCGCGCGATCTCCTGCGGCGCGCCCCGGGCCGAGCCCGCCTCGGCCATCAACTCGGCGGGGGAGTGGTCCTCCGGCAGCGGCTCGCCGGTCGCCCGCTCATAGGCGAGCTCGTTGAGGCGCCCGCAGAGGCGTTCGGCCAGGCGGCGCGAGTTGGCGAACACCAGCGTCGAGCGGTGCGCCTGGATCAGGTCGAGGAGCCGGTCCTCCACGTGGGGCCAGATGCTGCGCTGCCGCGGGTCGGCGGTGCCGGACTCCGCGACGAACTGCCCCACCTCGCCCATGTCCTCGACCGGGACGACGATGTCGAGGTCGAACACCTTGTCCGACCCCGGCTGCACGACCGACGCGGCCCGCGTCCCGCCGAGGAACGCCGCGACCTCCTCCGGCGGGCGCACGGTCGCCGACAGGCCGATCCGCTGAGCGGGCCGCTCCAGCAGGGCGTCCAGACGCTCCAGGGACAGCGCCAGGTGCGCGCCGCGCTTGGTGCCCGCGACGGCGTGCACCTCGTCGACGATCACCGTCTCGACGCCGCGCAGCGACTCGCGGGCGCGCGAGGTGAGGATCAGGAACAGCGACTCCGGCGTGGTGATCAGGATGTCCGGCGGCTTCACGGCGAGCCGGCGGCGCTCGTCGGCCGGGGTGTCGCCCGACCGCATCCCAACCCGGACGTCCGGTTCGGGCAGGCCGAGCCGGCGGGCGGCGTGCCGGATGCCGGTGAGCGGCGCCCGCAGGTTGCGCTCCACGTCGACGGCCAGGGCCTTCAGCGGCGAGACGTACAGCACGCGGCAGCGGCGCAGCGGGTCGGCGCCCGGGGCGGATCGGCCCTCCGGTGCGGCCTCACCGGCCTCGTCCGCGCCGCCCGCGGGCGGCGGGGCGGTGAGGCGGTCCAGCGACCACAGGAACGCGGCGAGGGTCTTGCCGGACCCCGTCGGCGCCACGACCAGGGTGTTGTCGCCGCCGGCGATCGACTCCCACGCGCCGGCCTGCGCGGGGGTGGGTGCGGCGAAGGCCCCGGCGAACCAGGCACGGGTCGCCGGGGAGAAGCGTTCGAGCACGTCACCGCCCATGGCGCCATACTGCCTCGCGGGTCCGACAGAATGCGCCCGCGTGGCGCGCGTCACGTTGTAAGCAAGCGCTTGTATGGGCATGGTCTACCGGAAGGACGCATGCCGCCAAGGAGACGCGATGCCCTACCTGCTGCTCGCCCTCGGGATCCTGTTCGCCCTTCTCGCGGCCAACGCGCACGCCCCCCGGCACGGCGCACTCCTGCTGGTGCCGAGCTTCTTCTCCGGCTGGCTCACCATCGAGATGGCCCCGCACCTGCTCGTCACCGAGGCCGTCGCGCTCTCCCTCACCGCCGCGTACGGCGGACTGGCCGGCTGGGCCGGGTGGGCAGGCCTCGTCCTCGGCGTCGCCGCCGTCGCGGGGACCGTCGCCATCATCCTGGCGTCCCGCCGTACCGTCGTCACGCTCCGCGAGAGCGGCGCCCCCCTCGACCTCGACCCGGACGGCGCACCGCGCTTTCCGCTGGCGCCCCTGTTCGTCCCGCCGCTGTGCCTGATCCCGCGCAGGGGCGTGAAGGTGGAGCGCAACGTCGTCTACCACCAGGACGGGCGGCTGCGCCTGAAGCTGGACGTCTACAGCCCTGCCGGAGACGGCCAGGCGGACGGGCTGCGGCCGGGGCTCATGCAGATCCACGGCGGCGCGTGGGTCATCGGCGACAAGCGCGAACAAGGGCTGCCCCTGCTCAACCACATGGCCGTCCAGGGGTGGGTCGGCTTCAACGTCAACTACCGCCTCAGCCCGCGCGCCACCTGGCCGGAGCACCTGATCGACCTCAAGCGCTTCCTGGCCTGGTGCAAGGAGCACGCCGAGGAGTACGGCGCCGACCCCGATTTCCTGTGCGTGACGGGCGGCTCGGCGGGCGGCCACCTCACCGCGATGGTCGCGCTCACCGCGAACGTGCCCGACTTCCAGCCCGGCTTCGAGGACGTCGACACCTCCGTCCAGGGCGCCGTCCCCTTCTACGGCGTTTACAACTTCGTGGACGCCGGCCCATGGCCGGTCCCCATGGGCTCCACCCGGCTGGTGGAGAAGATGGTCGTCAAACTGCCCTTCGAGGAGAACCGCGAGGCATACGCCAAGGCGTCGCCCGTCACCTACATCCGCAAGGACGCCCCGCCCTTCTTCGTCATCCACGGCACCCACGACTCGCTCATCCCCGTCCTGGAGGCGCGCCGCTTCGTCGAGCGGCTGCGGGACGTCTCCGAGGCGCCCGTCGTCTACGCCGAAATGAAGGGCGGGCAGCACGCCTTCGACGTCTTCCCCTCCTACCGGACGGCCCGCGTCGTCGAAGGCGTCGAGCGCTACCTGACGGGCCTGCACCGCCTGCACCGCCAGGGGACCGGCCCCGCCGTGCCCGGCGAGGTCGCGCGGTCCTTGGACGGCCCGCCCGTCGGATAGCGTGGACGCGTGCGTCTAACAGTCTTCTGGGATCGGATGAACCAGCAGTTCGGCGAGGCCTACGCCCAGAGCGTGGCCAAGGACTACGTCATGGCCGAACTGGGCGGGCGCACCATCGAGCAGGCGCTCGCGGACGGCGAGCCCGCCAAGCGGGTCTGGCAGGCCGTCGTCGCCACCTTCGACGTCCCCTCCAGGCTCCAGTAACGCCGCACCGCCTCCTGCGGACCGCTACAGGGCGATGCGGTGCGGGACGAACGACGAGGTGTCATCGGTGATGAGCCCCGACGTCTCGCGGATGCCCACGCCCGCCGACTCGTCCTCGATCACCCACGCGCCGAGCACCGGGTGCTCGCCGTCGAAGTCCGGCAGCGCGCAGAACTCCTGGAAGACGAACCCCTCCGCGCCGTAGTCGCCCTGGGTGCGCTGCTCGCTGCCGTCCGGCGCGACGATCCGCATGCTCGCGCCCTCCCGTCCCAGGAGCGGCTTCTGCACGTAGGAGGTCAGGCCGGAAGGCGTGTTCAGGTACGTCGGCAGCAGGTTCGGATGCCCGGGGAACAACTCCCACAGCAGCACGAGCAGCGCCTTGTTCGACAGGACCATCTTCCAGATCGGCTCTATCCAGGACGTCGGCGCGCCCGGGATCTCCCGCCCGAACGGCTCCGCCACGATCCATTCCCACGGGTAGAGCTTGCAGAGCGTGCGGATCTCCTGCTCGTCCATGTCGACGAACCGGCGCCGCGCCCGATCCCAGCCGATGTCCTCCATCGCGATCGCCACGCCCGGCAGGCCCGCCTCCTCGGCGGTCTCCTGCATGTAGGCGATCGTCATGACCTCCTCGCCGGTCTCGTCCTCCGTGGTCCACGCGAAGTGCACGGGCCCGCCGCCGAGCCTCGGCGCGAGGTCCTTCCACCGGGCGACCATCCGCTCGTGGATGGAGTTCCACTGGTCGTCGTTCGGATACACGTCCTGCATCCAATACCACTGCACCACCGAGCTCTCGACGAGCGCGGTCGGCGTATCGGCGTTGTACTCCAGCAGCTTGGCGGGACCGTGGCCGTCATAGCGGAGGTCGAACCGCCCGTACAGGTGCGGGTCGCGTCGCCGCCACGACTCCTCGACGAGGGGCGCGACCCAGTCGGGTATGCCGAGCACGTGGTAGCGGCCCGTGCTGACGACGTGCTCCACCACCTGCAGGCACATCCCGTGCAGTTCCTCGACGACGGCCTCCAGCGCCAGCACCTCGTCCATGTCGAAGACGTAGTGCACGGACTCGTCCCAGTAGGGGCGGGTCAGATGCTCGGGGTGCGCGGTCCGGTGGAACGCCAGCCCGTGCGCCTCGACCTTCTCGGCCCATCCGTCCCTCGGCGTCGAACGCATCCGGCGCACGGTCAGCTCCCGCTCTTGCCGCTGCCGCCGAAGCCGCCCCGGCTCAGCGTCTTCCCGCTACCGGACCTGATCTTCCCGTTGCTCGGCCGGTACTGGCTGCCGCCCGAGACGAAACCGTTCGAGCCGCGCTTGCCGCCGTAGTACCAGAAGTACCGGTTGTAGGAACCGGTGCCGCCGTTGTCGATGTCGTCGACGTCGCAGTATCTGTCGGAGACCACCCGGTAGCCGCCCTTGCCGGACGGCGCGTTGCGGTCGACGCACCGCGCGGTGGTGGAACTGGAACCGCAGGCGACCAGGGTCAGCGACAGCGCGCTCACCATTCCTACCTTGACGGTGCGGGAACTGAGCCGGCGACCGGGCTCCTGTGGAGGCAAGGGGAACACGTCCTTCGCAAGGGGGGCTGAACAGCGGCCACAGCCTAGGGGCGGCCCAACATGGGACGGAAGAGGGCATATGCCGGTTCCGTCACGCCCCGGACACGCGCCGTGGGTCAGTCCGGGACGGGCAGGTGCGCGTACAGGTCCATCGCGTCCACCGACGCGGGCAGGTCGCTGACCTGGCCGTCGCCGACCTCCACGACCCGCCACTCGCCGTCGGTGCGGCGCGCCAGGTCGGTCGTGATGAAGCGGCAGCCCAGCGCCCGGACCGCGTGCGCGACCGCGTCCAGTTCCGGATCGGGCTCCACGCCCGGCGTGTCCGGATGGGGACCCACGAGGGCGGGCTCCCCGTCCACCCACCACACGCGCGCCTCGCCCTCGCCGTCGTACGACTCGAACTCGCGCACCACCAGGCCGCCGGCCAGGTACTCCTCCTGCAGGGCGATCATCTTGGCGGCCGTGTCGCGCAGCCGCGCGAGGTTCTTCACGTCCGGGACGAAGCACGCCTCGTCCCACTCGTGCTTGCGCGACTTCACGTAGTCCTTGACGATGCCGGGGCCGCCGCGCAGCGGCCGGACCAGCTCGGCGAGCGCGTTCAGATCCCCCGGGTCCTGCCCGGGGGAGAGAGGGCGCCACACGCTGTGCGGTGTCAGCCCGGCGAACGTGTCGTGCCAGCCGGGCAGCTCGTGCGCGCGCGTGTAGTCGTCGGGATGCGTCAGCAGCACCGTCCCGCGCCGCTTCAGGGCGGCGGCCATCGCGGCGTACTCCGGGCCGGTGACCATCCAGCCGCGATACCAGACGGGGCCCAGGTCCGCGGGGACCGCGCGGATCGCGGCCTCCACGTCCCCGCGCCGCAGCGCGTCGTGGTCCAGCAGCGCCGTCTCGCCGTAGTGGTCCCGCACGGCCGCGGCCTCGCGTGCATAGTGGGGGTCAACGCGCCGGGGGTGGATCGGATCGACGCAGAAGAGGACGGTCAGCGTCATGATGGAACCCTCCGTTGACGGCGCCAGCGTACGGGGTCCGGACCACGGCGCGCACGGTGATTCCCACCCGAATCGGTGCACCGGGCGATGATCGAACGAGTGTTCGGTAAGCTGGCCCCGGCCGGTGTCGTCGTCCACAACCGCGCCCGCATCTCGAAAGTGTCGGTGGCCCGCCGTAACGTCGCCCTCGACATCGCAGACCAGCGGCCGAGAGCCGACAAGTCACAACGAGAAGGACATCTCACATGGCAGCGAACGACCGGGAGAAGGCTCTCGAGACCGCACTCGCCCAGATCGAGCGGCAGTTCGGCAAGGGCTCGGTCATGCGGATGGGCGAGGAGGCGCGGGCACCCGTCGAGGTGATCCCGACCGGCGCGATCTCCCTCGACATCGCGCTCGGCATCGGCGGCCTGCCCCGCGGCCGGGTCGTCGAGGTGTACGGCCCCGAGGGCTCCGGCAAGACCTCCATCGCCCTGCACGCGGTGGCCAGCGTGCAGAAGAAGGGCGGCATCGCCGCGTTCGTCGACGCCGAGCACGCCCTCGACCCCGAGTACGCCGCCAAGCTCGGCGTCGACATCGACGCCCTGCTGGTCTCCCAGCCCGACACCGGCGAGCAGGCCCTGGAGATCACCGACATGCTGATCCGCTCCGGCGCGATCGACATCGTCGTCATCGACTCCGTCGCCGCGCTCGTCCCGCGCGCCGAGATCGAGGGCGAGATGGGCGACAGCCACGTCGGCCTGCAGGCCCGCCTCATGTCGCAGGCGCTGCGCAAGCTCACCGGCGCGATCAACCAGACCAAGACCACCGCCATCTTCATCAACCAGCTGCGCGAGAAGGTCGGCGTCATGTTCGGCTCGCCGGAGACCACCACCGGCGGCCGCGCGCTGAAGTTCTACGCCTCCGTCCGGCTGGACGTGCGCCGCATCGAGACCCTCAAGGACGGCACCGAGGCCGTCGGCAACCGGGTCCGCGTCAAGGTCGTCAAGAACAAGATGGCCCCGCCGTTCCGGGTCGCCGACTTCGACTTGCTCTACGGCCAGGGCATCAGCCGCGAGGGCGGTCTGATCGACCTCGGCGTGGAGCACGGCTTCGTCCGCAAGTCCGGCGCCTGGTACACCTACGACGGCGACCAGCTCGGCCAGGGCAAGGAGAACGCCCGCAACTTCCTCAAGGCCAACCCGGACATGGCCGACGGGATCGAGAAGAAGATCAAGGAGAAGCTCGGCATCGGGCCGAAGGTCGACAAGCAGGCCGAGCCGGCCGCCGTGCCGGTGGACGGCGCCCCGGCGCCCGCCGCCGCGCCCGCCGCGCCCGCCGCACCCGTCGCGGCCGCCGCCACCGGCCGGGCCGCCGCCGGAAGGAAGGCCAAGGCGGGCAAGGCCGCGGGCGATTCCTGACGGCGAATCCCCCGTTCCGGGTGACTCTTGACGAAGAGTGAGCGATGATCTCGTATGCAGGGCGACGGCGCCCCACCCCGTACCGGCGCGCCGGTGCGGGACCTTCCCCAATGGCGCCGTCGCTCTATTCTCTTTGCATTGCCCTTGGCGGTCGGGCGTTGGACGCCCTCCCTTCGGCGGGCACTGCGTGCGATCGCTGCATCGCTCCGACTCGCCCTGGGGGCTCGCTGTGCGATCGGATTCTCGCTTCGCTCGAATCCGGCTTCGCTCGCGATCGCGACGGTGGAGGTCGTCGCGTGGCCGGGCACAGACCCTGTCGTCGGTTGCGGTGGGCGGTTCTCGCTCGCTCGTGAGCGCGACGGTGGAGGTCGTCGCGTGGCCGGGCACAGACCCTGTCGTCGGTTGCGGTGGGCGGTTCTCGCTCGCTCGTGAGCGCGACGGTGGAGGTCGTCGCGTGGCCCGACCCGAACCCCGAGGACGGTCGCGGTGGGCGCTCTCGCTCGTGAGTGCGATGGTCGAGGTCGTCGCGCGGGCGGGCACGGACCCTGACGCCGGTCGCGGCGGGCGATCCTTGCTCGGTCGTGGGCGCGATGGTCCTGGTGCCGTGTGAGTCGGCGCATCTCCGGCGTCTGCTGCGGTCGATTCCCGCTCGGTCGTGATCGGGAAGCGGTCGAGGTCGCCGCGTGGTCGGCGCAGCTGTGGCGTCGGGTCCCGGTGGGCGGAACTCCGGTCGTGAGCGCGACGGTCGAGGCGCCGTGAGGGCCCTGGCATTCAGTGTCTGCCGCGGCCGGGCGGTGGCTTCCGTCTCGGGCGGTGAGGCCGGGCCGGTCCTGGGACGGTGGATGCGGGAGGTGAGCGGTTTGGAGGAACGGAGCATGGGCGGTCGGCGCCGGAGCGGCGCGCGTGAGAAGGGCGGAGCGGAGTCCGGCGGGCGGGCGCCCGCGGACCCCGAGGCCACGGCACGGGAGGTGTGCCTGCGGCTGCTGGCCTCCTCGCCGCGCACCCGCGCGCAGCTCGCGGACGCCCTGCGGCGCAAGGACGTCCCCGACGACGTGGCCGAGAAGGTCCTCGGCCGGTTCACCGACGTCGGCCTCATCGACGACGAGGCGTTCGCCCGCGCCTGGGTGCAGTCCCGGCACGCCGGCCGGGGCCTGGCCAAGCGCGCGCTCGCCGCCGAGCTGCGCCGCCGCGGCGTCGCGGACGAGACCGTCAGCGACGCGGTCGAGGCCCTCGACCCGGGCCAGGAGGAGTCGACCGCGCGGGCCCTGGTCGACCGCAGGCTCCCCGCCACCCGCGGCGTCGACCCCGCCAAGCGCATGCGCCGCCTCGTCGGCATGCTCGCCCGCAAGGGCTACCCGCCGGGCCTGTCCTACCGGGTCGTCAAGGAGGCCCTCGCCGACGAGGGCGCCGACCCGGACGCCTTCCCCGACGAGCCGCCGCCGCTCGACTGATCTCGACTGCTTCTGCCCGATCTGTTCCGGTCGGTGGGCGACACGCCGGAAATGACGGCCGGGCTGACCGCGCGCCGCTCCCTGCCCGACTCCGGCGCCGGGTGATCCGGCAGGTGGCGCCGGGTGCGGGCGGTCAGGGGGACCGGTAAGGGAGGACTCACGCCGACGTTCGGTTAGTCCGGAATGCCCGGCGTTTGCTTGCTCATTACCTCCATGCCGCTTACCGTTACGGCAGTGAGGAGTTACTCCGCGTCTCGCGGATTGCCATACGACCGAGCACGTTCCAGCAGCTGAGAGGCATACAGGACACGTTCGCCGACCGGAACCGGCCGTAACGTCCGGGGCGCGCCGCGCGGCCCGGCGGTGCCGTGTACCCGGCCGTCGGCCTGGCGCGAGTAAATCCTCGCTAGTCAGGGCCCCGAACCGGGGCGGGCCCGCGGCGAGGAAGGATCTGCCTCATGGAGAGCGTCCTGCTGGGTGCAGCGTTGCTGGTGACCCTGGTCGCTCTCGTCATCGTCATCCTGTGGCGTCCCGGCGTGCCCGGGAAGGCCGCGGCGGAGATGGCGCGCGCGCGGAGCGAGGCGGACGAGATCCGGAGCCGGGCCAAGCAGGAGGCCCGGGAGGCGCGCGAACGGGCCGAGGCGCAGGCGGAGCGGATCGCCGCGTCGGCGCGCGCGGACGCCGAGGAGGAGGCCCGGGCCCTCCGGGACGACCTGCGGACCGCCAGGGAGGACCTGGAGCGCAGGGAGACTCGGCTCGCGGAGCGGGAGCAGCGCCTGGACGGCGAGATGCGCCGGCTCCAGGAGTGGGCGGACCGGCTCGCCGAGACCAAGCGGACCCTGGAGGCGCGCAAGAAGGAACTGGCCGGTGCCGAGGACGAGCGCCGCAAGGTGCTGGAGCGCGCGGCCGGCCTGACCGCCGAGCAGGCCAAGGGCGAGCTGGTCGCGGCGATCGAGAACCAGGCCAAGCGGGAGGCCATCCCGATCACCCGGGAGATCGAGAACGCGGCGCGGGCGGAGGGCGACAAGCGCGCCCGCAAGATCGTGACGCTGGCGATCCAGCGGGTGGCCAGCGAGCAGACCGCCGAGTCGGTCGTGTCGGTCCTGCACCTGCCGAGCGACGAGATGAAGGGCCGGATCATCGGGCGCGAGGGCCGCAACATCCGCGCGTTCGAGACCACCACCGGGGTGAACCTCATCATCGACGACACGCCGGAGGCGGTGCTGCTGAGCTGCTTCGACCCGGTGCGCAGGGAGGTCGGCCGGCTGACCCTGGAGAAGCTCGTGCTGGACGGGCGGATCCACCCGCAGCGGATCGAGGAGGTCTACGAGCGCAGCCGGAGCGACGTCGAGCAGCGGTGCGTGCGGGCCGGCGAGGACGCGCTCGTGGAGGTCGGCATCGCCGACATGCACCCGGAGCTGATCGCGCTGCTCGGCCGGCTGCGGTACCGGACGTCCTACGGGCAGAACGTGCTGAAGCACCTCATCGAGTCCGCGCACATCGCCGGGATCATGGCGAGCGAGCTGCGGCTGCCTGCGGACGTCGCGAAGCGGTGCACGCTGCTGCACGACATCGGCAAGGCGCTCACGCACGAGGTGGAGGGCAGCCACGCGCTCATCGGGGCGGAGATAGCGCGCCGGTACGGCGAGGACGAGGACGTGGTGCACGCGATCGAGGCGCACCACAACGAGGTCGAGGTCCGCACCGTCGAGGCGGTGCTGACGCAGGCGGCGGACGCGGTGAGCGGCAGCCGCCCGGGGGCGCGCCGGGAGTCGCTGGAGGCCTACGTCAAGCGGCTCGAGCGGCTGGAGCAGATCGCCCGGGAGAAGCACCAGGGCGTGGAGAAGGTCTTCGCGATGCAGGCGGGCCGGGAGATCCGGGTGATGGTGAAGCCGGACTCGGTGGACGACATCCAGGCGCAGGTCATCGCGCGCGACATCGCCAAGCAGGTGGAGGACGAGCTCACCTATCCCGGACAGATCCGGGTGACCGTGGTGCGGGAGTCCCGGGCGATCGAGTTCGCGCGCTGACCGGAGTGATCGTTCCCGTTGTGCGGAGCCGGTGAGATCGGTAGTTTTGCGCGATGCGCAATCGGTGGATGCGGTGGACGGCCGCGGGCGGCGCCTGCGCCGGCATCGTCGCGGCGGGTGCCGCCACGGTCTGGTACACGGAGGGCGACGCCCAGGGACGAGCGGTGGCCGACACGTCCGCGAGCATGCGGATCAGCGCGGCCGACGCCGGCGACGCGTCCCGCTACTGGACGGCGAACCGGATGGCCGCGGCGACGCCCATCGACCGCCCGACCGGCGGCGCGTCCGGGCGGTCGCTGTCGGCGCAGTCGATCGCGCAGTCCAAGGCGTTCGCCGGGGTGCCGACGATCGGCGCGCTGTTCTTCAACAACGGCCAGGGCGACCACTTCTGCACCGCGAGCGTCGTGCAGAGCTCGTCGCAGCGGCTGCTGATCACGGCGGCGCACTGCATCCACGGCGGCATGGGCAAGCACTACGCGACGAAGGTGGCGTTCGTCCCGAAGTACGACCGTGGGAAGCGGCCCTACGGCACCTGGACGGCCAAGATGCTGCTGGTCGACCAGCGCTGGATCACCAGCACGGACCGCGACCTGGACTTCGGGTTCATCGCGCTGAACGACCGGAACGGCAAGACGATCCAGAAGGCGGTCGGCTACAACAAGCTCGCGATCAACCAGGGCGTCGGCAAGACGGTGAACGTGGCCGGCTACCCGAAGATCGCCTTCGACCCGCGCGACCGGCCCATCTACTGCCGGACGAAGACGGCACAGCAGTCCAGGTTCCAGATCCGGATGGACTGCACGGGCTTCTACGGCGGCACGAGCGGCAGCCCGTGGCTGCTGAACTACAGCTACACGACGCAGAAGGGCTACATCAACGGCGTCATCGGCGGCTACCAGGGCGGCGGCAACACGGCGTCCCGGTCGTACTCGGCGTACTTCGACAAGGACGTCTACAACCTGCGCGCCGCCGCCGACAAGCGCGCCGTCTGACCTGCCCGCCCGGGGGGCCCGCTCAGCACGAGGGGCCCGCTCCGTCCGCCGAGGGCCTGGCGGCCGCCGGCGGACGGGACGGCGGAGGGCTCAGGCCACCGTCAGGTCGATGGGGGCGACGCCCCGCGGCTCGAACCCGAGGGTCTGCCCGTAGAACGCCAGCTCGGCCTCCAGGCACGCGATGACGGTGTCGGCGCGGCGGAAGCCGTGCGACTCGCCCTCGAACGTCAGGTAGGCGTACGGCATCTTCTTGTTGGCGAGCGCGACCGCGAACCGCTCGGACTGGTCCGGCGGCACCACCGGGTCGTTGAGGCCCTGCAGCAGCAGCACGGGGCATGCCGTCCGGTCGGCCCGGTTGAGTGGCGAGCGCTCCTCGTAGGCCCGCTCGAAGCCGGGCAGCGGGCCGATCAGCCCGAACAGGTAGTGCGACTCGAAGTCGTGCGTGGCCGCGGCGAAGCTCTGCAGGTCGCTGATCCCGAAGTAGGACGTGGCGGCCTTGAACAGGTCGGTCTGCGTGGCGGCGGCGAGCGTCGTCCAGCCGCCCGCGGAACCGCCCCGGATGGCCAGCCGCGCCGGGTCCGCTATGCCGCCGTCGACGAGCGCCTGGGCGGCGGCTATGGCGTCCTCGACGTCCACCACGCCCCACTGGCGGCGCAGCCGCTCGCGGTAGGCGCGCCCGTACCCGGTCGATCCGCCGTAGTTGACGTCGATGACGCCGATGCCGCGGCTGGTGAAGTAGCACCGCTCCAGGTCGAGGTCCTTGGAGACGCGGCCGGTCGGGCCGCCGTGCACGAACACCACGTAGGGAGGCAGCTCGCCCTCGGGGGCGGCGGCCTCCGGGTTGGTCGGCGGGAACACGTAGGCGTGGACCGGGCGCCCGAACGGCCCTTCGAGGCGCTCGGTGCGCGGCTTCGACAGGTACGCCACGTCGGGCAGTTCGGCGAGCTCGCGGCGGAGCCCCTCGACGCGGCCCGTGGTGGTGTCGACGCGCACCACCGACGTCGGCAGGTCGGGGCCGCCCGCGATGCCGACGATCGTGGTGCCGTCGGCCGACAGCTGCGGGTGCCAGTCCTCGTACGGCACCTCCACGTCGACCAGGTCGAGCGTCTCGGGGTCGTAGATGCCCAGCCGCATGTCGCCCTCGCCGTGCAGGACGGCGAGGCGCCCGTCGTCCAGCAGCGCGTACGGCATGCCGCCGAGCTGCCAGAGCGCCCCGGTGAACTCCTCCTCGGCCGGGTACAGCGCCTGCGGGGACTCGCCGTGCAGGCCGACCTGGTAGATGTTCCACCAGCCGGGCCAGTCGGAGATGACGTAGAGGGACTCGTCGTCGCGCCACAGCGGCGCGACGACGGACTCGGTCAGGCCGCCCTTGACGGTGCGGGGCGCGACCGTGGTGCCGTCCTCGATGGCCGCCACGCGCAGCTCGGTGCCGTCCCAGGGCATGCGGGGGTGGTTCCACTGCACCCAGGCGAGGTGCCCGCCGCTCGGAGAGGGGGCCGGCGACGCGTAGAAGTGCGCGCCGGTCACGAGCTCGCGGATGGCCCCGGCGTCGTCGGCGGCGCTGCCGTCCAGGGGGACGGCGACGATGGCGCGGCGGATCCCGGCGGCGGTGTCCCCGCCCTCCGGCGGCTCGGCGATGTGCCCCTCGCACACGCACCAGATCTCGGTGCCGTCGGGGGAGAGCACGTAGTCGGCGTAGCGCAGCCCCGCCTGGACGGCCGGCTCCGGGGTGAGCGGGTACGGCTTGGGGTCGCCCTCGTCCAGCCGGTGGAGGCGCTGGTCCTCGTAGTTGGAGAACACCAGCGACACGCCCTCGGCGGTACGGACCGGCAGGTATGACCGCCCGCCGTACTCGTGGACGCGCGTGCGGGCGTCCCACGGGGCCTGGAGCACCTCGGTGCGATGCCCGCCCTTGAGGTGGATGACCGTCGTCCGCCCGCCCTCCTCGGGTCGGGTCTCCTGCCACCACACGTCATCACCCGCGACGGTGGGGAAACTGAGGCGCAGCCGGGCGCGGGCCACATCGGCCGCGGAGATGGGGGAAGGCCAGGAGCCGTAGGGGAGGGTCACACGAGCGGTCATAACAGGAATCGTCCCGCATACGGGGATCGGTTGGGGCCATGACGGGCGCTTTGACTTCGGAAAGATATGTGCCGGTCACGGGTGATCGGCACCCCTTCGCCGTGCGGGCGGTCCGGGGCCGGGAAAGCGGAGGGCGCCACCGGAGACCGGTGGCGCCCAGCGCGGCGGCCCGGAGCGGTCGGGCCCGCTCCCGGCACAGGTCAGAGCCCAGGGGCCCCCATCTCGCCCGCGGTCACGTTCTTGACCGACATCTCGGCCGCGGCCCCGGGGGTTCCGGCGCCGAGCGTCGTCCCGCCGGTCTTGCGGTTGCGGCGGCCGCGGCTCTCGAGCCACGTCGCGAACCGGCTCACCGCCATGTTGATCGCGATGTAGATGATCGCGATGACGATCCCGGCCTGGATCTTGTTGTTGTGGTAGTTCGCCGGGATCAGGTTGAAGCCCGCGTTGAGCAGCTCGCTGTAGGCGATGATGAACCCGAGCGCGGTGTCCTTGAGCAGGACGACGATCTGGCTCACGATCGCCGGCATCATCACCCGGATGGCCTGCGGCAGGAGCACCAGCCGCATGACGCCGTTCTTGCGCAGGCCGATGGAGTAGGCGGCCTCCGCCTGCCCCTTCGGGACGGACAGCACGCCCGCCCGCACGACCTCCGCCAGCACCGAGCCGTTGTACAGCACCAGGCCGAACACGACCGCGGCGAAGGCCGGCACGATGACGGTCCCGGCGTTGATCTCCACGCCGAAGAGCGAGAAGAAGTCGTCCACCAGGATCCGCTGGAGGGTGCCGAACTGCGAGTCGGCGATCGACGGGCTGATCTTGTTCGGCACGAAGAACATCAGGAAGATCAGGATCAGCAGCGGGATCGCCCGGAAGAACTCGACCACCGCGCCCGCCGGGATCCGGATCCACCAGTGGTCCGACAGCCGGCCGAGGCCGAACACGATCCCGAACAGCATCGCCAGCACGGCGGCGACCGCGGCGGCCTTCAGCGTGTTCCCGAGGCCGGGCAGGATCAGCTCTTTCCAGACCGTCCACTTCAGGAACGGGTTCCACAGCTCGCCCGCGAACTGGCCCTTGTCGTTGAAGCGCCAGACCAGGGCGGCGAAGATCGCCAGGAGGACGACCGCCGAGACGACGGTCAACACCCGGTTGCGCGCCTGCGCCCGCGGTCCGGGGGCGTCGAAGAGGACCGTCGCTTCCTTGCTCACCGCGCCACCGCCATCCGCTTGGCCAGCCAGCCGAAGAAGAACCCGGTCGGCAGGATCAGGATCATGAAGCCGACGGCCACCCCGATGAACAGCGGGATCGCGCCGCCGGTGAAGGTCGGCGCGTCCAGCAGCGTCTTGCTCACCAGCGCCACCTCGGCGTAGCTCGCCGCCGCCGCGACCGTCGTGTTCTTGATCATCGCGATGAGGATGCTGCCCATCGGCGCGATCACCGAGCGGAACGCCTGCGGGAGGATGATCATCCGCAGCGACTGGATGAAGGTCAGCCCGATCGACCGCGCCGCCTCGGCCTGGCCGAGCGGCACCGTGTTGATGCCCGAGCGCAGGGTCTCGCAGACGAACGCGCCGGTGTAGCCCGACAGGCCGAGCACCGCCCACCAGTAGTAGGTCGTCGAGGAGTTCGACGAGAACGTCAGGTGCAGCGTGTCATTGAGCCCCTGGGCGCACAGCAGCAGCACCAGGGTCAGGGGGGTGTTGCGGACGATGTTGACGTAGCCCGCGCCGAAGGACCGCAGCACCGGGACCGGGGAGACCCGGAAGCTCGCCAGCACCGTGCCGATGATGAGGGACAGGACCGCCGACGCCGCGGCCAGGCGGATCGTCGCCCAGAACCCCTGGAGGATCTCGTCGAAGTGGTCGAAGAAGGCGCTGAAGTCAAACATTGCTTAGCTGTTCCATAGCGTTCCAGCCGGTCGAGTCCACGCCGGTGCCTCCCCGGGAGCGACGCTCCGGGGGAGGCACCGGCCGAGGGGGAGCCTCAGCCTGGGATCAGGCGCAGCCTTCCATCTGCGGGACGGTCGTGACGAGCTTCAGACCCGTGCCCGTGAAGTTCTTCTCCAGGTACGTCTTCGCGCTGCCGTCGGAGTACATCTTCTGGATGGCGGCGTTGACGGCCTCGCAGGTCTCCTTGTCGCCCTTCTTGATGCCGACGCCGTACTTCTCGTCGGTGAAGGGGTCGTTGATGACCTTGAACTGGCCGGGCTGCTGCGCGGCGAAGCCGGCGAGGATCAGGTCGTCGGTGCTGACCGCGTCCAGGGCGCCGGCCTTCAGCTTGCTCACGCAGTCGGAGTAGCTGTTGGCGTCGACCAGCGTGACGCCCTTGATGTTGAGCTTGCCGTCCGGCGGCGGCTCGGTGACGCGGCGGAAGGAGTTCGACCCGGCGGCGCGGCAGAGCTTCTTGCCCTTGAGGTCCTGGGCCTTCTTGATGGAGTTGTTCTTGGCCTGGACCATCGTGTCCTGGTGCGCGACGTAGTACGGGCCGCCGAAGGTGATCTGCTGCTTGCGCGCGTCGGTGATGGAGTAGGTCGCCACCACCAGGTCGACCTGGCCGCCGCCGAGGAACGACTCGCGGTTGGCGGAGGTCGTCTCCTTGAAGGTGATGCCGCTCTCCGGGACGCCGAGCTGCTTGGCGATGTACCGGGCGACGTCGACGTCGAAGCCCGCGAACGTGCCGTCCGGCTTCTTCAGCCCGAGCGAGGGCTGGTCGAACTTGATGCCGATCGTCAGCTTCTTGTCTTCCTTGGCCTTCTGGACGACCGTCTTCGCGTCGGTCTTCTCCTTGTCGCTACCGCAGGCCGACACGGCCAGCGACAGGGCCAGGCCCGCGCCGATCAGAGCGCCGAAACGCTTGAATCGCATTACTCGTCACACCTCTGCTTCTCTGCCGGAGCCCCGCGGCTCAGTGCGTGAGGATCTTGGAAAGGAAGTCCTTCGCGCGGTCCGTGCGCGCGTTGGTGAAGAACTCGTCGGGGGTGTTCTCCTCCACGATCTGCCCGTCCGCCATGAACACGACCTTCTGCGCGGCCCGGCGGGCGAAGCCCATCTCGTGGGTCACCACGATCATGGTCATGCCCTCCCGGGCCAGGCCCGTCATGACGTCGAGCACCTCGTTGACCATCTCGGGGTCGAGTGCCGAGGTGGGCTCGTCGAAGAGCATGACCTTGGGCCGCATGGCGAGGGAGCGGGCGATCGCGGCGCGCTGCTGCTGCCCGCCGGAGAGCTGGGCGGGGTACTTGGCCGCCTGGTTCGCGATGCCGACGCGCTCCAGCAGCTCCATCGCGTGCTTCTCGGACTCCTGCTTGCCCTGCTTGCGGACCTTCACCGGGCCGAGCGTGACGTTCTCGAGGATCGTCTTGTGGGCGAACAGGTTGAACGACTGGAACACCATGCCCACGTCCGCGCGGAGCCGCGCCAGCTCCTTGCCCTCCTTGGGCAGCTCCTTGCCGTCGACGAGGATCCGGCCGCCGTCGATGGGCTCGAGCCGGTTGATCGACCGGCACAGGGTCGACTTGCCGCCGCCCGAGGGGCCGATGACGACGACGACCTCGCCGCGGTCCACGGTGAGGTTGATGTCCTTGAGCACGTGCAGCTCGCCGAAGTGCTTGTGGACGTGCTCGACCACGACGAGCGGTCCCGTGCCGGTTGCGGCGGCCTGCGTGATGGCGTCCTCCGGCCCTTGCCCCTTGGTCAGGTCGGGCCCGCCTTCGCTGTCCGTCATGCGGTCGGACTCTACGTCATCCCGTTGCGTCCGTTGGTTCCGTAGCGGTACCGATCCGATCACGACTGCGCAGTTCGGCGGGTAGATGAGGCGTCGCAGCGTGATCATCCGTGCCCGCCGCGCACCCTCCGGCGCGTACGCTTGGGGACTGTCATGAGTGCGCCTATGGAGACGAGCACCCGCACGTACGAGATCCGTACCTACGGGTGCCAGATGAACGTCCACGACTCCGAGCGGCTGTCCGGGTTGCTGGAGGCGGCCGGCTACGTGCGCGCGGGCGGGACGGAGCCCGACGTGGTGGTGTTCAACACCTGCGCGGTGCGGGAGAACGCCGACAACCGGCTCTACGGGAACCTGGGCCATCTGCGGCCCGTCAAGGACGGTCATCCGGGCATGCAGATCGCCGTGGGCGGCTGCCTGGCGCAGAAGGACCGCGACACCATCGTCAAACGCGCGCCCTGGGTGGACGTGGTGTTCGGGACCCACAACATCGGGTCGCTGCCCGCGCTGCTGGAGCGGTCGCGCGTGCAGAGCGAGGCGCAGGTCGAGATCGAAGAGTCGCTGGTGACCTTCCCGTCGACGCTCCCGACGCGCCGCGAGTCCCCCTACGCCGCGTGGGTGTCGATCTCCGTCGGCTGCAACAACACCTGCACGTTCTGCATCGTCCCGTCGCTGCGCGGCAAGGAGAGGGACCGCCGGCCCGGCGAGATCCTCGCCGAGATCGAGGCGCTGGTCGGCGAGGGCGTCCTGGAGATCACGCTGCTGGGGCAGAACGTCAACGCCTACGGCTCGGGCTTCGGGGCCCTGTCGGCGGCGCCGGACGAGGTGCGCGCCATGACGGAGGGCGGCCAGTCCGCGTTCGCGGGCCTGCTCCGCGCGTGCGGGAACGTGGACGGCCTGGAGCGGGTCCGGTTCACCTCGCCCCACCCCAAGGACTTCACCGACGACGTGATCGCGGCGATGGCCGAGACCCCCAACGTCATGCCGTCGCTGCACATGCCGCTGCAGTCCGGGTCGGACGCGGTGCTGCGGGCCATGCGCCGGTCCTACCGGCAGGAGCGCTACCTCGGCATCATCGAGAAGGTGCGCGCCGCCATCCCGGACGCCGCGATCACCACGGACATCATCGTGGGCTTCCCGGGCGAGACCGAGGCGGACTTCGAGCAGACCCTGCACGTGGTGCGCGAGGCGCGGTTCTCCTCGGCGTTCACGTTCCAGTACTCCAAGCGGCCGGGGACGCCGGCGGCCACCATGGACGGGCAGCTGCCCAAGGAGGTCGTCCAGGAGCGGTACGAGCGGCTGGTCGCCCTGCAGGAGGAGATCTCCTGGGCGGAGAACAAGAAGCAGCTCGGCCGCACTCTCGAGGTCCTCGTGGCCGAGGGGGAGGGCCGCAAGGACGAGGAGACCCGCCGCCTGTCGGGCCGCGCGCCCGACAACCGCCTGGTCCATTTCCGGGCACCGGACGAGCCCGTCCGTCCCGGCGACATGGTCACCGTGGAGGTGACCTACGCGGCGCCCCACCATCTGGTGGCCGACAAGCCGGTCCAGGGCGTCCGCCGTACGCGGGCGGGTGACGCGTGGGAGGCGCGCCAGGGCGAGGGCCCGAAGGGCGTCTCGCTGGGCATGCCGACCATCGGCCGCCCGGCGGCGCAGGACCAGGCCGCCGCACCGGGCTGCGCCGCCCACACGCCGACGCCCGCATGACCGGTCGGGACCCGGAGCGCCGAGCCGCCGGGCGAGGCCGCTGGGCCGTGGCCGTGGTCGTGGCCGTGGGGACGCGGTGCTGATCTCGGCGGCGGTGTGCCCGCACCCGCCCATCCTGGTGCCCGACCTGGCGGCGGGGGCCGCGCCGGAACTGGACGATGTGCGTGCGGCCTGTGACGAGGCCATCGGCCGGCTCGGGGCGCGCGACGCGGACGCCCTGATCGTCGTGGGCGGGGCCCAGGACACGCGCGCCTACGGCGCCGGCGCCTACGCGTCACTCCGCCCGTACGGGCTGGACTGGACGAGCCCGGTCGATCCGGCGGACGGGTGCGGCGGCGAGGCGCTGCCGCTGTCCCTCACCGTCGGGTGCTGGCTCCTCGGGCGGCACGGCCTCGCGGCGGACGCGCGCTACCAGTCGGTCGCGTTCGACGCCGACCCGGATACCTGCCTGCGCCTGGGCGCCGGACTCGCCGGTTCGGCGGAACGCGTCGCGCTCCTGGTGATGGGCGACGGGTCGGCGTGCAGGTCCGAGAAGGCGCCGGGGTACCTCGACGAGCGCGCGCAGGGCTATGACGAGGGCGTCGCGCATGCCCTCGGCAAGGCCGACGCCACGGCGCTGGCCGCCCTGGATCCCGTCGTCTCGGGCGAACTCCAGGTGGCCGGTCGCGCGGCGTGGCAGGTGCTCGCGGGCGCCGCGACGCCCGCGGACCATGCGGGCGCCCCGTCCGCCGGGGCCGCGTCGGCGGCCGCTCTGCTGGCGGACGAGGCGCCCTACGGAGTCGGCTACTTCGTGGCGAGCTGGTCCATGGAGGGCGGCAGGACGCGCTAGCGGGGCTCGTTCGGGCCCGGCTGCCCTCCGGTGCCGCCCTCGTCGCCGCGGTCGCCGCGGTCGATGTAGTCGTCCGCCTTGTCCTGGGCCTTGTCGACCTTGTCGGCGTACTTGCCGCCGGTCTTCTGGTCGAACATGTCGCCGCCCTTGTCCACGCCCTTCTTGGCCTGGTCGGAGTGCTGGCCCAGCATTTCCTTGACCTTGTCGACGAAGGACATCGCGATTCCCCCCGGATCCCTCGGCTCGGCGGCCCCCGCGGGCTTGAGCGGCCTCGCGCGGAGCCCGTACAAGCAGGGCCATACCCAATCTGTTGCCACAATTGCAGGCGTGACCTCTCCTGATGTGATCGCGGTCGTGGGGGCGACGGCCGCGGGAAAGTCCGATCTCGCCGTGGAACTGGCGCTCCGCCTGGGCGGGGAGGCCGTCAACGCCGACTCGATGCAGCTCTACCGCGGCATGGACATCGGCACGGCGAAGCTGACGCCGGCCGAGATGCGCGGGGTCCCGCACCACCTGCTGGACGTCTGGGACGTCACCGAGACGGCGAGCGTCGCCGAGTACCAGCGGCTCAGCGCCGACGCGATCGCCGGGATCCGCGCGCGCGGGCGCGTTCCCGTCCTGGTCGGCGGATCCGGCCTCTACGTACGGGCCGCGCTGGACCGGCTGGAGTTCCCCGGGACCGACCCGGCCATCAGGGCGCGCCTCGAAGGAGAGCTGGAACGCGAGGGGAGCGCCGCCCTCCACGCCCGCCTCCGCGAACGGGACCCCGCGGCGGCGGAGGCGATCCTGCCGAGCAACGGCCGCCGGATCGTCCGCGCCCTGGAGGTCATCGAGATCTCCGGCCGCCCGTTCACCGCCATCCTGCCCGAGCACATCTACCGCTACGGCTCCGTCGTCCAGATCGGGCTGGGCGTCCCGCGCGAGACGCTGGACGAGCGGATCGCCTTGCGCGTGCGGCGGATGTGGGACGCGGGACTGGTGGACGAGGTCCGCGCCCTGGAGAAGCGGGGGCTGCGCGACGGCCTGACCGCCGGCCGCGCCCTCGGCTACGCGCAGGTCCTGCGGTTCCTCGCCGGGGAGTGGACGGAGGAGCGGGCCATGGAGGAGACCATCCGGACGACGCGGCGCTTCGCCCGCCGCCAGGAGTCGTGGTTCCGCCGCGACCCCCGCGTCCACTGGCTACCCCACGACGCCCCGGACCTGGTGGACCGGGCCCTCGGCCTGGTCGGATGAGCCGTCCGGCCGAGGCCATACGATCGAGGAATGCGGTTTGTTAAGGGGCACGGCACCGAGAACGACTTCGTGATCCTCCCCGACCCGGACGGCGAGCTGGATCTCACGCCGGAGGCGGTGGCGCGGCTGTGCGACCGGCGCGCCGGCATCGGGGCGGACGGCGTGCTGCGGGCCGTCCGGACGAAGGCGATGGACCTCGGCGGCACCGGGGGGCCCGGCGCGCAGGGGCTCGACGGCGCGGAGTGGTTCATGGACTACCGCAACGCCGACGGCAGCGTCGCCGAGATGTGCGGCAACGGCACCCGCGTGTTCGCCCGCTACCTCGTCGACGCCGGCCTGGCCGACCCGGGCGAGTGGGACATCGCCACGCGGGCCGGGCTCAAGCGGGTGACGCTCGGGGCGTCCGGGGACGTCAGCGTCGACATGGGCGCCCCCGTCGCGCTCGGCTCCGGGGAGGCGTCCCTCGCGGGCGCCGTCTTCCGCGGGGAACGCGTGTCCATGGGCAACCCGCACCTCGCGTGCCGTATCGACCGGCCCGTCGCCGCGCTGGACCTGACGCGCGCCCCGGACTTCGATCCCGAGGTCTTCCCGGACGGCGTGAACGTCGAGTTCTACCGTCCCGTCGGGGACCGGCACCTGGAGATGCGGGTGTACGAGCGCGGCTCGGGCGAGACCCGCTCCTGCGGCACGGGAACCGTGGCGGTGGCCGTGGCGGCGGCGGCCGGCACGGACGGGCCCGGCGAGTGGACCGTGGACGTCCCCGGTGGGCGGCTGACCGTCACCCTCGACGGCGCGACCAGCCATCTGCGCGGCCCGGCCGTCCTGGTCGCCGAGGGCGAGACCCGGCCGGGCTGGATCTGACGAAGTCAGGTCTGACCAGGGCAGACGGTACTTCCGGCGCGGTCCCGGATCGATCGGGACAAGTGTCCCTCCGCAACGGGACCGTGCACCGCGTAACTTCTCTCTTGCACACCCTCTGGTGAATGGCCCGTATGGACCGGGATGGGAGCCCCGGCGCCGTACGGAGCCCGAGGGCCGGTGGCGACCTTCTTGGCGGGGGGCGGTCACCGGCCCTCCCACCAGGAGAGAGCCGGCAGGAACCGCAGGCCCCGGCGAGAGGGCTCAGGATCGGGCGCCGTTGACGGGCAGCCGTGCGCGGACCAGCGTCCCGCCCTTGGGCCCCGGCCCCACCGTGCAGGAACCCCCGAGCTCGGCCGCGCGCTCGCGCATGGACGACATCCCGATCCCCGAGCGCATCTGCGCGGGCAGCCCCACACCGTCGTCGCCCACGGTCACGTGCAGATCGCCGTTCAGGTACAGGCGCACCACCGCCGAGTCCGCCTTGGCGTGCCGGTGCACGTTCGTCAGCGCCTCCTGGACGATCCGGTACGCGGCCACCTCGGCGGCGGCGGGGAGCCGCTCGAGATCGCCCTCGACGTGGACGTCCACCCGAGGGCCGTCGCCCGTCGCGACGACGCCGCCGAGCGCCTGGATCGCGCCCGCGAGCCCGAGGTCGTCCAGCGCGGGCGGCCGCAGCCCGTAGACCAGCTCGCGGATGTCGCCGATGGTGCGGCCCATCATCGTCCGCAGGTTCTCCAGCAGCGCGTCGGCGGCCTCGGGGTCGGTCTTGAGGGTGATGCGCGCCGCGTCCACCGTCATGGCGAGGCTGGCGAGCGTCGGGCCGAGCCCGTCGTGCAGGTCGCGGCGGAGGCGGCGGCGCTCCTCCTCGCGGGTGCGCAGGATGCGCTCGCGGGAGCGCGCCACGTCCGCCGTGAGCCGGGCGGCGTTCGCCAGCTCGGCGAGGTTGCGGGCCAGGATGCCCGACATCCGGGCGTCCGGCGGCCGGGAGACGCCGAACAGCAGCCGGCCCACCGGCTCGCCGTGCCAGACCAGCGGGATGAGCTGCGGGCGTTCGCCGAGCACGCCGTCCTCCGCCGAGACCGTCCGGCCCTCGCGGTCCAGCACCTCGATCACGACGCCGGTGGCGTGCAGCGCCGAGCGGGCCACCTCGGCGGCGACGGCGAGCGCCGCGGCCGGGTCGACGGCGGTCTGCAGCCGCCGGTTCAGCCGGTCCGCGAGCCGGTACGGGTCGCGCTCGCCGTGGATCAGGGCGTCCACGGCGCGCTGGAGCCGCCGCCGGACCGGTTCGAACACCGCGCCGGCCACGATCGCGCCCGCGAGGCCCGCCAGCGTCCCGTAGCCGTGCGCGAGCAGGCCCGCCGCGCCGACCAGCGCGAAGTACACGCCGGTGATCATCACGACCAGCCCGGCGTACACCAGCGTCCGGCTGACCACCAGGTCGATGTCGTACAGCCGGTAGCGGCGGATCGCGATCCCGATGCAGATCGGCACGGCCGCGATGCTGAGATCGCGCAGCGGGTCGCCGATCGGGCTGTTCTCCCCGACGAAGATGACGGCCTGCGCGATCACGCCGGGGTAGACGACCCATGCGATCTGCCGCCGCACGTCCGGCGCCGACCGCGCGAACCGCACGACCAGCGACAGCAGGCCCCCGGCGAGCGTCCCGAGGATCAGGACGCTGATCGGGACCGGGATCTTGTCGAACGGGTACACGGACACGCCGTTGTGGAACCGCCTGGCGCCAGG
This sequence comes from Actinomadura nitritigenes, assembly GCF_017573545.1. Lineage (GTDB taxonomy): Bacteria > Actinomycetota > Actinomycetes > Streptosporangiales > Streptosporangiaceae > Spirillospora > Spirillospora nitritigenes. The sequence continues at coordinate 31,065 of NZ_JAGEOK010000003.1, read as the reverse complement.
GTCGAGCGTCAGGTGGACGCACACGACCACCGGGACCAGCCAGGCCAGCCACAGCACGGGCCGGAACCAGCGCGTCACCACCCGGCCGTCCGGGAAGATCAGCGGCAGGACCAGGGTGAGCGTGTAGGTGTCGACGGCCCAGAGCCACGTGGCCAGCCAGCGGAGGGACGCGGCCCCGACCCAGCCGTGCAGCGTGAACCACGGCGCGAGGTTGAGGACCAGGACGTACACCGCCGCGCTGAACCCGGCCCCGAGCATCAGCCAGCCGACCCGGAGACCGGGCCGCTTGCGCAGCAGCGTGGCGGCGACCGGCGTCCAGAAGATCGCGATGACGATCTCCGGATGCCACCAGACCAGCCGCGCGTCACCGGGCAGCAGGGTGCCGAGCACGAGCGACGCGGCGACGGCCAGGACCGCCGCCAGGGCGAGCGGGACCGCCGCGCGTGCCGCGAGCCCGCGGCCGTGCTCGGCGGTCTCCATGGATGCCCCCCGAATCAAAAGTAATGGAATGTTAAAACGTGCGGCCCCTCCTCCTGCACTACCGGCGGCGTCCGCCTCAGGACAGCGGGTCCGCGGGGCCGGTCGGCGGCGCCGCGCGTGCCGTGATGGTAGCCGCGGAATCCGGCACACGGAACAGATGTCCCAGCTCAGGACAGTTCGGGCGGGGGTGGGCGGGATGGAGCGGGGCCCTCGCCGGGGGCGCCGCGGCAGTCCGGCAACGGAAACGGGAACCGTCGGCGTTTCCCCCGCGCATCGCGTGATCGATCCATGACATTCTGTGACCGGCGCATGTGGCGGGAGGAGGGACATGGCGGCGTTCCTGCTGCGGCGGCTCGCGAACTACGCGGTGCTGGTCGTGGCGGCCACGAGCCTTGCCTACCTGCTCGCCGCGGCCGCGCTCGACCCCCGGTCCAACTTCGACGACCGGGCGCCCCGCCCGCCGGAGTCGGTCGTGGACGCGCGGCTCACCCGGCTCAACCTGAACGACCGAACGCCCCTGACCGTGCGGTACGGCACCTGGGCCGCGGGCGTCCTGCACGGCGACTTCGGCCGCACGTGGGAGGGACAGCCCGTCAACGCGGAGCTGTGGCGGCGGCTGGGAGTGAGCCTGCGGCTGCTGTCCCCGGGCGCGTTCCTGGGGTCGGCCCTGGGAGTCCTGCTGGGCGCCTACGCGGCGATACGGCAGGGATGTGCGGCGGACCGTTTCATCACGTTCGGCTCGTACCTGCTGCTGGCCGTGCCCGTGTTCGTGCTGGCGGTGCTGCTGCAGATCGTCGCGGCCAAGGCCAACGACGCGATGGGGATGCACCTGTTCGCCTGGGTGGGGGAGACCACTCCGGGAGCGGCCTACGGGACGTTCGGCGCGCTCGGCGGACTCGCGGACCATGTGCGGCACCTGTTCCTCCCCACCGTCACCATCGCCACGGCGCAGGTCGCCTTCTACAGCCGCTACCAGCGCGGCCTGATGCTGGACGTCCTGCACGCGGACTTCGTGCGCACGGCCCGGGCGAAGGGGCTGCGCCGCCGCACGGCCCTCCTGCGGTACGGCCTGCGGACCGCGCTGATACCGATGACCACCTACTTCGCCTACTCGTTCGGGTTCCTGGTGCTGGGCGGCATGTTCTGCGAGCAGGCGTTCGGCTGGCACGGCATGGGCGAATGGCTGGTCGAGGCGGTCTCGCGGGGCGACGTCAACGTGGTCGCCGCGATCAGCTGCCTCGCGGCGTGCGGGGTCCTGTCCGCCGGGCTGGCGTCGGACGTCCTGCACGGGGCCCTCGACCCCCGCGTCCGGACCGGGGCGGCCTCATGACCACCGGACTCGCCCCCCGCACGGCGCCCGGGGCGCCGGCCGCCGCCGCGCCGCCTCCCCCCGACCCGCCCTCGCTGCCGCGCCGGCTCGCGCGCAGCAGGCGGGCCGTCGCGGGGCTGGTCCTGCTCGCGGCGCTGCTCGCGGTCGCGTTCGGCGCGCCGCTGCTGTCCCGCTGGGGCTGGGACGACACCGACTTCACCGCGTTCCGGCAGGGGCCGTCCGCGCGGCACTGGCTCGGCACCACGCCGAGCGGCCGGGACGTCCTCGCCCTCACCCTGCGCGGCACCCGGCGTTCGCTGGTCATCGGCCTGTCCGCGGCCGTGCTGTCGACCGGGCTCGCGGGGCTGGTCGGCACCGTCGCCGGGTTCGCCGGCGGGCGGCTCGACCGGATCCTGATGTGGGGCACCGACCTGCTGCTCGTCCTGCCGTCGTTCCTGCTCGTCGCCGTGCTGGCGCCGGCGCTCGGCGGCGGCGCGCTGGTGCCGCTGCTCGCGGCGGTCCTGTGGATGATCACCGCGCGGGCGGTGCGGGGCATGACGGCCTCGCTGCGCGAGCGCGAGTACGTGCTCGCCGCCCGGTTCCTCGGCGCGGGCCCGGTGCGGGTGATCGTCCGGCACGTGCTGCCGCACCTGGCGTCGCTGCTGGTCGTGGACGCGAGCGTGAACGTCAGCGTCGCGGTCATCGCCGAGAGCGGGCTGTCCTGCCTCGGGTTCGGCGTGCGTCCGCCGGACGTCTCGCTGGGCACGCTGGTCGCGGAGGGCCAGGGCGCCGCGACCGCCTTCCCGTGGCCGTTCGCGGCCGCCGCGGCGATGCTCGTGCTGATCGTCCTGGCGGTGAACCTGCTGGGGGACGGGCTGCGCGACGTCCTGGACCCGGAGGCCGGGCCGCGGCGAGGTGGCCGGTGACGGTCCTCGCGGTGCGGGATCTGGCGGTCCGGTACGCGCCCGGCGTGCACGCGGTCCGCGGCGTGGGCTTCGACGTCGGCGCGGGCGAGGTCCTCGGTGTCGTCGGCGAGTCCGGGTCGGGCAAGACCGCGCTGGCGCTGGCGATGGTGGGGCTGCTGCCGCCGGACGCGCGCGTGACGGGCTCGGTCCGGCTGCGCGGCGAGGAACTCGTCGGACGGTCCGACGCCGAGCTGTCCCGGGTCCGCGGCAAGGACCTCGCGATGGTGTTCCAGGATCCGCTGTCGGCGCTGACGCCCGTCCATCCGGTCGGCGACCAGATCGCCGAGGCCGTGCGCGTCCACTCGGGCGCCACGCGGGCGGCGGCGCGGGCCCGGGCCGTGGAGCTGCTCGACCTCGTCGGCATCCCCGGGGCGGCGCGCCGGGCGCGCGCCCACCCGCACGAGTTCTCCGGCGGCATGCGGCAGCGCGTGATGATCGCGATGGCGATCGCCAACGACCCGGTCGCGATCGTCGCGGACGAGCCGACGACGGCGCTGGACGTGACCGTGCAGGCGCAGGTCCTGGACGTGCTGAAGGCCGCGAAGGAGGCCACCGGCGCCGCGATCGTGCTGATCACCCACGACCTCGGGGTCGTCGCCGGGTTCGCCGACCGGATCATGGTGATGTACGCGGGCCGGGCGGTGGAGTCGGGGCCGGTGGAGGAGGTCTACCGGCGCCCGCGGATGCCGTACACGATCGGGCTGCTGCAGTCGCTGCCGCGGATGGGGACCGGGGGCGCCCGTCCCGCGGCGATCGACGGGGCGCCGGCTCCGGCGCCCGCGCCGGGCGGCGGGTGCGCGTTCCTCCCTCGGTGTCCCGTCGCGGTGGACGCGTGCGGCGACCACGATCCGGAGCCCGTCCTGGTCGGGCCGTCGGGGCACACGGCCGCGTGCGTCAACACCGAGGCGACCGCCGATCCCGACGCGGTGTTCCCGCTGCCCGACGCGGTGCCGCCGCCCGCCCGTCCGCCCCGGCGCGAGCGTCCCGTCGTCCTGGAGGTGGACGGCCTGGTCCGGCACCATCCGCTGTACCGGGGGACGCTGTTCAGGCGGCGTGCGGGCACCGTGCACGCCGTGGACGGCATCGGGTTCGACGTCCGGGAGGCCGAGACGCTCGCGCTCGTCGGGGAGTCGGGCTGCGGGAAGACGACGGCGCTGATGGAGATCCTGCGGCTGGCGCGCCCGCAGGGCGGACGCGTCGCCGTGCTCGGGCAGGACACCGCCGCGCTGCGCCCGTCCCGCCGCAAGGCGCTGCGGCGCGACGTCCAGGTCGTCTTCCAGGACCCGTTCACGTCCCTCGATCCCCGGATGCGCGTCGCCGACATCATCGCGGAGCCGCTCGCCGTGCACGGCGTGCGCGCGCGGGGCGGGCGCGTCCGGGAGCTGCTGGAACTGGTGGGGCTGGAGCCGGTCCATGCCCGGCGGTACCCGCACGGGCTGTCGGGCGGGCAGCGTCAGCGCGTCGGCATCGCACGGGCGCTCGCGCTGGAGCCGCGGCTCCTGCTGCTGGACGAGCCCGTGGCGGCGCTGGACGTGTCGGTGCAGGCGGGCGTCATGGACCTGCTCGAAGGGCTGCGCGCCCGGCTCGGCATCGCGTACCTGTTCGTGGCGCACGATCTGGCGGTCGTGCACCGCATCGCCGACCGCGTCGCCGTCATGTACATGGGGCGCATCGTGGAGATCGGCTCCGTGGACGAGGTGTACGGAAGGCCCGCCCACCCCTACACGCGCGCGCTGCTCGACGCGGTGCCGCTGCCGGATCCGCGCCTGGAACGCCGCCGACGGCGCGTCCCCCTGCGCGGGGACCCGCCCGACCCCACGGCCCCGCCGCCGGGTTGCCGGTTCCGCTCGCGCTGCCCCCGGTACACGGTGCTGGACGAGGCGGACGCCCGCCGATGCGAGGAGCACGACCCCCTGCCCCGTCCCATGAGCAACGACCGAGAGAGCGACCAATGGGCCGCCTGCCATCACCCCCTCGTCGAGGCCGGAGCCGGCCGGTGAGACGCCTGCTGGGCGCCCTGCTCCTGCTCGCCGCGACCACGGCCGCCGGCGGATGCGGCGGCCCGGGACCGGGGGAGGCGACGACCCGCGCGGCCGGGCGGCTGCCCGCGACGGACGTCAACCGGGTCCCGCGCGACCACGTCCGCAACGGCGGCACGCTGCGCTGGCCGCTCCCCGAGTTCCCCTCGCAGTGGAACTTCAACGACGTCAACGGGACGAAGGGATCGGTCGAGCAGGTGATCCAGGGCGCGCTGCCCCACCTCATGCGCGCCGACGAGAAGGCCGTCCCGCATCCGGTGCCCGAGTACCTCCGCTCGGCCGAGTTGCGGCGCAGCGGGCGCGGGCAGGTCGTCACCTACCGGCTCAACCCCGACGCGCGCTGGTCCGACGGCCGGCCTCTCGGCTATCGCGACTTCGCGGCGCAGGCGCGCGCGCTGTCCGGTCGCGACCCGCGCTACGAGGTCTCCACCGTCACCGGCTACAAGCAGATCCAGAGCGTCGAGCAAGGAGCGGACCCTCACACCGTCGAGGTGACCTTCGCGGGGACGTACGCGGACTGGCGGAGCCTGTTCAGCCCGCTCTATCCGGCGGTGGCCTACTCGACGCCCGCCGCGTTCAACACGGGCTGGATCGACCGCATGCCGGTCACGGCGGGCCCGTTCAGGCTCGGGCGCATCGACCAGACGGCCAAGACGGTCACGATGGTGCGCGACCCCGGATGGTGGGGTCCGCCCGCCAAGCTCGACCGGATCGTCTACCGGGCGATGGACACCAGCGCGATGCCCGGGGCGTTCGCCGCCAACGAGATCGACCTGATGGACGTCGGCCTGGACGCGGGCGCCCTGCACCGCGCCGAGGCCGTCCCGGGGGCCGCCGTGCGGAGGGCGGGCGGCCCCGACTGGCGGCACTTCACGTTCAACGCGGCCGGGCCGATCCTGTCCGACCCGCGGGTGCGGCGCGCCGTCATGCTCGGCATCGACCGCCGCGCCATCGCCCGCTCCGACCTGTCCGGGCTGGGCGTGCCGATCCAGACGCTCGGCAACCACTTCTACGTCAACACGCAGGACGGCTACCAGGACGACTCGGCGGAACTGGGCGGCTACGACCCGGCGGCCGCGCGGCGGCTCCTGGACCAGGCGGGCTGGGCCCGGCACGGACGGTACCGGCAGAAGGGCGGCCGGACGCTCGCGCTGCGATTCGTCATCCCGTCCGGCGTGCCGATCAGCGAGCAGGAGGGGGAGCTCACGCGCGCGCTACTGCGGCGCGTCGGCGTACGGGTCGACATCGACGCCGTCCCCGCCGACGACGTGTTCGACCACTACGTCACCCCCGGGAACTTCGACATCGTCCCGTTCTCCTGGCTGGGCACGTCGTTCCCGGTGTCGCCCATGAAAGCGGTCTTCGCCCGGCCGCGCGGGGGCCGGATCCAGCAGAACTATTCGCGCACGGGAACGGCCGCCATCGACGCGGCCATGGACCGCGCGATCGCGGAGGTCGATCCTGCGAGGATTCACGCCCTTGTGAACGAGGCGGACCGGCTGGTCTGGCGGCAGGCCGTCGTCCTTCCCCTGTACCAGCGGCCCCAGATCGTCGCGGTCCGCGCCGACCTGGCCAACATCGGCGCCCGCGGCTTCTACGAGCCCGGATACCAGGACATCGGCTTCACGAGCCCGGGCTGACCCGGGGCGCCCGGGCTAGGGGAAGGCGATCTCGACGCCCTTGCGGTCGCTGGTGTAGCGGGCGTTCCACACGTACATCTTCAGGTCGCCGGCGGGCAGGCCGTCCTTCACCGGCAGGTCGGTCGCGATCCGCACCAGGTAGGTGGCGCCCGCGGGCATCATCTGGTCGCCGTCGTCGTCGACCGGCGCCTTCGACCCGCCGAGCCGGGCGGTGATCTTGCTGTGGTTGGGGAGGGTGCACAGGTCGTCGGGGATGCCCGGCTGCGGCATGCAGCGGTCCTGCGCGTCGGCGGGGACCTGCGACTTCGGCATGAACAGGTCCGCGGGGAAGTCCAGCAGGACAGGCCTGCGCTGGCTGTTGGTGAGGACGTAGTCGGCGTAGGCGTACGTCGTGCCGGACGGCGGCGCCTCGGTCGCGCCCAGCGGCTGCCGGTCCGTCCCGGCCTTCACCGCGGCGAGGCCGTAGCCGTACCCCTCGGGGGTGGTGAAGTTGACGGGCGGCCCGGTCTTCGGCAGCGGCGCGGTGCTCTGCACCCCGGTCTCGCCCTGGCTGGCGAGCGACGGACGGCCGCCGCCCGCGTCGCCGTCCGGGCGGAAGTAGACGATCCCGGCGGCGACGGCGGCGATGCCGACGACGCCCGTGACGGCGCCGGCGAGGCCCAGCCGGCCCGCGGCGCTCTTCCTTCTTCGTCGGTGTGAGTGGTAGCTGTTCGACACGTTCCTCGTGCTCCCTCGGGCCTGTTTCGTGCCCGGTAAGGGCGTCCTGCCTGCAGGGGCCAGACACGATACAGGACGGCCGGAACGACGGCGGCCGGGCCTCCCTCGCCGGGGAAGCGGCGGAACCACCTGGTCAGGGCCTTACGAAGTGCGTCCGACAAGGGCGTCGCGGCCGAGCCCGCGCAGCGAGGCGTCCAGCACCTGCGCGGTGTGCGCGACCGCGATGGGGGCGCCGCGGCGTTGCAGCGCGGTGGCGATCTGCATGGAGCAGCCGGGGTTGGCGGCGACGAGTAGTTCGGCTCCGGTGGCGTCCACGTTCACCGCCTTGCGGTCGCCCAGAGCGGAGGCGGCCTCCGGCTGGAGGAGATTGTAGGTGCCGGCGGACCCGCAGCAGAGGTCCGGCTCGGCTATCTCCACGACGGTCAGCTCGGGGATCCCGGCCAGCAGGGCCCGCGGCTGGGCGCGGACGCCCTGCGCATGGGACAGGTGGCACGCGTCGTGGTAGGCGAGGGTGACCGGAAGTGGCCGCCGTTCCGCGCGGGGCCCGAGCTCCACGAGGAACTCGGCGAGGTCCCTGGTCCTGGCCGACAGCGCCTCGGCGCGCGCCGCCCAGGCCGGGTCGTCGGCGAGCAGCGCCCGGTACTCCTTCATCGCCGAGCCGCAGCCCGCCGAGTTCACCACGATGACGTCGGCGGACTCGAAGGTCTCGACCGTCCGGCGGGCGAACGCGCGGGCCTCGTCCTCGCGGCCGGAGTGCAGCGACAGCGCCCCGCAGCAGCCCTGGTCCCCGGGGATGACCACGTCGCAGCCCTCCAGCGCCAGGACGCGCGCGGTGGCCGCGTTGACGCCGGGGAAGAACTCGCCCTGGACGCAGCCCGTCAGCATCCCGACCGTCGCGCGGCGCTCCCCGCGCGCGGCGACGAACTCGGGCAGGCGGGGCGCCTTCCCCAGCGGCGGCGCGAGACGCTCCATCGCCGCGATGGACGGCGAGATGCGTTCCAGCACGCCGCTGCGCCGCACCAGGCGGTCCAGACCCGACTTCTGGTAGGCGCGCAGCGGGCCGCGCAGCGCGCGGAGCCGACGCCTGTACGGGAACAGGCGGAAGATGGCCTCGCGTATGGCCCGCTCCTTCAGCGAACGGGGATGCTCGCGTTCCACCTCCGCCCGGGTGGTCTCGATGAGCCGGTCGTACTGCACGCCCGACGGGCATGCCGTCACGCACGCCATGCATCCCAGGCACTGGTCGAAGTGCTGCACCATCGGCGCGTTGAGGGGCGCGCCCTCGACGTGCTGCTGCATGAGGTGGATGCGGCCGCGCGGGGAGTCCATCTCCTCGCCCCACAGCACGTACGTCGGGCACGTCGGCAGGCAGAAACCGCAGTGCACGCAGTCGCCGAGGAGCTTCGGGAGGTCGTCCTGGGCGCTCATCTAGATTCCTCCCACGAAGCGGCCGGGGGACAGCCGGTGATCGGGATCGAACTGGTCCTTCACCCGGCGCATGAGGGAGAGGGCCGGCACGGGCCCCCACAGGTCGATCTCGCCGCGGACCTCCTGCGGCGCGTAGCGGACGACGGCGCCGCCCTTGTGCCGGCTCAGGACGTCGCGCAGCGCGCCCAGTACCGCGGCCACCTCCTCGGACGGGGTGCCGGAAGGGAGACCGATCTGACCGTGCCCGCTGCCGCTCCATGCCATCGCCACGCCGGGCCGTAGGCCGTCGACGAGGCCGACCAGGTCGCGGAGGGACGGCGGTGGTGCGGTCACCTCGATGAGGGTGGTGCCGTCCGGGTACAGGCCCCAGCCGTCCGGCGCGTCCCCGGTGACCTGGGCGTCGCCGCCGAGGAGCCCGACGAGCTGCCCAGCGCGCGCGGCGACACCGTCCGGGACGCCTTCAAGCAGCGCCGCGACCGTCCCGGGACCGATGAATTCGAGGGCGCTCGGAGCCGCAGGGGAGTGCAGGACGGCCTGGACGGCCTCGTGCGCCTCGTCCGGGCCGGCGACCCGGCGCGTGACCCACGCCGTGGCGGCCGGCACCGGATGCAGGCGGAACGTCGCCTCCACGATGAGCCCGAGGGTGCCGTACGAGCCGGAGAACAGCCGCCCGAGGTCGTAGCCCGCGACGTTCTTGACGACCTTGCCGCCGGAACGTGCGATCTTCCCGTCCGCCCGGACGATCGTGAGCCCGATGACGAGGTTGCGCGGCGTCCCGAACAGCGTCCGGAGCGGGCCGGCGGCCCCGGTGGCGATCGTCCCGCCGACCGTGGAGCCGGGCAGCGGGACGTCCAGGGACAGCCGCTGCCCCTTCTCCGCGAGCCGCTCGGCCAGCGTCTCCAGCGGGAGCCCGGCCTCGGCGGTGGCGACGAGGTCGCCGGCGGCGTGCTCGACCAGCCTGTCCAGCCGGTGCGTGTCCACCAGCAGATCGCAGCGTTCCGGGGGCGTCCCCCAGTCCAGCCGCGTCTCGGCGCCGCGCGGGACCACGGACAGGCCCCGCTCGGCGGCGACGCGCATCACCTCCGCGGCCTCCGCGGCGGACGCGGGCGCCGCCACCAGCGCGGGCTGCACGCCCAGCACGCCCTCCTCGGGCTCACCGGCGCGGACGTCGCCGCAGACCTTCGCCAGAGCCTCCAACGGCCGCATCAGAAGATGTCCGCCTTTCCCTCGTACGGGTGCGGGCCCTTGCGCACGCCCGGGACCTCGCCGCACAGCCGCGGCGTGGGGAACACCTTTCCCGGGTTGCACAGTCCGGCGGGATCGAACCCGCAGCGGACCATCTGCATCGTGTCCAGGTCGGCGTCGGTGAACATCCGCGGCATGTAGAGGGACTTGTCGACGCCGACGCCGTGCTCGCCGGTGATGGACCCGCCGTGCTCGATGCACAGGTCGAGGATCGCGCCCGACACCTCCTCGGCGCGCTCGGCGGCGCCCGGCTCGGCGTCGTCGAAGAGCACCAGCGGGTGCAGGTTGCCGTCCCCGGCGTGGAACACGTTCGCCACCCGCACGCCCGACTCGGCCGACAGCGCGTCGATCCGCGCCAGCACCTGCGGCAGCGCGGTGCGCGGGATCACGCCGTCCTGGACGAGGTAGGCGGGGCTGATCCGGCCGACCGCCGCGAACGCCGACTTGCGGCCCTTCCAGATCAGAGCGCGCTCCGCGTCGTCCGCGGCGATCCGGATCTCGAACGCGCCCGCGTCCCGGCACAGCCGCTCCACCTCGGCGAACTGCGCGGCGACCTCCGCGTCCGGGCCGTCCAGCTCCACGATCAGCACCGCGCCGGCGCCCGGCGGGTACTCGCAGCGCACCGCCGCCTCCGCCGCCTCGATGGACAGCGCGTCCATCATCTCGATCGCCGCCGGCACCATCCCGGCGCCGATGATCGCCGAGACGGCCGTCCCGCCCGCCTCGATCGAGCCGAACGCCGCCAGCAGCGTCTGCACGGTCTCCGGTACCCGGGTCAGCCGCACCGTGATCCTGGTCGTGATGCCGAGCGTGCCCTCCGCCCCGACGAACACGCCGAGCAGGTCGTAGCCGGGCCCGTCCGCCGCCAGCTCCACCAGCTCGCCGTCCGGCGTCACGACCTCGCAGGCGAGCACGTGGTGGGCGGTGAAGCCGTACTTCAGGCAGTGCGCGCCGCCGGAGTTCTCCGCCACGTTCCCGCCGACCGAGCAGATCTGCTGGCTGGACGGGTCGGGCGCGAAGTAGTACCCGTACGGGCGCACCGCGCGGGTCACGTCCAGGTTGATCACACCGGGCTCGACCACGGCCCGCTGCCCCGGGATGTCGATCTCCAGGATCCGCCGCATCCGGGACGTGACGATCAGCACCCCGTCCGCGCGGGGGAGCGCGCCGCCCGACAGGCCCGTCCCGGACCCGCGCGCCACGTAGGGCACGCCCGCCTCCGCGCAGGCGCGCACGATCGCCGCGATCTCCTCGGCGGTGTCGGGCAGCACGACGATCCCGGGCGTCGAACGGTGGTTGGTGAGGCCGTCGCATTCGTACGTGCGCAGCCGCACCGGGTCGGTGATGACCCGATCGGGTCCGAGCAGCGCGTCCAGGCGCAGGGCCAGCGCCTTGAGTACCGGTTCCATCCCCTCCACCATCCTCCGGGTCCCGTGCGGACGGCAAGATCGGACCGCCCGGTCCGGGCGGCCCGATCCTCTGTCAGATCACGGGAACTGCTGGTAGGCGGGGGTGGTGAGGAACTCGGAGTACTCGTCGGCGAGCGTGACCTCCTTGAAGAGGGTCACGGCCTGGTCGTAGCGCGGCTCGTTGTAGGCGTCGCCGAGCTCGGCGCGGATCTTGGCCAGCTCCTCGTCCAGGAGCTGCTCGACCCACTCCTTGGTGATCTTCTTGCCCTCGGTGGTGGAGACGCCGTTGTAGATCCACTGCCACACCTGGGAGCGGGAGATCTCCGCGGTGGCGGCGTCCTCCATGAGGTTGTGGATGGCGACGGCGCCGGAGCCGTTGAGCCAGGTGGCCAGGTAGCGCAGGGCGACGTCGATGTTGTTGCGCAGGCCGGCCTCGGTGATGTCGCCGGGGGTGGCCTTGACGTTGAGCAGGTCGGCGGCGGAGACGCTGACGTCCTCGCGGAGCCGGTCGCGCTGGTTGGGCTTGTCGCCCAGCACGCCGTCGAAGACCTCGCGGCAGACCGGGACGAGGTCGGGGTGGGCGACCCAGGAGCCGTCGAAGCCGTCGCCGGACTCGCGGGTCTTGTCGGCCCGGACCTTCTCCAGCGCGACCTTGTTGACCGCCTCGTCCTTGCGGGACGGGATGAACGCGGCCATGCCGCCGATGGCGTGCGCGCCGCGCTTGTGGCAGGTGCGGACCAGCAGCTCGGTGTAGGCGCGCATGAACGGCGCGGTCATCGTGATCGCGTTGCGCTCGGGCAGCACGAAGTCGGCGCCGCGGTCCCGGAACTTCTTGATCACCGAGAACAGGTAGTCCCAGCGGCCGGCGTTCAGGCCCGCGGAGTGGTCGCGCAGCTCGTAGAGGATCTCCTCCATCTCGAACGCGGCCGGGATCGTCTCGATCAGCACGGTGGCGCGGACGGTGCCGCGCGGGATCCCCAGGGCGTCCTGGGCGAGGTTGAAGGCGTCGTTCCACAGCCGCGCCTCGAGGTGGCCCTCCATCTTCGGCAGGTAGAAGTACGGGCCCTTGCCCTTGTCCAACTGCCGGCGGCCGCAGTGGAAGAGGTACAGGCCGAAGTCGAACAGCGACCCCGACATCGGCTCGCCGTCGACGAGGAGGTGCTTCTCCTCCATGTGCCAGCCGCGCGGGCGGACCACGATGGTGGCCAGCTCGGCGTCGTCCTTGAGCGCGTAGGACTTGCCGGACTTGGCGTCGGTGAAGTCGATGGTGCGGTCGAGGGCGTCGCGCAGGTTCAGCTGCCCCTCGATCATGTTGTTCCACAGCGGGGTGTTGGCGTCCTCGAAGTCGGCCAGCCACACCTTCGCGCCCGAGTTGAGCGCGTTGATGGTCATCTTCCGGTCCGTCGGGCCGGTGATCTCGACGCGGCGGTCCTCAAGGCCCGGCGCCGGGTCGGCGACCCGCCAGGTCGGGTCCTCGCGGACGGACGCGGTCTCGGGCAGGAAGTCCAGCGTCCCGCCCCCGGACAGCTCGCGCTGCCGCTCCGCGCGGGCCGCCAGCAGCTCCTTGCGGCGGGCGCCCAGTTCACGCTGCAGTGCGGCGAGCAGGCCGAGCGCCTCGGGCGTCAGGATCTCCTCGTACCGCTCCCCGAGAGGCCCGTTGACCTCGACACCTTCCAGTTCGGCCATCTGCTCGCCCTTTCGTATGGTGAAATTCCACTTCTGTCTTACGGAGTAACGCTACTCGGCGGTACAGAGCCCGGTCAAAGCGGGGGCGCCGCTCCGGCCGTGCCGTTGACCTCCCCGCGCGCGCGGCGGGTACGCACCTGATAACCGCGTGACCCGCGACGACGGCCCGTGAGACGATCCCCGGGAAGACACGGCCGCGCCGCGGCGTTCTACCGAGGACATATGACTCTTCCTTTCTCTGCAGACCAGACCCACGAAGACCGGACCTACGACGAGATCGACGCCGAGCCCTTGACCGGCGAGCTCGACCTCGAGGACCGGCGGGCACTGCGCCGCGTCGCGGGACTGTCCACCGAGCTCACCGACGTCACCGAGGTCGAGTACCGCGCCCTGCGGCTGGAGCGGGTCGTCCTCGTCGGCGTGTGGACGGAGGGCACCGCGGCCGACGCCGAGAACTCGCTGCGCGAACTGGCGCTGCTCGCCGAGACCGCGGGCTCCCAGGTGCTCGAGGGGCTCGTCCAGCGCCGGTCCCGGCCCGACCCGGCCACCTACATCGGCTCCGGCAAGGCCGCCGAGCTGCGCGACGTCGTCATCTCGACCGGCGCCGACACCGTCATCTGCGACGGCGAGCTGGCGCCCAGCCAGCTGCGGCACCTGGAGGAGACCGTCCAGGTCAAGGTCATCGACCGGACCGCGCTGATCCTCGACATCTTCGCCCAGCACGCCAAGAGCCGCGAGGGCAAGGCGCAGGTCGAGCTCGCGCAGCTCAACTACCTGCTGCCGCGCCTGCGCGGCTGGGGCGGCAACCTGTCCCGGCAGGTCGGCGGGCGCGCCGCCGGCGGCGTCGGCATCGGCGGCCGCGGCCCCGGTGAGACCAAGATCGAGCTGGACCGGCGGCGGATCCGCACCCGGATGGCCAAGCTGCGCCGGCAGATCGCCGAGATGTCCAAGGCCCGCGACACCAAGCGCGGCGAGCGGCGCCGCAACGAGGTGCCCGCCGTCGCCATCGCCGGCTACACCAACGCCGGCAAGTCGTCCCTGCTGAACCGGCTCACCGGCGCCGGAGTGCTGGTGGAGAACGCGCTGTTCGCCACCCTCGACCCCACCGTCCGGCGGGCCGAGACGCCGGGCGGGCGCGCCTACACCCTCGCCGACACCGTCGGGTTCGTCCGGCACCTGCCCCACCAGCTCGTCGAGGCGTTCCGCTCGACGCTGGAGGAGGTCACCGACGCCGGGCTGATCCTGCACGTCGTGGACGGCTCCGACGCCGACCCCGAGGCGCAGATCGACGCCGTCCGTGAGGTGCTCCGCGAGATCGGCGCCGACGCGATCCCCGAGATCATCGTGATCAACAAGGCGGACGCCGCCGACGACCTGGCCATCGCCCGCCTCCAGCGGCGCGAACCGCACAGCGTCGTCGTCTCCGCCCGCACCGGGTTCGGCATGGACGACCTGCGGGAGGCCATCGAGGCCGACCTGCCGGGCCTGGAGGCCGAGCTGCGCGCGCTGGTGCCGTACGAGCGCGGCGACCTGGTCGCGCGGGTGCACGACCGCGGCGAGGTGCTCAAGCAGGAGCACGTCGCCGAGGGCACGCTGCTGCACGCGCGCGTCCCCGAGGACGTCGCGGGCGAGCTGTCCCGGTACGAGATCGCGGCGCAGATCGTCTGACCGCGCCGGTCTCCCGACCGCACGCGTTCGCCCGGGCTCGGGCCGTCCGAAAGGGCGGTCCGGGCCCGTCCGAATATCGTTCCCGGGCGGATCCTGGTCGCCGAACGGTGACAGGTTCCCCAATCGGCTTGACGGTTCAGTTGAAATCCGTACGGTCGAAGGGCTAGGGGGCGGGTGATGGCTGTCGATGGGCTGCGAACGCGCATTACGAGGCGCACGGACGAGCGTGCGGGTCGTGTCCGGTCGCCCGGCCGGGCCCGCTCAGAGCTTGTCGGGCGGGCCTTCAGTGCACTACCGTGACGAAACCGATATCTCCGGTCTCGTTGCCAGTGGTGGTCGCCCGATCACCCGACCCTCCAACGGTGAATCGCCGGCACCCAGTCGGCGTTTCGGATCGAGAGCAGGTGGCCCCATCGATGGCAGGTGCGAACACCGGACGGCGTGCAGGCGGCCCGCTCCCTCCCTCCCTGCTCCTTGCCCACAGAGCGTCCGGTACCGCGCCCGGCGGCGCGTCGTCCCAAGCAGGTCGGTGACCCTATGACGGTACGGCTGTTGACGAACATCGGCAGGCTCTGGACGGGCACCGACGTCTGCAGCAACGCCGCCGTGCTGATCCACGACGACCGGATCGTCTGGGCCGGTCCCGCCTCGGACCTCCCGCAGAGCGTCCCGGGGATCATCGACGACATCGTCGACGTGGACCACGTGGAGAACCTCGGCGGCGGCCTGGTCACCCCCGGCCTCATCGACGCCCACTCCCACCCCGTCTACGCGGGCAACCGGTGGGCCGAGCTCGCCATGCGCACCAGCGGCTCCTCGCACTCGGCCATCGCGGCGGCGGGCGGGGGCGTCAACTCCACCGTCACCGTGACCCGCGGCACCGACCCGTGGACGCTGTGCAACGGCGTCCGGGAACGGCTGCGCCAGTGGATCCTCGCCGGGACCACCACCGTCGAGGCCAAGACCGGCTACCACCTCACCCGCGACGGGGAGCTCGCCGACATCCGGATGCTGCGGTCGCTGGAGGGCGAGCCGTCCATGCCGCGCATCCACGCGACGTTCCTCGCCGCCCACATCCTCCCGCCGGAGTTCTTCGGCCGCCGCCGCGACTACATCGAGGCCGTCCGCCTGTGGGCCGGCGACGCCGCCGTGGCCGGCGCCGACTCGATCGACGTCTACTGCGACGAGGGCCACTTCACCGCCGAGGAGGCCCGCGCCCTCCTGCTCACGGGCAAGCGCGCCGGGCTCAAGGCCCGCATGCACGCCTGCGCCAACGAGCGCATCGGCGCGGCACAGGTCGCCGCCGAGGTCGGCTGCGCGTCCGCCGACCTGCTCACCCAGGCCAACGACGACGACATCAAGGCCCTCGCGCACGCCGGCGTCACCGCCACCGTCTGCCCGGGCAGCGCCCTCAACAGCAGCCGCGCCCCGGCGCCCGTCCGGCAGATGCTCGACCGCGGCGTCACCGTCGCGCTCGGCACCGACCACAACCCGGGCCAGTGCGGCATCACCTCGATGCCGCTGGTCATCGGCCTGTCCGTCGCGATGTTCGGGCTGAGCGTCACCGAGGCGCTGCGCGCCGCCACCCTCGGCGGGGCCGCCGCCCTGCGCGTCGGCGACCGCGGCTCCCTCGCCCCGGGCATGCTCGCCGACATCGTGCTGTGGGACGCTGACCACGAGGGCGCGTTCGCGTGGGCGTTCGGCCTGCGCGCCCTGCGCGTGTGGCGCGGCGGCGTCCCGGTCCAGCCCTGACGACCGGGGGTAACGTCCCCTTCATGGGCAGCGCCGTCGCGGTCGTCACGGATTCCACCGCCTACCTCCCGCCGGGGCTCGCCGAACGGCACGGGCTGACCGTCGTCCCCATGCAGATCTCCCTTGGCGGCCCCATGCGCGACGAAGGGGACATCGGCGGCGACGAGGCGGTCCGGGCGCTCCGAGACCGGAGACCCGTCACCACGTCCCGCCCCTCGCCCGGACGGTTCGCCCAAGCCTACGAGAGCGCCGCGCAGGCCGGCGCGCGCGCGGTGGTGTCGGTGCACCTGTCCGCCGCCATGTCCGGGACGCTCGCGGCCGCCCGCCTCGCCGCCGCGGACGCGCCCGTTCCCGTCCACGTCGTCGACAGCGGGACCATCGGCATGGGGCTCGGGCTCGCCGCCCTCTCCGCGGCCGCCGCCGCGATGGCGGGCGCGGACGCCGAGACGGCCGCGCACGTCGCGGCGCGCCGTGCCGGGATGTCCCGGTCCCTGCTCTACGTCGACACGCTCGAGCACCTGCGCCGCGGCGGCCGGATCGGCGCGGCCGGGGCGCTGCTCGGCTCCGCGCTCATGGTCAAGCCCCTCCTGGACATCGCCGGCGGGCGGATCGTGCCGCTGGAGAAGGTCCGCACGTCCGCGCGAGCCCTGGCCCGGCTGGAGGAGATCGCCGTCGAGGAGGCGGGCTCCCGCCGCGTCGACCTCGGCGTCCAGCATCTCGCCGCCGCCGCCCGCGCCGACGCCCTCGCCGCCCGGCTGCGCGACCGCATCCCGCACGTCGAGGACGTCTACGTCGGTGAGGTCGGCCCCGTCATCGGCGCCCACGTCGGCCCCGGGATGCTCGGCGTGGTGATCGCCCCGCAGCTCTGATCCTTTCGCTGTAGCCCCTGATCAGAGGGGTTGCGTCGGGAGTTATCCACATTTTCCGCGGACCCTGCTCGCGGGCGGCCGGCGCACCTAGCGTCGGCGTCATGACAGCCAACGACCGCCTCCGGTCGCTCGCCGACCGGCTCAAGCCGTCCGCGCAGCCGCCGTCCGCGCAGCCGCCGTCCGCGCAGCCGCCGTCCGCGCAGCCGCCGTCCGCGCAGCCGCCGTCCGCCCGGCTGCGCTCCGGACCCGAGAAGGCGAACGTCCGTGTCCTGGCCGTCATCGCGGTGATCGCCGCGCTCGTCGCCGGCGGCTACCTCTGGCTGGCCCGCCCCCGCCCGGACCCGGCTCCCTCCACCGCGGACGCCGCCGCGACCGAGGTCCCCGCCGGGGCTCCGTCCCCGGCCTCACCGTCCGGCCCGTCACCCGGCGCCGTCCCCGCCGGTGCCGCGAACCCGGCGGCCGTGGTCGTCCACGTCCTCGGCAAGGTCAAGCACCCCGGGGTGGTCACCCTGCCGTCCGGCTCCCGCGTCGAGGAGGCCATCAAGGCCGCGGGCGGCGTGCGTCCCGGCGCCGGTACCGGCACCCTCAACCTCGCCCGCAAGCTCGTCGACGGCGAGCAGATACCGGTCGGCGTCCGCCTTCCCTCGCCCGCCCCCGGCATGCCGCCGCCAGGGCAGCCGCCACCCGGCCAGCCGCCACCCGGGTCCGCCGCGCCGGGGACGCCCGTTGACCTCAACGCCGCCACCGCCGAGCAGCTCGACCAGCTTCCCGGCGTCGGCCCCGTGCTCGCCCAGCGCATCGTCGACTACCGCACTCAGCACGGCGGCTTCCGCTCCGTCGACCAGCTCCAGGACGTCGACGGCATCGGCGCCCGCCGCTTCGCCGACCTGAGACCGATGGTGCGCGTATGACCCGCGACCTCCGCCTGGCCGCCCCGGCCCTCGCCGCCTGGATCACCGCCGCCCTGACGATGGGCTTCCCGGCCGCCCTCACCTGGACCGTGGCCGCCGCCACGACCGCGGCCGCCATTTGCCTCCTCGTCACCCCCTCCCGCCGCTCACCCGCGGCCCGAGGGACGCCCTCAGAACCCCGTCCTCACTCTCATCGACCCCCCAACTCCGGCACTGCCCAGAGCCGCAACAACCACGAGCAAGGAACGCCACCGGTACTTCCACCCCTGACCCCGACCGCGCCCCTACAACCGGACGCGGCGATGACGCGTTCGCCGTCGGACTCATCGGCGCGAGCGCCGCTATCCGAAGACACCGCCGGGCCCTCCTGCCGGACCGGCCCGCACCCCGACGGTGGCCAGCAGCGGTCCTCGCTGAAGTCGGCGCTGCGGACGGAACATCCGGGCGCCCCGGACGTGCCGCTTCTGAGGGGTGTCGCGGGGAGGGGGCCGCGTAGGGCGGAGGAGGCCGTTGAGCCTTCGCTTGAGAGCGGACAGGGGCTGGACGGCGGAGAGCAGCGGACGCCACCGGGACGAGCGTTCAGGCGCGGAGGTTCGGCCGCCGCCCGCGACGAGCCCTTGCTGGCGGACGTGGCGGTCGAAGGAGCGCGACGCACGGTCGCGGGATCAGCGATCGCGCAGGGCGCGCCGGTGCGATCGGCCGCCGAGGAGGGGCGCTCGACTCGCGCACTCCTCAGGGTGATCGGGAACCGGGGCGGCGCGATTGGGGCCTCACGTGTGCTCAACCGGCGGCTGCTGGGGATGGTGCTGGTCTGCGTCGCCGCGTCCGCGACGGGGGTGGCGTTCCGTGCGACCGCTGTCGGCACCGGGCCCGTGCGGGCGCTCGCGCGGGTCGGGGGAACGGCGGCGGCCGAGGCGGTGCTGACCGGAGACCCGCAGGCCAGGAAGGCCGGCGGGCGGCCCATGGTGATCGTCCGGGCGCGGGTCGAGGCAGTGGAACGGGCCAGGGTGCGCGTGCCGGTGCTCCTGATCGCGCACGACCCGCGCTGGCTCGGGCTGCTGCCGAGCCAGCGGGTGCGGCTGCGCGGCCGGTTCGAGAAGCCGCGCGGCGCCGAACTGCTCGCCGCCGTGGTGATCGTGCGGGGCCCGCCCGCGCTCCTCGGCGGCCCGTCCGCCGTCCAGCGGGCCGCCGAATCCGTCCGGGCGCGGCTGCGCGCGGCGGTCGACCGGCTCCCGCCCGACCAGCGGGGCGTCCTGCCCGGCATGGTCGACGGCGACACCTCCCGGCTCGATCCGGCCCTCGCCGAGGACTTCCGCACCGCGGGCCTGAGCCACCTGCTGGTCGTCTCCGGCGCCAACCTCGCGATCGTCATCGGCGCGGTGCTCTGGCTGTGCCGGGTCGCCGGGCTCGGGCGGAGGCGCGCCCCGCCGGTCGCGGCCGTCGCGGTGGCCGCGTTCGTCCTGGTCGCGCGGCCGGACCCGAGCGTCCTGCGGGCCACGGTCATGGGCCTGGTGGCACTCCTCGCGCTGTTCACCGGGCGGTCGCGGCAGGGCGTGCCCGCGCTCCGCGCCGCGGTGCTCCTCCTCGTCCTGATCGACCCGGAACTGGCGCGGTCGTACGGCTTCGCGCTCTCCGTGCTGGCGACGGCGGGCCTGCTCGTCCTGGCGCCGCCCTGGCGGGAGCGGCTCGCGCGCCGCCTGCCCGGCCCGTTCGCGGACGCCCTCGCCGTCGCGGCGGCCGCCGAGGTCGCCGTCGCGCCCGTCCTGGTGATGCTCTCCGGAGAGGTCGGCGTGGTGTCCCTGTTCGCGAACCTGCTCGCCGCGCCGGCCGTGGCGCCCGCGACGCTGCTCGGCGCGCTCGGCACCGCGATCGAGCCCGTGTCGCCGCCGCTCGCCCGCCTGACGGTCCGGCCCGCCGGCCTCGCCGTGGGCTGGATCATCTGGATCGCGCGGACCGCCGCCGCCCTCCCGTACGCCACCATCCCGTGGGCCGGCGGCGGCCTCGGCGCGGTGACCCTGCTGATGGCCGGCGGGATCGCCGTCCTGATCCTGCGTCACCCGGGGCTCCGCACGGCCGCTGTCGCGGCGATGGCCGGAGTGCTGATCGCCGTCGTCGTGCTGCGCATCACGGCCCCCGGCTGGCCGCCGCCGGGCTGGCAGATGGTCGCCTGCGACGTCGGCCAGGGCGACGCCCTCGCGCTCGCCGCCGGACCCGGTCGCGCCGTCGTGGTGGACACCGGCCCCGCCCCGGCGCCGGTCGACCGCTGCCTTTCCCGCCTGAGAGTGAAGGAGGTGCCGCTGCTGGTCCTGACCCACCCGCACGCCGACCACATCGGCGGAACGTCCGGCGTCCGGCACGGGCGCACCGTCCGCCAGGTGGTGAGGACGTCCCTGACCGACGGCGCCGAGAACCGCTTCATCGGCGGCCTTCCGTCCCGTCCCGCGCTCGCCGGACGGCAGTGGCGCGTCGGTGACCTCACCCTCCTGATCCTCGCCCCTCTGGCCACCGGCCCCGCCCTGTCACCGCAGGACGACGGCACCACGATCAACAACGCCAGCGTCGTCCTCGTGGCCCGCCGTCCGGGATTCAGCGCCCTGCTCGCCGGCGACGTCGAGACCGACGCGCAGCGCATCCTGGAGACGAGCGTCCCCCGCGTCCAGGTCCTCAAGGTCCCGCACCACGGCTCACGCAGCCAGGACCCGCGCTTCCTGGCCGCCGCCCACGCGGCGATCTCCCTGGTCTCGGTCGGACGGGACAACGACTACGGCCACCCGGCCCCGTCCACCCTTGCGCTCCTGCACCGCCTTCACACCCAGGTCCACCGCACCGACCAGGACGGCGACATCGCCATCGTCCGCACCCGGACCGGCATCGCCGCCGTCCCCCGACATTGACCAACCCGCCCACCGTCGCCGAGCCCTCCCAAGCGGCACGGCGGCCCGAACGCCGCAGCCCGCCAGACGCCGTCCACGCCCGGCATGTGCGGCGCCCCCGCGCTGCCGTTGCAGAGCGGTGGGGTGCAGAGGTGGCACGGAGAGGGGGTAGGGCGTGGCATGCTGCAAGGGTGTCCGAGGCCATCACCCTGATCGTGGGAGACGAAGAGCTGCTCGTGGAGCGGGCGATCGGCGAGGTCGCCGCCTCCGTGCGGGCGAAGGACCCGGACGCCGAGGTGATCGACCTCGCGCCGGGCGGGCTGGAGCCCGGGCGGATCTCGGAGCTGACGTCGCCGTCCCTGTTCGGGGGCGGGAAGGTGCTCGTGATCCGGTCCGCGCAGGACCTCGGCAAGGACCTCACCGCCGAGGTGCTCAAGTACGCCAAGGACCCGGCGGACGACGTGATGCTCGTGGCCGTCCACCACGGCGGCGCCAAGGGCAAGGCGCTGGTGGACGGGCTGACGAAGCTGAAGGCGCGCAAGATCGCCTGCCCCAAGGTGACCAAGATGGGGGAGCGCGTCGACTTCGTCCGGACGGAGATCCGCCGGTCCGGCGGGAGGATCTCGGCGGACGCGGCGCGCGGGCTGCTGGACGCCGTCGGCAACGACCTGCGCGAGCTGGCGGCCGCGTGCAGCCAGCTCGTCTCCGACACCGGCGGGAAGGTCGACGACGCGGCCGTCGCGCGCTACTACCGCGGGCGCGCCGAGGTCAGCGGGTTCACCGTCGCGGACAAGGCGATCGAAGGGCACCTCGCGGAGGCCCTGGAGCAGCTGCGGTGGGCGCTCGCGACCGGGGTGGCGCCCGTGCTGATCGTCAGCGCGCTCGCCCAGGGCGTGCGAGGGCTGGCCAAGGTCGGCGGCGCGCCCAGGGGTGCCCGCGGCGCGGCGCTGGCCAAGGACCTGGGGATGCCGCCGTGGAAGATCGAGCGCGTGCAGAAGCAGTTGCGCGGCTGGTCGGGCGACGGGGTGGCGCGCGCCCTCACCGCGGTGGCGGAGGCCGACCTGCAGGTGAAGGGCGGCGCGGCCGACCCCGCCTACGCGCTGGAGAAGACCGTCGCCGACATCGTCGCCGCCCGCGGCTGACCGCCGTTCGCGACCCGCGGCTGGCCGCCGTTCGCGACTAGCGGCTGACCGCCGCTCGCGGCTCACCGCCGTCTGCAGCGCCGTTCGCCGTGCTTTCGGCGGTCCCCGGGCGGAGGCGCGGGTCAGGGGGACTCGGCGGCGGCCTTCAGGCCGTTGGCCTCCATGGTGACGTAGCGGCGGGTCCGCGAACCCATGAGGAGGGCGATCAGCGGGGCGAGGGGCCCGCTCTGGTCGAGGGTGAGGCGGAGGGTGCTGCCGCCCGACGGGCGGGGGAGGACCTCGTGGCCGCCGGTCGTGGTGACGCCGGGGGAGCGGGACCGCCAGGTGAAGTTCTCGTTCTCGGTGAACGTGGTGACCGTCCAGACCGCGGCGGGCAGGCCGGGCTGGTGGACGCGGGCGCGGGCGCCTTCGCGGAGAGGGGCGTCGAGGAGTTCGACGCGGTTCATCGAGGCGGTGAGATCGGGCCACCGCTCGACGTCCTTCAGCAGGTTCCAGACGGTCTCGGGGGTGGCGTCGATGTCGACGGCGATCTCGAAGTGCACGGTGGGCTCCCGGTGGTCAGGGCGGTGCGGATCCTGGTCAGCAGGCCGGTGACGAGGGGGTCGGCGTCGCGGCCCGGCAGATGGACGGCGTAGTAGGGGACGGCGGGCAGGTCGATGATCTCGCGGAGGACGACCCCCGGCGGCGGGACGACGCAGCCGTTCACGACGGCGAGACCGGCGCGCAGGGACACGAAGTGCAGCAGGAGCGGCCAGCCCTCGGCCTCGACGGCGGCCGTCCACGGCACGCCGGCGGCGCGGAGCGCGCGTTCGAGGGCGACGCGGTGCGGCCCGGCCGGCGGCGGGACGACCAGGGACGCGCCGGCGAGGTCAGCGAGCGCGAGGGACCGGCGGGCGGCGAGCGGATGGTCGTCCGGGACCGCGAGGGCCTGCGGGTACGCGGCCAGCGGGACGGCCGCGAGGTCGGCGGGCAGGACGTCCAGGACGGCGACGCCGAGGTCGGCGCGGCCGGTGCGGACGGCGGTGAGGGTGCGGACGCGGTCGCCGTTGATCAGCCGGACGCCGTGCCGGACGGCGTCGCCGAGCAGGTAGAGGTAGGCGCCCTCGCCGGCGGCGAGGACGGGGAGCCGGGACGGGGCGGTGCCGTCGAGGTCGGCGAGGAAGGCGGAGACGCGGGCGTCGAGGTCGCGGGCGAGGCGGGCGACGGCCTCGCCGGCGGGGGTGAGGGTGATGCGGCGGCCGTGCCGGGTGTAGAGGGGGCGGCCGAGGGTCTCGGCGAGCTTGCGGATTTTGACGTGCAGGGCCGGCTGGGAGATGTGGAGGTCCTCGGCGGCGCGGGTGAAGTTGAGGTGCTCGGCGAACGCGGCGAAGGAGGCCAGCGCGTCGGTGGACACGCGGCTCAGCTCCATAGACGAGAACTATAGACCGCCGAGCATTCGATAGTTCAGTTCTAGCGGCGGCGCGGCCAGGCTCGAGGTATGGAACCTCGTCTCGGCATCGATTTCGGCCGCGTGATCCAGGGCGTCTCGGCTCCGGGGACGGCGGACACGGCCTTCCTCGGCGGGTCCTTCGCGGAGGCGCTGGCGTCGCCCGCGGCGGACGGCGTGTACGACGTCCTGCCGGGGCTCGTGGACGCGTTCGGCGGGCGCGCGTGGATCATCTCCAAGTGCGGCGACCGGGTCCGCGAGCGGACGCTGGCGTGGCTCGACCACCACGACTTCTACGGCAGGACCGGGCTGGCCAGGGGGAACGTGCGGTTCTGCCGGAAGCGGCCCGAGAAGGCGCTGCACTGCGCGGAGCTCGGGATCACCCACATGATCGACGACCGGCTGGACGTGCACCGGGCGATCCGCGAGGTCGTCCCGTACCGGTACCTGTTCGGGCCGCAGAAGGGCGAGGTCCCGGACTGGGTGCGGCACGTCCCGGCGTGGGCGGACGCCGCGGCGATCAGCGAAGATATTCCGGCGGGACGGCGCCGGCCAGCCACACGCCGTTCGCGCTGACGCGGAACTCGTGGCCGTCGGCGGCCATCCGCCCGGCCTCGACGACCAGCACGACGGGCCGGCCGCGGCGGGCGCCGACACGGCGCGCCGTCTCGGGGTCGGGGGACAGGTGGACGGCGTGCCGGTCCATGCGCCGCAGGCCCTCGCGCCGGATCGCGGGGGCGGCGGCGTCGGTGGTGCCGTGGTAGAGCAGCTCGGGCGGCGGAACGGCGGGGAGCCCGAGGTCGACGTCGATGCTGTGGCCCTGGACGGCCCGGATCCGGTCGCCGTCGAGGGCGTAGCGCCGCTTGTCGTTGACGGCGACGACGTGCTCGAGTTCGGCGCGGGTGAACGGGAAGCCGTGCCGGGCGGCGGCGTCGAGCAGGTCGGGGACGCGCGCCCAGCCGCCCGCGTCGAGGGTGAGGCCGATCCGCTCGGGGCGGTGCCGCAGGTGCTTGGCGAGGTACTTGGAGATCTTCACCGTACGGCGAGCGTCCATGGGTCCCCGACCGCCTTCCCGCCCGGGCATGCGTCAGGGCCGGTCGCGATGGACCGGCCCCGGGCGTGCGCGTCTATCTGAGCGCCGTGCTCACTTCACCTGCAGGGCGGCGGCCTGCTTGGCGATCGCCGACTTGCGGTTGGCGGCCTGGTTCTTGTGGATGACGCCCTTGCTGACGGCCTTGTCCAGCTTGCGGGCGGCGGCGCGCTGCGCGGCGACGGCGGCCTCGATCTCGCCGGACTCCGCGGCCTCGCGGAACTTGCGGATCGCGGTCTTCAGCTCCGACTTGACGGCCTTGTTGCGCAGCCGCGCCTTCTCGTTCTGCTTGTTGCGCTTGATCTGGGACTTGATGTTAGCCACGTCGTAGTGCCTCAGCCTTGGTTGCGATCATGGCCTGCCGTCTCGGCAGGCGCGAACAGGATGTCTGACGGGGGCGGACGGTGCCCCCGGGGCACGACGCTACGCCACACGCAGTCGCACAGCCTACCAATCGGGCCCGTCCGCCGCGAACCGGCCGGGTCCGGCGGCCCCCGGGCCGCCGCGGAGACCGTGCACGGAGCATCAGGTCCGGCATGGGACTATGGGATGTACAGATCCATTGTCCACCTGTGAGTTTGCGAACGGACCCCGGTGCCAGCGCCTGAGCCTGACAAGACCGATCCCGCGATCATCCGCAACTTCTGCATCATCGCGCACATCGACCATGGCAAGTCGACGCTCGCGGACCGCATGCTGCAGCTGACCGGCGTGGTCGAGGAGCGCCAGATGCGCGCCCAGTACCTCGACCGGATGGACATCGAGCGCGAGCGCGGCATCACGATCAAGAGCCAGGCCGTCCGGCTGCCGTGGGCCTCAGGCGGCACCGACTACGTGCTCAACCTGATCGACACCCCCGGCCACGTCGACTTCTCCTACGAGGTGTCGCGGTCGCTGGCGGCGTGCGAGGGCGCGGTGCTGCTGGTGGACGCGGCGCAGGGCATCGAGGCGCAGACGCTGGCGAACCTGTACCTGGCACTCGAGGCGGACCTGCACCTGATCCCGGTCCTGAACAAGATCGACCTGCCCGCGGCGCAGCCGGAGAAGTACGCCGAGGAGCTGGCCGGGATCATCGGCTGCGACCCGTCCGACGTGCTGAGGGTGTCCGGCAAGACCGGCGAGGGCGTGCGCGAGCTGCTCGACAAGATCGTCGCGGACGTGCCGGCGCCGGTCGGCGACCCGGACGGCCCGGCCCGCGCGCTGATCTTCGACTCGGTGTACGACACCTACCGCGGCGTGGTCACCTACGTCCGGATCGTGGACGGCCACCTGTCGCGCCGCGAGAAGAGCCTGATGATGTCGACGGGCGCGGCGCACGACACGCTGGAGGTCGGCGTGATCTCCCCGGAGCCGAAGCCCGTCCAGGGGCTCGGCGTCGGTGAGGTCGGCTACCTGATCAGCGGGGTGAAGGACGTCCGGCAGGCGCGGGTCGGCGACACCGTGACCGTCGCGAGCCGTCCGGCGCCCGAGGCGCTCGGCGGCTACCAGGACCCGAAGCCGATGGTGTTCTCGGGCCTCTATCCGGTGGACGGCGACGAGTACCCCGAACTGCGCGACGCGCTCGACAAGCTGCAGCTGAACGACGCGGCGCTGATCTACGAGCCGGAGACGTCGGCGGCGCTCGGGTTCGGGTTCCGCTGCGGGTTCCTCGGGCTGCTGCACATGGAGATCGTCCGGGAGCGGCTGGAGCGCGAGTTCGGCCTGTCGCTGATCTCGACGGCGCCGAACGTCGTCTACCGGGTGGTCATGGAGGACGGGTCGGAGCACACCGTCACCAATCCCAGCGAGTTCCCCGAGGGCAAGATCGGCGCGGTGTACGAGCCGATGGTGAAGGCGACGCTGCTGTCGCCGTCCGACCACATCGGCGCGATCATGGAGCTGTGCCAGGGGCGCCGCGGGGTGCTGCTCGGCATGGACTACCTGTCGGAGGACCGGGTCGAGATCCGCTACACGCTGCCCCTCGCCGAGATCATCTTCGACTTCTTCGACCAGCTGAAGTCGCGGACCCGCGGGTACGCCTCGCTGGACTACGAGCCGAGCGGCGAGCAGGAGTCCGACCTGGTGAAGGTCGACATCCTGCTGCAGGGCGAGTCGGTGGACGCCTTCAGCCAGATCGTGCACCGCGACAAGTCGCGCGAGTACGGGCTGATGATGACCGCGAAGCTCAAGGAGCTGATCCCGCGGCAGCAGTACGAGGTGCCCATCCAGGCCGCGATCGGGGCGCGCATCATCGCGCGCGAGAACATCCGCGCCATCCGCAAGGACGTCCTCGCCAAGTGCTACGGCGGCGACATCTCCCGCAAGCGCAAGCTGCTGGAGAAGCAGAAGGAGGGCAAGAAGCGGATGAAGACGATCGGGCGGGTGGACGTCCCGCAGGAGGCGTTCGTCGCCGCGCTGTCCACCGGCGGCGAGTCCACCGACAAGGGACGCAAGTAGCGGCGCCGCGGCCGGGCGGAGCGCCGCCCGGCCGGCCCTTCCGGCGACCGGCTACTTGACGATCGGCCAGGCGACGACGACCGGGACCTCCCGGAACTCGCCGCGGTTGGCGGCCCGCGCCGCGTAGACGAGGAAGAACAGCACGACCGCGGTGAACAGCAGCGGCACCCAGACCAGGACCTCGACGGCGAGCGCGAGCAGGCCGCCGACGATCCAGACGGCGATCGCCGCGATGCCCATGTTCAGGCCCTGCGCGGCGTGCCGGCGGACGAACGGCGAGCGCGCCTTGCCGAGGTAGACGACGGCGGGCGCGATGGCGCCGACGAGGAACTGGCCGAGGTAGGCCATCAGCGACCAGGTCTTCTCGTCGTCGCTGACGGGACCGAAATGGCCGGGCATCTGCGCTGTGCCGCGCCCCTGGGCCGGCTGCTGCCAGTCCTGGCCCGGGTCGGCCTGCGGCGGCTGCTGCCACGCGCCACCGGGCTGCGGGGGCTGCTGGGGCTGCTGCCAGGCCGATCCGGGCTGCTGCCACGGGCTCTGCTGCTGGGGCGGCTGCTGCCATCCGGGCTGCTGTCCCTGGCCGGGCGACGGGGGAGGCCCGTAGGCCATGGCGGGTGTCCTCTCCGGGTTCGCTGAGCGAGCTTTGGCGAAGTGTACGACTCCTAGGACGCACCCGGAGTTCGCCCGGTTTCCCGCATTTCCTGCCCCGCCGCCCGGCGGGCGGCCGCTCACGGCCGGCGCCCGACCTCAGGGGCGCCAGAGGACGGCCGACGGGTTCTGCGGCGTGAGCGCGACCGAGCCCTTCCAGGTCAGGAACGAGCTCTGCGGCAGGTACGAGGCGTCCAGGAAGAAGCCCCGGTTGACGGCGGTGACGGTGGCGGGCGCGCCGTTGTCGCCGAGCCCGGTGGGCCGCCGGATCGCCTCGACGCTCGCGATGTCGGACGGCCGCGTCCCCTCGGGCAGTTCGACCGTCGTCGCGACGGGCCCGTCCCGGTCGATCGACCAGGTCGGCTGGTCGTGGTCGGACCGGTAGACCCGCGACGGGTCGGACTTCAGCCGCACCCCGAGCGCGACGCCCGGTACGGACCCCGTCCCGGTGGCGGCGCCGGTGGTCTTGGCGAACTCGGCGAACAGGTACGTGCGCTGGTCGCCGACCGCCGTCGTCGCGGGATCGGACGGGTTCTCGATCTTGCCTTCGCGGAGCATCTCCTGCGCCATGACCCGGTACGTCCACGGCTGCTGGTCCATCACGTACTCGCGGGTGCGGTCCTGCGGGCGCGTGGCGGTGACGTCCGGCATGAATCGCAGCGGCGAGTCCGGCGGCGTGACGACGTCGCACATGTTGTTGTTCACCGTGCAGGTCTGGAGGACCGGGTGATCGGCCTCGTACTTGCCGGTGAACTGCAACGTGGCGTGGTTGGGCGCCTGGTAGACGCCGGTGCCGTCCACGCGGTTCCCCTTGGCGTCGACCTCCACGCGGTAGATCCACTCGATGTCGGTGGTGCGGCCCCAGCGGGCCATGAGGGCGGGCGTGTCGGTCCCGCCGTCCTCGTTGCTCCAGACGACCGAGTACTCGAGGATCCGGTGGCCGGGCGTCTGCGCCGGCCTGGTCTCGTGCCACGCGATCAGCGGGGTGTCGGTCGTGGCGTTCTGGTACGCGTCGCCGGTCACCGCGAGGGTCCGTCCCACCACGACGGGCGCATAGCGCAGGACGAGCTGGTCGGCGGCGGGCATCCGGACGCCGGTGTGCGCGAGCCGCACCCGCTGCGCGGCGGGGGCGCTGCCCTTGGCGAACCGGAGCGTGACCTTGTGCCGGCCCCGTCCGACACGGCCGAGGGCGAGGCTGCGGGGCGTCGGGTCGGACGACGGGACGACGAGGTCGGTGACGTGCCGGCCGTCCACCGCGATGGACACCACGGCGGACTCGGCGCCCTTCCTCGCCCACGACACCCCGGGCGCGGACGCGGTGAAGCCGATCAGGGCCTCTCCGGCGCGGCCGGCGGTGAAGGTGAACGAGCGGGCGGGACCGCCCCGGTGGACGTTGATCGTCCCCGCGGCGGCGGCGTCGGTGGAGGGGGCGGCGGCTTCGGCGGGGGAGGCGAGGGCGAGGGGAGCGGCGGCGAGGGCGGCGGCGGACAGGGCGAGGGCTGTGTGACGCGCACGGCTTCTCATGATCGGGAAACCTAGGGCGGCCGGATTGCGCGCCGGTGACGGGCCGGTCCCCGGTGGATGTCGGGATCGTTGCCGCGAGGACGATCTTCGGAACGCCCCGCGCGCCCCCGGCTTCGGGCGGTACGGCTCAGGCGCCGGTCCAGAGCTGCGCGGAGGGCGCCGGATGCTGCATCGACACGGCCGCGAACCGCTCCTCCCCGTCCGCGGGCCGCCGGGCGGGGCGCGCCGACCGGCCGTCCGGCCCGTACAGGGTGAGGCCGAGGCCGGGCAGCCGCACGGCCCGCCCGCGCCGCACCACCTCGTGGCCCAGCTCGGAGAGGAGCGCGGTCACGTCGGCGGCGGGCTCGTCCAGCAGGTCGATCCCGTCGAGCCGGAACCGCATCTCCGGGTTGCCGCTCCAGCCGGGCCGCCGCGTCCCGCAGATCTCCGCGACCCGCTCGGCGCCCGTCCCGGACCGGTCCGTCGACAGCGACAGCACCCCGCGCCCGACCTGCACGCTGCGGTGGTCGGCCCACCCGCACAGGAACTGCGCCCTCGGCGGCGGCGTGCCGCACCGCTCCGCGACGGCGGCGAGCGTCGCCCAGGCGTCCGAGGCGGGCGTGCTGAACAGCAGGTGGGCGTCCGGGAGCAGCGCGCCGCGCCCCGGCTCCAGCGCGATCACGAACGGGGCGACGCGGCCCGGGAACCGCGCCGGATCGGCCTCCCGGAGCGTGACCAGGCCCTCCCACTCCACCGGGTCGTCCACCGCGAACCAGGTGATCGCGGCCTCCACGCCGAGGTCGCCGAAGGTCGCGTCGGTGAGCCGCTCGGCGATCACGGCGCGCAGCCCCTCGGCGGTCTCGGCGAGCCTCCGCCGCCACCACGGCGGCTCCGGATCGGAGCGCCCGCCGGTCTGCCAGAGGGTGCCGGGGCCGTCGAACGCGGTGCGCCGCTCCGCGCCCTTGTCGTCCACGACGACGTAGTGCCAACCGCCGGGGCCGCCGCGCAGCAGCACGCGCGCGGGCACACGCCCCCAGTCCACCGGCCCCTCGTTCCGCATTCGGACGACCCTATCCGCCCAAGAGGGGCGGCACGCGTCATTGCGGCCCGTGCCGCCCGCCCGCCGCCCGGCTCGACCAAGATCGTCCCGCCTGGGCGGCGATCGCGGCCGGCGGTTTCGCCGCGACACGGCCGGCGCTCCTCGATCCGGGCCAGGATGTCGGTACGGTCGGGGGCAGTGCGTCGACGGTACCGGAGGTTCGAGCGTGACCCACTCCGAGCAGGTCCTGCGTTCCCCCGAGGAGCGCGAGACCGTGAACGGCGCCGTGCGCGCGCTGCGCTCGGCCGCCCCCCTGGGCTGGGAGCGGCTCGGCTTCGAGTTCCGCGCCACCGTCGGCATCGACAGCGCGTCCTTCGAGGTGGAGAACGCCGCCGGCGAGCGCCGCAAGGCCACGCCGCCCGGCCAGGCCGTCGGCAAGATGGACGAGCTGCGCCGCGTGATGTACCGGCGCGGCAAGGGCGCCTGGTTCACCGCCCGGCTGGAGATCGAGCGCTCCGGCCGGTTCAGCGCCGAGTTCGACTACGACGGCGAGCCCGAGTTCACGCCGCCGCTGACGCCCTCCGCCTACGCGCTGGACCTCGACCGCTTCCCCCGCACCGACGCGCACATCCCCACCTGGCTCCGCCGCAAGCTCGACGAGGCCTAGCTGTTCTGTCTATGGAGGTTGGGGACGCGGCTGGCGGGTGGTTGGCCGTCGAGTGCGGTGTGGCCGCGGTGGTGATTGTAGGTGTGCAGCCATTGCGGGAGTGCTCGGCGGCGTTCGGCTTCG
>NZ_JAGEOK010000039.1 GCF_017573545.1 Actinomadura nitritigenes | reverse complement strand
TCGCGCACCGCTGGGGCACCCGCCGCACCGCCGCCGGCAAGGTCGTCTGGTGCGAGCAGATCGTCCCCGGCATCGACCCCGACCCGGTCGACCTCGACTCCAGCTGGCCCGGCGAGAGCCACCACCGCGAGTGACCGCCGTCCGGCGGGAGCCGGCCGCTAGTGCAGCAGCCACGCCGCCGTGCAGACGGCGACGGCCAGCAGGCCGATGAGGGCCTGCAGTTCGGTCTGGGCGAGCCAGCCGGAACTGTCGGCGTCACCGGGATGGTCCTCGGCCCAGTCGCGCCGTGAGCGGGACCAGCCCTTGGTCGGGTTGACGAGCATGCGGACGCCCAGGGGGACGATGACGATCCACATGAGGATCAACCACCAGGGGGGCCAGTGCATCACGCCATCCTGCCCCCACAATCACTTCTCGCGCCAGCGGGTGGTGATGGGGAGGCGGCGGTTGTGGCCGAAGTTCTTCGGGGTGACCTTGGGGCCGGGCGGGTACTGGCGGCGCTTGTACTCGGGGGGTGATGTAGCAGGCGAACGAAAAGTTCCGCTTAGCCGTTGAGGAGCAGGTTGGTAACTACGCCCGCGAGTTACACGGTGGTTGCCGGTGACCGTCACCGGTTCGGCAGCATGCACCCCAAAAGGCGGCCTGTTGTTTGCCTAACGGGCCTCTTCGCGCGCGAGGACGGCCAGGTCGACCGGTTCGACGGTGCGGGGGCGGATATCGATGCAGGCGAGCATCAGCATCTCCTCGATGATCGCCTGGAGGCGCTCGGTCGTGACGAGCGCGTCCTAAACGCCGCGGCGTGCGTCTGCCTCGGGGAACAGCAGTCAGGCACAGAAGACCAGTCGATCAAGGTCGAGGGAAGTCGATGGGGGGAGCCTCTCACCTGCAGAAACACCTTGGGGAGTCGCGGCGGGTCCGGGGGGTCCACCTACGGTGGCTCCTCATTTGGCTCCCCTGCGGCTCCCTGCAACGTGGGCGGTGCGCAACGACGAACGAGATCATATTCGGCAGCGGAATCCGCCGCAGGGTCAGTCGCCTTTGGTTCGTGTCGATGGAGTGGACTGCCAGACAATGCCGCCTCTCACCTGGATGAACACGGATGTCGGCGGTCGGATCCCAGCAGCTAGACACCCTGCGGATCAAAAGTCCGAAGCCTCATATCAGAGCAGCACTCTCAGGGGCATTCTATGCCGAGTCGTCCGCATGCAGCCCGTTCCCATGCTGGCGCGTGTCGCCGCATGCCGATCCGTTTCGGAACCGCCGAGCCGACAACGAGCCGACATGGGTGGTCGTTGATCTTGCTCCTACCCCCTGGCCGCTCCATCCGAGCTGCACGGACGGGTCTTTGGATGTGCAGACCGAGATGTGGCGCAGGCCGGTATGTCGTCGGCCTCGCCTGGTGGTCGGCTTTCGCTCGTCGCCGATGAGCATTGCCGGAGGTGCGTGGATTCCCTTCAGGAGAGCACCATCTGCGCGAGCGTGGTGAGCATACGAGCAGAGGCTGCCCGTGGCCACGTGGCCACGTGGCCACGTCCAGGGGACCCCCGGCGCGGGGATGCCCCCACTACGAGGCGCACACCGTCCCCGCCGATGACTGCTCCCCGCGCACGCGGGGATGGGGCATATCTCCGGGCGGGACTACCATCCGGGGGACGCGTCGAGCACGTTCACCCGACCTCCGGAGCAGCCGTGGCACCTGTCCCGTCGGACGCCATGTGGGAGAACCTCGGACGCCCGCACGGCCACCTCCGGACGATCGCCGACGCCGGGCTCAGGCGCAGTGCGATCCACGGGCGGGGGCTGTTCTCGACCCGGGCGCGCGCGGCCGGTGAGCGCGTGGTGACCCTGGACGGCCAGCGGGTGCGGCTGGACGACCTGCCGGAAGCGCTGTTCGCGCTCGAATGGAACGCGATCTCGCCGGAGGTGCTGCTCGTCCGGCCGCTCCGGACGAGCTACGGCTACATCAACCATGCGACCGAGCCGAACCTGGCGATCGCCGCCGATGGGGTGACGGTCTCGACCGTCCGCTCGATCGCGGCGGGCGAGGAGCTCACGCTCGACTACACGGCCCAGCCGCTCCCGCCCCGCTACCTGGACGCCCCGGAAGGCGCCTACCTCCGCCGCCCCGCACCCTAATGCCGCCCTCACCATAAGAACGCGCCGTGCGACAGGGCACGGCCTGAACCGGCCGAAGTCCCATGAAACAGGCGAACGCCCGATCATCTCGCGCCATCTCCGGCCAGACTCGATGGTGCTGGCCCTAGCGTCGAGCCCCCAGACATGGAGCGCCTATCGTGTCGGCCGTTTTCCTGTTCGTCTCACCGGCCGCACTGGACGAGCGGACCTGGTCCGACTGGAGGCGCATGACCAGGTCCGCGAGCTGGCCGCCGCCGGGCGCGGGCACCCGCTACGGTGAGGCGCCGCTGGCCGACCGGGGTGGCGCCCGCGCCGGGCTCGACCCGCTCGACCGCCTCGAGGGCGCCATCGCGGGGTCGCGATTCAACCCGGGCGTGATGCGGCGGCTACCGGAGTTCGCGCGGCGGGTCCGCGAGGCCTTCGACTGGGGGGCGGTCCAGGGCAAGGTGTCCGCGGCGGCGTGGGCGCTCGTGTCGAGCCGGGACGGCCTCGTCGTCGCGACCGCGGTCGCCGTGGACCTGGCGGCGGACGAGCTGGCGGCCCGGCTGGACCACGCCGAAGCTCGCCGCAGATTCGACGCCGCCGCCTTCGGGGGGCGGCCCGCCGCCGGCCTGAGCGAGGCCGCCGGCTTCGCCCGGGCCCTCGGCCTGCCCGTCACCGGGGCCGTGATCCGGCCCGAGGCCACGCAACTGCTCTGCCTCGTCGAGACACCGGACGCGCCGCCGACGCCGCTGACGCACATCCACGAGGAGGAGGAGGGCGACGCCCACAACGCCGCGGACGAGCTGGAACTGGCCCCGGCGCTCGCCTCGTACCTGCACGTCGGGTTCAGCTACACGACGGCCATGGGGAGCACGCTGCGGACGCTGCTGCTCCTGGCCCCGCTGGCGATCAAGACGCAGGCGCTCTGGTTCATGCAGCGCGAGCTGCGGACCCGCATCCTCGCGATCGACTTCGACCGCGTCCGGCAGGAGCGGCGGGAGACCGCCGGCCTGCTGCTCGCCTTCCAGCAGCTGCGCTTCGAACTGCACCTGTGGGACTCCGAGATCGAGGCGTACCGGAACGCGCTCGTGCCCTGGCAGGCGCGCGTCTTCGACCGGTACGTCGCCGGCTGGGGCATGCGCGAGAACCACGTCCGGCTCACCGGCCTGGTCGACCACGTCTGCGACCTGCTGCGCTCGTCCGCGGAGCGCTTCGACAGCCGCTTGCGGGCGCGGCAGGCCGACATCCTCGCGGTCATCGGGATCATCCAGCTCGTCGGCATCGCGAGCTCGGTCAGCGGCTACTTCGACCTGGCGGCGCTGTCGCACGCCCACGTGCGGACGGTCGCCCGCACCCCGGAGTTCGCCGCGTTCGTCTACCTACTGCCCGCCGTCACCGGCATCGTGATCATCGCGTTGATCGCGGCCGCCCGCCACCGCCGCTGGTGATGACCGGCGCTCGTGTGCGGTTGGCGTACCGCGCTGGCACCGGTACCTGATCGCGGCTCGGCAGGCCGCCCGATCCAAACCCAAGCGGCCGGGCCGCCCGCCGACCGTCTGCTCCATCCGCTTGCTGTTACTGCGCCTGGTGCGGGAAAACCCGAGCTAGGGCTACCGGCGGGTGCACGGCGAGCTGCTGGTGCTCGGCGTCGAGGTCGCGGCCTCCGATCTGGGAAATCCTCAAGAACGCCGGCATCGATCCGGCACCTGAGCGTTCCGCCACCACCTGGGCCGGCTTCCTGCGCTCCCAAGCCGGGGCACTGCTGGCGTGTGACTTCCTGGAGACCGCGCCACTCACCGGCACCCACATGTACGTTCTTTCGGTCATCGAGCACCACACCCGCCGCATCCGCATCCTGGGCGCCACCGCTCACCCGACCGCCTCGTGGGTGACCCAGGCGGCCTGGAACCTGGTCATGGACCTGGAAGACGCCGGCTGCCGGGCACGGTTCCTGATCCGCGACCGGGACGGCAAGTTCCCCGAGTCGTTCGACGCTGTCCTGGCGGATGCCGGAGTCCCGGCGGTGCCGACCGAGGTGCGGATGCCGAGAATGAACGCGGTCATGGAGCGGTGGGTGCAGACCTGCCGCCGCGAACTCCTCGACCGAGCGCTGATCTGGAACCAGCGGCACCTGCTCTACGTCCCCCGCGAGTTCGAGACCTTTTACAACGAGCATCGGCCTCACCAGGCATCGCCAACGCCCGCCCGTTGAAGCCACTGCCTCCACCGATCACCGAAAGTCCAGACCACCCACCTGAACGTCCGAAGAACGCAGCGTCTGGGTAGAGCCCTCAACGAGTACGAACATGCCGCTTGACCTGCACGGACGAGGTCTTCGGCAGGAACAACGCCGGCATCTCCATCCGCATCCGTGCGCATCCTGTAGCCGCGTCTCCGGACCCAGGGCCCGGCGGCGGACTGCAGCGGGTCATGTCCCGGCCCAACGTTTCGCGGCGGGCCCGCGACTCTTCGTGGACGGAATCTGGTGGCGAAATTCTGCGCACCCGATCGCCCGGAACCTGGAGTTGCCGTGGGGGCGGTCGGGCTTGACGAAATCTTCCTAGAGTTGGGCCAAGTGCTGTGGATGTGGTCGTTCCGGGGTGGGGAGGTCCCTTGCTGCGGGCCGCGAGTGCGTCGGCCATCCACTCGCCTCGAGCAACAAGAGGTCAGCCATGGGCAGGAACAAGAGAAGTAAACACCACGGGCCGACATGCCGAATCAAAATAGACCTGCGGGACATTCCGTGGGCCGGCGATCGTGAGACAGCGATCGCTGCGCTACTTCAGCGGCCGGGCGTGCTCGAAGCAGACGTCGATCCCGTTACGCGCAAGGCCGTGGTTATTCACGATGCGCACGCAGAAGTGTCCGAGCTGTGGAACTGGCTGGTCGAATGCCGCACACACGGCCAAGGCGGGCGAGGGGACGACGCGAGCGCGCCGTGATGGGCAGAGCGATCGTCGGGACAGCCAGCCTCTGATCCGATCGTTCCCCTCGGCGCCCAAAGCCAGTGACTCGGCCGCAAGCAGCAGGGCGTTGAGCCCGACCTACGGCCACCGGCCGTAGGTCGCGTCCGCCACGGCCAGAAGTCTTCCACTAACGGGGATGTGTCACAGTGTTGTCGGTGGAGGCCGGTCGCTGGGCGGCTTGCGGTTGATCGCGGGGCGGGCGGTGCCGCGTAGAACGTCCAAGCGCTCTTGATGCTCCTCGGCATTGATCTCGCCGCGGGCGTACCGTTCGGCCAGGATCTGCTCTCCGCTGGCAGAAGGATGCGGCGGCTGGGCGGGCGGTGTCTGCGTGCGGGAGGGGCTACTTCCGAGGAAGCGGACCAGCATGACGATCCCGAAGATCAGCAGCCCCCAGAACAGGACCATGCCGACGGCCATGAAGCCGTAGCTCCACCCGTTCATGTGATCGGAGTTCCAGAACATCATCGTGCGTCACTGCTTAGGGCTTGCGAGCGCCGAGCGCGCGGCATGATCGCGTATTGAGGCCGCGCGGCCGATCAGGAGGAGCCGTGGCCGCCCACGCCGCGCATCATGGGCGTCATCATCGCCAAGCAGCCGACGGCGACCACCAGGAAGCCGATGCTGACGACGCCGGTGGCGACGAGGGCGATCGCGACGGCCAGCATCGGGATGCAGCAGGCGATCATCATCCAGCCGTGACCCCCGTGATGCTGCGGGTCGTGGCCGCTTTCCGATCCGTGCGTGGAGGTACCGGCCGGCGGGCCATACGGGTTGCGAGACGAGGTCATGACTGCCTCCTCAGAGACCGCGACACATGGCCCAGCTTGGCGTACAACGGACAGTGCCCTTAGGAGTGTCGTCAAAGTGATCTTGAATCTTGGATCATGGTGGGGGTGATACGTCGCCATGAACTGTCCGATGCCGAGTGGGAACTTGTGCAGCCGTTGTTGCCCAGGTCCGTGCTGGGGCGGCCGCGTCTGGATGACCGGATGGTGCTCAACGGGATCGTGTAGAAGTTCCGCACTGGGGTCGCTTGGCGGGACGTGCCCGAGCGGTACGGATCGTGGGCCAGTCTCCATACCCGTTTCCGCCGGTGGGCGGCGGACGGCACGTTCGAGCGGATGCTCCAGACCACGCAAGCGCAGGCCGACGCGGGCGGTGACATCGACTGGCTGGTATCGGTCGACTCCACCATCGTCCGCGCCCACCAGCACGCCGCCGGAGCCCGAAAAAGGGGGCCCCGGCCCTGCCCTCGGACGGTCCCGAGGTGGACTGACCAGCAAAATCCACCTGGCATGCGACGGCTTGGGTCGTCCGCCCGCGTTCGCGCTGACGGGCGGGAGCACCAACGACTGCACCCAGTTCACCGCCGTGATGGACACGATCCGGGTTCCCCGAATCGGGCCGGGACGACGCCGGATACGGCCGGACCACGTCATCGGCGACAAGGGCCACAGCTCCAAGGCGATCCGTACCTGGCTGCGGAGGCGGGGCATCGCGCACACCATCCCCGAGCGGGCCGATCAGGTCGCGAACCGCCTCCGACGGGGAAGCGCCGGCGGCCACCCGCCGGCGTTCGACCGGGATTTGTACAAGCGGCGCAACGTGGTGGAGCGGTGCTTCAACCGGCTGAAACAGTGGCGTGGCCTAGCCACCCGCTACGACAAGACCGCCGAGTCCTACCAAGCCGCGATCGCACTCGCCTCGCTCCTGATGTGGGCGTGATGTCCCGACGACGAGCGTCCGGTCCTCAAAGATGAAGTTCGGTCTCCCATGCCTCGAACGGCGGCTCGACCCGATAGCCCGGGTCGCAGCACCCCCGGATCCACTGCGCGACCCGGTACTGCGCATCCCCGTCATTCAGCACCATGCCGTCTGCGTCAATTTGCAGCACATTGCCGTAGATCGCGAAGACCTGCTCCAACGACGAGCCGGAGTGAAAGACGGTCGAGCGGTAGTCGAACCCATCGAGCAACTCAACATCGATGGTGCCGTTGGCCAAGTAGAAGGCGAACAGCCGAAGCGAAGCGCGCACGTCGACAGAAAGATGTTCCACGCACGCATCATGCACGACCGCCGCACCGCCTCAGCAAGATCTTTTGACGACACGGCCTAGCAGCCGCGGTCGGAATGATGGATCAGGCCGCCCCCCCGGGCGCCGGGCGGAAGGTGGCCGGTCGCGGTTGCGTTGCCACAGCGCCATCTCCAGTGCGTCGAGACGCAGGTCGGTGCGCAGGTGGTCGGCCAGTTGCCAGCCCACGATCCGGCGGGAGAAGACATTCAGTACGAACGCCACGTACACCCAGCCCTGACAGGTGCGTACGTGATGTCGGCCAGCCGCAGCTGGTCGGGCTGGTCGGCGACGAAGCGCCGGTTGACCAGGTCCGGCGGCCGCGGCGCGATCTCATCGGGCACCGTGATGCGGCTCTTGGCGCCACGGCGCACGCCCTCCAGGCCGTGCTCGAGCATCAGCCGTTCGATCGTGCACCGCGCCACCTGCACGCCCTGCCGGCGCAGCTGCCGGTGCACCCGCCGGGCGCCGTAGACGCCGTAGTTGGCCCGGTAGACGTCTTTGATCTGCTCGATCAGGACGGCGTCGCGCTGGGCGCGTGGCGAGGGCGGGCGGCGTTTGCGGCCGTAGTAGGTGCCGGGCACAGGTCCAGGACCCGGCAGACGGGCTCGGCCCCGAAGCGGTCACGCAGGTGGTCGACCCCCATGACTACTTCGTCCGGCTCTGGCCGAGCTCGGCGGCGAAAAGCGCGGAGGCCGCTTTGAGGATCTCGTTGGCTCGCTTGAGCTCGGAGTTCTCCTTGCGGAGTCGCTTGGGCTCCTCACCATCAGCGCTGGTGAGCTGCTCAGGGCGGTAGCCGGCCTGGCCTGGGCCTGCCGGACCCAGGTGCGCAGGGCTTCGCGGTGAATGCCCAGATCGGGTGCGATCTGAGCGATCGGGCGGTCCGACTCCAGCGCCAGCCGCACGGCCCGGTCCCCGAAGTTCCTGGGGGTATTTGTGTGGTGCTGCCATCGACGGTCATTCTCCTCCCCGCCAGCCGAGATCATGACCGGCTTGAAAAACTTCACCGAACCCGGGGCACCTCAAATTGGCCGCACGCCGCGCGGCGTTCGACGCCGGCCACCTCGTGGTCGTCGCCCTGCCGCGGTCGCGGACCGCTTTTCAGGCTGGCGTAGCCGGCGGCCGCCTGACCGCCCGCGTCCTCCACCAGCTCGCCCTCGACGCCGACTTGGTCGGACGGTGCAGCCTCCGTCTCCGCACACCCTGCGGCACGCCTTCGCGACCGGACAGGCACGCACCGTGTGGGAAGTCCCACCAATGAAGGCGGGCCGCTGATGCGGCGCTCTGTGAGGGGCGCAGGTCCTCATTTCGGAGAGGGCCATCGGCGATTTCGCTCACGTTCCGCTCGGCTGATTCGTTCCGTACAGCGCCCACCTGTTGACGATGGGTCACATGGTGCCCGTGAGCAGCAAAGATGCTCGACCACTCTTTCGAGAAAGTAGTTGAAAATGTGACTGCCGGGCAACTTGGGGTTGCCGAGGTCGTTGGAACGTGCGAATAATCTTGATCAAGCATCGCGCACTCGTGAACGTGCGCTGATAATGCGAATCCGACTGAGAAGGGGCATCTCATGTCATCGCGTGGTTTCACCGTCGGGCTGGTCACGTCCGGGATTCTGGTCGGCGGCCTCATCACCGCATCGAACGCTTCGGCTCAGACTCCGTCGCCGGGGCCGGGCAAGGTCCAGGCGAAGCACCACATCACCTGCGGATGGTGGGCGGGCCCCACGGGGATCGCGAAGGGTACGCCGTGGTCGCCCAAGAAGGGCCAAGTGCGCGGCTACGCGCTGGTGCGCTGTTCGGACAAGCTCGATGAGGCGCACACCGAGGCCCAGATCCAGTACCTGTCCGGTACGAAGTGGAAGAACGTCGGCTCACCGAAGGTGAGCTACAGCACCGGGACCCGCAACGACGACGGCACGGTCTCCATCTATGTGCTGGCCGTCAAGAGCATGCCCAGCGGCAGCCACAAGTACCGCACGAAGATGAACCACTTCGGCCAGCACGGCAACATCTGGACGCTGCCGACGCACTACTCGCCGACTCGCTACCTGCGGAACTAGTAGTGCCTGGAGGACTTCCGTCCTCGCGGCCGGCCTGCGAGGTTCACCCTCGCAGGCCGGTCCGGACGGTGAGCAGAGCCTGTGTCGTCTTGGCGATGCTGGCCGTTCTCGCGTCGGCTTGTGGTGACCGGCACTCTCCGTCCTTGGACGACAAGCTCAAAGACGCCGGTTGGGTCAAGGATCCTGTCGCCGACGAAGACCAACCGAGTGTTTCGGATATCAGCCCGAATTCGTGTCGGCGTCTGTACGACTTGCTGGGCGACCAGCAACGCAAGCCGGACATGACAGCGGGGTTCAGTGACAGCGGCAAGTCGCTCTTGTGGGTGAAGGCCTGGTCGCAGAAGGGAGGCGGTCCGGACCCGACCACGATGCGTCGAGAGGCAGAGCGGTGCCCGACGATGCGCATGAAGTACGAGTCGGCGACCATCGTCTATGCCATCCGCGTCGATCAGGCATCGCCTCGCACCACCGTCCTGCACCTGACCGCCACTGACGATTCCGGCGCGCGGGTCAGTGACATGCTCGTGGCGGGTGCGTTGAAGGGGATGGAGAGCCGGTTCATCCGCCTGGTCAACTCCGGTCGACTGACCGCTGCGGAGCGACGGGCGTTCATGACGAGCGTTCGGTACGAGACCTCGCTCACCTGATCCCGTTATCCGGCGATCGCTCGTCAGCGGATGCGGACATGGGGCTGCCGTTGGCGGGGACGGGCCTCCCATTGAGGTGGGGATTCTGCTCGGAACTGAGCCTGCACCTCACAAGAATTGGGTTCTTTACGCGATGTCTAGGACGCGTCCGGCGGATCACGCGTTGATCCAGAGCAGTGTTCGGTCCGAGCAAGTCGGCGTAGGTCGGGTGACGGTGGCTCCCCTTTTGGCTCCCCATCGACCTTCAAGATCGAAAAAGGGCTCCGGAGTGATCCCCGAAGCCCCTCTGACCTGGCCTTTCTCTGTCGGGACGGCGGGATTTGAACCCACGACCCCTTGACCCCCAGGCACAGCAGACCACTCGATCAAGGTCGATGGGGGGTCGATCGGGGAGCTTCTCACCTGCGAAAACGCCCTGGGGGAGTCGCGGCGGGTCCGGTGGAGTCTGGCCACGTTGGCTCCCCGATTGGCTCCCCTGCGGCTCCCCGTAATCTGGGAGGCGATCTACGACGGGCAAGATCATAATCTGCTGTGCGGGCCGCAGGAGCGGCCAGTCGTCGTTGGTTCGTGTCGATGGAGTGGTGTGTCGAGCAGGACCGTCTGCCACCTGGATGGATGCAGATGCTGGTGGCGAGCGGCTCCCGGTCGGTCGACAC
This sequence comes from Actinomadura nitritigenes, assembly GCF_017573545.1. Classification (GTDB taxonomy): domain Bacteria; phylum Actinomycetota; class Actinomycetes; order Streptosporangiales; family Streptosporangiaceae; genus Spirillospora; species Spirillospora nitritigenes. Next base: position 75,964 of record NZ_JAGEOK010000039.1, on the reverse strand, counting down.
CCCCCGGATTAAAAGTCCGAAACTGTCGCATCAGCGCGGCCCCGTCAGGGGCGGCCTGCGTCGATCTGCCCGACGTGGGGGCACGGGCGGATCCAGGGAGAGTTGGCCCGTCTGGGGTACGTGATTGCGGCGTCGGCGGTGTGGGAGATCCTGCACGCCGCCGGTATCGGACCCGCGCCTCGTCGGGCCGGGCCGACCTGGCGGCAGTTCCTGGCCGCGCAAGCGCACGCGATCATCGCCTGTGACTTCCTGGTGGTGGAGACGGTGCTGCTCAAGCGGCTGTATGTGCTGCTGTTCATCGAGCACGGCACCCGCAGAGTGCACCTGGGCGGGGTGACCGCGTGCCCGACGGGGACGTGGGCGGTGCGGCAGGCCCGCAACCTGTCCATTGACCTGGCCGACCGCATCGGCACGCTACGCCTCCTCATCCACGACCGCGACCCGGTCTTCACCGGCGCCTTCGATGAGGTGTTCAAAGCCGAAGGCGTCCGGATCATCAGGACCCTTCCGCGGACGCCGCGGATGAACGCTATCTGCGAACAGGTGGTCGGAACCCTTCGTCGCGAACTGCTGGACCGGGTGTTGATCCTGGGGGAGCGGCACCTGGTCTTGGTGCTCGGCGAGTACCTGGATCACTACAACGGCCATCGGCCGCAGCAAGCCCGAAACCAATGCCCCCCGGAGACCGAAGCCCAGCCTGTCGTCACGGGCGTGATCAACGAATACCATCACGCCGCATCACTACAGCTCAGGCCACGTAACTCAATAATCGAGCGGCACAGCATCGGCGCGCCCTGCGGTTCGTCGGAGGGAGCGGCCCCCGAGGTCGTCGCCGAACTGATCGAGGGGCTCCTCCGGGACGCCGCTCCGACCGGTATTCCGGTGCCGGGCTGGCCGCCACCTATGCCGGCGGTGCCTCTCGAAGCGCGCGGGTGAGTATCGCCCCTATGTCGCGAGGTGACGTCCGCACGGCGCCCGGAGTTATCCCGTGTGCGGGTTGCGCTGGAGGGCGAGGCGGGGCATCGGAGGTCGACGCTTCACCCGATGCGGGCAAGCGGTCAATCGTCCTGATCGCGGAGCAGTTCGCGCAGGATCTCCTCGTCGTCGGGATCGAGGGCGCTCACGAACCGGCGGAGGACCGACGCGCGGTCGGCCTCGTCCGACAGCAGGCGTTTCATACGGGACGCGGTCAGCGCCGCCGCGTCGGCCACGGCCCGGTAGCGAAAAGCGCGTCCGTGGCGGCTGCGGACGACGGCTCCCTTCTTGTGGAGGCGGGTGAGGGTCGTCACCACCGTGCTGTACGAGAGCCCGCCCCCCGGACCGAGCCGATCCAGAACCTCGCCGGTCGTCAGGAAGCCGCCGGCCTCGACGAGCACGGTGATGATCTGGGCCTCGAGTTCCCCTGGGCGCCTGCGCGGTGGAGGGGGGCCGGGGGCCTTCGGCGTCATCGTACGAACTGTAGCCACCCTGCACTCGGGAGTCGCGCGCCGGTGTCAGACTGATCAACAGTCCTCAACGTCAGGAATGATCGTGTTCGATCACTTCGTATGGTCCGTGCTCGTCATACCGGCCGCGGTGATGGGCATGGCGGCCCTGCTGGCCGACCGCCTGCCGCCCGCCGCCGGCGTTGCCGCGCTCACGTGGTCGGCCGCCGTGGCGGCGGTGGCGGCCCTCGTCAGTCTGGGCGCCTTCACGGTCAAGGCCGCGGGCGAGGTGCCCTGGGTCGCCGCTCGATTCGGCTTGTCGCAGCGCACGATCGTGCAGGACACCGCGCACGAGCGCTGGGTCTCCTGGGTGTCGGTGGCCATGCTGGCCCACGCCGCCGTCGCCACCGTACGGGTATGGCGCAGGCTCCGTCGCAGCCGGGAACTCGTCTGCGAGATCGCCGAGCTTCCCGGCCTGGAGCAGGTCGTCCTCATCGAGAGCGACGAGATCGGCGCGTTCGCCGTTCCCGGCCGTCCGGGGCGGATCGTCGTCACGACCGGTATGCGCGCCGTCCTGGACGACGATCAGTTCGCTGTGCTCGTGGCGCATGAACGTGCCCATCTGGAGGCCGCTCACCCCCGGTCGATGCTCACGGCGGAGCTGGCGGGTGCGGTGCATCCGGCTCTGCGCTGGGTCGCGCACCGCGTCTCCTACCTGATCGAGCGCGCGGCCGACGAGCGGGCCGTGGGCACGGTCGGGGACCGGCGAGCAGTGGCTCGTGCCATCGGAGCCGCCGCCCTCGCCGCCACCCGTCGGCCGGTGGACGAGTCATCGCTCCGACTCTCCTTCGCCAGGGCCGTCCGGCCCGGGGAGGTTCCGCGGCGTGTGGCCGAGTTGCTGACACCACGCCGGTCCCGGTACCTGACCTGGCCGGCGATCGTCCCCTTGCTGCTGGCGGCCGGCTCGATGGTGTGGGCGATGGAGGCGGTGCGCGACCTCTGCCAGTTGCTCGCCTTGGCCGGCACTGCCCGTCCGTGACCCCGGCGGTGGTCGGCTCCGTCGTGTTGACAGGACGAGTTCCTGCTCGTCAAGCGCGGTCTGTATCCCGGGCCTGTACAGGGTTTTGGTTCGGGGGTACGATCCGGGGTCGTGATCCGGTGGGGCGCCGACGTCGATATCGATTCACCGGATATCGCCGGTGCCATTGCCCGCCTTGTTCCCTGTCTGCGTGAAGGCGGATTCGACGAGAGATCGGCGGCCCGGGTTCTGGGGGCCAGGGATATTGATGACCTGCTGCGGCGTTCGGCGTTGTATGCACTCGGATCGTATGGGCGGGTCGCTGAACTCGTTCGCACGTCCGAGGGGATGCTGACGCACCTCTTCGTCCGCAACGGGGATGTCGAGCGCCATCAATACACCAGCGTGCTGGGCCGGGACCTGCGGGTCATTCTCGAAACCCTGGACATGGTGGAGTTGGGGGATCGGGTCAGACCGACCGTCTCCGTGTCCCCTCATTCAGGGATGTACTTCTTGTCTGATCCGTTGTTCTCCTGCGTGGGAGAGCGGCCGGTGATGAACCTGAATCCCGACCTTGTCATGCCGCCTCATGCCAGCAGCCTGGTGATGCGCCGGGAGGTCTCCGGCCGCGGTGGCCGTCTGTTGGACGTCGGTACGGGTTCGGGCTTTCTCGCCCTGACCATGGCGGCCGATCACGAGTCGGTCACCGGGATCGACATCAATCCGCGGGCAGTTCTCTTCGCGAAGGTCAACGCGCTCGTGAACGGCCGGGCGGGCGACTTTCGGGTGGCCGGGTTCGAGGACGGGCTGGACGGTCACGATCATGTGGTCTTCAACGCGCCCGGCCGTCCGCCCCGGGACCGCGCCGGGGAGTCCGGCCCGTTCACGGCCGAGTCGATCGTGCGTGAGCTGGGCAGGACCCGGCTCAAAGCCGGCGCGCTGGTGCAGGTGCTGATCATCGTGCCCGTGCCCCGGGGGCGTCCGGACATCGTCGCGGAGTGGCTGGACGGCCGGGACCACACGGTCACCGAGGTCGACGCCCCGATGTTCGCCATCCCCGCGACCGCCATCGTGAAGGGGCGGATACCTGCGCGGTGCCTTCTGGTGGACGGTCCGGACGACGCCGGACAGGTGCTGCGGCAGCTGCACGGAAAAGGCATCGACAGGGTGGTTCCCCTGCTGCTTTCCATCCGCGGTTGACGCGTGATTTTTCTCGCCCTGCGCTAAGTGGTCGGACGGATCGTGATCCGATGGACCTTCGTTGGAGCCTCGGTGGCGGCATAAGGGGCCGACTGTGGCCGTGCAGCCAAAGAAGTACGCGGCCGGGCCCGTAGTGACGATCGCGAACTCTTAGTGGCACCTTAGGCATTCTTAGGTGCGTGCTCGCGGGCGGGCGCGGGAGGCCGGGGGGAACGGCGATCAAGCCGGGATCTGACCGAGAGCGGATGCCTTTCGGTCGCTAGCCTGCGGTCATGGTCGTTCGATCGCCGAGAGGGGGCGAGTTCTGCGACGAAATGGGTCCGATGTGTGGCGCCGTGGAGTTAGGATAGGCAAACCTGATCTCGCGTTGAGTGATACGCGTGTGACGCTCTGCGGCTGGTGATCAAGGCTTGTTGGGGTCATTCCGGGTGGCTATCATCCGAAATGATCATCACTGGAACGCCGCGCGGTGCCGGTCGGAGGGAGAGTGGCGATGCACTTTCTGATTCTGGGCAATCTGAAGGTGGAAAACCTGGGAAAGCGCATCTCCATCACGGCACCCAAGCAGCGGGCGGTACTGGCGGCCCTGCTCCTCCAGGCGAACAACGAGGTGCAAATAGAACGGCTCATCAGATTCGTGTGGGACGGGCGCCCCCCGGTGACCGCGCAGACGACCCTGCAGTCCTACATCTACCGGTTGCGCCAGCTGCTGCGCCCGCTGTCCGGGGTCGAGCTCAAGACCAGCACCGACAGCTACATGCTCAGCGTGGACTATGCCGAGACCGACCTCTGGTACTTCCGGCAGCAGGTCGACACGGCGCGGGCGATGGCCCGAAGCGATGACAAGGCGGACGCCGCGCGGACCTTCCGGAGCGCGCTGGACGTCTGGCGGGGCAGCGCGTTCGCCGGCATTCCGGGTGAAACGGTCCAACAGGAGGCGCGCGTTCTGGAGGGCGAGCGCATAGCCGCCTACGAGGAGCTCTTCAGCGCCGAGCTCGACCTCGGGCGGCACCGGCAGATCATTCCCGAGCTGCACAAGGCGGTCTCGGCCTATCACCTGCACGAGATCTTCCGCGCGCAGCTCATGCTCGCCCTCTACGCGTCCGGCCGGCAGGCGGAGGCGCTGCAGAACTACGCGATCATGCGGCGCCGGCTCTCCGAGAACTTCGGCATCGAGCCGGGCCGGGAGCTCCAGGAGCTGCAGAAGTCGATCCTCAGGCAGGTGCCCGCGGCCGAGCTCAGCAATCCTGTATGGAAGGCCCGGATCCACTGACGGGTCTGGGCGGCTCGCCGCGTTCGCGTCGCTGGGCGGCCTCCTTTCCGAGCGCTCCGCTCCGCTCGTAGGCCGTCGCGGCGGGCGGTCTCGTCGAGCGGGCCTGATGCTCTGTACGGCGCCCGTGTCCCCGGTTGAGGGGGCGCGGGCTTCTTCGTGTTTTCTTGTCATCCGTTCCCGAAGCCCCGGGGAAGGGTTCTTCAGGCGCCTGAAAGCGCACCCAATGTGTTTCGGTGGAGTGCCGATAGCGCGGGTATGGCGGGGTAATAGTATCGCTTGTCGCGAGACTCGGGGTATGTAACCATGACGTCGGATCCAGGGGCATTCAAGAATGCTCCGAAGCCGGAGAAAGAAAGGTGGTGGCCGGTCGCCCGAGTCCATGACGGATCAGCTCCGACTCTGACTGGCGGTGTTGGGTCTCCAGCGCCCGGTGAAGAGTGCGAATTAGCGTTCGCAAGGCAGCGCAGAGCATGAAACACGTGCGGATGTCGATGTCGAAGTCAACCGGGCTGGCGGGTTTCGATCGTCGAGTCGATTGTAGGGAGAGGATGTGTTGCGGCATGGACAGGCTGGAGATCGACGCGGCTGAACTGCGTGAGATCGACCGGCTCCTCGACGAGGCGGAGGGGGAGCTGACCGACCTCGATTCCGACGAGGCCCTCCAGTGCGCCACGGTGCTGGCGCACCGGCTTCCGGCGCGGATCAGGAGGTGCCTGAACGAGTTCCGGCTGGAGCGGATGTCGGGGGTGCTGTGCATCTCCGGCTACGTCGTCGACCAGGAGCGCCTCGGGGCGACGCCCGCCCACTGGCGGGAGCGGGAGGGGAACTCGCGCGCCCACCGGGAGGAACTGCTCCTGGTGCTGTACGGGTCGTTGCTCGGCGACCCGATCGGATGGGCCACGCAGCAGGACGGGCGGCTCGTCCACGACGTCGTGCCGATCCGCGGGCACGAGCACGAGCAGCTCGGCTCGAGCAGCGAGTCGTTGCTGACCTGGCACACCGAGGACGCCTTCCATCCTCTGCGCGGTGACTTCCTGGGCTTCGCGTGCCTGCGCAACCCGTACGCCGCGGCGACGACCGTGGGCTACGTCGACGCGCTCGACCTGCCGGCGAGCGTCAGGGAGGTGCTGTCCGGCGAGCGCTTCAGCATCCGCCCCGACGAGTCGCACCTGCCCAAGAACAACTCGCAGCCGGCGGAGGAGGCCTTCGAGCGCGTCGAGGAGATGCAGCGGTCTCCCGAACGCGTCGCCGTCCTGTTCGGCGACCCGGACCGCCCCTACATCAGGGCCGACCCGTACTTCATGGGCGTGGCGGACCGCGAGGCGCAGGCCGCGCTGGACGAGCTCACCAAGTCCATGGACGAGCTGATGTTCGACCTGAGGCTGGAGAGCGGCGACTTCTGCTTCCTCGACAACTACCGGGTCGTGCACGGCCGCAAGCCGTTCACGCCTCGCCACGACGGGACGGACCGGTGGCTCAAGCGCATCAACGTCGCGAGCGACCTGCGCAAGTCGCGGGCGGCGCGGGTCGGACGCGCCATCCGGTGAATTCGACGCATGTGGCTCCGTGGGGCCCGGATGGAGCCTGTATGGCGTCCTCTTGTTCGGGTTTCCGATGCTGTGTGAGCATGGGCGCTGCCTGAAGGAGAAAACCCTATGGACGACCCTCGATTTCTTCGGTCGAATGTGATTATCGAGCCGCTGGTCGACAGTTTCTATGCCTGGGCTCACACGGTCGCCCCCGTGCAGGCATCGATGAATCTGGCATTTCTGCAAGTGCCGATGCTCGAGTCGTACCTGCAGGCGCCGCAGGTGCACGTGGCGGCGAGCAGTAATCCGGATCTGCGCGGCGGCTATTTCGTCAACGTCGCCGAGGAGCGCAGCGGCGAGATCCGCGAGCTGCTCGCCTCGATCAGGCGGGACCGGGCGGACATGCTGCGGTTCGCCGAGGCGATCGCGCAGGCCGAGGACCTGGTCCGGCAGGAGGCCACCGGCTTCGACCTCACGCCCCTCTACTCCAAGCTGCCGGCCGAGCTCAACGGCCTGGTGGAGATCGCCTACGACACCGGCAACCAGGCGTCGCTGCGCTTCATGGAACCGCTGGTCTACAAGAGTCCCGCGTACACCGAGGCACGGCAGTCGGTCCAGCTGTCGCTGGAGCCCGGCCAAGAGCGCCCGTTCATCCTCAGCACACCGCGGCTCGCGTCTCCGGACGTCCTCGACCTGGCCATCCCGTTCCGGCATCCGGGACTGCAGAACCTGTTCCAGGCCCGCATCCGCCCCACCACCACGGCGGCGCTTCGGGAGGCACTCGAACTGGAGGAGTCACAGTTCGCCCTGCTCGACGGGCTGCTCACCGGCGAGAGCTCGCTGCGTCCGGACCGCCACATCGAGTCCGGAGGCCGTGTCCGCTACTACGGACACGCGTGCCTGGCCCTGCAGTCGCCCCAGGCGGCCATCCTCACCGACCCGTTCATCAGCGCCGACTGCGACGCGAGCGGCCGCTACACCTACGACGACCTGCCCGACCACATCGACCTGGTGCTCATCACGCACGGGCACCAGGACCACATCGTGCTGGAGACGCTGCTGCAGCTGCGCGGCCGCGTGGGCGCCGTCGTGGTGCCGCGCTCGTCGCGCGGCAACCTCTGCGACCCGTCGCTGAGGCTCTACCTGGAGCATCTGGGGCTGCCGGTCGTCGAGGTGGACGACTTCGACGAGGTGGAGTTCCCCGGCGGCAAGGTCACCGCGACGCCGTTCCTTGGCGAGCACGCCGACCTCGACATCCGTGCCAAGTCGACGTTCTGGGTCGAGATGGCCGGCCGCAGGATCTTCGTCGGAGCGGACTCCTCGGGCATCGACCCGGCGCTCTACCGCCATGTACGCGAGCACCTGGGAACGGCCGACATGGCCTTCCTCGGCATGGAGTGCGACGGCGCCCCGCTCACCTGGCTCTACCAGGCACTGCTCACCCAGCCCATCACCAAGAAGATGAGTGACTCGCGCAAGCTGTCGGGCTCGAACGCGGCCCAGGCGGGCGCGATCGTGACCGAGCTCGGCGCGGGCGAGGCCTACATCTACGCCATGGGCGAGGAGGACTGGCTCGGCCACGTCATGGCCACCAGCTACAACGACGAGTCCTACCAGCTCAAGCAGATCGACGAGTTCATGACCTGGTGCGCGGACAACGGGGTGAAGGCCGAGCACCTGCTCGGGCAGCGCGAGTGGCGCTGGTAGGGCCCGAGCACCACGCCGCAAGGCGCGCCCCACGACCAGGCGCACACCACGACCAGGCACCCCCACGACCAGGCGACGACCGAGGGAGAGTGACGTGCGGACGGTGAGCTTCGACTTCGAATCGCCCGAGGCGCGATTCAAGGTTCTGATCAACGACGAGGAGCAGTACTCGCTGTGGCCCGGTGACCTGCCGGTCCCCGGCGGCTGGAAGGAGACGGGGGTGCACGCCTCCAAGGAGGAGTGCGACGAGTACCTCCGCGCGACCTGGACCGACATGCGTCCGAAGAGCCTGCGCCTGGCGCTCGACGGGGAATGACGCGTCCCCGCCATGCCCCACGTCTTCACGAACGGCATCCGGCTCGCCTTCGACCGGCACGGGCGGGGCGAGCGGGTGCTGCTCATCATGGGCTCGTCGGCCGCCGGCCGGGTCTGGACCCTGCACCAGACCCCGGCCCTGGCCGCCGCGGGATACCAGGCGATCACGTTCGACAACCGCGGCGTGCCGCCGTCCGACGAGCCGCCGGGCCGGTACTCGCTCGACGACCTGGTGGCCGACACCAAGGGCCTGATCGAGGCGCTCGGGGCGGCGCCGTGCCGGATCGTCGGCACCTCCATGGGCGCGCTGATCGCCCAGGAGCTGGCGATCCGCTGGCCGGAGCTCGTCCGGTGCGCGGTGCTGATCTCGACCAAGGCCAGATCGGACCCGGCCCGGACCGCGCATCTGCGGGCCTACCAGGTGCTCGCCGAGAGCGGGATCGAGCTGCCCCGTGACTTCGAGGCGAGCGTGCTGGCGTTCGAGATGCTCTCGCCGGCCACCCTGAACGCCCCCGCGCAGGCCGAGCTCTGGCTGGAGACGATCCGGCAGTCGGTCGGCGGCGCCAACCGGGCGCTCGGGCAGAGCTGGGCCGATCTCACCGAGGACCGCAGGGAGGCGTTGCGCGGCGTCGCGGCGCCCTGCCGGGTGATCGCGTTCTCCGACGACCTCGTCACGCCGCCGCACCTGGGCGCGGAGGTCGCCGACTCCATCCCCGACTGCGACTTCGTCGAGATCGGGTCGGCCGGCCACTTCGGCTATCTCGAACGCCCCGCCGAGGTGAACGCCGCACTGCTGGAATTCCTCTCCAAGAACGAGGTCGGGCCATGAGGCTGCCTGCGGCACGGCTCGAGGACTGGCTCCGCGACTACTACTTCACCGCGGAGATCGACATCAGCTCCAGCGGCGTGCACTCGTACTCGATGGCCGAGCTGCGCGCCATGACGGGACTGGACCACGCCGAGATCGACGAGCTGGTCTTCGACGATGGATACTCACTCGGCACGCCCGCGGTACGGCGGCACATCGCCCGGCGTTGGGGCGACGGCGACCCGAGCAGGGTCATGACGACCAGCGGGTCGAGCGAGGCCATCAGCCTCGTGTTGACCGCGCTGCTCCGGCCCGGCGACGAGGTCGTCGTCGTGGAGCCCGGCTACCACGCGCTCGTGGCGTTCGCCGCCGGGCTGGGCTGCGCGACCCGCACCTGGCGGCTCGACCGGGCCCGCGGCTGGCGGCCCTCGCTCGACGAGCTGGCGGCTCTAGTCTCCGAACGCACCAAGGCGATCATCGTCAACTTTCCGCAGAACCCGACCGGCGTGTCGATCACCGAGGCCGAGCTGCGCCGGCTGGTCGCCATCGCCGAGTCCGCGGGGCCCGCCGAGGCCGCGGAAGAGGCCGCCGGGGCCTCGGGGGCCTATCTGCTGTTCGACGCCGCGTTCGCCGACCTCACCTACGACGCGCCGCCGCTGCCCGACATCTCGACGCTCTACGAACGCGGCATCGGCTTCGGCACGTTCTCCAAGGCGTTCGGGCTGCCGGGGCTGCGCTTCGGGTGGTGCCTGGCGCCGCCCGCCGTGCTGGCCGAGTGCGTGCGCATCCGCGACTACACGACCCTGCACGTGTCGCCGCTGGTCGAACTCCTGGCGCTGCACGTCCTGCGGAACGCCGACGCGTGCCTCGAGCCGAGGATGAAGCAGGCCAGGGCCAACCGCGACCTGGTCCGGGAGTGGGCCGACGCCCATCCCGACCTGGTGTCGCTCGTCACCCCGCTGGGCGGGGTCACCGCGTTCCCGCGGCTGCACGGCCTGGCGGACACCCACGCGTTCTGCGACGACCTCTTCACGCGGCGGGGAGTGCTGGTCATCCCGGGTTCCTGCTTCGGCGCCCCGGAACACATCAGATTGGGCTTCGGCGGACCGGCCGAGCCGCTGGCCGAGGGCCTGGACAGGCTGACGGGCGCGCTCACCGAGTGGCGGCGCCGCCCGCCGGACCCGGCGGCGGGCGGAGACCCGGCAGAAGACGGAGAGGGCCACACGCGATGACCGTACGAGGGTTCGCGCCGCTGACCGGAATCCGGATGGATCCCGGCTACTTCCATTTCGACGAGCGGAGCGAGTTCGACGCCTCGCTCGTCGCCGACGTTCTGCGGGGGAGGCGCTTCGGGGTCATCTTCCGCGACGTCATCCCGGTCGCCACCCAGAAGGAGCTGTGCGCCAGGTTCTGGGCCAGCCCGGCGCTGAAGAGACGCACCGGCGAGCCTTCCTACTACGTGGGCGCGTATCACTGGAACAAGCCCATCGGCACCTATCTCGCCGAGACCGCCGAGGTGGCCGACGACGTGATGGACGTGCTCGATGTGGCCGACTCGCCGTGGTACCTCTTCCGGGACGAGCTGGCGAGCGAGCTGGCGGGGCTCGGCGCGACCCTGCGGCTGGCCGAGATGGACGGCGCGCAGGCGTGCCCCGCCCTGATCCGCGCCTGGAACAAGGAGGGCGCCTACTCCCTGGAGCCGCACGAGGACGAGGCGCAGTGCCGCGATCCGCGCCAGGCGGGCTTCGAGGTGCAGCGCGTGCCGGACTTCGAGGTCTGCGCGGTCAACATGTGCGTCGAGCACGAGGAGGGCGGCCGGCTGGTGCTGTGGAACATCCGCCCGGACGACGACAGCAGGCGGCGCCTCGGCATCGAGCACACCGGCTTCTCCTATCCCGCCGAGCTGCTGGACGGCATCGAGGAGTTCCGCGTCGACGTCCGGCCGGGGGACGTCTACATCTTCAACGGCCGCCACGTGCACGCGGTCGACGCCACCAGCGGCAACCGCACCGCCGTGTCCTTCCTCATGGGGTTCGCGGACGCGCGGACGGTGGTCACCTGGACATGAGCGGGATCCCGGGGCTCCCGAGCGCGGGGCCGATCAGCAGAGTCTCCGCCGCCGATCTCGGCCCGCTGCGCGCCGGGTCCCCGTGGCTGCGGGAGCCGGTGGTGGTCACCGGCGCGTCGTGCTTGATGAACGAGGTGTGGCGGTGGACCCCGGACCACCTGCGCGCGACGGTCGGGGACGAACGGCTCCCCGCCACGCTGCCGGGCCCGGACGGCGGTTTCCGGTACGAGCCTGGCCGGGTGCTCGGCTCGCGGCCGCTGGCAGTGTCGCGGTTCTTCGACGACATGGCCGACCCGGACGGCCCGCGCTGGTGCCTGCAGCAGGTACCGGTCGAAAGCGCGCTCCCGGCGCTGAGCGCCGTCCTGGACTACCCGACCTGCGTTCCCAGAGAACTGGTGAACGCGGTGAACCTGTGGCTGGCATCGCCCGGCACCGTGACGCCGCTGCACTATGACGACACCCACAACCTCTTCTGCCAGGTGTCGGGCGCCAAAACGTTCTACGTCCTCCCGCCCGAGGACCTCGACGCGCTCTACCCCGGGCCGCTGAACACCGGCGCCCAGCACCTCAGCGGCGTGAACCTCTTCCAGCCCGATTTCGAACGGCACCCGCGCGCCGCCCCGCTCCGCTACCTGGAGGCGACGGTGCGGGCGGGGGAGGCCCTGGTCCTCCCCGCGTTCTGGTGGCATCAGGTGCTCTCGCGCGAGGAGGTGGCCGTCTCGGTCAACTTCTGGTGGCGGGCGAACGTGGTGGACTGCCTCGTGCCGGGGTTCATGCGGCAACTGCAGTCCGCGGCCGTCCAGGACGACCTCGGGGCCCTGGCCGGAACCTTCGAGCTCGGTGACGGCCAAGGTGGCGCAGACGTGTTCACCGACGCCGCGGACCTGGTCCGGCTCCTCCACGACATCGGCGAGGCCAAGGCCGCCCTCGCTCTCACCGCCTCCATCCTGCGCACCGCGCAGCGCCGGTCGGGCCCGGCGGCGGCACGCGCCGGCGAACTGCTGGCCGACCACGAGGAACTCCTCGAAGCACCGGGACGCAGCGGCGCCGCCGCGGCCGGCCGGGTCGACCGGCTGGTGGCCGACCTGACGGCGATCGTCAGCGAAGGGGCCAGATCATGGTGACCGTCAGCCTCTCCTACTTCTCCGCGGGCGGTGCGCACGACCCCGCCGCCGCGCCCTACGACGTCCTGCTCCGAACGGCCCGCCTCGCCGACGAGGCGGGCCTCGAGGCCGTGTGGATCCCCGAACGGCACTTCGCCGACTTCGGGAGCCTCTTTCCGAACCCGTCCGTCCCGGCGGCCGCGGTCGCGGCGACCACGCGGCGCATCGAGATCCGGGCCGGCAGCGTGGTCCTGCCGCTGCACCACCCTGTGCGCGTCGCCGAGGAGTGGGCCGTCGTCGACCGGCTGTCGGGCGGCCGCGCCGGGATCTCGTTCGCCTCCGGCTGGCACGGGGCCGACTTCGTGCTGTCCCGGTTCGACGCGGCGGACCGGCGGCGGGTCATGCGGGACGGCGTCGACGCCGTCCGTGCGCTGTGGCGCGGCGAGGCGCGGACCTTCACCGACGCGGCCGGCCGCGAAATCGAGATCACCACCCGGCCCCGCCCGGTGCGGCCGGAGCTGCCGATGTGGCTCACCTCGGGCGGCAGCGTGGGCACGTTCGAGCTGGCCGGCTCCCTGGGCGCCGGGGTGCTCACCCATCTGGTCGGGCAGCGCCCCGGCGAGCTGCGCGACAAGATCGCCGCCTACCGGAAGACCAGGGCGGAGCACGGCGGCGGGCGCGGCCACGTCACGCTGATGCTGCACACCCACGTCCTGGACGGTTCCGCCGCGGCCGCCGAGCGGGCCGAGGCGGAGCTGGCCCGCTACCTGACGACGTCGATGCGGCTCGACGCGTCCAACGTCGCCGCCGTCAAGGACGCCGCCGCGTTCACCGCGATGACCGCCGCGGACCGCGACGCGATCGCGGCGGCGGGCGCGTCCCGCTACATCGACACCGGGCTCGTGTGCACCGCCGCCGAGATCCCCGAACGGCTGGCGACCGTCGCGTCCTGGGACGTCGACGAGGTCGCCTGCCTCATCGACTTCGGTTTCGACCACGCCTCGATCCTGCGGAGCGTGGACGAGCTGCTCGGCGTCCTCGTCTGATCCGCCCCGCGTCCTCGCCGGGTCCGCCCCCCGCGTGGTCGCCCGTCCCGCCCGATCTCTCCCACGGAGGGTCCCGATGCTTTCCGAATCGAAGCGGCGCCTGCTCGAACGGCGGTTGCGGGGGCAGGGCCTGCCGCGGCGGGAACCGGCGGCCAGACCCGACGGGCCGGTGCCGCTCTCGTTCGCCCAGGAGCGCCTGTGGTTCCTGGACCAGCTCGAACCCGGATCCGTCGAGTACAACGTGCCCCTCCCGGTGCGGCTGACCGGCGACCTGGACGAGGCGGCCCTGCGGTCGGCGCTGGACGCGCTGGTGGAACGGCACGAGTCGCTGCGCACCCGGCTGGTCGCCACCGACGGGGTCGCCCACCAGGTCATCGACCCGCCCGTCCCGTTCGCGCTCGCGCGCGCGGACCTCACCGGCCGCCCCGACGCCGCCGAGGAGGCCGAACGGCTGGTCCGCGCCGACGCGCTCACGCCGTTCGACCTCGCCGCCGGGCCGCTGATCCGCGGAACGCTGATCGTCCTAGGCGCCGGTGACCACGTGCTCAGCCTGTGCCTGCACCACGTCATCTCGGACGAGTGGTCGATCGGGATCCTCAACCGCGAGCTCGCCGCCCTCTACGGCGCCTTCCGGCGCGGCGAGCCGTCCTCTCTGGAACCGCCGCCCGCCCAGTACGCCGATTTCGCGTTCTGGCAGCGCGACCGGGTGAACGGCGAGGCGGCCGCGGCGGGACTGACCTACTGGCGCGAGCGGCTGGCCGGGGCGCCGGTGCTGGAGCTGCCCGCCGACCGGCCCCGCCCGCCCGTGCGGTCGGCGGACGGCCGGGTCATCGGCTTCGAGGTGCCCGAACCGACGGCGGCGGGCCTGCGGGAGCTGTCCCTGCGCTCCGGCGCCACGATGTTCATCACGCTCTTCAGCGCGTTCGCGGTCCTGCTGGGCCGCTACGCCGACAGCGACGACGTGGTGGCCGGGACCCCGATCGCCAACCGCGGCCGCACGGAGACCGAGGGCGTGATCGGGCTCTTCCTCAACACCCTCGTGCTGCGGGCCGACCTGTCCGGCGACCCGTCGTTCGCCGAACTCGTCGCCCGGGTCCGTCAGGTCGCGCTGGACGCCTACGAGCATCAGGACGTCCCTTTCGAGCACGTCGTGGACGCGCTGCTGCCCGGACGCGACCGCTCCCGCACCCCGTTGTTCCAGGTGATGTTCGACTACAGCCACGAAGACGGCGACGGTGGCGACGGCGGCGTCCCCGCGTTCGGCGGGCTGGAGGTGCACGGGTTCGGCGTCGAGCAGACGACCGTCAAGTTCGACTTGACGTTGGGCCTGGCCCAGATGCCCGGCGGCGGGCTGTCCGGGGCGTTCGAGTACAGCACCGACCTCTTCGAGCGCCCGACAGTGGAGCGGATGGTCCGGCATCTGCGCACGCTGCTGGACGCGGTGGCGGCGGACCCGTCGCTGCGGCTGTCCGAGCTTCCGCTGCTGTCCCCGGGCGAGCTCGACGACCTGCTGCACGGCCGCAACGACACCGCGCTGCGGCTCCCCGGCCCGGCGGGGGTGCACGAGGCGGTCGCCGCCTGGGCGGAGGGCGACCCCTACGCGACGGCCGTGCGGTACGGGGACGGCTCGCTGGGCTACGCCGAGCTCGACCAACGGGCCGGACGGCTGGCCGGGCGCCTGCGGGCCCTGGGCGTGGAACGCGAGACGGTCGTCGGCGTGTGCCTGGACCGGGGCCTGGACCTGGTCGTCACCCTGCTGGCCATCTGGAAGGCGGGCGGCGCCTTCCTGCCGCTGGACCCCGAGTACCCCCGCGACCGGCTGGCCTACATGCTCGCCGACAGCGGTGCCCGCGTCCTGGTCGGCCATCGGGCCGTCGCCGAGGATCTCGCGGCGGATGTGCCGGTCAGGTGCTGGCTCGACGACCCCGGCACCGATCTGCCCGACGCCCTTGGAACCGCCGTCCCCACCGACCCCGGCCAGGCCGCCTACGTCATCTACACCTCCGGCTCCACCGGCCGGCCGAAGGGCGTGGTGGTCTCCCACCGCAACCTGGTCAACTTCCTGGTCTCGATGGCCGGCCGCCCGGGAATGACCCGAGCGGACACCCTCCTCGCCGTGACGACGCTCGGGTTCGACATCGCCGGGCTGGAGCTGTTCCTGCCGCTCTGGACGGGCGCGTGCGTCGTGGTCGCCGACCGCGCGGCCACCCGTTCACCCGAGGCCCTCGCCGATCTGATCGAACGGTCGGGGGCCACCGTGATGCAGGCGACGCCGGCCACCTGGAGGATGCTCGTCGACGACGGCTGGGCCGGATCGCCGCGGCTGCGCGCGCTGTGCGGCGGCGAGGCGCTGCCGCCCCGGCTGGGGAAGGAGGTCCTGGCGCGCACGGCCGGACTGTGGAACGTGTACGGGCCGACCGAGACCACCATCTGGTCGGCGTGCGCCGAGATCGCGGCGGGCGGGGAGGTGAGCCTCGGCGGGCCGCTCGCCAACACCACCCTGCACGTGCTCGACCGGCACCTGCGCCCGGTGCCCCTCGGCGTGCCGGGCGAGCTGTTCATCGGCGGCACCGGCGTGGCCCGCGGCTACCACGACCGGCCCGACCTCACCGCCGAGCGGTTCGTCGCCGACCTGTTCGCCGCGGACGGGACGCGCCTCTACCGGACCGGTGACCGGGTGCGGCGCCGCGCGGACGGCGGCCTGGAGTACCTCGGCCGGGCCGACCAACAGGTGAAGGTACGCGGCTTCCGGATCGAGCCGGGCGAGGTCGAGGCCGCCCTGACCGCGCACCCAGCGGTCGGGTCCGCCGTCGTCGTCGCCCGCGGTGACGACCAGGACCGGCAGCTCGTCGCCTACCTCGTCCCCGCCGGCGCGGCTGCGGGCACCGCCGCGGCCGGCGAGCTGCGCGCGTTCCTGCGTGAGCGGCTGCCCGAGCATATGGTGCCGGCCGTCATGGTCGAGCTGGCCGACCTGCCGCGCACCCCCAACGGCAAGCTGGACCGGGGCGCCCTGCCCGACCCCGGCTCCCCGCCGTCCGGCGCCGCCGGTTCCCACCGTGCGCCGCGGACCGAGACCGAAGAGGGCATCGCCCGCATCTGGGCCGATCTGCTCGACGTGCCGCGCGTCGGCATCACCGACGACTTCTTCGAGCTGGGCGGGCATTCGCTGATCGCCATCCAGGTGGTGTCGCGGCTGCGGAGGGAGTTCGAGCGGGAGCTGCCGTTGGCGATGCTGTTCGACCACCCCACGGTCGGCGAGCTGGCCGCGCTGGTCGACGCGTCCGCGCCCGGCGCGCCCGCGCCGCCCATCGTCGCCGCCGGACGCGACCGCGAGCTCCCGCTGTCGTACGCGCAGCAGCGGCTCTGGTTCCTCGACCAGCTCGAACCCGGATCGGCCGAGTACAACATCCCGATCGTGCTGCGGCTGCGCGGGCCGCTCGACCAGGCCGCGCTGGCGGCGGCGCTGGACGCCCTCACCGAACGCCACGAAGTGCTGCGCACCCGGCTCGTCACCGTGGACGGCCGGGCCCGGCAGATCATCGATCCGCCCGCCGGGTTCCCGCTGCGCGCGATCGACCTGTCCGGCGAGCCCGACCCGTTCGGCCGGGCGCGGGAGCTGGCCACGGTCGAGGCGACCACGCCGTTCGACCTGGCGGCCGGGCCGCTGCTGCGCGGCCTGCTCGCGCGCCTCGGCGCCGAGGACCACGTGCTGTCGCTGGTGATGCACCACGTGATCTCCGACGACTGGTCGGCCGACGTCTTCCGCCGCGAGCTGGCGCGGCTCTACGCGGCGTTCCGCGCGGGGGAGCCGTCGCCGCTGCCGCCGCTGCCGGTGCAGTACGCCGACTTCGCGGTCTGGCAGCGCGAGTGGCTGAGCGGCGCGACCATGGACGACCAGGTCGCCTACTGGCGGGAACGGCTGGCCGGCGCGCCCGTCCTGGAGCTGCCCGCCGACCGGCCGCGGCCCGCCGTCCGGTCGTCCGCCGGCGGCACCCTCGACTTCGCGTTGCCGGCCCCGGTCGTCGCCGGGCTGCGCGAGGTGGCGGCGGAGACCGGCGCGACCATGTTCATGGTCCTGGTCAGCGCCCTCGCGGTCCTCCTCGGCCGGTACGGCGACGAGGACGACGTGGTGCTCGGCACCCCGATCGCCAACCGCAACCGCGCGGAGACCGAGGAGCTCATCGGCTTCTTCACCAACACCCTCGCGCTCCGCGTCGACCTGTCCGGCGATCCCACGTTCGCCGAGGTCGTCGCGCGGGTGCGGCGCGACGCGCTGGCCGCCTACGCGCACGAGGACGTGCCGTTCGAACAGCTCGTCGACGCGCTCGGGCCGCAGCGCGACCGGGCCCGGCACCCGGTCTTCCAGGTGATGATCACGCATGGCCGGGGCACCGTCAGCGCCCTGGAGTTCGCCGGGCTGAGCACCGAGGGTGTCGGGCTCGCGGTGTCGCACGCCAAGTTCGACCTGACCGTCGCGATCGGCGAGCGCGACGCCGCGCTGGACTTCGAGCTCAGCTACAGCGCCGATCTGTTCGACCACGCGACCGTCGAACGGATGGGCCGCCATCTGGTGGAGCTGCTGAGCCGCGTCGCCGAGGTCCCGCACGAGCGCCTCGCCGGGACGTCGTTCGTCACCGCCGGCGAGTCCCGCCGGCTGCTCGCCGAATGGAACGACACCGCCGCCCGGGAGCCGGACGGGACCGTCGCCGACCTCGTGTCGGCCGCCGCGGCCCGCAGGCCGGACGCGCCCGCCGTCACGTTCGGCGGCGAGACGCTGACCTACGGCGAGCTGCACGCGGCCGCCGACCGCCTCGCCCATCGGCTGCGCGGGCTGGGCGTCGGCCCCGAGACGGTCGTTGGACTGCATCTGGATCGCGGCACGCAGATGGTCACCGCCATGCTCGCCGTGCTGAAGGCGGGCGGGGCCTACCTCCCGCTCGATCCGGACTACCCGGCCGACCGCCTCGCGTTCATGCTCGCCGACAGTGGCGCGGCCGTCCTGGTCGGCACGCCCATAGCGGCCGACCTCGCGCTCGATCTCGTGGATCCCGATGACCAGGACGACGGAGGCCCGGCCCGTCCGGTCACCGGGGCGGTCCGGCACGGCGACCAGCCCGCCTACGTGATCTACACCTCCGGGTCGACCGGGCGGCCCAAGGGCGTCATGGTCGGCCACCGCGCCCTGGCCAACCTGGTGGAGGCCCAGCGCCGGGATCTCGGCGTCACCGAGGACGACGTGGTGCTGCAGATGGCCTCGTTCAGCTTCGACGTCGCCGGCTGCGAGATCTTCGTCGGGCTGGCGGCCGGGGCGCACCTGGTCGTCGCGGACGGTGCCACCCGCCGGTCCGCGCCGCAGCTCCAGCGGCTGCTCCAGGACCACGCCGTGACCGTCGTGCAGATGCTCCCGACCGCGCTGCGCGAGCTGGACCCGGCCGCCCTGCCCGCGCTGCGCGTCCTGCTCCTCGGCGGTGAACCGTGCCCGCCCGGCCTCGCCCGCGCCTGGGCACCGGGGCGGCGCTTCATCATCGGGTACGGGCCGACCGAGACGACCGTCTGCGCGACCGTCGCCATCGATCCCGGCATCGGCGCCGGCCCGCCGCCGATCGGCGGTCCCATCGCGAACGTCCGCGTGTACGTGCTCGACCGCGCGCTGAACATCGCGCCCATCGGCGTCCCCGGCGAGCTCTATGTCGGTGGCGCCGGGGTCGCCCGCGGCTACCACGGCCGTCCCGCCCTCACCGCCGAACGGTTCGTCCCCGACCCGTTCGCCGCGGACGGCGGCCGGCTCTACCGGACCGGGGACCGGGCCAGATGGCGCGCGGACGGGCGGCTGGAGTTCCTCGGCCGCCTCGACGAGCAGGTCAAGGTCCGCGGCCACCGTGTCGAGCCGGGCGAGGTCGAGGCCGCGCTGACCGCGCACCCGGGGGTGGCGGCGGCCGTCGCGGTCGTGCGGGACGACGACGGCCGGCGGCGCCTGGTCGCCTACCTCGTCCCGAGCGAGGACGCGGGGGACGGGCGTCTGCCCGGCACGACCGAGCTGCGCGCCTTCCTGGCGGCCACCCTGCCGGACCACATGATCCCCGCGGTGTTCACGCCGATCGCGGCGATCCCGCTCGGCCCCAACGGCAAGACCGACGCCGCCGCGCTGCCGGCGCCCGGCGGAGCCCGCCCCGATCTCGCCGAACGGTTCGTCGCCCCGCGCGGCGACGTGGAGCAGGTCCTCGCCGAGTCCTGGGCCGAGGTGCTCGGCCTCGACCGGGTCGGGGTCGAGGACAACTTCTTCGAGCTGGGGGGCGACTCGATCGTCAGCATCCAGACGGTCGCGCGCGCCCGCGCCCGGGGCGTGCACGTCACGCCCGCCCAGCTGTTCGAGCACCAGACCGTCGCCGAACTCGCCGCGGTCGCGGCCCGCCGGCCGGCGGCACAGGCCGAGCAGGGGCCGGTGGTCGGCGAGTTCCCGCTCACGCCGATCCAGCGCTGGTTCTTCCGGCGCGAGTTGCCGGACCCGGCCCACTTCAACCAGTCCATGGTGCTGGAGGCGACCGCGCCGATCGAACCGGCCGCGCTGCGGCGGGCCCTCGACGCACTGGTCGAGCACCACGACGCGCTACGCGCCCGCTACGTCCGCTACGGCGACGCGTGGGTCGGACGGAACGTGCCGCCACGAGCCGGAGCGGACCTGCTCCGGGTCGTCCGCGTCCGGGCGGAGGACGACGGCGCGCTGCACGCGCATGCCGACGCGGCGCAGACGAGCCTCGACCTGGAGCACGGGCCGCTGCTGCGCTGCGTGCTGTTCGAGCGCCCCGGCGCGCGCCCGCTGCTGCTGATCGTCGTTCATCACCTCGCCGTCGACGCCGTGTCGTGGGGCATCCTGCTCGAAGACCTGGCCCTCGCCTTCGACCAGGCCGAACGCGGCGGCACGATTCGCCTCGCGCCGAAGACCACGTCGTTCAAGCACTGGTCGGAACGGCTCGCCGAGGTGGCCGCCGGCCCGGCCGAGGAGATTGAGCACTGGCGCGCGGTGGAGGCCGCCATGCGGCCTGTACCGCGCGACCACGGCGGCTCCAACACCGTCGCGTCCGCGCGCGACGTCCGGGTCACGCTCGGCCGCGACGAGACCACCCGGCTCGTCCAGGAGGTGCCGGCCGCGTACCGCACGCAGATCAACGACGTGCTGCTGACAGCCCTCGGCACGGTCCTCACCGAATGGACGGGCGCCGACCGGGCGGTGGTCGACCTGGAGGCGCACGGTCGCGAGGACCTCGGGCCCGGCATCGACGTCTCCAGGACCGTCGGCTGGTTCACCTCCTTCGCTCCGGTGGCGCTCGCCGCGCCCGGCTCGGACCCCGGCGCGGCACTGCGCCGGACCAAGGAGGAACTGCGCGCGGTCCCGCGGCGGGGCCTCGGCTAC
The DNA here is from genome assembly GCF_017573545.1 of Actinomadura nitritigenes. Taxonomy (GTDB): domain Bacteria; phylum Actinomycetota; class Actinomycetes; order Streptosporangiales; family Streptosporangiaceae; genus Spirillospora; species Spirillospora nitritigenes. Next base: position 55,062 of record NZ_JAGEOK010000039.1, on the reverse strand, counting down.
GGCCTGCTGCGCTACCTGCACGGCGATGCGCGCCCGGCGGACGGTGCCGAGGTGAGCTTCAACTACATGGGGCGTTTCGGGGGGCAGGCGGCCAGGCCCGCGTCCCCCTCGGACGAGCGCTTCCGGCCGGTCGACGGCGCCGGCCTCGGCCGGGAGCGGGCCGAGACAGGCGACCGCACGCACCTCATCGAGGTCAACGGCGAGATCGACGACGGGCGGCTGCGGCTGGTCTGGACGTACTCGCGCGAGGTGCACGACGAGGCGACGGTGACCCGGCTGGCCCGGCGCTACCTCGAAGCCCTCACCGAGCTGATCGACCACTGCTGCGCTCCGGGCACCGGCGGCCTCACCCCGTCCGACTTCCCACTCGCCGGGCTCGACCAGGACGCCCTTGACGCCATTCACGCGCGCGCCACGACCGAGATCGAGGACATCTACCCGCTGACGGCGCTGCAGCACGGCATGGTGGTGCACTCCGCACGCGCCCCGGAGTCGGGCGTCTACTGGGTCCAGAACGGGCTCCTCCTGGAGGGCGACCTCGATCTCGCCGCGCTGCGCCGCGCGTGGGAGCTGGTCTTCGCCCGGCACGCGGTACTGCGCAGCACGGTCGTCTGGCAGGGCGTGCCCGTGCCGCTGGCCGTGGTCTCCCGCGGCGTCGACCTGCCCTGGGAAGTGCTGGACTGGTCGGACCTGGACGAGCCGGGCGTGGACGATGCCCTCGCGGCGTTCATGGCCGCCGACCGTGCCCGCGGCGCCGACTTCGACCGGCCGACGCTCGTGCGGATCGCGGTCATCCGGCTGGCGGGGGACCGTCACCAGGTGCTGTGGAGCTACCATCATCTGCTGCTGGACGGCTGGAGTGTCCCGATCGTCCTCGGCGAGTTGATCGACGCCTACCACGCCTACCGCACGGGCGAACGGCCTCCGCACGCGACCCACCGGCCGTTCCGCGACCACGTCGCCTGGGCTGCCGGGCAGGACCTCGCGGCGGCCGAGACGTACTGGCGGGACCGCCTGCGCGGCATCGGCGCGGCCACCGTGCTCGGCGTCGAGCGCGACACCGGCGAGACCGGCTACGACACCTACCGGACGCATCTCGGCGAACGGGTGACCGCCGACCTCGCCGAGCTGGCGAGGCGGCACCGGCTCACGCTGAACACCGTGGTGCAGGGCGCCTGGGCGGCGCTGCTGGCGGCCTACGCGGGCAGCGACGACGTGCTGTTCGGCGTCACCACCTCCGGGCGGGGGGACCAGCTCGACGGCATCGAGACCATGGTCGGCCTGCTCATCAACACCACCCCGGCCCGGGTCAGGGTGGACGGGGAGAAGACGATCGCGTCCTGGCTGCGGCGGTTACAGCGCGAGCAGGCGGAGGCGCGGCGGTTCGAGCACACGCCGCTGGTCCAGGCGCAGGCGTGGAGCGATGTGCCCGCGGGTCGGCCGCTCTTCGATTACCTGCTGCTCTTCGAGAACTTTCCCGCCGAACGGCTGGAGAACGGCAAGGCCGAGTCGGCGCGCAGCGGCCTGCTGATGGAGGAGAACGTCTCCCGCGAGCAGCCCAACTATCCGCTCACCGTGGTCGCCGGGCCCGGCCCCGAGCTCGCGCTCGGCCTGGCCTACGACCGGGCGCGCTTCGACGACGGCACGATCAGGCGGATGGCGGGCCACCTGGTCGCCGTCCTGGAGGCCATCGCCGACGACCCGGGCCGCCGGGTCGCCGACCTTCCGTTCGGCACGCCCGCCGAGCACCGCGAGATCCTGGTCGGCTGGAACGACACCGCCATGCCGGTCCCGGAGGCGGCCGGCGTCCACGAGCTCGTCGCCGCGCAGGCGGCCGCCAGGCCGGAGGCGACGGCGGTCGTGTACGGCGGCGAGTCCCTCACGTACGCCGAACTCGACGCGCGGGCCAATCGCCTCGCCCACTACCTCATCGGCAGGGGCGTCGGGCCGGAGACCGTCGTCGGGATCCGCCTGGAACACGGCCCGGCGATGGTCGTCGCACTGCTGGCGGTGCTGAAGGCGGGGGGCGCGTACCTGCCCCTCGACCTCGACTACCCGGACGACCGTCTCGCCCTCATGCGCGCCGACAGCGGCGCCGCCGTCCTCGTCGGCCGTCGCGCCCGGCCCGGCGACGGCGGGGAGGCCGACGCGGTGTGGCTGGACGACGAGGAGACCGCGGCGGCCATCGCGGCCTGCCCGGCCACCGATCCCGCGGTCCCGGCGCACCCCGACGGGCTCGCGTACGTCATCTACACCTCGGGCTCGACCGGGCGGCCGAAGGGCATCGGCGTCCGCAACCGCGACATCGTCGGCCTCGTCACGCCCGGCGACTACATCACCATCGTGCCCGGCGACGTGGTGGCGCAGGCCGCCACCACCACGTTCGACGCGGCCACCTTCGAGATCTGGGGCGCGCTCGCCAACGGCGCGACGCTGGCCGGAGTGGAACGCGAGGTGCTGCTGTCGCCGCGGCGGCTCGGCGCGGAGATCGAACGGCGCGGGATCACCGTGCTGTTCCTGACCACGGCGTTGTTCAACAGGCTCGCGGCCGAGGCGCCGTACGGCGTGCGGCGGGTGCGGTCGCTGCTGTTCGGCGGCGAGGCCGCCGACCCGCTGAGCGTGCGGCGCATGCTGGCGCTCGGGCGGCCGGAGCGGCTGCTGCACGTGTACGGGCCGACCGAGACGACCACGTTCGCCACCTGGCGGGCGGTGCGCCGGGTCGGGTCCGGGGACCCGGTCCCGATCGGCCGCCCCCTGGCCAACGGCCGCGCCTACGTGCTGGACCGGCGCATGCGTCCGGTGCCCGCCGGTGTGGCGGGGGAGCTCTACCTGGGCGGAGCCGGGGTGGCCCGCGGCTACGTCGGCCGTCCCGAGCTGACCGCGGAACGGTTCGTCGCCGATCCCTTCGCCGCCGACGGCTCCCGCCTCTACCGCACCGGCGACCGGGTGCGGTGGACGCCGGACGGGGAGATCGAGTTCCTCGGCCGGGTCGACGACCAGGTCAAGATGCGCGGCTTCCGGATCGAGCCCGGCGAGATCGAGGCCGCGCTGACCGGTCACCCCGCGGTGGCGGCCGCGGTGGTCGTGGCGCGCGACGACGGCGAGGACGGCGACGCGAGGCTGGTCGGCTACCTGGTTCCGGCCGACATCGCGGCGGGCGTGCCGGCGGCGGGCGACCTGCGGGCGTTCCTGCGCGAGAGCCTGCCCGATTACATGGTCCCCGCGGCGTTCGTGGAGCTGGCGTCGCTGCCGCTCAACCCCAACGGCAAGGTCGACCGTGCCGCGCTGCCCGCGCCCGACCCCGCCCGGCCCGAGGCGGCGGAGTTCGCCGCGCCGCGGACCGACACCGAACGAGTCCTGGCGGAGATCTGGGCGGCGGTCCTCGGCCTGGGACGGGTCGGCGTCGGCGACGACTTCTTCGAGCTCGGCGGACACTCGCTCCTGGTCAACCGGGTCATCTCCCGGGTCCGGGCCGAGCTCGGCGCCGAGTTGGCGCTGGTGGACGTCTTCGACCATCCGACCGTCGCCGGGCTGGCCCGCATCGTCGAGGCGGCCCGTTCCGCCGGCGGCGGCGGTGCGCCGCCGCCGATCGTCCCGGTCGGCCGGGAACGGCCGCTGCCGCTGTCGTTCGCGCAGCAGCGGCTGTGGTTCCTGGACCAGATCGAACCCGGATCGGCCGAGTACAACGTCCCGATGGCGCTGCGCTTCACCGGGCCGCTCGACGTCGCCGCGCTGGAGGCGGCGCTGACGGAGATCACGGCCCGCCACGAGGTGCTGCGCACCCGGCTGGTGGCGGGCGCCGACGGCGTCGCGCACCAGGTCGTCGACCCGCCGGGCCCGGTGCCGCTGCCGGTGCACGACCTCACCGGTCACGCCGACCCGCTCGCCGAGGCCGTCCGCCGCGTCGAGGCCGACTTCGCCCTCGCGTTCGACCTGGCGGCGAGCCCGCCGCTGCGCGTCTCGCTGCTGCGCCTGGGCGCCGACCACCACGTCCTCGACCTCTGCGCGCATCACGTGGTGGCGGACGAGTGGTCGACCGGCGTGCTGCGGCACGAGCTGGAGACCCTCTACGAGGCGTTCCGCAGCGGCGAGCCGTCCCCGCTGCCGCCGCTGCCCGTGCAGTACGCGGACTTCGCCGCCTGGCAGCGCGGCTGGCTGACCGGCGACGTGCTGGAGGACCAGCTCGCGTACTGGCGGGAACGGCTCGCCGGCGCGCCCGTCCTCGACCTGCCGACCGACCGGCCGCGCCCGCCGGTCCGGTCCGCCGCGGGAGGGATCGTCGAGTTCGAGCTGCCGGAGGATGTCGTCGCCCGGCTGCGCGCGTTCGGCACCGACACCGGCGTGACGATGTTCATGACCCTGCTGTCGGCCTTCGCGATCGTGCTCGGACGGTACGCGGGCGGCGACGACATCGTGCTCGGCACCCCGGTCGCCAACCGGAGCCGGGCGGAGATCGAGCAGCTGATCGGCTTCTTCGTCAACACCCTGGTGCTGCGCGTCGACCTCGCGGGCGACCCCACGTTCGGCGAGCTTGTCGGGCGGGTGCGCAGAGACGCGCTGGACGCCTACGCCCACCAGGACGTGCCGTTCGAGCGGCTGGTGGACGAGTTGCAGCCCGTGCGGGACCGGTCGCGGCACCCGCTCTTCCAGGTGATGTTCAGCGTGGACCGGGTCGGCGACACCCCGGCGACGCTGGAGGGCCTGCGCACCGAGCCCATGCCCTTCGGCGCGGCCGTCGCCCGGTTCGACCTGACCCTGCTGCTCAGCGACGCCACGCGAGAGATCGGCGGGCATCTCGAATACAGCACCGAGCTGTTCGACCATGCCACCGCCGAACGCCTGGTGGGCCACCTGGGGGCCGTGCTGGCCGCCGTGTCGGCCGATCCGCACCGGCACCTGTCGGAGATCTCCGTCCTGCCCGAGCCCGAACGCGCCGAGCTGGTCCGCTGGAGCGGCGCTGCGGCCCCGGCTCCGGCTCCGGCCCCCGAACCCGGCGGCGTGCACGAAATGGTCCGGGAGCACGCCCGGCTGCGCCCGGACGACGTCGCGGTGGTCTGCGGTGACGCGTCGTTGACCTACCGCGAGCTCGACGAACGGTCCGACCTGCTGGCACGCCGCCTGCGTGCGCTGGGGGTGGGCCCGGAGACCGTGGTGGGTCTGTGCCTGCCGCGCGGGCTGGACCTGGCCGTCGCCCCGCTGGCGGTGTGGAAGGCGGGCGGCGCGTACCTGCCGCTCGATCCGGAGTACCCGGCCGAACGGCTGGTGTTCATGCTGGCCGACAGCGGCGCCGCCGTGCTGGTCGCCCATCGGGCCGTGACCACGCTCGACGCCGGAATCGCCACGGTCTGGCTGGACGAGCCAGGGCCCGAGGAGGCGTTGGAGCCCCTGCCCGTGCCGGAGATCCGCCCCGGCCAGGCCGCCTACGTGATCTACACCTCCGGCTCCACCGGGCGGCCCAAGGGCGTCGTCGTCCCCCACGCCAACCTGCTGCGCCTGCTGCGGTCGACCGAGCCGTGGTTCGGGTTCGGCCCCTCGGACGTGTGGACGCTGTTCCACTCGTTCGCCTTCGACTTCTCGGTGTGGGAGATGTGGGGCGCGCTGGCGTACGGCGGCCGGCTGGTCGTGGTGCCGTTCGAGGTGTCCAGGTCGCCCGCCGACTTCCTGCGGCTGCTGGCCGCCGAGCGGGTCACGGTGCTCAACCAGACGCCCACGGCCTTCGCCGCGCTGACGGCGGCGGACGGCGAGGACGCCGGCGACGCGGACGGGGACGGCGGCCGCGACCTGGCCCTGCGGTATGTCATCTTCGGTGGCGAGGCGCTCGACCCGGCCCGGCTGGCGCCCTGGTACGCGCGACATCCGGACGGGGCCCCGGTCCTGGTCAACATGTACGGGATCACCGAGACGACCGTGCACGTCACCTACGCGCCGCTCGACGCGGCCACCGCCGCCGCGGGCGGGCCCGGCGTCATCGGCGTCGGCATCCCGGACCTGCGGGTGTACGTCCTGGACGCGGTCATGGACCTGAGCCCGGCCGGGGTGCCCGGCGAGCTGTACATCGGGGGCGCCGGGGTGGCCCGGGGCTATGCGGGGCGTCCGGACCTGACGGCGGAGCGGTTCGTGCCCGATCCGTTCACGGGCGACGGCTCGCGGCTCTACCGGACCGGAGACCGGGCCCGCCGGCGCGCGGACGGGACCCTGGAGTTCCTGGGCCGCGCCGACTCCCAGGTCAAGATCCGCGGCTTCCGCATCGAACCCGGCGAGGTCGAGGCGGCGCTGGCCGCGCGCCCGGATGTCAGGGCCGCCGTGGTCGTCGCGGCCGACGACGCGGGCACCGGAGCCCGCCTGGTCGCCTACCTGGTCCCCGCCGACCCCGCCGCCGGGATCCCCGGCACGGCGGAGTTGCGCGAGCGGCTCCGCGCGACACTGCCCGACCACATGATCCCGGCGGTGTTCGTCGAGCTGTCGGAGCTGCCGCTGACCGCGAGCGGCAAGCTCGACCGGGCGGCGCTGCCCGACCCCGGCTCCCTCACCAGGTCCGCCGCGGCCGCGTTCACCGCGCCGCGCACCCGGGCGGAGCACATCCTCGCCGAGGTGTGGGCGGAGGTGCTGCGCCGCGACCGGGTCGGCACGGCCGACAACTTCTTCGAGGCCGGCGGCGACTCGATCCTGGTCATCCAGATGGTCGCGCGGGCCCGGGCGCGCGGCCTGCACGTCACGCCCGCCGAGGCGTTCGAACGGCAGACCGTCGAGGGGCTGGCCGCCGTGGCCAGGTTCGAGGCGACGGCCGAGGCCGAGCAGGGGCCGGTGACCGGCCCGGTGCCGCTCACCCCGATCCTGCACTGGTTCCTGGAGAACCGGCGCGTCGAACGCGACCACTACAACCAGTCCGTCGTCCTCCAGGCGGCCGGGCCGCTCGACGCCGGGCCGCTGCGCCGCGCGCTCACCGCGCTGATCGGGCACCACGACGCGTTGCGGCTCCGGCTCACCCCCGACGCGACCGCCGTGATCGGGTCGCCGGACGACGAGGACGTGCTGGAGATCGTCGACCTCGGCGGGCTGGACGCCGAGGCGGCCGAGGCCCGGATGCGGGAGCGCGGCGCGCGCGTCCAGCGGAGCCTGAGTCTCACCGAGGGGCCGCTGCTGCGGTGCGTGCTGTTCGAGGCCGCACCGCTGGAGGACGGCGGACGCGGCACGCTCCTGCTGGTGGTCGTGCACCACGTGTCCTTCGACGGCGTCTCCTGGCGCATCCTCCTGGACGACCTCCGCATCGCCTGCGCTCAGGCCGCCCGCGGTGAACGCATCGAGCTGCCCGCGAAGACCACGTCCTACTCGCGCTGGGCGCGGGCCCTGCACGACCTCGCCGCCGACGAGGGCCTCGCGGCCGAGGCCGCCTACTGGCGGGCGGTGACCGAGAACGCGCGCGAGGTGCCCCGCGATCACCCGGACGGCGAGAACGACCTGGCCTCGGCCGAGACCCTCGACACCAGGCTGGACGCCGACCTGACGACGCGGCTGCTCGAACGCGTGCCCGCCGCCTACCGCACCCGGATCAACGACGTGCTGCTGGCGGCGCTCGGCGCGGTGCTCGGCGAGTGGGCCGGTGGCCCGCTGCTGGTCGACCTGGAGTCGCACGGGCGGGAGGACCTCGGCCCGGCGATCGACGTGTCCCGCACGATCGGCTGGTTCACCTCCATCCACCCGGTCGCCCCGCACGGCTCGGCCGCCGACCCCGCCGCGCTGATCAAGGGCGTGAAGGAACAGCTGCGCGGGGCCCCGCGCGGCGGCATCGGCTACGGCGTGCTCCGCCATCTGGCCCGCGCGCTGCCCGACCATCCACCGGCCGGCGTGAGCTTCAACTACCTCGGCCGCGTGGACGCGGGGGCGCCCGACGACGGCGGATTCCGGCTGCTGCCCTGGACGCTGGGCCCCGAGCGGTCGGAGGCGGGCGAGCGGACCCACCTCATCGAGGTCAACTGCCTGGTCATCGACGGCCGCCTGGAGCTGTCGTGGACGTTCTCCCCGAACGTCCACGACCGGGCCACCGTCGACCGGCTCGCCGGCCGCTACTCGGAGGTGCTGACCCGGTTGATCGAGCACTGCTCCCTGCCCGGGGTGCGCGGCGCCACGCCGTCGGACTTCCCGCTCGCCGGGCTCGGGCAGCGCTCCCTCGACCGACTGCTCGACCGGATCGGGTCGCCCGTCGGCGACCTCTACCCGCTCACGGCCATGCAGCAGGGCATGCTGTTCCACACGCTGCTCGCCCCCGGCTCGGGGGTCTACCTGGTCCAGCGCGGGCTGGTGTTCGGCGATGAACCGGACGAGACCGCGCTGGCCCGGGCCTGGCGGTATGTGATGTCCCGCCACGCCGTGCTGCGGGGCCGCGTCGTCCACGAGGGCGTTCCCGAGCCCCTCTTCGTGGTCCCGGACGAGGCGGACCTGGTGCTGGAGGTCCACGACCTGCGCGGGGCCGGCGACCGAGCCGCGGCGGTGGAGGCCTGGGCCGCCTCCGACCGCACCCGCGGCGTCGACCTCGCGGGCCCGTCGCTGATGCGGGTATCGGTGCTGCGCCTCGGACCGCACGAGAGCCAGGTCGTGTGGACCTACCACCACCTGCTGCTCGACGGCTGGAGCGCGCCGATCGTTCATGACGAGCTGCTCGACGCCTACCGGGCGTACGCGACGGGCGGCGAGCCCGCGCACGCGCCGGTCCGCCCGTTCCGCGACTTCGTCGCCTGGCTCGGCGGGCAGGACCCGGTCGAGGCCGAGCGGTACTGGCGCGACCGGCTCGCCGGGCTGGCGGGCGCGACGCCGCCCGCCGTCGACCGGGCCACCGGCGACCGCGGCCGCGCGGTCCACCGCACGCGGCTGCCCGCCGAGACCGCCGCCGCCCTCGCGGCCCTGGCGCGCGAGCGCCGGCTGACGCTCAACACCCTCGTGCAGGGGGCATGGGCGCTGTTGCTGTCGCGCTACAGCGGCGAGAACGACGTGGTCTTCGGCGTCACGACCTCGGGCAGGCCCGAGGACCTCACGGGCGTGGAGTCGATGGTCGGCACGTTCATCAACACCACGCCGCTGCGCACCCGGATCGATCGGAACCGGCCGATGCTGGAATGGCTCGCCGAACTCCAGGCCGAGCAGATCCGGGCGCGCAGGCACGAGCACGCCCCGCTCGTGCGCGTCCAGGGCTGGTCCGGTGTCGCTCCGCTGTTCCACAGCCTCCTGCTGTTCGAGAACTATCCCTCGGCCGGTCCGCCGACCGAGGAGGGAGGGCCCGGGAGCGCGGCGGGCGACGATCTCCGCGTCTCCACCGGCCTCGAACGGGAGCAGGACAACTATCCGCTCACCATCATCGCGGCCCCCGACGGCGACGAGCTGATCGTCGGCGCCTCGTACGACCGGTCCCGCTTCGACCGGGCCGCGATCGAGCGGCTCGTCGGGCACCTCACGGGGATCCTCGGCCGCGTCGCCGCAGACCCGGCCATCGCGGTCGCGGACGCCGGGGCGCCGTCCGACGACGAGCTGCGCCAGGTCGTCGAGGACTGGAACGCCACCGGCAGGGACCTGCCCGCGGCGGGCGGCGTCGACGAGCTGATCGCCGCACGCGCGGCCGCCGCCCCCGACGCGATCGCCGTGGAGTGCGGCGACGACCGCCTCACCTACCGCGAACTGGACGAACGGTCGAACCGGCTCGCCCATCACCTGCGGGCGAGCGGGGTCGGACCCGAATCGGTCGTCGGCATCCGGCTGGAACGCGGTACCGGCCTGGTCGTGGCCGCGCTCGGCATCTGGAAGGCCGGGGCCGCCTACCTGCCGCTCGACCCCGGCTTCCCCGCCGAACGGCTCGCCTACATGACCGCGGACGCGGACGTCTCCGTGGTCGTCGGGGAGACGCTGGACCTGGACGACCCGGCCCTCGCGGCGCGGCCCGCGACGCGGCCGGCCGCCCCGGGGCCGTCCGGCCGCCTGGCGTACGTGATCTACACGTCGGGGTCGACCGGACGTCCCAAGGGCGTCGCCGTCGCCCACGACCAGATGGTCAACTTCCTGCTGTCGATGCAGGAGGAGCCCGGCTTGGCCCCGGACGACGTGCTGCTGGCGGTGACCACGTTCGGGTTCGACATCGCCGGTCTGGAGCTGTTCCTGCCGCTGGTCGCGGGCGCCCGGCTGGTGATCGCCGACCGGGACACGGTCCGGTCCCCGGCACTGCTGGCCGCCGCGATCCGGCGGTGCGGCGCCACGGTCATGCAGGCGACCCCCGCCACCTGGCGGATGCTGGTCGACGAGGGCTGGCAGGGCGCGCCCGGACTGCGGGCCCTGTGCGGCGGCGAGGCCCTTCCCGTCCCGCTGGCCGAGGCGTTGATCGAACGCACCGGGGGACTGTGGAACCTCTACGGCCCGACCGAGACCACGATCTGGTCGACGGGGCGCCCGATCGCGGCGGGCGGCGGCGTCGATCTGGGCGGGCCGATCGGCAACACCCGAGTGTACGTACTGGACGCGGAGCTGCGGCCGCTGCCGGTGGGCGTGCCGGGCGAGCTGTTCATCGGCGGCGCGGGAGTCACCCGCGGGTACGCGGGACGGCCCGACCTGACCGCCGAACGGTTCGTGCCCGACCCGTTCGGCGGCGACGGCGTCCGCCTCTACCGGACCGGCGACCGGGCGCGGTGGGCGGCCGGCGGCACCCTGGAGTTCCTCGGCCGGGCCGACGATCAGGTGAAGGTGCGCGGGGTCCGGATCGAGCCGGGCGAGATCGAGGCCGCGCTTCGGACGCATCCCGCGGTGGCCGCGGCGGTGGTGGCCGCGCACGGCGCGGAGGCCGACCGGCGGCTCGTGGCCTATCTGGTGCCCGCCGCCCCGGGGCAGGGCGTGCCCACCGCGGGCGAGCTCCGCGACCATGTGGCGGCGAGCCTCCCCGGCCACATGGTCCCGGCCCTCTTCCTGACGATCGACGCCGTTCCGCTGACCCCGAACGGCAAGACCGACCGGGCCGCGCTGCCCGATCCGGACTCGGCCGCGCGCGTCGCGTCGTCCGGGACGCACGTCGCGCCGCGCACTCCGGTCGAGGAACTCCTGGCCGGGATCTGGGCCGAGGTGCTGGGCGTCGACAGGGTCGGCGTCACCGACGGCTTCTTCGAGCTCGGCGGGCATTCGCTGCTGGCCACCCGGGTCGTCTCCCGGGTGCGTTCGGTCCTCGGCGTCGAGGTGCCGCCGGCCGACCTCTTCGACCGGCCGACGGTCGCGGGGCTGGCCGAGGCGGTCGCCGCTGTCGGTGGACGCCCGTCCACCCCGCCCGTCACGGCGGCGGCGCGGCCGGCACGGCCGCCGCTGTCGTTCGCCCAGCAGCGGCTGTGGTTCCTGACCCAGCTGGAGCCGGAGTCGGCCGAGTACAACCTTCCCCTCGCGCTCCGCCTGACCGGAGACCTCGACGCCGCCGCCCTCCGCGGTGCGCTGGAGGCGGTCGCGGCGCGCCACGAAGTGCTGCGGACCCGGCTGGTCGCGGACGCCGAGGGCGTCGCCCACCAGGTGATCGACCCGCGACCGGCGGTGGATCTGCCGGTCACCGACCTGACCGGCGAGCCCGATCCCGCGGCCGCGGCGCGTGCCCTGGCGGCCGGGAACGCGGTGACGCCCTTCGACCTGGCGGCCGCGCCGCCGCTGCGGGCCAGGCTGCTGCGGCTGGGCGCCGGGGAGCACGTGCTGTGCCTCTGCCTGCATCACGTCGCCGCGGACGAGTGGTCGGCGCGGATCCTGCTGCGCGAGCTGTCGGCCGCCTACGACGCGCTGCGCGCCGGCCGCCCGTCTCCCCTTGAGCCGCTGCCGGTGCAGTACGCCGATTACGCGGTCTGGCAGCGGGAGTGGCTGAGCGGGGACGCGCTGGAGGGCCAGCTGGAGTACTGGCGTGACCGGCTCGCCGGTGCGCCGGTGCTGGACCTGCCGGCCGACCGGCCGCGCCCGCCCGTGCGGTCGGGCCAGGGCGCGCTCGTCGAGTTCGCGGTGCCCGCGAACGTCGTGGCGGGCCTGCGGGCGGTGGGGAACGAGGCCGGCGCGACGATGTTCATGACCGTATTCGCGGCGTTCGCGGTGCTGCTCGGCCGCTACGGTGGTCAGGACGACATCACGGTGGGCACGCCGATCGCGGGCCGCAACCGCGCCGAGCTGGAGGACCTGATCGGGTTCTTCGTCAACACGCTCGTCCTGCGGACCGACCTGTCGGGCGACCCGGTCTTCACCGACCTGCTGGCCCAGGTGCGCGGCCACGCCCTCGCCGCGTACGCCAACCAGGACCTTCCGTTCGAGCGGCTCGTCGATGCCCTGGTCACCGACCGGGACCGGTCGCGCACCCCGCTCTTCCAGGTCCTCTTCAACTACCTCGGGCCCGCGCAGCGCGGCGGCGAGGAGCCCGGCGAGGCCCGGGGCGACGCGCTCGGCGGCGCGGAGACCCTCGCGCGCGGCGGGTCGCTGCCGGTCAAGTACGACCTGTCGGTGCTGCTGGACGAGCCGGGCGACGGCGGCCTCGCGGGGGCGATCGAGTACAGCACCGACCTCTTCGACGCCGCCACGATCGAGCGCCTCGTCGGTCATTTCGGCACGTTGCTGGCTGCGGTGGCCGCCGGCCCCGGCCGCCGGTTGTCGGAGCTGCCGCTGCTCACCGCGGCCGAACTCGCTGAGCAGGCGGCCTGGAACGACACCGCGGCGGCCGTCCCGGCGCGTTCCGTCCCCGAACTGATCACGGAGCGGTGCGCCGCCCGGCCGGGCGCCACGGCAGTGGTCTGCGGCTCCGCGGAGCTCACCTACGCCGAGTTCGACGCCCGCGCGGAACGGTTGGCGCACCTCCTGCGTGCCGCCGGAGTCGGCGCCGAGACGGTCGTCGGCCTGTGCGTCGCGCGCGGCGCCCAGATGGTCGTGGCGGCCCTGGCGGTGTGGAAGGCGGGCGGCGCCTACCTGCCCCTGGACCCCGACCATCCGGCGGACCGGCTCGCCTACATGCTCGCCGACAGCGGGGCCTCGCTGCTCATCGGCCATCGCACGGCCGTTCCCGCCGGCCTCGTCGAGACCGTGCCGACCCTGTGGCTGGACGATCCCGAGACGGCCGCGGCGATCGAGAGCGGGCCCGTGACCGCGGTCGGTGTGCGGCCGCACCCCGCGCAGACCGCGTACGTCATCTACACCTCGGGCTCGACCGGGCGGCCCAAGGGCGTCTTGGTGACGCACCGCAACCTCGCGGGCTTCCTGGCCGCGATGGCGGACCGCCCGGGTCTCACGGGCGACGACGTCGTCCTCGCCGTCACCACGCTCGGGTTCGACATCGCCGGGCTGGAGCTGTGGCTGCCGCTGCTCCAGGGCGCCCGGCTGGTGATCGCCGACCGGGAGACGGCGCGTTCGGCAGCCGGGCTGGCGGCCGAGATCGACCGCCGTTCGGTGAGCGTGCTGCAGGCCACCCCGGCCACCTGGCAGCTCCTCGTCGCGGGCGGCTGGACGGGATCGGCCGGGCTGCGCGCGCTGTGCGGCGGCGAGGCACTGCCCGAACGGCTCGCCGAGCAGGTGCTGGAGCGGGCCGAGGAGGTCTGGAACATGTACGGGCCGACCGAGACCACGATCTGGTCGACCTGCCGGCGGCTGACTCCGGGCGGCGGGGTCGGCCTCGGCGACCCGATCGCCAACACCACGGTGCACGTGCTGGACGAGCAACTGCGGCCCGTCCCGGCGGGCGTGCCGGGCGAGCTGTTCATCGGCGGCACCGGGGTCGCGCGCGGCTACCGCGGCCGACCGGACCTCACCGGCGAGCGGTTCGTCGCCGATCCGTTCGCCGCCGACGGCTCCCGGCTCTACCGGACCGGCGACAGGGTCCGCCGGAGGCGCGACAGGGGACTGGAGTTCCTGGGCCGGGCCGACCAGCAGGTGAAGGTCCGCGGGTTCCGGATCGAGCCCGGCGAGATCGAGACCCTGCTGGCCGCGCATCCCCGGATCGGCGCGGCCGTGGTCGTCGCCGACGGGGAAGGGGGCGACCGGCGCCTGGTGGCCCACCTGGTCGCGGCCGACGCGGCGGCGGGCGTCCCGCCCTCCGCCGAACTGCGCGATCTGCTCGCCCGGGAGCTGCCCGCCTACATGATCCCGGCCGTCTACACCGAGCTGTCGGAGATCCCGCTCACCCCCAACGGCAAGATCGACCGGGCGGCGCTCCCGGCGCCCGGCGGGGCCCGCGCCGGGACGGCCGGCGAGTACGTGGCGCCGCGGACCGCCACCGAGGACCTGCTGGCCGGTATCTGGGCGGGGCTGCTCGGCCTCGACAGGGTCGGTGTCACCGACGACTTCTTCGAGCTGGGCGGGCACTCGCTGCTCGCCACCCAGGTCGTCACCAGGGTCCGCACGGCGTTCGGCGTCGAGCTCGCGGTGGCGGCGCTCTTCGACCGCCCGACCGTCGCCGGCCTGGCCGCGGTGGTCGAGTCGGCCACTCCGGGCACCGCCGCGCCGCCGATCGTCCCGGCCGATCGTTCGCGCCCGCTGCCGCTGTCGTTCGCCCAGCGGCGGCTGTGGTTCCTGTCGCGTCTCGAGCCGGACTCGTCCGAGTACAACCTTCCGTTCTCCCTGCGGCTGTCGGGCGAGCTCGACGTGCGGGCGCTCGGCGCCGCGCTGGACGTGCTCGTGGAGCGCCATGAGGTGTTGCGTACCCGCCTCGTGGCGGGGACCGACGAGGAGCCCCGCCAGGTGATCGACCCGCCGTCCGGCGTCCGGCTGCCGATCGTCGACCTGACCGGCGCGGACGACCCGGACGGCGCCGCACGCGAGCGCGTCGCGGCGGACGCGCTGGAGCCGTTCGACCTGGCGGCCGGGCCGCTCCTGCGCGCCGTGCTCTACCGGCTCGGACCGGGCGAGCACCTGCTCGGCCTCATGATGCACCACGTCGTCTCGGACGAATGGTCGATCGAGGTGCTGCGCCGCGAGTTGCTGAGCCTGTACGAGGCGCTGCGCGACCGCATGCCCTTCCCGCTGGAGCCGCTGCCCGTCCAGTACGCGGACTTCGCGGTGTGGCAACGCGAGTGGCTGAGCGGTGACGCGCTGCGGGGGCAGCTGGCGTACTGGCAGGACCGGCTCGCCGGGGTCCCGGTGCTGGACCTGCCGACCGACCGGCCGCGGCCGCCCGTGCGCTCCGGCCGGGGCGCCCTCGTCGAGTTCGAGGTCCCCCCGGCCCTCACCGCGCGGCTGCGCGAGGTGGCGCGCGAGAACGGCGTGACCATGTTCATGGCGTTGCAGGCCGCCTTCGCCGTCCTGCTCGCCCGCTACAGCGGCCAGGACGACATCGCGATGGGCACCCCGACCGCGGGCCGCGACCGGGCCGAGACCGAGGGGCTGATCGGGTTCTTCGTCAACACGCTGGTCCTGCGCACCGACCTGTCGGGCGACCCCGGCTTCCGCGCGCTCCTCGGCCGGGTGCGCGCCGGCGCCCTCGCGGCCTATGCGCACCAGGACCTGCCGTTCGAGCGGCTCGTGGACGAGCTCGCCGTGGACCGCGACCGGTCCCGTACGCCGCTCTTCCAGGTCATGTTCACCTACACGCGCAGAGGGGGCGGCGGAACGGCCGGTCCGGGCGGGATGCGTGCGGTGGAGACGGGGATCCGGCGGCGGACGACGCCGTTCGACCTGACGCTCAACGTCGTTGAGGACGAGGGGCTCTTCGGCGGCATCGAGTACGCCACCGACCTGTTCGACGCGGCCACCGTGGGCCGGCTGGCCGCCCACCTGCTCGCCCTCCTGGAGGAGATGACCACGTCGGTCGACCGGCCGCTGTCCGCGCTCGCGATGCTGGCGGAGGACGAGCGGCGCGAGCTGGTCGGGTCATGGGGTCTCGGCGCGGACCGAAGGGCGCCGGCGACGGCGGGCGCGGTGGGCGTGCACGAACTGATCGCCGCCCGTGCCGCGGAGCGTCCCGGGGCGCCGGCGGTGGTGGTGCCCGACGGTGCCTCGCTGACCCACGCCGAGCTGCACGAACGGTCGGACCGGCTGGCACACCACTTGCGCGCCGCGGGAGTGGGTCCGGAGTCGGTGGTGGGGCTGCTGCTGCCGCGCGATGTGGACATGGTCGTGGCGATGGCGGCGGTGTGGAAGGCGGGGGGCGCGTGCCTGCCCCTGGACGCCGACGACCCGGCCGAACGCCTCGCCCACCTGCTGTCCGACAGCGGGGCGTCGGTGCTCGTCGGCCACCGCGCCTTGGCGGCCGGGCTCCCCGATGGCCGTCCGGAGGTGTGGCTGGACGATCCCGAGACGGCGCGCCGCATCGCGGCCGCCCCGCCCTCGCCGCCCGGTGGCGTGACGCCGCCCGGCCAGGCCGCCGCGGTCATCTACACCTCGGGCTCGACCGGACGCCCGAAGGGCACGCTGGTCACTCACGGGTCGCTGACGGGTGTCTTCCATGCCTGGGCGGCGACGCACTTCCCCGCCGAGCACGGGCTGCCCGAGCCGGCCCCCTTGCGCTGGATGTCGCTGACCAGCGTCGGCTTCGACGTGTTCACCGGCGACGTCGTGCGCGCATTGTGCGCGGGCGGCACGCTGGTGCTCGGCCGGGTCGGGCTGCAGCTGTCGGCCGCCGACTGGGCCGAGGCGCTCGCCGTCCACCGCGTCAACGCGCTGGAGTGCGCGCCGCGGTTCGCCGACGATCTGATCGACCACCTCGACCGCACCGGAACGATGCTGGAGGAGCTGCGGCTGCTCGTCGTCACCACCGACGTGTGGCGCACGGCCGCCGCCGCGCGCGCCCGCGGTGTCCTCGGCTCCGGCGTCCGGGTGCTGACCGCGTACGGCGCCACCGAGACCACCATCGACTCCACCTACGGCGAACCGGACGGGCTCGACGGACCCGTCCCCGTCCAGGACGGCCCGGTGCCGATCGGCCGGCCGCTGCCCGGCGTACGGCTGTACGTGCTCGACGCCGCCCTGAACCCGGTGCCCGCGGGCGTGCCGGGGGAGCTCCACATCTCCGGCCACGGAGTCTCGCGCGGCTACCTCGGGCGGCCCGCCCTGACCGCCGGACGCTTCGTCGCCGACCCGTTCCGCGCCGACGGCTCCCGCCTCTACCGGACCGGCGACCGCGTGCGGTGGCGGGCGGACGGAGCCCTGGAGTTCCTCGGCCGCCTCGACGACCAGGTGAAGCTGCGCGGCTTCCGGATCGAGCCGGGTGAGATCGAGCACGTTCTCGCCGACCATCCGGCGGTCAGGACGGCCGTGGTGGTGCCGGACGGCGCGGGCGCGGACCGGCGGCTGGTCGCCTACCTGGTCCCGGTGAGCCCGGCGGACGCGGTCCCGGCCGCGTCCGAGCTCCGCGCGCATCTGCGGGCCCGCCTGCCCGAGCACATGATCCCGGCGGTCTTCGTCGAGATCGGCGCCGTCCCGTCCACGCCCAACGGCAAGGTCGACCGGGCCGCCCTGCCCGCTCCGGACGGCGCCCGCCCGGAGCTGGACGGCGCCTTCGTGGAGCCCCGCACGGCGACCGAGGAACTGCTCGCCGGGATCTGGGCCGAGGTGCTGGGCATCGACCGGGTCGGCGCCACCGACGACTTCTTCGAGCTGGGCGGGCACTCGCTGCTGGCCACCCGGGTGATCTCCTGGGTGCGCTCGGTCCTCGGCATCGAGGTCCCGCTGGCCGCGCTGTTCGACCGGCCGACGGTCGCGGGGCTGGCCGCGACGATCGCGACGCGGCCGAGGACCGCCATCGCGCCGCCGGTCACCGCCGCCGACCGCACGCGGCGCCTGCCGCTGTCGTTCGGGCAGCAGCGGCTGTGGTTCCTGGCGCAGCTCGAACCCGGCTCGATCGAGTACAACGTGCCGATGTCGCTGCGGCTGACCGGCGACCTCGACCCGGCCGCGCTGCGGGGCGCGCTGCGGGCCGTCGCCGACCGGCACGAGGCGCTCCGGACGCGCCTGGTGGCGGGCCCCGACGGCGTGCCGTACCAGGTGATCGACCCGTCCTCCGAGATCGAGCCGACGGTCGTGGACGCCTCGGCGAGCACCGATCCGGCGGAGACCGCGCGGGAGTCGCTGGCGCGCGCCGCCTCACGGCCGTTCGATCTGGCCCGCGGGCCGCTGATGCGCGCGACCCTGGTGCGGACCGGTCCGGCCGAACATGTGCTGGGTCTCTGCGTCCACCACGTGGTGATGGACGAGTGGTCGGCGCGGATCCTGCTGCGCGATCTCTCGGCCGCGTACGAGGCGCTGGCGGGCGGCGGGGAAGCGGCCCTGGAGCCGCTGCCGGTGCAGTTCGCCGACTTCGCGGTCTGGCAACGCGACTGGCTGACCGGGGACGTGCTGGAGGGCCAGCTCGCCTACTGGCGGGACCGGCTCGCGGGCGTCCCGGCGCTGGACCTGCCGACCGACCGGCCGCGGCCCGTGACGCGTTCCTCCGCGGGCGGTCTGGTGGAGTTCGAGCTGCCCGAGGAGCTGGCGGAGGCGCTGCGCGGGGTGAGCCGGGCGTCCGGGACGACGATGTTCATGACGGTGTTCGCGGCGTTCGCGGTGCTGCTGGGGCGCTACAGCGGTCAGCGGGATGTCGCGGTGGGCACGCCGATCGCGGGCCGCAACCGTGCCGAAGTGGAGGATCTGATCGGGTTCTTCGTCAACACACTGGTGTTGCGGACCGATCTGTCGGGCGACCCGGTGTTCACCGATCTGCTGGCCCAGGTGCGCGGTCACGCCCTGGCCGCGTACGCCAACCAGGATGTGCCGTTCGAGCAGCTCGTCGACGCCCTGGTCACCGATCGGGACCGCTCGCGAACCCCCCTCTTCCAGGTGCTCTTCAATTACGAGACGGCCGGCGCGCAGGACGAGACGGGCGCGTTCGGCGGCCTGGCGGCCTCGGGCGGCGGCGACATCTCGGTGGTCACCACGCTGTTCGACCTGACCCTCGGCGTCACCGAGATCGCCGGCCGCGGCCTGGCGGGCGGCGTCGAGTACAGCGCCGACCTGTTCGACGAGCCGACGGCGCGGCGGCTCGTCGGGCATCTGGTCACGTTGCTGGAGGCGGTGGCGGCCGACCCCGGGCGGCACCTGTCGGAGCTGCCGATGCTGACGGCGGACGAACGGGCGGAGCTCGCGATCCCGGCCGACCCGGCCGCGGCGGTCCCGGTGGGCGGCGTCCACGAGCTGGTGTCCCGCCGGGCGGCGGCACGCCCGGACGCCACGGCCGTGGTGTGCGGCGGGGAATCGCTGACCTACGCGGAGCTGGAGGCGCGGTCGAACCGGCTCGCGCACCAGCTGCGGGACAGCGGGGTGAGCGCCGAGACCGTGGTCGGCCTGTGCATGGAACGCGGGGTCGACACGGTGGTGGCGGTGCTGGCCGTCTGGAAGGCCGGGGGAGCGTACCTGCCGCTCGACCCCGGGTACCCGGTGGACCGGCTGGAGTTCATGCTGGCCGACAGCGGCGCCTCGCTGCTCGTCGGGCACCGGGCCGCCGCGCCGCTGCGTCCCGAGGCCGCGGCCGTCTGGCTGGACGACGCGGAGGTCGCGGCGGCGCTCGCGACGCGGCCGCCGACCCTGCCGAAGGCCGGCCCGGTGCCGCCGGGCCAGGCCGCCGCGGTCATCTACACGTCGGGTTCGACGGGACGGCCGAAGGGCGTCCTGATGACCCACGGCTCGCTGGCGGGTGTCTACGCGGGCTGGACGCGGACGCAGTTCGGGCCGGAGGACGGGCACCGCTGGCTGACGCTGACCAGCTTCAGCTTCGACGTCTTCACCGGCGACCTGATCCGGGCGCTGTGCTCGGGCGGGACGCTGGTCATCGGCGAAGTGGGCCTGCAGCTGTCGGCGCCCGGCTGGGCGGCCGTGCTCGCGGGGGAGCGGATCAACGCCCTGGAGTGCGGCCCGCGCTACGCCGACGAGCTGGTCGCCCATCTGAGGGACGCCGGCGCCGCGCTGCCCGATCTCCGGCTGCTGGTGGTCACCACCGACGTCTGGCGCATCGCGGCCGCCCGGGAGGCGGCGCGCGTGCTCGGCCCGGCGGTGCGGATCCTGACCGCGTACGGGGTCACCGAGGCCACCATCGACTCCACCTGCGGCGAGCCGGCCGGGCTCGCGGACCGGGAGGACGGGCTCGCAGACGCACAGGACGGGCCCGCGCCGATCGGAAGGCCGCTGCCCACCGTCCGCCTGCACGTCCTCGACCCGCACCTGCGACCGGTCCCGTGCGGGGTCCCCGGCGAGCTGTTCATCGGCGGCACCGGGGTGACGCGCGGCTACGGAGGCCGCCCGGACCTGACCGCCGCGGGGTTCGTCGCCGACCCGTTCGCAGCCGACGGCTCCCGGCTCTACCGGACGGGCGACCGGGTGCGGCGCCGCGCCGACGGGCAACTCGAGTTCCTGGGCCGCGCCGACGACCAGGTGAAGGTGCGGGGGTTCCGGGTCGAACCCGGCGAGATCGAGCACGTCCTCGAGACGCATCCCGCCGTGGGCGGCGCCGTGGTGGTCGCCGAGGGCGAGGCCGCGGACGGGCGGCTGGTGGCGTACCTGCGGCCCGCCGGGCCCGCCGAGCACGTCCCGTCGGCGGGCCAGGCGCGCGAGTTCCTGCGCGACCGGCTGCCCGACCACATGATCCCGTCGGTGTTCATGGAGCTGAAGGCCGTGCCGCTCACCCCGAACGGCAAGCTCGACCGGGCGGCGCTGCCCGCGCCGGACGGCGCCCGGCCCGGCCTGGAGGACTCGTTCACTGAGCCGCGGACCGCGACCGAACGGCGGTTGGCCGCGATCTGGGCCGAGGTGCTCGGCGTGGACGCGGTCGGGACGTCCGACGACTTCTTCGAACTCGGCGGGCACTCGCTGCTGGCCACCCAGGTCGCCAGCCGGGTCCGCGAGGCGTTCGAGGTCGAGCTGCCGTTGGCGGTGCTGTTCGACCGGCCGACCATCGCCGAGCTCGCCCCGGCCGTCTCCGGAACGCCCGCCGAGGGCGGGGAGGACGCGGGCGAGTTCGAGGAATTCGAGTTCTGACCGAGCCGCCTGCGCCCTCTCGTACGAACGTGCGAGGGGGCGTTGGCCGCGTGGAGTATATCGGGTATAGTACCGAGTATCCTCACCGGAGGGCGCCCATGAGCATCCGACATGCACTGCTCTCGCTGCTGGCCGAGGGCCCCAAGTACGGCCTGCGGCTGCGGGAGGAGTTCGAGGCGCGCACCGGCGAGCTGTGGCCGCTCAACGTCGGGCAGGTCTACACGACCCTGCAGCGCCTGGAGCGCGACGCGCTCATCGAGTCCGACGACGACCAGGAGGTCGAACGGTCCTCCCAGAAGCGCTACCGGCTCACCCAGGCGGGCCGGTACGAGCTGATGGGCTGGCTGCACGCCCCCTCGGGGGTCAACCCCCCGCCCCGCGACGAGCTGGTCATCAAGGTGATGGTGGCGCTGAAGGTCCCGGGGGTCGACGTCCACGAGATCCTCCAGGTCCACCGGCGGCATCTCGTGGAGAACATGCAGCGCTACACCACGCTCAAGAGCCAGGCGTCGCCCGACGACCTCGGCCTGGCACTGGTGGTGGACGCGGAGCTCTTCCGGCTGGAGGCGGCGTTCCGCTGGATCGAAGGCGCCGAGACGCGGCTCAGGCAGAGCGCGCGGCGCGACGGTGCCCGGCAGGACCCGGGTCCGGGGGCCGCCGGCCCGGACCAGGCGCCGTCGAGGCCGGACGTGGAGGTGCCCCGGTGACCGCCGCCATCGAGTTGCAGCAGGTTTCCAAGGTCTACGGCACGCCGCCCAACGAGGTGCGCGCCCTCGACGAGGTCAACCTCGCGGTGAACCACGGCGAGCTGGTCGCCATCATGGGCCCCAGTGGGTCGGGCAAGAGCACGCTGCTGACCATCGCCGGGAGCCTGGAGGAGCCGAGCGGCGGCCGCGTGGTCATCGCGGGCATCGACCTGTCCCGGACCTCGGGCAACGACCGGGCCAAGATGCGGCGGCGGCTGATCGGCTACGTCTTCCAGGACTTCAACCTGCTCCCCGGCCTCACCGTGGTGGAGAACGTCACGTTGCCGCTGGAGCTCGACGGCACCGGCCTGCGCGCCGCCCGGGGCATCGGCCTGGAGGCCCTCGACCGCCTGGGGCTCCGCGACCGCGCCGGACACTACCCCGACGAGCTGTCGGGCGGGGAGCGCCAGCGTGTCGCGATCGCGCGCGCCGTCGTCGGCGACCGGCAGGTGCTGCTGGCCGACGAGCCGACCGGGGCGCTCGACTCGGTGAACGGCGAGACGGTGATGCGGTTGCTGCGCACCGCGTGCCGCGACAAGGTGGCCGGCCTCATCGTCACGCACGACTCCCAGCTCGCCTCCTGGGCCGACCGGGTCGTCTTCATCCGGGACGGCCGGATCGTCGACCAGACCATCACGCCGCCCGGCGCCGACTCGCTGCTCACCGGAGGCCAGCAGTGACACTCACGGCGGAGCGGCCGCCGCTGGACGGGCCCGCCAACGGCGGCGTCGCCGCCCGCCGGGCCGTCGTCCGCTGGGCCTGGCGGCTGCTGCGCCGCGGCTGGCGGCAGCAGATCGTGGTGACGACGCTGCTCGCGCTGGCGGTGTTCGGCGCCGTCGTCGGCGGCTCGGCCGCGGTCGACCTCACGCCGCGCGCCGACGCCCGTTACGGCAATGCCGACCATCTCGTCCGGCTGGACGGCACCGATCCGCGCGCGCTCGCCGACGCCGTCGCGCTCGCCCGGCGGAAGCTCGGCACCATCGAGGTGATCGGCCGCCGGTTCGTGCCGGTCCCGGGCTCGGTCGAGTCCCTCGAAGTGCGCGCGGCCGACCCGCGCGGCGTCTACGGGGCGCCGCTGCTCGCGGTCGATCAGGGACGCCTTCCCCGGGGGCCCGGCGAAACGGCGCTGACCGACGGCGCCGCCGGGATGCTCGGCCTGCATATCGGCGGCACGCTCACCGCGGGGGGCGAGGACCGCACCGTCGTCGGCATCGTGGAGAACCCGCGCGACCTGCGCGACGAGTTCGCGCTCGTCCCGCCGGCGGGCGCCGCGGCACCCCAGTCGGTGACCGTGCTCGCCAAGGTCTCGCCCGAGACGTTCGACGCCTACCGGCAGGCCTCCAGGACGCCGCTGGTCACCGACACCCTGCGCGGCGGCGGGCAGGCGGCGGCCGGCGTCCTCGCCGTCGCCACGGTCCTGCTCATGCTGGTGTCGCTCGTGGCGGCGGCGGCCTTCGCCGTCATCGCGCAACGCCGGCTGCGCCAGATCGGCATGCTCGCCGCGATCGGCGCCACCCAGCGCCAGCTCCGGCTGGTGATGCTGGCCAACGGCGCGGCGGTCGGCGCCATCGCGGCCGCCGCCGGCACGCTGGCGGGTGTTCTGGCCTGGATGCCGGTGTCCGGCACGCTGGAGACCGCGGCCGAGCACCGCATCAGCCCGCTGAGTCCGTCCTGGTCGCTGATCCTGGAGTGCGCGGTGCTCGCGGTCGTGATGGCGACCGCCGCCGCGTGGTGGCCGGCGCGCACCGTGGCGCGTGTCCCGGTCGTCCAGGCTCTGTCCGACCGGCCGCCGCGGCCCAAGGCGTCGCATCGTCCCGCGCTGCTCGCCGTGCTCTTCCTCGCCGCCGGCGTGACCTGCCTGGCCCTGGCCGACCAGACCAGCCCGCCGCTGATCGTCCTCGGCACGTTCTGCACGGTGCTCGGCATCCTGTTCGCCGGCCCGCCGGCGATCAAGATGCTGGCGCTGCTCGGCGCGCGGGCGCCGATCGCGGTACGGCTCGCGCTGCGCGACCTCGCGCGCCACCGGTCCCGCTCGGCGGCGGCCCTGGCGGCGGTCAGCCTGGCGCTGGGCATCCCGGTCGCCGTCATCGTCTCCACGGCCGCCGCCCAGGACACCGCCGCCACCGGCAACCTGTCCGACCGGCAGATGCTCGTCCGGATCGGGCAGCGCGGCGACGCCGTCGTGCCGATCCGCAGCGCCCGCGAGCTGGCCGACCTGTCGGCCCAGATGAACCTGATCGCGGGGCGGCTCGGCGGCGCGCGCGTGATCCCGCTGGAGATGGCGGCCGACCCGGCCATCAAACCCGAGCCCGGGTTCGAGGACGCGCAGGGCGGGCAGCCGGTCGCCGACCTGGGCATCCCGACCGGCGGCTCCTCCTCGGACCAGGGCGGAGGCGAGGACGGCGGGCGGGCCGACGGCGCGCTCCGGTCCGTCCCCCTCTACCTCGCCAACCCGCAACTGCTCGCCTACCTCCACGTCGACCCGGCCAAGATCGACCCGCGCACCGACGTGATCACCACGCAGACCGGGCGGCTGGAGATCCCGTCGGTCTCCAAGCCGGAGGTGCTCGAGAACGTCCAGCGCGTCAAGGGCACGGCCTACACCTCCGACCCCGACTCGGTCCTGACCACCGCGGGCCTCGACCGCCGGCACTGGAAGCGCGTCCCCGCGGGCTGGCTGATCGAGTCCGGCAGGCCGCTCACCGCCGACCAGAGAGTCGCCGCCCGGCACATCGCGGCGGAGGCGGGCGTGACCATCGAGTCGCGCCGCGACCAGCGCTCGCTCGGGCGGATCAGGCTCGGCGCCGCGCTCGCCGGCATGCTCCTCGCGCTCGGCGTCCTGGCGATGACCGTCGGGCTCATCCGCATCGAGGCCGCCCGCGACCTGCGCACGCTCACCGCGACCGGCGCGAGCGGCCGCGTCCGCCGGACCATCACCGCGGCCACCGCCGGGGCGCTGGCGCTGCTCGGCGTCGTCCTCGGCTCGCTCGGCGCCTACGCCGGGCTGCTCGCCGGGTACAGCAGCGACATCGGCAGGCTCTCCCAGGTACCCGTCCTCTACCTGATCGGGGTCGCGGCCGGTGTTCCCCTGGTCGCCGCCGGGGCGGGCTGGCTGTTCGCCGGACGCGAGCCCCCGGCCATTTCCGGACGGGCACTCGAATAAAGCGCAGAACGTTCATCGCTGGAGGCTCGGTGGAGCCGATCTGGCGCGCTTGTAGCGTCTATTGGCAGCCCTGGTGAGCTGTGTAAGCATGGCCGGGTGCGCAATATCGGCGGAATGCTCCACCTCGTCATTGCGGCGATAAAGCTGGTGTGGGCGGCCAGCCGAAAAGAATTCATCGTCGTCGTGGTCATGGACCTGGTCCAGGCCTTCGGCATCTTTGTGCTCGTCGTCCAATTGCAGTCGCTGCTTTCCGGGCTCATCGCCGAGAACGGCGGCGGCGACCCCGACAAGCTGGCCCTCGGCATGGTCGGCTTCGTGGCGGCCAACATCCTCATCGCGGTCGCCGAGGCCGTCATCGCCAACCGCCGGCTGCTGCTCAGCGAGCGCACCGGCCTGCACGTGTGCCGCGAGATCATGGGCGTGGCGTGCCTGGCGGACCTGGCCGACTTCGACGACTCGCGGTTCCACGACCGGCTGCACCGGGCGGCGACCAGCGCGCTCACCCGGCCCGCCCGCATGGTGGAGAGCCTGGTCACCATCGGGCAGGTGGTGTTCACGCTGGTCGCGGTCGCGCTGGCGATGATCTTGATCCAGCCGTGGATCGCGCTGTTCGTCGTGCTGGCCGCGGTGCCGGTGTGGCTCGGCGGCGTCCGGGGCGGCGAACAGCACTTCGAGTTCGTCACCGAGACCACCGCCGACGACCGGAGCCGCACCTACCTGTTCGATCTGCTCACGACCAGGGAGCCGGCCAAGGAGATCCGCGCCTTCAACCTGGAGGGCTACCTGGCCCGGCGATGGCTCTCGATCATGGAGCGCAGGCTGACGCTGCTCGCGGCCAACCTGCGCAAGCGGTTCTACTCCGCGTTGCTGGCCTCCGTCGGCAGCGGGCTGGTGCTGGCGCTGGCCGCAGGGGTTCTGATCGCCCTCAACCGGTGGGCGGGCATGAGCCTCGCCGAGACCGCGACGACCGCCGGGGCGCTGCTGGTCTTCAGCCAGAAACTGGTCGACGGCATCGGGTCGAGCAACGAGTTCTTCGAGTCCGCGCCGCTCGTGCGCGACCTGGAGGAGTTCCTCGCGCTGCGTCCCGAGATCGAGCGCGAACGCACCGGGGACGCCGCCCCCGCCGCCTTCGAGACCATCGAGGCGCAGGACGTCTCGTTCACCTACCAGGGATCCGACCGGCGCGCGCTGGAGCAGGTCTCGCTGCGGATGGAGGCGGGCGAGGTCGTGGCGCTGGTGGGCGAGAACGGGTCGGGCAAGACCACCCTGGCGAAGCTGCTTGCCGGGCTGTACGCGCCCGAGGACGGCCGCATCCTGGTCGACGGCGCCGACCTGGCGGACTTCGACGCCGCGACCTGGCGCGAGTCGGTCGCGGTGCTCTTCCAGGACTTCATCCGCTACGCCCTGCCCGCCGAGGACAACATCAGGATCGGGGCGGCCGAGCGGGACCCGGCCGAGGAGGCCGTCCGCGACGCCGCCCGCGCGGCGGGCGCGGACGGGTTCCTCGCCGCGCTCCCCGACGGCTACCAGACGATCCTGTCGCCGCAGTTCGGCGAGGGCCAGGACCTCTCGCTCGGGCAGTGGCAGCGGGTGGCGCTGGCCCGGGCGTTCCTGCGCTCGGCCCCGCTGGTCATCCTCGACGAGCCGAGCGCGTCCCTGGACGCGCGCGCGGAGCGGGCCCTGTTCGACAGCGTCCGCGAGCTCTACCAGGGCCGGACCGTCCTGCTGATCTCGCACCGGTTCTCGACCGTCCGCACGGCCGACCGCATCGTCGTGCTCCGTTCGGGAAAGGTCGTCGAACACGGCACCCATGACGAACTAATGGCCGCCGACGGCCTGTACGCGGAACTGTTCACCCTGCAGGCGCGCGGATATCTGGAACCGGGCGCCGGCAACGGAAAAGCCGACGACCGGGCAATCTATTTGCACTGATCGGCAGGCGCCGGCGCGCCTCGGACCCGTCCAAGCCTTCACGTGGAGCATTCATGGGATCAGGACGCGAACCCGCCCACGCTCGGCCCGATTTCTGGCGGCGGCTGCTGAACGGCGCCCCCGTGCTGAAGCCGCCCCTCGACCGGCCGCGGCCGGTCGAGGGCGGGCCGCTCGACGCGGTGTCGCGGATCGCGCTGCCCGTGCTGCCCATCCCGGCGCTCCTCACCGCATGGGCGATGCTCGTCGGCCGGTACGCGGGCGAGGACGACGTCGTGGTGGGGCTGAGCGGCGGGCTCGCGGTCCGCGCCGACCTCTCCGGCGACCCGCTCTTCACAGAGGTCGCCGCGGGACTCGAGGCCGCACTCGGCGAGGGACGGGCGTCCGGGCCGATCCCCGCCGACGCCCTTCGCCCGGAGCTCTTCCACGCCTGCCTGGACCTGGACGGCGGCCCCGACGGCTGCGACTGGGCGGCCGAGCGCGACCTGGAACTGTCGCCGCAAGGCGCGATCCGGTTCCGGAGCGCCCTGTACGACGACGAGTCGATCGCCCGCATGGCCGAGCAGCTGGGCCTCCTCCTGGAGGCCGTCGCCGCGGACCCGGCCCGGCGCCTGTCAGAGCTGCCGGTGATGAGCGACGACGAACGCCGTCTCGTCGTCAGCGGCTGGAACGACACCGCCGCCCCGCACGCCCCGGTCGCCGGAGTGCACGAGTTGTTCGCCGAGCAGGCGGCCCGTACGCCCGGCGAACCCGCCGCGTCCTGCGGGGACCGTTCCCTCACCTACGCCGAACTCGAGGCGGCGGCCAACCGGCTGGCCCACCACCTGCACGCCGCCGGGGTCGGTCCCGAGACGGTCGTGGGCCTGGCGCTGGAACGCGGCCTGGAGATGGTGGTCGCGCTGCTGGCGATCTGGAAGGCGGGCGGGGCGTACCTTCCGCTGGACCCCGAGTATCCGGCGGACCGGCTGGACTACATGGTGTCCGACAGCGGCGCCTCCGTCGTCCTCGGCACCCGCGACCTGGCCGCGCCGTTCGCCGTGGCCGCCGGGACCGCGGTCTACCTGGACGACCCGGCGACCGTGGCCGCGGTCGCCACCGCCCCCGCCGGGCCGCCGGACGTCGGCGCACATCCCGACCGGCTCGCCTACGTGATCTACACCTCCGGCTCCACCGGGCTGCCCAAGGGCGTCGCGATCGCCCACCGCGGCGTGGTCAACCGGCTGGTCCGGATGCAGGAGGTCTACTCGCTGCGGCCGGGCGAGCGCGTGGTCCACAAGTCGCCCCTCACGTTCGACGCGTCGGTGTGGGAGCTCTTCTGGCCGCTGTCGGTGGGCGCCGAGACGGTCGTCGTCGAACCCGGCCGGCACCGCGACCTCGACCACCTGCTGGCGCTGCTGCGCGACCGCCGCGTCGGCGTCGTGCACTTCGTGCCCTCGCTCTTCCGCCTGCTGGTCACCCACCCCGACCCGGAGACGCCGCCGGACCTGCGGCTGGTGTTCTGCAGTGGCGAGGCCCTCGCCGGTGAGGACGTGGCGCGCTTCCACGCCCGCAACGCCGACGCGGTCGTCAGCAACCTGTACGGGCCGACCGAGTGCACCATCGAGGCGACCTCCGCGATCATCGGACGGGGGAGCGCCGCGCTTGCGCCACCGATCGGCGGCGCGATCGGCAACGTGCGGCTGTACGTCCTGGACCGGTATCTGCGGCCGCTCCCCGTGGGCGCCCCCGGGGAGCTCTACATCGGCGGGATCGGGGTCGGCCGCGGCTACCGCAACCGGCCCGCCCTCTCCGCCGAGCGCTTCGTGGCCGATCCGTTCGCCGCCGACGGGTCGCGCCTCTACCGGACCGGCGACCGGGTCCGGTGGCGCACCGACGGGCAGTTGGAGTACCACGGGCGGATCGACGAGCAGGTCAAGGTGCGCGGCGTGCGCATCGAGCCCGGCGAGGTCGAGGCCGCGCTGCTCGCCCATCCGGCGCTGACCGACGCCGTGGTCGTGGCGCGGGGAACCAGCAGCGACCGGCGGCTCATCGCCTACGTGGTCGCGGCGGGCGCCCTGCCCGCGCCGTCGACCAGCGAGCTGCGGGCGTTCCTGCGGCAACGGCTGCCCGACTACCTGATCCCAGGCGTGTTCACGGTGCTGACTGCGCTGCCGCTCAACCCCAACGGCAAGGTGGATCGCGCCGCCCTTCCCGCGCCGGAGGGCGCCCGCCCGCGGCTCTCGACTCCTTACGTGGAGCCGGCCGAGGGCACCGAGGAGACGCTGGCGGGGCTGTGGGCACAGGTGCTCGGCATCGACGGGCCCGGCGCCGAGGACGACTTCTTCGAGCTGGGCGGGCACTCGCTGCTGGCGACCCAGGTGATGTCGCGCGTGCGGGCCGCCTTCGGCGTCGAGCTCGAACTCGCGGAGCTGTTCGACCACCCGACCGTCCGGGGGCTCGCCGCCGCGGTCGGCCGCGCGGCGCCCGGCCGGGCGGCGGCGCCGATCGTGCCCGTGCCGCGCGACGGCGACCTGCCGCTGTCGTTCTCGCAGCAGCGGCTGTGGTTCCTCAACCAGCTCGCGCCGGACTCGCCGGAGTACAACGAGCCGCTGGCGCTGCACCTGCGCGGACCGCTGGACGTGCGCGCGCTCGGCGCCGCGCTCGACGCGATCGCCCGGCGGCACGAGGTGCTGCGCACCCGGCTCGTCGGCGTCGAGGGCGTGGCGCACCAGGTCGTCGACCCGCCCCGCGCGGTCCCGCTGGACCGGCTCGACCTGAGCGCCGCCGCCGATCCGCTCGCCGAGGCCCGGGTGCTCGTCGCCGCCGAGGTGACCGTCCCCTTCGACCTGGCCGAGGGGCCGCTGATGCGCGCCCGGCTGATCAAGCTCGGCGACGACGATCACGTGCTCAGCCTGCTCATGCACCATGTGGTCTGCGACGAGTGGTCGGTCGCCATCCTGCACCGCGAGCTGTGGACGCTGTACGAGGCGTTCAGCCGGGGCGCGGAGCCGTCGCTGCCGCCGCTGCCGGTGCAGTACGCCGACTACGCGGTCTGGCAGCGCGACCGCCTCCGGGACGAGGTGCTGGAGGAGCAGCTGGCGTACTGGCGGGACCGGCTGGCCGGGGCGGAGACGCTGGAGCTGCCCGCCGACCACCCGAGGCCCGCCGTGCGGTCGCCGGCCGGCGACCGCGTCGAGTTCCGGGTCGACGCGGCCACCGTGGCCCGGCTGCGGGCGATCGGCCGCGACCGCGGCGCGACCATGTTCATGACCATGTTCGCCGCGTACGCGACGCTGCTCGCGCGATACTCGGGCCAGGACGACATCGTGGTCGGCACCCCGGTCGCGGGCCGCGACCGGGTCGAGACCGAGAACCTGATCGGGTTCTTCGTCAACACGCTGGTGCTGCGCACCGACGTGTCCGGCGACCCGACGTTCACCGAGGTCCTCACCCGGGTGCGGCGGGAGGCTCTCGGCGCGTTCGCCCGCCAGGAGCTCCCGTTCGAGCGGCTCGTCACCGCGCTCGGCGCCGACCGGGACCGTTCCCGCACCCCGCTCTTCCAGGTGCTGTTCAACTACAACCAGGCGGAGCCCGACGCGAGCGGCCTGCTCAGCGAGCTGGGGGTCTCGGCGGCGGCGCTGCCCGGCGTGGTGGCCGCCAAGTTCGACCTGCGGCTCATCGTGGGCGAGGAGGGCGACGCGCTGACCGGCGTCGTCGAGTACAGCACCGAGCTGTTCGAGCGGGCGACCGTCGAGCGCCTGGCCGGGCACTACCGCATGGTGCTGGACGCGGTGGCGGCCGACCCCGGCCGCCCGATCGGCACGATCGCCCTGCGCACCCCGGACGAGGACCGGCCGCCGGCGCAGGCGAGGCCGGAGGACGCGAACGGGCTGCCGACGCGCATCGCGCACCACGCCGTCCGGCGCCCGGACGCGCCCGCGCTGAACGGGCCCGGCGGGCCGGTGACCTACCGGGAGCTCGACGCGCGCGCCAACCGGCTCGCCCACTATCTGCGCTCCGCCGGAATCGGCCCCGAGACCGTCGTCGGGCTCTGCCTCGACGACGGCACCGACATGGTGCCCGCGCTGCTGGCGGTCTGGAAGGCCGGCGGCGCCTACCTGCCCCTCGACCCCGCCCATCCGGCGGAGCGGCTGGCGTTCATGCTGGCCGACAGCCGCGCCTCGCTGGTCATCGGCACCGAGGACGCGCTCGGCGGGCTCCCCGCCGGACGGACCAGGACGGTCGCGCTGGACGACCCGCTGCTCACGGCCGCGCTCGCCGCTCAGCCGGAGACGCCGCCCGCCGCTCCCGCGCCGCCACCGGACCGGCTCGCCTATGTCATGTACACGTCGGGATCGACCGGGCGCCCGAAGGGCGTGCAGATCACCCACCGCGCTCTGGACGCCTACGTCGAGGGCGTCTCCGCGCGGCTCGCCTGGGACCGGCCCGGCGAGCGCTACGCGCTCCTGCAGCCGCTGACGACCGACTTCGGCAACACGGTCGTCTTCGCCTGCCTGGCGGCCGGCGGCGTCCTGCACCTGCCCGGCCGGCGGATCGAGCGCGACGGGTCCCTGCTGCGCGACTACCTCGCCGAGCACGCCATCGACCATGTCAAGATCGTGCCGTCGCATCTGGCCGCGCTGGCCGCGGGCGGCGTTCCCGCGGCGCGGCTGCTGCCCGCACGGTCGCTGGTGATCGGCGGGGAGGCGGCGCCGCTCGCCCAGGCGCGCGGGCTGGTCGAGGCGGCCGGCGACCGGACGGCGGTGTTCAATCACTACGGGCCGACCGAGACGACCATCGGGGTGACGGCCGTCCAGCTGGAGCCCGGCCTGCTGACCGGGGGCGGTTCGGCGCCCATCGGCCCTCCGCTGCCCGGCGTCACGGCGCGCGTGCTGGACCCGGCGATGAACGAGGTCCCGTGGGGCGTCCCGGGCGAGCTCTACCTCGGCGGCCCGGGGCTGGCCCGCGGCTACGGGGGACGCCCGGACCTGACGGCCGAGCGGTTCGTGGCCGACCCGTTCGCCGCCGACGGCTCCAGGCTGTACCGGACCGGCGACCGGGTCCGCCGGCGGCTGGACGGGCGGCTGGAGTTCCTTCGCCGGATGGACCGGCAGCTGAAGATCCGCGGCTACCGGGTGGAGCCCGCCGAGGTGGAGAGCGCGCTGCTCGCGCATCCCGCGCTGGCGGCCGTGGCCGTCGCGGCCCACGGCGACGACGGCGATCGGCGGCTGGTCGGATACCTCGTCCCCGCGGACCCGGAGGCGCCGACGCCCGGCGCCGATCTGCGCGACTTCCTGCGGCGGACGCTGCCCGACCCGATGATCCCCACCGACTTCGTGGCGCTCGCGGCCCTGCCGCTGACGGCCAACGGCAAGCTCGACCGAGCCGCCCTCCCCGAGCCGGCGGCGGACCGGCCGGCGCTCGCGGCGGACTTCGTGGCGCCGCGCACGCCCACCGAGGAGATCCTCGCCGGTATCTGGGCCGAGGTGCTCGGCCTGGAGCGGGTCGGCGTGGACGACGACTTCTTCGACCTGGGCGGCCACTCGCTGCTGGCCACCCAGGTCGTCGCGCGGGTGCGGAGCCTGCTCGGCGTCGAGGTCTCGCTCGCCGACGTCTTCGACCACCCGACCCTCGGCGAGCTCGCCGAGGCGGTGGACGCCGCGGACCGGGACGCCGCGCCCCCGATCGCGCCGGTCGTCCGCGACCGGCCGCTGCCCCCGTCGTTCGCGCAGCGCCGCCTGTGGTTCCTCCACCAGCTCGATCCGGGCTCCGCGGAGTACGACCAGCCGCTCGCGCTGCGGCTGCGCGGCGCATTGGACGTTCCGGCGCTCACCAGGGCGCTCGACGCCATCGTGGAACGGCACGAGGTGCTGCGGACCCGCCTGGTCGCCGAGGACGGCGTCCCCGTCCAGGTGGTGGACCCGCCGGGCGGCTTCGGCCTGGCCGAGATCGACCTGTCGGGCGGACCGGACCCGGTGGCGCGGGCCCGTGAGCTGGTCGACGCGGACGCCGCGAGCCCGTTCGACCTGCAGACGGGCCCGCTGGTACGAGGCTGCCTGCTGCGGCTCGGCCCCGACGATCACGTGTTGAGCCTCAACCTCCACCACGTCGTCTCCGACGAGCGGTCGGCGCTGGTGATGCGGCGCGAGTTGGCGGTGCTGTACGAGGCGTACGCGGGCGGCGCGGAGCCGTCGCTGGAGCCGCTGCCCGTGCAGTACGCCGACTACGCGGTGTGGCAGCGCGACCGCCTCCAGGGCGCGACGCTCGACCGGTTGCTCGGATACTGGCGGGACCGGATGGCCGGCGCACCCGCCCTGGAGCTGCCGGCGGACCGCCCGCGTCCCCCGGTGCGCTCGACGGCCGGCGCGCTCGCGCCCTTCAGCGTGGACGAGCCGACCACGACGGCGCTGCGGGCCCTGGCACGCGCATCCGGCGCGACGATGTTCATGACGTTGCTCGCGGCGCTCACGGCCCTGCTGCGCTGGTACGCCGACCAGGACGACCTCGTCGTCGGCACCCCCGTCGGCGGGCGCGACCAGGCCGAGACCGAGGGGCTCATCGGCTTCTTCGTCAATGCCGTCGCGCTGCGCGTCGACCTGTCCGGCGACCCGACGTTCGCCGAGCTCGTCACCCGCGTCCGGCGGGAGGCGCTGGGCGCCTACGCGCACCAGGAACTGCCGTTCGAGCAGCTCGTCGAGGCGCTGAACCTGGAACGCGACCTGGCGCGGACCCCCCTCTTCCAGGTGTTCTTCGGGCTGGACGCGATCGGCGAGGACCGCCTCGCCCTGCCGGGCCTGGAGAACGAGGCGTTCCCCGTCGGCGTGATCCCGGCGCGCTTCGACCTGACGCTCGGGCTCTCCGAGAGCGGCGGCGGGCTCGCCGGCTCGTTCCTCTACAACACCGACCTGTTCGAGCCGGGCACCGTGCGGCGCATGGCCGGGCATCTGACCGCCCTGCTCGCGGCCGTCGCGGCCGACCCCGGACGGCGCCTGTCCGAACTCCGGCCGATGGGCGAGGACGAGCGGAGGCGCGCGGTCGCCGCCGGAAGCGGTCCGGACGCCGCCGTCCCCGCGCGCGGCGTCCACGAGCTCGTCGCCGCGCAGGCGGCCCGGCGGCCCGGCGCGACCGCCCTCGTCTACGGCACCGCCACCCTCACGTACGCGGAGCTCGACGAGCGCGCCAACCGGCTCGCCCACCACCTGCGGAGGATGGGCGTGGGCCCGGAGGTCGTGGTCGGCCTCTGCCTGGAACGCGGCGTCGACCTCCTGGTCGCCCTGCTCGCGGTGCTGCGGGCGGGCGGCGCCTACCTGCCGCTGAGCCCGGACCTGCCGCCCGAACGGGCCGCTCTCATGCTGACCGGCAGCCGCGCGTCGGTGCTCGTCGGGACGGCGGAGACCCTGGACGCGGTCCCGGCCCCCTGGGCGCGGCCGGTGTGCCTGGACGAGCCCGCCACCACCGCCGCGCTGGCCGCCGCCCCGCCCGAGCCGCCGGACGTGCCGACGTCCCCCGACCAACTCGCCTACGTGCTCTACACCTCGGGCTCCACCGGCACCCCGAAGGGAATCGGGGTCTGCCACCGCGACATCGTCTCGCTGGTGACGGCCGGGGACTTCGTCCACGTCACCGAGGACGACGTCGTCGCACAGGCGTCCACCGTGTCGTTCGACGCCGCGACCTTCGAGATCTGGGGCGCGTGGGCCAACGGCGCCGCGCTCGCCGGGATCGACGGCGAGGTCCTGCTGTCGCCGGGCAGGCTGGGCGCGGAGCTCGCCCGCCTCGGCGTCACGACCATGTTCCTCACGCCGGCGCTGTTCAACCGGCTGGCCGCCGACGAGCCGGACGCGCTGGGAGGGCTCCGCCACCTCGTGCTCGGCGGCGACGCCCTCGATCCGGCGAGCGTCCGGCGAGTCCTGCGGCATGCCGCGCCCGAGCGCCTGCTGAACGGCTACGGGCCGACGGAGACCACGACGTTCGCCGCCTGGCACCTGGTCGGCGACGCGGACGCCGACGCGGTGTCCGTGCCGATCGGAAGGCCGCTGGCGAACATGCGGTTGCTGGTCCTCGACCGGCACCTGGCGCCGGTCCCCGACGGTGTGCCCGGCGAGCTGTTCATCGGCGGGACGGGCCTGGCTCGCGGTTACGTGCACCGGCCCGACCTGACCGCCGAACGTTTCGTCGCCGACCCGTACGTCGCCGGCGCCCGGCTCTACCGCACCGGCGACCGGGTGCGGCGCCGTCCCGACGGCGTGCTGGAGTTCCTCGGGCGGTTCGACCACCAGGTCAAGATCCGCGGCTTCCGCATCGAGCCCGCCGAGGTCGAGGCCGCGCTGCTCGCCCACCCGGCGGTCGCCGAGGCCGTCGTCGTGGCGCGGGAGGACGCGGACGACCGGCGCCTGGTCGCCCACCTGGTCCCGGCCGACCTGGGCGAGGGCGTTCCCTCGGCGGGCGAACTGCGCGACTTCCTCGGCCGGACCCTGCCCGCCTATCTGATCCCCGCCGCGTTCGTCGAGCTGGCCGCCCTGCCGCTGAACCGGAACGGCAAGGTCGACCGTGCCGCGCTGCCCGCGCCCGACGGCGCCCGCACCGGCCTCGGCACCGCGTTCACCGCGCCGCGCACCCCGACCGAGGAGGCGCTCGCCGCGATCTGGGCCGACGTGCTCGGCCTGGACCGCGTCGGCGTGGACGACGACTTCTTCGACCTGGGCGGCCACTCCCTGCTGGCGACCCAGGTGGTGTCGCGGATTCGCAGCACGTTCGGAGCCGAGCTGACCCTGGCCGCGCTCTTCGACCGGCCGACGGTCGCCCGCTTCGCCGCCGCCGTGGACGAGGCGGTGCCCGCGAGCGGCGGCGCCGGGCCGCTCGTGCCGGCGGACCGGGACAGGCCGTTGCCGCTGTCGTTCGCCCAGCAACGGCTGTGGTTCCTCGACCAGCTCGAGCCCGGGTCGGCCGAGTACAACGTGCCGCTCGCCCTCCGGCTGCGCGGCGACCTCGACGCGGCTGCGCTGGACGCGGCGCTGGCCACCGTGGTGGAGCGGCACGAGGTGCTGCGCACCCGGCTGGTCGCCGTCGACGGCGTGGCGCGCCAGGTGGTCGACCCGCCCGGCGGCGTCCGGCCGGCGCGCGTGGACCTGACCGGCGAGCCGGACGCGCTGGAGCGCGCCGAGGCGTTCGCCGCCGCCGACGCGCGCACCCCGTTCGACCTCGCCGCGGGGCCGCTGCTGCGCGCCACGCTGATCCGCCTCGCGCCCGCCGACCACGTCCTCAGCCTCTGCATGCACCACGTCGTCTGCGACGAGTGGTCGGCCGGGGTGCTGCGCCGCGAACTGTCCGCGCTGTACGCGGCCTACTCGCGGGGCGCGCCGTCACCGCTGGAACCGCTCCGGGTGCAGTACGCCGACTTCGCGGTGTGGCAGCGCGACCGGCTGCACGGCGAGGCGATCGAGGAGCAGCTCGCGTACTGGCGGGAGCGGCTGGACGGGCTCACCGACCTCGACCTGCCCACCGACCGGCCGCGGCCGGCCGTACGGTCCACGGCGGGCGCGCTCGTGGAGTTCGCCGTCCCGGAACCGACGGCGGCGGCGCTGCGGGAGGTGTGCCGGCAGACCGGCGCGACGATGTTCATGACCCTGCTGGCGGCCTTCGGCGCGTTGCTGGCCCGCTACGCCGACAAGGACGAGGTCGCCGTCGGCGTGCCGATCGCCAACCGCAACCGCACCGAGACCGAGGACCTGATCGGGTTCTTCGTCAACACGCTGGTGCTGCGCGCGCGGGTCGGCGGTGACGCCTCGTTCCTCGACCTGGTCGAGGACGCCCGGCGGGAGGCCCTCGCCGGGTTCGCCCGCCAGGACGTGCCGTTCGAGCAGCTCGTGGACGCCCTCCAGCCCGTCCGGGACCGCAGCCGCACCCCGCTGTTCCAGGTGTTCTTCAACCACCTCGGCGTCGCCGACGCGGCGGCCGGGCAGGCCACGTTCGGCGGCCTGCGCGAGGAGAGGATCGTGCCGCCGCACACCACGGCCAAGTTCGACCTCACCCTCTTCACCTCGATGACCGACGACGGCATCGCCGGAACCTTCGAGTACGGCACGGCGCTGTTCGACCGGACGACGGTCGAGGGGATGGCGGCCCACTTCACCG
The DNA here is from genome assembly GCF_017573545.1 of Actinomadura nitritigenes. GTDB lineage: Bacteria > Actinomycetota > Actinomycetes > Streptosporangiales > Streptosporangiaceae > Spirillospora > Spirillospora nitritigenes. The sequence goes on along the minus strand of NZ_JAGEOK010000039.1, from coordinate 18,144 downwards.
ACCTGCTCGCCGCGCTCGCCGCCGAGCCGCGGCGGCCGCTCGCCGCCATCGCGCCGTCGCCCGAAGGCGAGGCGGCCTGGAACGCCACGTCCGCCCCGATCCCGGACGCCGGCGGGATCCACGAGCTGGTGCGCGGGCGCGCCGAGGACGCTGCCGCGATCCTCGCCGGACGCACCCTGACCTACCGCGAGCTGGACGAGCGGGCGAACCGGCTCGCGCACCACCTGCGATCGCTCGGCGTCGGGCCCGAGACCGTCGTCGGGGTGTGCCTGGAGCGCGGCCCCGAGTTCCTGGTCGCGATGCTCGCCGTCTGGAGGGCGGGCGGCGCCTACCTTCCGCTCGACCCCGCCCACCCGGCCGAACGGCGGGTGTTCATGCTGACCGACAGCGGCGCGGCGGCGGTGATCGGGACGACCACCGGGGCCGCCGGCGTCACGGTCGTGGATCCCGACGATCCGGCGATCGCCGGCGCGCCCGCCACCCCGCCCGAGGTGGCCACGCGGCCCGACCAGCTCGCCTACGTGATCTACACGTCGGGCTCGACCGGCCGGCCCAAGGGCGTGCAGGTCCCGCACCGCGGACTGATCAACCGGATCGCCTGGATGCAGGAGCGCTACCGGCTGCGGCCGGGGGAGCGGGTGCTGCACAAGACCCCGGTCACCTTCGACGTGTCGTTGTGGGAGCTGGTCTGGCCGCTGACCGCCGGGGCCTGCGTCGTCCTGGCCGAGCCCGGCCGCCAGGGCGACCTGGACCATCTGGCACGGCTCATCGACGAGCTGGGCGTCGCCGTGGCGCACTTCGTGCCGTCGCTGTTCCGGCAGTTCGCGGCGCACGAGCCGCTGGGCGAGATGGCCGGCCTACGGCTCGTCGTGTGCAGCGGCGAGGCCCTTCCCGGCGAGGCGGTCGCCCGCTTCTACGCGCGCCACCCCCGCGCTGTCGTCGAGAACCTCTACGGCCCGACCGAGGCCTCGATCGACGTCTCGTCCTGGCGGTGCGAACGGCCGGGCAACGTGTCCGCGCCGCCGATCGGCCACCCCATCGCCAACCTGCGCCTGCACGTGCTCGACCGGTGGCTGAACCCGGTGCCGCCCGGCGTGCCGGGCGAGCTGTTCCTCGGCGGCGCCGGGCTCGCGCGCGGGTACGCCGGACGCCCCGATCTGACCGCCGAGCGGTTCGTCGCCGACCCGTTCGGCGCGGACGGGTCCCGGCTCTACCGGACCGGCGACCGCGCCCGGCGGCGGCCCGACGGTGCGGTCGAGTACCTGGGGCGGCTGGACCAGCAGATCAAGATCCGCGGGTTCCGGGTCGAGCCCGGCGAGGTCGAGGCCGCCCTGCTCGCCCATCCGGGCGTGACCGCCGCCGCGGTCGTCGGCGCGGGCGGCAGGCTCGTCGCCCACCTGGTCGGCGCCGACCCGGCGGAGGCGGCGCCGCTCGCCGGGGACCTGCGCGACTTCCTGCGGCAGCGCCTCCCCGACCACCTGATCCCGTCGGTGTTCGTGGAGCTGGCCGCCCTGCCGGTCTCCTCGAACGGCAAGCTCGACCGGGCCGCGCTGCCCGCGCCGGGACCGGAACGGCCGCGGCCGGACGGGCGCTTCACCGCGCCGCGGACGCCGACCGAGCAGATCCTGACCGAGATCTGGGCCGAGGTGCTGGGTCTGGAGGCGGTCGGCGTCGACGACAACTTCTTCGAGCTCGGCGGCGACTCCATCATGAGCATCCAGGCCGTCGCCCGGGCCCGGCGGGCCGGGGTGCAGATCACCACCGCCCAGCTCTTCGAGCGGCAGACCATCGCGGGGCTCGCCGTCCTGGCCGCCGAACGGGCCCCGATCGAGGCCGAGCAGGGGCCGGTCGTCGGAGCGGTGCCGCCCACCCCGATCCAGTGGTCGTTCATCGAACGCGGGTTCCCCGAGCCGCACCACTACAACCAGTCGGTGCTGCTGGAGGTCACCGGCGGCGGCCGGCTCGGTCCCGCCGCGTTGCGGGCCGCCTTCGGCGCCGTCCTGGACCACCACGATGCGCTGCGGCTTCGTCTCACCGGCACCGCCCTGCGCTGCGCTGCGCCAGAGCCCGCCGACGTGCTGACGGTCGTCGCCCTGGCGGGCGAGGACGCGGACGCGGCGGCCGCAGCGGCGGCGCTGCGCGCCCAGACCGGCCTCGATCTGGCGAACGGGCCGCTGATGCGCGCCGTGCTGTTCGACCACGACGACGGCCGCCAGTCCCTGCTCATCGTGATCCACCACCTCGCGGTGGACGGCGTCTCGTGGCGGATCCTGCTGGAGGACCTCGAATCGGCCTACGAGCAGGCCGAGCGCGGCTCGGCGATCCGGCTGGCGGCCAAGACCACCTCGTTCCGCCGCTGGTCGCAGCGGCTCACCGAGGTGGCCGCCTCGGGCGAACTGGCGGCCGAGGCCGTGCACTGGCGGGCGGCCGGAGCCCCGGCCGCCCGGCTGCCGCTCGACCACCCCGGCGGAGACAACGGCATGGCCTCCGCGCGCACGGTCGGGGGCGGTCTGACCGCGAGCCTGACCGCGCGGCTGCTGCGCGACGCCCCCGCCGCCTACCGCACGCGCACCGACGACCTGCTGCTGACGGCGCTGGCGCTCGTCCTCGCCGAGTGGACCGGCGAACGGTCCGTCGCCGTCGAACTCGAAGGCCACGGCCGGGAGGACGTGGGGCCCGGCTTCGACGTCTCCCGCACGGTCGGCTGGTTCACCACCTTCTTCCCGGTCGTCCTCGCCCTCGGCGCCGAAGACGCGGCCGATCCCGGCGCCGCGCTGATGCGCATCAAGGAACAGCTGAGACGGGTGCCGCGCCGCGGCCTCGGCTACGGCCTTCTCCGGCACCTCGCCGACGGGGACCTCGCCCGGGAGCTGGCGGAGCGGCCGCGCCCCGAGGTCGGCTTCAACTACCTCGGCCAGGTCGACCGTTCACCCGGCGAAGGCGGCAGGCTGCGCTGGAACGGCGCCACGCTCGGCCCGGACCGTGCCGCCTCCGGTCCCCGCGCGCACGTGCTGGAGCTCGACGGCCGGGTGACGGGCGGGCGGCTGGAGCTGACCTGGACGTACTCGGGCGCGCTGCACGAACCCGCCACGATCGAGCGGCTCGCGCGGCGCTACGACGAACTCCTCGGCCTGCTGGTCGAGCACTGCTGCGCCCCCGGCGCCGGCGGCTACACCCCGTCCGACTTCCCGCTCGCCGGTCTCGACCAGGCGGCACTCGACCTCATCCAGCAGCAGCTCGAGCCGCCCGCGGGCGGCCTCGCCGACGTCCCGGAAAGATCATGACCACGTTCCGGCAGGACGACGCGCCAGCGCGTGCCATCGAGGACCTCTACCCCCTGACAGCCCTCCAGCAGGGCCTGCTCTTCCACAGCGAGCTGGCGCCCGGCTCGGGCATGTACTGGGTCCAGCACGGGCTGCTGATCGAGGGCGATCTCGACCGCGGCGCCTTCCGGCGGGCCTGGGAGCTGACGGTCGCCGCGCACACCGTGCTGCGCAGCACGGTCGTGTCGCCCGGCTCGGCGACGCCGCTGACCCTGGTGTCGCCGCCGGAGTCGGTGCCGCTGCCGCTGGAGGAGCTCGACTGGCGCGACCGGTCCCCCGAGGAGCAGGACGCGGCGCTGGACGAGCTCATGGACCGCGACCGCGCGCGGGGGGCCGACCTCGGCCGCCGCAGCCTGGTCCGGATCCTGCTGGTCCGGCTCGCCGGCGACCGCCACCAGCTGATCTGGAGCCACCACCACCTGCTGCTCGACGGGTGGAGCGCGTCCATCGTGCTCGGCGACGTGCTGAAGGCCTACCGCGACCTGCGCGCAGGCCGGCCGCCGCTGCTGCCCCGGCGCCGTCCGTTCCGCGACTACGTGGCCTGGCTGTCGGGCCGGGACCAGGGCGCGGCGGAGGCGTTCTGGCGCGACCGGCTGCGGGACGTCACCGCCGCCACGTCGCTCGGCGTCGAGCGCAACACCGGCGACCGAGGCCAGGCCACCGTCTCCCGCGAGCTCACCGAGGCGGCGACCGCGGCGCTGGCGCGGACCGCACGCGCGCACCGGCTCACCCTGAACACCGTCACGCAGGGCGCCTGGGCCCGGTTGCTGGCGGCCTACAGCGGCGACGCCGACGTGGTGTACGGGGTGACCACCTCGGGGCGGACCGAGGAGCTCGACGGGGTCGAGTCGATGGTCGGGCTCCTCATCAACACCATGCCCTGCCGCACCGTCGTGGCCGGCGACGTGCCGGTCGCCGAGTGGCTCGCGCGCCTGCAGGCCGACCAGTCCGAGGCCCGGCGGCACGAGCACATGCCGCTGGTGCGGATCCAGTCGTGGAGCGGCGTTCCCGCCGGGCGCCCCCTCTTCACCAGCCTGTTCGTCTTCGAGAACCAGCCCGCCGGGGGGTTCGGCGGCGAGGCGGACGGGGACGGGCTGCGGATCACCGACAACCGGTCCCGGGAGCGGGCGGACTACCCGCTCACGCTCATCGTGGCGCCCGGCCCGCGCCTGAGGATCGGCCTCACCTACGACCGGTCGCTCTTCGACCCCGCGACCGCCGAACGGCTGGTGGCGCATTTCGCCGAGATGCTCGACGCCTTCACCGCCGATCCCACCGGACCGCTGCGGCTCCTGGCCCCGAGGCCGGGCGACGTCGCGGCCTGGAACGCCACCGACGCCCCCGTTCCGCAGGTGGGCGGCGCGCACGAGCTGGTCGCCGGACCCGGGGAGGCGACGGCGGTCGTCTGCGGCGGCGCGAGCCTCTCGTACGCCGAGCTGGAGGAACGCGCCAACCGGCTCGCCCATCACCTGCGCGGCCTCGGCATCGGCCCCGAGACGGTCGTCGGGCTGTGCCTGGACCGCGGTCTCCACTTCGTGACCTCCCTGCTCGCCATCTGGAAGGCGGGCGGAGCCTACCTGCCGCTCGATCCCGCCTACCCGGCCGAGCGGCTGACCTTCATGACCGCCGACAGCGGTGCGAAGGTCGTGATCGCCCAGGGCACCGGGGTGGCCGGATGCGCCATCGTCGACCCGGACGACCCGGCGATCGCCCGGTGCCCCGCGGACCCGCCGGAGGTGCCGACCCGGCCCGGCCAGCTCGCGTACGTGATCTACACCTCGGGCTCGACCGGGCGTCCCAAGGGCGTTCAGGTCGGCCACCGCGGCCTGGTCAACCGGCTCGCCTGGATGCAGCGTCGCCGGCCGCTCGCGCCCGGCGACGGCGTCCTGCACAAGACCCCCGCGTCCTTCGACGTGTCGCTGTGGGAGCTGCTGTGGCCGCTGATGGCGGGCGGGCGCCTGGTGCTCGCCGAGCCCGGCCGCCAGGGCGACGTCCCGTACGTCATGAAGCTGATCGAGGACGAGCGGATCGCGGTCGCGCACTTCGTGCCGTCGCTGTTCCACCGCTTCGTGCTGCACGAGCCGTTCCTGGCGATGCCGAGCCTGCGGCTGGTGGTGTGCAGCGGCGAGGCGCTCTCCGGCGACGACGTCGCCCGGCTCTACGCCCGGCACGAGGGCGTCGTGGTCGAGAACCTGTACGGTCCCACCGAGGCGTCCGTCGAGGTCTCGTCGTGGACGTGCGAACGCCCGGGGGACGCCGGCGCGTCGCCGCCGATCGGGACCCCCATCGCCAACCTCCGGCTGTACGTCCTGGACCGCTGGCTGAACCCGGTTGCGCCCGGCGTGCCGGGCGAGCTGTTCATCGGCGGCGTCGGCGTCGCGCGTGGATACGCGGGGCGGCCCGGCCTGTCCGCCGAAAGGTTCGTGGCCGATCCGTTCGCGGCCGACGGCTCCCGCCTGTACCGGACGGGCGACCGGGCCCGGTGGCGCGAGGACGGCACGGTCGAATACCTGGGCCGCCTCGACCACCAGGTCAAGGTCCGCGGCTTCCGCGTCGAGCCCGGCGAGGTCGAGGCCGCCCTGGTCGCCCATCCCGCCGTGGCCGCCGCCGCGGTGATCGCCCTGGACGAACGGCTGGTCGGCTACGTCGTGCCCGCCGATCCCGCGGCGGGCGCACCGGCCTCCGGCGAGGTTCGCGAACTGCTGCGGGAAGGGCTGCCCGACCACCTGATCCCGTCGGTGTTCGTCGAGCTGGCGCGGCTGCCGCTGAACGCCAACGGCAAACTCGACCGGGCTGCCCTTCCGGTGCCCGAGAGCGCCCGCCCGGACGGCCCCGGCGGGTCCACCGGCGAGCACTCGCCCACCGAGGAGATGCTCATCGGGATCTGGACGCAGGTCCTGGGCCTGGACCGGATCGGTGTGCACGACGACTTCTTCGAGCTGGGCGGGCATTCGCTGCTGGCCACCCAGGTGATGTCGCGGATCAGGGCGGCGTTCGGGGCGGAGGCTCCGCTGGCCGAGCTGTTCGACCACCCGACCGTGCGGGAACTGGCGGGCGTGGTCGACGCGCTCACGGCCGGAGCGGCGAGCACCGCGCCCGTGCCGCCGATCGTCGCCGTGCCCCGCGACGGGACGGCACCACCGTCGTATGCGCAGCAACGGCTCTGGTTCCTGGACCGCCTCGAACCGGGCTCCGCCGAATACAACCTGCCCATGGCGCTGCGCCTCGCCGGGCCGCTGGACGCCGACGCACTGGGCGCCGCGCTCGACGCGTTGATCGAACGGCACGAGGTGCTGCGGACCCGGCTGGTCACCGTGGACGGCGCGGTCGTCCAGGTGATCGACCCGCCGCGCCCCGGGGCGCTGACCGTCACGGACGCCGGCGAGGGAGGCATCACGGCGGCCGAGGCCCTGGTCGCCGCCGATGCGACGGCGCCGTTCGACCTGGCCGCGGGCCCGCTGCTGCGGGCCAGGCTGATCCGGCTCGCGCCCGATGACCACGTGTTCAGCTTGTGCGTGCACCACGTGGTCTCCGACGAGTGGTCCGCCGGGCTGCTCCGCCATGAGCTCGCCCTGCTGTACGAGGCGTTCCGCGACGGCGAGCCTGCGCCGCTGCCGCCGCTGCCGGTGCAGTACGCCGACTTCGCCGTCTGGCAGCGTGAACACCTGACCGGGGAGGTGCTCGAGGCGCGGCTGGCGTACTGGCGCGACCGCCTCGCGGACGCGCCGCCGCTGGACCTGCCCACCACGCGCCCGCGCCCGCCGGTCCGCTCGCCGGCCGGTGCCGTTCACGACTTCCGCGTCCCCGAGCCGGCGGTCGCCCGATTGCGGGCGGTGAGCCGCGAGGCCGGCGCGACGATGTTCATGACCCTGCTCGCCGGATTCTCGGTCGTTCTCGGCCGCTACGCCGACCAGGACGATGTGGTGGTCGGCACCCCGATCGCGGGCCGCGACCGCGCCGAGACCGAGGCGCTCGTCGGCTTCTTCGTCAACACGCTTGTGCTGCGCACCGACCTGTCGGGCGACCCGGCCTTCACCGAGGTCGTGGCACGGGTCCGCCGGGACGCCCTCGGCGCCTACGCGCACCAGGACGTGCCGTTCGAACAGCTGGTGGACGCGCTGCGGCCCGACCGCGACCGCACCCGCCACCCGCTCTTCCAGGTCATGTTCGACTATGCGCAGGGCGGCGGCGCGCAGTGGTCGGCGGGGTTCGGCGACTTCGGCGTCACGCGGGTGCCGGTGCCGCGCGACACGGCGTTGTTCGACCTGACGCTCGTGCTCGCCGACGACGGGGACGGCGACGGCCTGGCCGGGCGGATCGAGTACAGCACCGAGCTGTTCGACGCGGCCTCGATCGAGCGGCTCGCCGGGCACCTGTGCACCCTTTTGGAACGGGTGTCGCGAGAGCCCGCGCGGCGCCTGTCCGCCCTGCCGCTGCCGGACGCCGCGGAGCGGCACCTGACGACGGCCGACTGGAACGCCGCCCCGTGCCCGCCGCCGCCCGCGGCCGGGGTGCACGAGCTGATCGCCGCCGCGCCGCCGGACGCTCCGGCCGTGATCTGCGGCGACCGCACGCTGAGCTACGGGGAGCTGGACGCTCGCGCCGCCCGCCTCGCCCGGCGGCTGCGGGAGGCGGCGGGCATCGGCCGCGAGTCGGTCGTGGCCCTCTTCCTGCCCCGGGACGCCGACCTGGTGGTGGCGGTGCTCGCCGTGTGGAAGGTCGGCGCCGCCTACCTCGCCCTCGACGCCGACGACCCCCCCGAACGGCTCGCGTACAAGCTCTCCGACAGCGGCGCCCGGCTCGTGCTGACCGGCCGTTCGGGTGACGAGCCGCCGCCCGGCGTGCCGGCACTCGTCCTCGACGGCGAGGAGGAGGCGACGGCCGATGACGCGTCCGCCCCTCCGGCCGGCGAATGCCTGCCGGACCAGCTCGCCGCCGTCGTCTACACCTCCGGATCGACCGGGCTCCCCAAGGGCGTCCAGATCACACACGGCTCGCTGACCGCGCTGTTCGCCGCCTGGTCCGGCACGCACTTCCCGGCGGGGACCGGCTACCGGTGGCTGTCGGTGGCGGGCGCCGGCTTCGACGTGTTCACCGGCGACGTGGTCCGGGCGCTCTGCTCGGGCGGCACGCTGGTGCTCGCGCCGGTCGGCCACCAGACCGACCCGGCACGGCTCGCCGGGACCCTGGCGCGCGAACGGGTGGAGGCGTTCGAGGCGGCGCCCCGCTTCGTGGACGCGCTGGTCGAGCACGTCGCGCGGACCGGCGAGCGGCCCGCGTCGCTGCGGCTGCTGGTGGTGACCACCGACATCTGGCGGCTGGCCCGCGCCCGGCGCGCCCGCGACGTCCTCGGCCCGGACGTGCGGCTGCTCACCGCGTTCGGCATCACCGAGACCACCGTCGACAGCACCTACGGCGAGCCGCCCGGAACCGGTGGCGACGGGCCCGCGCCGATCGGCGCGCCGCTGCCCGGCACTGCGGTCTACGTGCTCGACCGGCACCTGTCCCCGCTTCCCGTCGGCGTCCCCGGCGAGCTGTTCATCGGCGGGAGAGGGCTGGCGCGCGGCTACGGCGGGCGGCCGGAGCTGACGGCCGAACGGTTCGTGCCGGACCCGTTCGCGGCGGACGGCGGCCGGCTCTACCGCAGCGGCGACCGCGTGCGATGGCGTCCGGACGGCGAGCTGGAGTTCCTGGGCCGCACCGACCACCAGATCAAGCTGCGGGGCTTCCGGATCGAGCCGGGCGAGGTCGAGACGGTCCTGCTCGACCACCCGGCCGTGACCGCCGCCGTGGTGATCGCCCGCGACGACAGGCTCGTCGGGTACCTCGTCGCCGCCGACCCCGCCGCCGGGCTCCCCTCGACGACCGGGCTGCGCGAGTTCGTGCGCGCCCGGCTGCCCGAGTCGATGACCCCGGCGGTCTTCGTGGAGCTCGCCGCGATCCCGCTGACCCGCCATGGGAAGGTCGACCGCGCGGCGCTCCCCGAACCCGGCGGCGACCGGCCGGAGCTGGCGGGCGCGGCGGTCGCGGCGCGCACCCCGGCGGAGAAGCTGATCGCGGGGATCTGGGCCGAGGTGCTCGGCGCCCGCACGGTGGGCGTCCACGACACGTTCTTCGAGCTGGGCGGTCACTCGCTGCTCGCCGTCCAGGTCGCGTGGCGGATCGGCGAGGCCCTCGGCGTCGAACCCGCGCTCGCCGACCTCTTCGACCATCCGACCGTGGCAGGCCTCGCCGCCCTGCTCGACGGGGCCGGCGCGGCGGGCCCGGCCGCGTCCCCGACGCCGGGGCCGGCGCCCGCCGCGCCGATCACCGCCCGGCCGTCCGCCGCGCCCGCGCCGCTGTCGTACGCCCAGCAGCGCCTCTGGTTCCTGGACCGGCTCGAACCCGGCTCGATCGAGTACAACGTCCCGCTCACCCTGCGGCTGACCGGCCCCCTCGACACGGCTGCGCTGACCGCCGCGCTGGACGAGATCATCACGCGGCACGAGGTGCTGCGGACCCGCCTGGTCACCTTCGCCGACGGCGTCGCCCGCCAGGTCGTCGACGAACCCCGCGGCCTCGGCCTGGCCGTCGTCGACCTGACCGCCGATCCCGACCCGGCCGCCCGCGCCGGGGAACTGGTCGACCGCACGGTGACGGCCCCGTTCGACCTGGACGCCGGGCCGCTGATCCGCGGCACGCTCCTCGTCCTCGGCGAGGACGACCATGTGCTGAGCCTGTGCATGCACCACGTCGTCTCCGACGAGTGGTCCGCGGGCGTGCTGTGGCGCGAGCTGTCGGCGTTGTACGCGGCGTTCGCGGACGGAAGGCCCTCGCCGCTCCCGCCGCTCACCGTCCAGTACGCCGACTTCGCCGTCTGGCAGCGCGCGCACATGCGCGGCGAGCTGCTCGACGGCCAGCTCGCCTTCTGGCGTGACCGGCTGCGGGACGCGCCCGAGCTGGAGCTTCCGCTGGACCGGCCGCGCCCCGCCGAGCGGTCGGCGGCGGGCGCGATGGTGGGCTTCGAGGTTCCCGCGGCGACCGCGGCCCGGCTCCGCGCGCTGAGCGGTCGGAGCGGCGCCACGATGTTCATGACGCTGCTGTCGGCCTTCTCGATCGTGCTCGGCCGGTACGCCGGGACCGAGGACGTCGTGGTCGGCGCGCCCGTCGCGGGGCGCACCCGGCCCGAGACCGAGGACCTCATCGGCTTCTTCGTCAACACCGTGGTGCTGCGCACCGACCTGTCCGGCGACCCCACGTTCACCGACGTCCTCGCGCGGGTGCGCGCCGGCGCGCTGGACGCCTTCGCCCACCAGGACGTCCCGTTCGAGCAGGTGGTGGACGCCCTGCGCCCGGACCGGGACCGGGGTCGCAACCCGCTGTTCCAGGTGCTGTTCGACGTCGAGCGGGCCGACGCCACGGCCGCCGGTCTCCCGGGCCTGGCCTCGACCGGCTTCGGCGGCCCCCGCAGCACCACCCCGTTCGACCTCGGCGTCGTGCTCGTCGACGGGGACGAGCTGACCGGCGCGCTGGAGTACGCCACCGACCTGTTCGACGAGGCGACGGCGCGGGCCCTGACCCGCCACCTCCTCGCGGTGCTCGACGCGATCGCCGCTGACCCGGGGCGCCGCCTGTCCGAGCTCGACCTGCTGGACGAGGCCGAACGGCGGCGGGAGATCTCGGCATGGAACGCCACCCGGGCCGCGCTCCCGGACGTCGGCGGTGTCCACGAGCTGATCGACGCCCAGGCCGGCCGTACCCCGGACGCGACGGCCGTCGTCTGGGACGGCCGCCGGCTCACCTATGCCGAGCTGGCCGCGCTGTCGAACCGGCTGGCCCGCCACCTGCGGTCGGTGGGTGTGCGCCCCGACGACGTCGTCGGGCTGTGCGTCACCCCCGGCCCCGGCCTGGTGGTGGCGATGCTGGCGGTGCTCAAGGCCGGCGCGGCCTACCTTCCGCTGGAGCCCGGCCACCCGGTCGAGCGCACCCGCTTCATGGTCGCCGAGTGCGGTGCCGAGGTGGTGATCGGGCAAGCCGAGACGCTGGCGCTCCTGCGGGAGCTGCCGGTGCGGCCGGTCGACCTCGACGACCCGGCGATCGCCGTGGCCGACGACGGCCCGCTCGCGACGGCGACCCATCCGGACCAGCTCGCGTTCGTCATCTTCACCTCCGGCTCGACCGGCCGCCCCAAGGGGGTGTCGCTCACGCACCGCGGGCTGGTGAACGTGCTCGCCTGGCGGCAGGAGGCGTTCGGCCTCGCGGCCGGGGACCGTGTGCTGCAGAAGAGCGCCATCGGCTTCGACGCCGCCACGGGGGAGATCCTCTGGCCGCTCGCGGTGGGCGCCCAGGTGGTCGTCGCCGACCCGGAGCGCCGCGCCGACCCGGACTACCTCGCGGAGACGATCGAGCGGGAGCGCATCGACGTCATCGACATCGTGCCGTCGCTGTTCCGGCTGCTGATCCGGCGGGAGGGACTCGGCACCGGCCTGCGGCTGGTGGTGTGCGGCGGCGAGGTCCTGCGGGGCGAGGACGTCGCCCGGTTCCAGGAGGCCAACCCCGGGGCGAGGGTCCACAACGTCTACGGCCCGACCGAGGCGTCGATCGACGTGTCGGCCTGGCCGTGCCCGCGTCCGGTCGGGGTGTCCGGCGTCCTGCCGATCGGCGGCCCGGTCGGCAACACCCGCCTGTACGTGCTGGACCGCTCGCTCCGCCCGGTGCCGGTGGGCGCGGCGGGCGAGCTGTTCATCGCGGGCGCGGGCTTGGCGCGCGGGTACGCGGCGCGGCCGGACCTGACCGCGGAGCGGTTCGTGCCCGACCCGTTCGCCGGGGCCGGGGCGCGGATGTACCGTAGCGGCGACCGCGTCCGGCGGCGGCGGGACGGCACTCTGGAGTTCCTCGGGCGGATGGACGCCCAGGTCAAGCTCCGCGGTGTCCGGGTCGAGCCCGGCGAGGTCGAGGCGGCGCTGCTCGGCCATCCGGCCGTCGCGGCGGCCGTGGTCGTGGCCCGGGACGAACGGCTGGTCGCCTACGCCGTCCCCGCCGATCCCGAGCGCGGCCTGCCCGGCGCCGACGAGACCAGGACGTTCCTGCGCACGATCCTGCCGCCCCACCTCGTCCCGGCGGCCGTGGTCGAGCTGGCCGCGCTCCCGTTCAGGTCGAACGGCAAGCTCGACCGCGACGCGCTTCCGTCCCCCGAGCCGCCGGCGGAGGGGCGGACGGCGCCGCGGACCGCGGCCGAGGAGCTGCTGGCCGGGATCTGGGCCCAGGTGCTCGGCGTGCCGGAGGTCGGCGCCACCGACGACTTCTTCGCGCTCGGCGGGCACTCGCTGCTCGCCACCCGGGTCGTCTCCCGGATCCGCGCGGTCTTCGAGACCGAACTGCCCGTCGCCGCGCTCTTCGACCGGCCGACCGTACGCGGCCTGGCGGAGACGATCGGCCGGACCGGCGGCGGCGGGCTCGCGCCGCCGCTGCTCCCGGCGCCGCGCGACGGCCTGGTCCCGGCGTCCTTCGCCCAGCAGCGGCTGTGGTTCCTCGACCAGCTGGAGCCGGGCTCGACCGACTTCAACGTGCCCGTCGCGCTGCGGCTGCGCGGACCGCTGGACGCGGCGGCGCTCACCGCCGCCGTCGACGCCGTCATGGCACGGCACGAGGCGCTGCGCACCCGGTTCACGGCGGTGGGCGGCGTCGCGCACCAGATCATCGACCCGCCCGGCGGACCTGTCCTGCGCCGGGACGACGTCTGCGGCGCGGTGGACCCCCTCGAGAGCGCGACCGCGCTGGCGGCGGCCGACGCGTCCGCGCCGTTCGACCTGGCCGAGGGGCCGCTGTGCCGGTGGCGGCTGATCCGTCTCGGCGATGGCGACCACGTCTTCTCGATGGTGATGCACCACATCGTGTGCGACGAGTGGTCCGCGGGACTGCTGCGGCAGGAGATCGCCGCCCTGTACGGCGCGTTCGCGGCGGGCGGCCGGGAGGTTCCGCTCGCGCCGCTGCCGCTGCAGTACGCCGACTTCGCCGGGTGGCAGCGGGACTGGCTGCGCGGCGACGTCCTCGAAGGGCAGCTGGGGCACTGGCGGGAGCGGCTCGCCGGCGCGCCCGATCTGGAACTGCCGGTCGACCGGCCGCGGCCGCCCGTCCGCTCGTCGGCGGGCGCGGTCGTCGAGTTCGCCGTGCCGGAGACGACCGGGCGCGGGCTGCGGGAGCTCAGCCGGTCGTGCGGCGCGACGATGTTCATGACGCTGCTGGCGGCGTACGCGGTGACGCTGGGCCGCCTTTGCGGCCAGGACGACGTGCTCGTCGGCACCCCGATCGCGAACCGCAACCGGGCCGAGACCGAGGACCTCGTCGGGTTGTTCGTCAACACGCTGGTGCTGCGCACCGACCTGTCCGGCGACCCCACGTTCGCCGAGGTCGTGGAGCGGGTGCGGCGCGACGCCCTTGCCGCCTACGCCCACCAGGACGTCCCGTTCGAGCAGGTCGTCGACGCCCTGCAGCCGCGCCGCGACCGCGGCCGCACGCCGATCTTCCAGGCGCTGTTCAACTACGACCAGGACGGCGGCGAACGCCTCGACCTCCCCGGGCTCGAGGCCGAGCTGCTCCCGGTCGCCGATCCCATCGCGCTCACCGACGTGCGCCTGGCGTTCATGGACGCCGACGGTGGCCTCACCGCGAAGGTCGAGTACAGCACCGAGCTGCTCGACCGGCCGACCGCGGAACGGCTGGCCGAACGGATCGGCCTGCTGCTCGACGAGATCGCGGCCGATCCGGGCCGGCGGCTGTCGGAGCTGGCGACGCTCACCGGCGACGAACGCCGGAAGGTGACCCTCGACTGGAACCGCGCCGCCGCGCCGCGACCGGGCGCGGCGTCCGTCCACGAGCTGGTCGCGCGGTGGGCGCGGGCCACGCCCGACGCGACCGCCGTGATCGCCGGGTCCGATCGCCTCACCTACGCCGAGCTGGAGGAACGCGCGAACCGCCTCGCCGGGCATCTGCGCGGCCTCGGCACCGGGCCGGAGACCGTGGTGGGCCTGTGCCTGCCGCGCGGCGTGGATCTGGCGGCGGTGTCGCTGGCGGTGTGGAAGGCCGGCGGCGCCTATCTGCCGCTCGACCCGGCGCTCCCCGCCGAACGCCTCGCGTACATGCTCACCGACAGCCGCGTCTCGGTGCTGGTGGGAACCACCGAGACGCTGGACGACCTGCCGGCCGGGCGGGTGCGCCCGGTCGCCTTGGACGACCCGGCCGTCGACCTGGCGATCCGGGCCTGCCCGCCGGACGCGCCCGGCGCCCCGGCGCACCATCCGGACGGCCTCGCGTACGTGATCTACACCTCCGGGTCGACCGGCGCTCCCAAGGCCGTGCAGATCCCGCACCGCGGCGTGCTCACCATGGTCGCCGCCCAGCACGACGTGCTCGGCGTGACGCCCGAGGACGCGGTGCTGCAGTTCGCCTCGTCGAGCTTCGACGCGGCGGTGTCGGAGACCTTCATGGCGCTGGCCTACGGTGCGACGCTGGTCGTGGCCCTGGCCGGTGAGCGCACCGAGCCCGGCGCGCTCATCGAGCTGATCGAGGCGCGGGGCGTCACGGTGGCGACGCTTCCGCCGACGCTGCTGGACGTGATGTCTCCGGCGCGCCTGCCCGGCCTTCGGACGCTCCTGTCGGCCGGTGAACGCCTGGACCCGGGAACGGCGGCCGCCTGGGCGCGGGACCGGCGGCTGTTCAACGCCTACGGCCCCACCGAGACCACCGTCTGCGCGTCGATGGCGCCGTGCGGGACCGGCCCGGACGGCGAGGCGCCCATCGGCGTCCCCATCGGCGGCACCCGGCTGTACGTGCTCGACCGGCACCTCGCTCCCGTGCCGGTGGGCGTGACCGGCGAGCTGTGCGTCGGCGGCGCGGGCGTCGCGCGCGGCTACGGCGGCCGGCCGGACCGCACGGCCGAACGGTTCGTGGCCGACCCGTTCGCCGCCGACGGGTCGCGGCTCTACCGGACCGGCGACCGGGTCCGCTGGCGCGCCGACGGGCAGCTGGTCTACCTCGGCCGCGTCGACGACCAGGTCAAGGTGCGCGGCTTCCGGGTGGAGCCCGGCGAGATCGAGGCGGCGCTGACCGCGCTTCCCGGCGTGGGCACCGCCGCCGTCGTCGCGGCCGGCGAGGGCGCGGCGCGGCGGCTGGTCGCGTACGTGGTGGCCACCGACGCCGAGGCGGGCGCGCCCGCGGCGGACGACCTCCGGTCGGCGCTGTCGGCGTCGCTGCCGCACCATCTGGTGCCCTCGGTCTTCGTGGAGCTGGCGTCGATGCCGCTGACGGCCAACGGCAAGGTGGACCGCGCGGCGCTGCCCGACCCCGGGACGGCGACCGCGGAGCGGACGGGCGGCCTCGCCCCCCGCACCCCCACCGAGGAGATCCTGGCCGGGATCTGGGCCGGGCTGCTGGGCCGCGACCGCGTCGCCGCCGACGACGACTTCTTCGCGCTCGGCGGGCACTCGCTGCTGGCGACCCAGGTGATGTCGCGCGTCCGTCTCGTGCTGGGCGCCGACGTGCCGGTGGCCGGGCTCTTCGACAACCCGACGCCCGCCGCGCTCGCCGAACTGGTCGACGCGGCCGCGCCGGGCGAGCGGTCGCCGGAGATCGTCCCCGTGCCGCGCGACCGGCCGCTGCCGCTGTCGTTCGCGCAACAGCGGGTTTGGTTCCTCGACCAGCTCGACCCCGGCTCCGCCGAGCACAACGTGCCGACGACCCTGCGCCTCGCGGGCCCCGTCGACCCCGCCGACGTGCGGGCCGCGCTGGAGGCGGTCGTCATGCGGCACGAGGTGCTGCGGACCCGGCTCGTACCGGACGAGGACGGCGTCGTCCACCAGGTGATCGACTCCGGCCGCGCCGTCCCGCTGCGGCTGACCGACCTCGCCGCCCGGCGGCCGGCGGACGCGGCCGCCGAGGCGGAGCGGCTGGTCGCCGCGGACGCCGCGGTGCCGTTCGACCTGGCCGCCGGATCCCTCATGAGGGCGCGGTTGCTGCGCTTCGGGCCCGAGGAGCACGTCCTGTGCGTCGTGTTGCACCACGCCGTCTCCGACGAGTGGTCCGCCGGAATCCTCGTCCGCGAGGTGACGGCCCTGCACGACGCGATCAGACGCGGGGCGGACGCCGGCCTGCCCGCGCTGCCGGTCCAGTACGCCGACTTCACGGTGTGGCAGCGGGAGTGGTTGCGTGGCGAGGTGCTGGCGGCCGAGCTGGATCACTGGCGTTCCCGTCTCGCGGGCGCCACCGTCCTGGAGCTGCCCACCGACCGGCCCCGGACGGCCGTGCGGACGGCGGCGGGCGCCGCGGTCGGGATCGAGGTCCGGGCGGACGTCACCGCCCGGTTGCGCGCCCTCGGCCGCGGCTCCGGCGCGACGATGTTCATGACCCTGCTCTCGGCCTACGCCGTCGTCCTCGGCGGGCTCGCGGGCCAGGACGACGTGCTGGTCGGGACGCCGATCGCGGGACGCAACCGGGCCGAGACCGAGGGCCTGATCGGGTGCTTCGTCAACACGCTCGTCCTGCGCGCCGACCTGTCGGGCGACCCGGCGGTCACCGAGCTGCTCGAACGCGTGCGGTCCGACGCGCTCGACGCCTACGCCCACCAGGACCTGCCGTTCGAGCAGCTCGTCGACGCGCTGGTGGTGGAGCGGGACCGGTCCCGGCACCCCCTCGTCCAGGTGCTCTTCAACTACGACGGAGAGCCGGCCGAGCTCGACGCGATCACGCCGCCCGGCATCCAGAGCACGCGCTTCGACCTGCGGCTGGTGTTGTCCGACACCGAGGAGGGCGGGCTCGCGGGCTCGGTCGAGTACAGCACGGAGCTCTTCGACCGGTCCTCGGCCGAACGGTTCGCGGCATGCCTGACGACGGTCCTCGACGCGATGGCGGCCGACGCGGACCGGCGGTTGTCGGAGCTGCCGCTGATCGACCCGGGGGAGCGGACCCGCCTGCTGGAGGCCTGGGCGGGGACCGGCGGGCGGAAACCCGAACGGCCGGGCGTGCACCTCTCGGTGGCGGGGGAGCCGGACGCCGTCGCGGTCTCGGCGGACGGCGGACCGTCGCTCACCTACGGTGAACTGGCCGAACGTGTCGCACTGCGCGCCGGATACCTGCGCGGCCTGGGCGTCGGTCCCGAAACCGTCGTCGGCGTGTGCCTGCCCCGGGGGGTGGACGTGGTGGTGACGCTGCTGGCGGTGTGGCAGGCCGGTGGCGCCTATCTGCCGCTGGATCCCGGGCTTCCGGTGGACCGGCTGGCGTTCATGCTGGCCGACAGCGGCGCATCGCTGCTGGTCGGAAACGAGGAGACCGCGGGCGGCCTGCCCGTCGGCCGGGTCCGGCTGGTGGTGCTGGACGATCCGGTCACGGCCGCGTCCCACGGCCTGGCCGAGCCCCTCCCGCCGGAGCCCGTGCACGCGGATCAGCTCGCGTACGTCATCTACACCTCGGGCTCGACAGGACGACCCAAGGGCGTCCAGGTCACCCACGGCAATCTCACCGCCTACGTGCGCGGCGCGGTGGACCGGATCGGGTTCGGTCCCGGTTCGTATGCGATGGTCCAGTCGGCGGTGACGGATTTCGGCAACACGGTGCTGTTCGGTGCGTTGATGTCCGGTGGATCGCTGCACCTCATCGATGAGCTGACCGCTGCCGATCCGGCGGCTTTGCGCGGCTACTTGCGGGCGCATCCAATCGATTTTTTGAAGATTGTGCCGTCGCATCTGGCTGCGTTGGCGGGTGGTGGGGGGTTGTCGGAGTTGTTGCCGGCGCGTGTGCTTGTTTTGGGTGGGGAGGCGGCTTCGGCGGGTTTGGTGGATGCGGTGCTGGG
>NZ_JAGEOK010000038.1 GCF_017573545.1 Actinomadura nitritigenes | reverse complement strand
TGCCTCAAAGAAATCCCCACCACCCCCCGAAGGAGATGGCACGGGGCGACCCGGCCTAACCGGCCAGGTCGATAAAGGCACTGGCTTTTAACACGCTGTTGAGTTCTCAAGAAACGGACACCCACCGTGCTGGACCCGCTCTCGCGTTTCCCGCCCCGGGGCGACTGCTCTTACTTTATCAGATCCGCTCGGAGTGTCAATTTCCGGGCTTTTCCGATTGCCTTTCCGGTCCGCTTGCGCGTCCCTTTCGGGCGGTGTTGCCATTTCATCAGATCCGGCTCGATTTGCAAAATCGGGCCTTACCGACGCCATCACTGCACGGCTGACACGGCGAAGCCGTGTCGGCTGCTGAGTGGTGGTTTCCCCATCGGGCCGGCCGCCTTCCGGCGTCCCGCTCCCCTGTGGGGCGAAGTGAACAGTATGCCCACCGTCCGCCGACGTCAAACCGGCTCGCGGCAATCGCCTGGGACGGTTCGGACGTCTCAGGCGCGCACGTCCCCGGCCACACCCGTCTGACCTTGAGGTTTGTCGCGGAACGCCCCTGTCGAAAGGGGCATTCCACTCGTTCCCTCCGGCAGAAAATTTTCGTTGCCGACGCGCCGCCAGAGCGCTCGACCGGATTGGACGGCGCCCTCGGCTTCGCCGGCGGCGGTCACCCGAGGAGGCCGCCACACGTCCGCATGCGCGTCCGCGCGAGCTACAGCCGCGTGCGGACGTCCGTCAGGTGATGTCCTTCGACTCGTGCAGGTTCAGGTCCATGACGATGGCCGTCATCACCGCCATCGTGCGCAGCGGCTCCCGGACCGGGTCGAAGATCTCGACGTCGTACTTGTCCGCCGTGGTCAGCAGATGGGTGGCGAGGCCCGCCCACTTCTTGCGGACGTGCGCCACCTTGCCGCCGTCGGTGTCCATCACCTCGAAGTTGTTGCGCGGCAGGTCCACCGCGATCGTGCCGAGCCTGCCGCCCTCCGCGTCCCGGAGGACGTACCGGCGGCCGACGCGCTCGGTGACGAACGAGCCGACGAGTTCCCCCTCGGAGCCGTGGACCTCCGTCAGCTCGCGCCCCCGCCGCTTGTCCACCACGTAGAGCGGTTCGCCGCTCGGGGTGGTCAGCAGCACCACGTGGGCGTCGAGGTCGGACTTGCCGGGGAAGAGCGTCCGCAGCGTCTCCGCGCGCCCCTTCTCGCCCGTCTCGCCGGCGACGGCCAGGACGGTGCCGTCGCGGTCGAGGACCCGGTACCTCGATTTGGCGAACGGGCCCCTGCGCGGCTGTTCCACCTTGAGCACCGGGGAGCTGAACACTTCGCTCACGCGTTCTCCTGCCTCATCGGCCGCTCGCGCGGGCCGTCCGCCGGATCGGTCGGGCAGCGCATGCGGGACGCGCCGTCCAAGCGGCGATCCTGCCAACACCGGCCCCTCAGGGGAAGCCGTCCGGGACGGACCGTACGGGCGGGCGCCGCTGCCGATGCCGCTCACCTGCACACCCGTTCTCCGTTCGGCTCCGCGCGGAAAGCATCTCCTGTCGGCCGGGAGACCGCTCCCGCTGTTCGAACGGCCGGGGGCGGCCCCCGCGTTCCCGAAGCGGCCGTGTCCACGAGGCCGCCTTCGGAGATGCCGAAAGGGGCGGTTCCCGAAGGAACCGCCCCTTGGGTCACCACACGATCGTGAGGCCGCCGGTACGGTCAGCCGGTCCCGATCGTCCGGGTCATGGGCTCGATCAGAAGTCCATGCCGCCGGCGTCGGGCATGCCGCCCGCCGGGGCCGGGTTCTTCTCGGGCTTCTCGGCGATGACGGCCTCGGTGGTCAGGAACAGCGCGGCGATCGACGAGGCGTTCTGCAGCGCGGACCGGGTCACCTTGGCCGGGTCGAGGATCCCGGAGTCGAACATGTTGACGTACTCGCCGGTCGCGGCGTTCAGGCCCTCACCCGGGGTCAGGTTGCGGACCTTCTCCACCACGACGCCGCCCTCGAGGCCGGCGTTCACGGCGATCTGCTTCAGCGGCTCCTCCAGAGCGCGCTTGACGATGTTGGCACCGGTGGCCTCGTCGCCCACGAGCTCCAGCTTGTCGAACGCCTTGGTGCCGGCCTGCAGCAGCGCGACGCCACCGCCGGGGACGATGCCCTCCTCGACCGCGGCCTTCGCGTTGCGGACGGCGTCCTCGATGCGGTGCTTGCGCTCCTTGAGCTCGACCTCCGTCGCGGCGCCGGCCTTGATGACCGCGACACCGCCCGCGAGCTTGGCCAGGCGCTCCTGGAGCTTCTCGCGGTCGTAGTCGGAGTCGGTGTTGTCGATCTCGGTGCGGATCTGGTTGACCCGGCCCGCGATCTCGTTGGCGTCACCGGCGCCGTCCACGATGGTGGTCTCGTCCTTGGTGATGACGACCTTGCGGGCGCGGCCCAGCATGTCGGTCGTGGTGTTCTCCAGCTTGAGACCCACGTCCTCGCTGATGACCTGGCCGCCGGTCAGCGTGGCGATGTCGCCGAGCATGGCCTTGCGGCGGTCGCCGAAGCCCGGGGCCTTCACGGCCACGGACTTGAAGATGCCGCGGATCTTGTTGACGACCAGGGTCGCCAGGGCCTCGCCCTCGACGTCCTCCGCGATGATCAGGAGCGGCTTGCCGGACTGCATGACGCCCTCGAGGACGGGCAGCAGGTCCTTGTTGGCCGACGCCTTGCCCTGAACGATCAGGATGTACGGGTCCTCGAGGACCGCCTCCATCCGCTCGGGGTCGGTCACGAAGTAGTGCGAGATGTAGCCCTTGTCGAAGCGCATGCCCTCGGTCAGCTCGAGCTCCAGACCGAAGGTCTGGCTCTCCTCGACCGTGATGACGCCTTCCTTGCCGACCTTGTCCATCGCCTCGGCGATCATCTCGCCGATCTGCGGGTCGCCCGCGGAGATGGACGCCGTGGAGGCGATCTGCTCCTTGGTCTCCACGTCCTTGGCCAGCTTGGACAGCTCCTCGCTGACCCGCTCGACCGCGGCCTCGATGCCGCGCTTCAGCGACATCGGGTTGGCGCCGGCGGCGACGTTGCGCAGGCCCTCGCGGACCAGCGCCTGGGCCAGCACGGTCGCCGTCGTCGTGCCGTCACCGGCGACGTCGTCGGTCTTCTTCGCTACTTCCTTGACGAGCTCCGCGCCGATCTTCTCCCAGGCGTCCTCGAGCTCGATCTCCTTGGCGATCGACACACCGTCGTTGGTGATCGTGGGGGCGCCCCACTTCTTCTCCAGCACGACGTTGCGGCCCTTGGGACCGAGGGTCACCTTCACGGCGTCGGCGAGCTGGTTCATGCCGCGCTCGAGGCCGCGCCGGGCCTCCTCGTCGAACGCGATCATCTTTGCAGCCATAGGCTCCTAGTCCTCCCGGAACAAGGTGGCTTAAAGGATCGAGCCGACGCCCGCGACGGACGGCCCCGCGCCCGGCGGCTGCCATTCCGCCACCGGACTGGGGCCTCGTCGCCCCGACCCAGACTGTGAAGCTGTCACTCTCCACAGTAGAGTGCCAACCGTTTTTTAGCACTCTACCCCCTCGAGTGCAAGCGCCGCACAGCCTCGCCGCACTCGTCTTCATCGACTTGTCCGGACTCGTCCTGACCTGCACCTAAGGCCGCGACTCGCCACCGGACATGTGTCGACGTGCCCCGTTGCGCGCAGTCCTGCGCCGGTATGCCGCAGAGCCGTACGCCCGCGCCGCCGGTGGCGTAGCGGCGGAGCTCATCGGCGCAGGACGCCGCCAGCAGCAAGACGCCGCGCGGGGTGAACCGGCGACTCGCGGATCCGATCGGGCCCACGCGCCGGCGAGTGCCTGGCCGTCACGTGTTTCGATTCCGATCCCTTTGGCGAGCGGAAATCTCACGCAGGGATAGACCGCGGCCGCATCGGCCGGCGTCATGAAGAATCGCTTGCGGACGGCGCTCAGAACGAGCCCGGAATGGCTCAGCCTCAGCGAGGCCAATGGCCAGGTGGCGTTCGACCGCCCGAACGTCATGGACGGAAGGCCGGGCCTGCTCCGCCACGTCGTCGACTGCTGAGCCTCGCCTGCGTCATGGATCACTGAGGCGGGGCAGTGGTCTGAGCAGGAAAGCCGGACCTTGACCGTATCCCTCCGCGCCGTGCCCGCAATTGCCTGGAGCGCGCGGGTCAGAGGGGGCGGACGGCGTCGGCCTGGGGGCCTCGGTCGCTCTGGGTGATCTCGAACTCGACGCGCCGGCCCTGTTCGAGGGTGCGGTAGCCGTCCATCTGGATCGCCGAATGGTGGACGAAGACGTCACGGCCTCCGTCGACGGCGATGAAGCCGTACCCCTTCTCGGCGTTGAACCACTTGACCGTGCCCTGCGCCATTCCCGGCCCGCCGTTCGACCGTGCCCCGGCCCCCGCCCCTGCTACCGCGGGGACCGCGGATCATCCGCGTCTCCGCGGCGCCGCGCCGCGGGCGGGGTCGACCCGGCATGATCGGGATCGACCCCACCCGGCGGCCGCGACGGTGCCCGGGGACGGAGGACGGATGGCCGGTGGCGGTCAGCCGCCCGCGACCGCGGGGATGATCGAGATCTGGGTTCCCGCGGGGGTCGCGGTGTCGAGGCCCTCGGCGAACCGGACGTCCTCGTCGCCGACGTAGACGTTGACGAACCGGCGGATCTTGCCGGCGTCGTCCAGGATGCGGGCCGCGATGCCGGTGTAGCTGGCCTCCAGGTCGGCGACCACGGCGCGGAGGGTCGCGCCCTCCGCCTTCACCTCCGCCTCGCCGCCGGTGTAGGTCCGCAGGATCGTCGGGATGCGGACGGACACGCTGCTCATGTGCTGGCTCCTTCTCGTTCTCAGGCGAGGCCGGCGGCGCGGAACGCCTCCAGCGTCGGGGCGATGTTGGCGCTCGGCTTGGCGACGGGCGCGACGGCGTCCAGCGTCTTGAGCCCGTCCCCGGAGTTGATGATCACGGTTTCGGCGGCCGGGTCGAGGGTGCCGGCGTCGACGAGCTTGCGCAGGCAGCCGACGGTGACGCCGCCGGCGGTCTCGCCGAAAATGCCCTCGGTGCGGGCGAGCAGCCGGATGCCCTCGACGACCTGCTCGTCGGTGACGTCCTCGACGGCGCCGCCGGTGCGGCGCGCCACGTCCAGCACGTAGGGGCCGTCGGCGGGGTTGCCGATGGCCAGCGACTTGGCGATGGTGTCGGGCTTGACCGGGCGGACGACGTCGTGGCCCGCCTTGAACGCGGCGGACACGGGGTCGCAGCCGGCGGCCTGGGCGCCGAACACGCGGTACGGCTTGTCCTCGACCAGGCCGAGCTTGATCAGCTCCTGGAACGCCTTGTCGATCTTGGTGAGCTGGGAGCCGGACGCGACCGGCACCACGATCTGGTCGGGCAGCCGCCAGCCGAGCTGCTCGGCGATCTCGTAGCCGAGCGTCTTGGAGCCCTCGGCGTAGTACGGGCGGACGTTGACGTTGACGAACGCCCAGTCGTCCTGCTCGCCGGCGATCTCGGACGCGAGCCGGTTCACGTCGTCGTAGTTGCCGTCGACGGTGACGAACGTCCCGCCGTACACGGCCGTCGTGATGATCTTCTGCGACTCGAGGTTCGACGGGACGAACACGGCGCTGCGGATCCCGGCGCGGGCCGCCGCGGCGGCGACCGCGTTGGCGAGGTTGCCGGTGGACGGGCAGGCCAGCACCTTGAAGCCGAGCTCGCGGGCGGCGGCGAGCGCCACCGCGACGACGCGGTCCTTGAAGGAGTGGGTCGGGTTGCCGCTGTCGTCCTTCACCCACAGGCGCTGCAGGCCGAGGCTCTCGGCGAGGTTGTCGGCGCGGACGAGCCGGGTCAGGCCGGGCTCGGTGTTCGGGGTGTCGGCGACGGTCGACGGGACGGGCAGCAGCCCGCGGTAGCGCCAGATGTTGCGCGGACCGGATTCGATGGCGGCCCGGGTGATCCCGCCGAAGTCGTACGCGATCTCCAGCGGGCCGAAACACTCCTCGCACGCGTAGAAGGGGCCGAGATCGCGCTTCGAGCCGCATTCGCGGCAGACGAGGGCGGTAGCGGGTCCGAGGTCCGTGGCAGGCGTAAGTGCCATGAGGGCGAGGCCTTTCTCCCCATCTTCCCTGCGCCACCTTGGTCGCAGGCCGGAGTTGGCACCATCTCCCGGCCGGCCTCGCAGGATCGCGAGTGCGCCTCAGCCGGGTGGTTGCCGGGGCTTCGCAGGGCCGGTCCCTCCACCCCTCTGGATGAGCGGTATTCAGTTGTCAGGGGGCTGAGCTGGAAGACCGGCCCGTCGGGCCACTGTGCTTCCTGCACCCCTCTGGATGAGCGGTATTCCGTTGTCGAGCTCGAGCGCGAGCAAGCGAACGAGCGCTTTCAACTCGTATGCGAACTTTACATGACGTGACCGGAGGGCGGACAGGTGGGTCCGCCCTGTGAGACGTTACCCCGGGGGTGGTCTTGATCACGCGGGCTCGTCGGCGGCGGGCCGGGTGGGCGTGCGCTGGGTGGGGTCGAGGAAGACGTGCCGGACGATCGGGACGCGCTCCTTCAGCCGGCGGTCGATCTCGCCGGCGACGTCCTCGGCCTGGTCGGCGCTGATGGCGTCGGAGAAGTTGACCCGGGCGGCGACGAGCAGCTCGTCCGGGCCGAAGTGCATCGTGAGCAGGTCGTCGACGCCGGTGACGCCGGGCGCCGCGGCGATCTCGGCGCGGATCTCCCGCTGCGCGGCGGGGTCGGCGGCCCGGCCGATGATCAGGCCCATGCTGTCGCGGCCGAGCACGAACGCGACGGCGACGAGCAGCAGGCCGATCAGGACGGAGGCGAGGCCGTCCCAGAACTCCGAGCCGGTGAGCTGCCGCAGGACGAGACCGGCGGCGGCGAACGCGAGGCCGATCATGGCGGCGGTGTCCTCGAACAGCGCGGCCTTGAAGGTGACGTCGGGCGACCGGCGGACGTGGTCGACGATGTCGCGGCCGTTCTCGCGGGTCTCGCGGCGCGCCTGCGTGAACGCGCGGACCCAGGACGTCCCCTCCAGCACCGCGCCGAGGGCGAGGACGCCGTAGGCGAGCCACACGTCGCCCGCTGAGCCGCCGTGCCCGCTCATCGTGAGGACGCCCTCGAAGATGGAGAAGCCGCCGCCGGCGACGAAGATGCCGAACGCGGCGAGCAGCGACCAGAAGTAGCGCTCGTTGCCGTAGCCGAACGGGTGGCGGCGGTCGGGCGGGCGGGCGCTGCGCCGCAGCGAGGTGAACAGGAACCCCTGGTTGAGGGTGTCGGCGACGGAGTGCGCGCCCTCGGCGAGCATCGCGCTCGATCCGGCGAGCGACCCGGCGATCAGTTTGGCGATGGCGAGGAGGAGGTTCGCCGCCCCCGCGACGAGGACGGTCTTGGTGGTCTCGGCCCGACTCATTCCGTCCGGGTACCCGGCGTAAATCCCCCTAACCAAGGCGCTTCCGGTACAGATGCCTGCCCGCGGAACGGCCCCGAAGTGTTCCCCCCGGGCCACTTTGAAGCACCCCCGTCACAACTGAGACCCTTCCCGTATGAGCCAAGTGGTGGTGGCGTCGAACCGCGGGCCCGTGTCGTTCTCGCTGTCCGACGACGGCGCGCTGGAGATGCGGCGGGGAGGCGGCGGGCTCGTGTCGGGCCTCGCCGGAGTGGCGTCCGGGCAGGACGTGCTGTGGGTGTGCGCGAGCCTCGGGGAGGCGGACCGGACGGCGGCGCGGCGCGCCCCGGACGGGCGGATCGACCTCGCGGGCCACGACACGGGCGGCGCGGCCGTCCGGATGCTGGACATTCCGGCGGCGACGTTCCACCGGGCGTACAACGCGGTCGCGAACTCGACGCTGTGGTTCGTCCACCATCTGCTGTACGACACCCCGCGCAGCCCGCACTTCGATGCGCGCGCGCGGCGCGACTGGCAGTCCTACGAGGCGTACAACGCGGCGTTCGCCGACGCGCTGGCGCGGGACGCGGCGCCGGGCGCGAAGGCGGCCGTCCAGGACTACCACCTGTCGCTGGCGCCGCGGATGCTGCGGGACCGGCGTCCCGACCTCAGGATCGTGCACTTCTCGCACACGCCGTGGGCGCCGCCGGAGTACTTCCGGCTGCTCCCGGACGACATCGGCGCGCAGGTCCTGCAGGGCATCCTCGGCGCGGACCACGCGGGGTTCCTCACCGAACGCTGGGCCTCGGCGTTCCTCGACTGCTGCGAAGTGGTGCTCGGCGCGCGCGTCGACCGCGCCGCCCGCACGGTCACGTGCGCGGGGCACACCACGCACGTGGGCGTCCACGGCCTCGGCGTGGACGGGACGGCGCTGCGCGAGCGGGCCGCCCAGCAGGACGTGGCGGAGCGGGCGCGCGCGCTGCGCGAGCAGGTGGGCGACCGGCAGCTCATCGTCCGGGTCGACCGGACGGAGCTGTCGAAGAACATCGTGCGGGGGCTGGCCGCGTACCGGGAGATGCTCACCAACCATCCGGAGTGGCGCGGGCGCGTGGTGCACCTCGCGTTCGCCTACCCGTCGCGCTACGACCTGCCCGAGTACCGGGAGTACACGGCGGCCGTGCAGCGGATGGCCAAGCAGATCACCGAGGAGTTCGGCACGGCGACGTGGGAGCCGCTGATCCTGCAGGTCAACGACGACTACCCGCGGTCGCTCGCCGCGTACGGGCTCGCGGACGTACTGCTGGTGAACCCGATCCGGGACGGGATGAACCTCGTCGCCAAGGAGGGGCCCGTCCTGTCCGAGCGGGGCTGCGCGCTGGTGCTGTCGCGCGAGGCGGGCGCCGCGGCGGAGCTGTCGGAGGACGCGCTCGTGGTGAACCCGTACGACGTGTCCCAGACCGCGGAGGCGCTGCACCAGGCTCTGCTGATGCCCCGCGACCAGCGGGCCGAGCGCTGCGTCCGGCTCGTGTCCGCGGCGACCGCGCTCCCGCCCCAGCGCTGGTTCGCCGACCAGCTCGCGGCCCTCGACTGACCGGCGTCCGCGGCGGGACACGAGTCCGTCCCCGCCGAGCGCGCGCGGCCCGCGCTCCGGCGCGACGGCGCTCGCCAGCCGGCCGCCCGCGCCGGTCAGGCCGGAGGGCCTGAGGGCCGCCCCGCGAGGGCGCTAGTTCGGGAGCTTCTCCTGCGGTGTCTCCGCCGGATGCTCGACGGGGGCCAGGCGGCAGTCGACGGGGCACGGTTCGTGGCGGCGCTGCCAGCGTTCGCGGAGTTCGGCCTTGCTCTGCGCCATGCGGCGGTGGGCGGCCGTGCGGGCGAAGCGGGCGAGCCGGGCGGCGGGCGGCTTGGGCAGGCCGCTCGGCTCGTAGCCGTACTCGGCGAGCCGCTCGCCGAACGCGGCCTCGGCGAGGCTGATCTCCCAGGCCTCCAGCCGCTGCGCCCACGACCCGACGCGGGCGCAGGTGACCGCGTCGCGGGTGAGGCCGTGCCACGTCTTCTGCGGCGGGACGATGCGTTGCGCGAGGGCCTGCGGGGCCGTCATCGCCGGGTGGTAGTCCTCGCCGAGGAACTCGCACAGCCGGGGCAGTTCGTCGGCGGGGTCGGCGACGAGCCGCTCGTACTGCAGCTCGTAGAAGGTGTCCGGGCCGAGGCGGGCGGCGAGCCGGCGGCCGGTGTCGATCGCCTCCCGCCAGACGGAGACGGCGTGGTTGAGGTCCTGGTCGTACCAGGGCATCTCCTTGAGGGACGCGACGCAGTCCCGGCCGTCGCGGACCAGGTGGACGAACTGGGCGTCCGGGAACATCCGCAGCAGCGCGCCGGCGTGCCGGATGTAGCTCGGGCGCTTGTCGCCCCAGCGGACCTTGCCGTGCTGCCGCGCGTAGGCGCGGAAGACGACGGCGAGGGCGGACCCGAGGGTCGGCGGCCCCGCGACGATCTCCTCGGTGACCGCGCGGGCGTCCAGGCCGAGATCGCGGAACCGGGTGGCCGGCCGGGAGGTCAGCCAGTCGGCGAGCGCACGCCTGTTCCGGCTGTCCGCGAGGTCACCGAACTGTGCCCGCGCCGTATAGGCGGGGAGCACGAACCGCGTCTCGATCGGGAGCGCGATACGGGGATGCGAGTGCAGCATGAGCCGCAGCAGCGTCGTCCCGGAACGCGGGCAGCCGATCACGAAGATCGGGCGTTCGGACGGGGTCTCGAGGCCGGATGACATGCACCGCATGGTGGCGGAGCGGGGGCCGCCGGACCCGGCGACTGAACGCACGGTTGCCGCCCGATTACCGATGCTTGACGGCGCCGACCTGCGGAAGCGGTGCGACCGGACGGTCAGGTGTAGGACTCGCCGAGCGTCTGCCGCACCTGCTTGCGGGCCTCGTGGATGCGCGACTTGACCGTGCCGAGCGGCAGCTTCAGCTGCTCGGCGATCTCGGCGTACTCCAGCTGGGAGACGTCGCGGAGCACGAGCGCCTGGATGAGGTCCGGCTTGCGGGCCTCCAGGTCCTCCATGGCGTCGAGGATGTCGACGCGGGAGCCGGCGATGACGCTGGTGCGGCGCGGGTCGGGGCGCTGCTGCGGCAGCTCGCCGGCCTGCTCGACCGACCGGCGCTTCAGCGAGCGGTAGGTGGAGCGCGCCGAGTTCGCGACCACGACGTGCAGCCAGGTGCTGAACCGGGAACGTCCCTCGAACCGGTGGATGTTCCGCGCGACCTGCAGCAACGCGTCCTGGCACGCCTCCTCGGCGTCCTGCCGGCAGGGCAGGAACCGGGCGGCGTGCCGCAGCACGTCCGGTTCTATCTTGCGCAGCAGCTCGTTGAGGGCAGCCTGGTCACCCTGGGCGGCCTTGACTGCCAGCTCTTCGGTCCGCTCATCGAATGCCATGCCGTGCCTCAATGCTCGTTCGCACACTCACCCCGTTTGTTGGGCATGATACGGGAGTGTCCTTCCCACCTACTGTCGGCCGTTACCGAATCGATCGCGTCCTGGGATCCGGGGCGTTCGCCTCTGTGTGGCTGGGGCATGACGACGCGCTGGCCTCACAGGTCGCCATAAAAGTCCTGTCCGGGAGCCTCCTGGACGACCTCGACGTGCGCAATCGCTTCCTCGAGGAGGCGCGCATCCTGCGCCGCGCCGACTCCGAGCGGCTCGTGCGGGTGCACGACATCGGGGAGCTTCCGGACGGACGACCCTACTTCGTGATGTCGTACGCCGACCGCGGAACGCTCGCGGACCGGATGCGCGAGCGGCCACTTCCGGTCAGCGACGCGGTCGCGATGGCCGAGGAGATCGCCTACGGCGTCGAGGTGATCAACACGCTGGGCGTGATCCACCGCGACCTGAAGCCGTCGAACGTGCTCTTCCAGTCGACGCCGGACGGCGGCGAGAAGCTGCTGATCGCCGACCTCGGGCTGGCGAAGGCGCTGGCGCACGCGTCGGGCGCGTTCACCCTGCCGGTCGGCACCCCCGGGTACATGTCGCCGGAGCAGGCGCGGTTCGGCGGCGGGCTGGACGTGCGGGCCGACGTGTACGGGCTCGGCGCGCTGACCTACCACATGCTGACCGGGCGGGCCCCGGGCCCGGCGCCGGTGAAGTCGCCGCCGAGCGAGCTCCGCGAGGGGCTGTCGCCGGCGTTCGACCAGGTCGTGCTGCGGGCGCTGGAGGTGGAGCGGGAGAAGCGGTGGCCGACGGCGGAGGCGTTCGCCGAGGCGCTGTCGACGCTGCGGCCGACGACCGCGCCGGGCACCGCGGCGCCCGGACCGTCCGCTCCGGACCCGTCGGCGGCGGGCCCGGCGCCCTCGTACGCGCCGCCCGCGCCCCGCATCGAGCCGGACGCGACCATCCAGGACTTCTACCACGACGGGGCGAGGCAGGCGCGCACGCCGGAGCCGGTCCAGCAGCCCGGGCCCGGCCAGACCATGGCCGCGGGCCAGGAGCCGTCGCCGCGGCCGAACGCGCCGCAGGAGCTGCGCACGCGGCTCGACCAGCCGCAGGACGACGACCGCACGTCGGAGATGCAGCTGCCGGCGGGCGCGGGACCGGCGCCGCGCGCCGGCGAGCAGACGATCATGGACGAGCCGGCCGGGCGCGGCGGCCCCCATGGCGGTCCGGAGCCGGTGACCGCACCCGACGACGACCGGACGAAATCGTTCGGGCCGGCGGCGTACCCGTCGGCGCAGCCGCCGGTTCCGGCGGCACCGCAGGGCGGCGACGACAAGACGGCCGTGTTCCCGACGCAGGGACCGCCCCAGAGCTCTCCGCAGGGGCCGCCTCCGGGGTCGCCGCAGGGACCGCCCCCAGGGGCGTCTCCGGGCGCACCGATGGGGCCGCCGCCCGGTCCGGGCGGGCAGTTCGGCCCGCCGCCCACCGGCTTCCAGCCGCCTCCCGGCCCCGGCGGGCAGGGGCAGAAGCAGGGCAAGGCCGGCGGCCTGCTCGGCAAGCTCAAGGGCGCCGGCGGAGGCGCGGGCCGTCCGGGCGGCCCCGGCGGGACCGGAGGCGGCGCCGCGCCCCGCAAGTTCGTCACGCCGCTGATCATCACCGCGGCGGTGCTGGCGCTCGCGCTGGTCGTCGGGCTGACCCTCGGCATGCTCTCCGGCGGAGGCGGCGGCGGCAAGAAGAACGCGGACAAGAAGGCGAAGGTCCCGAAGGACTTCGTCGCGATCGCCGACGCGTCCGGCAAGATCAAGACGGCGGTGCCGAAGACCTGGCCGCGGCAGCAGGAGCAGACGTGGGTGCCGTCGACCGTGCACCTGACCGACGCCGGGCCGCGCCCGGTGCTGCGCGCGACGCCGAACCTGCAGCAGTTCCTCGGCAACGGCGCCGGGCCGGGCGTGTTCATCGGCCTGACCACCGACGTGCAGCCGGGCCACCTGCCGCCGCCGACCGCGTCCGTGCACCCGCAGTGCACCAAGGGCGCGCCGGAGAACTACACCAGCCCGGACGGGGCGCTGACCGGCACCATCACGCGGTTCACCGCCTGCAAGAGCGGAACGCCGTCGGTGACCGAGGTCGGCCTCAAGGACAAGGCGGGCAAGTTCGGGCTGTGGATCCGGGTCAAGGAGACCGACGACCGCAACGCGACGAAGGACATCCTCGACAACCTGAAGGTCACCGGTCCCTGACCCCGGCGGACGCACCGGCGGCCGGCGGACCGGCTGTGGGCGGGCCGGCGGTGGGCGGACGGGCGGCGGCGCGCTTCGCCAGGAGCGCGGCGGTCGCCTCGTCCACCGGCAGGAACGCCTCCAGCCGCAGCTCGGCGACGGTGACGTCCGTGGCGGTCGCGAACGTGGTCATCGTCGTCATGAGCCGCAGCTCGCCGTCCGGGGTCCGCAGCTGCAGCGGGACGGCGAAGCCGAGCGCGCCGGGCGGGCCGGTGCGCGGGCCGACGTAGCCGGTCAGTTCGGCGTGGAGGGCGGCGAGGCGTTCGTCCGGGTCGCGGTCGAGGACGTTGCGCAGGCCGTCCAGCACGTGCCGGGCCCAGTCCGCGAAGTTGGCGACGCGCGGCGCGAGGCCGTCCGGGTGCAGGGCGATCCGGTACGCGTTGACGGGCGGTTCGAGCAGCTCGGGCGCCATGCCCTCGGTGAGGACGTCGAACGCGGCGTTCGCGGTGACCAGGTCGCCGTGCCGGTCGACCACGATCGCCGGGTACGGATCGTGCGCGTCGAGGACGTGCTCGATCGCGGTGCGGACGGCGGAGAGCGCGGGGTCGTCCAGGGACGTCCGCGGGTAGACGGGCGCGTAGCCGGCGGACGTGAGCAGGTCGTTGCGCTCGCGCAGCGGGAGTTCGAGCGATTCCGCCAGCCGGACGACCATGGCCCGTCCCGGTTCGGAGCGGCCGCTCTCCAGGAAGCTGACGTGCCGCTGCGTCGTCCCGGCGCGCAGGGCGAGTTCGAGCTGGCTGAGACGGCGGTGGCGGCGGCGCTCGCGTAGCGCCTGAGGGAAGCTCACAGGAGCAGTTGTAGCCGCCGTATCGTCGTCTCTGCCATTCCCCGCAGGGAATTGCCGCTGCTCGCAGGGCTTCGCAGGATGCGGTCCATGAACAACGACGACATCCGTATCGGCGTCCTCATCCCCATAGGCAGGGCCCAGTGGGGCGGGACCGACCCGCGCGACCTCATCGGTTTCGCCGCACGCGCCGAACGCCTCGGGTTCGACTCCCTATGGGTCAACGACGGCATCACCGAGTCGCGCATCGAGGCGCTGACGATGCTGGCGGCCGCCGCGTCGGTGACCGAGCGCGTCACCCTCGGGACGGCGGCGCTGATGCCCGTGCTCCGCCGTCCCCTGCAGGCGGCCCAGACGCTCGCGTCGATCGACCTGCTTTCACAGGGGCGCCTTACGGTGACGGTCGGTGCGGGCTTCCCGGGCCGGTTCGGCAAGCCGATGTACGCCGCGTCCGAGGTCCCCTGGGAGAAGCGCTTCGCACGGTTGGACGAGACCGTCGCGCTATGGCGACAGCTATGGCACGAGCCGGAGAACAAGGCGTTCCACGGCGAGCTGCTCCACTTCGACGATCTCCCCACCATGACGGCGCCGTTCCGCAAGGACGGTCCGCCGATCTGGTTGGCGGGTGTGACACCGACGGCCTTGTCCCGCACCGGGCGCATGTACGACGGGTGGCTCCCCTACCCGCCTGACCCTGCCGACTACAAGGCGGCGTTGGCGGACGTCCAGCGCGCCGCTGAGGCGCATGGGCGCGCGCCCGATGCCGTGACGCCGGCTCTCTTCGCGTCCGTCCTGATCGAGGACGACCCCGCTGCGAGGCGCCGGACGCTGGAGCGGTTCGCCCTCTCCAACTACGGGCTGCCGCTGGACGAGGTCCGGAAGATCCAGGCCGTGGCCGCGGGCAGCGCCGACGAGGTCGTGGCGCAGCTCGCGGAGTACACCGCGGGCGGCGCCCGGCATCTCGTGCTGCGGCTCGGAACGACGGGTCTCGGGGAGATCGACGAGCAGCTCGACAGGGTCGCCGAGCTCCTGCCCCGCCTGCGCTGAGGGCCACCTCCGGAGCCGAATGTTGCATCGCGAGCGTTTCCGATATATCGTTAATGCATCGCAACCGATCACAACCGTGTGATCGGGCGGAACGAAGGAGAACCGCGATGCATGGACACACGATGAGAAGGCGCGGCCCCGGCGGACCCGAAGGACGCGCGCGGCGCGGCGATCCGTTCGGCCCGTGGGGTCCCGGCGGCGGGGGCTTCGGACCGGGCGGACCCGGCTTCGGCCCCGGTCACCACGGACGCGGCCGCGGCCGGCGCACCCGCCGCGGGAACGTGCGGGCCGCGCTGCTCGCCCTGCTCGCCGAGCGGGCGATGCACGGCTACGAGATGATCCAGGAACTCGACGAGCGCACCGGCGGCGTCTGGCGGCCGAGCCCCGGCTCGGTCTACCCGACCCTGCAGATGCTGGAGGACGAGAGCCTGGTCACCAGCCAGGAGGAGGGCGGCAAGCGGCTGTTCTCCCTCACCGACACCGGTCGCGAGCAGGCGGCGGCGCAGACCACCGCCCCGTGGGACGAGGTCACCGAGGCCGCGGGCGCGAACGCGCTGCGCGAGCGCGAGGCGTTCGGCCAGCTCCTCGGCGCCATGAAACAGGTCATGGCAGTCGGCAGCGATGCCCAGAAGGCGCGCGCGCTGGACGTCATCAACGACGCCCGCCGCCGCATCTACGGGATCCTCGCCGATGACCCCGAGGCCGAGTAGCCACCCGCGCGGGTCCGCGCCCGAGGGTGCTCTGACCCCGCGGCCGCGCGCCCCCAGGCAGGCCATCGGCCGGCGACGCCGTGACCGTCCGGATAGCTCGGACGGTCACGGCGTACGCGTGTCCGCCCGCCCCGCCGTCCCCGGCTCCTTCGGCGTGCTCGTCCGCGTGCCGTGCCCGCCGGCTACTTGCCGCCGCTGGGGAACGGCACCTGCTTGGCGAGCTGGTCGGCCATGTACAGCTGCTTCCACACGTACAGGCCCATGTCCGACCGCGTCAGCCGCCGCGCCACCGGCACGTCCACCGTCGCGCGGACCAGGTAGGACGCGCCCGGCGCCATGTACTTGTCGCCGCCGTCCCCGGGAACGAGGTCGCCGCCCGCGAGCCGCCGCACGACCTGGCTCTGCGTCGGCGGCGTGCACATCTCCTCGGGGACGCCGGCCTGCGGCATGCACCGCCCCTGCGCCGCCTTCGTGACGAGTGAGCGCCTGAGGAAGATGTCGCCCGGGAAGTCGAGCAGCACCTTGTGGCCGGTCGGGTTGGTCAGCACGTACTCGATGTAGGCGAACGACGTCCCGGACGGCGGCGATGACTGGAAGGTGGTCACCACGCCGTCGTCACTGACGCCCCCGCCGACCGCCGCGAGCCGGTACTTCGACCCGTCGGCCGTGCCGACCTCGATGGGCGTCCCGGTGCGCGGCATCCGCGCCTGGCCGCCGGTCGGCCGCTGCTCGGCCGTCGCGGGCGCCGGTCCCTCACCGCCGCCGCCCTTGTCGTCGCCGGACCGCGGGATCAGCACGAGCCCCGCCGCGACCAGTCCCGCGAGCACGAGCACGCCGCCCGCGATGAGGCCGCCGCGGCGCCCGCCGCGTCGGCGGTTCCGCTCCTGCCTGTCGAGGGCGCGCGACCCGAGCCGCACCTGGACGCCGCTGGTCTCCCGGGTGCCCATCGGTCCGGCGCCGGACGCGTCCTCGGCCGGCTCGCCGCGTCTCGGGACGTCGCGCGCCGCGAAGTCGTCCTGCGCCGCCGGAACACCGGACCAGGCCATGTCGCCCTGCGTGATGGGCTGCCGCACGGGCCGTTGCGGCCCGGTCTGCGAGCCGGGCACGGCGGCCTGCGGGCCGGTCTGCGCGCGGGGCACGGCAGCCTGCGGACCCGTCTGAGGGCGGGGGACGGCGGCTTGCGGGCCTGTGTGCGCGCGCGGCACCGCGGCTTGGGGCCCGGTCTGCGCCCTGGGCACGGCGGCTTGGGGCCCGGTTTGGCGATGAGGCACTGCGGCCTGCGGACCCGTCTGCGAGCCGGGAACCGCGGCCTGCGGACCGGTCTGCGCGCGAGGGACAGCGGCCTGCGGGCCCGTCTGCGCGCGGGGCACGGTGGGCTGCGGACCGGTCTGCGGCGACGACGCGGGGACCGGGCCCCAGGCGTGCGGCGGCGTGCCGCCACCGGGCGCCTGGGCGGCGGGCGCATGACCGCCCGGCGCCCGCCCGGCGCCCGCGTGGGGCTGCCCGGGTGGCGGGGCGTGCACGATCGGCCGCGCCGGAGCACCGGGCGGGATGGGCGCGCCGCCGCCCCCCGCCGGAGCGGCCACCGGAGGGACCGGCGTGCCCTGGGCGGGGGTCGCCGCCGGTGAGGGGAAACCGCGCGGCGGCGTGTGCCGGATCTCGCCCGGACGGCGCGGGATTCCCGGATCCGTGTCCACCGTCCCAACCTCCCGTGTCGCTCACGTGGCCGCCCGATGACCACACATACCGCAATCCACCATATTTTGGCGCAATTGGACGTCTGGTCTACGGGTGCCACAAGAGTCACGCGAGATGCGACAAATCTGGTTACGGCACTTGTCACTCCGACGTGGAATCAGCCGTCGAGCAGCGTCCCGAGCAGCTCGATGACGCCCTCGGGGCCGTCAACGACCAGGTCGGCGCGGTCGGCGAGCTCCGTCACCTCGTTGGAACCGCTGCACACCGCGACGCCCGGCACGCCCTCGGCGCGCAGCGCGTCCACCGCGTCGAACGCCGCCAGATCGCCGAGATCGTCACCGGCGAACAGCACCGCTGAGGGAGGGGCGCCCCGCTTCTCGGCGAACGCTTCGGCGAGCGAGCGCAGCGCCCGTCCCTTGTCCACACCCGGTGGACGCAGCTCCAGCACGTACCGGCCGGGCTCGACGGCGAGCCCGGTGCGCTCGGCGAGCGCCGCGATGATGCTGCGCAGCCGGTCGAGCGCGACCTGCGGCTCGGCGCAGCGCCGCGTGTGCACGACGAGCGCGTGCGCCTTGTCCTCGACGAACGTCCCGGGCGGCGCGCCCGCCGCCTCCAGCACGCCGGGCAGCTTCGCGCGCGCCTCGGCGATCCCGGGCGGCGGGTCCGGCTCGGTGAACACGCCGGACTCCCAGCGTTCCAGCCCGTACTGGCCGAGCACCACCAGGCCGTCGACGCCCTCGAAGCCGCCGTACTCCACGGCCACGCGCGCGGGACGGCCGGTGATGATCGCAAGGGTGCCCACCCGCGGGGCCAGCCGGGCCAGCGCCGGTGCGGCCCCGGGGTGGGCCCGGGCCGCGGCCGGGTCGTCCACGATCGGCGCGAGGGTGCCGTCGAAGTCGAAGCCGAGCACGGCCCGGGAAGGGTCGGTGCGGATCGCGTCGAGGCCGTCGGCGCCGACGGCCGTCACAGAGTGGGGAGAGTTCACGCCGACCTATGGTGGTCGACTCAGGGCCGGATGCCGAGCCGCCGCGCGGCGCGCTGCCGCTGCCGCTGCGACCGCAGCCGGCGCAGCCGCTTGACCAGCATCGGGTCGCACTCCAGCGCCTCGGGCCGGTCGATGAGGATGTTCAGGAGCTGGTAGTACCGCGTCGCCGACATGTCGAAGTGCTCGCGGATGGCCTGCTCCTTGGCTCCGGCGTGCTTCCACCACTGCCGCTCGAAGGACAGGATCCGGCGGTCGCGCTCGGAGAGCAGGTCGGCCGGGAAGGCGGCGGCGTCCTCGATGCCGTCCTCGCCGGTGAGGGATGGGTCGGTGGGTGGGTCGGTCACGCGTTTCAGGGCTGAGCCGTCGTCCGTGCCGCCGTCCTGGGGAGGGACGTCGCCGGGGACGTCGCCGGGGGCGTTCGCCGCTCGCATCAGGTCCCCTCTGTGGTCACTGATCCCGGGTCGTCCGGGTTCGGCCGGTGCCATGCTACGCGTCCGGGCCGACATCGTCCGGCGGTTCCGGCGGAACGCGGGCCGGTCGTTCAGTGCACCACATCCCCGTTCACCTGCGGCTCTCCATTGTCCCGTGTCCCATCGCCAACGGCGGGCACATCGGCCGCCGCAGTCCCGAATCGACCCGAACGAGCCGGATAAAGGACACATAAAGAACATATGCACCGTACAGCCGTTAGAGTTGAAGGCGCACCGTCCGCTGTCCCGCGGTGACTGGAATCTGAACGGGAGACCCTTGCATGGCGACGGACACGCCCCGCCACGAGACCGCAGGCTGGACCACGGTCCGAGGCGCCCGGTGAGCGGCGACCGGGGCGACCGGCCCGACCCGGTCCTCGCCGCCATCGGCGCCGCGCTGTTCCACCTGCGCCGGGTCTGGATCAAGCCCGACATGATGAAGCGGATCCGCGCGCGGACCGCCGGCGGCCCCGGCGGGCGACCGCTGCAGATCTCCAACCTGATGGTGGTGAACGCCGTCGCCGCGCTCACCGACGAGCCGCCGGCCGAGCGGCCCGGCCCGCCGTCCGGCGGCACCGGCGGCACCGGCGGCACCGGCGGCGAAGCCCGGGAAGCCTGCGAGGCCGGCGAGTCCGAGGTGAGCTGCGAGATCACCGTCGGCGCCGTCGCGGACCGGCTGGAGATCGACCCGTCCACCGCGAGCCGGCTGGTCGGGCACGCCATCGACGCCGGCCTGGTGTCCCGGCGCCCCTCCCCCGTCGACGCGCGCCGCGCCAACCTCGGGCTGACCGACGCCGGCCGCCGGGTCAAGCAGGTCGCCGACCGGTACCGCCGCGCCTACTTCCAGGGGCTGATGAACGACTGGACGGACGCCGAGCGCGCCGAGTTCGCCCGGCTGCTCACCCGGTTCGCCGACGCCGCCGCCCGGGACCCGATGGACCCGGACGGCATCGACAAGATCTTCGAAGAGGCGGGCCTGGACTGACGGTCAGCCGCCGTTGCGGAGCGCCGACCGGCGCATCAGGTACTCGTCCTCGTCGATCTCACCGCGGGCGAACCGTTCGGCGAGCAGCTCCTGCGCCTTCGCCATCGGGTCGGACGCGGCCGCGGTGGCCGCGGCGGACACCGTCATCCGGCGCCGGACCAGGTAGAAACCGGCGCCGAGCACGGCCAGCCAGAACAGCCCGAACATGATCGGGAAGACGGGCCAGTAGCCGGGGGCGCCGCCGCCGTCGTGCCACGGGCCGGGGTGCGTCGCGAGCGTCGTCAACATGGTCATCGACCTTCCTGTGAGCGGATGGTTCGATGCTGCGCGACGGGTTCGGGGGCGCGAATCGGACGGCGGGAGGCTCCTGCGCTACGCCCGCCGGAGTACGGCCCCGGCCCCGCCGCCCGCGGCGCTCACCACCAGGGAGGACGGTAGTCGTCGTCCTCGTTGGAGGAGTAGGGGCGGCGGGCCTGGCGGCCGCGGGCGTCGTCGTCCGCCGGTCCGGCGGGCGGGACGGGCGGCGCCGGCGGGACGGGGGGCGGCGCGGGGAGGCCCCCGGCGTCGTCCACAGGAGGTACGCCGAACGGCGGCGTGGCGGACGGCGGCTGCGCGACCGGCGGCTGCGCGGCGGGAGGCTGCGCGGCGGGCGGGTCGGGCGTCGGGTCCTGCGGCGCGGTGGGGACCTCGGGTTCGGACGTGCCGGGCCCCTCGAGTGCGCTGCGCCTGAACCGCTCCCAGTCCTCGTCGTCCAGCGCGGGGGCGTCGTCGTCAGGCGCGCCGTTCGACGCCGCGCCGCCCGCGCCGTTCACCGCCGGACCGCCGGCGCCGTTCATCGCGTCCCGGCCGTTCGTGAAGTCGTGCCCGTTGCGCGGGTCGTGCCCGTTGTGGCCGTTGGCGAGGTGGCGTCCGCCGGCGTGGTCGTGGCCGTTCGCGGGACGGTCGTCGCGCAGGTGCCGCCCGTTCGGGGAGAACCCCTCGACCGGGCCGGGGAGCGTCCCGTTCATCCCGCCGACGGGGAACTCCCCGACCGGGAACTCGCCGGGGACGAACGGGCGCAGCTCGCTCGCCATCACAGGAGGGTGCCCGGGCGGCGTGCCGTTCTCCGGCGGCGCGCCGTTCTCCCAGGACGGCTCGTCCCACTGGTCCGGCGGCAGCGCGTGCTCGGGGAGGTACGGTTCGGCCTCGGCGACCGGTTCCGGGAGCGGCGGCGTGCCCTGGGCGGGCCATCCCGCCGGAGCCTCCGGGTAGTCGGCCGGAGGCGGCAGGCCGGGACCGGTGTAGGGGTGCGAGCTCTGGAACGGCGCGGTGCTGACCGGCGCGATGGGCGGCGCGGCGGAGGCCGCCGGAGGGACGGCGCCGGGCGACGGCATCGCGGCGGGCTCGGGCGGAGCGCCGGGCAGCCGGTAGCCGGGCGTGGGGTCGTCGTCGTCCGGCCCGCCGTCGCCGAACGGCTCGTCGCCGATCGGCAGGGCGCCGTCCTCGTCGCCGGGGCGGCGCCGCTGCCGCCAGCCGAGGACCAGCCCGACGATCACCAGCACGCCGCCGCCGCCGAGCACCAGCGGGAGCAGGACGCCCGAGTCCGCGGACGAGGAGTCGGCGGCCGGCGCCGGCGTGGCGGACGGGGCCGGCGCCGCCTCGACCGGCCCCTTCGACGTCTTGTTCAGCGTGTTGGCGGCGACGAGGGCGCGGACGGCGTCGACCGACCCCGCGCAGGTCGCCGAGCCGGTCGGGTGGCCGCGGCGGGCGGGCGAGCCCTTGACCAGTGCCTGCCGGACCTCGTCGGGGCTGAGCTTGGGGTAGCGGGAGCGGATCAGCGCGGCGACCCCCGCGACCATCGCGGACGAGGCGCTGGTGCCCGTCCCGACGACGTAGCCGTTGCTGGCGTCGGCGCTGACGATGTCGACGCCGGGCGCGCACACGCTCGCGTGCGAGTTGCGGTTGCTGTCCTTCCACAGGTGCAGCTTGCGGTCGAGCGCGCCGACCGCGATCACGCCGGGGTAGGCGGCGGGGAAGTTCTTGCGGTCGGCGCCGGAGCCGTCGTTGCCCGCGGACGCGATCAGCACGACGCCCTTGCTCAGCGCGTACTTGATCGCGTTCTCCTGGGCGGGGTTGCCGTTGTAGGACTGGCGGCCGCCGCCGAGGGACATGTTGATGATGCCGGCGCCGTGGTCGACCGCGTACCGGATGCCCTGCGCGACGGCGTCGCGCGCGCCGGTGCCGGCCGATGTATCGGTCTTGCGCAGCGGGTCGTTGTTCTCCAACGTCACCCGGACGGACAGGACCCTGCTCGCCGGCGCGATCCCGAGCATGCCCTGCGCGAGGCCGGGGCCGTGGCCGTGACCGGCGATGATGCTGGCCATGGACGTCCCGTGCAGGCCCCAGTAGCGGCTGCCGGGGCGGCGCTCGCCGCTGGTCAGGTCGGGGCCGGTGACGACCCGGCCGGTGAGGTCGGGGTGGTTCTTGTCGACGCCGGTGTCGAGGACGGCGACCGTCACGCCGGCGCCCTTGGAGTAGTGCCAGGCCTTCTGCGCGCGGAGGACGGTCAGGTGCCACTCGCGGGCGCGGATCTGGTCGGTCGCGGTCCGCATCGCCGCGCCGGCCGCCGCGCCGCGGACGGAGCGGGGCACGGTATCGGCCTCGTCGGGGACGAGCGCCGCCGGCACCGCGACCGCGGCGGCCAGGGTGAGGACGGTGAGCGTCGCGGTGGTCCGGGCGCCGAACCGCGCCGCCGGCCGCTCGCGCGGGGCACGGCGCCGACCGGCATGGGACACGCCGCCGCACCTCCCCTCGGCCGTCCGCCGTGGTCCACGGCGCGATCTGACATTCTGCCACGCGATGTGCCGGGCGCCCGGGCGCCCGGCACATTCCGGGGACGGCCCCGGAGGGCGCGTCACCGCGCGTCCCGGAGCCGCCACCAGCCGTCCCTTACCGGCGGGTAACCGGAGTCCGGAACGGAATGGTAGCCGGGTACCCGGCGGCGCGTCGCGATCACCTCGGCGGCGGGCGGGGCGACGGACCCGGCTCAGTGCGAGCCGGCGCCCGTCAGCGCCCGCACCGACATGTCGTCGTACAGGGCCCGGTCGGCCTTCTCCCGTCCGAGGAAGGTCCCCGCGATCGCGCACATGAACCCGATCGGGATCGACACGATGCCGGGGTTCTCCAGCGGGAACAGGTGGAAGTCGACGCCCTTGGGGAACAGCGCCAGGTTCTCGCCGGTGACCGGGTCGACCTTCCCCGACACGACCGGCGAGAAGAACACCAGCACCAGCGAGCTGATCAGCCCGCCGTAGATGCCGGCCGTCACCCCGGCCGAGTTGAACCGCCGCCAGAACAGCGTCAGCACGATCGCCGGGAGGTTCGACGCCGCCGCGATCGCGAACGCCAGCGCCACCAGGAACGCCACGTTCAGGTTCCGCGCGACGACGGCCAGCACGATGGCCAGCGAGCCGACCAGGAACGAGGCGAACCGCGCGACCGCCACCTCCTGCGACTCGCGCGGGCGGCCGAGCATCAGCACCTGCCCGAAGTAGTCGTGCGCGAGCGAGGTCGACGAGGCCAGCACCAGGCCCGCCACCACCGCGAGGATCGTCGCGAACGCCACCGCGCCGATGAACGCGAGCAGGATGTCGCCGCCGACCTGCCCGCCGAGGTGCCGGCCGAGCTCCTGCGCGAGCTGCGGCGCGGCGGTGTTGCCGGACGGGTCCTGCGCGACGATCGCCGCCCGCCCGACCAGCGCCGCCGCGCCGAACCCGAGCGCCAGCGTCATCAGGTAGAACAGGCCGACGAGGCCGATCGCCCACGACACCGACGTCCGCGCGGCCTTCGCGTCCGGCACGGTGAAGAAGCGGGTGACGATGTGCGGCAGGCCCGCCGTGCCGAGCAGCAGCGCGACCGCCAGGCTGATGAAGTCGAGCTTGTTGACGATCGTCCGGTACGCGTCGCCGGGCACGTCCTCGCCGTACCGCAGGCCCGGGCGCAGGAACGCCTCGCCCTTCCCGCTGGCGTGCGCGGCGGACCCGAGCATCGCGCCGAGGTCGAAGCCGAACCGGGCGAGCACGAGCCCGGTCAGCACCAGCGCCCCGGCGGTCAGCAGCACCGCCTTGATGATCTGCACCCAGGTGGTGGCCTTCATCCCGCCGAACATCACGTAGCAGATCATCAGCGCGCCGACCACGACGATCGTGGCCGTCCGGGCGGTGCCGGCGGACATGCCGAGGAACTCCCGGCCGCGGTGGATGCCGAGCAGCAGCGACACCAGCGCGCCCGCGCCGACCATCTGCGCGAGCAGGTAGAACACCGAGACGGTCACGGTCGACACGACCGCCGCGCGCCGCACCGGCGGCTGCCGCCGCACCCGGTGCGCGAGCACGTCCGCCATGGTGAACCGCCCGGCGTTGCGCATGAGCTCGACCAGCAGCAGCGTCAGCAGCCACGCGACCAGGAACCCGATGGAGTACAGGAACCCGTCGTATCCGGACAGCGCGATGAGGCCCGCGATGCCGAGGAACGACGCCGCCGACATGTAGTCGCCGGCGAGCGCGATCCCGTTCTGCGCACCGTTGAACGTACGCCCGCCCGCGTAGAAGTCGTCGGCTCCGTTGGTGTTGGCGCGCGCCCACACCGTGATGCCGAGCGTGATGAGCACGAAGACCACGAACAGCGTGCAGGTCAGCGCCCGCCCGTCGAGCGCCGGCATCACCGGGTCACCCCCTCGCCGGGCGCGGACGGGCGCCGGGACCGCAGGTCCTCGGCGAGCGGGTCCAGCCGCCGCCGCGCGTAGGCGACGTAGGCCCAGGCCAGCAGGAACGTCGAGGCGAACTGCAGCAGGCCGAGCAGCAGCGCCACGTTGACGTGCCCGGCGACCTGACGCGCCATGAACCCGCGCGCGAACGCCGACAGCGCGACGTAGACCGCGTACCACCCGAAGAAGGCGGCGGTGAGGCTCGCGGCCGCGACCAGGAACCTCCTCCTGAGCAGCAGGAATCCGGGATCGTGCGCGAGCGGCGCGTAGCGGCCGGGAGGGACTGTCCTCGCCCGTCTTCCCGCCCCGTCCCACGAGACTTTCGAGTCCCCGACCATAATGCCCCCAGACCGCACCGTAACTCTATGTACTGGTATCGCTGCTCTATGAGATCAAAGATTGGCGCACGAGGGTGTCCACTTAGGCAGAAACATGTACTGGCCCACTTCGGCCAAGGAGGAGGGCCGGGACGAAGGCGAGGGCGGTGAAGGCGAGCGACCACCAGAAGGCGTGCGCGTACGCGGTGGACGGCGCGGCGCCGCCGGACGTCTGGTGCTCCAGGACGACCGCGAGGACGGCGGCGCCGAAGGAGCCGCCGACCTGCACGATGACGCGGGTGGCGCTGCTGGCGTGGGGGATCTCGTCCGGGCCGAGGCCCTGGTAGGCGGCGGTCATGACGGCGAGGGTGACGCCGCCGAGGCCCGCGCCGCGGACGGCGAGGGACGCGCCGAGCAGCCATTCGCTGGTGTGCGGCCCCGCCTCGGCGTAGGCGAGCGTGCCGAGGACGGTCAGGACGAGGCCGGTGAGGACGACGGGGCGGGGGCCGAGCCGGTCGGTGAGGGCCCCGAGGCGGGTGCGGACGAGCAGGCTGCCGAGTCCCTGCGGCGCGAGCAGGAGACCGGCGACGACCACGCCGTGCCCGCGGACCTGCTGGTAGTAGAGCGGTAGCAGCAGCATCGCGCCGAACAGGGAGAGCCCGGACAGGAACAGCAGGCTCGCGGACGCGGCGAACGTCCGCCTGCGGAACAGCCGCAGGTCGATCGCGGGTTCGGACGGCGTGCGCAGCGCGTGGACGACGAACGCCGCGAGCAGCACGGCGCCCGCGGCCAGGGCGACGATCACGCGGGGGCGGCCGAAACCGGTGTCCGCCTGCGAGAGCCCGTAGATGAGGGCGGCGAGCGCCGGGGACAGCAGGAGGATGCC
The DNA here is from genome assembly GCF_017573545.1 of Actinomadura nitritigenes. Classification (GTDB taxonomy): domain Bacteria; phylum Actinomycetota; class Actinomycetes; order Streptosporangiales; family Streptosporangiaceae; genus Spirillospora; species Spirillospora nitritigenes. Next base: position 75,719 of record NZ_JAGEOK010000038.1, on the reverse strand, counting down.
GGTGAGGTCGGGGCGGGAGGCGCCGCGCGGCGGGGTGCGCGGGAGGCCGCGCCAGGCGAGGACGAACGCGGCGAGGCAGACCGGCACGTTGACGTAGAAGATCCACCGCCAGCCGGCATGACCGGCGACGAGGCCGCCGACGACGGGCCCGAGGATGGGCCCGACCAGCGCGGGCATGCTGATCGCGGCCATCAGCCGGCCGATCTGGCGGCCGCCGGCCGCGCGCATCAGCAGCGTCTGCATGACCGGCGTCATCAGCCCGCCTCCCGCCCCTTGCAGGACGCGGAAGGCGATCAGGGAGCCGACGTTCCAGGCCACCCCGCACAGCACGGAGCCGAGCAGGAACAGGCCGAGGGCGAACAGCCACACGCGGCGGGCGCCGAAGCGGCCCTCGGCCCAGCCGGTGAGCGGGATCGCCATCGCGAGGGCCAGCAGGTAGGCGGTGATCACCCACTGGATCTCGGCCACCGGCGCGTGCAGGTCGCGGCCGAGCCGCCCGATCGCGACGTTGACGATCGTGCTGTCGAGGAGCGGGGCGATGGCGCCGGTGACGAGGATCCCGGCGAGGCGGAGAAGGGCGGGGTCGAGCCGTTCGGGAGCGGTCCGGGTACCGGCGGTCACAAGGCCTCCTAAGAGACGACGCGTCTCTAACGGCCCGGAGTGTAGGCTGCACAGGACAAGAGACGCAAGGTCTCTTATGGGAGGAGCGGCGTGACCGGCGAGGCGAAGGCGCGGCGGCGCGGGACCGCCCTGGAGGCGGCGATCCTGGACGCGGTCTGGGACGAGCTGGACGCCTCCGGCTACGCGGGCCTGACCATCGAGAACGTCGCGGCGCGCGCGCGGACCGGCAAGCAGGTCATCTACCGCCGGTGGCCCCGCCGGGCCGACCTCGTCCTCGCGGCGCTGCGGTACCGGTACCCCTCGATCGCGGACGACGTGCCCGACACCGGGAGCCTGCGCGGCGACGTCCTGGCGGTCCTGCGGCGCATGGCGCAGCGGTTCGGCGAGTTCGGACCCGACCTGGTCCACGGCCTGATGGCGGAGGCGCACGAACTCGATCCGGGCACGTTCGAGGTGATCCCGGACGCGATGTCGGTCATCCTGCGCCGCGCCGCCGACCGGGGCGAGGTGGCGCCCGGCGCGGTGAGCCCGCGGCTCGCGCGGATGCCGGCCGACCTCGTCCGGCACGAGATGCTGCTCACGGACCGCCCGGTGCCGGACGAGGTGCTGACCGAGATCGTGGACGAGCTGTTCCTCCCGCTGGTCCGGGCCCGGAGGCGGAACCAGCGGGAGGAAAAAGCGCCGCACGCCTGAACGGCGCCGCACGACTGAGCGGCGCCGCATGACCACGGTGGTGCGGCGGGGCGGCTACAAGCGCGTCCCGTTGACGACGATCGCGACGTCGACGTTGCCGCGGATCGCGCTGGAGTACGGGCACAACCGGTGTGCGGCGCGTCCCAGGTCGGCCGCCTCGGCATCGGTGAGCGACGGCAGGGTCACGTCGAGCTCGACGCCCAGCTTGAAGGGTCCGCCCTCGGTGGGAATGAGCATCGCCCTCGCGTCGATCTCGGAGTCGTCCGCCTCGAGTCCCTTGCGCTGCCCGAGCACGCTCATCGTGGAGCCGAAGCAGGCCGCGTACCCGATGGCGAAGAGCTGCTCGGGGTTGACGCCCTCGCCGTCACCGCCCATCTCCTTGGGCAGCCGCAGGGTCAGGTCGAGGCGCCCGTCGGCCGTCCGCCCGCGCCCGTTCCTGCCTCCGGTCACGCGCGCCTCGGCCGTGTAGGTCGGTGCCGTCATCAGTCTTCCTTCCGGATCGAACTTCCTGAAAATGAACCTTAGACTTCAAAATCAGGAAGTCAATGTCTAGGATCGGGCCGGAATCGACCACCGGAGGTGATCCATGCCGGAGACACGGTTCGGCTACCTGCTGCCGACGCGCGACCAGACGGTGTCGGGCGAGCACGCGCCGCGCCGGCTCGTCGCGTACGCCGCGCGGGCCGAAGCGCTCGGCTACGACTCGGTCTGGGCCGGCGACAGCCCCATCACGCGGCAGCGGGCGGACCCGCTGCTGCTCATGGCCGCCGTGGCGCAGGCCACGGAACGGGTGGAGCTCGGCACCGCGGTGCTGCTGCCCGCGCTGCGGCACCCGATCCTGCTCGCGCACCAGCTCGGCACCCTCGACCGGCTCAGCGGCGGACGGGTGATCGCGGGCATGGGCGCGGGCTTCCCGACCGACGCCACCCGGGCGCAGTTCACCGCGCTCGGCGTCGACTTCGCGACCCGGGGCCGCAGGCTGGAGGAGTCGATCGAGGCGATGCGGCTGCTCTGGACCGGCGAGTCCGTCTCGTTCGCGGGCGAGCACTTCGCGTTCGAGGACGTGAGCGTCGCGCCGCCGCCGGCCCGGCCCGGAGGCCCGCCGGTCTGGCTCGCCGGCGGCGGACCCGCGCTGCGCCGGGTCGCCCGCGTCGCCGACGGCTGGCTTCCGTACCCGCCCGAGCACGCCGTCTACGCGAAGGAGGCCGAGACGATCCGGGAGGCGGCGCGGCGCCCGGTCACCCCGGCCCTGTACGCGACGTTCTGCCTGGACGACGACCCCGAGCGCGCGCGGGAGAGGCTCCGCGCCAGCATCGAGCGCTACTACAACGCGCCGCTGGAGTTCATCGCTTCCATCCAGGCGATGTTCGCCGGCACGCCGGAGGACGCGGCCGCCTGGCTCACCCGCTACATCGAGGCGGGCGCCCGCCACATCGTGGTCCGTTTCGCGACCGACGACCACGAGGCCGCACTGGAGGAGTTCGCCGGTCGCGTCCGTCCCCTCGTTTCCGCGGAGGTCCGCTCATGACCACGTTCGTCCTCGTCGCCGGCGCCTGGCACGGCCCCTGGGCCTGGGACCGGATGATCCCGTTCCTGCACGACGCCGGTGCCCGCACCCTCGCCCCGTCCCTCAGCGAGGGCGACGTCGGCCTCCACGACCACGCCGGCGAGGTCGTCGCGGCGCTCGACGGCATCGACGGCGACGTCGTGCTGGTCGGGCACAGCTACGCGGGCCTGGTCGTGCGGGAGGCCGCCGACCGCCGGCCGGACCGCGTCCGCCACCTGGTCCTGGTGGACGGCTGGGCCGGCGCCGACGGGACGAGCCTCTACGGCCTGGCGCCCGACCCGTTCGTCCAGGCGCTGCGGGGCCGCACGTCCGGCGGGCGGATCGCCGTCCCGCCGCCCGCGGCCCTCGGCATCGACGACCCGGACGACGCGGCCTGGCTCGCCGAGCGGATGCGCCCGCAGCCGGCCCGCACGTTCGAGGAGCCGACCCGCCTCACCGGCGCCGCCGACCGGATCCCCGGGACCGCGATCCTCTGCAGGCCGAGCGCCTACCCGTTCGAGCAGTGCGCCAAGGCCCTCGGATACCGGACGGTCCCGATCGACGGCCCGCACGACGTCATGCTCACCCGGCCCGGCGCCCTGGCCCGGCTGATCACCGAGGCGTGCGCTTAGAGTGATGCGGTGGAGCAGCGGACCTACAACCAGTACTGCGCGACGGCGCGGACCCTCGACCTCGTCGGCGAGCGCTGGACGCTGCTGCTGATCCGCGAGCTGCTGACCGGCCCGAAACGGTTCGGCGACCTGCAGGCGAGCCTGCGCGGCCTCGGCACCGGGCTGCTCGCGGCGCGGCTGAAGCACCTCGAACGCGAGGGGCTCGCGCGGAAGGTCACGCTGCCGCCGCCCGCCCGCACCTCCGCGTACGCGCTGACCGAGGCGGGCGAGGAGCTGGGCCCGGCGGTGCTCGCGCTGGCGCGCTGGGGCATGCGGTGGGCGCTCGGCGAGCGGCGCGAGGGCGAGACGTTCCATCCGGGGTGGGCGGTGCTCGGCATGGAGGCGTGCTTCGTGCCGGAGGCGTCGGCCGGGCTGCGCCTGGTGTACGAGTTCCGCGTGGACGACGAGGTGTTCCACGCGGAAGTCGACGACGGGGCGGTCCATCTGGTGCACGGCCCGGCGCAGCGGCCCGACGCGTCGATCGCGATGAGCGAGGACGTACTGATCGCGATGGCGTCGGGCCGCTCGTCGATGCGCGCGGCGGTCGAGGACGGCGGCGCCGCGGTGTCCGGAGACCCCGACGCGGTCCGCCGGCTCCCCGACCTGTTCCACATCCCGGTGCCGAGGTCCCGGACGCCGGAGCAGGCCGCCCAGGAGGCGGAACAGGCCGAGGAGTGAGCGGTTACAGCGGCAGGCCGTAGCCCTCGCACACGGGCTTGAAGCCGGGGGCGTTCGCTCCGAGCTGGTTGAGGACGTCCTGCATGACCGGGCTGTCGTTGAACATCCCGACATGGCCGACGGTGTCGTCCGGGCACTGGTCCTGGACGAGGATGTTGGTGACGCTGTCACCGTTCAGCCACGCGTTCGTGTACGGCGTGACGACGATGTCGTTCTTGGTCTCGATGACGACGTACCGGGGCCCCGGGACGGTGTCGCCGTCGCCGAACAGGGCGTTCTGGAAGTCCGAGCCCTGCTCCTGCTGCACGAGCCCCGGCGCGCCCGCGTCGTTGAGGGCCTGGTTGGCGAAGCCGAGCAGGTTGAGCGTCCTGCCGAGGTCGAGGACGCCGTCGATGGTCGTCCCGTGGTTGCTGGGCGCCAGCGCGACGAACGTGCGGACCTTGGACGCGCCGCCGAGCCGCTTGAGGTAGTAGTTCGGCATCATCCCGCCCTGGGAGTGCCCGACGAGGTCGACCTGCTGCGCGCCGGTCGCGGCGAGCACCTTGTCGACGAACGCGTCCAGGGTCGCGGCGGATCCGGCGATGTCGCCGAGCCCGCCGATCCGGTCGAAGGACAGCTGCGTCATGCCGTAGTTGAAGCCGAAGACGCAGTAGCCCTCGTTCGCCAGCATCGGCGACAGCACGCTCCAGTTGGTGCCGAGGTTCACGAACGTGGCGTGGACGAGGACGACCGGCGTCGGATGCTCGGCGCTCGGCTTGCAGTTCCAGTCGTTCGCGCCGGCGACCGCGTCGGGGCTGTTGAAGAAGTTCACCAGGGACGTCCCGATGTCGCCGGGCGGGTACGTGTCCGCCGCCCGCGCGGGGGCGGCCACCGCGGCGGTGCCGAGCAGGGACGCGAGCGCCGCCGCGGCCAGGCCGCGCAGGGCCGCCCGCGCCGGACGGCGGGTGAACGAGCTCTTCACTTGGAGCCTCCCGGGGTGGGTGCGGCAAGCGATCACTTACCGCCGCTCCCGGGAATGTAGAGGTGGCGACGCCTTTTGCCAAGACCCCTTTTCGATTGGACGTCCAGTTGGTGTGCCGCGGCTCTCCGGGCGGCTACCTCCGCGAGACCCGCATCGGCACCGGACGCGCCGGCCGCAGCGTCACCTCCGCCCGCGCCGGGACCGCGACGCCCGGCGCCAGATCGAGGCGCACCGACCGGCTGATCAGGGCGAGCACCAGCACCGCCTCCATCATCGCGAAGCCCGCCCCCACGCAGATCCGCCGCCCGCCGCCGAACGGCAGGTACGCGTGGCGGGGACGGTCCTGCTCGCCGAGGAACCGCTCCGGCCGGAACCCCTCCGGATCCGGCCACAGATCCGGATTGCGGTGCAGGAGATAGGGGGAGATCGCCACGGTCGAGCCCGCCGTCACCTCCGCGCCCGCGACGTCGTCGTCCGCGACCGCGTCCCGCTCGATCGTCCACGCGGGCGGGCACAGCCGCATCGACTCCGACAGCACGGCCCGCGTCCACGGCAGCCGATCGACGTCGCCGGCGTCCGGCTCCCGGCCGCCGAGGACCTCGTCGACCTCCGCCTCCAGCCGGTCGCGCGCCGCCGGGTACCGCGACAGCAGGACCAGCGTCCAGGTCAGCGCAGCCGCGGTCGTCTCGTGCCCGGCCAGCAGCAGCGTCAGCACCTCGTCGCGCAGCTCCGCGTCCGACAGCGGCGGATCGCCGTCGCGCATCAGCAGGTCCAGCAGGTCCGGCTCCGCGCCGGGGCCCGCCGCGCGGCGCTCGCCGATCACCCGCCCGACCAGCCCGCCGAGCTGCGCGGCGGCCCGCTGCGCGCCCGGCACCAGCCGGAACGCCCGCCGCAGCCCCGCGTCGCCGAGGAACGTCGCGCCGAGACCGATGACGGCGCCGCGCTGCAGATCCGCGAGCGCCCGCCCGGTCGCGTCGGACTCCGCCGCGAGGTCGCTGCCGAACAGCACCCGCCCGACGATGTCCAGCGTCACCCGGCGCATGTGCGCGGCGGCGTCGAGCGTCACGCCGTCCGGCCACCGCCCGACCGACCGCGCCGCGACCCCGGCCATCCCGGGCGCGAACGCGGCGAGGTGCCGCTGCGCGAAGACCGGCTGCACGAGCCGCCGGTGCCGCCGCCACGTCTCGCCCTCGCTCGTCAGCAGCCCGTCGCCGAGGAACACCCGCAGCGGCCGGTACGTGAACGCCTTGACGTAGTTGTCCTGCTTCGCGACGAGGACGTGCTCCGCGTGCTCCGGCCGCGACAGCAGGTACAGCGCCCGCCTCCGGTCGCGCGGGAGCCGCACCGCGTCCCCGTACCGGCGGAACAGCGCGCCGTAGGCGTCCATCGGATCGCGCATCATCCGCGCCCACCAGCGCGCCGCCTCCAGGCCCGAAGGCCCCGCCACCCCGCCCTCCATGTCCGTCATCCGCGCCTCCTCGTTCCAGCTCACCGCAGCGTCCAGCGCCTGGCAAGGGACGCCACAGCCATCTGCCGAAGACCCGCCGGCAGACACACTTGGCGGCGACCACCACAAGGCGCAGCGCCGACGCGCCGTTCACCCCGTCGCCGAGATACCCAGCGGGGACGCTGTTCGCGCGGGTGCGCCGCCGCAGAAGGCGCGGATCGTCCGGGCGCGGCAGCAGGCGGGGCGGACGGTCGTCCGGCCGACCACGCCACCTCCGCGCCGTCGAGACCGACCACCTCGCGGCCGAGCATCACCCCGAACACCTCGATGCCCGCGTCCCCGACAGACCCGCCGCATGGTCGAAGCGGCCCCCAATCCAGGCCGGGGGGCCGCCCGGACGAGTTCTTCGCCCTAGTCGCGGCCGCCTACGACGCCCCCTGGCGCGCCGCCGCGAACTGGCCCCCTGACCCGCAGGAAGGACTTCCTCAGCCCACCCCGGAACACCGCCCGTGCGGCGCCCCCACCCGCCGGGCCCTGGGCTCCCGCCGCCTCATCTCGTGCGCCCTCGGTTCCGCCGCCACGCGGCGACGGCCGCGACCCCGATCACGGCCAGGCCGACCTGGAAGACCAGCTCGATCCAGTCGACCCCGTTCGTCGTGGCGACCCCGGTCTTCTGCGCGATCGCGGTCCCGACGAGCGCCGCCACGATCCCGATCAGCACGGTCAGCACGACGCCGATCGGCTGCCGCCCGGGCAGCAGCAACCGCCCCAGCCCGCCGATGATCGCCCCGATGACGATCGCGGTGATGATCCCGGTGATGCTCACGTGGGGCCCCCTCCCAGAGTGCTGCACCCCCTTGTGCCCGCTCACCACTGCAAATCACACCGCCGCCCGCCCCGAAACCCCCGCGCGAACCCCCCGCGCGGTCGACTACGATGCGGGACGAGCCCGCCGGCGTAGCTCAATTGGCAGAGCATCTGTCTTGTAAACAGAAGGTTAGGGGTTCAAGTCCCCTCGCCGGCTCCCAGCTCAGAGGCCCCTCGCGATCTTCGCAAGGGGCCTCTCGCGCCACCGTGGGAGCCATTGTGGGAGCCACGGGATTCAGCCGCCGAACAGTGCGCCTCTCATGGCCGCCGCCGCTCGCTCGTCGTCCATGGCCAGATGCCCGGACGTGTCCTTCGTGATCGCGATGCCCGCATGCCCCGGAGGTCTCCGACACCACGTGCAGCGGCGCCCCCTGCGCCGGCATCAGGGAGGCGCCCGAGTTCCGCTGCCTATGTGGATGCCAGTGACCGAGCCCCGCCCGCTTGGCAGTGTGAAAAAGGCGTCCGGTCGGTAGGCGCGCCGACCTCGGACGGGAAGATCAGGCCGTGGTCCTGCCACGCTTCGCCGAGGTGAGCCGAGCCCTGGCCTGGTCGGAGTGCAGCTTGCGGAGCTTGGCCAGAATCTCCGGTGTGAGCACGAGGGCCCGCCGTGGCTTGCCGTCTTCAGTTCAGTGAGCACGACGCGAGTCTTCCGACCGCTGCTCCTTGATCCTCTTCACCGCGTGCGTAAGCCGCAGTGTCTCTGCCTCCCAGTCAACGGACGGCGGCGCTCGGAGCGTGCTGCGTGGGCGCCGGTCAGTTGAGGTGGGAAACTCAGTGACCCACGGTGGTCTGCGGCTTTCGAGTCGATTGCAAGCAAGCTGGAAAGGCGCTCGGGTCGATGGCGATAGCGGTTAAGCATGTCGGCTCCACCTCGGTTCCCGGGCTGAGCGCCAAGCCCATCCTCGACATAGCCGTCGCGCTCGCTCCCGGTGTCAGCCGCGGCAACATGGGCGATTCTGTGCGCCGGACGGTCCTCCAGGACGAACAGCGACCCTCCCTGATCGCCTTTGTCGCCACGGAAGATGTAACCCCGCGGCAACAGTGCGGCGATGACGTTCAGCACGATGATGCCCAGTGGGAACGCTGGCTGGCCTTCCGTGACCTTGTGCGCAACGACTCCCGTGCCCGCGCCGACTACAACCGGCTCAAACGCGAACTCGCCGCCCGGTGCCCGGACGACCGCCAGGCGTGTACCAGCGCCAAGACTTCCTTCATCACCGCGCTGCGACCACCCTCCAACCGCCCTCATCCATGACTCGAGCACATGCCGCCGAGAGGCGGGCTTATCAGCCGAGAACGCTGGCGGCCAGATTTGCTCCCGCATGTCGCTGACGTTCAGGGCGACGGCGTCCGGCGGAGTGTCCGATCGCTCATCTCGGGAGAAGGATCTCTAGCGGCGGAAACCTGCGGTGGAAAGGTCCCGGGGTGGATTTCCGTGTCCGGTGATTCCGGGAGTTCACGCCGCCCCGGGGGTCGAGTCGGGCTCGGGCTTGTTCGGTGCCGGCCGCCTGGCGCCGAACCGCTCGTTCAGCCGCAGCAGCCGCGGCATCACCAGCAGCATCACGATCGGCACCACGACGGTGGCGACGATCATGGGCCGCACTATCGCGGGAAGCCCTTCGAGGACGGCTCCGAGAGCCACCTGGACGGCCGTGAGGGTGGGCAGCACCGCGATCCACACCAACAGCGTCTGCCTTCCCGTCGACGGCCGCCGTACCTCGTCGCGGTGTTCTCTGGACATGGGACCTGCTCCCGTCCGGGTCGGTGAGCGGCCCGGCGGCCGCTCTCACAGCCCATCTTGCCGATCGGCTCCCGAAAAGCCCAAGATATGAACGTTATGGGGTTACATAAGGAGCACTTATGGAGCTGCGGCAACTCGCCTACTTCGTTGCGATCGTCGAGGAGTCGAGCTTCACCCGGGCGGCCGCCCGCGTCCATGTGGCGCAGCCGGCCATCAGCCAGCAGATCGCTCAGCTCGAACGCGAGCTGGGCCACCGCCTCTTCGACCGCTCCGACCGCCCCATCCGGCTCACCCCTGTGGGCGAGGCCTTCCTTCCCCATGCCCGGGCGGCCCTCGAAGCCACCGCGGCCGGGCGGGACGCGATCGCGACCCTGCACGGCCACCTCGCCGGACGCCTCGCCGTCGGCACCGTCCCGTGCCCACCGGTGTGGCTCACCACGCGCCTCGGCGACTTCCAGCACCGCCACCCCCGGGTCCGTCTCACCTTGCGGACCGGTGACCCCGAGGTCCTCACCCAGGACGTCTCCTCGGGCGCCCTCGACGCGGCACTGATCAGCCTGTCCGCCGACCGGCTCCCGGCCGGGCCCGCCGGACGGCACCTCCCGCACATGCTGGCGTCCCAGACCGTCGGCACCGAACCCCTCGTGCTGGCCGCGGCCCCCGGCCATCCGCTCGCCCAGTCCCCTCCCGCCACGCTCGCCGATCTCGAAGACCAGCCCTTCCTCACCCTCACCCACGGGACCGGGCTGCGCGCGGCCTTGGAGACGGCCTGCGCCGAGGTCGGCTTCGCCCCTCGGGTCCAGGCGGAGACCAACGACCTCAACACGCTCACCGACCTGCTTCGTCACAGCCGCGCCGTCGCCCTGCTACCGGAGGCCGCCGTCGCCCGTGCCGGCACCTTCCTCACGACGATCCGCCTCACCCGGCCTGCGCTCCACCGGCCGCACGTCCTCATCTGGAACCGCCGCCACGTGACCGCTCTCGCCGAGGCGTTCCTCCGCCACGTCCAAGCCCACGACGAAGCCGCGCCGTCAACGACCGCGCCATGAGCCGGCCTGTTCGAGATCTCCTGGTGCCGCCGGCGTTCGTCTCGCGCCCCGCCCGGCGGGGCGGGGCGCGAGTCCGTCAGGCGACTTCGGCTCGGGCGGCCTCGTTGAACAGCGGATTGGTCATTGCGAGAATCTTCGGGACGAATTTTCCCTTGCCGCAGACCAGCCCGACGGCCTTCTCGTGAGGGGCGAGGGTGGTCGCATCGATCTCCCCGTTGTACTCGCCCATCGCCTCGTCCACCGCGTGCTTGACGCCTTTGGAGTCGGTGATGCTGAAGTACAGCGGGTTCACCTCGACGGACTTCTTGGTCTGGTTGGTGACCGTCACCTTCACGCATGAAAGGGCGCCTCCGTCCGACAGGACGGACTTGGAGGCGTGTGCGCGCTTGGCGACGAGCTTGATCGGTACGGCCTTGGGCTTGCCGGACGTCTTGCCCGCGGCTTTCGCGCTGGTCTGGGTCTCGGGCGTGGTGCCCGCGGCGGGGTCGCAGGCGGCGAGGCCGAGGACGCCGGCACCGGCGATGGCGGCGAAAGCGATGATGCGCATGTGTGCTCCCTGGCTTGTAGGACTTTCCGTGGCGGGGTGCGTTTCCCCTGGCGGCAGTAATGCGACGTGGCGCGTTAACCTGGCGTTTACCTTGGTGAGAGTGGTGTCACGGGCCCGCCAGCACGGAAGCCGTGGTTTCCCGGCGTCCACGCGGGAGGGCGAATGGGAGCGCAATATCAGGCGGAATTGCCCGATAAGGGACGCGATGGTGGGCGGGTTTGCCGGAGTGCGACCGGAGCGGTGAGGGCTTCGCGGAGAGGTCGTGTGCGGCGGGAATCCGGCGGCCAGTCCATCTGCCGGAGAGGCTGACGCGGGAGTGGGGAGATTTTCCGGGTCGGTGTCGATCCGGGGGGACGGTCTTCGTATAGGGGGCGAGGGGTCGGCGGTGGGCCGGCCGTAGGTGAGGAGATCGGCTCGTGGGGAACCTGACTGTGGTGGAGCACGTGACGCTCGACGGCGTGATGCAGGCGCCGGCGCGGGCGGACGAGGACGAACGGGACGGGTTCCCGCACGGTGGTTGGGGGATTCCCGGGAATGACGAGGTCATGGCCTCCGAGATGGGCAAGCGGATGGGCGGTGGCGGGGCGATCCTGCTCGGCCGGCGGACGTACGACGACTTCCGCGAGGTGTGGCCCGCCCGGAAGGACAACCCGTACACCGAGGTCCTGAACCGGACGCGGAAGTACGTCGTGTCGCGGACGTTGCGGGAGCCGCTGCCGTGGGAGAACTCGGTGCTCGTGGACGACGTGGAGGCGGTCGCGGGGATCAAGGAGCGAGAGGAGGGGCTCACGGTGCACGGCAGCGGGGAGCTCGTCCGATCGCTCGCGCGGCTGGGGCTCGTGAACGTGTACCTGCTGCTGATCCATCCGGTGGTGCTGGGGACGGGACGGCGGTTGTTCACGGGATTCTCGGAGAATCTGCGGCTGGTGAACACCGTCACGACGACGACGGGTGTCGTCATCGCGACCTATCGGAAACTGGAGGACGCATGAAGCGGTACGTGTTCAACATCATCCAGCCCGTCGGCGAGAAGCCGCCGCCGGAGGAGCTGGAGAAGGTGATGGCGCAGCTCGGCGAGATCCGGCGGGAGCTGGAGCTCTCGGAGGCGTGGGTGTTCGGCTGCCCGCTGCAGGAGCCGGGCGACAGCGCCGTGGTGCGTGTCGAGGGCGATGACGTGATCGCGACGGACGGGCCGTACACCGAGAGCAAGGAGCACGTCGGCGGGTTGACCATCGTCAAGATGGAGAGCCAGGACGAGGCGCTGTGGTGGGCCGGGCGGTATTCGCGGGTGACGGGGCTGCCGGTGGAGGTGCGACCCTTCCAGGGTGAGTGCTGACGACGTCGAGCGGGCGTTCCGGGAGGAGCACGGACGCGCGGTGGCGGTGCTGGTCCGGGCGTTCGGGGATCTGGACGTCGCGGAGGAGGCCGTGCAGGACGCGTTCGCCGAGGCGGTGCGGCGCTGGCCGGTGGACGGTCCGCCGCCGAGCCCGGCGGGGTGGATCATCACGACGGCGCGGAACCGGGCGATCGACCGGCTGCGGCGGGAGGGCGCGCGGCCGGGGAAGCACGCGCAGGCGGCGCTGCTGAGCGGTCCGGTGGAGGCGGAGCCGGCGATAGGGGACGACCGGTTGCGGCTGCTGTTCACGTGCTGCCATCCGGCGCTGGGGATGGCGACGCGGGTCGCGTTGACGTTGCGGATGGTGGGCGGGCTGTCGACGGCGGAGGTCGCGCGGGCATTCCTGGTGCCGGAGAAGACGATGGCGCAGCGGCTGGTACGGGCGAAGGCGAAGATTCGGGATGCGCGGATCCCGTACCGGGTGCCGGCGGCCGAGGACCTTCCGCGGCGGCTGGCGGGGGTCCTGGCGGTGGTCTACCTGGTGTTCAACGAGGGGTACCGGCGGGAGGGGACGGCGGCGGAGGCGATCCGGCTGGGCCGGGTGCTGCTGGAGCTGATGCCGGACGAGCCGGAGGTGCGCGGGCTGCTGGCGCTGATGCTGCTGGTGGAGTCGCGGCGTGCGGCGCGGGTGCGGGACGGCGAGCTGGTGCTGCTCGCCGACCAGGATCCGGAGTCGTGGGACGGGGCGATGGCGGAAGAGGGCCGGGAGCTGGTGCGGTGGTGCCTGCGGCGGAACCGTCCGGGGCCGTACCAGATCCAGGCGGCGATCAACGCGGTGCACAGCCGTCCGCCGACGGACTGGCGGCAGGTGCTCGCGCTGTACGACCAGCTGATGGCGGTGGCACCGAGCCCGGTGGTGGCGCTGAACCGGGCGGTCGCGGTGGCGGAGGTCGAGGGGGTGGACGCGGCGCTCGCGCTGGTCGAGGGGCTGGATCTGAACCGCTATTACCTGTTCCATGCGATCCGTGCGGATCTGCTGCGGAGGTCGGGGCGGAATGCGGAGGCCGCCGCGGCCTACGGTGAGGCGCTCGCGCGCACACAGGACGAGCTTGAGATCGCGTTCCTGGAGCGGCGGCGCCTCAGCGTGCGGCAGGGCGCCCGGAGCGGGTCATGACCGGCGGTTGAGGGCCTGGCCGGCGACGAGGGCGCCGAGGGCGACGGTGAACCCGACGACCTGCCAGCCGGTGAGGGTCTGGCCGAGGATCACCAGGCCGGCGAGGGTCGCGACCATCGGGTTGGTGAGGCCGAGCAGGGAGACCGAGGTGGGCGGCAGCCGGTCGATGCCGCGGAACCACAGCGCGTAGGCGATCGCGGTCCCGACGATGCCGAGGTAGAGGAAGCCGAGGACGTTCTGCCCGGTCAGCGACGTGGGGACGCCTTCGACCGCGAGCGTGAGAGGGGCGAGGACGAGCCCGCCGACGGTGAGCTGCCAGCCCGTCATGACGATCGGGGACTCGGGCCGCCCCCACTTCTTGGCGAGCACGATCGCCGTGGCCATCAGCGAGGTGGCGGTGAGCATGGCGCCGATGCCGAGCGGGTCGAGGCGGGCGTCGCCGGTCAGGGTCAGCAGCGCGACGCCGCCGGTGCCGGCGATCGCCGAGTACAGCACGGCGCGGGCGGGGCTGGCGTGCAGGACGAGCACCGACAGCACCGCGACGACCAGCGGCTGGACGGAGCCGATGGTGGCGGCGACACCGCCGGGCAGCCGGTACGCGGCGAAGAAGATCAGCGGGAAGAACGCGCCGAAGTTGAGGACGCCGAGGACGGCGGACTTCCACCACCAGGACCCCTTCGGGAGGCGGCGGTTGGCGGCGAGGAGCACCAGCCCGGCGGGCAGCGCGCGCATCGTGGCGGCCAGCAGGGGGCGGCCGTCGGGCAGCAGCGTGGTGGTGACGACGTAGGTGGTGCCCCAGCTCGCGGGCGCCAGCGCCGCGAGGCCGAGGTCGGCGGCGTAGCGGCTGCGCAGGGACCGGGGTGCCGCGATGGCGGTCATCTGGATCACCCTTCATCGGTTATCTCAACGTTGAGATAACAGCACGAGGCTTACCTGACCGTCAATCCTCTGAACGTTGAGATTATTTACGGAAAGAGAGTGATCCCCGCCACTGTGCCCGGCACGTGACCACACGCTGTCGGCCGGGAACGGAACGTGTCCCTTGCGGGCCCCGGGCACCCGGCAGACGCTGGCTTCGGCAACCGATCGAGAGGAGCTCCCCTTGCTTCAGGTCATCGGCGTCGGATTCGGCCGGACCGGCACGCTCTCCCTGCGGACCGCCCTGGAACGGCTCGGATTCGGCCCGTGCCACCACATGAAGGCCCTGTTCGAGGACCCCGCACAGATCGGCCTGTGGCAGGAGGTCGCCGAGACGGGAACCCCCGACTGGGACCGCGTCTACGACGGCTACCGCGCGACGGTCGACTGGCCCGGCGCCGCGTACTGGCGGGAGCTCACCCGCCACTACCCCGAGGCGAAGGTCATCCTCACCGTCCGCGACCCCGAACGCTGGTTCCAGAGCGCGCGCGACACCATCTTCCAGTCGCACAGGGCGAAGTTCGACGGTGCGCCGCCGGAACTCGTCGCGATGCGCGACGTCGCCCGCCGCATCGTCTGGGAGGGCGTCCTCGGCGGCCGGACCGAGGAGGACCACGCGATCAGGACGTTCAACGAGCACAACGAGGCGGTGCGCCGCGAGATCCCGACGGGACGGCTCCTGGAGTTCGAGGCCGCGCACGGGTGGGAGCCGCTCTGCGCGTTCCTCGGCGTCCCCGTCCCGGACGAGCCGTACCCGCGCACCAACGATCGCGCCGAGTTCACCGCCACGCTCGAGGAACGCCTCGGGAACGCCGCCTCCTGACCGCCTCCCGCCCCCGGGCGCCGTTGAGACGTCCGGGGCGGCGCGGCTTCCGGGGCGCCCGGGCAAGCGGGCGTCAGGGGCGGGGAGCCGTCAGGATCGCAGGCGGCTGACCTCGTACAGCGCGATGCCCGCGGCCACCCCGGCGTTCAGCGACTCCGCCTCGCCCGGCATCGGGATCGTCACGAGCATGTCGCAGGTGTCGGCGACGAGCCGTCCGAGGCCCTTGCCCTCCGAGCCCACGACCAGCACGAACGGGCCCGTCGCGATCTCCATGTCGCCGACGGCCACGCCGCCGCGCGCGTCCAGGCCGGCGACGAAGCAGCCGGCCTTCTGGTACGCCTTCAGCTGCCGCGCCAGGTTCGTCGCCTGCGCCACCGGGACCGTCGCGAGCGTCCCCGCGGACGACTTCCACGCGCCCGCGTTCACCCCGGCGGCGCGCCGCTCCGGCACCACCACTCCGGTGGCGCCGAACGCCGCCGCGGACCGGACGATCGCGCCGAGGTTGCGCGGGTCGGTGATCCCGTCGACCGCGACGATCAGCGGGGACGTCCCGGTGAGCAGGTCGTCCGGATGCGCGTACCGGTACGGCCTGACCTGCAGAGCGATGCCCTGGTGGACGGCTCCGTCGGTGAGCCGGTCCAGCTCGTTCTTGCCGGTCTCCAGCAGCGGGATGCCGCGGTCGGCGGCGATCTGGATCGACTCGCGGACCCGCTCGTCCGTGCCCGACGACACGTACAGCGTGCTGCCGGGCACCCCGGCGCGCAGCGCCTCCACGACCGGGTTGCGGCCGGTGACCAGCTCGGGGACCTCGCCGTTCGCGCGGCGCGCTCCGGCCGGACGGCCCGTGGTGGGACGGCCCTCGGCGGCCCGCGCCGCGCGCGCGGCCGGGCCCAGGGTCTGGGTGCCGGTCCGCTTGGCGCTCTTGACGGCGCGCGCCTTCTGGCGCTTGCCGTGCCAGTGCCGGTCCTCGGCCTTGGGGGTGGGCCCCTTGCCCTTGCGCTTGGCCATTGTTCGGTACGCCCCTCGCGACGATTGCGTGCTCGCCCTCGCGGCTGTCGGGCGGCTGGAAAACTCCGGGGCGCGCACATGCGGGCGCCCGCGAACATGCCATTTTATCCGCCGCGGCCAGTGCGCGACGCCCGCCGAGCGGAACCGCCCGCCGGGGAGGGCGGCGGTTCCGGGCCGGAGCCCTGGTTCGGCGAGGTCAGGGCCCCAGCTCCGGGCAGGTCAGGGCCGCGGCTCCGGCGAGATCAGTCGCGCTTCAGTTCCCAGCGGGCGCCGTGCGGGGTGTCCTCGACGACGATCCCGGCGTCGGCGAGGCCGTCGCGGATGGCGTCGGCGGACGCGTAGTCCTTGCGGGCCCGCGCCGCCTGCCGCTGCTCCAGGGCCACCGCGACCAGGGCGTCCACGACGGGCCGCAGGTCGTCGCCGCCGGCCTGGCTCCACTGCTCCGACAGGGGGTCGAGGCCCAGCGCCCCGGCCATCGCCCGGACGGACGCCAGATGCCCGCGGACCGCGTCCTCGTCGCCGGCCGCCAGCGCGCTGTTGCCCTCCCGGACGGTCTCGTGCAGCGCCGCGAGAGCCTGCGGGACGCCCAGGTCGTCGTTCATCGCGGCCGCGAACGCCTCAGGCATCGAACCCGCCGGCTCCCCCGCGCCGACGACCTCGCTCGCCCGCGTGACGAACCCCTCGATGCGCTGGTAGGCCGACACCGCCTCGGCCAGCGCGGCGTCGGTGAAGTCCATCAGCGAGCGGTAGTGCGCCGAGGCCAGGTAGTACCGGATCTCCGCCGGACGGGCCTTCCCGAGCAGGTCGGGGAGCAGCACCACGTTCCCGACGGACTTGCTCATCTTCTCGCCGTCCACGGTCAGCAGCCCGTTGTGCAGCCAGTACCGCGCGAACCCGTCGCCCGCCGCGCGCGACTGGGCGATCTCGTTCTCGTGGTGTGGGAAGATCAGGTCCACGCCGCCGCCGTGGATGTCGAAGACGGGGCCGAGGTACTTGGTCGCCATCGCCGAGCACTCCAGGTGCCAGCCGGGGCGCCCGTCGCCCCACGGCGTCTCCCAGGACGGCTCGCCGGGCTTGGCGCCCTTCCACAGGGCGAAGTCGCGCGGGTCGCGCTTGGCGTCCTCGTTCGGGGTGTCGCCGGTCGGCCGCATGTTCTCCAGCCGCTGGTTCGACAGCTCCCCGTAGTGGTCGGCCCAGGACTTCACGTCGAAGTACACGTCGCCGGCCGCCGTGTAGGCGTGCCCGTTCTCGATCAGCCGCCGGATCAGCACGATCATCTCCGGGACGTGCCCGGTGGCGCGCGGCTCGATCGTCGGCGGCAGGCAGCCGAGCAGGTCGTAGCCCTGCGTGAAGACCCGCTGGTTGCCCTCGGCGACCGCGAACCACGGCACGCCCCGCTCCGCCGCCACCGCGATGATCTTGTCGTCGACGTCGGTGACGTTCCGGGCGAACGTCACCTCGTAGCCGGACGCGCGCAGCCACCGCAGCAGCACGTCGTAGATGACACCGGACCGGAGATGCCCGATGTGCGGAGAGGCCTGCGGCGTCGCACCACACACGTACATCCCCACGCGGCCCTCTTCGAGGGGCTCGAACGTGCGGACGCTACGGGTACCGGTGTCGTAAAGGCGCAGACTCACAGCCACAGGTTATTGGATAGGCCCCTGCCCGCGCGGACTCTCGCGCACCCGCACCCTGATCCGCCGGCCCCCTCCATACGAGCCAGGAGGGGGCCGCGGGCGGTGCCCGGCATCAGGAGGAGAAGGTCTCGGCGAGGCGGGCGGCGAAGGCGGGGGCCTCGGCACCGAAGCCGCCGTGGTCGCCCGGGTAGGTCTCGGCGGGCCTGCCGAGGAGCTCGGCCAGGGCGAGACCGGCCCGGTGGGGCGGCTCGCCGGCGGACGCGGCGCCGACGGCGACCGTGATCCGGACGGGCGACTCGCGCAGCCTCCCGACGTCGAGGGCGTGGCGGCCGAAGCCGGGCACCTCGTAGCCGGCGAAGAAGTCGGTGTTCTTCTCGAAGCGCGCGAACATCTCCAGCATCTCGGGACTCGGCGCCTCCGAGGTCTCGGCGGCCGCCCCCGCGCTCCCGGCCTCGCCCGCACTTTCGGCCTCGGCCTCGTCGCCGCCGGACATGCCCATGGCGGCACCGAAGACGCCCATCGCCGGGCCGACGCCGCCGTCCCGGTAGGCGCGCTCGACCTCCGCGATGACCGACTCCCAGTGGTCTGCGTCCGGCAGCAGCCCGAGCAGCGGCGGCTCGTGCGCGACGACCGCGCGGACCTGCTCGGGATGCCGCGCCGCCAGCTCGAGCGCGATCTGCGCGCCGGAGCTGTTGCCGAACACGAGGGCGGGGCCGCCGGCCACCGCGCCGAGCAGCCGGGACGCGTCGTCGGCGTGGACGGCGATCTCCTGGCGCTCGGGCGGGCCGGTGAGCGGGCTGCGCGAGTTGCCGCGCCGGTCGTAGGTGACGACCGTGTACCGGTCGGCGAGCAGGCCGGCGAGGCCGGAGTAGCCCGCCGCGTCGTAGATCCCGCCGCAGATCAGCAGCAGGACGGGCCCGGACCCGCGCACCTCGTAGTGCAGGGAGGCTCCTGGGACGTCAAGGGTTCGCGTCGTCGTTTCCATGGTGGTCTTCTCCGTCGAGTCGTGCGATGCGGGCTTCGAGGTAGCGCTGTTCGGGGAGGCTCGTGGTGCCGCGGGCGGCCTCCCGGTAGGCGCGGCGGGCGGCGGCCGTGTCACCCGCCTGCTCCAGCAGGTGGGCCCGGACGGCCGCGAGCCGGTGGTGCTCGGACAGGCGCTCGTCGCCGTCCAGGGTCGCCAGCAGGTCCAGGCCCGCGCGGGGGCCGTGCACCATCGCGAGCGCGACGGCCTCGTTCAGCGTGACCATCGGGTTCGGCGCAAGGTGCGACAGCAGCCGGTACAGGGCGAGGATCTGCGGCCAGTCGGTGTCCTCCGGGCGCGCGGCCTCCGCGTGGACGGCGGCGATCGCGGCCTGCACCTGGTACGGACCGGGCGGCGACCAGGTGAGGGCGTCGGTGATCAGGCGGGCGCCCTCGGCGATCGCCCCGGCGTCCCAGCGCGTCCTGTCCTGCTCGGACAGCGGGACGAGCAGCCCGTCCGCGCCGGTACGGGCGGGCCGGCGGGCGTCGGTCAGGAGCATCAGGGCGAGCAGCCCGGTGACCTCCCCGTCCCCGGGCAGCAGCCCGTGCACCGCCCTGGCCAGCCGGACCGCCTCCGCCGTGAGGTCGGCGCGCTGCAGGTCCGGGCCGCTGGAGGCGGTGTACCCCTCGTTGAAGATCAGGTACAGGACGTGCAGGACGGCGCGGATCCGCTCGTCGCGCTCGGCCGGCGGCGGCGGGGCGAACCGCGCGCCGGTCGCCTTGATCCGCTGCTTCGCCCGGCTGATCCGCTGCGCCATCGTCGCCTCCGGCACCAGGAACGCCCGCGCGATCTGCGCGGTGGTCAGCCCGCCCACCGCGCGGAGGGTGAGCGCGACCTGCGAGGACGGTGTCAGCGCCGGATGGCAGCAGAGGAACAGCAAGGTCAGCGTGTCGTCGCGGTCGCCGGGACGGTCCTCGCCGGGAGCCTCGTCGCCGGTGGGCACCTCGCGCAGCGCGACGGCGGCCTCCCGGTCGCGGCGCGCGCGCTCGCTGCGCCACTGGTCGGTGAGGCGGCGCGTCGCGACGGTCAGCAGCCAGCCGCGCGGGTTCTCCGGGACGCCCTCCTCCGGCCACTGGACGGCGGCGGCGAGCAGCGCCTCCTGGACGGCGTCCTCGCACGCGTCGAACGCGCCGTGCCGCCGGACGAGGGTCCCGAGGACCTGCGGCGCCAGCTCGCGCAGCAGGTCCTCGACCGCGACGGGCACGGTCACATCTCGCTCCCCGCGTGGTGCATGACGGGGCGGACCTCCATGCGCCCGCCGAACCGCACGTCCGGCCACCGCGAGGCGATCTCGACGGCCCGCTCCAGGCTGTCGCAGTCGACGGTGAGGTAGCCGGCGAGGTGCTCCTTCGCCTCCAGGAACGGGCCGTCGGTCACGGCGGGCAGCCCGTCCTTCTGCCGGACGACCCGGGTGGTGGACGGGTCGGCGAGCGCCTCGGTCACCACCAGCTCGCCGCGCTCGGTGATCTCCTTCATGATCTCGTCGACCTCACCGAACAGCTCCTGCCGCTCCTGCTCGGTCAGCTCCTCCACGAACCCCGGCCGGTTGAAGATCAGCAACATGTACTTCACGGTGTCTCCTCGTTCTGGTGGCGCGGCCTCTCGCGGCCGCCCTTCACCCAGGGATCGGAGCCGCGGCCGGTTCCTCGACATCCTTCCCAAAGAAATCTTCGGATTGCCGAGCGACTTCCGGAGGGCGGCCGGCACCCCAATGCCGGTCCGCCGTACTCAAGCCCACCGACACGTGGTCTCACCCGGCCGGCCCCGCAGCGTCCGAAGAGCCCGGCGGCCAACGCCGCAAGACCACCGCGCACTGCACCCGAACAGCAGCGCACGCGGCGGTTGTTCAGCGGTTGAGCGGCGGTGTGTTCGGTGGTTGGGCGGGGGTTAGTGGGGGCCGAGCAGTTCTTTGATGTGGTCGCAGAGGAGGGTGAAAGGCAGGGCGTCGGGCATGTGGCCGGCGACCGCGGCCAGGTCGGGACGGGCGCCGTACGAGCGCACGGTCACCAGCCCGTCCCCGATCCCGACCTCGCGGACCGCCTGCCACGGGACCCGCTGCCCGTCCTTCTCGACGCCGTCCAGGTCGACGGTGAAGGGCCCCAGCCGCACGGCCTCGCCCGCCTTGACCGACGCGAGATGCCGGGGCACCGCGCGGCGCGTCACCTCGGCGGAGATCACCTCGCCGAGCGCCCGCACGCCCGGGAGTTCGTCGCCGAAGCGCAGGACGCGTCCGTCCGAGCTCACGACCGTGAAGCGCCATCGCGTCCCGCCGGCCGGCCCGGAGCCGCCCGCGCCCAGGGTCGAGCCGCTGGACGACGCCGGAGCCCCGCCCCAGAGGTGGACGCCGGAGACCGTCACCGAGACCAGGTCGTCCCATGCGAACGCACCGGCATCGCCGCCCGGCCCGCGGGTCGCGAGCGTCCCCTGCGGGGCGCGGTCTCCCCATGTGACGCCGTCCCCACTCGCGCGACGGGCGGACGTCAGGGCGGCGCCGTCGGCGCCGGGAGCCGGGGACACCAGGAGGCCACCGGTGAACAGGCGTACGACGGGGGCGCGTTTCCACACGATGCCCCGGCCCGCGATCCAGCCGGCGGCCGCGGCGCAGACCATGGCGATCACGGTGAGCGGCGCGCCGGCCCAGGCTCGGCCGGACAGGAAGGCGGCGACGGCGAGCGGGACAAGCACGGCCACGGCCGCCGCGAGCGCTGCCAGCCAGGTGAGCGCACGGCGCCGGGCCGGCCGTGCGTCGAAGGTCCATACCGGCTCGCCGAGACCGGGCGGCTCAGCCATCGCCCTCCCGCTGGCCGGAGGTGCGCGCCCACGTCCACGCGTACTCCGGGTCCTCGCATCGGCGCGCCGCCGCGCCCAGCCGCAGCGGCCGGAACGTGTCGATCATGACGGCCATCTCCGTGGTGCGGTCGTGCCCCTGCCGCGCCGCCTCCACGACCGCCTCGACGGCGCCCGGCTGCGGCCCGTGCGTGAACCCCGACGGATGCAGCGAGATCGAGCCGATGCCGATGCCCGAGCCCTTGCGGGCCGAGTAGTCCCCGGCGACGTAGAACATCATCTCGTCGCTGTCCACGTTGTGGTGGTTGTACGGGATCGGCACGGCCTGATCGTCGAAGTCGAGGGGACGCGGGCAGAACGAGCAGATCACGAACCCCGGGCCCTCGAACGTCTGGTGGACGGGCGGCGGCGCGTGCGTCCGCTTCACGATGGGCTCGAAGTCGTTGATGTTGAAGACGTAGGGGTACAGGTAGCCGTCCCAGCCGACGACGTCGAACGGGTGCCGCAGGTAGGTCAGGCGGGACAGCCCGTTCCGGTTGCGGACGAGGACCGGCACCTCGCCGCCGTCCACCAGGAGCGGTTCGGACGGGCCGCGCAGGTCGCGCTCGCTGTAGGGGGCGTGCTCCAGGAACTGCCCGTACTGCGACAGGTACCGCTTCGGCGGCCTGATGTGGCCTCTGGCCTCGATGACGAGCGCGTTGAGGGAGGCCCCGCCGCCCCGTTCCGGCAGTACCCACCGGTGGATGGTCCCGGTCGGGATGACCACGTAGTCGCCCTCGCCGACGTCGAGCGCCCCGTAGGTCGTCTCGACCCTCGCCCGTCCGGACTGGACGTACACGACCTCGGCGCCGGCCGAGTTCCGGTACAGCTCGCTGGTGGAGTCCGCCGCGACGAACGAGAGCGTGACGTCGTCGTTGCCGAACAGGACCTGCCGGCCGAGGACCGCGTCACCGCCCTCGGGCAGGTCCTGGGTGCGGTACGCGCGCGGCTGCAGCGGATGGTTCGGGGTGAGCGCGGCGCCGTCGGCGGGCCCGTCCCGCACGCCCTCGCTCTTGGTGATCGCCGTCGGGGCGTGCCGGTGGTACAGCAGGCTGGAGTCGGACGTGAAGCCCTCCTCGCCCATCAGCTCCTCGGCGTACAGGCCGCCGTCCGGCCGCCGGAACTGCACGTGACGCTTCCGCGGGATCTCCCCCACGGCCCTGTAGTACGGCATCGCCGCCTCCCATCGGGGACGCCTTCGTCCCCTTACGGTACGTCTTCACCCGTGTCGCGACGGCGCCCGCCGACCCCGACGCCTCCATGTTCGAGGCCACGCGCGGCGCACAGCAGCAGAACGTCGTTCTGTGGATAACCGGGCCGTCAGGTCAGCGCCGGATGCACCGTGCCAACGACCTCGCCGAGCGAGATGACCGACCCCGACGCGCCCGGGGCCGTCGCCCGGATCGTCACCGTGTCGCCGTCCTCCAGGAACGTTCGCTTCGTCCCGTCACCGAGGTCCAGCGGCTCGCGGCCGTTCCAGCCGAGCTCCAGCAGGCAGCCGCGCTGGCCGCGCTCCGGCCCCGACACCGTCCCGGACGCGAACAGGTCGCCCGTGCGCAGCGGCGCGCCGTTCACCGTGGCGTGCGCGAGCTGCTGCGGCGCCGTCCAGTACATCCCGGCGAACGGCGGCTCGGACACGACCTGCCCGTTGATCAGGACCTCGAGCCGCAGGTCCAGGCCCCACGGCTCGGCGCAGCGCAGGTAGCCGAGCGGCTCCGGATCCTGGACGGGCGGGTCCACCCGCGCGTGCTCCAGCGCGGCGACCGGCACCACCCACGGGGAGATCGACGTCGCGAACGACTTGCTGAGGAACGGCCCGAGCGGCTGCGACTCCCATGCCTGCAGATCGCGCGCGCTCCAGTCGTTGACCAGCAGGAACCCGAACACGTGATCGCGGAAGGCGCCGGTCGGCACGCCCCGTCCCGGCACCGACGGGACGCCCGCGACGAACCCGACCTCCGCCTCGAAGTCCAGCCGCAGCGACGGCCCGTACGACGGCTCCGGCTCGCTCACCCCGGTCATGCGCTGCCCGGACGGCCGGATGATCGGCGTGCCCGACGGGTACACCGTCCCGGCGCGCCCGTGGTAGCCGACCGGCAGCCGCTTCCAGTTCGGCTTGAGCGGCTCGCCCTGCGGCCGGAAGATCCTCCCGACGTTGGCCGCGTGGTGCTCGGACGAGTAGAAGTCCACGTAGTCGGCGACCTCGATCGGGCGGAGCACCTCCACGTCCGCCAGCGGGATCAGGTGCGGTTCCACCTGCGGGCGGTGCGCCGCGTCCGTCAGCAGTTCGGTGAGGCGGGCGCGGTTGGCCTGCCAGGCGGCGCGCCCCGCCACCATGAACGCGTTGAGCGAACCGGACGCGAAGTAGTGCCGGTCCTCCACCAGCCCGGCGGCCGACAGCCCCGCGAGGTCGAGAACGTACGCGCCGATCGCCACGCCCACGCGCGGCATCTCCCCAGGCCGCGAGAACACGCCGTACGGGAGGTTCTCGACGCCGAAGCCGTCGTCCTCGTCCAGCTCCACCCACGAAACCGTTGTCATGGAGACATATCTTCCCCAGTGTTCCGCGTTCTGACCGGCCGCGG
Organism: Actinomadura nitritigenes; assembly: GCF_017573545.1. GTDB lineage: Bacteria > Actinomycetota > Actinomycetes > Streptosporangiales > Streptosporangiaceae > Spirillospora > Spirillospora nitritigenes. Next base: position 51,567 of record NZ_JAGEOK010000038.1, on the reverse strand, counting down.
GCGGCCCGCATCCGGCCCCGCCCACGCGGGACGCGCCCGGGGCCGGCGATCACTCCACGGGAGGCGTGGGGCCGCTGCGGAAGTTGCCGGACGGCGGCGGGTTCCAGTCCCAGATGCGGCCCTCGCCGGACTCCCGCTCGTCCTCCGGGCTGGGCGACGGGCGCGGGACGCGCGGGACCGGCGGGGCGTCGCCGTCGTCGCCCGCGTCCGGGTCCTCGGCCCGGTCGGCGGGCGGGCCGTCCTGCTCCTCCGCGCCGTCGTCGGTGTCGGCAGTGCTGTCGGCAGTGTCGGCCTCGTCGGCGTCCTGCGTGCCGTCGGCACCCCCAACGCCGCCGGCGGCCTCGGGGCCGGGGACGACGATGTCGGGACGGGTCGTCCGGGCCTTCTCGCCCGGCTCCGGGTCAGCGGCGTCGCGGCTCCTGACCAGTTCGACGTCGGTGGGCAGCAGCGCGGGCGCGGGCCGGGGCTCGGGCAGCGGATCGAGCGGAGGAGACGGTTCGCGCTCGTACTCCTCTGCGTAGTCGAGGTCGTAGTCCTGCTCGTCGTCGGCGTCGCCGTAGCCCTCGCGGGTCACGCCGTAGCCCTCACGCGCGGCGGCGCGCGCCCCCGCGTAGTCGTCCTCGCGGGTCACCTCACGGCCCTGCGCATACTCGTCATCGTCGTCGTGCCCGCGCGCGCCCGCGTAGTCGTCCTCGCGGGTCACGTCGTGCCGGGAGATCGGCTCGTCATCGTGGTCGAGGTCCGGCCGGTGGCCGTGCGGCACCTCGTACTCGTGGTCGCGTGCCGCCCCGTACTCGTGGACGGTCGCATGCTCGATCTCGTGCTCGGGTTCGGACGAGGCGAGGGGCAGCAGGTCCAGCGGGCGGGGGCGCGGCTCGTACGCGCGCTCCTCCTCGAAGCCGTGCTCCTCCTCCTCGGCCGCCGGTGCCTCCAGCGCGGCGGGCGCCTCCAGAGCCGGGAGCACCTTGACGTGGCCGCGCTGCGTCTCGACGGGCCCGGGCTCGTCCGCGGCGGGGCGGGACACCCGGACCTGCTTGATCATCGTCAGCCACAGCCAGACCGCGATCACCAGCATCACGTGCGGCGCCACGGCCACGCCCGCGCGGACGGAGTCGCGCGGCAGCGAGCCGAACCCCCACACGGCGTGCTGGACGGCGGCAGCGGCGGCCCCGGCCACCAGGAGCAGGAGCAGGACCCAGCGCAGGAGCCTGCTCCACCAGCGGGCGTTCCGCGCGACCACCAGCGCGAGGATCGTCATGGCGGTGAGCGCGTCGGCCATCACCGGGTAGACCGGCGCCCACCGGCGGCTCGCCCGTCCGGCCAGCGCGAGCTCGCGCAGGACGGGATAGGTCAGCACGTAGGCGCCGGCCGCCAGCACGACGACGAGGCCGGCGGTCGCGGTGAGCAGCCGCCGCTGGGCCGGGCTGTAGCGGGGACCGCCGGGGCGCGTGGGATCAGATGGCATGACTCTCGTTCCGGGGTGAACGCCTTGCGGGGTGGGCCTTCAAGGCGACCCTAGCCAGCCAGGAAGCCGCTCACCCGCATCTTCGCCGCGATGATCCAGGACGGCGCACCGTTAAGCCCCGAGAAGCCCGCTATGCGCCGCCGCGACGGGGCAGGGAGATCAGGAGTCGGGGACGACCAGGGCGGTGGCCATGGCGGCCAGCCCCTCACCGCGGCCGGTCATGCCGAGACCGTCCGTGGTGGTGGCGGAGACGCTCACCGGGGCGCCGCCCAGCGCCTCGCCGAGGACCTTCTCCGCTTCGGCGCGGCGCTTGCCGATCTTGGGCCGGTTGCCGATGACCTGGACGGCGACGTTCCCGATGGTGAAGCCGGCGTCGGCGGCGAGGCGGGCGACCTCGCGCAGCAGGTCGACCCCGGACGCCCCGGCCCAGCGCGGGTCGGAGGTGCCGAACACGGCGCCGAGATCACCAAGACCGCAGGCCGACAGCAGGGCGTCGCACGCGGCGTGCGCGGCGACGTCGCCGTCGGAATGCCCGGCCAGGCCGTGGCCCTCCTCGGGCCATTCGAGCCCCGCGACTCGGAGGGGGCGCGGCTCCGACGAGAACGGGTGGACGTCGGTGCCGACGCCCACCCGTGGAATCCGTGCGCTCAACTCAGCTGGCCAGGACCTCGTCGAGCAGGGCCTCGGCCTTGTCCTCGTTGGTCTTCTCGGCGAGCGCGAGCTCGCTGACCAGGATCTGGCGCGCCTTGGCGAGCATGCGCTTCTCGCCCGCCGACAGGCCGCGCTCCTTGTCGCGCCGCCAGAGGTCGCGAACGACCTCGGCGACCTTGTTCACGTCGCCGGAGGCGAGCTTCTCGAGATTCGCCTTGTACCGGCGCGACCAGTTGGTGGGCTCCTCGGTGTAGGGTGCGCGAAGCACCTCGAACACCTTCTCCAGACCCTCCTGGCCGACGACGTCCCGGACGCCCACGTCCTCGACGTTCTCGACCGGAACCTGCACTGTCAGGTCGCCCTTGTCGACCTTCAAGACCAGATAGGTCTTTTCCTCACCTTTGATGGTGCGAGTCTCGATGGCCTCGATCCGAGCAGCCCCATGGTGGGGGTAGACGACGGTGTCGCCGACCTGGAAAGTCATGTGACAAGTACCCCTTCCGCTAGGACCAGGGTAGCACGGAAACCAGCGTGGCTGAACCGGCCTTCCCGACATATCCGCAGGTCAAGCCGCATATTGGGGTGTTGACAAAGCTCTTTAATGGTGCATCAGGCACCAGTTCCCCGCACTCAGCGTGACCGGAGCACCACCAGTCTCCCCCGGAACGCCCCTACCGCCAACCCCCCTCGCGATACAAGCGTCCCCGCTGCCGATCGGGCGGATGCGCCCCATACTGGAGGTGAACATGCCGCCCCGGGCGGGTACGAAGCGCCCGGAAGGGACCGAAACGGGCAGTGGCGGGCGACGAGGCGGTGCCGGCGAGCGACGGCGAGGGAGGTGCGGCGTGAGGCCGGACGGCGACCCCGACCCCGATGACTACGGGCTCCCGCACGTCGACGTCGTCGTGCCGGACGACGCCCGTGAGCTGGACCGCGACGTGCTCGCCTACCGCCGCGAGGAGCGCCGCCGCCGGCGCCGCAGGCGGCTGCGGCGGGTCGCCCGCCCGGTCACCCGGTTCGGCGTCGCCATCCCGATCATCGCCGGGGCGCTGCTGGTCGCGCTGATCAGCGGGGCGCTGATGACGGCGTTCGGGCCGCGCCCGGCGCCGCGTCCGAAGGGCGTCGCGCTGGCCCCGAGCCCCACCGCGGCGCCGGGCGAGATCGGCGGGCTGCTGCCGGCCGGGGCCGTGAACGTGGTGAACCGCGACAAGGACGCCAGGGACCTGCGCGACCTGCGGCCCGCGGTGTTCGGCATCGTGCCGCCGGGCGCGGAGTGCCCGGGCGTCGTGGCCGCGCTGGCGGGCAGCGCGCACGAGTACGGGGTCCGGTTCCTCCTGGTGGCCGATCCGCGGGCGGCGGCCGGGCGGGAGCCGGTCTCGCTCAAGGACATCAAGGCGTGCGCGGGCACGGCCCACGACGGCACGGCGGAGATCCTGGAGGACTCGAAGGCCCTGCTGGCGGGCACCTACGCCCCGGCGCCGGCGGCGGGCTCCGCGCTCACCGCCGTGTTCGTCCAGCCGGACGGCGTCGTCAAGAACGTCGTCGCGGGCGCGACCCCCGGTCCGGACCTCTCCCAGAAGGTCAAATCGCTGAGATACGGCTGACATTTTCCGGCCGTGTCGCCACCCCGGATCCGGGTTCGGGCAGGGACCTCGCTACGCTTCCCCTGGCGTATCTCACGCCACCTGGACCCTTTCAACACCCCTTTTTTCGCGAGGAGACCGACGCCGTGATCCGAAACAGCCGTCGAGTGGTCGCGCTCGCCGTCGCGGGCGCCGTCGCGATCGCACCGGTGATCTCCGGCTGCGGCGCCGGCGAGGAACCTCAGACCTCCGCTCCCACCCAGCTGACGGAGGGCGTCAACGCGTCCGTCCCGTCGAACAAGCCGGCGGCGGCGCAGATCGACGTGCGCAACCTGTTCGTGCTGGGGCCGAAGCCGGGCCAGACGCTGCCGGCGGGCGGCGCCGCGCCGCTGTACGCGACGATCGTCAACCAGGTGAAGGGCCGTCCGGACAAGCTGATCTCGGTGAGCTCGCCGGCCTTCTCGCAGGTGAAGCTGCAGGGCGGCGGCATCGTGATCCCGGCCGCGGCAGCGTCGGGTGTGGGCGGCGCGGTAAAGCTGATCGGGCAGACGATCGCTCCGAGCGCGCCCGCGAGCGCGAGCCCGTCGCCGAAGAAGGGCAAGAAGTCGCCGGGCGCCACCGAGACCCCGGGCGCGACCGGCACCCCCGTCTCGCCGACCCCCACGGGCGCGGGCGAGGTGCCGAGCGCGAACCCGTCGCAGGAGTCCAGCAACACGCCGTCGGCGCCGCCGCGGGCCGCCACCCTGCCGTCGCCGGCCACGGCCACGGGCCCGCTGGTCGTGCTGACCGGCGCGGCGCAGCAGCTGGTCGGCGGCGAGCAGATCATGGTGACGCTGCAGTTCGAGCAGGCCGGTTCCGTGCAGGTCCAGGTGCCGGTGATCCCGCAGCAGGGCGAGTACGAGACGTACCCGGCCGCGCCGGGGACCGAGGCGACGCCGACCGGCGGCGCGTCGCCGTCCCCGACCGTGTCCGGCGGTTCCGGCACGGGCGGCGCGACGCCGACCCCCACCGGCTCGGCCACCCCGTAAGGCCCCGGCCCCGAACGACGGAACGGCCCGTACGGCACTCGCCGTACGGGCCGTTCCACATCCTCATCAGGGCTCGAACTTGTAGCCCAGGCCGCGGACGGTGACGATGTAGCGCGGGGAGGACGGGGTCGCCTCGATCTTGGCGCGCAGGCGCTTGATGTGGACGTCCAGGGTCTTGGTGTCGCCGACGTAGTCGGCGCCCCAGACGCGGTCGATCAGCTGCATGCGGGTCAGCACGCGGCCCGCGTTGCGGAGCAGCACCTCCAGCAGCTCGAACTCCTTCAGGGGGAGCTGGACGGGGGCGCCGCCGACGCTGACCACGTGCCGTTCCACGTCCATCCGGACCGGGCCGGCCTCCAGGGTGGCGGGGGCCAGCTCCTCGACCTCGCCCTGGCGCCGCAGCACCGCGCGCATGCGGGCGATGAGCTCGCGGGTGGAGAACGGCTTGGTGACGTAGTCGTCGGCGCCGAGTTCGAGGCCGACGACCTTGTCGACCTCGCTGTCCTTGGCGGTGAGCATGATCACCGGCACGCTGGACCTGGTGCGCAGCTCCCGGCAGACCTCGGTGCCCGGGAGGCCGGGCAGCATCAGGTCGAGCAGCACGAGGTCGGCACCGTTGCGCTCGAAGATGTCCAGCGCGTCGGGCCCGGTGGCCGCGACGGCGACCTCGAAGCCCTCCTTGCGCAGGTTGTACGACAGTGCGTCGCTGAACGACTCCTCGTCTTCAACGACGAGCACGCGGGTCACGGTGTTGCCTCCCGGGCGTTTTCCATTGCTGCCCTCTCGACGGGCCTGACTGCGGGGACGGGCGGATCGAGGAGCGGGAGCCGGAGCGTGAACGTCGATCCGGACCCCTCCTTGCTCCATACCGTCACCTCGCCGCCGTGCTTGGTGGTGACGTGCTTGACGATGGCCAGGCCGAGGCCGGTGCCGCCGGTCTGGCGCGAGCGGGCGGGGTCGACCCGGTAGAACCGCTCGAAGATCCGCTCGATCTCCGTCTCCGGGATGCCGATGCCCTGGTCGGTGACGTTGATCTCGACGTACCGGTCCTCGCACCGGCGGGCGGACACGACGACCCGGGTGTGCTCGGGGCTGTAGGCGACGGCGTTGTCGATCAGGTTGCGCAGCGCGGTGATCAGCAGCTCCTCGTCGCCGCGGACCCGCAGGCCCTCCTGCCCGCCGGCGGCCAGTTCGATGTCCTTGCTGGACGCCTTGATCTGGCAGCGGTCGATGGCCTCGGCGGTGATCTCGTCGAGCCGGACGGGCCGCAGTTCGGGCAGCGGCTCGTCGCCCTGGATGCGGGACAGGGTCATCAGGTCCTGGACGAGGTTGGTCAGCCGGACGGACTCGTACTGCATGCGCCCGGCGAAGCGGCGGACGGCCTCGGGGTCGTCGGCGGCGCCCTCGACGGTCTCGGCGAGCAGCGAGAGGGCGCCGACGGGAGTCTTCAGCTCGTGGCTGACGTTGGCGACGAAATCGCGGCGGATGGCCTCCGTGCGGCGCATCTCGGTGAGGTCCTCGGCGAGCACGAGGACGAGGCCGTGGGAGCCGAGCGGCGCGACGCGGACCGCGAACCAGCGGCCTTCCGCGTTGCCCCGGCGGCGGGTCTCGCCGACCTGGATCTCCGTCTCGCGGATCTCGCCGTCGCGGCGGACGAGCCGGGCCATGGCGAGCAGCTCGTCGACGACGAGGCGCTCCCCGCTGACCATGCCGAACGCGCGGGCGGCCGAGCTGGCCCGCAGTACCCGGTCTTCGGCGTCCAGCACGACGGCCGAGGACCGCAGGACGCTGAGCACCGAGGCGACCCCCGGTGGGACGCCTCCGGCCGGCGTCGCCAGAGACGCCGTCCGCTGGGCTCGCTCGCTCACGCGCACCGCCAATCCAGTCGCGAGCCCGATCGCGAGCCCGGCAAGCCCCGTCAGGCTCGCGACGATTTCGACCTCCACACCACGGATCGTAAGCGGCGTTTCGAGGGTCGCCGCCCGGCGGGCCGCCCGAACGGCGTCTCGTTCCCCGAAAGTTCACCTTCCTATACGCGAGGGTTCATGCTGGTCGGGCAGGCTGTTGCGTGGGCGAGTCCGCCCGGAATGACCCTCTTTCGCCCCCTTTGCCCCGAGGAATCCCAATTGCGTGACGCGTATCACGAGGAGCTCGACTCCCTCTCCGACAAGCTGGTGGAGATGACCCGGCTCGTCCGCTCCGCGATGGCGCGCGCGGTCACCGCGCTGCTGGACGCGGACCTGCGGCTGTCGGAGGAGGTCATCAGCGGGGACGAGCACGTCAACAAGATCGACGCGGAGATCGAGGAGACGGTCTTCGACCTGATGGCCCGGCAGCAGCCGGTGGCCGGCGACCTGCGGACGCTGATCACCGCGCTGCGGATGAGCGGCGACCTGGAGCGGATGGGCGACCTCGCGGTGCACATCGCCAAGACCGCGCGCCGCCGCCACCCCGAGTCGGCCGTCCCGCCGGAGCTGCAGGCCACCGTGCTGGAGATGGGCCAGATCGCCGAGCGGATGATCGCCAAGACGGGCAGTGTGATCGCGTCCCAGGACGTCGAGATGGGCCTCGAGCTCGACGCCGACGACGACCAGATGGACCGCCTGCACCGCCGCCTGTTCGACATCCTGCTGTCCCCGAAGTGGAAGCACGGCGTCGAGCCGGCCGTCGACATCACGCTCGCCGGCCGCTACTTCGAGCGCTTCGCCGACCACGCCGTCCACGTCGCGGAGAACGTCGTCTACCTGGTCACCGGGCAGCGCCCCGCGGAGATCACCGAGCTCTCCTGACCCGGCCGCCCAGGCCGGGCCGCGGCGGGGTCAGACGGGCTGCGCGACCAGGGCGGCGTTGGCGAGCGCCCTGATGCCGCGCTTCAGATCCTGCGGCGTCACGTCGTCGATCAGGAGCCGCTGCAGCAGGTAGCCGGGCATGATCGCGAAGAGGGTCTTGCTCGCGGCCTCGACGTCGGTCCCGGCCGGCAGCCGCCCCTCGTCGACGAGCCGCCGCAGGTAGGCGCCCCAGATCTCGCGCAGCCCGGCGAACGACCGGGTGAGGTGGTCGGCGAGGCCCGGGTCGTACATGGCGAGGGCCCAGGCCTGCGGGGCGAGCCGCACGGGCCCGTCCTCGCCGGACAGGCCGGTGAGCTTGTCGGCGAGCGCTTCGAGGATCTCGTCCAGCGGGAGCGGCCCGTCGCCGGTGGTGAGGTCGACCAGGAACGCCTGCAGGTCGCCGACCACGGCCATCAGGTTGGCGGCGACGATCTCGTTCTTGCTCTTGAAGTACCGGTAGACGGCCCCGGCCGACAGCCCGGACTCGGCGAAGATGTCCTGCATGGACGTCTCGTGGACGCCCTTGCGCACGAAGCACCGGCGCGCGGCGTCCAGGATCTGGCGGCGGCGGCGTTCGAGGTGCTCCTCGCTGACTCGCGGCATCTCCCCAATCTAAAACGAACGTTCGTTTCTTGACAAGCCGGCCGGAGCGGTGCGACGCTTTCGAGAGTTAAAAAGAACGGACATTCGCTTTTCTTGAGGAGCGGGCATGAAGTCCTCCCCCGCGGTGCGGGCCCTGGGCGCCGCCGTCGGCGCCGCACTGCTGCAGATCGTCATGATCACGGCGTTCGCGTGGCCGTCCGCCCACCTCGCGCCGCGCCGCGTCCCCATCGTCGTGGCCGGCCCCGCGGCCGGGCCGGTCGCCGAACGGCTGGCGGACGCCCGGCCCGGCGCCTTCGCCATCTCGACCCGCCCGGACGAGGCGTCCGCGCGCAAGGCCCTCACCGACCGCGACGCCTACGGCGCGATCATCGCCTCGCCGTCCGGGCCGCAGGTGCTCACCGCCTCCGCCGCCTCCCCGGCGATCGCGCAGCAGCTCGACGCCCTGGCCCAGCAGTTCGCCCCGAAGCGCGACGCGGCGGCGGGCGCGGTGCCCGCCGTCCGGGACGTCGTCGCCGCCGATCCCGACGACCCGCGCGGCACCGGGTTCGGCGGCATGGCGCTCCCGCTGATCATGTCGTCGATCGCCGCGGCCGCGCTGCTGACCTTCACGGTCCGCCGGGTGTCCTGGCGGGCCGCCGGCGTGCTGCTGTTCGCGCTGCTCGGCGGGCTCGGCTCGGCGGCCCTCGCGCAGTCCTGGATGTCGCTGCTGCCCGGCCCCTACCTCGCCATCGCCGGCGTCATGGCGGTCACCATCACCGCCGTCACCGGCACCGTCGCCGGGCTGGCCTCCCTCGCGCGGGCCGGGCTCGGCCTCGGCGCCGTCGTCTTCCTGCTGGTCGGCAACCCGCTGTCCGCCGCGACCTCGGCCCCCGAGCTGCTGCCACGGCCGTGGGGCGAGGTCGGCCAGTACCTCCCGCCCGGCGCGAGCGCGACCCTGCTGCGCTCGGCCGCCTTCTTCGACGGCGCCGGCGCCGCCCGCCCGATCGCGGTGCTCGCCGGCTGGACGGTGCTCGGGGCCGCCCTCCTCGCACTCGGCGCCCGGCGCGGCCGCGCCGGGCGGGCGGCCACCGCCCCCCGCACCCCGGAACCGGCGCTCACCTGACCTCCGGCCCTTCCGGGAGACGCTCCCGGAAGGGCCCGCCCGCGTTCACGACAGGTTGCTGACCGGCAGCAGGCCGCGCTCGCCGAACACCTTCTTGGCCACGAGCGTCGCGTTGATCGATCGGGGCATCCCCGCGTAGACGGACGTGTGCAGCAGCGCCTCGGCGATCTCCGTGGCGGTCAGGCCCACGTTCAGCGCGGCGTTGATGTGCACCTCGAGCTCGATCTCGCAGCCGCCCAGCGCCGCCAGCACGCCGAGCGTGACGAGCTGGCGGTCGCGTGCGGGCAGTTCGGGCCGGGCGTACATGTCGCCGAACGCCCAGGCGACGACCTGGTGGCCCAGCTCGGGCGAGACGTCGGCGAGCGAGTCGACGATCCGCTGCCCGGCCTCCCCGTCGACCTGCTCCAGGACCTTCATTCCGTGCCGGTGGCGCTCTTCGCGGTTCATCTCGTCCTCCTCGAAGCGGTTTGCGATGACTCGATCGTGGCCCGGAAACCCGCTTCGGCTGCCTCTGAGGCATGTGGAGATATACTTCCCATGCTCGGGAGGCATGGATGGATCTGCGGATGCTCGGCTACGTCGTCGCGATCGCCGAGGAGGGCTCGATCAGCGGCGCCGCGCGCCGCCTGCGGCTGACCCAGCCGACCCTCAGCCGCCAGCTGCGCGAGCTGGAACGCCGCCTCGGCACCGGGCTGTTCGTCCGCGAAGGGCGCGGCCTCACCCCGACCGCCGCCGGAAAGGCGCTGGTCAAGCGGGCTTCGGTGGTGCTGGCCGAGGCGGAGGCGGCGCTGGAGGACGTCCGGCTCGCCGCGCAGGGCCTCACCGGACGCGTGACGGTGACGTTCGCCGGGTCCGGGATCAACGGGCCGCTCGGCGGCGCGCTCGGCCGGCTCCGCCGCGAACTCCCCCGCGTCGACCTGCGGCTGGAGGAGAGCTTCAACGACGCCGAGATGTCCGACGGCGTGCTCGACGGGCGGTTCGACCTCGCCGTCCAGCGGCTCCCGTCCCGCGACGCCCGGCTCGCAACCAAGCCGTGGTGGAACCAGCCGCTCACCCTGTTCCTGCCGTCCGCGCACCCGCTCGCGCACGCGGCGGGTCCCGCGCCGCTGAGCGCGCTCGGCCGGATCCCGCTCGTCGTGTGGCCGCGCGAGGTGTCGCCGCACTCCCACGACGAGATCCTCGCGCTGTGCGACCAGGCGGGCGTCGTGCCCCGCATCGGCGCGCGCGGCCGCAGCGTGCAGACCGTCCTCGCCCTGGTCGCGGCCGGTTTCGGGGGCGCGGTGATGCCCGACTCGCACCGCGCGCTGCGCCGCGTCGGGGTGGCGCCGCGCCCGCTCGCGGGCACGAACACGACCCTCTACCTCGTCTGGCGCGCCAACGAGACCGACCCGCTCGTCCACCGCTTCCGGGACACCCTCGCCGACCTCGCCTGACCGGCGCCGTCCGGCGAGGCGGACGCGCGTTCGGGCCCGGCTCCGCGCGGGCCGCGGGTGCTCAGCCGTCGGCCAGCAGGTCGCGGAGCAGGTCGCGCAGGGCCTCCTGCCTGTCGTCGGCGAGCGCGGCGAGCGGGGAGTGCGCGCCGAGGCGGTCGAGGACGCCGGCGCGGGCCCGCTCCCCCGCCGGGGTGAGGACGATCTGCTTGGCGCGCCGGTCGGTGGGGTGGGGGCGGCGCTCGATCAGGTCCTGCGCTTCGAGCCGGTCGAGGACGAACGTGGCGTTGGACGCCTCGCACGCCATCCGGACGGCCAGCTCGCGCGCCGTGATCGGCTCGGACAGCTCGCGGAGCGCGACGACCTGGGACGCGGTCATGCCGACGTCCTCGGCGACGCGCCGCACGTGGACGTCGAGCCGCTGCACGAACCGGTGGACGAGCTTGCACACGTCCCGGTCGATGTCGTCCGCCGCCTGCGCGGGCTGCTGCGCCATGCCGGAAGTCTACCCGACCTGATTCGAGTCATGATAATGATAGTTCGAACTATACGAGTTCGAACTACATTGGAGCGTACGCGTGCCCCTCCCCCTGCTCTCGCTGATGCTGGTGGTGTTCGGCCTGACCACCGGCGAGTTCGTGATCGCGGGCATCCTGCCCGACGTGGCCGCCGGGCTCGCGGTGCCGGTGCCCGCGGCCGGCCGGCTCGTCACCGCCTACGCGCTCGGCATGATCGTCGGCGGTCCAGTCGTCACCGCGCTGACGGCGCGGCTGCCCCGCCGCCCCCTCGTCGCGGGGCTCGTCACGGTGTCCGTGCTCGCCAACCTCGGCTCCGCGGTGGCGCCCGGCTACGGGCTGCTGCTGGCCGCCCGGTTCGCCGCCGGGCTCGTCGTCGCGACGTTCTTCGCCGTCGCCATCGCCACCGCCGTCTCCACGGCCGCCGAGGGGAGGCAGGCCTCGGCCGTCGCGAAGGTCGCCCTCGGGATGAACCTCGGCATCGTCCTCGGCACCCCGCTCGGCACCCTCGTCGGCCAGCATCTCGGCTGGCGCGCCGCGTTCGCGGCCGTCGCCGCGGTCACCGCCGCCGGCCTGCTGATGGTGCTGCGGTTCGTCCCCGCGATCCCCGCCCCCACCGGCTCGGTGCGCGGCGAGCTGCGCGTCTTCGCGGGCCGCGACGTCCAGCTCGCCATCGCGCTCACAGCCGTCGGCAACGTGGGCGTGGTGACCGTCTTCTCCTACATCGCACCGCTCCTCACCGGCGTCAGCGGCTTCGGCGAGGGCGCCGTGCCCGTCCTGCTGCTGGTGTACGGGGCGGGCGCGGTCGCGGGGAACTTCCTCGGCGGCCGGCTCGCGGACCGGGCCCTGATGCCGTCGCTGGCCGGCCTGCTCGCCGTTCTCGCGGCCGTCCTCGTGCTGTTCTGGGCCGCCGGGGCCGCGCGGGTCCTCGCCGTCCCGCTGCTCTTCGCCCTCGGGCTGCTCGCCTTCGCGATCATCCCGGGCATGCAGACCCGCGTGCTGAGCGCCGCGGGCGCCGCGCCGACGCTGGCCGTCGCGGTCAACGCCTCGGGCTTCCAGGTCGCCGCCGCGTTCGCGGGCTGGCTCGGCGGCGCCGTCATCGACCAGGGCCCCGGCCCCCGCTCGCTGTACCTGGTCGGCGCGGCCCTCACCGTCGCGGGCCTGGGCATCGCCCTCTCCATCCTGCGCCGGGACCGCCGCGCGTCCGCCGAGCCCGACCGCCCCCTGGAGCACGTCGGCTCCTGACCCGCCGAACACCAGGTCGGCATCACCCTCGACGGACCCGCCCGGCATTCGCCGTGCGGGAGGGACGGCCCGCCCCGCGCCCTGCCCGTCGGGACGCCCGCCCATCCGGACGGCCGGCCCCGCGCCCGCGACGGCGCGGGGCTTCGCGCTCCTCGCGGCCGGCTGCCGCCGCCGCCTCGAGCCCGGCCGCGCCCTGTAGTCTTCGCGCGCTCCCACACCCCCGGGGAGGGCGATCGCGCATGACGCTGAGGAACATGCTGCTCGATGTCGCGCCGTTGCGCGGGTCGCCCGCCTTCCGGCGGCTGTGGGCGGGGCAGACGCTCTCCGGGTTCGGCGGGCAGATGACGCTCGTCGCCGTGATGTTCCAGGTCTGGCAGGCGACGCGGAGCACCACCTGGACCGGCGCGGTCGGCCTGGCGCAGGCGGTTCCGCTCGTCGCGCTCGGGCTCTTCGCGGGATCGCTCGCCGACCGCGTGGACCGCCGGAGGTTCTACCTGCTCACGACGGCCGGGCAGACGGCGTGCTCGCTCGCCCTCGCGCTCCAGGGCCTCCTCGGGCACCTCCCGCCCGCCGGCGTCCTCGGGATGGTCGCGGTGCAGTCCTGCTTCGCCGCGGGCGGCGGGCCCGTCTCGCGCACCTTCGTCCCGAGGCTGCTGCCGAAGCACCAGGTGGCCGCCGGACTGGCGCTCCGGCGGATCGCCTTCCAGGGCGCCATGCTGGCCGGGCCCGCGCTGGGCGGGCTGGTCGTGGGCGGCCTCGGCGTCGGCGGCTGCTACCTGATCGACGCGCTCACCTTCGCCGCCGCGCTCTACGGCGCGTTCGGCCTGCCGCCGATGCGTCCGGGCGACGAGCCCGCACGTCCCGGACTGCGCGGGGTGCTGGACGGCCTGGCGTTCCTCGTCCGGACCCCGGTGATCCGCGGGGCGCTGCTCACCGACCTCGCCGTCACCGTGCTGTCGATGCCGGTCAGCCTGTTCCCGCTGATCAACGCGGAGCGGTTCGGCGACGACCCGCGCACGCTCGGGCTGTTCCTCACCGCGATGGCGGCGGGCGGCGTCGCCGCGTCGCTGCTGTCCGGCACCTTCACCCGGCTCCCCCATCCAGGCCGGGTCATGCTCGCCGGCTCCGCCGGCTGGGGCGCCGCGCTCGCGCTGTTCGGCCTCTCGCCGGACCCGTGGACGGGACTCGCCTGCCTGGTCCTGGCGGGCGCCGCCGACACCGTCTCCGTGGTGTCGCGGAGCACCGTCGTCCAGAACCGCACTCCCACCGAACTCCTCGGCCGGGTCGGCGCCGCCGAGCAGATCGTCGGGCAGGCCGGCCCCGACCTCGGCAACCTGCGCGCCGGGCTCGTCGCGGACGCCACGTCCGGCACCGCGGCCGCCGTCAGCGGCGGCCTGCTCTGCCTCGGCGCCGTCGCCATCGTGGCGGCGGCCACCCCGCCCCTCCGCGGGCGCTCCGCGTCCCCGGCGCCGTGACGCTCCGCACGGGGACGCTCTGCACGGTGCCTCTCAGCGCGATGCCGGCTGCACCCTCCGGCGGAGCAGGCAGAACTCGTTGCCCTCCGGGTCGGCGAGGACGTGCCAGGACTCCTCGCCCGTCTGCCCCACGTCGGCGGTCCGCGCACCGAGGTCGAACAGCCGCTGGAGCTCCTCGTCCTGGTCGCGGTCGGTCGCGTTCACGTCGAGGTGCAGGGGCAGCTTGCCGCGCTTCGGTTCGTCGCTGCGGCTGAGGACCAGCCTGATCCCGCCCTCCCCCAGTTCGGTTCCGGCGGGCCCGATCTCGATGTCGCCGTTGTCTTCGCGTTCCAGGACGGCGTAGTCGAGCACCGCGCACCAGAACTCGGCGAGGGTCTCGGGGTCCCGGCAGTCGATGACCAGCTCGGTTATGCGGCATGCCATCGCGCTACAGTATCCCGTTGACGATCATGAACTGCGGGCGGGGACGGCACTGCGGCGGCGCGGGCGGGAGCAGCGGCGCGGCGGGGCGGGGCGCGTCAGGGGAACGGCCGGGGGCGGTCGTTACGGGAGGCTTATCGGGAACGGCCCGTTCTGCGATCATCGGGGGGTGAGCGCCGGTGCGACGTGGAGCATCATCGGCGTCCTGATCGCCGCCACCCTGTGGGCGTTCGTGACGCGCACCTGGGTCATCGGCCGTCTCTGGGGGCCGGTCTTCCGCATCGCGCGCGGCACCGCGTCCGCCGCCCTGCTGTCGGCCCTGCTCTACCTCGCGTACATGGCGATCCACTGCCTGGCGCAGTACGCCGTGCACACGGCCTTCGACGGATGGCTTGCGAGCACGTTGAGCCTGGCGGCGGCCTTCGCGTACGCGCCGGTGGCGCTGATGGCGTTGCCCGACCGGGGCCGGGGGCCCTACGCGGACCTGCGCCGCGAACTGGAGAAGGCCGGAGCGACATACCGGCAGGCGCGGGCGTCCGCCTGGGCGAGCGGGCCCCTGTCGTTCCTCGGGCTCAGCGCCGCGCTCACACCCGTGTTCTTCGTCTTCGTGCCGTAAGGGCCGCCGTCGCCGGCGGCCCTTCGCGGCGGTCTACTTCTTGCGGCCCCGCCGGGACTTCGGCGCGTCCTTCTTCGGCTCGGCCTTCGCCGGCGCGGCGGGCTTCTTGCCGCCGCCCTGGTTCTTGACGGCCTCGATGGCGGCCCTCGCGGCGGCCGGGTCGAGGTACTCGCCGCCGCGCTTGAGCGGGGCGAAGTCGTCGTCCAGCTCGTAGACGAGCGGGATCCCGGTCGGGATGTTCAGGCCGACGATCTGCTCGTCGGAGACATCGTCCAGGTGCTTGACCAGGGCGCGCAGCGAGTTGCCGTGCGCGGCGACCAGGACGGTCTTGCCGGCGGCGAGGTCCGGGACGATCGAGTCGTACCAGTACGGCAGCAGCCGGTCCACGACGTCGGCGAGGCACTCCGACCGCGGGATCAGCTCGGACGGCAGCTCCGCGTAGCGCAGGTCGTTCACCTGGGACAGCGGGTCGTCGTCCTTGATGGGGGGCGGCGGGGTGTCGTAGGACCGGCGCCAGGTCATGAACTGCTCTTCGCCGAACTCCTCGCGCGTCTGCGCCTTGTTCTTGCCCTGGAGGGCGCCGTAGTGGCGCTCGTTGAGCCGCCAGGAGCGCTTGACCGGGATCCACAGCAGGTCCGCGACGTCCAGCGCGATGTTGGCGGTGCGGATGGCCCGCTTCAGCAGGGAGGTGTGCACCACGTCGGGCGTGATGTCGGCGTCGAGCAGCAGGTCGCCGCCGCGGGTCGCCTCACTCTCGCCCTTGGTGGACAGGTCGACGTCCACCCAGCCGGTGAACAGGTCTTCCGCGTTCCAGACGCTTTCGCCATGCCGGAGCAATACCAGGGTCGCCATGGGGCAGAGCCTATCGGGACGCGCGGATCTACTCGCGGTTGGCCGGGTCCGCGAAGGACGCGAAGGCTTGCAGGTTGGCGAGGCTCTCGCCGCGCTTGACGCGCCAGTCCCACTCCCGCTGGATCGACGACTTGAACCCGCGTTCGAGGGCCTTGTCGAAGTTCTCGTCGGAGTAGGTCAGGACGCAGCCGAGCAGCCGGTCGATCTCCTCGGCGCTGACGGACTCCAGCGGGACCTTGCCGACGAGGTGGACGTCGCCGACGTCGTCGAGGGCGAAGGCGACCCCGTACATGCGGCCGTTCTTCTCCAGCAGGAACCGGTAGAACTCGGCGTGGTTCTCGTCGGGGCGGCGGCAGAAGAACGCCTCGACGTGCAGGCTGTGGTCGCCGACGATCAGCCAGGTCATGGTGGCGAGCTTGTGCTGACCGGGAAGCTTGACGAAGAACGCGTTCTCGCGGGGCTCGTCGAACTCCAGCTCGGCGGCCCGCAGCGCGTCCCGGATCGTCTCGACGGTGCTCGCGTTCGCTTCGCTCATGCGGTCACCTCCGCGGTCAGCTGCGGAGAGAGCGTGGGCGGTGCGAGGCGGACGGCCGGTAGCGACATGGCACCGGTATACACGTCCAGGAGGCGGTCGACGGTGGCGTCCCACCCGAAGTCCTGGGCGTGCCGGACGGCGCCGCGCGCGAGGCGGTTGTGCCGGCCGGGCTCGGCGTGCAGGCCGCGCAGGACGGCGGCGTAGTCCGCCGGGTCGTGGCCGGAGACCAGGACGCCGGACTCGCCGTCCGCGACCGCGGTGCGGAGCCCGCCGACGCCGGCCGCGACGACGGGCGTCCCGCACGCCTGGGACTCGACGGCGACGAGGCCGAACGACTCGCTGTGCGACGGGACGACGGTGACGTCGGCGGCGCGGTACCAGTCGGCGAGGTCGGCCTGCGGGGCCGGCGGCTCGAACCGGACGACGTCGGCGATGCCGAGTTCCGCGGCGAGTGATTGCAGGCCCTCGGGGCGGCAGCGGCCGGAGCCGCTGGGCCCGCCGACGACGGCGACGACGAGCCGGGAGCGCAGCGACGGGTCGTCGTCGAGCATGCGGGCGGCGGCGCGCAGCAGCACGTCGGGGGCCTTGAGGGGCTGGATGCGGCCGACGAACAGCAGGACGTACGCCTCGCGGGGCAGGCCGAGGCGGCGGCGGGCGGGGCCGGTGCGGTGCGGGAGGAGCCCGGTGCTGCGCGCGAGGACCGGGGACTCGGGGCGGAACACCGACAGGTCGACGCCGGGGCTGACGACGGCGACGCGGCGCGGGTCGGCGCCGTACAGGCCGATCAGCTCGTCGGCCTCCTCGCGGGTGTTGGCCACGAGCTGGTCGGAGGAGGCGACGACCTGCTCCTCGCCGAGGACGCGCTCGTCCGGTTCGGGCTTGTCGCCGTCGGCGAGCGCGGCGTTCTTGACCTTGGCCATGGTGTGCATCGAGTGCACGAGCGGGACGCCCCAGCGCTGCTTAGCGGCCCATCCGGCCTGGCCGGAAAGCCAGTAGTGGGTGTGCAGGAGGTCGTAGTGGCCGGGGTCGTAGGACGCCTCGGCGCGCAGCACGCCGGAGGTGAAGCCGCACAGCTGGCGGGGCAGTTCGCCCTTGTCGAGCTCCTCGAACGGGCCGGCGACGACGTGCCGGACGAGGACGCCGGGGGCGAGTTCGGCGACGGGGGGCAGGGCGCGGCAGGTCGCGCGGGTGAAGATGTCCACCTCGACGCCGCGGGCGGCCAGCCGTTTGGCCACCTCGACGATGTAGACGTTCATGCCGCCCGCGTCGCCGGTACCGGGTTGGTCGAGGGGGGAAGTATGAACACTGACCGTCGCAACTCGGTTGATACGACGCGACACCGGACACCACCTCCGGTAGTGCAACCTATCGGCCGCGTTACCTGTTCCCTCAGGAAGGTGGACAATCGTCACTTCTCGCCGCAGTGATCGACCTCACCGGCGGGCGCGCGGCCCCCACCTGGGAGGCTGGACGCATGCGTAAGACCGCGGTAGTGACCGGAGCAAGCAGCGGAATCGGGGCCGCCACGGCCAGGCGGCTGGCGGCGGAGGGCTTCAACGTCGTCCTGGCGGCGCGGCGCCGCGAGCGCCTCGACGAGCTCGCCAAGGAGATCTCCGAGGAGGTCCCCGGCGCGGCCAGGATCATGCCGTTCACCCTGGACGTGACCTCGCAGGAGTCGGTGGACGCGCTGGCCGCGGCGGTCGGGGCCTGCCACGTGCTCGTCAACAACGCGGGCGGCGCGCTCGGCCTCGACACCGTCGAGACCGCCGACCTCGACGACTACCGGGCGATGTACGAGACGAACGTGCTCGGGCTCGTCCGGGTGACGAAGGCGCTGCTGCCGAAGCTGATCGAGAGCGGCACGGGGCACGTGGTGAACATCACCTCGCTCGCGGCGCACGTCCCGTACGAGGGCGGCGGCGGCTACAACGCGGCCAAGCACGCCGCGTACGCGGTGAACGAGGTCATGCGGCTGGAGCTGGTGGCGAAGCCGGTCCGGATCACCGAGGTCGCGCCGGGGCTGGTGAAGACGGAGGAGTTCTCGCTGGTCCGGTTCCGCGGCGACGAGGCGCGGGCGGCGAAGCCGTACGAGGGCGTCCCCGAGCCGCTGGTGGCGGAGGACGTCGCGGACTGCGTCGCGTGGGCGGTGACGCGCCCGCCGCACGTCAACATCGACCGGATCGACGTCCAGCCCCGCGTCCAGGCGGCCCCGTACAGGCTGCACCGCGAGAGCTGACGGGCTGACGTGCGGCGGGTCGTCGTGTTGGACGGGCCCATGACGACGACTCGCCGCAGGTCACGAAGAAGTGCGGGGGGCGACGGCCGTCCAGGGGAGGGTCAGTTCGCCGAGGCGCCAGCGGCGGCGGCCGCCGTGGGGCGGGCGGGTGAGGACGGGATGGGTCCGGGCGAGCAGCCGGACCGCCTCGATCCAGCGGGCGCGCGGGCCGAACGCCGAGTGCGGCGCGGCCGTCGCCCAGCAGCGGTCGAACGCTGCGAGGAGGTCGTGCACGGGCTCGCCGGGCACGTTGCGGTGGATGAGCGTCTTCGGCAGTCGTTCGGCCAGGTCGGAAGGGCGGCCGAGGGCCGGGAGGTGCGTCGCGAACGTGATCGTCCGGGGCCCGTCGGGGCCGAGCGCGACCCAGACGGCGCGGCGCCCGATCTCGTCGCAGGTGCCCTCGACGAGGACGCCGCCGGGGGCGAGCCGCGAGCACATCCGCTCCCAGGCGCGCCAGCCAGCGGGCTCGTCGTACTGGCGGAGCACGTTGAACGCGCGGATGAGGACAGGCCGGCGCGGCACCGGCACCTCGAAGCCTCCGCGCCGGAACGACAGCCCGTCGTGCGGTCCGGTCCTGCCGAGGAAGGCGCGGCCCGCGGCGACGCGGTCGGGTTCGATCTCGATGCCGACGACGTCCAGCCGGGGCGAGACCGCGCGCAGCCGCGTGTAGAGCTCATAGGTGGTGACCGGGGACGCGCCGTAGCCGAGGTCGACGGCGAGGGGCCGCTCGCCCGCGCGCAGCGCGGCGGCCTGCGTGGCGGCGATCCAGCGGTCGATCCGGCGCAGGCGGTTGGGGTTCGTGGTGCCGCGGGTCACCTCCCCGACGGGCTTTTGCGATCCAACCACCTGCAGATTGTCGGGCTTTGATGAGACATGCCGGTAATCGAACCCGATTCGGTCATGACGATAAGTGTTCGTTTACGCTGATCCCCGACGTGCGTCCCCGACCCGCACCCCTCACCCGGAGGAGAGCCGCATGCCCCAGCTCGACCTGGCGACCCTGCACGAGGCCGTCGCCGCCGCCGTTCCCGACCGCGAGGCGATGGTCTGGCGCGACCGGCGGCTGAGCTGGAGCGAGGTCGCCGGGCGGACGCGCCGGCTCGCGCACGTCCTGCACGGGCACGGGCTCGGCGTCCGCGGCGACCGGCGGGCGGCCGAGCCGTGGGAGTCGCCGCACGACCACCTCGCGCTCTACCTGCACAACGGCCCCGAGTACGTCGAGGGCCTGGTCGGCGCGCACAAGGCCCGGGTCGCCCCGTTCAACGTCAACTACCGGTACGTGGACGACGAGCTGGCGCAGCTGTTCGCCGACGCGCGCCCCGCCGCGATCATGTACCACGCCCGGTTCGCCGAGGCGATCGGGCGGGTCGTGAAGCGCCTCGACGTCCCGCCGCTGCTCCTCCAGGTGGCGGACGAGTCCGGCGGCGACCTGCTGCCCGGCGCCCTCGACTACAAGGCGGCGCTCGCCGCGGCGTCCGCGGACCCCCTGCCCGGCGTCCGGCCCGAGGCCGGCGACCTGCACATCCTCTACACCGGCGGAACGACCGGGCTGCCCAAGGGCGTGCTGTGGCGGATCGGCGACCTGATGCTCGGCCCGCTCGGCATGCGCCGCCGCGACGGCTCCCCCGTCGACGACCTGGACGAGGCGGTCGCGCGGGCGGTGCGCGGCGACCAGCGGGTGGTCGTCGGCCCACCGCTGATGCACGGCGCCGGCACCTGGTCGGCGCTCGGCGCGTGGTGCGCCGGCGGCTGCGTGATCTTTCCGGACCGGGTGGACGGCCTGGACGCGGCCGACCTCATGGCGACCGCCGAGCGCGAGCGGGCGACCCGTATACCACTGGTCGGCGACGCGTTCGCGCGGCCGATCGCGGACGCGCTGGAGCGCCGCCCGCACGACCTCGGCACGCTCCGCACCATGATCAACTCGGCGGCGGCGATCAGCCCGGAGGTGAAGCGGCGGCTGCTGGACCTGCTGCCGGGCGCGCGGATCATCGACGTCCTCGGCTCGTCGGAGAGCGGCTTCTCGGTGACCCGCGCCGGCGCGGAGGCCCGCACGTTCGCGATGGCGCCGGGCGGCGCGGTGCTGAGCGCCGACCGGACCCGCAGGCTGGAGCCGGGCGAGGACGAGCTGGGCTGGCTGGCCAAGGGCGGCGACGCGATCCCGCTCGGCTACCTCGGCGACCCGGACAAGACCGCCGCCACGTTCCTGACGATCGGCGGCGACCGCCTCGTCGTGCCCGGCGACCGGGCCCGCCACCTCGCCGACGGCACCGTCGAGGTGCACGGGCGCGAGGCGACGACGATCAACACCGGCGGCGAGAAGGTGTTCGCCGAGGAGGTCGAGGGCGTGCTGCGCGAGCTGCCCGGCGTCGAGGACGCGCTGGTCGTGGGCCGGCCGAGCGAGCGCTGGGGCACCGAGATCGTCGCGGTGCTCCGCCCGGCGGCCGCTCCGGAGGACGGCGCGCTGCGCGAGGGCTGCGCCGCCCGCCTCGCCCGCTACAAGATCCCGAAGGCGTTCGTGCGGACCGACGGCTCGCTGCGGCTGCCCAACGGCAAGGCCGACTACGCCGCCGCCCGCGCGCTCGTGGACTGACCGGGCGCGCCCCCCGGACTGGATCGCGTCGGCCCGAACCGCATCTGGACTGAATCGCGTTCTGTTCGGGGCGGTCCAGGGCTGTACGGGACGGCGTCCGGCACGGAATCCTGGTCGGATGCCGGACCTGCACAGCCTGCTCGCCGACCTCGCCGCCGAAGGCGACTCCCTCGACGCCCTGGTGGCGCCGCTGCCCGCCGCGCGCTGGGCGGACCCGACGCCCGCCGAGGGGTGGACGATCGCGCACCAGATCGCCCACCTGGCCTGGACGGACGGGCAGGCGGTCGACGCCGCGACCGACGCCGACGCGTTCGCCCACCACCTCGAACAGGCCGTCGCGGACCCCGCCGGCTACGTCGAGCGGGGCGCCCGCGAGGGCGCGGCCGCCGGCCCCGCCGCCCTGCTCGCCCGGTGGCGGGACGGCCGCCGCCGCATGGTCGAGGCGCTCGCCGACGTCCCGCCGGGCACCCGGCTGCCCTGGTTCGGGCCGCCGATGAGCGTGCCGTCCATGGCGACGGCGCGGCTGATGGAGACGTGGGCGCACGGCGAGGACGTCGCGGACGCGCTCGGCGTCCGGCGCGAGCCGTCCGCCCGGCTCCGGCACGTGGCGCACATCGGTGTCCGGACCCGCGACTTCGCGTTCCGCAACCGGGGCCTGGAGCCGCCGGCTGAGGAGTTCCGCGTCGAGCTGACCGGTCCGGGCGGCGAGAAGTGGACGTGGGGCCCTGACGGCGCGGCGCAGTCGGTCGCGGGGCCCGCGCTCGACTTCTGCCACCTGGTCACGCAGCGGCGCAACCGGGCCGACCTCGCCGTCGCCGCGACCGGCGCGGACGCCGACCGGTGGCTGGACGTGGCGCAGGCGTTCGCCGGTCCGCCCGGCCCCGGACGCGCGCCCGCGGCCGGGTGAGAGCTTGATCACTGGCGGGCCCGGAGGGAATTCCGCACGCTGATCTGGAGATATCTCCGGTATGACTGTGCTGATTGCTTTTGACGGTTCTGATGACGCGAAGACCGCGATCGAGTACGCGGCGAAGCACCTCCAGCCGGAACCCATCGTGGTCCTCAGCGTCTGGGAGCCGCTGCTGACCCAGATCACCTGGGCGCCGCTCGCCGCGGGCGTCCCCGTCACCGCCGAGCAGGACGACGACGGGAAGTTCGAGGAGGAGAAGCAGGCCGAGGCGCTCGCCCGCAAGGGCGCCGAGCTGGCCGAGACCGCCGGCGCGACCCAGGTGACCGCGCGCGCCGAGCGCGGCGGCGGACCGGTGTGGGCCGCGATCGTCGACGTCGCCGACGAGCTGGACGCCTCGCTGGTCGTGACGGGGTCGCGCGGCCTCGCGGGCGCCCGGTCGGTGATCCTCGGCAGCGTGTCGACGCGGGTCCTGCACCACGCCGGACGTCCCGTGCTGGTCGTGCCGCCGCCGAAGAAGGACGACTGACGCCGACGCCCGGCAGGGCGTCCCGACGGAGCCTTCGCAGGAAGGCCGGCTGACGGCGACGCCCGCTAGGGCGTCCCGACGGCGCGTTCGAACGCCTCGTACGCGTCCTCGCCGAACAGCACGAACCGCGCGTCCGACACCTTGGTCTGCGCCGCCCGCACCGTACCGACCGCGATCCGGGCGGCGTCGTCCATCGGCCAGCCGTAGATGCCCGCCGACACGGCCGGGAACGCGATCGACGCGACGCCCAGGTCGTCGGCGACCCGCAGCGACTCGCGGTAGCAGGAGGCCAGCAGGCCGGAGCGGTCCTCGGACCGGGAGTACACCGGCCCGACGGTGTGGATCACCCAGCGGGCCGGCAGCCGCCCCGCCGTCGTCGCGACCGCCTGCCCGGTCGGGAGCCCGCCGCCGTACTGCGCGGCGCGCAGCTTGCGGCACTCGTCCAGGATCTCCGGGCCGCCCCTGCGGTGGATCGCCCCGTCGACCCCGCCGCCGCCGAGCAATGACGAGTTCGCCGCGTTCACCACCGCGTCGACGTCCTGTTCGGTGATGTCACCTCGGACGAGAGTGATGTTCATGCACAGAATTCTCCCCCGCGGCGGGCACGAAACGCACACGGACGGTCTCCGGCGGTACGCTCATCTCGGACGGGCTTCCACGGGGCGGTGCGGCTCGTCCGCCCGTCGTCCGGCGGCCACGGGGGGCGGCCCGCGCCGGGGCCGCGCGTGACCTGGATCAGGACTCTGCCTATCCTGCCGTCGGACGACCACAAAGGCGTGACAGTCGTGGAGGTTACCCCCTTGAAGATCTTCCTCGCCGGAGCGACCGGAGTCATCGGCCGCCGGCTGATCCCGCTGCTCGTCCAGGCGGGCCACGAGGTCGCAGGGACGACACGCCGCGAGGAGCGCACCGGCTCCATCTCCGCGCTCGGGGCCGCGCCGGTCGTCATGGACGCCTTCGACGCCGCCGCCGTCCGCGCGGCCGTCGCGGAGGCGCGGCCGGACGTGGTCGTCCACCAGCTCACCGATCTCAGCGGTGAGGACTTCGAGGCCAACTCGCGGCTGCGCGTCGAGGGCACCCGCAACCTGGTCGAGGCGGCGAAGGCGGTCGGCGTCGAGACGATGATCGCGCAGAGCATCGCGTGGCTGTACCTGGCGGGCGAGACGCCCGCGAGCGAGACCAACGCGCTGGACTCCTCGCTGCCGCCCTACGCGGGCATCGCGGCGCTGGAGGACGCGGTGGCCGAGATGCCGCGCGGCGTCGTGCTGCGGTACGGGGCGCTGTACGGGCCCGGCACCTGGTACGCGCCGGACGGCGCGATCGCGCAGCGGGTGAAGGCGGGCAGCCTGCGGCTGGCGCCGGCGTGGACGTCGTTCGTGCACGCCGACGACGCGGCCGCGGCGGCGATGGCGGCGCTGGACTGGCCGGCCGGGCCGGTCAACATCGTCGACGACGAGCCGGCGACGACCGCGGAGTGGCTGCCGGTGTACAGCGCGGCGCTCGGCGCCCCGACGCCGGGCAGCGCCGGCAAGCACGCGGCCACGACGGGCCGTCCGGTGTCGAACGCCAAGGCGCTCGGCCTCGGCTGGAAGCCGCAGACCCCGTCGTGGCGCGCCGGTTTCGCCGACATGGAGTGACGCCCGCCTGAAGTGATCCGGCGGGACGGGCCGCGGCGGCACGCGCACCGCCGCGGCCCGTCACCGTGCCTTCGATGGCCCGCCAGGCCCCCGGCCCCGCGGGCTGTACGCCGTGCTCGCGGTCAGCCGAACTGGAACGAGCGCTTCGCCATCCCGAACCAGTAGCCGTCGATGACGGACCGGCGCCCGGACGCCGCGTCCGCGTCCGCGCCCAGCGCCACGAACAGCGGCGCGAAGTGCTCGGTGCGCGGGTGGGCGAGGCGCGCCGCGGGCGCCTTGGCGCGGAAGTCGAGCAGCGCGTCGACGTCGCCGCCCTCGACGGCGCGGTCCGCCCACTCGTCGAACTCGGCGGACCAGGCGGGCGGCGGGGCGTCCGGGGCGGGGCTCATCGCGCGGAGGTTGTGGGTGGTGAACCCGCTGCCGACGATCAGGACGCCCTGGTCGCGCAGCGGCGCGAGCGTCCGGCCGAGCTCGAAGAGCCGCTCGGGGTCCAGGGTCGGCATGGACATCTGGAGCACCGGCACGTCCGCGTCCGGGTACATCTCCACGAGCGGGACGTAGGCGCCGTGGTCGAGGCCGCGCTCCTCGTCCTGATGCACGCCGGGAATGAGTTTGCGCACGTCAGAAGCCAGTTCCGGGGCGCCTGGCGCGTCGTAGCGGACCGTGTAGTAGTGCTCGGGGAAACCCCAGAAGTCGTACACGAGCGGCACGGGACGGGTCGCGCCGATCGACAGCGGCGCCTCCTCCCAGTGCGCCGAGACCATGAGGACCGCCTCCGGCTTCGGCAGCCCGGCCGACCAGCGGGCGAGTTCGGCGGTCCAGACGGCGTCGTCGGCCAGCGGCGGCGCGCCGTGGCTGAGGTAGAGCACCGGCATCCGGCTCATGGCATCCCCCAACGGTAAAAGTTCAGATCTGAACCATATCTCCCATTTGGTTGAACGTTCAAGTCTTGAGGGTTCAAATACTTGCGTAAAATACGGACATGACCGACACCCGGTGGCTCGACGCCGACGAACAGGAGACCTGGCGCGCGTTCCTGTGGACCTCCCGGCTGCTGAACGAGGCCCTCGACCGCCAGCTCCAGCGCGACTCCGGGATGCCGCACGCCTACTACATGATCCTGGCGATGCTGTCGGAGTCGCCCGGCCGCGCCCTGACCATGACCGAGCTCGCCGCGGTCGTCCACTCGTCGCCGAGCCGGCTCTCGCACGCGGTCAACCGGCTGGAGGAGGCCGGCTGGGTGCGCCGGTCCAAGGACGCCGAGGACCGCCGGACGACCATCGCCGAGCTGACCGACGAGGGGTTCGCCGCGCTGGAGAAGGCGGCCCCGGGCCACGTCGCCGAGGTCCGCCGGAACCTGTTCGACCCGCTGACCCGCGAGCAGATGATGGAGTTCCGGCGGACCCTGCACACGCTGCTGACCTCGCTCGACCCGCACCGCGAGGCGCCCTGCGCGAACGGGCGCGGCTGACCGGCGCGCCGGCTCGCGGCGCGGCGCCCTAGAAGACCGCCGACGAGGGCGGCCCGCCACGGCTCAACGAGGTTCCGGCGGCCCGAACTCGATGGCGCGCTCCTTCGCGCCGGGATGGGCGGCGGCGAGCAGGCGCGCGCCCTCCTCGGCGAGCGCCTCCCGCTCGCGCGCCGGGACCGGCGCGAACGGGGAGATCCGCAGCGTCACGCCGCCGCGCTCCTTCTCGATCTTCCACAGGCCGTGGACGAACCCGTCCACCAGGTACGTCGCGCGGATGATGCCGTTGACGGTGAAGACCCGCCTGCGGTGCTCCTCGCTGATGATCCGCGCCCGGTCGGCGTGCGAGAGCAGCAGGTTGTCGAAGTCCGGGACGAACCGGACGGGCGCGGGCGTGTCGGGATCGGGGCGCGGCGCGTCCGGCAGGTCGTAGAGCGCGCGGCCGTCCCCGTCCCGGAAGACCCGCAGGCCGGCCCGGTTCCGTTCGACGACCTCGCCCAGCCGGGTCAGTCCCGACCACTGCTGCACGTCCTGGACGGTCGCCGGCCCGAACGCGCCGAGGTAGCGCAGCACCATCTCGTCCACGGACGGCTCCGGGACGGGGTGGCCGTCCAGCCACGACTCCAGGGTGGTGTGCTTGGCGACGCCGGACCTGCCCCAGATGCCGCGCGGCGGGACCTGCACCAGCGGCAGCGAGAGGCGGACGGCCCAGACGAGCAGCGCGGCGTCCGCGTCCGGCCGGTGCTCGGCGAGGAGCGCGCGCAGTTCCCTGTCGGAGCGCGGCTCCTCCTCGAGGATCTTCCGCGCGTGGGCGGCGGCGTCGGGGACGCCGGTGAGGCCCGCGCCGCGCGGGCTCCTGAGGTGGCCGTCGAGGACCGGCTGCGTCAGGGGACGCAGCATCAGCGCGTCGCGCGCGGTGACCAGGTGCAGCGTGCCGCGCATCAGCACGATCCGCAGGACACGGCGGTCGTTCATGGGCGCGGCGAGGTCGTCGAAAGAGAACCCGCCGAGCCGGCTCCACAGCCCGATGTGCGGGGGGTTCGGCGCCTGCGACTGCATCCCGACGAGATGCTCGATCGCCTCGACGGCGGTCATCTCGTGGCGCCGCAGCAGCATCTGGCGCGCCAGCAGCGCCCGGTTGAGGGCACGTCGGTCCAGCCCCTGAGGCGTTCTCGTCGTTCTAGTCGTCATACCGTCCACGCAGTTCCTGCCAGGTGGGGGGCGGGCCGGGCAGTTCCTCCGCGCCGGCGAGGTGCAGGGAGTCGAGCATCAGCGCCAGGTAGCGGTGCTGCAGCCGGTTCATCCGCTCGTCGCCGCCGATCCGGATGCCGTGCAGGTACTCCAGCATCACCGAGACGTCGCCGACCTCGATGTCGCGGCGGAGCGCGCCGGCCTCCTTCAGCCGGTCCAGCAGCCGCGTCGTGGCGATGTGGACCTCGCGGCCCTTGGCGCTCATCGCGTCGGTGACGGGGAAGCTTCCCGCGAGCCGCATCGTGAGGGACCCGGCGCCGATGTCCAGGCAGCGGCGCATGAACGCGGCGAACGCCTCCCAGGGGTCGCCGTCGTCGGCGAGCGCCGCCTCGACCTCGGCGAGGTAGCGGTCCATGCCGTCGTCGGCGAGCTTCTGGAGCAGGTCCTCCTTGCTCTTGTAGCGGCGGTAGAGGGCGCTGATGCCGACCCCCGCGTGCTCGGCGACGGCGGCGATGGGAGCACCGGGGTCCGCGGTGAACACCGCGCGGGCCGCCTCCCGGATCAGTTCGTCGTTGCGCGCCGCCTGAGCCTTGCGACCGCTCATGGGCGCCGGCGTGGTGGTCTCCATGCGTCCATACTAAGGGAACGAATGATTCCGTTCTATTGGATCGCGGCGCCGATCGCCCGCACCGCGTCGACCAGGTCGGACGCGGCCGGCACGCCGTCCGGGTCGACGAGCGCCTGCGCCGCCAGGCCGGCCAGCAGCGCCTGGTAGCAGGCGCCGGCCATCTCGGCGCGCCGCTCGCCGAGGACGGACGGGCCGGCGCCGAACAGCTCGGCCAGCCCGAGCCGCGCCTCCCGGTTGGCCTCCGGGAACGCGGCGCGCAGCTCCGGCGTCCGCTCGATCTGCGCGATCACCTCGAACTGGATCGCCCAGAGCGGGCGCGTCCGCGCGAACGACGCCAGGATCCGCTCCCAGGTGGCCTCGAACCGCTCCGCCCCGGACAGCCCCGGGTCGGTCTCGGCGGCGAGCATCGCGGCGATCTCCTCGCCCCACTCCTCGATCGCCTGGCGCAGCGCCGCGCGCAGCAGCTCGTCCTTCGAACCGAAGTGGTAGCCGATGGCGGCCAGGCTGACGCCCGACTCGGTGGCGACGTCGCGTGCCGTCGTGCGCGTGTACCCCTTGCTCAGCAGGCAGCGCCTCGCGCCGTCCAGGAGGTCTTCACGGTTGCCCATGGGAGCACTCTATCCGATTTCTTGCACGACCGTCTTACACGAGCGTCTTGCACATTTGTCTTAAACGGATGTACCGTTCGGGGCATGAACACGAACGCGGACACGAGCGTCCTGATCTCCGGTGCCGGCATCGCGGGCCTCACCCTCGCCTTCTGGCTGCGCCGCCACGGCTTCGCCCCGACCGTCGTGGAGCGGGCGCCCGCCATCCGCGACGGCGGCTACAAGGTCGACGTCCGGGGCGCGGCCCTGACCGTCGTCGAGCGCATGGGCCTGCTGGACGAGGTCCGCGCGCGGCGCACCGGCGTCCGGAGCGGGACGGTCGTGGACGCGGCGGGCCGCCGGGTCGCGAGCATGGACGGCGACACCTTCGGCGGCCGGGTCCACGGCGACGCGGAGGTGCTGCGCGGCGACCTGCACCGGCTGATCTTCGAGCGCACCGGCGCCGAGTACCTGTTCGGCGACTCGATCACCGCGCTCACGGAGACCGGCGCCGGGGTCGAGGTCGCCTTCGCGAGCGGGCTCGTCCGGACGTTCGACCTGGTGGTGGGGGCGGACGGGCTGCACTCGGCCACCCGGTCGCTGGCGTTCGGGCCGGAGGAGCGGTTCGTCCGCGACCTCGGCCACCGCATCGCGATCTTCGGCGTGCCGAACCACCTGGGACTGGACCGCGAGGAGGTCACCTGCGTCGGACCCGGCCGGACGGCCCTCGCCTACAGCACCGGCGACGGCGCGGACGCCAAGGCGATGTTCCTGTTCCGGTCGGACGGGACGGACGTCCCCCGCGAGCGGGCCGCGCAAGAGCGCGCGCTGGCGGCCGCGTACGCGGACGAGGGATGGGAGGTCCCGCGGCTGCTCGACGGGATGGGCGCGGCGCCGGACTTCTACTTCGACGCGGTCGCCCAGGTCCGGATGGACCGCTGGTCGAGCGGGCGGGTCGCGCTGCTCGGCGACGCCGCGTACTGCGCGTCGCCCGCGTCCGGCCAGGGCACGAGCCTGGCGCTGGTCGGTGCGTACGTGCTGGCCGGGGAGCTGGCCGCCGCGGGCGGCGACCACCGGGCCGGGTTCGCCGCGTACGAGCGCGAGATGCGCCCGTTCGTGGAGCGGAACCAGAAGCTGGGGCCGGCGAACCTCAAGCGCATGGTGATGCGGACGGCGGGCGCGGTCCGGATCTCGATGGCGATGCTCGGGCTGATGAACCGGATGCCGGGGCGGGAGCGGGTGATGGCGAAGGTCATCGCTCCGATCCACGCCGCCGCCACGGCCATCGCCCTCAAGGAGTACTAGGCGGTGGGCGCCGGTTTCTCCGAGCGCGGCGCGCCGCCACCGGGGGCGGGAACGGATCAGTCGGCGGGCGGGTCGAAGAGGCGCAGCCGGTGTGCGAGCGCCGCCGCCTCCGTCCGGGACGCGACCTGCAACTTCGCCAGGATGTTGGAGACGTGGACGCCCGCCGTCCGCGCCGAGATGAACAGCGCCTCCGCGATCTGCCGGTTGCTGCGGCCGTCCGCGACCAGCCGCAGCACCTCGGTCTCGCGGCGCGTCAGGCCGAGCCGCCGCGCCGGATCCGGCGTCGCCGGAGCAGGGTCCGGGGCCGGGGGCGGGGCCGGGGCCGGTTCGACGAGGGGAAGGCGGGCGCGCGCGGCGAGCAGTTCGATGTCCTTGAGCAGCGGTTTCGCGCCGAGGCTCGCGGCGATCGACGCGGCCTCGCGGCACGCCTCGGCCGCCCGCCCGGACGGGACGCCGGGCGCCTCGGCCGCGCGGAACAGGGCCCACGCCAGCGGGTAGGGACGGCCGAGACCGCGCCACGCCCGCACCGCTTCGTCCCAGCCCCCGTCGCCCGCCTCCGCGCGGAACGAGGCCCGGTACGCGTGCTGGACCGGCCCGATGACCGGCAGCTCCTCGGCCAGGTCACGCAGCTCGGCCAGCCGTTCGCGGGCTCCGCACGCCGCGTCGGGTTCGGCGGCCGACCGGGCGAGCCGCTCCCCGCACAGCCGGGCGCCGGTCAGCAGCAGCGGCCATACGAAGCGGGACGTTTCAGGCAGACCGGGTCCGTCAAGGGCGCGGACGAGGATCCCGTCGGCGCCGGCGAGGTCGCCGCGGGCCATCGCGACCCTGCAGCGCAGGTCGTGCAGCGGGAGCCGGAACGCCTTCCCCCAGTAGCGGTCCCCCATCACCGCGTGCGCCGCGTCCGCCGCCTCGCCGGCCGCCGCGGCGTCGCCCTGCGCGAGCACGATGAACCCCAGGTTGACCTGTGCGAGCGCGCGGAACAGCGGCGGCGGGTCGAGCGCGAGGACGTCCCGTAGCAGGGCGGCCGCCTCGTCCCAGCGGCCGAGGTCCCAGAGCGGCTCGGCGCCCTTCGCGGCGAGGCCCGCGCCCTGGTCCCGGTCGAGGCCGGCGCGGCGCGCGGTCTCCAGCCCGGCCGCCACCGCCCCGGCGGCCCGCTCGTCGAGGCCCATGCCGTGCAGCGCGTCCGCCTCCGCCATCGCCGCGATGACCAGCGGGACCGCCGACTCCCCGGCGGCACGGGTGACCTCCGCCGCCTCGGCGATCCGGGCCAGCGCCGCGTCGAGGTCCCCGGCTGCGCCGTCGAGCGAGCCGAGCGTCAGCAGCGCCCACGCCCGCACCCGCGCGTCCCCGGACTCGCACCCCGCCGCGAGCGCCTCGGCCGCCAGCGCCCGCGACTCGTCCGGCCGGGACATCAGGAACAGCCGGTTGGCCAGCGTCGAAAGCGGACGCCCCCGGACCGCCGCCGGGGCCCCGTCCGGCAGCAGCGTCACGGCCGCGCGCAGGTCGTCGAGCGCCGGGTCGCCGAGCCGGTGGCGGAGCATGCTGCGCAGTTCGAGGAGCAGCGCGGCGCGGCGCGGATCGCTCTCCCGGTCGAGGGCGGCGAGGGCCTCGGACGCGAGGTCGACGCCCCGCGCCGCCTCCCCCGCCGACAGGCACGCCTCCGCCGCGCGGTGCAGGACGTCGACCCGGTCGGCGCCGAGCACGCGCTCGGGCTCGGCGATGCCGTCCCACTGGCGGAGCACGCGTTCGAGGATGCGCAGCTGCTCGGGGTGGGCGTGGACGGCGCGTGCGGAGGCGGCGGCACGCCACAGGGCGTCGAACGCCTGCTCCTGGTCGCCCGCCGCGCACCAGTGCGCGGCCTCCTCCGCCGCGGCGCGCCCGTCCGGGACGAGGTCGGGGTCGGCCTGCAAAGCGGCGCCGGCACGCTTGTGCAGGCGGGCGCGCGCGCTCGGCAAGGCGTCCTCGTACACGGCTTGGCGTAGGAGCGCATGCCGGAACGAGTATCCGTCGCCCTCCGCCAAGAGAAGACCTCGGTCCACGGCAGGACGTATCGCGTCCTCTAGAGACAGGTCGTTCAGCCCCGCCACGGACGCCAGGAACCGGTGCGCCAGACCACCGCCCCACGCCGACGCCACGGACGCGGCGTGCAGCACGCCACGAGACCCGTCCGGCAGCGAGCGGAACCCGGCGAGCAGCAGGTCCCGCAACCGGCGCGGCGTCCCGCCCTGCGCGCCCGCGTCCGCCAGCGCCTCCACGAACAGCGGGTTCCCCTCGCTGCGCCGCGCGATCTCCTCGACGACGCCGCGGTCCGGCAGGTAGCCGAGCCGGGCGGCGACCAGCCCGCCGACCTCGTCGCAGGTCAGCGGCGCGGGCTCCAGCAGGCTGACCCGCGGCGACCGCGCCAGCCCGGCCAGCACCGGACGCAGCGGATGCCGCTCGTCCAGGTCCGTCGACCGGTACGTGCCGACCAGCAGCACACCCGGCCCGGCCAGGTTGTGGACGAGGAACGCCAGCAGCTCGCGGCTCGACGGGTCCGCCCAGTGCAGGTCCTCCAGGACGACGGCGAGCGGACGCTCCCGCGCCGCGCCCTCGACCAGCGTCAGGACGTCCTCGTACAGCCGGGCCCGCCCGTACACCGGGTCGGGCTCGTCCGGCGCGACGCCGAGGACCGGCAGCCAGTGCGCCAGCCCGAGCCGCCCGCCGCCCGGCAGCAGGCCGGCGGCGCGCTCGGCGCCGAGGTCGCGGACGAGCGCGCGCATCGCGGCGATGAACGGCGCGTAGGCGAACCCGCCGCCGGCCTCCAGGCAGTCGCCGCGCGCCACCCGCGTCCGGGACGGCAGCCGGGCCGCGAACTCCGCGACCAGCCGGCTCTTGCCGATCCCCGCCTCGCCGCCGACCAGCACGGTCACCGGCCCGGCCTCGCACGCGCGCGCGTACGCGTCCGCCAGGGCGGCCAGCTCCGCCTCACGGGCGACGAGAACCGACGCCACCGCACCCCCTAAGCACCCGGTCCGGAAATCTGAAGAACCCGGCCCGACCGACTACGTCATCCTCTCAATGTGGCATGAGCCGCGCGTCACGACCGTAGAGGTCATGACATCCGGAAAGCACGGCCGGCTGATCCTGCCGGTCATCCTCTCGGCGACCTTCATGGTGTCGTTCGACTACATGGTGGTGAACGTCGCGACGCCGTCGCTCCAGCGCGACCTGCACGCCGGGCCCGTCGCCCTCGAACTCGTCATCGCCGGCTACGCCTTCACCTACGCGAGCGGGATGGTGACCGGCGGGCGCCTCGGCGACCTGTTCGGCCACCGGCGGCTGTTCCTCGTCGGCATGGCCGCCTTCACCGCCGCGTCCCTGCTGTGCGGGCTCGCGCAGTCGCCGGTCCAGCTCGTCGCGGCGCGGCTGCTCCAGGGCCTCACCGGCGCGGCGATGGTGCCGCAGGTGCTCGCCCTGATCAGCGCCGCGCTCCCGGCGGCGGACCGGCCGCGCGCGATGGCCTGGTACGGCGTCGTCCTCGGCGGCGGGGGCGTCGCCGGGCAGATCGGCGGCGGGCTGCTGCTCCAGGCGGACCCGCTCGGGCTCGGCTGGCGGACGATCTTCCTGGTGAACGTGCCGGTCGGCGCCGCCGCGCTCGCGCTCGCCGCCCGGTCGCTGCCCGGGACCCGGTCGGACCGCCGGCCCCGCCTCGACCCGGCCGGCGCCGCCGGGATCTCCGGCGCCCTCGCGCTCGCGCTCGTCCCGCTCGCGATGGGCCGCGAGCAGGGCTGGCCCGCCTGGACGTGGATCTCACTCGGCGCGTCCGTCCCGGTCCTCGCCGCGACACTGTGGTGGGAGCGGCGGCTCGCGCGGACCGGCGGCGAACCGCTGCTCGACCTCGGCCTGTTCCGCGCCCGCTCGTTCGACCTCGGCCTGGCGCTGAACGTCGCGTTCCTGGCCTCGTTCGGCAGCATGAACGTCGTGCTGACGATGCTGCTGCAGGGCGGCCTGCGGCTGACGCCCCTCGAAGCGGGCCTGGAGTTCGGTCCGATGGCGGTGCTGACCATGGTCGCGTCGCTGTTCGGCCGCCCGCTCGTCGCCCGGTTCGGGCTGAAGGTGCTCGTGTGCGGGACGGTCGTCAGCGCGCTCGGGGTGCTGGCGATGGCCGCCGAGCTGCACGTCCTCGGCGGCGACGTCACCGCCCCCTGGCTGCTCGCGCCGCTCGGCCTCGTCGGCCTCGGCGGCGGCCTGACGCTGCCGTCGGTGATCGGCGCGGTGATGTCCGGGATCCGCCCCGCGCAGGCCGGCGCCGCGTCCGGGGTGCTGAGCACCGCGCAGCAGTTCTCCGGCGCGACCGGCGTCGCGGTGCTCGGTGCGATCTTCTTCGCGGCGCTCGGCGCGCACCCGGGCCGGGCCGCGTTCGCGTCCGCCGCCGAGTCCGCGATCTGGGCGGACTTCGCCCTGACGGTGGCGGCCGTCGTCCTCGCCGGGCTCTTCCTGCGCCCGGCCGCACCCGCACCCGCGCCCGCACCGTCGCCCGTTGTGCCGGAACGGGAACCGCTTCTCGACAAGCGCGTCTGACAGGCCGGACCCGCCCCCGCCGGGCCGCGCACCGCCGGGCCCCGCCGGGCCGCCCACCGCCGGGCGGCCCGGCGCCGCCGCACGTCAGGGCCGGGCGGCGGCCCGCTCGCCCACCGCCGCGCACGCGGCGGCGACGAACGCGGCGACCACGGGATGCGGGCGGCTCCCGTCCCCCGCCAGCTCCGGCTGGAACAGCGTCGCGAAGTAGAACGGGTGGCCGGGCAGCTCGGCGATCCGCACCTGGCCCTCGTCGTCGTGGCCGGTGAAGCGCAGGCCGTGGGCCTCCAGCGTCCCGCTGTACGCGGGGTTCGGCCCGAACGTGCAGTTGAAGCGCTCGATGCTGCGCGACGTCCCCATGATCCGCTCGGCGGACGAGCCGGGCGCCACGTTCACCTCGCCCTCGTGCCCCGCGAGCGAGCACGCCAGCGGCATGATCACCGCGTCGGCGTCCTCGCCCTCGGCGTTCCCCGCGTTCTCGGCGTGCTTCGCACCGGCGATCCCGCACACGTTCCGCGCGAACTCCAGGATCATGTGCTGGAAGCCGCCGCACGTCCCGAGGACCGGGACCCCGCCCTCCCGCGCCGACCGGATCGCGGTGAGGGCGCCCGCCTCGCTGCAGTACGGGCTGCCGGGCAGCAGCCAGACGCCGTCGAAGCCGCCGAGTCCGGAGCCGACCTCGTCGGTCGGGATCCAGTACGCCTCCGCGAGGAGGCCGTCGCGCTCCCGGACGGCCTCCAGCAGCCGTGGGATCCGGACGTGCGACTGGACGTTCGGGGACCGCTCCCCGACCAGGGCGATGCGCGCTGTGAAGGTCATGCCCCGATCCTGACGCCGATTCCTGCTTAAGCGCCAACGATGATTTCCGATGCGCCCATAAGCGACACTTATCCCATGGACCCCCACCTCCTCCGGACGTTCGTCACCGTCGTGCGGACGGGCTCGTTCTCCGCCGCCGCGGCCGAGCTCGGGTACACGCAGGCGGCCGTGTCGCAGCAGATCGCGTCGCTGGAGAACGACCTCAAGATCACGCTGCTGCACCGGCGGCCCGTCGGCACCACCGAGGCGGGGGCGCGGCTCCTCGAGCACGCCGGCCCGATCCTGCTGCGGCTCCAGGCGGCGCGCTCGGAGATCGTCCGGATGTCCGGGACGCCGCGGGCCCGGCTGCGCGTTGGCGCGTCGCCGCTGGCCTCCGCCCACGTCGCGGCGCCGCTGGCCCGCGCGCGCGGCGCCCACCCGCGCGTCGAGGCCGCGGTGCGGGTGATGGGCCGCGCCGAGATCGACGTGGCGGTCGCGGCGGGCGACCTCGACATCGGGCTGGTCGACGGGATCACCGCGCCCAACGACCCGCTCCGGCTGGCCGACACCGTCCCGCTGGCGGCGGTCGCCGTCGCGGAGCGGCCGCTCGTGCTGGTCCTGCCGCCCGCGCATCCGCTGGCGCCGCGTCCCGGCGCCGACCTGAGCGACCTGGTCGACGCGCTCTGGCTGGACGTCCCGGACGTCGCGGTCCCGCTCGCCGCGCTGCGCCAGGCCACGGGCTCGCGCGACGGGTTCCGGCCGTCCCTGACCTGCGAGGGCGGGGACCTGCCGTTCCTCCTCGCGCTCGTCGCCGCGGGCCACGGCCTGGCCGTCCTCCCCGCGGGCCTGGCGGGCGGCGCGGGCCTCGCGGAGGTGCCGGTGCGCGCGCCCCGGGTCGTGCACCGGACGGAGCTGCTGCACTCCCGCGCCGCCGATCCCGCGACGGCCGCGTTCGTCACCGCGCTGAGCTGAGGAAACGCATCCGGGCTTGACCTCCGGCGAAGCATGGCCTCATTATGAACATGCGTTCATGAACATGCGTTCACAACAAGGAGGCTCCGATGGACGTCGTCAACACGGCCCAGGCCGAGGCATGGAACGGCTACGAGGGCGAGCACTGGGCCGGCCACCACGACCGGTACGACGCCGTGAACAACGGCTTCAACGGCGCCCTGCTGGAGGCCGCCGCGATCGGACCCCGCGACCACGTCCTCGACCTCGGCTGCGGGAACGGCCACGTCACCCGGCTCGCCGCGCGGCGGGCCCGGCTCGGCCGGGCGCTCGGCGTCGACCTGTCCGCGCCGATGCTGGCCCGCGCCCGCTCGCTCACCGAGCGGGAGGGCGTCCCGAACGTCGGCTTCGAGCGGGGCGACGTGCAGGTGCACCCCTTCCCGGACGCCGCCTTCGACGCCGCGGTCAGCCGCTTCGGGGTCATGTTCTTCGCCGACCCGGTCGCCGCGTTCGGCAACGTCCGGCGCGCGCTTCGCGACGGCGGCCGCCTGGCCTTCCTCGCCATGGCGTCTCCCGCCGGGACCGACCTCGGCACCGTGTTCGCCGCGATCGCGCCGCGGCCGGCGGCGGTGACCGGACACGCCGGGCCGATGTCGCTGTCCGACCCGGACCGCGTCCGCGAGATCCTCGGCGCGGCCGGGTTCCGCGACGTGACCTGCCGGACGGTGCACGCCGAGCAGGTCTGGGGGCGGGACGCCGCCGACGCCGCCGGGTTCCTCGCCGGCTGGGGCCCCATCCGCCACAACCTCGGCGACGGCCCCGAGCTCCGTGCCGCGATCACCGACGCGATGCGCCCGTTCGAGCGGGACGGCGCCGTCCGGCTGCGCAGCACCGCCTGGCTCGTCCGGGCCCGGCGGTGAGGCGGGGCGCGGTCCTCGGCGGGTACGGGGCGGTGGGCTGCGACGACGATGCCGGGCCCGCGCGGGCGCGTCCCCGGCATCGTCGTCGCAGGCCCTACGATGCGGGGTGATGTCACCTCGAAAGGCCGCCGCGCTGCGCGGCTGCGACCGGACCCTGCGCGAGCACCTGATCGCGACCGCCGAGCGGATGATCGCCGAGCGCGGGACGGCGGGGCTGACCGTCCGGGCCATCGCCCAGGAGGCGGGCGTCGCGGGCGGGGTGCTCTACAACCACTTCGCCGACAAGGAGGAGCTGATCGCCCTCGCGCTGCGCGCCCACGCCACGGCGATCGAGAGCGGCCTGGGGCCCCTGCCCGCGCCGGGCACGGGGACGGTCGAGGGCAACCTGCGCGCGTACGTCGCCCACGGCCTGGCCCTGCACGGCCGGATGGTCCCGGCGCTGACCGGCCTGATCGCGACGCCCGAGGTCCTCGCCCGGTTCGCCGGGCTGAGCGATCCGGACCGGGACTGGCGGCACCGCCTGCGCGGCTACCTCGAGGCCGAACGCGGCCTCGGCCGCATCGACGCCGGCGCCCGCGTCGACGCCGTCACCTCCATGATCGTGGGCGCCTGCCACGAGCCGGTGCTGTCGGCACTGTTCCAGGGGCGGGGCATCGCCGAGCCGTCCCCCTCGCACTCGGTGGACGACCTGGTGACCACCGCCCTCCGGGGCATCGAGCCGCGCGAGCCCGCCGGGCCGCACCCGTCCTGAGCCCGCAGCCGGACCCGGCGGGGCGCGCGGCCGGACCCGGCGGGGGGCGCGGCCTCGAGCCAGGAGGTCCGGGCGTCCTCAGGTGGTCATGGACATCGCCTCGCGGACCTCGTCGAGGGTCTGGGCGGCGATCGCGTCGGCCCGCGCGTTGCCTTCGGCGAGGACCCGGCGCAGCTGGCCGCGGTCGGCCATGATCTCGGCGCGGCGGGCGCGGATCGGGCGCAGGAACTCGTTGACCGACTCGGTCACCGTCCGCTTGAGCGCCGCGCCGCCGCCGTCGCCGATCTCCGCGGCGACCTCGCGCGGGTCGCGGTCCTGGCAGAGCGCGGCGAGCAGCACCAGGTTGGACACCTCGGGCCGGGTGTCGGGCGCGTACTCGATGTGCCGGTCGGCGTCGGTCACCGCCCGCTTGATCAGCCGGGCCGTCTCGTCCGGGGACGCCGACAGCGCGATCGCGTTGCCGCGGCTCTTGCTCATCTTGCGGCCATCGGTGCCGAGGAGGGTCGGCGCAGCCGACAGCAGGGCGTCCGGAACCGGGAAGACTGGGGCGTACCGGTCGTTGAAGCGGCGCGCGATCGTCCGGGTGACCTCCAGGTGCGGGAGCTGGTCGGCGCCCACCGGGACGAGGTTGGACTTGCAGAACAGGATGTCGGCGGCCTGGTGGACGGGGTAGGTGAACATCAGCCCGCTGACCGAGGACTGCTTGGACGCGGCGATCTCGTCCTTCACCGTGGGGTTGCGGCCCAGCTCGCCGACCGTGACCAGGGACAGGAACGGCAGCATCAGCTGGTTCAGCGCGGGCACGGCGCTGTGCCGGAAGATCGTCGCGGTGGACGGGTCGATGCCCGCGGCGAGGTAGTCGGCGACGAGGCCGTCGACGTGCTCGCCGAGCCGGTCGGCGACGTCGCGGTCGGTGAGCACCTGGTAGTCGGCGACCAGCACGAACAGGTCGACGCCGGCGCGCTGGAGCCGGACGCGGTTGGCGAGGGTGCCGAAGTAGTGGCCGAGGTGCAGGGCGCCGGTCGGCCGGTCGCCGGTCAGGATCCGGAACGCGCCGGGGTCGGCGGCGATGCGCGCTTCGAGGTCGCGGTACGGGCCGGTGGCCTGCGACGCTTCGGCGGCCTGCGGGGGCTCGGTGGTGTGCATTTATCTCTCCTCCTGGTTCCGGGGCCCGCCGGACGGACCCGGGTGCGGAGAAGAGAGCGGGCCGTCCAGCGGACGGCCCGAGGCGTGCGTGGGTGTCGGCCGTCCTAGGACGGCCGCCAGCACAGACAC
This sequence comes from Actinomadura nitritigenes, assembly GCF_017573545.1. Classification (GTDB taxonomy): domain Bacteria; phylum Actinomycetota; class Actinomycetes; order Streptosporangiales; family Streptosporangiaceae; genus Spirillospora; species Spirillospora nitritigenes. Next base: position 12,847 of record NZ_JAGEOK010000038.1, on the reverse strand, counting down.
GCGGTGCGCTTCATGCCTTCACGGTATCCCATCCGGATGCGCATGGCAGTAGATAATCCGGAACGGAACCACTGGGTACTCTGGAGCCATGACCGCGCTCGCCCCTGCCAACGCCGTGACCGACCTGTCCTACCTGCTCGACCACACCTCGCACGTGCTGAAGTCGCGGATGACGGCGGCGCTCGGCGAGATCGGGCTGACGCCGCGCATGCACTGCGTGCTCGTGCACGCGCTCGAGGAGGAGCGCACCCAGATCCAGCTCGCCGAGATCGGCGACATGGACAAGACCACGATGGTCGTGACGGTGGACGCCCTGGAGAAGGCCGGGCTCGCCGAGCGGCGCCCGTCCTCGACGGACCGGCGCGCGCGCATCATCGCCGTCAGCGAGAAGGGCGCCGAGACGGCCCGCCGGGGGCAGGAGATCGTCGACCGGGTGCATGCGGAGGCGCTCGGATCGCTGCCGGACGGCGAGCGCGAGGTCCTCGTGCGGGCGCTGCGGCGGCTCGCCGAGGGGCACCTCAGCACCCCGGTGGAGCAGGCGCAGCCGGTGCGCCGCAAGCGCGAGCGCAACAAGTAGGTCGACAGTAGATCGTCTCTAACAAAACTATCTGCTACTGTCTCTCCTGTTCGCCTCGAACGGGAGATGACCTATGAACCTGTCCGCACGGTCCCGCGGGACCGCTCTCGGCGTGCTGTCCGCCGCCGCGCTGATGACGATCCTGGACGGCAGCATCGTCACCGTCGCGATGCCGTCCATCCAGCGCGACCTCGGCTTCTCCGCCGCCGGGCTGAGCTGGACCGTCAACGCCTACCTGATCGCCTTCGGCGGCCTGCTGCTCCTCGCCGGGCGGCTCGGCGACCTGATCGGCCGCAAGACGATGTTCCTCGCCGGGAACGCGGTGTTCACCGGCGCGTCCGTGCTCGCCGGCGCCGCCACCGGACCCGGCCTGCTGATCGCCGCCCGGTTCCTGCAGGGCGTCGGCAGCGCGATGGCCTCCGCCGTCGTCCTCGGCATCCTCGTGACGCTGTTCACCGAGCCGGGCGAGCGCGCCCGGGCCATCGGCGTCTTCAGCTTCACCGGCGCCGCCGGCGCCTCCATCGGCCAGGTGCTCGGCGGGGTCCTCACCGACGCGCTGAGCTGGCACTGGATCTTCCTGATCAACGTGCCGATCGGGCTGGCCACGATCGCGCTGGCGGTCGTCGCGCTGCCCCGCGACCGCGGCGCCGGGCTGCGCGCCGGCGCCGACGTCGCGGGCGCGCTGCTGGTCACGTCCGGGCTGATGCTCGGCATCTACACCGTCGTCAAGGCCGAGAGCGACGGCTGGCTGTCGGGCCGCACGCTCGGCCTCGGCGCCGTCTCGCTGGTCCTGCTCGCCGGGTTCTTCGTCCGGCAGGCGAGGGCCGCCACCCCGCTGATGCCGCTGCGGCTGCTGCGCTCGCGCAACGCGTCCGGCTCCTACCTCGCGCAGATGCTGTCGCTGTCGGCGATGTTCTCGTTCCAGATCATCGTCGCCCTCTACATGCAGAAGGTCCTCGGCTACGACGCGCTGCAGACCGGCCTCGCGATGCTGCCCGCCGCCGTCGCCATCGGCGCGATCTCGCTGTTCGTCTCGGCCCGCCTCAGCCGCCGCTTCGGCGAGCGCGCCGTGCTGCTCGCCGGGCTCGTCCTGCTGATGGGCGCCATGGGGTGGCTGGCCCGGATCCCGGAGGACGCGAGCTACGCGGCCGACCTGCTGCCCGTGATGGTGCTGGTCGCCGGCGGCGGGCTCGTCCTGCCCGCGCTGACCGGCCTCGGGATGTCCGGCGCCCGCCCCGACGACGCGGGCCTCGTGTCCGGGCTGTTCAACACCGTCCAGCAGATCGGGATGGCGCTCGGCGTGGCGGTGCTGTCGACGCTCGCCGCGTCCCGCACCGAGCACCTGCGCGCGGACGGCCGGTCCGAGGCCGCCGCGCTGACCGGCGGGTACCACCTGGCGTTCACCGTCTCGGCGGGCCTGCTGGTCGCCGCGTTCCTGGTCGGCGTCCTCGTCCTGCGCAGCCCGAAGGCCGCCGCGGACGCCCCCGCCCCCGTCGAGTCCGTCCCCACCAGCGCCTGAAGGAGATCACCATGACCGCGTACGGCCCCGGACAGGGACCCGGCCCCAAGCCCGTCGGCGAGGACGACCTCGCCCGCCTCCTCGGCGAGCAGCAGTTCGCCGTCCTCGCCACCACGAAGAAGAGCGGCCACCCGCACCTGTCGACCGTCGTCTACACCTGGGACCCGGCGGAGCGGATCGTGCGGATCTCGACCACCGCCGGACGCGCCAAGGTCAGGCAGATCCGCAACGACCCCCGGGCCGCGCTTCACGCGTCCGCCCCGGACCACCTGTCGTTCGTGGTCGCCGAGGGACGGGCGGAACTGTCCGCGATCAGCGAAACGCCCGGCGACGCCGCCGGGCGGGAGCTCCTCGCGATGACGCCGGGCTTCCCCGACCCCGCCGACGAGCGGGCGTTCCTGGAGCAGATGGTCAAGGACGAGCGGCTCGTGATCCGGCTGCATGTCGACCGGCTCTACGGGACCGTCCTTGCCGACTGAGGAAGGCCGTCGCGACCGCCTGCCGGGCACCGGCCCCCGCGGCTCAGCTGGGCAGCACCAGCAGGATCAGCGGAAGGCCGGCCAGCAGCGGCACGGCGGCCGTCGCGGCGAGGCGGGCGCGGCGCGGCAGCGGCTTCGGCTCCAGCAGCCGGTTGACCCGCGCCATCACCGGGATGTCGTCCGAGGACGCCACCCCCAGCGTCCCGGACGGCGCGGCCGCCGGGCGGGCGGCGGCGAAGCGCAGCAGCGCCGTCGCCAGCTCGCGCGCCGGGCGCCCCGACCGGGCCCGGTCGTCCGCGGCCATCTCGATCAGCAGCTCCACCGCGTCCAGGCACCGCCCGACCAGCCGGAACTGCGGGAAGACCTGGCGCAGCGACGCGAACGGCAGCAGCACCAGGTCATGGCGCTCGCGCGCGTGCGCGCGCTCGTGCGCGAGGACCGCGGCCAGCTCGGCGCGGTCCAGCAGCTCCAGCGTCCCGGCGCTCACCACGACCTTGGACGAGCGGACCCCCGGAACGCAGTAAGCGGCCGCGCCCGGGTGGTCGAGGACCAGCGTGCCGGGCACGGCCGAATCGCGGCGGGAGACGAGGGCGAGGAGTACTCGGTGCCGGTGCCTGGCGCGGACGACGCGGACGACCGCGTACATCAGCATGACCAGCAGCACGGCGGCGAGGCTCACCGCGGACAGCAGCGCCGCCATGTGCACCGCGTCGAGCCGGGCCGCCTGGTCGGCGTAGAGGCCGGGGATGCCGCCGAGGACGCCCTTGCGGTACGGCGCCATCGCGACGCCGAGCAGGGCCCCGATGGTGGCGACGCCCCAGCACAGGCCGAGCGACTGCCAGAGGGCGATGCCGAGGCGCGGGGTGCGCCACGTCCACCTGGCCCGGGACAGCAGGTGCGCCCCGCCGACGGTCCCCAGGGAGATCAATGCGAGCAGGGCGGTGCCGGTCATGCCGGTGGTTCCTTCGTGATGCCGGCCAGGGCCTGGCGGATCACGTCGATCTCGTCGCTCGAGACCGACCGGACGAAGTGCGCCAGGGCGGCGTCGCGGTCGCCCGTCTCGTCGAGGGCGCCCAGCATCAGCTCGGTGACGTAGCTCTCCCGGCTCTCGACCGGCCGGTACCGCCACGCGCGGCCGTCCCGCTCGCGTTCGAGGAAGTCCTTCTTGGCGAGCCTGTCCAGCACCGTCATCACCGTGGTGTGGGCGAGGTCGCGGTCATGGGCCAGCGCACGGCTCACGTCCCGGGCGGTGGCGGCCCCGGCGCCGGCGTCCTCCCGCGCCCACAGAACCTCCATGACCGTGCGTTCAAGCTCTCCAAGACCCTTCACGACGTCCAGATTATCCGACTGAGAGCGAGGTCACCACGGCGGGTAGTACTACCGGCTTCCGTACTACGTGTTGTAGTACTACATTTTGTCGTATTCGCGGCGTGCCGGGGTCACGGTCGGCAACCACGCACCGGCACGCCGCCTCTTCTACCCGCCCGCCATGGCGCCGACCACCATGAACGGCTCGGCCCCCGCGACGACCGGCCCCGGCAGCGGCGCGTCCACCGGCTCGTGGGACAGGTCCTCGGCGCAGGCGTAGAACCGCACGAACGCCCGGCGCCGTCCCGTCCGCCGATCGCGGATCGTGCCGCGCAGCACCGGGAGCCGGGCCTCCAACCCGTCCAGGACCGTCGCGATCGTCGTCCCCGCGACCTCCACCTCCCCGTCCACGCCGGCGAGCGCCCGCAGATGCGCGGGCAGCACCACGCGGATCACGGCAGCGCCTGCACTTCCACCGAGAGCACCGCGGGGAGATCGCGGACGATCGGCGTCCAGGTGTCCCCCTCGTCGGACGACCCGTACACCTGCCCGCCGGTCGTCCCGAAGTAGATCCCGCACGGGTCCAGCGAGTCCACGGCCATCGCGTCCCGCAGCACGTTGACGTAGCAGTGGCTCTGCGGCAGCCCGGCGGTCAGCGGCTCCCACTCGTTCCCCCCGGCCCGGCTCCGGTAGACGCGCAGCCTCCCCTCCGGCGGGTAGTGCTCCGAGTCGCTCTTGATCGGCACCACGTAGACGGTGTCCGGCTCGTGCGCGTGCACCGCGATCGGGAACCCGAAGTCGCTCGGCAGATCACCGCTGATCTCCCGCCACGTCTCCCCCGCGTCGTCGCTGCGCATCACGTCCCAGTGCTTCTGCATGAACAGCACCTCCGGACGCGACGGATGCAGCGCGATCCGGTGCACGCAGTGCCCGACCTCCGCCTCCGGGTCCGGAATGCCCTCCGACCGCAGCCCCCGGTTCACCGGACGCCACGTCGCGCCCGCGTCGTCCGTGCGGAACACGCCCGCCGCCGAGATCGCCACGTACATCCGCGCCGCGTCCACCGGATCGAGCACGACGGTGTGCAGGCACATCCCGCCGGCCCCCGGCTGCCAGTCCGGCCCCGACCCGTGCCCGCGCAGCCCCGGCAGCTCCTGCCAGGTCTGCCCGCCGTCACCGGTCCGGAACAGCGCCGCGTCCTCGGCGCCCGCGTACACCACGTCCGGGTCCACCGGCGACGGCTCCAGATGCCACACCCGGTTGAACTCCCACGGACGCGGCGTCCCGTCGTACCACTGGTGCGTCCCCGGCTCCCCGTCGTACCGGAAGTCGTTGCCCACCGGACGCCACGTCGTGCCCCCGTCGTCCGACCGCTGGATCAGCTGCCCGAACCAGCCCGTCGACTGCGACGCGTACAGCCGCTGCGGATCGGCGGGCGATCCGGCGACGTGGTACATCTCCCACCCGCCGAAGTGAGGCCCGCTGACCTCCCACCGCTCCCGCGTCCCGTCCGCGGTCAGCACGAACGCCCCCTTGCGCGTCCCGACCAGAACCCGAACCCCGCTCATGCCCGCACTCCTCTCGACGACTCCGAGAAGAGACCACCCCCACCCCCGAAACTCATCGCCGAGCCGAAGGTCGCCCCAGCAGCCTCGCACGCAACCGGCCGACCCACCTCCCGGCACTGTGGACCCGCCTCCGGCGCGCAGACGTCCGACCAATACGCGAATCAGGTTCGGGAGAAATCAGGGGAGTTTCTCAAGGAAGTTCAACGAAGAGATCGCCTCGCTCGTCTCGACGGATCTTGAACCCCAAGGCGGCCACCGCGGGGCTCAACTTGCCTCCGTGCGCGGCTTTGAATTCTCTGAAGGCATGATATCCGAGAATATCCCCCAGGGCCGACCCGAGCTCCATCAAGGACACCGGTTCTCCTTGCGACTCGGAGTTCCGCAGCACTTCCATGATCAATCCGGCGATATCCATGCCCGGGCGCGTCCTCTGCTCCAGGCTTCGTACCAGTGCTGGATCGATCTTCGGTCGCCTAGGGATCCGGGCGGGAGAGGGCGAGACGAATTCGGCAGTCTCGTCCGCATCGCCCTCCTCTGCAAACTCTTCCGGCGGATCCGGCACAGGCTCCTCGGCACCTCGAATTCTCCGCGGCGGATCCGCAAACTCCAAGGCGGCGGGTACACCACCGGGATAGGTGGGCTCCCACGCGCGCAGACCCTCGTAGCTGAAGCCCAGATAGAAGTCGATCGCCTTGTTGATATCACGAGTGCGCAAGAAGGCGTTCCGCGGAGTGAAGAACGCAGTGAGATTGCCGTCGGAATTCTTATCGCCGAAGACCCTGACCCGCCCCGCCTGCGGGCTCTTGATTTCCTCTATTACGCCACTCACCCGGCGCAACTCATGAGGATGACTCCAGAAGTTGGTGGGTTCCCGTCGCTGAACGCCAAGTTCACTGTAGTGGACCAACGGATGCTGACGAGCATCCACTCCAAGCCACTCATAACTCCACTGCCGGCGTTCCTGGCGGCTCAGTCGCGAGCACTCTTCGAGATGGAAACGAACCCGTTCCTGGTCTCGCGCATCCCCTCTATACCAGATGAGGAAATGCAAGACATAGAGGTAATAGGTGGCCTCAAGGCTTCCCTTGTTGGACGCGAACCAACTCAATTGCTCCATGGCGGCGGTCTCGGAATACTCTGGCAGCCGGCGATAAGCCTGGAACCAGAGACGCACATCGGCATCGGTGGCCTGCCCGTTGTGCACGGCACCCTCGGTCATCTCAGCGATCGTCCGAAGGTCGTCCTCGCGGAGCAGGCCCCAGTCACGCCCGGCTCCCGCGTAGAGGGTGCGAGCGACCGCGAGTTCGATCTCCGGGGTGCCGGTGATCTCCCGCAACTGCTTCCAGCGTTCGACCAGCCGCTCCACGTCGCCATAGAGGGTGTCCAGCGTCTTGCTCAGCTTTTCGTAGTACTTACCCTCGGGTTTGATCTCCCGGAGATTCTCCAGATGCCGCTCGGCAAGCTCGATCTGCTGGGTCGCCCAACGACTGACCTCACCGCCCTCCTCGAGAAGATCTGCAAGGCTATTCTTGTCGGAAGCCTTCAGCAGGGCGTCGATCACCGTGGCGATCAACTGGATTGGAGTTGCCCAGTTATGTTCGTTCAGCTGCTTCCCGGCGGCCATCTTAAAGGCGTCCATCGCCCGATCGAAGTTCGGAATCGCCGCCTCAAGGAGCATCTCGGGCGTTGCATCTATACCCTTTTGGCGCGCAGCCTGGCGGCACCTGGCCAGGTCGTTCTCCACCCAGAAACGGCGAACCATGCCGAGCGTGTGCAGGTGGGTCGAATCCCCGCCTTTGGTGGACTCCACCGCTCGAAGCAGATAGCTCTCCGCCTCCACGAACGAACCGCGGACCTTGTAGATATGATAACGGCCTCGGTGATTCCAGAAGTGAGGATTCTTCGGACAGCAGCCGGTCAACTCCTGAAAAACGGATTTACCCGCCTCGACCGTAAGACTTAGAACGAGCTCCGAAAAATGCTCCGATTGAGGTTGCCTGGCGACGAGCGTAGTGCGTCGAATGAAAAGTTCGCTCAGCAGATGCCAGGTAGAGGAGTTCTCCGCGCCCAAGTATTCGGTGACTTTTCGAATGAACGCACGAGAAATACGTCCGAGCGCCAGTTGCTCACTTCCCTCGTCCCCCTTCAGCACTCGCTCGGCAATGAGCGGATGCAGCAGACGGAGATGATTATTGTCCACCAGGACGAGATGCCGCAGGTCCGGCCCCAGCATCTCACGCAGGTCATCTTCTTGGTAGAAATGTGGCGCAGGCTGCTCTGCGCCCAGCCATGCTCTCACCATGTGCAGCGGCAGCCCTAGATCCTGTCCATAGCGCGTGACGAGTGCGAGGAACCGGGCGACTTCTCGCTGATCGTCCGTAAGCTCTGCGAGATGGTGACGCACATAGGACTGGACACCCTCGAACTTCTGATCGTATACGCAGAGTCCGAAATAGAAGGGGGACAGCTTCGACGCCGGAACGATCCGACCATCGGCAGCCAGGTCATCGAGCACCCGCAGAGCGCGCTCTGAATCCTCCGCCTCCGCACGACGCCGGTACTCTGCCAGAAAGCGTTGACGCTCAGATCCGCTGAGCGGATCGATGAGCTGATGTTTGCCGCCGCGGTCATGGTTTGTGCGATTGACCCAAAGCAGGACGGCTCGACTGTTGCGCTCGGAAAGATCTCTGCGAAGGACTTCGCGATCTGGTTCCGGCAGAACCGTTGACTCTGCGACCATGAAAACGGGTTTGCCACACTGCTGATAGATCTCGTCGATGCGATCGACAGTCGTATCAGTGTACGTATGAAGAACCACGGTCGGGAAGGTGCGGTGGAGGTTCCACGCGATGCGCCGCGCAAGAGTCGTTCCTCCGGCACCCGGGGAATGGTCCAGGTGAACAGTGTACAGTTGAGGATCGGTAAGCCGCTGTTTGATCTCCTGCATGAGATCGGCAGCAGCGTCACGTTCGACGTCCACCCATGCCTCCAGCTCCGCCCACGTCGGAGGCCGGCCTCTCCAGAACTCCTCGGTGGGGGGCGCTGCGGTGAAGCGGTCACGGGTGAGGACATGCGAGTGCAGGACATCGAGGTCGACCTCGAGGCGATTCAGGTCCGCAGGAGTGAGTTGCCAGCGCTGACCATCGGTTCCGGGCAGAGATATCCGGTCCAGGCCGCCTGTCTGCGGCAGCGACTCGGCGATGACGCTTAGGAACGCGTCCGAATCGAACCCGTGGCCCGCAGCACCGGAGACGAGGTTGACCTGCGTGTTTATGCCGTCGTAGATCTCCTCGATGTACTCAACGATTCGATCGATCTGCCGGGTCCGATGACCGGAGCGCAGGCACAACACTACCGCCAGTTGATTAGGCGTACCCCGGTGCGTCTCCTCGACGAGGTCCCGGACCCGCTGAAAATACTTTTTGCGACGCCACGTCTCGTCGGACGTCGTCGTCGCCTCGCCACGGCTGCTCCAGCCATTGGCCATTAACCAGTTGGTGGCGTTCACCGGCTTTACCGACTGACCATTGGAGCCGTAGACGCTCACGTGGCGAACCTTTTCGAGCTGTCCAAGCAGGACACTCGATAGGCCGTTGATGTCGCTTTCGGGATTCAGGTCTATGACTGCAGCCCACTTACCCTGAGCCAATGCGACCAATCCATCGACAGCCTCAACGTTGTCCGCGATCAGGAAGAGGTCCGCTCCCTCGGCATCAGCGTGGAAAGGGGCCCACTGACGCATTGCCTCCGCCGCGCTGATCGGAGTCCCACCGGAGGTGGGAAGAGCCTTGGCCGCCTGGCTTCTGGCAGACAGATCCAGGAAGAGCCGCTGGTTGTGTTCACGAAGCAGGGACCTCGCCGCCCAGCAGGCGCTGAGCATCGCGGCCCTACGGAATGAAGGGTCAGCGAGCGGCTTCGATGCCCAATTCAGTCCTGCGGCCACACGCGCGTACAGATGCTGTCGCCGCCAAACATCTGCACGCCGACTCTCTCTGCGTTCCAAAGCACTGATCGTCTTGTTCCGGATGCTTCGCAGCAGGTTGACGATACCGGTGTCGACCAGGTCCAGCGCGATGGGTATCGCCGGCTCTTCATCGTCGATCCGCGCTAGAATCGGAAGCACTCGCCGATTCGTCGACCGCGGCAGCCCGTAGAGGAGAGCAGCCAACTCGAGATATGCTTGATCATAAAGGAGCGGCGCAGAATCGCTCCAGTTCACATCGATGAGCCAGTAGTCCAGGTCGCGCGTTTGCATCGACCCCCGCACGAGGAGGTTCCGGAGGTGGAGATCGCCATGGGCGGGCCCGCGAAAGTAGGCAAGCTCTTCATTTTTTAGGTCGTATTCGTCACCGAATATGACGAGCGGGTTGGGAAGAAGCTCACCTTCATACTGGAAGGCATGAACGGAGCCGGCGAGTTCATGGAATACGTCGGCCGCTTTGGCGCCGCGTTCGTTCCGTGGAAAATCCGGCCCGAGCCAGGCGGCGAGGACCTCGCCTACCGTACTTCCATAAACGGGTTGCCCGGCGGCTGCAAGCTGAGCGTCCAGTAGGTCACTCGCGATTCTGCCGCAGACCTGCTCTCGGTCCTCGAAGTCGACATGCTCGGCGGTGCGCACTCGGTGGAGGCTGCCACCGGCGATTTCGTAGACATCGACGCTGATCCCTGCGTCTTGCACGGAGAAGCTGACGCTCGGGACGTGCTCCCCGGCGAATCCGTCCAGCCCGGCCGTGAAGGCGGCGTGCGCATCGGCCTGAAGCCTGCCGGTAGCCCGACTGACTTTGAGAACGTACTGCCCGTTGAGGTCTGTCCCGGCCGCGGCGATATCGCAGAGGACCACTTGCGCATCGGTGAATCCACCGGAGAGCTCGCGAACGATCTCGACCTTACTTCCCGCAGGGAGTCGGCTCGCGATCAGCCGAATGCCCAATGTGAGATGTTCATCCCAAACGCCCGAATCGACCCCGATGGCTCCGTTTGCCATGCGTCAAGAGTACGTCCGGATGAATCGGACGGGGCTGCCTCGGCCAAATGAGGACAGGTGGGGTCCTCCTGCTTCAGCGCGGCGAGAGGGGGCGGTCGGTACAGCACGCCCCTTGCGCAATCATCCGCTCAGGCAAGCCCGAGCCCCCCTGTTAGTCAGGCTGATCACTGCCCCGTCCGAGGTGGGACTGCGGCGTCCTTGGCGCCGCTTGCGGGGTGCCCCGAACCGGCGCGGGCTTGCGGACTCTCTGTGAGCGGCTACGCCGCCGAGATCTAGGGGTCTGCCTCTAGGAAGCCCGGCGGCGCGCCGTCGATGCGCACACCATGATGGTGTGCACGCGCTGCCCCTGTCGGGTGCTGGTTCAGCCGATCGACGCCCCGAACTTCCGACCCGGTCGTACGCCAGGCCACATATCCCGCCGGTCATGCGGAAGTGTGGAGGCTATTCGGCCTGCGGCGGGCCTGGCCGCCCGAGACCCGCACGCACCCTGCCCGGCTCGGCCGAGCCTCGGACCCGGCTGTGCCAGCGATCGATCGGCAGGCCGCTGCTGATCTGGTGCTCGTCAGCAGTTCGGCGTCGCCCGCCTGAACCCCGGCGCTCCTCCGCTGCCCTGTGAAGGCCGCGCCCCTGACACGGCACCGTGCCATCAGGTGCGCCCGAAGTTCCCGCGGAGCGGCCAGCCGACGCGGTTGGCCGGTGGCTGCCTGACCGGACGGACGAAGTAGATGACCCGATGCGCTGGAACATGAGGCTCAAGCCGCCGGACGCGGCATCTGGCAGACCGCCGAACACACCGTCCAGCCTCTGCGTTCGAGCTGCCACTCGCTTCGCCGTGCCCTGGGCCACTCGGGGCTGGTCAACACACCGCTCCAGGTTCACGGGAGTCGACCCGACACACCAACGATCGAGATCCTCCCGCGCATGACGGCTCGAGGCGGGCTCAGCGGGGGCGAGTTCACTTCTGGAAGTGAGCCGAGGGAGAGACGGCGCGGATCAAGGCGACACTGACGGACGTGGACTGAGCGCGACAGGTCACGTTTTCATGCTCAAGAGCTATGGAGTGACCGACGACATCGTTTCCATGGGTGTCAGTTGGTGGGAAGCGATTCTCCGGCGAACGCAACACAGCTTCTACAACGAAGCCAGCGCGTACATGCCGATATGGCCTGTCCAACCGCTGGAGGGCGCCATCACCGGCTTCAACATCACCTCTATCGAACACGTGATCAAGGGTTTGGGCGGGACGATGACGACCAGCACAGACCTGACAGGTTCCGCATGGTCCACGTCCTGATGACCCGGCTAGACACCCGCAGTCGCCCGGAATTCGCCGGAGGGTCCGCTTCCTCACCGAAGCGGACGCCGAGGTGGCCAGAGCCCGACTCGCGCCGAAGGCCGGCGGTGCCGGATCAAAAAACTTCCGATCGGCATCTGACGAGCGCCGGCACACCGAACCAGGGTATCGACCACTCCCATCACGGCCACCACTGCTCCAGTTCAGCGCGTCCGACCCGGGCGGGCCGCTTCACCACACCGAACAGTTGTCGGCCAACTGCGGCCATCCCTACGATCGAATACTTGTGCCCTGGACTGGGCATACTCGATCAAAGATTTGGAATTTCAAGTCGCAAAATAGTTTGACGCAAGGCTGAAAAGCATCTTGCTCATCGACTCATTCAAGGAGGAAAATGAATTCCACTATAAGCGCTATCGTCATTGCACTTATGGGCATTGGAGGAACTCTCGCGTCAGCACTGTTGACCCAACAAAGCGCAAACAACAACAAGAGACAGGAGCTTGATCGGTCGGAACAGCAGCGAAGGGAAGAGCGTGAATATCACGCCCGACAAGAGGCCATGGATGCGCGGCGCGCGTGCTACGTGGGCTTGAATACGGCAGCCCGACTGTTCTTGACAGAGCTGACGAACTACCTACACGCCTTGAGTGCCGGCGAGTCGTTGGACGCAGTCCATAGCCAGGTCGAGGATGTCAGGCGCGAGCATCGTGCGCGACACGCCGAAGCACAGATGATCGTACCCGACGACGTACTGGCAGCCGCGAGTGCGGTCAACATTCAACTGGGCAACCTCTACGGTATTTTAAAACGCTGCGAACAAGGTGATCCGACTCTTGGTGAAATGAGTAAAGAAACCGAAGGGATGCGCGCGAGGACATGGGACCTGCTCGCGGAGATGAGGGCTCTTATGCGAGAAGATCTAGGGATTGCCTCTCAGGGCAACTCGATGGATCACTAGAACGCGACTGCTGGGCAGCGTTCCCCTATAAGAGCGTGTCTCATGTGGGGAGTTGTGTGAGCTTCTTGTAGCAGGTGATGGCTGCGGCGAGGACGAGGAAGGCGTTGAACAGGTGGCCGTGGCGTTCGTAGCGGACGGTTAGGCGCCGGTAGCCGAA
>NZ_JAGEOK010000037.1 GCF_017573545.1 Actinomadura nitritigenes | reverse complement strand
CATCGGAGGACCAGACCGTCTTCGAGCCCGGCATGACCGTGTCCGTCCAGCCTGCCATCTACCTTCCGGGACTGTACGGCGCGCGGATCGAGGACGTCGTCGTCTGCACCGACATCGGAGCCCGCCGCCTGAACCAGAGCCCTCGCCTACTCACCGTCACCGACCGCTGACCGAGCGTCCAGGGGTGCCCGCGGTTCGTTCGCGTCGGGTCCGCGCCGCACCGCGGGCGATGTCCTGGGGTGCACCGATCGTGGTGAGGGCGGCGACTCCGCCGGGGGAGTCGCCGCCCGGTTGGACGAGGTGGCTCAGGAAGCCGAGGGCTGTGCCCGGGGCTTGAGCGGGACCGTATCCGCGGCGGTGGGCTTGAGGATCTTGAAGGCGTGCACGGTCAGGCCGCCCAGGGCCAGGAGAGCGGCGACGAGGGGGAACAGCCGGCCGGGCGTCCAGTCGGCGTCCAGGAGCCGTCCGGCGACGGCGGGGGACAGGATGGCGCCGATGACATCCCGGATTCGACGAGGAGCTTCGACGTCCAGCTGGTGACGAAGTAGAAGCCGAACATCACCAGGAAGAAACCGGCCCAGGTGAGCAGGGTGTTGCGGCGCATGGAGGGCGTGAGGATCTGCGCGAGCCACGGTGCGAGGGGGGCGGTGTCGCGGGCGGCGGGCGGCAGGTGCTCGATCGCGGGGTGGCACATGGCGGTAGCGCTCGCGGTCGCCGCCGAACGGCCCGCCCACGTGGCCGGCGAGATCGAACCCGCACTGGCCGCGGGAAAGGTCGTCATCAGCGACCGCTACCTGCCGTCCTTGCTGGTCCTGCAACGGCTCGACGGGCTTCCTCTGGCGGAGATCTGGTCCTACAACGCCTTCGCGCCGCGTCCGTTCCTGACCGTCTGCTGGAGGAGGATCCCGCGGTCATCGCGATGCGGTTGAAGGAGCGCCAGGTTCTCAGCAGGCTTGAACGGGCCGGCTCGCCGACCTGTGAGCTGGAGTTGTACCGCAAAGCGTACGCGTTTCTGGGGCGGCGACGCTGGCGGCAAGCGCGCATCGACTGCCGCGGCCTGGCACCCGATGACGTCGTGAAGGCCATGCTCGGCCGCATCGAACTGTTGAGCCTCTGGAAAAGGAACCCCCAGGCACAGCAGATCAGTCGATCAAGGTCGATGGAAGTACTACATCGGGGGAGTGCGGACCTCGACGTCCGACACCCTGCGGATTAACCTCGGCTTTCACCGGACAGCGAGTCGGGAGTGACCGTTTAGACAAGAAAAGTGCCCTCGAGCTGGGAGGATAGGGCTTGTCGAAGGTCCTGTCCGCGCCAGTCCAGAAGGCACTTTTCACGTGAAGACTGCAGGTCGTCATGCCAGGCTCGCGGTGTCTTCGGACGGGGCAGGGATCGTCGGGCAGGCCGGCGGGGTGCTGCTTACTGAAACACTTCGTGCGACCGGGCTCGATCAGGCGCTTTCCGCCGGCCTGGAACGCTGGCGCTGGCCGCGGGCGATCCATGATCCGGGCAAGGTCGTCGCGGACCTGGCGATAATGCTTGCGCTGGGCGGGGACTGCCTGTCCGACATCGCGGTCCTGCGGGCCGAGCCCGAGCTGTTCGGGCCGGTGCCGTCCGATCCGACGGTGTCGCGGCTGGTCGCCACCCTGGCCCAAGCAGGCCCGCAGGCGCTGCGGGCGATCCGCAAGGCCCGCTCGTCCGCCCGTGCGCGGGTCTGGGAGTTGGCTGGCGAGCATGCTCCGGGCACCGGCGGCATCCTGATCCCGGTGGATCTGGACGCCACGATCGTGCTGGCGTACTCGGAGAAGGAGAATGCGGCCCCGACGTGGAAGCGCACCTTTGGGTTCCATCCGATGACCGCGTTCATCGACCACGGCCCCGGCGGGACAGGTGAGGCCGCCGCGCTGGTGCTACGGCCGGGCAACGCCGGATCCAACACCACCGAGGACCACATCGCCGCTGGACGTCTGGCCCTGCAGCAGATCCCCATTCACCTGCACAAACAAGTGCTGATCCGGACCGATGCGGGGGCGGCACCCACGGTTTCCTCGACTGGGTCTCCCGCCGGCGGCTGAAGTACTCGATCGGATTCAACCTGACCGACGACGTCTGCGCCGCGATCCTCGCCCTGCCCGAGCACGTGTGGCAGTGCGCCTACGACGCCGACCGCAGGCCCCGCCCCGGGGCGTGGGTGGCCGAGCTGACCGGCATGCTCGACCTGACGGGCTGGCCCAAGGGCATGCGCGTCCTCGTCCGCCGCGAACGCCCCCACCCCGGCGCCAACTGCGCTTCACCGACATCGACGGGCACCGCTTCACCTGCTTTGCCACCGGCACCCGACCCGGCGGGCAACTCGCCGACCTGGAGCTGCGCCACCGCCACCGGGCCCGCTGCGAAGACCGCATCCGCTGCGCCATGGACACCGGCCTGCGCAGCCTGCCCCTGCGCAGCTTCGCCGCCAACCGGATCTGGCTCGAACCCGTCGCGCTCGCCACCGACCTGACCGCCTGGACCCAGATGCTCGCCTTCGCTGATCATCCAGCCCGCTGCTGGGAACCCAAACGCCTGCGCCTGCGCGTCTTCTCGACCGCCGCACGCCTGGCCCGCGGCGGCAGACGACTCCGGCTCCGACTGGCCCGCCACTGGCCCTGGACCGGCCTGATCGTCTCGGCGATTCGGCGCCTGCAGATGCTCCCGGCACCCTGACCAGCACCCACCGCCCCATCAACGTTAGGGAGGAGAACCCCCCCGGGCCCGTGGAACCCCGCCCACCCGACGCGACAGTCGGGCCCAACTGCTGTCCCGCCGCTGAAAGCCAAGAGCCGGTTGGGTCGCTCCGCGACCCAACCGGCCTCACGAAAAATCGAGGTTAGCGCCATCCACAAACATTCCCTGACCTGGCCACGCCTCTTCTGCACCTCCACCGCCGTCCGAAGGTGTCCAGCGTTGTTGTTAGCTTTCGCGTTAGCGCGCGGACCGTCCCTGAGGGCGCGCTCGCGCGAACGGCGGGACGGTGTGACAGGCGGCTTCGCGCGGGCGTGCCCTCCCGCGGTGGGCTGGGGGCGCGAGACCCTCGCCTCGGGCACGTCAAACCGCCCTGGTTGTCGTCAGAGTCCTTGTCGTCCCGAACTATGGGCGATCACGGCTCCCGGTCCAGAAGCGCCAACGGGCCGTCTTGAAGCCTTTCAGCCACCGAGACGCGAAACCATGGTCGGCGCGTGCCGGTTGCGGTCGCACCCTCTGGACATGGATGATCAAATCATGGGTCTTGGACTGGCTCCGCACACAATCGCCATCGTGGCGATCGTCGCCCTCATCGTGCTCCTTGCGCTCCTGAAGGCGATTCGTCAGGAGCATGTCGAGCACGATAGCTGGCGGCTGGTTTCCGCCGAAGTGGAACAGATGGGACTCTCTGAGATACAACGACTCCTTCGGCGGGGTCTTATGGCGCCCCATCCGCGGTACTGGCAGGTCGTCGAGGAGGGATTGGTCGGGTTCCGCCCCCGCGACCGTAACGAGGAGTTGCAGCGCCAGCGACTGCTTCAGGAGGTCCGGCTCCGCCTGATGCCGTAGCGGAAGGTTGGCTTGGGGCTTGCCAGCAAAGTGCTCTTGCGCTTCGGAGTGTTTCATGAACCAGGTGGCCGTGACCGGGCTGCGCGACGAAACCGGACGAGACAGGCCGCATGCCCGGCGCGCAGAGGTCGGGCGCGACCGTCCGGCGCCCCCCGTCCGCGGGACGCCCTTGAAGACGTAATGACAGTTTTGGTCGGCGTTGTTGGACGTCCAGACCGAGTGCGGCAGGTGGGCCTGGCCGCGGTGGTGTTGGCAGGTTGCCGGTCGGCTGTTGGCCAAGTGCCGGATCGACGACGGCGCCGAGGGGTTCGAGGACCTGCTGAAGCTGCTGGCCGAGGATCTTCCCGCGGCGGCGACCGCCGCGCTCTGCACGCCCCCACTGACCGCCGAGAGCCACCGATGCCTGCTGACCCGCTCCCCGAAACGACGCTGCCGCCGCCGCCCGGCGGCGCCAAGCGGGTCGCCGACCCGTGTCCGACCCGTGTCCGGCGTGCGGGCGGTCGCACGCCCTGCACATCGTGGAACGCCTGATCGCCGATCCGCCGCCCGGCTCGTACTCGCTCGCCGAAGTGCAGACACGTCCGCCGCCCGCCCCGGTGTCGTGCTGACATCCCGCGCCCTCGGCCCGGCCGGCCCGCACGCCGCCTTCAAACGCCATGACGCCTCCTCACCCAGAGAGAAGGAACCACCGGCCCCGATGAGCGACCACACCCTCGAGGCCGCCAGCACGGCGGCCGTCCCGCCGGCGGACGGCCCGGCTCGCTGGACGATCACCCCCGCGATCACAACCTGGCAGGGCCGGCCGTGACCTACTTGGCGTCCACCGGCTCCCAGCCCGCCACCATCTGGAACCCGCCGTCCTGGAGCTCGACCGGGCCTTCGACCTGGTCGGGCTGCCAGCGGACGCGGTCGAGCAGATGTACCCCCGAGCTCGGGCCGGGAGGCGAGCGGTAGATTTCCGCGGATACACCGCCGCCCGGCTCGCCGACCCCCTGCTGGCGCTGCCAGTCAACCGGCACAACTTGACGTCCTGGTAGCCCCGGACTCGGCGGTGCTGGACTTTGCGCAGACGCACCAGGACGTGGAGCCGGCGCACCGCGAGTTCGCCGCGGCGCGAATCGCCCACCGGGACGCTCCCGCCCGCCGGACGCCGGGCAGCGGCCCCGAACCGCCGCCGAGTGGAAGGCCATGCTGACAGCGGCCGCCGGGCTCGCCACGGCGCTGCGCCCCTACGGCCGGGCCCGCGTCGGCGCGGACTGACCCCGGCGGTTGGAGATCGCCTCGGAGGTGATGGCGGCCGGCGTCCGAGCAGGCCATTCCGGCTCGCCGCGTTGAACGTTGGCGCTGAGGACTACCTGCACGCTTCTCGCAACGCTGATACCGCGCGCGTATGCGCAGGACTGGACGAACTGGCCGAGCTCTGCGCCGGGCTTGACACCTCGGAGGTGTCGGCGCCCCGGGGCTTGCCAAGCGCGTATGTGAACTGGCGGTGGCTGGCCGGGCACGGCCCTTCCACCATCGTGCGGTCGCTGTCTGGCATCTCCAACGACCACACCGAACGCGGCGTGCAGATGACCCGGCCGCTGCCCTGGCAGACCCCGGACACCCTGACGGGGCTTCGGGACCGGGCTCTGCTGCAGATTCAGACGTTTCATCCGCGGGTGGGCCGCTCCAGCCGCTTCAGGCGCTTGGCCGCGGTTGCCTCGTGGGCGGGCATGAGGTCGGCCTGGGAGATGGTGACGACGTGCGGCGCGATCATGCGGATGCCCTCGTCGGTGTCGATCCGCTGCCAGGTGACCGTCTTCAGGAAGGAGGCGACGGACAGGCCGCCGGTGTAGCGGCCGGCACCGGCGGTCGGAAGCACGTGGTTCGTGCCGATCGCCTTGTCGCTGAACGCGACGGTCGTCCAGCCCACTGCCGGACACCCCTCGCAAGATCTTCAGCAGTCTTCTAGCCCCGCACGTCGCCGTGCGCCGGGCGACATGGGTCGAAGCGGTCGTCGGGCACGGCCGCCAGTCGATCGGGCGGAACTCGACGACGGGGCAGGCCGGCCAGTCGCGGGCGATGGCCAGTGCCTGGTCGAGGTCCTCGACGTCGACCTCGGCGTAGCCGGAGACGACCTCCTTGCCCTTCACGAACGGCCCGTCGGTGACGACCGGCCCGGCGCCCTCGAGCCGCACCGTGGTCGCGGTCTCGGCCGGTCGCAGGTGAGCGTGGTGGGTGATGTGGGCGGCGTGATCGGCGAACCACCGCCCGACTCGCTCGAACGCCGCCTGCCGCTCGCTCTCGGTCATCGCCTCCTGCTCGCGTGCGAACTTCTCGGTCTCGACGAACATCAGCACGTACTTCACGGTCTCGACCCGCGATCACCCGCCTGCAGGCCCTATCGGGTCCCTGAACGGCACCAACTCGCCCCAGCGCCCAGGAAGGACACAACCGGGCCCGTGGAACCCCGCCCACCCGACGCGACAGTCGGACCCAACGACCGCATCTGTCACTGACAAACAAGGGTCGGTCGGGTCGCTCCGCAACCCGACCGACCCTGTGAAAGATCGAGGCTAGCCTTCGGCTTGGGCCAGTACGTCGACGAGACGTTTGCGGACGACGTCCAGCGCGGCGATCTTCCCCTCGACGTCGGTGAGCTTCCGGGCGATGACCCGCGCGCTCGCGGGACAGAGGGGACCATCGGCGATGTCTTGATCGAGACAGGCCAGGAAGCCATGGACGTCGTTGGCGGTGAGGCCGAGTGAGAGCAGCAGTTTGATGTTGCCCACCCGGCCGATCGACGTCTCGTCATACTCCCGGTAACCGTTCGGCAATCGCCGGGCCTGGAGCAAGCCCTGCTGTTCGTAATACCGCAGTGCGCGAATGGTGGTTCCGGCTTCGTTCGCCAGTTCTCCGATCAGCATTGCCCTATCTTCATCCAGCCGCACTCAGCCCGCCGTCGACACGAATGATCGTACCGGTGAGGTAACCGGCCTCGGGGCGCGTCGCGTTCACGATCCACCAGGCGATCTCCTCCGGCCGAGCGATACGCCCGAGCGGGATTCGGGCCTGAAGCTCCTTGCCCGCCGCGGCGATCTGCTCGTCGGAGAAACCGGCATGGCTCAGCACCGGTGTCGCCGTTATCCCCGGGGCCACGGACAGAACACGAACACCGCGCTGCGCGAGTTCGACAGCCCACGTGTGGGTCAGGAAATCCAGAGCCACCTTCGTCGATCCGTAGACCGAGTTGTTCGGCCAGCCATAGTGGGGCGGGTTGGACGTGACATTGACGATGGTGCCGCCGGCCTCCAGATGCGGCAGAGCATGTTGGGCGAGGAACACTGGAGCCAGAAGGTTCGTGGCGAGCTGCTCCTGGGCGATCTTCCGATCGATCGCACCGAGCGGAGCCGGACGAGTGATCGCTGCATTGTTGACCAGGACATCGATGCGGCCGAACGCCTCCAGCGTTGCGGCGACGATGTCGGCGGGCGCGTTCGGCTCGGCGACATCGGCAACGAACGTCCGAATGCGCGGATGGTCCCCCGCTGTCTCCGCCAAGCGTCCGGCAGTCCGGCCGACGATGAGAACCTCGGCGCCCAAGGCCGCGAACTGCTGCGCCGTCGCTTGACCGATCCCGGTGCCTCCACCGGTAACCAGCACTGCTCGGCCATGAAGGGTGTTCGTCTCTTCCACGCTCGAGACGCTAAACCCTGACCTCGGCGTCAAGGTCAAGGACCGGGCCGGTATCGGGTACTCAACCCGGTGAACGTTGGTGGTCAGTGCCCTGAGCCGTGTCGATGCCGACGTTGACCGCAGCGCGCAGAGTGGTGGAGTCGGTGGTCGAACTGCCTGGCGGTCGGAGCCCCACTCCAGGAACGAGCCGAAGGTCACCGGTCCCCGAGCCAGCCGTGATCTGCGCGAAGTCGCGGCGGTTCAGGTGGTGGCGGCAGACCGCCAGGAAGGTGACGCCAAACCGGCGGCGGCCTGCGCTGAGCGCCGGTCCCACCCCGCCTCCGCAACCACCAGCCAAAGAAAGTGCCACTGCGCTCACGCCGACCTCAATGGGACTGTCTGAATGTTTGTGGGTGAGGTGGTGATCGGCCTTCAGTTCAGGGTGATGCGGTCACCGTAGTGCAGCGACAGCGCGTTCAGCGCTGCCTTCCAGTCAGGGGTTTTGCCGGTCACGTTGGGCCTGCCTTTCAGCGGTTGGCGGATGACCAGGTAGAGGACCTTGAGGGCGGCCTGCTCGGTGGGGAAGTGCCCGCGGCGGCGGGTGGCTTGGCGGAACCGGGCGTTCAGGCTTTCGATCGCATTGGTGGTATAGACGATCTTGCGGATCTCGGCCGGGAACGCCAGGAACGGCGTGAAGGTCGGCCAGGCGTCCCGCCACAGCCGGACGATTGCCGGATAGCGGTCGCCCCACTCGGTTTCGAACTGGGCGAACCGCTGCTCGGCGGCGGTCTCGGTCGGGGCGGTGTAGATCTGCCGCAGGTCCTTGGTGAGCCGGCTCCAGTGCGCCTTGGAGGCATACCGCAGCGAGGAGCGGACCAGGTGGACTTGTAAGGAAACAACACGGTGCGTCTTGGTTTCCGGTTCGATGGGTCGGTATGGCCATCTCGGGCGAGGTTCGCGACCAGCTTGCGGCGCGGTTCGCGGTGTTGTTGCCGCATTTGAACGAGCGTCAGCGGCGTCTGGCGCTGGCGACCGAGGCCCGGTTGTTGGGGCATGGGGGTGTTCGGCTGGTCGCGCGGGTGGCCGGGGTCAGCGAGACCACCGTCCGCAAGGGCGTGTTCGAGCTCGAGTCCGGGGTTGATCCGCTGCCCGAGGGGCGCGTGCGGCGGACGGGCGGGGGCCGGTTGCGGGCCGAGGCCGTCGATCCGCGTCTGCTGCCGGCGCTGATGGCCCTGGTCGAGCCGGACGAGCGCGGAGATCCCGAATCGCCGCTGCGGTGGACGACGAAGTCGCTGCGGCATCTGGCCGCCGAACTCACGCGCCAGGGGCATCGGGTGGCCGCGCCGACGGTGGGCCGGCTGCTGAAGCAGAACGGGTTCAGCCTGCAGGGCACCGCCAAGGTTCTGGAAGGCGATCAGCATCCTGACAGGGACGCCCAGTTCCGCTATATCAACGCGCAGGTCAAAGACCATCAGGCGGCGGGCGAGCCGGTGATCAGCGTGGACGCCAAGAAGAAGGAGCAACTCGGGCTGCTGCCCATGAACGGACGAGAATGGCACCCACGCGGCCGGCCGGTGCAGGTCGAGGACCACAGCTTCTGGACCGGCCCGAACGTCGAGACCGTGGTCCCTTACGGGATCTACGACATGGCCTCCAACATCGGCTGGGTGAACGTCGGGGTCGACCACGACACCGCGGCGTTCGCGGTCGCCTCAATCCGCCGCTGGTGGCAGGCACGCGGTCGCCTGGACTACCCGGAGGCGTCTCGTCTGTTGATCACCGCGGACGCGGGCGGGTCCAACAGCTACCGCTACCGGCTCTGGAAGGCCGAGCTGGCCGCGTTCGCCGCCGAGAGCGGGTTGACGGTTACGGTCTGCCATTTCCCGCCGGGCACCTCCAAATGGAACAAGATCGAGCACCGGCTGTTCTCCCACATCACCATGAACTGGCGCGGACGGCCGTTGACCAGCCATCAGGTCGTCCTGAACACGATCGCGGCGACCACCACCTCGACCGGCCTGAAGGTCGAAGCCGTCCTGGACCCGGGCTCCTACCCGACCGGGATCGCGGTCAGCCGCGACCAGCTCCAGGCCCTGCCGATCACCGCGCATACCCAACACCGAGCCTGGAACTACAGCATTGCGCCGCTCGGCGCCGCCGTCGCCCCACCGCGCGCAGACCAGCGAGCCGCAGCCCGCGCTCAAACCCTCGCGATGCTCGCCGACCCCCGTCTGACCGGCATGAGCAGCGACGAACTCGACGCGCTGCGCTCACGGCTCGCTCCGGCCCAGCAGGCCCGGGCCGAGCAGCACCGCTACGTACTGCGCGGCGGCCGACGTGTCGCCACCACCGGCCGCAGCCGAGCCCTGCTCTCGGGCTCCGACGAGGTCCTGATCACCGTCATCTACCTGCGGCAGCTCTGCCCACAGAAGGTTCTGTGCGATCTGCTCGGGATCAACCCGGTCACAATCGGCCAGGCGATCAAAGCCACCCGCCGACTCCTGGACGAGGAGAAGATCAGCATCACCCCGACCGTCGTCCGCTACTTCACCCGAGCCGACGACCTACGCGCCTGGATGACCGGCTGCGATCCTGCCGCGCACGCCCCGGCGCACCCGACCCGCCACGCCTTGACCGACCCACGTCTGACCGGCATGAGCCGCGACGCGCTGGACACCCTGCTGGAGAAACTGATCGTGCCCTACGCCGCCGCGATCGAACAGCGCCGCCACCGCCAACGCGGCGGAACGCGACGCCCCGGCACCCGCGGTGGAGTCTTCCGCCAGAAGATCACCGACGGCGACCGAATCCTCGCCACCATCCTCTACCAACGCCGAATCTGCGCCCTCGACACCCTCGCCGAACTGTTCGACATCAGCCGCAGCACCCTCTGGAACGCGATCAAAGACGTCCTGCCCGTCCTCGACAGCCACCACCCCGCCATCAACCCCGCCGATCACCGCTACGCCTCGGCCGCCGAGCTGCTCGCCTCCGCCGGCGCACCACCAGAGCCTCCCGGCCCCGAAAAACCAGCATGTTGATTCTTGGCGGCCACGGTGCACCACGCACTGCTGGACGGTGGCCTGCGGCCAGATCTCCTCGATCGCCTCGGGCAGGCCCTTGAGGCCGTCGCAGCAGGCGATGCACACGTCCTGCACGCCGCGATTGCGCAGTTCGGCCAGCACGGTCATCCAGTGCTTGGCGCCCTCACCACCGGTCCCGACCCACAGTCCGAGCACGTCCCGCTCGCCGTGGCAGTTGATGCCCACCGCCACGTAGACCGGACGGTTGGCCACCTGACCCTCGCGGATCTTGACGTAGAGGGCGTCGATCAGCACGACCGGATACACCGCATCGAGCGGCCGAGCCCGCCAGGCCTCCATCTCTTCCACGACTTTGTCGGTGACCCGCGAGATCAGGTCGCGCGACACCTCGACCTGATAGATCTCGGCCAGGTGCGCGCGGATCTCCCCGGTGGTCAGGCCCTTGGCATACAGCGAGGTGATCGACTCGTCGAACCCTTCGATCCGGCGGGCGTGCTTGGGCACGATCTGCGGCTCGAACACCCCCGCCCGGTCCCGCGGCACCTCGATCCGCACCGGCCCGACCTCGGTCGACACCGTCTTTCCCGAGGTGCCGTTGCGGTGGTTGCCGGACGGGACGGCCGGGCGTTCGCCCCGCTCATAGCCCAGATGATCGGTCATCTCGGCTTCCAGCGCGGCCTGCAGCACGGTCTTGGTGATCCCGGCCGGCAACCCGTCCGGCCCGACCAGCGACACCCCCTCGGCCCTGGCCTTCGCGGCCAGCTCAGCAGTGAGCTGGACCTCCAGACCACCAGCGGTCTCGTCCTCGTCGTCGTTGGACACGTGTGATCCTTCCCGGCTGGGGCATCGGCCCCAGCCTTCCGGATCACCACCCCACCCACACGATCTTCAGGACAGTCCCGCTCGCGCGGGAGAGCGATTCTGGTGACGACCGGGTTCGGGTGCGGGCCTGTCCGGCTCTTCGCTCACTGTCGCTGACACGGAGGGGTGTCGTTAACTTCGCACTCCCCGGGTGCGCGGTCGAGTGGACGACCAGGTGACGCGTCGATGCGTCGACGTTGGCGCAGTGAAGCGGCGCCTGCGGGCCTGGACACGCCTGTTGCCGCGTCGCGTTCGGGGCCGATGTTGTCGTATTCCCCGGCGGGGGCGCAGTTCGGTTCGGATGCGGTCGAGGTGGACGAGTAGTTCGCCGTGCAGGGGCCAATGCGCTGCGTCAGTGTGCAGCCGGTGGCTGAGTTCGATGTGGTCGCGGTGTGCGGTGGTGAGGTGCTGGCTGAGAGCGTCGTCGAGGTCATTGGATCCGGTGGAGATCTGCTGCCTGATCAGCCGACCGTAGGTTCGGATGGCGGCTGCGAGGTGCCGCATGGTTTCGGCTAGCAGTGTTCGAGTGGTGGTGTCGGTCAGGTAGTCGTCATGCGTCCGCGCATCTTCGGTGTCGTTTTGGGTGGCATGGTCTGCCAGCGAGCGGGCGAGCCCGCGGATGTTGATCGCACAGTGCTCCAAGGTTTCCAGACTTTCGCGCAAGGCGATGATGGTGTCGATCATCCCGATGGCGCGCGGGTTGAGGCGGATGCTCTCCTCGGCTTCCTGGAGGGCGTTGCCGACCTGATGGATCTCGTCGTCCAGTAAGCGGGCCCGCACGAGCCACGTGTCGAACGGGGGCTGTTCGGGGTCGTGCTCGACGGTTTCGGCGATGTCGTCGAGGATGTCGGCCATGGTCCGGCTGAGATCTTCGATGGCTTCTTCGGCGTGTTTGATTTGAATGGGAGAGGCGACGAGGCCGGCTGCCAGGCCTGTGGCGGCACCGATGATCGTCTCGGTGATCCGTTCGATGGCGGCCGCCCGTGTGTCGAAAGACAGGATGAGCATGGCGCTGATGGGCACCTCGAGGAGGTAGTTGCCCAGCCTCAGCACGAATCCGCAGATCAGTGCTGCGGTGATGGTCAGTCCCAGGCTCCACCAGGTGAACCGCACCTCGCTTGACAGCAGGACTGCGACGAGCACGCCGGCGACAACGGCGACCAGGCGCTGCCAGGCGTGCCTCAAGGTCTGGTAAAGGGTGGCTTGGAGGACCAGCAGGGCGGTCAGGGGAGCCAGCAGCGGCCGGGAGGTGCCCAGCGACCAGACGGCGAGTTCGTAGGCCACCACGGCCGTCAGAACGAGCCGGCCGATCATCGCGGCATTGGGCCGTCCTCGGAAGCGCTTGAGGTGTAGAAGGACCGGCGAGGTGGTGGTCTGGATCGTCGTTCTGATCCCCCGGCTTTCGCTCACGTCAGGTGTATGCCCAGGTCGAGCCGTTCCCGATGCCCTGGGGAGCGGGTTCGTCAAAGATCTGCTCGGTTGAGGGATGTGGGCGTGCCGCAGTGATCGGAGCCTGGGCCATGAGAGTGGAACGGCAGAAGGCGGAGCGCCATGCCATACGGCCAGCGCCTCGCTCGGATTCCTGATCGAGATGGGTATGGGAGCCGTGAAGAGGCGGCGGGGGGTGGAGGTCGCTCGCCGATGCCGTCACCGGCGGTCGGCTCAATCAGATCTTCAGTCGATTGCCGGGCGGGTCGCGTCGCCGTTCGGACGGCCCGGTGCCAGTTGAAGATCTTCGTCTGTGCTGAGGGGCCGGTGCCCGGCGGTGGGCAGAGGAAAGGGGCTGTCGGGTTGTCCGGTCGGCTGAGTCGGATGCCTGCGGAGGAGGGTGCTGTGGAGGAGGGTGCTGTGGAGGAGACACCGGATGCGAATGGGGCGTTTCCCAGGCTCAACGATGCGCAGATCGAGCTGCTTTCGGAGTACGGCGGTGTCCACCAGCGCACCCACGTTGGCGATGTGCTGTGCCGGACGGGGGAGTCCTGGCCAGGCTTCTTGGTGATCTTGACCGGCCAGATCGCCGTCGTCGACCGGCCCGCTGAGGAGGCTGCTGGGGGACCTGGTGATCGGGAAGCCGGGGATGGGAAAGCCGGGGATCGGGACGGCCAGGGCGGGCGGCCGGGCTTGGTCACGGTGCATGGCCCGCGGCGTTTTCTCGGCGAATTGGGTCTGCTGACCGGGCAGCGGTCGTTCGTGACCGCCGTGGTCCATGAGGCGGGGGAAGTGCTCGCGGTGCCGGTCGACGGGCTGCGCGAGTTGATTGCCTGCGACCCGCCTCTTGGTGATCTCATCTTGCGTGCGTATGTGATCCGGCGTTCCATGTTGATCGGCAGCGGCACCGGGTTGCGCATCGTGGGGTCCCGGTTCTCAGCTGACAGCCGACGGCTGCTGGAGTTCGCGGCCCGCAACCGTTTGCCGCACCGATGGATCGATCTGGAGGACGACCCGTCCGGCGAGACGCTGCTGCGCCATTTCGGGATCGCGCCGCAGGACGCCCCGGTGGTGGTGTGGGGGGCGGAACGGGTGTTGCGTAATCCCAGCAACGCCGAATTGGCCCAGGCCGTCGGGCTGACCACGCCGGCCTCGCCGCCGGACACCGATCTCCTGGTGGTGGGGGCGGGGCCGGCCGGTCTCGCAGCCGCTGTCTACGGCGCTTCGGACGGGTTGACGACGATGGTGGTGGACGCGGTGGCCACGGGCGGACAGGCGGGCACATCGCCGCGGATCGAGAACTATCTCGGCTTCCCCGCCGGAATCGCGGGCGCTGATCTGACCGACCGCGCGACACTTCAGGCCGATCGGTTCGGAGCACGTGTCAGAATCCCCGCGAAGGCGGTGGATCTGGAACGGCGAGATGGGCTGTTGGTGGTGGGGCTGGCGGACGGGGAGCCGGTGCGCGCCCGCTGCCTCATCATCGCCACTGGTGCGCGCTATCGGCGGCTGGACGTACCGTGTCTGCAGCGGTTCGAGGGAACGAGCGTGTTCTACGCCGCCACCGTGATCGAGGCCCAGGCATGCCATCCCGGACCGGTCGTGGTGGTGGGGGGCGGCAATTCGGCCGGACAAGCCGCGCTGTTTCTCGCCCGACACGGTTCGAGAGTCACGTTGCTGCTTCGTGGTGGTGAGCTGACCGCCAAAATGTCGCTATATCTGGTGGAGCAGATAGAGCGCGCCGAGACGATCGAAGTACGGCGGCACACCATTGTCCGGGAGGCCTGCGGAGACGGAACACTGCGCGCGGTGGTCACCGAGGACAACCGCACCGGGGAACGTGAGACGGTGCCGGCGCGGGCGCTGTTCGTGTTCATCGGCGCTGTGCCGCATACCGGATGGCTCGCTAGGCATCTGGAGTTGGACGAGCGCGGGTTCGTGCGGACGGGGCCGGGCACACCGCTGGAGACGAGTTGGAGGGGCGTGTTCGCGGCCGGTGATGTCCGGAGCGGGTCGGTGAAGAGAGTCGCCTCGGCCGTCGGGGAGGGCGCCATGGCGGTTCAGATGGTGCACAGGCACCTCGCCCGAACCGGCTGAGGTCACCGGCCGGCGTTCGCGACCTCGGTGCTTTTGACGATTGGGGGGCGAGGTGGGCGATGAGGTCGACCCGTCCGTTGAGGATAACGGGGCCGAACCTCCCAAGCGGTTCCTGTCGATCCGCAGGCTTGTGCTGTCGCTGGGAGCGGGTGTCGTCGGCGGTGCCGCGGCCGCCGTGCTCGGGGCCGGGCACGTGAGCCTGCTGGTCGGGTGGGTGCTGGCCACCGGCACGATCTTGACATGGGTGTGGTGGCTCAGCTGGCCGCAGGGTCCGGAGGACACCAAGTCTCTGGCCGAGGCGGAGGGGGACGCCCGCTCGACCGACACGGCGGTGCTCCTGGCCTCGGTGGCCAGCCTGGCCATCGAGGCCGACGCCCAGATCCGCTATGCGGGTCGTCAGGACGCGCTCTCGGTCACGGCGGTCATCCTCGTCGTCCTTGCGGTCGTCCTGTCCTGGGCGCTCGTGAACACCGTGTTCGCGTTCCGATACGCCCGCCTCTACTACGAGGGCGCCGACGGAGGCATCGATTTCCGGCAGACTGCGCCTCCCTCCTACAGTGACTTCGCCTACATGGCCTTCACCCTCGGAGTGGCGTTCGCGGTTTCGGAGAGCCAACCCGCCGACACCCGGATCCGCCGAACCGTTTTGGGGCATGCCTTGCTGGCGTATGCCTTCGGCACCGGGATACTGGCGGTTGCCATCAGCCTGGTCACCGGGATCGGGCAGGGGTGACGAGGCAGCTCTTCAGACAGGGCCGAAGCCAGGGAAAGCGATAGGACGGGGGACTGGCCGACCAGGACGTCGGCCGGGTGCTTCGCCTCCACCTGCTCGTCGGCCGTCAAGGCGCCGGGCCCGGCGTCGGCCTCCCATGCCACCGGGACCGCCGAACGCTTCCGCATGTCGTCGGGCAGCGTCTCGGCGATCTGATGCACGATCTCCAACGGCAGCCCAGGATCAGCCGCGAAGCACCACGCGCACCACGTCTTGGCCGGCCAACCCGCCGCTCCCCCCGATACGAACAGTTGAGGCCCTACCCGGAAGAGGTACCTAAAACCTCGTCCGCGACCGCCGTGCTCCGGGCCCTTCGACCGAGCCGGCACTCCGCGGGGATTCCCCCCGGTAGAGCTTACGACGTCGCCGTGTTCGTGACCGACCTGCCGCGTCGTTACAGAACTCAGCCGATTCTGGCGGAAGTGAGCAGGCCCGAGAGGATCGCCTTGTTGTCGCTTCCCGCTCTCGGCTGGTTCCATCGGCCGAGCCGGGCCCGCCGCGGTGTGGTGGATCTGATCGCATTGATTCATGACGGGACGCCGCCGAGGTTCGCCCGGGAGTACACCGTCCGCCGGGCCGGTCCCGGACGGCGGCCTGAGCAGCGGTTCGTGACACCGGGGCTGCTGGGTCGGCTCCGGCTGCTGTGCGGCATGATCCGAGCGAACCGTCCCTGGCGGCTGTTCGCCGGCCTGTCCAAGGCGTTGGCCGGGGTGCTGGCGACTGCGGCTTTCGCGATGGTCAACGCCACCATCTGGAAGATCATCGATGCGCTCGGCCCGATCCGGCAGGCGGTGCTGGCGGTGCCGGCGGTCGCGGCCCTACTCGGGGGCTCATCATCGACCACGAGTTGTGGGAACGCCCCGGCGGCGTCATTAATCGCCAGCGTGCCAGGCTGTACAACGCCGTCACTCTGGCTACGTTGCTGATCGGTGTGCTGTGCCCTTATGCGGCCGTTTTCGTGCTGACGATCATGCTGGTGCCGGTGGTGCTGACCGGCGACGCACTGCGGTCCAGCCTCGACCACGGGACCGGCTGGGGTTTCTATCTGTCGATGGCCTGGCTCACTATGTCCATGGGCATGGCCGGTGGTGCGCTCGGGTCGGGGTTGGAGGACGAGTCGGCCGTGCGTGACACTGCGTACGGGGTCCGTCAACGCAGCCGCCTGGAGCAGCAGAGGAAGCGACACAACTCATGATCGGGGCCCGTCCCGCTGTTCACTGTCGGTGACCTTTTCCGTCACCCAGGCGCGGATCTGGTCGGCTGGTGCCCCGGCGGGCAGCCGTGACACCAGTTCGCCGCGGTGGAAGACCATCAGGGTGGGAACGTGTCGAATATCGAACTTTTTGGACAGTCCTGGCGTGTCATCAACGTTGATCTTGACGAGTTTCATCCTGCCCGCCAGATCTGCGGCGATGCGTTCGAGGGCGGGGCTGATGCGCAGGCACGGAGCGCACCACGGGGCCCAGAAGTCGGTCACCACCGGCAGTAGGGCACTTTCGACAACCTCGCTGAAGGTGGTGTCGTCGGCCTCGGCGATCCAGGCCAGGGGCCGGTGGCAGCGGCCGCATCGGGGCCTCCCGCTGGCCATGGCGGGCAGGCGGTTGCGGGCCCCGCAGGCGGGGCACGTGACGACGTCGGCGGCGAACCGGGTGGCCATGCTCCTCAGTCCCAGGGATTCTCGAAGCGGACCTTCAGTTCCCCGTCCTCCGCGGTCACGTGGATGACCGCGTCGTCCCGGACGTCCCCGGCGAGTAGGGCACGGCCGACGCGGGTCTCGACCTCGTGGGCGATGAACCGGCGGAGCGGACGCGCACCGTACACCGGGTCGAAGCCCTGTTCGGCGATCAGCCGGCGGGCGTCCTGATCGACCTCCAGGCGCATCCTGCGGTCGGCGAGCCTGGCGCGCAGGTCGTTGAACATCAGGTCGACGATCTGTTCGATCTGCCGCAGGGTCAGCGGCTTGAACAGCACGACGTCGTCGACGCGGTTCAGGAACTCCGGGCGGAAGTGACGGCGCAGTTCGGCGTTCACCTGGTCGCGCGCCGCTTCCTTGATCTTGCCCTGGTCGGTGACCCCCTCCAGCAGGTGCTGCGATCCGATGTTGGAGGTCATGATGATGACGGTGTTGCGGAAATCGACGGTGCGTCCCTGGGCGTCGGTCAGCCGCCCGTCGTCGAGGACCTGGAGCAGGGTGTTGAACACGTCGCCGTGGGCTTTTTCGATCTCGTCGAACAGCACCACCGAGTAGGGCTTGCGGCGTACCGCCTCGGTGAGCTGGCCGCCCTCCTCGAAACCGACGTAGCCGGGCGGGGCGCCGACCAGCCGGCTGACGGTATGGCGCTCCTGATACTCGCTCATGTCGATGCGGACCATGTTCTCCTCGGTGTCGAACAGGGCTGCGGCCAGGGTGCGGGCCAGCTCGGTCTTGCCGACGCCGGTAGGGCCGAGGAAGACGAACGAACCGATGGGCCGGCGCGGGTCCTTGATCCCGGACCGGGCTCGGACGATCGCGTCGGCCACCAGCTGGACCGCCTCGTCCTGTCCGACCACCCGCTCGTGAAGGATCTTGTCGAGGCGCAGGAGTTTGTCGCGTTCGCCCTCTTGGAGGCGGCTGACCGGGATTCCGGTCCAGCGTGAGACGATGGCCGCGATCTCTTCCTCGGTCACGACCTCGCGGAGCAGTCGGCCTCCGTTCTGCTTGCTGGTCTGCTGCTCTTCCTCGGCCCGCAACCGCCGTTCCAGCTCGGGGAGCCGACCGTGGCGCAGCTCGGCGGCGCGGTTGAGGTCGTAGTCCCGTTCGGCCTGATCGGCCTCCTGGCGGACCTGTTCCATCTCCTGGCGCAATGCCTGTACCTTGCGCAGTGCTTGGCGTTCGGCCTCCCATTGGGCCCGCATGGCGTCGGCCTCGGCGCGCAGGTCGGCCAGCTCCCGGCCGAGGTCGTCGCGCCGTCCCCTGCTGGCCGCGTCGTCCTCCTTGGCGAGTGCGGCCTCCTCGATCTCCAGCCGCATCACCTTGCGGGTGAGCTCGTCGAGTTCGGCGGGCATCGAGTCGATCTCGGTGCGCAGCATGGCGCACGCCTCGTCGACCAGGTCGATCGCCTTGTCCGGCAGGAACCGGTCGGAAATGTAGCGGTGGCTGAGCTGCACCGCGGAGACCAGGGCGCCGTCCTGGATCTTCACTCCGTGGAAGACCTCGAACCGTTCCCGCAGTCCGCGCAGGATCGAGATGCTGTCCTCGACCGTGGGCTCGTCCACCAGCACCGGCTGGAAACGCCGTTCCAGAGCGGCGTCCTTCTCGATGTGCCGGCGGTACTCCTCGATGGTCGTCGCACCGATCATGTGGAGTTCGCCGCGGGCCAGCATCGGCTTGAGCATGTTTCCGGCGTCCATCGCGCCCTCGGTGGCGCCGGCGCCCACGACGTTGTGCAGTTCGTCGACGAACAGCAGGATCCGGCCCTCGGCCGCCTTGACCTCGTTGAGGACGGCGGTGAGGCGCTCCTCGAACTCGCCCCGGTACTTGGCGCCCGCGACGAGCGACCCCATGTCCAGGCTGAAGATGGTCTTGTCGCGGAGTCCCTCGGGCACGTCACCTCGGGTGATCCGCTGCGCGAGGCCCTCCACGATCGCGGTCTTGCCGACGCCCGGGTCGCCGATCAGTACCGGGTTGTTCTTGGACTTGCGGGACAAGATCTGCACCACGCGGCGGATTTCGGTGTCGCGCCCGATGACGGGATCGAGCTTGCCCGCCGACGCGTCCGCCACCAGGTCGCGCCCGTACTTCTCCAGGGCCTCGTAGGCGGTCTCGGGCATCGCGGAGGTCACGCGCTGGTTGCCGCGGACCCGGGTGAGCGCTTCGAGGAAGGAGTCGCGGGTCAGTCCCTGCCGTTCCAGCGACCGTCCCGCGGCCGTCTGCGGCCCCTCCTCCAGCAGTGCGATGACTAGGTGCTCCACCGACACGTAGTCGTCCTTGAGCCGGTCGGCCTCTTGCTGAGCGGTGTCGAGCAGCCGCGACAGCCGCTGGGTGACCAGCACCTCCCCGGGACCGGTACCCGGCCCGGTCACCTGCGGGCGGCGGCTCAGCTCGGCCTCCACCGCCTCACGGATACGCTGCGGTTCGACCTTGGCCTCCGAAAGCAGCCGTGGCACGAGGCCTCCGGGCTGGTCGAGCAGGGCGAGCAGGAGATGCTCGCCGTCCACCTCGACGTGTCCGAAGCGCAGCGCCTTGGTCTGGGCGTCGTGCAGAGCCTCTTGCGACTTCTGGGTCAAGCGGTTGGCGTCCACTGTCGTCCTCCGGTGGTGTGCGGAGAGGTGGTGTGCGGCGGTCCCCGGCGCAGAGCCCGCTCCAGATCCGCGATGCGGTCGAGCAGCTCCACGACCAGTCCCAGCGCCGCGTAGTTGAGAGACAATCCCGCCCGCAGTCGCTGGAGGCGGCCGAACTCGCTGAGTTGTTCGGGGGCGAACCACAGCTCACCCGAGGCATCGGCGCTGGCGTCCAGCAACCCCAGACGCACTAAACGCCGTACCAGCACGGGATGGGCGCCGGCGGTGGAGGCGAAGGTCTCCAGGCTCAGCCGCGACGGCGGGGTGCGCACGATGGCGTAGACGGTGCCTGGCAGCAGCTGCTCCATCAGGCCCTCCTCGGATCGAACGACGATGCCTCTGCGAGCTGCTCGAATAGCCGCCGCTCCTGCTCGGACGGCTCGGACGGCACCATGATGCGGGCTTCGGCGTACAGGTCTCCCGGGTCGCCTCGAGGGTTGGGCAGGCCGCGGCCGCGCAGCCGCAAGCGCCGCCCGCTGGAGGTTCCCGCGGGCACCTTCACCTTGGCCTCCCCGCCCGGTGTCCGGAAGGCCACGGTCGCGCCCAGCGCCGCCTCCCAGGGCGCCAGCGGCAGGTCGGCGGTCACGTCACGGCCTTCGACGCGGTAGCGGGGATGCGGTGCGATCCGCGCGATCAGGTACAGGTCGCCGGCGGGGTCACCGCCGCCGCCCTGTCCGGCCAGCCGGATTCGCTGGCCGTCGGTGACGCCCGCCGGGATGGTGACTTCCAGCCGGCGGGGGCCGTCCGGGCGGTCGAGGGTGACCGTGCGCTTGCCGCCGCGGTAGGCCTCGTCGACGCTCACCTGAACCTCGGCCTCCTGATCGGCTCCCCGTACCGGGCCCCATGCGCCCGACGCGGCGCGCCCGGTCGGGCCGCCGCGCCCACGGGCGCCGAACAGCCCGCCGAACAGGTCCTCGAAGTCGATGCCCTCGCCGAAACCGCCCGCGGTGGTGTAGCCGGCTCCGGCGCGGGCACCGGCCCTGGCGCGGGACTGCGAGCGCGCCCACATATCGGGGTCGACGTCTTCGGGGATTTGGCGGAAGTCCGGTCCGAACGCGTCGTAGCGGCGGCGCTGGTCGGGGTCGGAAAGGATGGCGTAGGCCTCCGAGACGTCCTTGAATCTCTCTTCGGCGTCAGGGTCCTTGTTGATATCGGGATGGTACTGACGGGCCAGCTTCCGGTACTCGCGCTGGATCTCGTCCTGATCGGCGTCCCGCGGGACGCCCAGGACCTCATAAGGATCGCTGACGGCCATTACTGATCCTTGCCCGCCACCGACACCAGCGCGGGCCGCAACTGGTGCTCGTCATCGCCGTAGCCTGGCTTGTGCACCTCTATCACCGTGCCCGGGGGCGAGCCGGTATGGGTGCGGACCGCGACCGCTTCGTGCCGGGCCGGGTCGAAACGTGCTCCCATGTCGTCCCGGCGCGAATAGCCGAGTTCGCGCAGCGTCGCCAGCGCCCGGTCGTACACGCCCCGCACGCCCTCCATGAGGCTCGCCGGGTCGGCGCTGGCGTGCTGCAGCGCGCGTTCGAGATCGTCGACGACCGGCAGCCATCGCACGGTCACCTCGTCCCGCTGCGCCTGGCGTTCGCGTTCCAGGTCCCGCGCCATGCGTTTACGCGTGTTGTCCAGGTCCGCGAGGGCGCGCCGCCGCAGGTCTTCGAGCTCGGCCACGCGCGCTTCCAGCTCGGCCACGCGTGCCGCCAGATCCTCCGCCCCCTCGGGCCGCTGGGACTGCTGCCGGGCATCGTCATTCGGTCGTGAATTCGGCATCGATGACATCGTCGTCGGATCCTCCCGTCGTGGGGCCGCCCTCCCGCGGGCCGCCGCCCGCGCCAGGGCCGGAGGTGGTGCCGAGGCCGTGCAGCACCTGCTGCAGATCGGCGGTCAGTGACCGCAGCTGCTCCAGCGGCGCCTCCTCCTTGACGGCCTGACGACCGTCCTCGATCAGCGACTCCGCACGCGCCCTCTCGTGCGGGGGCACGCTGTCGCCCAGCTCTTCGAGTCGCCGTTCGACCTGGTAGGCGGCCGCGTCCAAGTCGTTGCGCGCGTCGACCTGCTCGCGCAGCCGGGCGTCGTCCTGGCGGTGCCTCTCGGCATCGGCGACCATCCGCTCGACCTCGCTCTCATCGAGGTTCGAGCTCTGGCTGATGGTGATGCGCTGCTCCGCGCCGGTGTCCTTGTCCCGCGCGGAGACGTTGAGGATGCCGTTGGCGTCGATGTCGAAGGTCACCTCGATCTGAGGTTCCCCGCGAGGCGCGGGACGGATGTTCTCCAGCCGGAACCGCCCCAGCACCCGGTTGTCGGCCGCCCGCTCCCGTTCGCCCTGCAGAACCACGATGTCGACGGCGTTCTGGCTGTCCTCGGCGGTGCTGAAGGTCTCGGTGCGGCGCGCCGGGATCGTGGTGTTGCGCTCGATGACCTTGGTCATCACGCCGCCGAGGGTCTCCACGCCCAGGGACAGGGGAGTGACGTCCAGCAGGAGGACGTCCTTGACCTCTCCCTTGAGCACGCCGGCCTGGATGGCCGCGCCCAGCGCGACGACCTCGTCGGGATTGACGGTCATGTTGGGCTCGCGGTCGCCGGTCTTGCGGCGGACCAGGCTCTGCACCGCCGGGATCCGGGTGGCCCCGCCCACCATGATCACTTCGTCGATGTCGTCGGCGGTGACTTTGGCGTCGCGCATGGCCCGCTCCATCGGCCCGATGCACCGCTCGATCAGATCACCGGTGATCTGTTCGAACGTCGACCGCATCAGGGTGGTGTTCAGATGCTTGGGGCCGGTGGCGTCGGCGGTGACGAACGGCAGGTTGATCTGGGTCTGGGTGACGCTCGACAGCTCGATCTTGGCCTTCTCGGCCGCCTCGAACAGCCGTTGCAGCGCTTGCGGGTCGGCGCGGAGATCGATGCCGTTGTCGCGCTGGAACTCCTCGGCGAGGTGATCGACGACACGGCGGTCGAAGTCGTCGCCGCCCAGGTGGCCGTCGCCGGAGGTGGCGCGGACCTCCACCACGTCGTCGCCGATGTTCAGCAGGCTGACGTCGAAGGTCCCCCCACCGAGGTCGAACACCAGCACGGTCTCGTTGGACTTCTTGTCCAGGCCGTAGGCGAGCGCCGCCGCCGTCGGCTCGTTAATGATGCGCAGCACTTCCAAGCCGGCGATGCGTCCGGCGTCGGTGGTCGCCTGCCGCTGCGCGTCGTTGAAGTAGGCCGGAACCGTGATCACGGCTTCGGTGACCTTCTCGCCGAGTGACTTGCCCGCGTCCTCCACGAGCTTGCGCAGCACCTGCGCGGAGATCTCCTCCGGGGCGTACTTCTTGCCCCGCACGTCGAAGCGGACCGTCCCGTCCGGCCCCTCGGTCACGTCGAAGGAGACCGCGTCCTTCTCACTGGCGACCTCTTCGTACCGGCGCCCGATGAACCGCTTGGCCGAGGAGATGGTGCCCTTGGGATTGAGGATCGCCTGCCGCCGCGCCAACTGGCCGACCAGGCGTTCCCCCTGCTCGGTGAACGCCACCACCGACGGGGTCGTCCGGGCGCCCTCGGAGTTGGGGACGACGGTGGGCTTGCCGCCCTCGGTCACCGCGATGACCGAGTTGGTGGTGCCCAGGTCGATTCCGACTGCTCTGGCCATCACATGTCCTTCCGTAGCTTTGCGGAACGGCCTCGGACCCCTCGACAGGGCCGAGACTCCGGCCACCCGCGCCTTTCGGCTGAAACCGGCGGGGCGGTGCGTGCGGCGTGGGACGGTAGGTGTCAGATCTCGAAGTAGTGGGCTCAGCGGCCTGGTGGCGCGCTTTGCGGCGCCACCGAACGCACACGACAACCCATCACTAACGATGCTCGTGCCGTGTGCCGCCGGACACATCCTTCAACCGTGTAGGTGGATTCTGGGAACCGTCGCGCTCTCCCGATCTGCTGCTGTCCGGTTCCTACCGTCTGCAGGGGCCTGTCCCTCCCCTCGGCCGGACGTCTCGAGCTGACGCCAGGCCGTATCGTCGCCCCCGTAGCAGGCCGGATCCCTTTGGCCTGTCAGTTCTGAGGATGCGGTGTGCGGCTGAACCACGCGCCGGCCGGGTCTGCCGGACCGTGCTCCCCGGCTGGCGCATTTCTCAGACCCTGCTGGGAGAACCCGTGCAACCCGTTCTTGGCCTCCGGCTTTGCCAGCACCCTGTTTCGGCCGGCTCCGGTCGCCAGCCGGTAAAAGATCGGTGTCTTTGGGGGAGAGGGCCGGCCGCCGATCTTCGGCACGGGCATGTCACCTGCAATGAGGGGCAGAGCCGCCCTGTGAACCGACCGCAGCCGCCACCAGCCGAGCGAACGGCCTTGAACCGGGTCCATGAGCACCGACAGGTCACTGACCTGTTGGCCGGGGCCGACGCGCCGGCCGACCCTGCGGCGAGCGCGGCCCGGGTTCTGCTCGTCGAGGGAGAGATGGGAATCGGGCGTACCCATTTTCTAGCCGAGTCCTGCCAGGTGGCTGCGCGCAACGGACACTTCGTGGCCGCTGGTCACACTGTCGAGCTTGGGCCGCCGACGCCGATGGAGCCGCTTGTGTCGGCTCTGACCGGGATCGTGGATGTTGGCGAGACAACCGCCGAATCCGGGCGTCAGGCTTGGCAGGTCGAACAGTTGCGCGCCGCGGTGGAAGCCAAGGCCCGCTCCACCAGAATTCTGATAGTGCTGGACGATCTGCAGTGGGCCGATTCCGCCTTGATCAGCGCGCTCCGGGTTCTGCCGGCGCAATTGGCGGCGTCGCCCGTGTGCTGGATCCTGGCCCGCCGTTGCGCAGCGGGCGGGCGCGCCTTGGACCAGTTGTTCACCCTGCTGAGAGCGACGGGCGCGACCCAGATGACGTTGCCGCCCTTGGACGATGAGGCGGCCCTCGGGCTGTGCATCGACACGGTCGGCGCGCAACCGGACCGGGCCCTCCGCGCCTTGGTCGGACAGGCCGGCGGGAACCCCTCGCTGGTCGTTCAGCTGCTGAAAGGACTACGCGAGGAGGGCAGCCTCGTGATGAATGAGGGACGCGCATGCCTGACCAGCTCCCGTCTCCCGGAACGACTCCGGTTGCTGGTGAAGCAGCGGCTCGATGCCGTGGACTCCGGCACCCGGCATCTTCTCGAGGTCACGGCCGTCGTCGGCGCCACCTTCCACCCCCGGGACGCCGCCGAACTCCTCCGAATCACCCCAGCAGAACTCCTGCCCGCGCTGGAGACAGCGGTCGCGGCCGGCCTCCTGGAGGCCCGCGGGGACGATCTGGCCTTCCGGCATGCCCTCGTCCGCCGGATCGTCGCGGCTAGCATCCCCG
Source organism: Actinomadura nitritigenes (assembly GCF_017573545.1). Taxonomy (GTDB): domain Bacteria; phylum Actinomycetota; class Actinomycetes; order Streptosporangiales; family Streptosporangiaceae; genus Spirillospora; species Spirillospora nitritigenes. Next base: position 77,336 of record NZ_JAGEOK010000037.1, on the reverse strand, counting down.
CCCCCGTCCGCCGGTCCCTGCAGGTGCAGATCGCGTGGCTGCTGCTGGAGCGCGGGGCCCGGACCACGACGGCGGCTGCTCTCCTGATGAGCGGTGCGAGTTCGGGCGACCCCCATGCCCTGGCGGGCCTGGACGAAGCCGCAGCCCGTATGTCCGCCTGCGCCTCACGCATCACCGTCGACATCGCAGGACGCGCTCTCGAACTCACCGACCCCACCGACCCGTTGCACATCCCGCGGGTACTAGCGGTTCTGCATGCGCTCTTGGCCGCCGGCCGGCCGGCCGAGGCGGTGAAGCTCGCGGATGCGGCGCTGTGCGGCAACGCGACCGGCACCAGCGCCGCCGAGATAATGATCATCCAGGCGCTCGCTCTGATACTCATGGGCCAGACGAGCAGGGCGGCGGAGACGGCCCGTGCCGCCCTCGACGTCGCGGGGTTGCCCGAGGAATTGCGCCAGCGTGCCGAGCTCGCCCTCCTGCAAGCTGGAACCCCCCGGGGCGGGAACACCGATCTGCGGGAGCGGGCGCAACAGATCATCGACGGCGACGAGTCCTCCAGCCGGCCTCTGACAATCGCGGCGCTCATCCTGCTCGCGCAGGACGCCTGGGACGCGGCGCGCCTGACGACCGCTCTCGACCTGATGGAGGAGGCCGCAAAAAGGACGCTGGGCGCCACGCTCGACGCCGGTCAGCCACATCCCAGCATGATCCTCGCCATGAGGCTGGTGCAGTTGCGGCGGCTTGATGAAGCCCGACAGGCGATGGAAACGGTGACCGGAGGCCTCGGCAGGAGCAGCCCGGCGGCGTGGTCGCCGGGCCTGACGATCCTGCGGTCTTGGCTGCACCTGGCAGAGGGACAACCGGAGGAGGCGATCGCGGAGGCGAGAACCGGACTCGATGAGGCCACCGCGGCAGGCGCCCATCTCCTGGCGGCGGCCGCGAGCTGCGCACTGTCGGCCGCCGCGCTGCACCACGGTGACCTGGAACATGCGGCGGCGGCCTTGGCAGAAAATCGCCGGGCGGCCGAACGCCCTCCACATGACCTCGGTCTCCCAGACCTGGTCGCGGCGCAGGTAGCCGAAGCCCTCGAGGGTCCACAAGCCGCCGTTACAGCGCTGAGCGACCTGTTCGACAGTCCGCAGGACTACAATCGGTTGCTTCTCAGCGGCCCCGCCACACCGGCATGGCTGACACGGACCGCATTAGCGGCCGGTGAGGCCTCAGGGGCTGAACGGATCGTCGCGGCCGCCGTTGATATCGCCCGACTCAACCCCACCGTGCCCAGCGTGTCGACCGCAGCCCAACACGCCCGCGGTGTCCTGCACGCAGACCCCGAGGCCCTGCGTGCCGCCGCCAGCGGACACACCGATGCGTGGGCGCGTGCCTTGGCCAGTGAAGACTTGGCGTTGCTGCTGCAACATCAAGGCGATCAACGCGAGCAGACAGTGCAGGCGCTCGATGCGGCGCTGTCGCAGTATCGGGCCGCCGGGGCGGCCCGAGAGACCGCCCGAGTGCGCAGCAGGCTCCGCCAGTTGGGCGAGCGCCGCCGCCATTGGGAAAACCGCAAGCGGCCCGCCAGCGGCTGGGCGGGACTCACCGGGACCGAGCAGCGGGTTTCCCTGCTCGTCGCACAGGGACTGACCAATCAGCGCATCGCCGATCGACTGTTCATCAGCGTGCACACCGTCGCCTTTCACCTGCGGCAGGTGTACCGCAAGCTCGGCATCGGCTCGCGCGTCGAACTCACGCGACTGGTGGCCGAATCCAAAGACGAGCCACCGCTGTGATCGCCGCGACGACCGGCGTCGGCCTAGGCGGGAATCACTGCCCGGACATCGGCAGGCACGCTAGACCGCACATCCGCCCACTCGCCTTCGCTGACATAGTGCCTGAGCGCCTGCAGGACCACCCGGACCAGGTGCTCGGTGCCGCCCTCGATCCGGTACCGGACATTCTCCCGGACCCGCTGCAAGAACTCCTCGCGGTCCATCTTCTGCGGCACGCGGCTGGGGTCCCAGCCTTCGTAGTACACGCCGCGGATCAGCAGTGGGAGTTGAGCGCCCAGTTGCGCCGCCTCATCTATCGTGAGCCGGTCCCGCAGCGTGTGCAACACCACTCGCAGGACCTCATAGGACTGATTCCGTCGCTCTTTGGGCCACCCGTATGCCGACTCGATCTCCTTCAGCACCCGGTTGGTCTTGTCCAGCGTCTTGTCGAAGGTGCTGAATCGCCATTCGTTCATCACTGCCGCCTCTCGGGGTGGACGCGGATCGTTGCCCAGATCAGCCGGGCAACCCGATGCTTTCGATGGTCGTCGGTGAAGGGTGACCTCCCATCACCCCCTAGGGATGATTTGTGTCGATATGTCCATTCACCTGCTGTGGGTGATGTCATCTCATCCGACAACGGCAAAAGATGCTGTGCGTAGTGGTCTCGCACACCGAGGGAGGTTGAGATCATGAGCGACGCCGCCGAGCCAGGCACGATCCGTACGCGGATCCCCGCACGGCTGGACCGGCTGCCCTGGTCCCGCTTTCACTGGCGAATCGTCATCGGCCTCGGCACCGTCTGGATCCTGGACGGGCTGGAGGTCACCGTCGTGGGCGCCATCGCCGCCCGGATGACCCAATCGGACAGCGGCATCGATGTCACCAGCGCCGACATCGGCACCGCGGCCGCCCTTTACGTCACCGGCGCGTGCCTGGGCGCCCTGCTATTCGGACAGCTCACCGACCGGCTGGGCCGCAAGAAGCTGTTCATAGCCACACTCGGGCTGTATCTCGTCGCGACCGTCGCGACCGCCTTCGCCACCGACGCGTGGTATCTGTTCCTGTTCCGGTTCCTCACCGGAGCGGGCATCGGCGGGGAGTACGCTGCGATCAACTCCGCCATCGACGAACTGATCCCAGCCCGCAACCGCGGCCAGGTCGACCTCGCCATCAACGGCAGCTACTGGCTGGGCGCGGCGATCGGGAGTCTGGGCACCGTAGTGCTGCTCAACACCGCCCTGCTCGCCCCCGACCTCGGTTGGCGGCTCGCCTTCGGGATCGGCGGGATCCTCGGCCTGGCGATCATGGTCGTGCGCCGCAACGTCCCCGAGAGCCCCCGCTGGCTGTTCATCCACGGCCGCGAAAAGGAGGCCGAGCGGATCGTGGACGGCATCGAGGCGGAGGTCGCAGCGGAAACCCGCCGGCCCCTGCGGCCGCCGGGGGAGAGCATCACGGTACGGCAGCGCCGGGCGATCAGCTTCCGAGAGATCGCCCGGGTGACGCTAGCTCGCTACCCGAACCGCACCGTGCTCGGCCTGGCGCTGTTCGTGGGGCAAGCGTTCATGTACAACGCCGTCACCTTCGATCTCGGCACGATTCTGAGCGGCTTCTTCAACGTGGGGTCCGGCACCGTCCCCTACTTCATGGCGGCCTTCGCGCTCGGCAACCTGCTCGGGCCACTGACGCTGGGGCGTTTGTTCGACACCGTCGGCCGCAAACCGATGATCACCGCCACGTATCTCGGGTCCGCGGTCCTCATCGGCCTGACCGCCGCGCTTCTGCTCATCCACGCGCTCACCGCGACAACGTTCATCGTGCTGGTGTGCCTGAGCTTCTTCGTCGCCTCGGCCGGAGCGAGTTCGGCATACCTGACGGTCAGTGAGATCTTTCCCATGGAGACCAGGGCCCTGGCCATCGCGCTGTTCTACGCCGTCGGCACCGCGGTCGGCGGCATCACCGGACCGGCGCTGTTCGGACAGTTCATCCACAGCGGCCGAACCGGCCTGCTCGCACTCGGATTCCTCATCGGAGCTGTGGCCATGGTGATGGGCGGCGTGGCCGAGTTGATCTTCGGGGTGCGTGCGGAGCAGCAGTCGCTGGAGAACATCGCACGCCCGCTGACCGCGGAGGAGGCCGACCGGGAGCCGGCCGAGCAGCAGGCTCTGCGGCGCGCCGAACGGGAGCGAGACCTGTCCCCGGAGGACAGGAGACGAGCCGACGAGCGAGACCTGCGGGTCCGAGAGCGGAGCAGCCGCAACCATGACCGCGAGACCGCGGGCCTGCGGCGTCTGCGCCCCGGCCCCGCACGGTCCTCCTCCTACTCCCCGGGCATGATCGGAAACGCTGGGACGGCCAGCCGGTGGAACGCGGTTTCGAACCAGGAACTCGACCGCGAGATCGACGACATCGCCCAGACGGTCGAGAAGCGAGGGACGTGCTCCAAGGATGAGCTGGCCGAACGCGTCGGCGCGCGGACTTGGGGCCCCGGGCGCTTCAGCCACGCACTGGCCCAAGCCACCCGCGAAGGCCGGACGCGCCGCCTGCACCGCGGTGTCTACCGCTCCGGCTCCGGCTCCGACCGGGAGCGGCGATGATCGCCTGCCGCCTGCTCGGCCATCGCTTCCGCTTCACCAGCGATGGCCGGGCGATGCTGTGGAGATGCCAGCGCGGATGCGGCGCCGGCGGTGTCAAGCAGTTCTCGGCGCCCGCGGACGCGGCTCGCTACGCCCGCGCCTTCGATCGTGAAGACCGTGAGGATCTTGGCCGCCGCGCTCCACTGGTCGGCCTGTTTCCGCTCCGCTTGCTCAGAGCCTTCCGGCAGGCTCGCCGGAAGGCCGGCTGAGAGGCCTTGCCTGGCAGGGGCTGGTGACACGGACGGTGCAGAGGGGCCACGGATTGTTTACAGGGCCCACAGCTCGCGGGCCTTGCGTACCGCATCTCGGCGCTGTGAGACGCCGAGCTTGCTATAGATGTGCTGCAGGTGGCTCTTCACCGTGTTCACCGACACATGCAACTCCGCGGCGATCTCTGCGATCGTCAGGTCGCTCTGCAGATATCGCAGGACCGTTCCTTCCCGTTCGGTGAGCATGCCGGGTCTCTCTGTGTCAGGCACGTCCAGGCGCTCCGCCCCGGCCTGCAGAAGATCTATGACGAAGCCCTCATAGGACGTTCCAGACTTCAGTTGCGCCGCCAGCAGCCGCCGCGTGGCATGTGCTTCGCCGAAGAACACCCTGCGGAAGCCCTCCGCGTCGGCGAGCCGCAGGGATTCCTCAAGGCACGCCGTGGCCAGAGCAGTGTCGCCGAGATGGTCGGCTGCCAGCGCCTCCACGAGCCTGGCCTCTATCCTCAGACTCTTTTCCGCCGTCGTGACGTGCGCGGCGATTCGCGCGGCCGCGTGTGCGTCGCCGCAGGCCAACCGCAGACGCGCCGACGCCAGGGCGAGCGTGGCAGAAGTCCCCTGCGTGTCCAACGCCTCTGTAGTGTGTGGCAGTAGCCGAGAGGCCGTGGTCAGATCACCGGTCGCCGCACTCGAAAATACTTCCGCGGCAGTGAGGTGATCGGCGATGTAGGCGGGGACCACCCTGCCCCCGGGATCGTGGCGGGCACCGCGCAGCACCCCCAGCGCTTGGGGGTGAGCGCCGCGGAACTGCAGGATTTTCGCGCGGACAAGGGCGATCAGGGCGGCCAGGAGTTGGTCGGCGCCTGCGACGGCCAGATCCAGATACCGATCGGCGTCATCGATTCGGCTCCACTCGTAGTGGACGACCGCCAACGCGAGGTAGCCATATCCGCAGTCCTCCGCGTCGGAAGCCAAGCCGATCGAAGCGCGTGCGGTCCGCTGGGCATGACCGAGATCGCCGGCCAGCGCACGGGCCGCGGCCAGCCGCCCGGAACATGCCGTGCGAGCCCGCACGGAACCGCCTCGTTCGGCCGCGGCCAGCCCACTCTGGAGAGCCTGTTGTGCTCGGCTCAGATCGCCGGTCCCCAACCGAGCGGTGCCGAGTCCCAGGAACACCAGAGCCCGGGTGCCCTCCTCTCCGTCCCGGTGCGCACCCAGCTTCCTGGCCTGTGAAAGCAGCTCCTCGGAATCCCCTTCTGACAACGCCCGCCCCAGCAGTACGGCCGCCGTCATAACCCGTAGGCGATCACTGTCGTCGGTGCCGGCCTCAGCCAGATGTAGATTGACCAACCGCAGATACCGCCCGGCGCTGTCGGTGTCGTCACGCATCTGCTCGTACAGTGCGCACGCCAGAGCCGCCTCCGGTTCCTCTCGAAGCGCGTCTTCGGGCGGGGCTGGCAGCGGCCAGGCCCGATCCTGTCGGCACAGCACCAGGTCACGCCAATGTGCGGCCGCCGTCCGGGAGGCAAGGTGCCAGTCCTTGGCGCAGAGGGCATGCCTTAGCGACCGTCCGGGCTCGCCGCCTGCCGCGTACCAGGCGGCTGCGCGCCGGTGCAGATCCGGAGCCCGCGAGGCTGACCGGCGGGTTATCTCGGCCTGCAAGAACTCGCGGAGCAGACGATGGCAGCGGGACCCGGGCGGCGGCTCTCCTGCGGTGCCCAGAAGTACGCCCTCGTCCTGCAACTCGGCAAGAGCCCGTCCCGCGTCCGGACGGCCGGTGAGAGCCTCCGCTGCACTGCTGGTGAGTGCTTCCACCACCGAGCCGCACATCAGCAAGTCCCGCGCCTGGCCACTGAGCCCGGCGAGCACCTCCGACGCCAGATACCCGGCGATATCCTCCCGATCGCCGGTCAGCCGATCGGCGAAACGAAGCGGGTCGAGTTGCTGGCGCATGGCCAGGCACGCCAGCCGCAACCCGGCGGGCCATCCTTCGGTGCGCTCGAGCAGGACTTCGACACAGCTTTGGGGCACGTCTAATCCGAGTTCGGTGAGCAGACCAGCGGCCTCGGTGAAGTCGAAGGACAGTTGAGCGGCCCCCACTTCGCAGACCCTGCCTTCCAGACGCCAGCGCGCCAACGGCAGCCCCGCCCCACTGCGGGTTGCGATCACCAGACACAGCCGCTCTCCGGCGTGCCGCGAGAGGAAGTCGATGCCTCCGAGGACATGCGGATCGCGGACCCGCTGCAGACCGTCTAACACAACGGTCAGTGGCTCTCCGGGTGCGTTGAGCACGGCTGCCAACCCTTTTACGAAATTATCTCCATATTTTCCCGGCGCGGGGGGCAGTGCCCTGTTCGGCAAGACCGTCGATGCACGTACCGTGGCTCGGAGATAAGACCAGAAGCGGGGGCCATCGCCCTCCTCGAGGCTGAGCCACCCGAGGTGCCGCTCCCTCGAACGCGCCCAACCGGCCAGCAGCACCGACTTGCCCCATCCGGCAGGAGCGTTCAGCACGATGATCGGGTGGTGGTCGTTACTGTCCAGCAGCCGCTGGAGGCGTGGTCGCGCCTGCATGTTGCCCGGCTGTGCCGGTACCGTCAGCTTCGAGCCCAGCAAGGGCGGCTCCCCGGCGTCGCCCGCTGCTGCAGGTGGTTCGTGCAAGCCGACCAGCGAGTTGCCGAAGGCTGAGGTCATGGCACGGTCTCCTCGGCTGCAGAAGTGGTCCACACCACGTCCACGATCCGTATCCGACGGACGCCTCGTATCCCCAGACCAGATAGTTCCTGTACAGCCGATGCGCCCATTTTGGGGGCATGTCGGAGGTGCCGGTCGGGACGGGCGAGCGACTCTGTCTCGCTCGGGAACCGGGCTTCGTTCCCACCTCCAAAAAATACGGAAGCGGAGTTTCCCCGATGGTTGCGGTCGGCTGGTATTCCGGAGCCCGCCGGGCGGTAGGTCGTAGTCATGGGGAGCCTGCCGATGTATCCGCCGATGTTGGCTGTGCTGGGGGAATTGCCGACTGTTGAAGGCTGGGCGGCCGAACTGAAGTGGGACGGAGTCCGTGCCGTCGCCTACATCCGAGACGGACGGTTGCGGCTGATGTCGCGCAACGACAAGGACATCACCGTCGCCTGGCCCGAACTCGCCTCACTCGCAGACGCGGTCGACGTGCCGGTGGTGCTGGACGGGGAGATCGTGGCGTTCGGATCGGACGGCAGGCCGTCGTTCAAGGCGCTCGGCCCACGGATGCACCTGCGTCGGCCACACCGCATCAAGGCCTTGGCCCACTCCAACCCCGTCACTTATATGATCTTCGATGTGCTGCACTCCGGTGACGAGTCGCAGATCGCCCTGCCCTACGCCGAGAGGCGCCGGGTTCTTGACCTGCTCGGGCTGGACGGACCGCGCTGGAAGACGACCACTTCCCACGACGACGTCGCGAACGTCTTCGCCGAGTCGTCCCGTCTCGGCATGGAGGGCGTGGTCTCCAAGCGCCTCGACTCTCCCTACCGGCCGGGGAAACGGCATCGGGACTGGACCAAGACGAAGAACTTCCGGACCCAGGAAGTGGTCGTCGTCGGCTGGAAGCCCGGAGAGGGACGCCGCGCCGACCGGATCGGCGCGCTCCTGCTGGCCGTCAACGACGAGCGGGGGCGGCTGAGATATGCGGGCCATGTCGGCACCGGCTTCACCGAGGGAATCCTCGACGACCTCGCCGAACGTCTCGCACCGTTGCGGCAGGACGACCCGCCGGTTCCCGACGTGCCCGCTCAGCACGCGCGGGACGCCCGGTGGGTGCGGCCGGAACTGGTCGGTGAGGTCGACTTCACCGAGTGGACCGGCGATGGCCGACTGCGGCACCCGAGCTGGCGCGGCGTACGCACGGACAAGGAACCGGGCGAAGTCCGTAGCCGGTAGACCGGCGCATCCGGCCGGTCACTTCGGGTTCTCGTAGCGGACGTTCAGCTCCTTGTTCGCGACGGTGATGTGATGGTCGAGTCGTCCTGGACGTCCCCGCGAGCAGCATGTGGCCGAGGCGGGGCTCGACATCTCGCGCGATGAAGCGGCGGAGCGGGCGGGCGCCGTACACCGGGTTGAAGCCCTGCTCGGCGATCGGCCGCCAGGGCGTCCTTGTCGATCGACAGGCGCATCTGCCGGCCGGCCAGCGGGGTGTGAAGGTCGTTGAACATCAGGTCTGGCGCCTGCTCGATCTGCGGCAGCATGAGCGGCTTGAGCCGGACGATGTCGTCGACCCGGTTGAGGGACTCGGGACGGAAAGGGGGCGCAACTCGCCCATCACCCGGTCGCGGGCGTCCGGCTCGATGTCCCCCTCCGAGTGACGCCCTGCAGCAGATGCTCCGACCTGATGTAGGACATCATGATGATGGCGGTCTTGCGGAAGTCGACGGTGTGGCCTTGTGTGTCAGTCAGGCGGCCGTCATCGGTCGCGGACCATGTACTCCTCAGCGTCGAACAAGGCCGCGGCGAGGGTGCGGGCCGGTTCGGTCTTGCCGACGCCGGTGGGGCATGAACGGAAGGCGACCGGGCCGGCGGCACTCAGGCCTTGCATCCGACCGGGCGCAGGGCGGGCGGCTTCGTCGCGCGAGCCGGGCCTACACGATCTGACGATGCGACGGTCCCTCCGGGACTGGGAGGCTGCAAGAAGGTTCTTCCACTTCGGCAGGAGATGACAGGGGAGGTGGTCTCATGGCCGTGATGGGAATCAGCAGGTTCGAGCGCTTCTTCAAGGCGGCCGCCGGGCTGGACGTCGATAAGAACGATCTGCGGCGCTACCAGGAGTTCCTTGACGCCAAGCTGTACGACCTTCTTCTCATCGGACAGGCCACGGCGAAGGCGAACGGGCGCGACATCATCGAGCCGTTCGACCTGCCGATCACAAAGGGTCTGCAAGAGAGCATCCACCGGTTCCGCCGGTTGGACGAGGGGATCGAGATCGAGCCGATCCTGGAGCTGCTGGCGAGGCGGCCGCCGCTGGACCTCGCACTCCGCGATGTCACTGATGAGAAGCTTCCCGAGATCGCGGGCGGCCTCTCTTACGCGCTGTCACAGGCCTTCCGGATTGTGTTCCCGGACCGGCGCAACCCGCAGACCACCCAGTGGGAACGGGTCCAGCAGATCTTCGACCTGCTCTTGTGACGCGGACTGCTGCGTTGACCGGTTTGCGGCGGACGATCCGCCTTTGTGTAATCAGGCCGAGGTCGGGCTGCAGGAGAGCGAGAGCGGACTGACCGTGCAAGAGCGATCATCAAGGCGGGTGGCGTGCCCGGTCATGGTCTGTTGACCGGGGCGCTCATCGTCCTTGCAGTGAAGGACTGGGCGGCCGGACCGGCGATCGTGTGATCACGCATCGGCCTTGGAGGGGCGTACCGGCGAAGCGATCAGCGGGCAATGGCGGTGAAGGCGGCCGATGCGGCCCGGGGCGCACCTGCTGGGCGCCTCCGCCCGGTCCGCGCCGTCGCTTGCGGTGCCGCGCTCCGGCGATCTCGAGACGGCCACCCGCGGTCCGCCCCTTGCTCGGCTTGAGTCGCCCAGTCAAGGGCCTTTCGGAGCACAATCGGGCACTGACCTGCGACCCGACGGCGGCCTGACCAGTCCGGAAGGTGGTCGTCAGAGCACGCCGGCCGCTGGGCTTGCGCCTCCGCCGACGAGGGCCTCGGCATGCTTCTAGTCGCGTTCCACCTGCGGGAGGTCTTCCGTGAACTCGACCTCGTTCGCGCGTCGAACTGGCACGCCAGGTCCTCGAATATCCCGACGAACACCTCGTGCACCCCGGCGACGGCAGCATGTCTCTTGGGAAACCTCCTCCGAACTGCAGCGCGGCCCGCAGGGACGACCAGAACCGAGGATCGTCCCCGTTTCGCCGCAGACCCAGCCGACCCTGAAATCCGTCGCCCCGTCCACCAGCTCAGCACCACGGATGTCCCCAACCCGGCGAGGGGTGACCCGCGTTTTCGGACGCTGCAGCTGAGTGGAGAAGGTGGCGGAGGCGTGAACGTTCAACAGCCCCGGTGGGGGCCGGGTGGCTCCAACCGAGCCGTGCTGTGGTATCTCGTCACGAGTGTTCGGCTGGCGGCTCGCATCCTCCGTCCGAGCAGCAGCGGCCGCTGAGCGCTCAACGGCCGTGAGGGCTGGCTTGTCAATCCCTCTTGCACCTTTCCCTACCTGCGCGTTCGGCTGGCAGGGTCTTCCCGGGGAAGGCCACGATCATGGGCCCGGAATCCGTGTTCATCGTCGTCCTGGCCACCGCGGCCGTGGTGGTGCTCTCCCGGGCCCTGTCCGCGCGGCTGGGGATGCCCAACGCGATCCTGCTCGTCGTGCTCGGCGCGGCGATCGCGTTCCTGCCGGGCATGCCCGAGATCGAGTTGCCGCCGGAAGTGGTGCTGATCGGCTTCCTGCCCCCGCTCGTGTACTACGCCGCGTTCTTCAGCGCCCCGCGGGAAGCGAAGGCGGACGCCGTGCCGATCACGGCGCTCGCGATCGGCCTGACGACGGTGACCACCTTTACCGTCGCCGCGGTCCTGCGGTGGGTCCTGCCTGACCTGGGCTGGGCGGCGGCCATCGCGCTCGGTGCTGCCGTCGCCCCCACCGACCCCGTCGCCGCAATATCGATCATGAAGCGGTTGGACGCGCCGGTTCGGATCGTGACCATCATCGAAGGGGAGAACCTCGTCAACGACGCCGTCGCGCTCACCGCCTTCGTGCTGGCCGTCGAGGCGCTGACGACGCACTTCACCGTCGGCCACGGCATCGCGCGGCTGGCCGTGGTGGTCGCCGGTGGCGTGGCGTACGGCCTGGCAGTGGGCTTTATCGCGTCCCGCCTCCGCCGCCGGATCCGCGACCCCGGCAGCCAGATCATCGTGTCCCTATTGACGCCGTACCTCGCGTTCGTTCCGGCCGACGAACTCGGCTTCTCCGGGGTACTCGCCACCGTCTGCGCGGGCTTCTACCTTGGCACGCGCGGAGAGGGCCTGTTCCAGCCGGCGTCCCGGCTGCCCGGTCAGCTGTTCTGGGAGGTGCTGGTCTTCCTCCTGGAGTCGGCATTGTTCGTGCTGCTCGGCCTTGAGATACGCGTCATCGTGCGCGAGTTGACCAGCGCCGCATGGCCGTCGGCGGTCCTCGGCGCGGCCGCGGTCACGGCCGTCATCGTGGCCCTGCGTCTTGCCTGGACGCAGTTCATCTTCCCGCTCTCCCGATATCTGCCCGGCCGGCACATCGCCTTCGACCACCTGCCCTGGCGCGACCGGCTCGCCATCGGCTGGAGCGGCATGCGCGGCGCGATCTCACTGGCGATCGTGCTGTCCCTGCCGGTGTCCGCACGCCTGCCGCAGGAACGGCGCGGTGAGCGGCTCTTCGTGACCGGCGCCGTCGTGTTCGTCACCCTGATCGGGTGCGCGAGCACGCTGCCCGGCCTGCTGAGGCGGCTGGGCCTGGCTGAGTCCGACCGCGTCCGGATCGAGTACCAGGAAGCACGGAAAGGCGTAGCGGAAGCCGCCCTGGCCCGGCTCGACGAGCTCATCGAGAACGGCGAGGTCGATGGTCGCACCGGCAGGACCTTCCGCCAGTTGTACGAGGATCTCCTGGACCAGATTCGCGCCGAGTTCGGCGAGGACGTCGAGGAGGAGGTCACCGACTCCCTCGGCCTCCGCAGGGAGCTGGTGCGGACGCAGCGAGAGAAGCTGCGCCGGCTCTACTCCAAAGGCAAGATCAGCGCTGAGGTACTGCGGGCCGTAGACCGGTGGCTCGATCTCGAGGACCCCGACATCCGCGAAGTCGGCTGACTCGGTGCCCTTGACCGGCCTGTCAAGTCTGAGGATGTGCCGGCCCCGCCGGCCGGGCAACGTTCTATTCAGAAAACCGTCCCAACGAAAGGATCAGACCATGGCGCTGCCCAGCATCCACCGCCCCGGAGACACGATGCTCACGCCGAGGCCGCGGGCGTTCGACGCCCTCTACGAGCAGATGGAACAGCTGGCCAACGCGGCCTTCGCCAGTACCCAAACGGAGATGCCCTGGGCGCCTGCGGCGGACGTGAGCGAGACCGATGACGCCTACGTGATCGAGGCCGAGCTTCCCGGCCTGAAGAAGGACGAGATCGACGTATCGCTGCACGACCGGGAGCTGACCATCACAGGGGAGGTCAAAGAGCGGGAGAGCCGTGGTCTGCGGCATCGCAAGCAGCGGCGCACCGGCCGGTTCGAATACCGGGTGTACCTGCCCGGTGACATCGACGCTGAGCGGGTCGACGCGAACCTCGGCGACGGCGTGCTCACCGTAACGGTCCCCAAGACCACGACCGAGAAGGACCGCCACATCGAGGTCAAGGGCTGACCCTCACGCGGCACTCCGCCCCCACCTAAGGGAGGGGCCTGCCCGGCAGTCGCCTGGTCCCCAGGCAGCAGGTGACGCGTCCGGCCGCGCCGAACCCCCAGGCAGCAGCACGACCGGTGCGCGGCGCTGGTGGCCGCGATGTGCCCGGCGCTGCGCAGCGAAGCCGCCGACGGCGGCCGCGCAGCTCCTCCTCGTCACCCGCGCCGACAGCGACACCGCCGGTTACTTCGCCCCTGAACTCGGCATGACCAGGTGGACCCTCCTCCCCGCCCGCGGGCGCCGCGGGCGGGGTCCACCCGGCTCATGTAGGACGTCCCGCCGGTCGGTGTTGGCGACAGATGTGCGACATCCGAGCGAACATCGAGCTAACACGGGGACATATCGGGTGTGGATCTTGGTGTGTAAGCACATGTTTACCCTGGTCAGGGGTGGCGCGCCCGGCAGGATTCGAACCCGCGACCGTCGGTTTAGAAGACCCCTGCGTCCCCAGGATCCCCATGCCAGCCACTGACGACCCGTACGGTTCTGTGCCGCTCTGTCCGCTGAAAGGCCCACGCTGATGACGCTCCGTGCGGGCCCCTGACGCGCCGTTCTGCGACATACGAGCAAACAACGAGCGAACATGCGCGCACATCACGCGGCCTGCAGATCGCTTACTGGGCGTTTCATCCTGTGAGTTCCGTTTGATTCCGGGTCAGGTGCCCCGCCATGTGGGAGTGGATTCGCCGGTGAGGCGGCGGCTCATGAGGTCGATCATTGCGAGGTGGATCATGGCGGTGGAACTGGCCGGGAGGGTCTCGTGGTCGCGGACCAGGCGGTGGTGCAGCATGAGCCAGCCGAGGGTGCGTTCGACCACCCAACGGCGTGGTAGCGGGGTGAATCCCGGACGCCTGGCGGGCGTTGGACGATCTGCATGTCGATGCCGACCGCAGCAGCGTGTTCGACCAGGTGTTGGCGGTAGCCGCCGTCCACCCAGATGGCGCGGAGGGCGGGCTGCCGGCCGGCGATCTGGTTGATCAGAGTGGTGCCGGCGATCGAGTCTTGGACAGAGGCGGCGGTGACCAGGACGGCCAGCAAGAGGCCGAGGGTGTCGACCACGATGCTGCGTTTGCGGCCGACGATCTTCTTGGCGGCGTCGATGCCCTGGTCGGTGGCCGGAACGTTGCCTGAGGTCTTGACGCTTTGGGCGTCGATCGCGCCGGCGCTGGGTTGGGCGCAGCGGCCCTCGCGGATGCGGACCAGGCGATGCAGCAGTCCCGACAGCCGGGTGAAGACCTCGTCGTCGCGCCATGCTCGAAAGTAGCCGTAGACGGTCTGCCAGGGCGGGTAGTCGTGCGGCAGGTAGCGCCAGGGGATGCCGGTGCGGTCGACGTACAGGATGGCGTTCATGATGGTGCGCAGGTCGTGTTCGGGTGGACGGCCGATGTCCAAGGCGCCGGCGCGACGCCGGTCGCGCCAGGCGATCAGGGCCGGCTCGATCAATTCCCATCGGGCATCCGACAGGTCGCTGGGGTAGCCGCGTTCGGGGGTCATGACCTCGGCGTAACGCCGTGCCGTCGAGCCCGGCCATAGACGTCTTGGTCAGGTCAGCAAGTCGGAGCTTCGCCGCCACCGGGCCAGCATCGGACGCAACCCGCGTTTTCGGAATGAGATAGAATAACGACCACGAAACATGCTGGTCCGATGCTCCACAAGCCTCAACGAAAGCAGCTATCTCTCATCTCTCTGTCCGGCCGCAGCTAGCCGCACGAGAACCTGCACATTCCCCTCATATAAGGACCAAACGCCCTCTCCGAAACTGTTTGCGATGTGACTGTGGCGAGGGCCTCCGCGGTGATGGGCCGTGTCAGAAGGTCGAGCGTTTTCGTGTCCGATGCCGCCTGCAGCAGAGCGAGCAGCTCGGCACCTTGCGCCCACTGCTGTATCTGTGCACGCCCGGCGAAGGCCGCCTGTAGGGCGCCGAGTTCCTCGAGTCGTTCGTCCATCGTGATCTTCCTTCTCGTGGGTACCGATCGCTGCGACCGCGGGATCGACGCCGGGCTGGTGGTCCGATCCGGGGGAGTTCCCCGCGCCGGACAAGGTGGTCTCAGGGGCTTGGAGAGTGAGTCCTGATTCCCTCGGTGAGGGCCCGTGGGCCCTGACCGGTGCGCCGGGTGGGGTGTGGTTGCCAGGACTGTCGCGGGGTGGGGCCTGCCGCCGTCACCAGGGGAGTGCGCCGGCGCGGTCGGTCACCGTGCCGGTGGGCGTGTCGGGCCCCAGGGTGGCGATACGCACCGCCGCCTCCGCGCCCTCCTCGACGCTCTGCCCGATGTGGCCGGTGAACTCGGTCGCGGTCTGGCCGGGGTCCACCGCGTTGAAGCGGACGTCGGGGATGGCCCTGGCGTACTGCATGGTCAGCATGGTGACCGCGCTCTTCGACGAGCCGTAGGCGGCGAGCGGATAGTGCGACTCGACCCGCTCCGGGTCGTGGGTCAGCGTGAACGACCCCATACCGCTGGTGACGTTGACGACGGACGGGGCGGCTGCCTTCCGCAGCAGGGGCAGGAACGCGTGCGTGACGCGCACCAGGCCGAAGACGTTGGTTTCGTAGACGTGGCGGATCTGGTCGGCCGTCATGTCCTCGGGTGCGGTCACTTCGCCGAGGACCCCGGCGTTGTTGACGAGAATGTCCAGGTGGCCGGCCCGCGCGCGCAGCGTCTCGACCGCCGCGCCGACCGACGCGTCGTCGGTCACGTCCAGCTGGACGAAGCCGGCGCCGAGCCGGTCGGCGGCCTTGCGTCCGTTCTCGGCGTCCCGGGCTCCGATCCAGACCGTGTGGCCCGCCTGGACGAGTCGGCGCGCGATCTCGTGGCCGAGCCCCCTGTTGCCGCCGGTGATCAATGTGGTGGTCATGTCGTGTCTCTCCTGTGCGGGTCGTCGGAGCGGGTGCTCCCGGAAAGCGGTTACCGGGAGCACCCGCGGGATTGGTTTGCTGCGGTGCGTCCCGTCGGCATCGACGTCGGCGGGCGTCCTCCTCTAGTGGGCGGGGCGGAACGGGCGCAGCAGGCGGATGCCGTCCTCGATGGATCCGTCCAACAGTTCGAGCATCTGCGGGACGAGTTCCCGCATCCGGGGCGCGTCGAGGTGTGCGTCGAGGTGGGCGCGTGTCTCCCAGCGTTCGTAGATGACGAACTCGCCAGGTCGGCCGTCGACTTCGTGGGCCTCGTAGTCGATGTTGCCGGGGTCGTTGCGCGAGGGGGTGACGGCGGCCGTGATGAACGCCTTGAGGTCGTCCTCCCTGCCCGCCTTCGCCTTTGCGTCCCAGACGACGGTCACATAGCCGGTGGGTGTTGCGGTCATGGTGATTCCTTTTCTGTTCCGTGTTGTGTTCGCGTCCCGTGCTGACGGGCTGTGTGTCGGTACTGGGCCGGGTCAGCTCTTGATGAAGTCAAGGAGGTCGGCGTTGACGGTGTCGGCGTTGACGGTGCACATGCCGTGCGACAGGCCCGGGTAGACCTTCAGGTACGCGTGCTCGGCCAACGTGACCGCCAAATGGGCGGAGTTGGCGATCGGGACGATCTGGTCGTCGTCACCGTGCAAGAGGAGCGTGGGCACGTCGATCGCCCGGAGGTCGTCGGTGAAGTCCGTCTCCGAGAACGCTCTGATCCCCTCGTGGTGCGCCTGCGCACTGCCGGCCATCCCCTGGCGCCACCAGTTCTGGATGATGCCCTGGGAGACGTCCGCGCCCGGACGGTTGAACCCGTAGAACGGCCCGGAGGCGATGTCGAGGTAGAACTGGGAGCGGTCGGCGGCCACGCCCTCGCGAAAGCCGTCGAAGACCTCCACCGGCAGCCCTGCGGGGTTGCATTCCGTTTGGACCATGAGCGGCGGGACCGCTGCGATGAGGACGGCTTTGGCAACGCGGCCGGCGCCGTGCCTGGCGACGTACCGGGCGACCTCTCCGCCACCGGCGCAGTGGCCGACGTGGACGACGTCGCGCAGGCCG
Source organism: Actinomadura nitritigenes (assembly GCF_017573545.1). GTDB lineage: Bacteria > Actinomycetota > Actinomycetes > Streptosporangiales > Streptosporangiaceae > Spirillospora > Spirillospora nitritigenes. The sequence goes on along the minus strand of NZ_JAGEOK010000037.1, from coordinate 60,394 downwards.
AGGTGCGCCACCACGGCGGCGGCGTCCGCCGCGTAGCGGTCCATGTCGTGCCCGTGGCCGACCTGGGCGGAGCGCCCGTGCCCGCGGCGGTCGTGGGCGACGACGCGGTAGCCCCGCCGGACGAAGAACAGCAACTGAGCGTCCCAGTCGTCCGAGCTCAGCGGCCAGCCGTGGTGGAACATGACCGGCCAGCCCGAGCCCCAGTCCTTGTAGAAGATCTCGACTCCGTCGCCGGTGGTGACGAACGGCATGGTCCGCTCCTCGTGGTCTCGCCCGGGTACCGGGCGGATTCGATGTCTCCACGAGAATGGCTCGGCCACCGTGCCGACAGCCTCCGTCAGCTGACTGACATCCGGCCGACGGCTCGCTTGCGTCAGTACCGTGGCAGTGCTGAGACCCGACCGGTAGCTCTCACGGCGGGGTGGCCGGAGGCTCGGGAGGCAGTGCCTCCAGAGCGTCGCGGAGCCCGGCCCGCGACGTGATCCCCAGCTTCGGGAACACACGGTAGAGATGCGACGACACGGTCCGCGGCGAAAGGAACAGACGTGACGCGATCTGCATGTTCGACAGCCCCGTCGCCGCCAGCCTGGCGACCTGCAGCTCCTGCGGGGTGAGGGCCTCACCAGCCTTGCCCCGGCCGGTCCGCGTCATCCCGGTGGCGCGCAGCTCCGCTGCGGCCCGGGCCTCCCACGAACGGGCCCCGAGCTCCTCGAAGCGGCCGCGGGCGGCGGCCAGCTGTACCCGGGCCTCGCGGTTGAGCCCCTGACGGCGCAGCCTCTCGCCGTACGCCAGATGAGCACGGCCGACTTCGAAGGGCCACTGCTCGACGCCCGGCAGCCCGAGCGCCTCCTCGAAGCACCGGACCATGTCCTCGGCAGCCGATGTCATCGCCGTGACCGTGGCCGCGCTCAGCGCGAACCGCGACGAGAGGTGACCGACACCGGAGTCGCGCAGCGCGTCCGCGTGCCGTCGCGCCTCCGCGTGCCGCCCGGAGCGCACGGCGGCCTCGACGAGGTCCGGCGCGGACCACACGGCCTCGGGGTTGAACGGCGGCAGCACACCCGGGGCGCAGATCGCCGTGGCGTGCCGGAACGCCGTCTCGAAGTCGGCGGCGCCGACGGCCGCCCGGGCCGCCGCCTGGTGGGCGCAGTTCTCCAGCCGCCGCAGGCCCCTGGGACCCGACCACCCCCAGATGTCCTCGCAGTGCTCCCGGCACGTGTCGAGGGCGCCGCGCTGGGCCGCGGCCATCGCAGCGACGTAGTGCCCCACCTGGGCGAACAGGTGGTACCCCATCTCCTCGGACAGTGCGATGAGCTCGTCCGCAGCGCCGGCCGACGCCTGCCACCGGCCGGCGTACAGGTCGTCCAGGGCGACGAACATCAGGGCCGGCATGCTCGACCCCACCGCACCGCCGTCGCGTATGACCCGGCACACGGCCTCGCGACAGCCCGGAAGCCGGTCGAGGTACGAGGCGGTCAGGGCGGTGCGGATGACCACGTCGGCGTCGCTCTGGTCCCTCAGCCGCGCGATCTCCTCGTCCAGGCGGCGCAGCATGCCGTCGGTGACGGAGCCGAGGTCGTGGTGGAGGCGCCCCAGCGACGCCGCGGCGGCGGGCGCCGCCTCGGGGAACCGGGCGAGCACGTCGACCAGAGGCTGCCAGTGCTCGGGCCGACCCGAGTACTGGCTGGCGAGGGTGAGGGTGAACAGCGCGGTCTCCAGCTCCTCACGCGGCGGTCCGGGCATCACCGGGGCCTGCTCGACCGCCTCCATCAGGAGTGCATGGGCCGTATCGGCGTCGCCTTCCGTGACGAGCACCAGGAAGCCGGCCGTCGCGGCCGCCGAGAGCGACCGGGCCGCCGGATCGCCCTCGACCTCACGCATGATCTCGTGGCTGACCTCCAGATGGCCTGCGACCCAGGCGGCGGCGTAGGCGGCCTGCGACAGGCGGCGCCTGCGGTCCGCTCGGTCGGGGCTCAGCTCGGCCGCGCGCCGCAATCTCGCGATCGCGCCGTCAGCGTCACCGCGCCGCAGGCTGCTCCGGGCCGCCGACTCCACGACGGCGGCGACCGCCTCGTCGGGCGCCGTCGTGGCTCTCGCGAGGTGATCACCGTGCCGCTCGGGCTGGTCGGCCAGTGCGTCGGCCAGTCGGTGGTGGGCGCCGCGCCGCTGTTCACCGGTGGAACCGTCGACCACCGCGGTCCTGACCAGCGGATGCCGGAAGCGCACCGCGCGGCCGTTCTCCGCGACCATGACCAGGTGGTCACGCTCTGCGGGAGCGAGTTCCCCAAGGATGCCCGGCCCGCCGGCTGCCTCGAGGACGCCGATGTCGCCGGAGCCCTCAAGAGCCGCGAGCAGCAGTACCTCGCGCGTTCCCCGCGGCAGTCGTCCGACGCGGGCGCCGTACAGAGCGCGGACATCCCGCCCCGGGCCGCTCGCCCCCCCGGCCCCTTGGCCGTGTTGGTCGCCGGACACCCTGGTGGACCCGGCGAACTCGAGCAGCGCCAGGGGATTTCCCTGCGCCTCGTGGGCCACGGTCGAAAGAACCCGGCGGGGAAGGTGAGCAAAGCGCCGGGACAGCAGCCGCAGGGCGTCCGCGTCACCCAGCGGCGCGACCTCGAGCTCCGGCAGACCGGTGGACCGGAAGGGTTCGCCGGACTCCGCCCGCTGCGCTCCGAGCAGCCCGATGCGGCGGCCCCCCAGTCTTCTGGCGACGAAACCCACCGCAGCCCGGCTCGCCTGGTCGACGGCATGAAGGTCATCGACCACGAGGAGCAACGGCCGCTCCTTCGCGGCCTCGTCGAACAGGGATAGTGCCGCGTTCAGGACGGCGATCCGGCTCGGCGCGGGACCGGCGCCGAGACCGAGGGCGACCTCGAGGGCCTCCCGCATGGAGCGCGGCAGACGACCGAGCTCGTCCGGCAGCGAGCCGACGAGCTGATGGAGCCCCGCGAAGCTGATGTCCGTCTCGTACTCGACACCGCTCCCGCGGACGACCCGTCCTCCCCTCGCCACCGCCAGCTCGGCGGTCGCGTCCAGGAGGGCCGTCTTCCCCACGCCCGGATCACCGGTGAGCAGCAGGACAGCTCCGTCCAACCCGGCCATGTCCAGGAACGCCGCAAGCTCGGCGAGTTCGCCCTCCCGGCCGACCAGCCCGGTCGGGCCGACGCCTATGCCTGTCCCTGACTTCGCCCACATCCGCCGCGTCTCTCGTCCTGCCTCGCGAAGCAATCGAAACACTCGCCACGCTACCTGACCAGGAAATATTGCACCCACCGGCAAACGGAGCCTGAAGCCATCTGCTTCGCCGAAACCCGCAGCTTCCAAACGAAGATCATGCAGAACACCCGTCGGGCGCTGCAGCCCCACCGCAAGGACGGCACCAAGGTCGCGCGGATCATCGTGCTGGTTTTCTCCCGTCCGGCAAAGACCCGGCCGACATGGTCGCCTCCGCCAGCTACCGCCCCCTCGTCGCCGTCCTCCGAGGCCTGCGCAGTCATGATGAACGACTCGTCGAGCAGCTCGCCTCCCGCGCCCACACCAGCGGACAGCACAAGATCCACGTCCGACACGACGAAGACGGACGGAGCTTCGGCGCCGGCACCGGCGGCGAGGACGACGGCGAAGACCAGGAACACGCCGACGCCGACGCCGCTGCCGAGTCCGCCCTGCTCCACTTCTCCACCCCGCGCGACCCAGCGACCATCGCGGCCTTACTGCGCACCCGGGTCTACCGACCCGGATCCCTGATCTGGCTGGTGGTCGTGAAACTGGGTGCGTGGACATCGAGCACCCGTACGAGGCGAGACGGGCTCAGTCAAGAGCAGTGGGAAGCGCTGCGGGTGCTGGGGGTTGAGTGGGCATGACGCCGGTAGTCCGCAGGCGGTCACCCATCTGGACGCATCCATGCGCGCGCGACCCCGGGCCGTCATGCAGATTCCCGAGGTTCCGTGCTGCCTGCAGGTTCAGGCCCTGAGCTTCTTGAAGACCGTCTCGAAGCGGTCGAGGGTCTCGTTGTCGACCTGCTCGAAGAAGGCTTCCTTGTCGCGGGTGAGCTTGTGTGCGGGGCCGACGTGGTCGAAGTCCCGGGGCTTGTTCTGCTTCTCCCGGGCGATCCCGATGCGCTTGAGGATCGGGAAGTGCTTGTCGGTAGCGATCAGGTCTGCCTCGTTGATGGTGACGTGGCCCTGTTGTGGAGCCAGAGGTAGTCCTTGGTGGAGAACAGGTCCTCGATGTCAGCCGTCCCGGAGAGCCCTTCGAGTTGGCTGATGACGGTGATGTGGGTGGCGTCGACGTTGGCGGCCTGAGCGGCGTTGAGGACCTTGGTGGTCTCGGCTCCGTCGATGAGTGCGTGACCCACTCGGCGGTGCCCACAGCGCGTACGGTCGCGTGGGTCACCGCGTCCGCGCCCTGCCGTGAGGACGTCGTCCAGGGGCGGCGGGTTCGCGGTGCCGAGCGGGCGCGTCCCCGCCGCCGGTGTGAACAACGTGTCGCCGTCGTTGAGCAGGTGCACCGGGCGTACGGCACGGGCGCCGTCGTACGCTGTGCCGGCCAGGTTCCCGCGGCGGCGAGGGTTCCCTCACAGAACTGGCACCGCGACGCTTTCCTCGCCCCTCCTGCGCTCCGGGCTCGTCCCGAGCGTCTTCAGCGTCACTCCGGCTGCCACCGCCAGCGCCGCCACCAGCCCCGCCGCGAGCACCGCCCAGTGACCCAGGAACGTACAGACGACCACCAGCAGCGCAGTGGCCGGCAGCACCGACTGCTGGGCGATCCCCACCTTGTAGAAGCGCGAGTGCAGCGCCCACACCGTGAGCAGGAACAGCGCTGTCGGCAGCGTCACCGCCGCCGACGCCGACAGCGCCGAAAGGTGCGCCTTGCCCACCGCCTGCTCCACCGCCACCTCCAGGCCGGCCCCGATCGCGGCACCCGAGACGAAGATCAGGTAATGGCCGTAGCCCCAGAGGAAGGACTGCCGGTTGGAGCGGAGGTGCCCGTGGATGGGGACTGCGAAGTACACCCACCAGGCGGCGAAGATGATCAGCAGTCCGCCGGCGGCGATGGGCAGCAACTCACCCAGGGCCTCGTGCTCGTCGATCCCCGACTTCACGGCGACGGTCGCCGCCGCGATGGTCTCGCCGAGCACGATGAGCGTGAACAGCCCGTACCGTTCGGCGATGTGGTGGGGGTGCCAGGGCGTGGGGTGGGCCCGCTCCGCATACAGCGGTACGGCCATCTCCAGCAGCGCCATCACCAGGAAGACCCACGGGCGGCCGGCCTCCGGCAGGGCCAGTAGCCCCAGCCAGCCGATCTGGCACAGCCCGATGGCGTACCGCAGCGCCATCGTCCGCTCGGGGCCCTGGCTCGACCGCGCCACGCGCAGCCACTGCGCCGTCATGGCGAGCCGCATGATCACATAGCCCAGGATGACGACCAGGTACGCTTGTTCCTCGGACGCCTGGGAGACGCCTGCCGTCAGGACAAGCACGCCGGCTATCTGAATCAGCGTGACGATCCGGTACAGCACGTCGTCGTTGTCGTAAGCCGAGGCGAACCAGGTGAAGTTCATCCACGCCCACCAGATGGCGAAGAAGATCATCAAGTAGTCGAGGATCCCCTCGCCCGCGTGTCCCTCGACTATGGCGTGCACCAACTGGGCGCCTGCCTGGGCTATGGCCACGATGAAGCACAGGTCGAAGAAGAGCTCCAGTGAAGAGACGCCGCGGTGGGTCTCGTCGCGGTCTCGCGCCGTGAGGCTGCGCACTGGTCTGTGGTGTGCGGGCGCCGCGGAGGACACCGGCGGCGGAGCCGGGCTGCTTGTCATCTGGTGAGCCAAGCTCCGAAATGCCGCTGCAGTCGGGGCATGATCTGCCAGACCATCGCTGCTGCCGCCGCCGGGACGAGTACAGCGAGTCGCACCGGCAGGTACAGATCCTCCAGAACAGAGTTCGTGGCCAGGCCCAGCAGGACGATGGTGGGGTAGATACCGCACACGGTGAGGAGCCACAGCTTCCAACGCCGGACGACGGCCGGAACGGTGGGGCCGAGCCGGGGTTCGGCATTCGCGGACGCGTTCCGGCTCTGCTCCCGGAGCGTGTGCCGGATGTCTGTCACTGCAGGTGGGCTTGGCAGTCCAGGATCGTCGGCACCGTAGGCATGGGAAACAATTCCCTCGCTCATGGACCACTCCAAATCGAATTGCTGCGTATCGTTTTGATTCCATCGGTTCCTGCGCGACCGAGGCGGTGTTGGTGCTGCGTGATGGGCTGCCCGCGCGCAACAGCGGCAGCAGTTGCCGGGTGAGCAGCACAGGGCTCAGATGGTTCACCGCCAGCCGCTGCTGGTATCCGTCTGCTGACATGCTTCGGATGGTGCCGTTCCAGGTGAAGCCCACACCCGCGTTGTTGACCAGCACGTCGAGGCGATCGTGCCGTGCCGCCACTTCGGCCGCGAGTCGCTGGGTCTCGGCCAGAGCGGACAGGTCGGCGATGTATTGCTCGGCCCCGAAACGCTGCGCGATCGGCACCAGTCGCTGCGGGGAACGACAGTGCAGAAGCAACCGGTGCACGGCTTCCGCAGGCTCCTCAGCCAGAGCGATACCAAGACCGTTCGTCGCCCCGGTGATCAGAATCGACGCCTAGTGCAACCTTCCCGTGCAGGGGGACGGCCCGGGGGCCCAGGTGGGCGCCGGACCAGGTCATGATCTGATCAGTGAGCGGACTGGGTGTGGTCCTGCTCCACGTACACCTTGAGGGCCTGGAACTCCTCGATTGCGCGCGGGCCGCACAGGTAGCCGTAACCGCTTCCCTTGACGCCGCCCTCCTCGAAGTCCTCGCTGATGGCTCCCCAGGTATTGATCCATACCGTGCCGGTGCGGATGCGCCGGGCGATCCGGCGGGCCTTCATCGAGTCCGAGCTGAACACCGAGGCGGCCAGGCCGTAGATGGTGGCGTTCGCCTTGGCCACGGCGTCGTCCTCGTCGTCGAAGACCTCGAATGTCTGGACCGGACCGAAGACCTCTTCCTGCACGATCCGGACGTCGGTGCGCTCCACCTCGATCAGGCTCGGCCGGTAGAACGCGCCGGCGGGCAGCGGGCCGTCGGTGACCACGCCGCCGCGAAGCAGCACCGTGCCATACGAGGCGGCCTCCTCGGCGATCGCGTCCACCCGCTCGGCGGACGCCCGGTCGATCACCGGGCCGAGCTGGGCCTTCTCGTCGTCGCCCGAGCCGAGCCGCACCTGCGCGAGGGCGTCGGTGAGCCGGGTGCGCACCTGGCCGGCGATGTCCCGGTGAACCAGTACACGGGAGCCGGTGCAGCAGAACTGCCCGTTCATCAGCACCAGCGACTGCACCACGGTCGGGATCACCATGTCCAGATCGGCGTCGGGAAGGATTACCATCGGCGCCTTGCCGCCCAGTTCCAGACCGAGCCGCTTGAGCGTGGTGGAGGCCGCGGCCGCGATACGGCGCCCGACCGGCGTACTGCCGGTGTAGTTGATCACGTCGACCTTGTCCGAGGAGACCAGGAACGGGGCCCCGGTGTTGCCGGACTCGGTGAACACGCTGACCACGCCCGCCGGGATCTCCGTGACCGAGGCCAGGACCTGCGCGAAGAGCTCATTGGTCAGCGCCGTCTGAGCCGGGAGCTTGACCACGACGGTGCAGCCGGCGGCCAGCGCCGGGCCCAGGGCCCGCACGGTCAGCATGATGGGGGAGTTCCAGGGAGAGATGATCCCGGCGACACCGAGCGGCTCGGGCACAGAGTGGGTGTACTGGCCGGGTGCCGTCTCGGCGGCGCGCCCGGCGGTCTGGGTGCGCGCGGACGCCGCCGCGTACCGCAGCCACCCGACTGCACCGCTGACCTCCCACGTGGTCTCACCCAGCAGCTTGCCGTTCTCCCGGGACAACATGGCCGCAACCTCGGGTACCCGGGCCTCGAGGGTGTCGGCCAGCCGGCTGAGTGCGGTCGCCCGGAGCGAGGGAGTGCGCGCCCATTCGGTGGTCGCGAACGCGGCGGCGGCGGCGTCCACGGCGGCCGAGGCCTCTGCTTCGCCACCGTCGTAGAACGAGCCGACGACGGTACCGTCGGCCGGGTTGATCGATTCCAGAACCGAGCCGGAGCCGGTCCACTGTCCGTTGATCCAGTGCTGCGCGATGGTGTTCATGGTCCGCTCCTCGTGGTCTCGCCCGGGTACCGGGCGGATTCGATGTCTCCACGAGAATGGCTCGGCCACCGTGCCGACGGCCTCCGTCAGCTGACTGACATCCGGCCGACGGCTCGCTTGCGTCAGTACCGTGGCAGTGCTGAGAAAGATCGAGTCCATTGTGATCTCCCATGATTCGCGCCTCGGCGGCCGCGGAAGTAGCGCCCGGTGGTGTTCACCTAGGCGTGCCTGAGGAGGGTCGTAGATGCCCGTGAGCGGTCCAGACAGCAGCTCCAGTTGGATCCGGGGCAGCAGCCGGGCGGTGCGGGTTTGTCACACGATCGTGTCCACCGCACCGCCCTTGCGGCGTACATTGGCTCGCCGGTTGCGCAGGAGCAGGTCCTTGATGTCCAGTGCGAGCACCTGGCCTGAAGAGGGAAACCTGTTGAGTGAGCGGTCAGCGTCCACGGTGAGAGCGCTTTTGAAATCTACTATGTAAAGGAGATGGGTTATGGTGCTTTGATATACACCGGTACTGTCACATGCAAGACCAATCTCTCACCGAGAGGACCGTAGGCACTTGCTGAGGGCTTGCGGCGCTGGCTGGTCCGGCGGGCGACTACTGGGCGTTGCATCTGTCGTCAGCATGTGAGGTGTTAATAGTGGGAGATCACAAGGGACTTGATCTTCTTTGAGGTGCGCTGTGCTGCGCTGAAGAACTGTGTCTGACCTGCGGTGACGTCGGGAAGCTGGCTACCTGGGGTCCGATCGATCGTGTTCACACCGAAGAGGTCACTGGTTCGAACCCAGTATCGCCCACCCCGTTTCAGTAGGTCAGGCAGGGTCTCGGAGATCACTCCGGGACCTTTTTCGATCTTCAGGCCCGTCCGGGAGCCAAACGGGGAGCCACCGCTCCCAGACCTACCCCGACCGGCTCCGACCGAAGATCGTGTTCATGGCCTCGGTTCCCTGGGTGATGACCGGCCTGAGCCGGTGTTGGTAAACCTTCTCGGTCACGGCCGTCCCGGCGTGCCTGACCAGGTCGGCGATCGCCTCCAGGGGCACGCCGCTGTCACTCGTGATCGAGACGAACGAGTGACGGAGTTCCCGAGGAGTCCAGTCTTCCCCGATCCCGGCCTTCGAGGTGATAAGCCGGAAGCCGCGCCGCACATTGGCGGTGTCCAGCGCCGTCCCGATCCCCGTGCAGAAGACCCGGTTGTTGTCCTCCCAGAGCTCCGCGCTGAGCCGCTGGACGGTGTCCCTGCCGAGAACCTCATCCACGCAGGTCAAGCTGCATGTTCGTACTCGTTGAGGATTCCGTCCAGCCGTTGCGTTTTCCGGATGTTCAGGTGGGCGATCTCGTCGGGTTCCGTGATCGGTGGGGGCGGCGGCTTCAACGAGCGGGCGTTGGCGATGCTCTGATGCGGGCGATGCTCGTTGTAGGAGGTCTCGGACTCGCGGAGTGCGTGGAGCAGGCGCCGTTGGTTCCAGATCAACGTGCGGTCCAGGAGCTCGCGGCGGCAGGTCGCGGATCAGGAACCGTGTCCGGCAGCCGGCGTCCTCAAGGTCCATGACCAGGTTCCGGGCCGCCTGGATCACCCAGGCTGCGTTCGGGTGGCGGTGGCGCCCAGAATCCCGGATCCGGCGGGTGTGATGCTCGATGACCGCCAGCACGTACATTCGGGCACCGGTGAGGGTCACCGTCTCCAGGAAGTCATAAGCCAGCAGCGCCTCGGCCTGGTTCCGCAGGAACCCGGCCTAGGTCGTGGAGGCACGCTCGGGCGCCGGGTCGATGCCTGCGTCCTTAGGAATCTCCCAGACGGTCGAGGCGGCCACCTTGACACCGAGCACCAGCAACTCGTCGTGCACCCGCCGGTAGCCCCAACTCGGGTTCTCCCGTACCAGGCCCAGCAGCCGGATGGAACGGACGGTCGGTGGACGGCCCGGGCGTTCGGGTTGCGAGCGGGCAGCGTGCCTGCCGACGGCCTGGTCGCGGTGCCAGCGCAAGACCGTGGCCGGCCGTACCAACAGCCGCATCCGCCGCAACGCCATGAGAGGCAACCGGTGCAGCAACGCCGCCAGAAGCGCCCGATCCGCTGCAGTGAACCGCATTTTCTTCCTGGCCAGCCGGCGCTCCAGCACGGCGATCTGATGCCGCAACACCAAGATCTCAGCGTCCTTGTCCCGATCAGTCATCGGGAGAGGGCGGAGGGCCGCGAAGGTGTTCGCCACGGTCAAGTAGGCCAGTCGCGACCGCACAGCCGCTCATCATCTCGCGACGACCGCCTCGCCACGACCCGTCGCTGCGAACCGATCAAGCCCCGCACCAGAACCACGCCCTGCACGTCTCACCTGCACCGGACGTAATTCTTGGCAGGCACGGGGCTACAGGTGGTGGAGAACTGGAGTTGCTGCCGTGCGGCATGTCCCGTACACCGGTGGCGTCCTGACGCCGCCGAGCCCGGGACAGACCTGCAGTCGATCTGGGCCGTCGGCGGCATCGGCCGCAGACCGCCCCCCGGCGAAAGTCATGCCGCGGTCGGAGAACGGCTTTCGACCGTGGTCTGATGACCGAGAGACACAGGCGGCCGAAGCTGGGCGCCATGACATCACAGACGAAGGCCACTCCGGCGATCAGGGTCGAGGGGCTGACGAAACGGTACGGCCGGCGCACGGTGGTCGACGATCTGACGTTCACGGTCAGGCCGGGCGCGGTGACGGGCTTCTTCGGCCCGAACGGCGCGGGTAAGACCACGGCGCTGAAGGCGGTCGTGGGACTGGCCCGGCCGTCGGCCGGCACGGTGTCGGTGCTGGGAGCGCCGTTGGCCTCGACGGTGCCGGACGCGCGCCGGATCGGCGTCCACATCGAGCCCTGCGGCGCGCACCCCGCCCGGTCGGCCCGCGCGCATCTACGGGCGCTGGCGCTGTCGGCGGGGCTGCCGCGCCACCGCGTCGAGGAGGTCTTGGAGGTCGCCGAGTTGACGCAGGCGGCGGGCCGCCGGGTCGGCGCTTTCTCGCTGGGGATGCGGCAGCGGCTCGGGCTCGCCGCCGCGCTGATGGGCGACCCGGAGATTCTTGTGCTGGACGAGCCAGCCAATGGGCTGGACCCGCAGGGGATCCGCTGGCTCCGGACGATGCTGCGGGATCGGGCGGCGAAGGGCGGCACGGTGCTGCTGTCCAGCCACCTGCTCGCGGAGGCCGCGCAGACGGTCGACGATGTGGTCGTCATCGACCGTGGCAGGCTGGTGCACGAGGGACCGATCAGTGAGGTGGAGTCGCTGGAGGACCTGTTCCTCGAGCTCACCGGAGGGTTGGAGCGATGATCGGCCTGCTTCGAGGGGAACTGCTCAAGTCGGTGACGACCCGTGCCGTGTGGGGATTCGCGGCCGGAGGGATGGCCTTCGCCGCCCTGAACGCGGTGCTCGTCGCCGTGGCGTCGGGAACGCTCGACGAGGTGCCGGAGAAGAAGGAGGCGTTGTCCGGGCTCCCGGTCCTCCTGCTGCTGTGGGGACTGGTCGGCGCGGCGGGCGAGTACCGCCACCGGACCGCCGCGCCCACGGCTCTGGTGGCCCGGCGTGGTCGCGGAACCGTTCTGGCGGTGCGGATCGCAGCATATGCACTGACCGGTCTCGGGCTGGCGCTGCTGATCAATGCCGTCGCGGTCGGTGTGGCGCTGCCGCTGCTGGCTCACCAGCCCGGCCCGGACCTGACGTCCGGCCAGGTGGCCGAGGTCGTGGCGGGCAACGTCGGGGCGCTGGTGCTGGCGACGGTGCTGGGCGCGGCGCTCGGCGCGCTGATCCGCAGCCCGGTCATCGGCGCGGTGACCCTGTTGATCCTGGACCTGGCGGTGCAGCCCCTGGTGGGCGGGGCATGGGAGCGGGAGGCCAACCTTTCGCCGTTCGGCGCGGCGGGCATCATGACGGGCGGGACGCACAACACGACTCTCACGGTCACGCAGGCCGGCGCGGTGTTCGCGGTCTGGACGGTGCTGGTGGTGCTGGTCGCGGTCGGCTGCGAACGAAGGCGTGACCTGGCGTGAGTGTCGCGGAGAGGATCCGGGCGGTGCGGGGCCCGCGGGCCGCGCACCGCCCGGTGCTGTTCGACATCGCGCTCGCCGTGGCCGCGACCGTCGTGGAGGTCGGGCTGCTGTTCAACGGCAGCACCCGGCCCGCCCCCCTGCCGATCGCGGCGACCGTGCTCACCGGTGCGGTGCTCCTGGCCCGCCGCCGGTTCGGGGTGGCGGTGACAGTGGTGACGGTCGCGATGGCCGCCGCGGTGACGGCGGCGGGGTATTCGCCCGGAGGCGCGCCGGCCGTCGTGGCGCTGTGGTCGCTCGCCGAGACACGCGACCGGCGCGTCTCGCTCGCGGTGTTGGCGCCGGTGGCCGTGTTCCTGGAGGTCGACAACGTCTGCAGCCCGCCGGTGTCGATCGGGGCGTGGATACTGGGCGCCTACATGCAGACGCGCCGCCGCTACGTCCGTGCGGTGGAAGAACGAGCCGCCACCCTCGAACGCGAACGGGAACAACTCGACCTGATCGCGGCGCAGCGTGAACGCGGCGCGATCGCCCGCGAACTGCACGACATCGTCGCCCACTCGGTGACGGTGATGCTGATCGGGGTCCGCGGCGCCCGCGACGTCCTGGAGACCGAACCGCACGTGGCCGCGCGGACGCTGGAGCGGGTGGAGACCAGCGCCGAGCAGAGCCTGGCAGAGTTGCGCCGGATCCTGGTCCTGCTGCGCGGGCAGCATGCGGCGGAGACGCGACCACAGCCGGCACTGGCGGATCTGGACGAAATGGTCGCCGGGTACCGCGCGGCCGGACTGCCGGTCCGGCTGGAGATCACCGGGGAGCTGCTGGACCTGCCGGGCGGGGTGGAGTTGTCCGCCTACCGGATCATCGAGGAGGCGTTGACCAACGCGCTGAAACACGCTGGGGCGACACTGGCCACGGTACGGCTGAGCTATGGCGGAGCGGAGCTGGAGGTGCGGGTGCACGACGACGGCACGGGAACCGGCGAGCCGGGCCCTGGCGGGCACGGCTTGGTGGGGATGCGGGAGCGGGTCGCGGTGCTCGGCGGGGACCTGGAGACGGGCCGGGTCCCGGGCGGCGGGTTCCAGGTCGTGGCACGGCTGCCGATCGGGGAGCGGGCATGACGATCCGAGTCCTGATCGTCGACGATCAGGAACTGATCCGGATCGGGTTCCGGCTGTTCCTGCAGACCCGGCCCGACCTGGAGGTCGTCGGCGAGGCCGCGGACGGCCACGAGGCCCTCGTGCAGGCGGCGGAGCTGCGGCCCGACGTCGTTCTGATGGACGTCCGGATGCCGCGGATGGACGGCGTCGAGGCCACCGCCCGCCTCACCGGTACCGACCGTCCGCCTCGCGTGCTGATCCTCACCACCTACGACCTCGACGAATACGTGTTCGGCGCGCTGCGTGCCGGGGCATCGGGATTCCTGTTGAAGGACGCGCCCCGCGAGCGTCTCCTGGAGGCGATCCACGTCGTCCACCAGGGCGAGGCGCTGCTGTCCCCGTCGATCACCCGCCGCCTGATCGAGGACTACGCCGGCCGCACCGACCCCGTCCGGCCGGCACCGGATCTGCTGACCGCGCTGACCCCGCGCGAGCGCGAGATGCTCCTGCTCGTGGCGCAAGGCCTGTCGAACCAGGAGATCGCGGCACGGCTCGTGGTGACCGAGGCCACCGTCAAGAGCCACGTCGGCAGCGTGTTCGCCAAACTCCACCTCCGCGACCGCGTCCAGGCCGTCGTGCTGGCCTACGAGCACGGCATCGTCGTCCCGGGCCGCCGTCCCGACCCTCATTGAAAGGCCGCCAGTTGGCGGCCAGTTGGAGAGCACCACGTGGTAGCCGCACCGGATCGCCGCTATCGAGAGCCGGGTGCCACCTCGCCGGCGCCGGACGATGCCGATGGTCGCCATCACCAGCCGGCGAGCCGAAGCGGTCGATGACGCCACCCCATCGGCTCGTGCGCGGCGACGTCAGTCGCGGCCTTCGCCGCCGACCGAACGCCTCATGCCGGGAGGCAGAGTGCACGGGCGGCACGGCGGCGGGGAAGTCGCGGTAGAGGAACCGGTTCGCCGGGGCCGGCAGTGGCACACGATGATCATCTCAGAGGTCGTCATGGGAGATGCTGTGCGAGCGGGCGAGGGTGCTGGTTCCAGGACGCCTGTCAGGGGTGGCCTCTACGCTAGCCTCCCGTATCCCCCAACGGCGAGGAGCCATGGCGACCCACCTGAGCATCGCATCGGACGAGAGCACCCTGGAGTTCCCGGATTCGTGGCGGCGCTCGCTGTATCCGCGACGCGGTGGGCGGCCGGGTCCCCGGATCAAGATCGACCGCTCCGCGAGCGCGGACCTACGGGAGCGGTTCGACCAGATGGAGGCGTCGAAGCCGCTCGCCGAGCGGGCCGGTGTCAGCGCGGAGATGGCGGAGGCGGCGCGCGACCACGTCTCCGGTGGTGCGACCCTCCGCGGGGCGGCCGTGGTCGCCGCTCTGCTGACCGAGTCCACGGGCGGCTATCAGCTCGGGGACCCGATCGCCAAGCCGCTGGCGGACGCATGGGTGGGCGAGCACGGGCTGGTCTTCGCCGCCTGCGCGTTCGCCGAGCTCGGCGGGCTTCGCTGGGGCGACCACGGGATCTGCGCCGTCGAGGACAGCATGGAAGGCCGCAGCCGCACGGTCGGTTCGACCAAGCTGACGCGCACCGGTGCGCGGCTGCGCGGCCTCCTGGCCGCCGCTTCGGACGAGGAGTACCGGGAGGCGGTGGACCGTCTGGCGGAGCATCGCCGTACACCGGCGCAGCGGGTGGCGGTCTCCTTTCTGGTACCCGACCGGCACGACTGGGTGGAGGAGTGCTTGGCGGCACCGCCGGACCTGGGCAGCGACCCGGGTACCTGGAGGATGCTGCTCGCGTCGCTGGGGTCGCCGCGGCACGTCGATCTGGCCGTGGGGCTGCTTCAGGGCAGCCGATGGCTGCTGTGGAGCTGGAACCGGGAACTCCTGATCACCATGCTGGACGGGGTGGGGGAGGCCGGCGCGCCGCTGCTCCTCCAGGCGCTCGACCTCGACCCGAGCGTGGACATCGTCCGCAAGAGCGTCCCGGAGATGCTGTCGGTTCTGCCGAGCGACGCGGCGTTCCAGGGCCTGATGGACCGTGCCGACCTGGCGGACCACACCGGCCGCAAGATCGTGCGGCCTGCACTTCTCGACGCGATGCGGCGCTTCCCCGTCCGGGCGCTGCGGCTGCTGGCACCGGCCGCGTCCGGTTCGCCGCAGCTCGCCGCGCTGCTCGCCGAGCACGTCCAGGCCAACCGGGACCTGGTGGCCGTGGCGCTGCCCGGCCTGGCACCCGAGGCGCGCGCGATCATCAGCCCGCTGCTCGACGGCGGCGACGCGCTGCCGGACGCCCCGCCGGACGCGCTGCCGCCGCTCCTGGTCGACCCGCCGTGGACGCGTCCCGCCAAGCCGGTCGTGGTGGCAAGGCTCACCCCGCCCGGGCCCGTGATGCGCTGGGCGCCCGGCGAGCGGGACCGCTGGGCGCGGCCCGAGCGGCGGGACGGCAAGCCGGAAGGGATGAGCTGGGACGAGCTCGCCGACGATGCGGTCGCCAAGGGGTACGTCCCGTACAACGCGCTGCCGAGCATGATCATCCATTGCTCCGAGGACAGGGCCCGGTCGCTGCCGCCCTTGCGGGAACCCCAGGGAGCCATCGCGATGAACTGTGCACGGCAGGTGGCGGCGCGGTTCGAGATCGAGGGACTGCCCGGCGCGATGGCGGCGACCAAGGACGATCCGGCCGCGCACGCCGATGTGCTGATGCCGTTCCTGGATGCCGGCGTGGCCCGGCTGATGGCCGAATACCTGCACCAGCAGAGCAAGGGCCACCGCAAGGGCCACCGGGAGGCCGCGCTGGCCTGGTTCGACCGGCATGGCCTGGACGCGGTGCCGCTGCTGGTCCCGGACGCGGTGGGCCGTCCCGGCGTGCGGCGGCGGCACGCCGAGGGCGCGCTGCGGCTGCTGGCCCGCGAGCATCCGGCCGAGGAACTCGTCGAGGCGGCGGCGCGGGCACACGGCGATGAGGCCGCCGGGGCCGTCAAGGCGCTGGTGGCGGACGAGCTGGCGGTGGTGGACGAGCTGGAGCGCCTGCCGGCCCGGATGCCGTCCGTCGGCACGTGGGCGGATCCGCGCCTGCTGCCGCAGATCCGGTTGCGCGGCAGGGATGACGCGCTCCCGGCCGGCGCCGTCCCGCACGTGCTGACGATGCTGGCCATGTCCGAGCCCGACGAGGTGTACGCGGGCATAGGGGTCGTCCGGGAGCTGTGCGACCCCGAGTCGCTCGCCGAGTTCGGGTGGGCGCTGTTCCAGCTGTGGGAGCAGAGCGGGGCGCCGTCCAAGGACGGCTGGGCGCTGACGCAGCTGGGCCTGCTCGGCGACGACGAGACCGTCCGCAGGCTCACCCCGCTGATCCGAGCCTGGCCGGGGCAGAGCGCTCACCACAAGGCCGTGGCGGGGCTGGAGATCCTGGCGGCGATCGGCACGGACGTGGCGCTGATGCACCTGCACGGCATCTCGCAGCGGGTGAAGTTCACCGCCCTCAAGAAGCGCGCCCAGGAGAAGATCGAGAAGGTCGCCGACGGGCTGGGGCTGACCTCCGATCAGCTCGCCGACCGGCTGGTCCCCGACTTCGGCCTGGACGCGGGGGGCGGGCTCGTCCTGGACTACGGGCGGCGCCGCTTCCACGTCGGGTTCGACGAGAACCTGCGGCCGTTCGTGCGGGACGAGGACGGCGCCGTCCGCAAGGCCCTGCCCAAACCGGGCGCCAAGGACGACCCCGAGCTGGCGCCCGCCGGCTACAAGCGGTTCGCCGCCCTGAAGAAGGACGTGCGGACGGTGGCCGCCGACCAGATCCACCGCCTGGAGAAGTCGATGCTCACCCGGCGCCGCTGGCCGGTCGGTGAGTTCCGGCGGCTGTTCGTCGAGCATCCCCTGGTCGGCCACCTCGTGCGGCGGCTGGTGTGGACCGCCGAGGACGGCGTGGCGGAGGGCGGCGGCAAGGCGACCGCGTTCCGCGTCGCCGAGGACGGCACGTTCGCCGACGCCGCCGACGACGTGCTGACGGTGCCGGAGTCGGCGGTGGTCGGCATCCCGCACCCCGTGGAGCTGGGCGGCGGGTCGCTGGAGGCGTGGTCGGCACTGTTCTCCGAATACGAGATCCTGCAGCCGTTCCCGCAACTGGACCGCAAGGTGTACACCCTGACCGACGCCGAGCGCGCCGCGTCCCGGCTGGAGCGTTTCCAGAAGCAGAGCGGCGACGTGCGCAAGCTGGAGCGGCACGGCTGGCGGCGTACCGCCCCCATGGACGCGGGACTCCAGCACGCCCTCTACCGGGTGGTCCCCGGCGGCCGCTCCATCAACATCAGCCTCAACCCCTCGATGTCCATCGAGGAGTCCGAGGCGTACCTGGCGGAGATCTGGCTGGACGAGCACGGCCCTAATGACTCCGGGCCGAGGCCGGTCGCCGAACATCCCTTCGGCGACCTCGACCCGGTCACGGCATCGGAGGTGCTCGCCGAACTGACCGCCGCAACGTCCTGACCGATCGCGACGTGCGGGCCCGCCTCCAGGGACGTTGAGCAGTCGGGCCGCAGGTCAGCGCGTCGAGTGCCGCCGACGGCGGTGGGCCGGGCTGCGGCACCCCGCGGGCCCCGCGCTCAGGGTGCCCACCGCATTCATGCCGCACCCTCCTGGACTTTGGAGTCCACGTCGTCGCTCGCGGCGACATGTTCGGCGGGTGAGGTCAGGCGCCTGGCGGTGTGCAGGGTTTCCTGGAGGTGCTGGGCGAGGGGGCGCCGGTCGGGGTCGTTGACCCAGCGTTCGTAGGCGACCTTGAACGTGGCGATCCCGATTTCCGCGGCGAGTGCCGCGGTGGTCGTCTCCAGACCGCGTTCGCGCAGCGCGTGGGCGAGCGTGGAGGCGAGTACGGCGAGTTTGGCCAGTTCGCGTTCCTGGAGTTCGGGGTTGGCGGCGATGACGGACTGGCGTTGCCGTACCAGGTCTCCGCGTTCCTCGAAGACGGGAGCGGCTTCGGTCAAGGCGTGGGCGATCACCTCCAGCGGCGGGAGCGGGAGGGGAGCGGCGGCTGCGGCGTCCGCGAGGACGTCGGCGATCGGGTTGCCGGCCGGGAAGAGGACTTCCCGTTTGTCGGCGAAGTGCCGGTAGAAGGTCCGTTCGGTGACCCCGGCGCGGGTGGCGATCTCCGCGACGGTGGTGGCGTCGAAGCCCTGGTGGTTGTAGAGCTCCAGCGCCGCCTTCTCCAGGCGGCCTCGTGCGTCGGGTTTCCATCGGCCCATGCTGCCGATCCTACCCGCGATGACAGAACCTGACGTCATGGTGATGACAGAGACTGACATGGGCGCTATGGTGATGACACGAACTGACATCAGGCTTCCCGCCCCGTGGGGAGCCTCCAGCAGGAAGGCGCACACCATGCGCGTATTCGTCACCGGAGCCTCCGGGCACGTCGGCTCCGCCGTCGTTCCCGAACTTCTCGACGCGGGACACCAGGTCATCGGCCTGGCCCGCTCGGACAAGTCCGCCGCCGCGTTGACGGCCGCCGGTGCCGAGGTGCACCGAGGCGACCTCGACGATCTGGAGGGCCTCGCCGCGGCCGCCGCCGCGGCCGACGGTGTCGTCCACCTGGCCTTCAACCGACGCCATGTTCGCCGGCGACTTCGGCAGCGCGGTCGCGGCCGATCTGCGCGCCGTCGAGGCGCTCGGGGACGCGCTCGCCGGCACCGGCAAGCCTCTGGTGGCCACATCGGGAACCATGCTGCTCGCCTTCGCGGGGCTGGAAGACGCCGCCACCGAAGCCGACGCGCTCGACGCGGGGCCGCGCATCGACGCCGAGAACGCGGTCGTCGCACTCGCCCGGCGAGGCGTCCGCTCGTCCGTCGTCCGGCTTCCTCCGACCGTGCACAGCACGCTCGACCACAACGGCTTCATCCCGACCCTGATCTCCCTCGCCCGGTCCAAGGGCGTCGCGGCCTACGTCGGCGACGGGGCCAACCGCTGGCCCGCGGTGCACACGCTCGACGCGGCACGCCTGTACCGGCTGGCGCTGGAGTCCGCGCCGGCCGGATCACGGCTGCACGCCGTCGACGACGAAGGCGTCCCCTTCCGGGAGATCACCGAGGCCATCGGCCACCGGCTGAACCTGCCCGTGGCCGGCATCGCGCCGGCCGAGGCCGACGCCCATTTCGGTTTCCTCAGCGGCCACGCCGCGGCCGACAACCCGTCCTCGAGCACGCTGACCCGGGAGCTGCTCGGCTGGAAGCCCGTCCAGCCCGGCCTGCTCGACGACCTCGGCCAAGGCCACTACTTTCACGAACCGGCGACCACCACGAGCTGAGCCCCCTCCCGTGTCCCTGACGCGGCCCCCGTCTCCAGTAAGGAAGAACCATGCCCCGCTCCGGTCCCGCGATCGACGGCGAACTGGCCGCAGCCCTCGAGGCCATGCCGATCGGCCCCAACGGCGTCTTCGACCTGACCGACGTCCCCGCCACACGCCGGGCCGTCCGCGCGCTCGCCGAGACCATCGCCGCCACCATCCCCAATGAGCCCACCGTCACCACCGACGAGATCCAGGTGCCGCGCGCCGACGCCCCCGACGTCCCGCTCCTCCTGCTGCGTCCGCAGAACGCGCCCGAACCGCTGCCGGTCCTCGTGTGGTTCCACGGCGGCGGGCAGGTGCTCGGTTTCGCAGCCCAGGACGCACCCTGGCTCAAGCAGTTGTCCGCGGCGCTCGGCTGCGCCGTCGTCGCCGTCGACTACCGCCTGGCCCCGGAGACCCCCGCGCCGGGCGCCGCCGAGGACGGGTACACCGCCTACCGGTGGATCGGCGACAACGCCGCCGATCTCGGCCTCGACCCCACCCGGATCGGCCTGGCCGGCCAGAGCGGCGGCGGAGGCATCGCCGCCGCGACCGCGCTTCTGATCCGTGACCGCGGCGCCGTGACCCCCCTGTTCCAGCTGCTGCAGTACCCGATGCTCGACGACCGCAACACGACCGACTCGAGCCGGGGGATCACCGGCATCGGCATCTGGGACCGGGCGACCAACCTCCTGGCCTGGCAGGCGATCCTCGGCGACCGCGCCGGCACCGAGGACGTCACGCCCTACGACGCCGCCGCCCGGGCGAGTGACCTCGCCGGCCTGCCCCCGACCTTCATCGGCGTCGGTGAGCTCGACGTCTTCCGCGACGAGAGCCTCGACTACGCCGCGCGCCTGCGCGCCCACGGCGTCGACGTCGAGCTGCACCTCTACCCCGGCGCCTACCACGCCTTCGACCTGTTCGCCCCGCGGTCCCGGCTCGCGGAGAGCTTCCGCCACACCTGGAACAACTACCTCGCCCGGCACCTCACGAAGGCCGGGGCAACGGCGACTGCTTCGTGACACGCAGGTCGGACGGCGTGCCGCCGGTCCGGAATCCCACCGGCGCCTGCGAGCCGATCGCCACACCCCGCTCGGCTCGCGGGCGCCTCGTAAATGAAGGCAACCCCCATGCGCATTGGAGTCCCTTGCGAGCCCGCAGGGGAGACGCGCGGCGCCGCGACCCCGGCGACCGTCGAGCAGCTGACACGCCTCGGGGACGGGGGCCGGGACGCTCGCCGCCTTCGCCGATGAGTCGTACGTGCAGGCCGGGGCGCGGATCGGCACGGGCGAGGAGGCGTGGAGCGCCGACATCGTCTTCCGGGTCAACGGCCCGTCACCGGGCGAGCTGGGCAAGCCGAAGGACGGCGCCGCACTGGTCTCCACCCTCGCGCCGGCCCTCGACCCCGACCTGGTCGACGCACTCGCGGCCCGGCCGATCACGGTGCTGGCGATGGACGCGGTGCCGCGCATCAGCCGCGCCCAGTCCCGTGCTCTCGTCCATGGCCGACATCGCCGGCCACCGCGCGGTGGCCGAGGCGGCTCTATCCGTTGATCACGCCCGTGACGACGGGTCTTCGCCGGATGGATCGCAGGTCGTTGAGTTCAGCCGGGGTCCGGATGGGCTGGCATTCGGCATCTGGAGGTCGTTGTCGGCGGGCTTGGCGTGGCCCTTGCCCATCCGGCTGATCGCGCGCAGGTAGCGTTCGCCCAGGACCGCGAGATGGTCGATGAGCCCGGGCGGGCCCGTGACCTCGAAGTCGAGTCCGAGCATGCCGATGTAGACCGCGATGGTCTCCAGGCTGTCGGCTCCCGTCACCAGGACGCACCGCTCGTCGCTGACCGACTCGACGACGCCGACGGTGGCGTTGATGCGCGACAGCACTTCCTGCGCGGAGGCGAACACGGTGATCCGGGCGTGCACCTTCCAGCCCGTCGAGGCGACGTCGCGTAGGACGAAGCCGGTGTAGTCGAGTCCGGGCAGCGGGGTCGGGGTGAACACGTGGCGGGTGGGCATGCGGGGGGTGATCCAGTCGACCCGGAACGCCGCCCAGGCGCCGGTCCGCGGATCACGGCCGACCAGGTACCAGCGGCGCGCCCAACTGACGAGCCGGTAGGGCTCCACGAGCTTGGGCCCGGACGTCGCCGCCGTGCCCGAGGGCAGTTCGCCCGGCCGGTCGTCGGGCCCTGGGTTGTACTCGAAGCGGAACCGTTCGCGGTCGCGGACGGCCTCCGCGATCTGGGCCAGGACCGCCGCGTCGACCTCGGGGTCCTCGACGTTGGACCCGGTGTTGTGCGGCCCCTGCGAGGTGGACTGGTGGATCGCCGCCACCTGGCGGCGCAGCCGGTGCGGCAGCACCTGCTCCAGCTTGGCCAGGGCACGGGCGCTGCTGTCCTGGATGCCGCTGATGCCGGTCGCGGCGCGCAACCCGATCGCGATGGCGACGGCCTCCTCGTCGTCCAGCAGCAGCGGCGGCAGCTTCGCTCCGGCGCCGAGCCGGTAGGAGCCGATCGTGCCGCGGGTGGCGTCCACGGGATAGCCGAGCTCACGCAGCCGCGCGATGTCGGTACGGATGGTGCGGCCGCTCACGCCGAGGCGTTCGGCCAGTTCAGAGCCCGGCCAGGACGGTCGCGACTGCAGCAGCGAGAGCAGGGCGAGCAGTCTCGCCGAAGTTTCCAGCATGATCTGCATGATGCCGCACCATTAGGAAGCAGATCTTCCTATATGGGTCCTACCGTGAGGGCATGACGACGACGAAGACCGCTTCCACCGAGATCCGCCCCTTCCGCGTAGAGATCCCGCAAGCCGAACTCGACGACCTCGCCCTGCGGCTGGCCAACACCCGGCTGCCCCGTCCCGCCGCCGTCGACAACTGGGACCTCGGCACGCCCAACGGCTACCTCCGCGAGACCGTCGACTACTGGCGCGACGGCTTCGACTGGCGGGAGCAGGAGGCGCGGATGAACGAGTTCCCTCACTACCTCACCGACATCGACGGCCAGACCGTCCACTTCGTCCACGTGCCCTCCGCTGAGCCGGACGCCACCCCCCTGCTGCTCGTCCACACCTACCCCGGCTCGTTCGTGGACTTCCTCGACATGATCGGCCCGCTCACCGACCCCGTCGCGCACGGCGGACGGGCCGAGGACGCGTTCTCCGTGGTCGTCCCCTCGATCCCCGGTTTCGGCTTCAGCACCCCGCTGTCCGGCGGGGACTGGACGATGGCGCGGGCCGCCCGCACCTTCGACGCCCTCATGCGCCGGCTCGGCTACGAGAGCTACGGCTCGCACGGCAGCGACGGCGGCGCCATGGTCTCCAGGGAGCTCGGGCTGCTCGACCCGCCCGGATATCTCGGCATGCACGTGCTGCAGCTGTTCTCCTTCCCCTCGGGCGACCCGGAGGAGTTCGCCGGCTTCGGGCCCAAGGAGTACGCGGCGCTGGAGCACATGCAGTGGTTCCAGTCGGTCGGCGGCTACAACGCGATCAACGCCTCCCGGCCGCAGACCGTCGCGGTCGGCATCGCGGACTCGCCGGTCGGCCAGCTGGCCTGGAGCGAGCTGTTCAACTCCTTCGGCAACGGCACGAGCCTGGTGACCCGCGACCAGATCCTCACTCAGGTCACCCTGTACTGGCTCACCAACACCCAGGCCACGGCGGGCCGCTACCACTACGCCGAGGCGCACTCCGGCGCCGAACCGGCCGTCAACACCGCGCCGACCGGCGTCGCGGTCTTCGCCGACGATTTCCAGACCATCCGCTCGCTCGCCGAGCGCGACAACACCAACATCGTGCACTGGAGCGAGTTCCCCACCGGCGGCCACTTCGCCTCGCTGGAGGTCCCCGACGCGGTGACCGCCGACCTGCGCGCCTTCTTCGCGGCACTGCGAAAGGACTGAGCCGCCCTGCTGGACGCCATGGTCGCCCACCCGGTCGCGGTCCGCCTCGGCGCCGCGCAGGACGAGCCGTTCACCGCGCCGGGTGCGAACTGGCAGGAGCGGCTGTGATGAACACGAAGTCGATTGTGCGGCCCAGATCGAAGGCCCGCATGTCGCCCCGCGTCCATTCCACCGCCACGCCATCCAGGGCTGTGTCAGGTGTAGTAGCCGTCGATCGGGACTCGGGCCTCGTCGAAGAGGGCGGGCCCATCCTGGGAGACGCGGGGAAATCCGCCCTTCGGGTTGAGCTCGGCGTGCTGCTCGGCGGAGAGGGCGTAAACGACCCGGCCCAGGCCCGAGCGGTCGATCGCGCCGGTGCACATGCCGCAGGGCTGGCAGCTGGTGAACATCGTGATGGTCGCGGCGGTGGCCGGATCGAGCTCGCGAGCCGCCCAGCGGGCCAACTTCATCTCGGGGTGGGCGCTGATGTCCCGGTCGGCGCGCACCGTGTTGTGCTCCTCGATGAGGATGGCGCCATCGGGACCTGCCAGCAGCGATCCGTAGGGGGCGTGACCGGCGGCGCGGGACTCGGCGGCGAGGTCGATGGCCCTGCGCAGCAGGCGTTCGTCGTCGGGTGTCATGGGTGCTCCTTCTGGTGGGCGGCCACGGTGGCGAGGGCCTGCCACGCGGTCTCGGGGCGGTAGGTCTCGTCCGGGTCGCCAAGGTAAGGGTCGAGCAGGACGCTCTCGGCGCCCAGCCGGCGCAGATGTTCCAGGTCGGCCATCACCTGGTCGATCGTCCCCTCGCCCGCGCGGCGTTCGGTGAGGGGCTCGGCGGTGAGACGCAGCACGATGCGGGGAGCCAGGGCGGGGGTCGGGCGGCCTTCGGCTGCGGCGGTCGTCCTGAGCCGTTCCACCGCCTCGTCGAGCCAGGACATGGTGAAGCGGAGCGGGTGCCAGGCGTCGCCGAGGAGCACGGCGCGGCGGAGCGCGGCGTCGCTGCTGCCGCCCACCCAGAGGGGGATCTGGCCGCTCCGGTAGTCGTCGGCGTCGTTCCAGGCGGACCTGAGGACCTGGAGGTACTCGTCGGTGAGGCTGCCGCGGCGTTCGAAGGGGACGCCGAGCGCCTCGAACTCCTGCCGCGCCCAGCCGACGCCTACGCCGAGGACCAGCCGTCCGCCGCTGAGCCGGTCGAGGTTGGCGGCCATGCGGGCGACCAGCAGCGGATGCCGGTACGGCACGACCAGCACCGTCGTCCCCAGCCGTACCCGGTGAGTGACGCCCGCGAGCCACGACAGCGTGGTGAAGGGCTCGTAGAAGGGGGCCGGGTACTGCTCGGCGACATCGGGCGTGACCGCAACGTGGTCGGAGACCATCAGCAGGTCGAAGCCGAGCCCCTCAACGGTCTGAGCCCAGCCGCGCAGCCTCTCCGGATCAGTGCCGGGCCCGAAGTTCGGAACGTTGACTCCAAGTTTCACGGGGTCAGGCTATCCAGCGGATCGGGCCTATCTGAAGGGAGCCAGCCCTGCGTAGCTGGGGTCTGGCCGTGGATCTGACGGTATTTTGGCCCGGTGACCGAGAATCTCGACGCGACCGACTGGGCGATCCTCACCGAGCTGCAGCGCGACGGCCGGATCTCCCTCACCGAGCTGGGAAAGCGGGTCAGCCTCAGCGCGTCGGCCACCACCGAGCGGGTCAGGCGGATGGAGTCGGCAGGCGTCATCACCGGCTACCACGCCCGCGTCGACATGGCCAAGGCCGGGCTGCCGGTGTTGGCCGTCGTACGCCTGAAATACCCAGGTAACCGGCACACCCCGCTGCACCACCTCCTCCAGGAGCGCGAGGAGATCCTCGAATGCCTGCGGACCACCGGCGAGGACTGCTACGTGCTGAAGATCGCCGCGACCTCCATGGGGCACCTCGAGGAGGTCGTGGACGAGCTGCTGGAACTCGGCAGCACCACCACCAACCTCGTCTACAGCGAGCCGCTCCCTTATCGCGGCCTGCCGGCCCATCCGGTCGAGCCGTGAAAATGCCGGGGGCCCCGTCCCGGACATCGAACGCCGAGCGGTGGACCCTCGCCCGGGCCGCGGCTGGGCTCGAGCCGGGGCGTGAAGCCAGGAGCACGACGATGACCGATGGCGTCACCCGGCGCACGAGCCGCAGCCGAGCGAACATCGGGCTAGCGCACGGACATATCCGACGTGAATCCCGGCTTGGTCCGAGATCTCCTGCAGCGCGGTGCCCGGCGGTGTCCATGAGTTCGCCTGCACCCACAGCTCGCGGGCGCGGTGTGCGGCGTCGAAGCCGGCGGCCAGTGCCGCCACGAGCGGCGACGGTGCCGGGTCGCGAGGGCGGGACGTTCGCCGAGGCGATGATGCGGCGGATGAATCCCGTCCCGGCCAGCCCGCCACCGCCGCGGTGCCGTGCGCCTGGGCCGCGGCACGGATCTCATCCAGCGTCGGCGCCCCGCCCTGCAGGTAGAGCCGGTGTAGCAGCTGCTTCAATTCCCGCAGCGGCCCCGGCTACGCGCCAGCCATGCAGAGCCGCGAGCTGGAATCGATCTGGTTTGTGCCGGTGAAGCCCTTGGCGAGTTCGTTGGCCGGGTACTGCGCCTCGAGGCTCGTCTGGCCTGAGACATTGGTGCGGGCCGGTGGACGGCTGGACCCGACGCTGAAACCGACCGCAGGCCCAAGACGAGCGGCGTCAATGTCGGGTGCAATGCCCGCAGCGCCTGGCGCATCGAGGAAGGCGCTGAGGCAGTGCCAGGCGTCGGGGTCGTGCAGCGTCCGATTCGACGATGTCGACCAGGCGGTCGGCGCCCGCGCCGCGGCGGCCGACCCCGAGGGGTGGCGCGGTCCGGTCCGCTACCTCGAGGAATCGATGAACACGCAGGTGGGCGACTGCGGCCTGCGGGGTCGTTCGGGCCGTGTTGTCGAGTTCCAAGCCTTGGTCACTTGTATGTCGGCGCCGCTGGAGTCGGCGCAGCGGACCGCAGCCTCGCCGCGAGCCGCTCTCCCATCAGTGCGATGGTCTCGGCCAACAGTTCCATGTCATCGGCCATCGAGCGGCCCTCGTCAGCCTGAACCGCGAGGAACGTGCCGTCGATCCCGGCCATGCCGATGTACTCGAGTCTGTCGGCGACCGCACCGGCGATCTCCGGGCCCTCCTCGTGGAAGGACTCCCGGATCATGTGATTCATGTGGCGCCTGCCCTCGCGGCGCACCTTGTCGATCGTCTCCTTCACCTCGGCCTCGGCGTCGGCCTCGTCGTTGTCCTCGCTGAGGATCAGGAACATGTGCAGGCGGAGGAACTCCTCCCGTTCGGTCAGCACTCCGGCCGCCCGGCCGAGGAACCAGCTCAGCCGTTCCTGGGGGGTGCCGCCGACGGGCGGGTCGGCGTGCGCGGCGCTCATGGCCCTGAAGAAGTCGTTCATGCCGCGCTCCATCACCGCCGAGAGCAGGCCGCCCTTGGTGTGGAAGTGGTGGAAGATCACACTCTTCGCCAGCCCGATCTCGCTGCTGACGACGGAGAGCGGTGTGGCTGCGTAGCCCCGCTTCCCCATGATGCGTGAGGCCGCTTCAAGGATGTCCTCGCGTGAGCGCTTCCCCCGCCGGTTGCTGACCCGCTGCCTCTCCACCCCTGAAGCATACGGCGGCGGAACACGTCGCCTGGCAGGGCGGACAAGCCACATACGGGCCCGCTTGCCAAGGGAATTCTGCAAACCAGAAACTCCGATCCGGAGGTTGACCGAAACCTTCTGCGGACGTGACACTCCTCACCAAGAAATCGACCGCTCGGTCGAACTCTTGGAGGAGCACCGCATGCCTGAACACTTCGACGCCGACGTCGCGATCATCGGTTACGGTCCGACCGGCCTGGTCGGCGCACTGTCGTTCGCCACCAAGGGAGCGTCCGTGATCGCCTTCGAGCGGGACCACGACGTCTACGCCCGCGCCCGAGCCGTCACGATCAACGACTGGACGATGCGGATCTTCCAGGACCTCGGCATCGACGAGCGGATCGAGAAGGTCATCGAGCCGCAGGACCAGCTGCGCTGGAAGACCTACGACGGCCAGGAGATCCTCCGTGCCAAGCAACCGCCGTCGGCGCTCGGAACGCGCAACACCAAGCCGCGCTTCTTCAGCATCTACCAGCCGACGATGGAGGCCGAGCTGCGCCGCTGCGCGGAGGAGGCCGGCGGCATCGAGGTCCGCTACGGCGCCGAGGTGATCGGCGTCGAACAGGACGACACCGGCGTCACGGTCACCGCTCGTGATGGCGCGACCGGCGCGGAGACCACCACCCGGGCCCGTTACGCGCTCGCCGCGGACGGCGGCTCCAGCCTGACCCGGAAACTGCTGGGCATTCCGATGCTGGGCGACACCGACCCGCAGCTGTGGATCGTGATCGACTGCCGCGTCAAGCGCTGGTGGCCGGACCGCGACCTCCTCACCTTCTGGAGCGACAAGGAGCGGCCGGTCGTCGACATCGCGCTGTCCGCGGGCAACCACCGCTGGGAGATCCCGCTGAGGCCTGGCGAGACCGAGGCCGACTTCCAGACCCCGGAGCAGGTCTGGCCGCTGCTCGCCGCGATGGGGATGACGCCCGACGACGTGGAGATCCACCAGCACGCGTTCTACCGCCACCACGTCCGCGCGGCCGAGACCTGGCGCCTGGACCGGGTCTTCCTGGCCGGCGACGCCGCCCACCTGATGCCGCCGTGGGCCGGCGCAGGGATGCAGTCCGGCATGCGCGACGCCCACAACCTCGCCTGGAAGCTCACCCGGGTCCTGCGCGGGGAGATGGACGTGGCGATGCTCGACACCTACGAGGCCGAACGCCGCCCCAACGTCGAGTTCTTCACGCAGATCGCCGTCCAGTTCGGCCGCGTGATCAAGCAGCAGGTCTCACCCGAGGAACTCGAGGCGATGAACGCGGTGCCGGAGAACACCGTGACGCCCTACGAGGAACCGATGATGGCGCCGCCCGTCCTCGACGCCGGGGGCTGGCTGCGCGGCGAGGTGGAGGACGCCTCCATCGTCGGACGGATGATCCCGCAGCCGGTGGTCGGCGACACGGTGGGCCTGATGAGGCGGCTCGACGAGCTCCTCGGTGACGGCTTCGTCCTCCTGGGCGCCGACACCGACCCCCGGACGCTGCTCAGCGCCGAGGAGAAGGCGGAGTGGGACGCGCTGGGCGCCCGCTACCTCACCATCCGGCCGAAGACCGCCTACACCCAGGGGCCCGACGAGCTGGTCGATCTCGAAGAGGTGCTTCTCGGCTGGTTCGCCCGCTACGGCGTCCAGGCGATCGCCCTGCGACCGGACAAGTTCGTCGCCGCGTCCGACAAGGCCGGGCTCGCGGTTCCGGCGTTCTGACCCCCACACCCGAGAGAAGGAACAGATGTCTGGAGTCAAGGAGCTCGCGTACGTCGTGTTCGAGGTCAGCGACCTCGCCGACTGGGAGCACTTCGCCGCGGGCCTGCTGGGAATGCAGGTCGGCCACAAGGACGCCGGCTCGATCAGCTTCCGCACCGACGAGAAGGCGTATCGCTGGCTCTGCACCGAGGGTCCGGCTGACGACCTGGCCGCCACCGGCTACGTGGTGGAGAGCGGCAGCTCGCTCGACCGGATCGTGGAGAAACTCCGCGGCGCCGGCGTCGAGGTCACCGAGGGCGGCTCCGCCCTCGCCGCCGCCCGACAGGTCGACCGCATCGTGATCACCGCCGACCCCATCGGCAACCGGCTCGAGCTGGTCACCGGCTTCGCCGACGCCGAGACTCCTTTCCAATCGGACGCCCTGCTCGGCAAGTTCGTCACCGGTTCCGGCGGCGCGGGCCACGAGGTGCTGGTGTCCAAGGGCGTCAGCCGCGAGGAGTACCTCGCCTTCTACATGGACATCCTCGGCTTCAGGATCAGCGACTTCATCGTCGAAGAGGTCGCTCCCGGGATCGTCGCCGACGTCGTCTTCCTGCACTGCAACCCGCGCCACCACTCCGTGGCCTTCGGCAACATGCCGCACCCGAAGAAGATGCACCACTTCATGGTCGAGGTCGGCGACATCCGCGACGTGGGCATGGCCTACGACCGGTGCATGGACGCCAAGCAGCCGTTCGAGATGACGCTCGGGATGCATCCGAACGACCGCATGTTCAGCTTCTACGTCCGTACCCCCTCCGGCTTCTCCGTCGAGTACGGCTGGGGCGGGCTGCTCATCGACGACGAGACCTGGCAGGTCGAGACCCTCGGCAAGCTCAGCAGCTGGGGCCACCGTCCGCCGGAGATGGTTCACGGCCTGCTCGGCCAAGCCCCCTTCACCAACATGCCCCCGGAAGGTGCCCGCTGATGGCTCTCACCGAAGCGGACGTCGCCAAGGACGTCCGGACCAAGAGCTGGAACATCCACTACAACGAGGCCGGCCCGGCCGACGGCCACCCCGTCCTCCTGCTCCATGGCGGCGGTCCCGGCGCCACCGGCTGGAGCAACTACAACCCGAACATCGAGCCCATCGCCGCGGCCGGCTTCCGGGTGATCGCCCCCGACCTCCCGGGCTGGGGCCAGTCCGACGAGGCCGACTTCGCGACCTACGACCACGTCGAGGTGATCTGCGAGCTCCTCGACGCGCTCGGCATCGACAAGGCAGCCTTCGTCGGCAACTCGATGGGCGGCCATGCGTCGCTGCGGATGGCGATCGAGCGGCCCGAGCGCGTGTCCCACCTGATCACCATGGGCGCCCCGATCCAGATGAAGCCCATCCTTTTCGGTGCCGGCGGCGGCCCGACCGAGGGGCTCAAGGTCATGGCCAGGAGCTACGCCGACCACAGCCCCGAGCAGATGATGCGGCTGGTCGAGATCATGGTCTACGACAAGGAGCGGTTCGCCACCCCCGAGCTGTCCGAGCAGCGCTCGGCCGCCGTGGCCAAGCGCCCGGAGCATCTCGCGAACGTCGCCAAGCACGGGCCCAAGGCGCCGATCACGATCTGGGCCGACCCCCATCGGCTCCCGGAGATCTCGGCGCCGGCGCTGCTGATCCACGGCCGCGACGACCGGGTCGTCTCCTTCGAGACCGCGCTCCTCCTGGCGGCCGGCATCCCCGACTCGCGGGCACACATCATCAACCGCTGCGGCCACTGGGCCCAGCTCGAGCACGCCGACGAGTTCAACCGGCTCGTGGCCGACTTCGTCCGCAATCACTGACGTGGTCCAGAGGCGGCCCTCGAGTCCCCGGGGCCGCCTGTGAAGGAAGGTCTCCCGGCCCCCGCCGTGCGCCTTTCCGCAGAGCCAGAACCGGAGGCTTCCCATGGTCCGTGTGCAAACCCTCAACAACATCGCCCTAGCGGTGCCCGACCTCGACCGGACGGAGGACTTCTACGTCGATCGCTGGGGCTTGGCCCTCGTCAATGGCGACGGCGACTCCCGGCGCCGGTACTTCCGCACGCTGACGTCCGCGCACCACGGCCTCTCCCTCGAACAGGCGCCCGCCGGGGCAGAACGAGGCGAACTCGTGCACATCTCCTTCGACGTCGCGACCCGTGC
Source organism: Actinomadura nitritigenes (assembly GCF_017573545.1). Taxonomy (GTDB): domain Bacteria; phylum Actinomycetota; class Actinomycetes; order Streptosporangiales; family Streptosporangiaceae; genus Spirillospora; species Spirillospora nitritigenes. Next base: position 29,390 of record NZ_JAGEOK010000037.1, on the reverse strand, counting down.
CGACCTCGACGGGGCCGTCGAGGCGGCCGTGGCCGCGGGCGGCCAGGTGGAGCGTGAGCCCGGGGAGGCCGTCGGACCCGGCCACCAGGCCGGTGCGGCCGTCCGCGACCCGGACGGCAACGTGGTGCAGTTGCTGTACGGGGCGGAGTTCACCGAGGAGAGCCACCGGGCGCGGATCGTCGCGCCCCGCAAGCTCGGGCACGTAGTCCTCAACTCCCCTCAGCGAGCAGTGCTGGAGCGCTTCTACGCGGCGCTCGGGCTGAAGGTGAGTGACCGGACCGCGCGCGGCATGTCGTTCATGCGCTGCAACCGCGATCACCACAGCCTCGCCGTCTGCGACTCCGAGCGCACCGGCGTTCAGCACATCGCGTTCGACGTCGTCGAGATGGACAGCGTCATGACGGCCCTCGGCGCGCTCACCCGCGAGGGAACGGCCTGCGTGTGGGGTCCCGGGCGTCACGGGCCCGGCCGCAACATCTTCACCTACTACGCCGACCCGGCAGGGGTGTTCATCGAGTACTACGCCGAACTCGAGCAGGTCGAGGAGGAGATGGAGGGCCCGCTGGAGGCGAGGTTCTGGGGCGAGGAGTGGAAGGGCGACACCTGGGGGTACGCCGGCCCGCCGCCACCGAACTTCACGAAGTGACCTGGTCGCTCTGTGAGCGACCGAAAGAACGAGTTCGAAGCACGCCGTAGGGCGTGTGAGAAGGAGTGTCGATGTTGACGAAGCAGCAGACGGCCCGTCCGGCCGCCGGGCAGGGAGCCCGACCGTGATCACCGCGGCGGAGATCAACGGCATGTACGGCATCATCCCGACCCCGGCGCTGCCCGGCGCCGAGCGGCTCGACGCCCGGAACACCGTCGATGTCGACGAGACGGCCCGGGTCGTCGACCGGCTCGTGCGCGACGGAGTCTCCGGGATCATCGCCCTGGGCACGACGGGCGAGTGCCCGGCCCTGAGCGAGGAGGACTTCGACGTCGTCGTCGACACGGTCGTCGAGGCGGTCGCCGGCCGGGTGCCCACGTTCGTGGGCGCGACCGGTGCGGGCGGCCACGGCACGGCCCGTCGGCTGCGGAAGGTGGCGGGCTCCGGCGCCACGGGCGCCCTCCTCGGCCTGCCCATGTGGCAGCCGCTGACCACCGAGATGGCGGTGGACTACTTCGCCCAGGCGAGCGAGGCGTTCCCCGATCTCGCGCTCATGGTCTACGCCAACGCCCGTGCCTTCCGCTACACGTTCCCCGTCGAGTTCTGGCAGGGGGTGTCCGCCGAGGCGCCCACCGTCACCTCGGCGAAGGTGTCCCGGGCGCCGCACCTGGACCGCATGCTGGAGGCCACGGGGGAGAAGGTGAACTTCGTCCCGAGCGACATGGTCGTGCACGACTTCGCCGCACGTGCGCCCAAAACCACCACCGCCTGTTGGGCCACCGCCGCGGGGATGGGACCCGAGCCCTCGATCGCCCTGATGGAGGCGCTGACGCGTGGCGACGCGGAGGCCGCCGGCAAGGCGGCGGCCGACATCGCGTGGGCCAACGAGCCGCTGGCGCACCTCTTCGCCGACCAGGAGGTCTTCGCCTCCTACAACACCCAGATCGAGAAGGCCCGGATCGCCGCCGCCGGCTACTGCCGGCCGGGCCCGGCCCGGTCCCCGTACCACCACCTGCCGGAGGAGTACGCCGCCGCGTCCGCCCAGTGCGCAGAGCGCTGGCGTGAGCTGCGCGCGCGGCTCACCGCGGCCGGGACGAACACCCAGAAGTGACGAGGAAGCCCATGTCATCCACTGCCACGACGCCCTACGCGGACGAGTACGCGCCGCACCGGGCGACGCTCGAGGCGATCCGCTCCCGCGACTGGGGTCTGCTCATCGGCAACGAGCTGCGTCCGGCCGCGAGCGGAGCGACCTTCACCACGTTCGACCCGGCCACCGAACTCCCCCCGGCGGAGGTCGCCGACGGCGGTGAGGCAGACGTCGAAGCCGCCGTACGGTCGGGCCGGCGCGGCTTCGAGAGCTGGCGCCGCTACTCGCCCCAGGGGCGGGCCTCGGCACTCCGCGAGCTCGCCGCGCACATCCGGGCCAATGCCGGCGAACTCGGCCTCCTCGACGCCCTCGACGGCGGCAGCTCGGTCACCGCGATGCGCAAGGACGCGCTGTGGGCGGCAGACCATCTCGAGATGTTCGCCGACTGGGCGCTGATGATCAAGGGGGAGACCTTCCCGGGCGCCGGGACCGGCCTCCACTACTCGCGGCCCGAGCCCTACGGGGTCGTCGGCCGGATCATCCCGTTCAACCACCCGATCTTCTTCGGGGCGGGAAAGCTGGGCGCGCCGCTGATGGCGGGCAACGCCGTCATCCTCAAGCCGCCGCCGCAGGCACCGCTGTCGGCGATTCGGCTCGGCGAGCTGATCGCGGAGGTGCTGCCTCCCGGCGTGGTCAACATCGTCAACGGCGCCGGCCCGGCCCCGGGCGTGGCGATCGCCGCCCACCCGGAGATCGAGCGGATCGCGTTCATCGGCAGCGAGCGCACCGGGCGGGACATCCAGCGGGTCGCCGCCGGGGTGGGCGTCAAGCACGTGAGCCTGGAGCTCGGCGGCAAGAACGCCATGGTGGTGCTGGAGGACGCCGACATCGAGGCGGCCGCCCAAGGCGCCGTGTTCGGCATGAACTTCACCGCCACCCAGGGCGAGTCCTGCGGATCGAACTCGCGGCTCCTGCTGCACCGGTCGATCGCCGACCGGGTGCTGGCGCGCGTCGTCGAGCTCGTCGAGCAGATCGAGGTCGGCGTGCCGGTCTCGGAGTCCACCCAGATGGGCGCACTCGTCTCCCGCGAGCACTTCGAGCGGGTCAGCCGCTACATCGCCATTGGCCGTGAGGAAGGAGCCGTCGTCGCCACCGGTGGTGGCCGCCCCGCTCACCTGCCCGAAGGCCTGTTCATCGCGCCCACCGTGTTCTCCGGCGTCACGCCCGCCATGACGATCGCCCAAGAGGAGATCTTCGGTCCGGTGCTCTCGGTGCTCACCTTCGACACCGACGACGAGGCGGTCGAGATCGCCAACGGCGTCCGCTACGGCCTGACCGCCGGCGTGTGGACCCAGGACGTCGACCGGGCGCACCGGTTCGCCGAGGATCTGCGGGCCGGATACGTGTGGATCAACGACTCCTCGCGTCACTTCCCCGGACTGCCCTTCGGCGGTGTCAAGGCCTCGGGCCTCGGCAAGGAGGAGAGCCTCGAGGAGATCCTCTCCTTCACACAGGCCAAGACGGTCAGCATCCCGCGCAGAGGTCGATGATGCTCCACCACGTGATCTCCCTGCGTTTCCACGAGGGCACCACGGACGAGCAGATCCAGCGGATGGCCGACGGCCTCCTGGCCCTGCGGAACCAGATCGGCACCATCCGGTCGATGCGGATGGGCAGGGACCTGCGGATCCGGCCGGACAACTTCGAGTTCTCCTCGCTGACCGAGTTCGACGACGAGGCCGGCTACCTCGAGTTCCGTGACCACCCTGCCCACCAGCAGGTGGTGCGCGAGCTCATCCAGCCCATCATGGCCGAGCGCGCCGGCGTGGTGTTCCTCAGCTCATGACCGCACAGCTCATGACCCCACGCAACGAACCACCCGGAGTACCGACCTCATGACCACGCTCACAGCGGCACAGGCAACGGACCTGGTCGCCGCGAACCGCATCCTTGTCCGCCAGGGCGTCCTCGACGCCTTCGGGCATGTCAGTGTGCGGACCGCCCCGCGCGCCGACACGTTCTGGCTGTCACGGAACCTGGCTCCGGGGTCGGTGACCGCGTCCGACCTGCTCGAGCACGATCTGGACGGGCGCACCGACGACCCGCGCCGCCCCTACCTGGAACGCTTCATCCACGCCGAGATCTACCGCCGCCGCCCGGACGTCATGGCGGTCGTGCACAGCCACTCGCCCTCGGTCGTGCCGTTCAGCGTCGTCGACACCGGATTGCGGCCGGTCCTCCACATGGCCGGGTTCCTCGGGGGACGGACGACACCGGTCTTCGAGATCAGCGACGTCGCCGGAGACGCCAGCGACCTGCTCATCACCTCGTCGTCGCTCGGTGCCGCGCTCGCCGGGACGCTCGGGGACGCACCCGTCGCGCTGATGCGCGGCCATGGCTCGGTCGCCGTCGGCGGTTCGCTGCAGGAGGCCGTCTACCGGGCGGTCTACACCGAGGCCAACGCGCATGCCCAGGCCACGGCGCTCGCTCTCGGACAGCCGCGGTACCTCTCGGCCGGCGAAGCGGCGGCGGCGAACGCGACCATCAGCGGCCAGGCCGCCCGAGCGTGGGACGTCTGGTGCGAGCAGGCGCGCCCTGACAACCCGGCGGAGGACCACGCGCCCGGCACCGGGCAGGAGTGAGACCGGCGTGCAGTTCCATCACTTCGGATACGTCTCGGGTGATCCCCGCGTTCAGCCTGCCGCCGGTGTCGGGCCGAACCGTCCCGACGGCCTCCCCGACGAGGTCGACGTTCTCATCGTGGGCACCGGACCGGCCGGAATGATCACTGCGGCCCAGCTCTCACAGTTCCCCCGGATCAGCACGCGTATCATCGAGCGCCGCGCGGGGCGCCTGCAGACCGGTCATGCCGACGGGCTCCAGGCGCGGAGTGTGGAGACCTTCCAAGCGTTCGGCTTCGCGGACCGGCTGGCCGCCGAGGCGCACCACGTCACCGAGTTCGCCTTCTGGCAGCCGGACCCGGACGATCCCACGCACATCGCCAGGGCCGGCCGGTCGCCCGACGACCCCAAAGGTCTGAGCGAGTTCCCGCACATCCTCGTCAACCAGGCGCGCGTACTCGACTACTTCGCCGAGTTCATGGCGAACTCGCCGACCAGGATGCGCCCGGACTTCGGCGTGGAGTACGTGAGCCACCAGGTCCTCCCCGGAACCGAGCACCCGGTGCTCGCCACCCTGACCCACTCCGTGGGAGAGACCGCCGGCGAGGAATTCCAGGTCCGTGCGAAGTACCTCGTCGGGGCCGACGGCGCGCACAGCAGGGTGCGCCAGACGATCGGCTGCCGGTTCGAGGGCCACAGCGCGAACCATGCATGGGGCGTTCTCGACATCCTGGCTGACACCGACTTCCCCGACATCCGACTGCTGTCGACCATCCAGTCGAGCAGCGGCGGCAACATGATGGTCATTCCCCGCGAAGGCGGGTTCCTGTTCCGCCTGTACGTCGACCTGGGTGAGGTCCCCGCCGACGACGCGGGAAAGGTGCGCGGTACGCCGGTGGAGGCCGTCATAGCGAAGGCCGCCGCGATCCTGCATCCGTACTTGCTGGACGTGAAGAAGGTGGCCTGGTTCAGCGTCTACGAGGTCGGACACCGGCTCGCCGATCAGTTCGACGACGTGCCGCCGACGGAGACCGGCGATCGTCTGCCGCACGTGTTCATCCTGGGCGACGCCTGCCACACGCACAGCGCCAAGGGCGGCCAGGGAATGAACGTCTCCCTGCAGGACGGATTCAACCTCGGTTGGAAGCTGGGCCACGTCCTGGACGGACGAGCGCCGGAGGCGCTGCTCACCACGTACGGCGCGGAACGCAAGGTCATCGCGAAGAACCTGATCGACTTCGACAAGGCGTGGTCGTCGATGATGGCCAAGAAGGCCGACGAGTTCGCCGACGCCGCGGAGTTGCCGGAGTACTTCAAGTCCACGGAGGAGTTCCGCACCGGATTCCGGACGGAATACGCCCCATCGATGATCGTCGGCCGCCCGATGCACCGTGACCTGGCCAAGGGCTTCCCGATCGGGCAGCGCTTCGCCTCCGCGAGGGTACGACGCGTGGCCGACACCAATCCCGTGCATCTGGGGCATCAAGCGACGGCCGACGGGCGCTGGAGGATCTACGTGTTCGCGGACGAGGCGGCACCCGGCGGTGACGGCTCCGCAGTCGCCGAGCTCGCGGAATGGCTCACCACGTCCTCCGACTCGCCGTTCACCGGGCTTCCGAAAGGCGTCAGTCCCCACGACTGGTTCGACCTTGAGGTCGTCTACCAGCAAGGCCACCACGCGATCGAACTCTCCCAGGTGCCCGAGGTCTTCAAGCCGAGGGTCGGTCCCTTCGCCCTGGCCGACCTCGAGCGGGTCCACGCCACGATGCCGGAGGACGACATCTTCGAAGCGCGCACGATCGACCGTGGTGGTGCCGTTGTCCTCGTGCGACCAGATCAGTATGTCGCGCATGTCATGCCTCTGGCGGCGACCGACGAACTGGCCGACTTCTTCGCGCGGCTGCACAGGTGAGCCCTTCACACCCCGCGCGGGAAACTCGCGGGAGAACCGAGGATCCGCGGCCTGCGCAACTGCCGCCATAAACGCGACGGCATCCACCACGCCACCCGCGGCATCGCCTTCATGCGCAACCTTGCGCAGGCCAACTGACCCAGCCCTGAAGCAGCAGATCACCGGCAGCACGCCAGCCGTGCTTCTCCACCATTACAAGACAGCTTTTAGCGGGCCGTTGGAAACACTCTCCACTCGCCCTCCGGGTCTGTGTCCAGCCCGCCGTATCCGCTCACCGCGCGGGGTGCGGCACCAGGGTTGACCTCGCGGTCCTTGCCTGAACGGGCGTCGAGGACGACCGGGCCGTTGGAGGTCTTGCCGTAGACCGCGCCGTGCCAGAACGCGGTGACCGCCGGTGAGAGGCGCCCGTGGGACGGCAGGCGCCACAAGGTGTCCAGCGTGCCGGCGTCCAACGCGACGAGGTCCAGACCGTCCTGTTGGCACAGGACGGTCCGGGCCCCGTCGAAGACGCAGTGCCAGGAGTGCTCCAGTTCCAGGTGTTTCCGCGGGGTCCCGGACTTGACGTCGTACAAGACCGTGGTGTTCTCGTCGAGGGCTCCTGTCGAGGAGTACAGCGAGTACAGGCCCGGCCCCGCCGAGTCGGCGTGGAAGAACGGTACCTCGTACTCCTTGGACGCCCACGCCTGCCGCTGGTCGGCGGCGCGCAGCCCGAGCATCCGGTAGTGGAGGAGGTCCCCGGCCTGCCCCGCGATCACGCCGCCGTCCAGCCCGAGTGCGCGGAAGCCGTACCGGACCCAGCGCACCTCGTGGGTCGCCGGGTCGGCCACCAGGGTGCCGCCGTCCCAGCTCAGCACCACGGTCGTCGGGTCCGCTCCGACCACCTTGACCGGGTTCCCCGCGGAGGACTCGCCGCGGGGCAGCGGCAGCGTGTCGTGGACGACGGTCCTGCCGCTTCCGAGGTCCACCCCGATCAGTTCGATCGCCGCGCCCGAAGGCGTGGTGCCCTGCCCGGGGATCTTCGTCATGGACGCTGCGAGGGCCGTCCGCCGGCCCTGAAGCGTGACAACCACGGCGCGCGTGGAATTCGACTGGCTCAGCGGTTCGTTGCTCGGTGCCGCCTGCCACGTCTGCCGGCCGGTGATGATGTCCACTCCGGTCAGCGCGCCCTCGACGACCGTCACGGCCGTGCGGCCGTCGATCACCACCGGAAGCGCGCCGTACTCGGTCGTGTAGCGGTCCGGCCTGGACTCGCGCGGAATCTCGACGACGTGGTTGGCGTCGAACCGGACGGGAGGGTCGGCGAAGACGGCAGCGGGAGACGCTGTGGCCTTCGGCCGTCCGGCGGGGGACTTGGCCGACCTGCCGCCGTTTCGCGTTTCACCATCGCCGCAGCCCGCGAGGACAAGGGCGAGGGAGGCCAGAATCGCCGCAGCGACCTTTGTTCTTTTATCTATATTGCTCATCATGTGGCCGTCTATACGGATTTGAGCGATAGATGAGTCATTCTCGCCATTCATCCTGTCCACGTTGAGTACGGGCGCCGCCGCGACCGCGCCTAGCGTCCCGGCGACTTCCCCAGTCTGCTGGGGCACTGCCCGGCTCGTCCTTTACGGTGCCTCCGGGATTCCTTGACACCGGGTCCCCGCGTCCGGCTACCGCGGTGGCGACGTCGCCTGGCGGTAGTCGCTGGGTGAGGTGCCGTAGGCGGCGCGGAAGGCGCGGGTGAAGGCCGAGTGGTGGGTGAAACCCCAGCGTGCGGCGAGTTCATGGACGAGAACGGTGCGCTGGGCGGGGTCGGCGAGATCCCGGCGGGCGCGCTCCAGCCGCTGCCGGCGGATCAGGGCGCCGACGGTGAGGTCCTCGTCCTCGAAGAGCCGGTAGAGATGGCTGGGGGAGATGTGGTGCGCTGCCGCGACGGTGCGCGGGGTCAGGTCGGGATTGTGCAGGTTCCTGCCGATGAAGGCGCGGATGCTCAGGACCAGTGCCCGCCGGGCAGCGTCCGGGGACAGTTCCCGGTCGGCCTCGGCGGTGTGGGCGAGCAGGGCCGAGACGAGGTCGGCCAGTACGGCGCCGAGCCGGGGTCCGTCGGTCGCCAGGTAGGCATCGGTGTCGCTGCACAGGCGGGTGAGGAAGCCGGCCAGCAACGCCCCGACCCCCTCCCGTCCCGAGAGCCTCCGGTCGACGGCCCGGTCGGCGCTCCGGCGCGGCAGCGCCAGCAGGTCCTTGGGCATCTCGACTCCCACGAACGCGACCGCCTGCGCGTTCCGTCCCACTCGGACCGTGCACGGCTGCGAGGAGTTCTGGCTGTGCAGGTCGTACGGGCGGTAGTCGGCGTCGCGGCGGCCCCAGGACGCCCCGACCGCCCCCTTGAGGATGAGCGTGAGGTTGTAGGTGTCGGGATCGGAGCGCCTGACCATCTTCGCGGTCCGGCGGGACACCAATGGTTGGACGGTCGCCGGCCACACGGTCACCTCGCCCAGTAGCAAGATGCGTTTGTGTGCGCGGAAGTCCGCAGCATGATCGCTCGTCAATTCGACCGGGGAGTGCGTGCGGCCGACCCATTCTCGCCAGCGCTCGAACCGATCTTCCGGAGGAAAGTCCACAGTCCGGAATACCGTCTCGATCAATGGTTTCTCCACGTTCCCGATCGAGGTCGACGATGAAACGGAATCATCTTCTCGGGCGCCAGTATATGCGCGGTGACCGGCAGGTCGGCCAGTCACCGGGCAAGATTCCACGTCCGGACGGCGGCCGCTCGGCTCTAGCCGAACTGGTAAAAGCGCGGGCCGGCCTCCGTTGCCTGGAGAGAGTCCTTGACCAAGGGCGACGTCTCGCACTGGTAGCGTGTCGGCCGGCGAAGAGGAACCAGCTCGACATCAGGCATGGCCGAGCAGCGCACCTGATGACCGAAGGCCTTGCTCTCCCAGTAGAAGCGGGCGGCCCCTGCACGAGTGATCACACGCTGGGTCGGCTCAGCGGTGTACTCGACCAGACCGGGCGTTATGCCCTGGCCCTTGATCAGGACGTTCCAGGGGACGTGGACACCTCGTAGGCACGGTGCACTTCACGGTGGCGGCCGGCTCGACCTGGAGATGCTTCTTGTTGCACGTCGCGCTCGTCTTTCCCATCGCATAGGCCATTTTGATGGTCTCGACTCGAAGGTCGTACTTCAGGTTCTCGACGAGCGAGGCATCCGTGCCGGGGGACGGTGAGAGCCTCACATCGCCGAGCGTGGGCGGCCCGGTCGGGGAGGGCACGATGTTGGGCAGCGAGGTGGCCGACGGCTTCGCGGCCGTGGTGCCGGATGCGGCGCATCCGCGTTCAGAGTCGAAGCGGCCCCCACCAGTACGAGGACGTAAATCCATTGCACGGGGCGGGACCATACCGACGAAACGCGGCTCGTGGAGGCGGCTTGCATCGGTGGTGCGGTGAGGGATACACCGAGATCCGCGAACTCGGGCAGGACGGTCAGAGACAGGTCGCGCCCTGACCGATCGGCGTCGGGCGTTGCGGGAGTTGGTGGCGGCTCGGTTAACACCTTCGTCTCTGCGTGAGCGTCCTCCTTCGATCATGCGGGTCCCAGTCCCGGACACCGTTGGCACGACATGCCACGTCCTCCATCGGATACCTCCCTGCTCCTCCTGCGTCGCCATTGATTGGTCCGGAATCATCGGATCGCACCACGGGCCGGTGCCTGTGATCAAGTGAAGCGCTCCCTCGCGTCAGAGCGGCGCTCTCGGGGCCGGTCTGTGTCACTCTGCCCGTCCGATCCGCTCCTTGTGCTGCACGTTGTCGCTGGATGCCAACTCGTGTTAAAACCCGTGAGCCAGCACGGAGACACCCATGGGCCGCCTGTGCACGTTGCCCGGTCCTGCTTCCTGTGGCAGTTGACATGGATCCTGGGGGTGCAGACCATTCCTTCGGGTGCGCACGCAGTGTTTCGATACGTGCTTGCGAGATAGTGAGGTCCGAGGAGCGGAGGCGCCGATGGTGGGGATCTGGCATGAAACCAGTGGCGGTCTGGTGGCTTTGCGACCTGAGCCGTTCGAGCGGGAGCAGGTCCTGCACGACAGCATCGAGCGTGGCGCGGCGATGCTTCCGCTCCCGGGCCAGCCGACCCTGGTGATGCTGGGGCGGGAAGTGCAGCTGGGCAACGGTTATGCGGACCTGATCGCGATCGAGGTCGAGACCGGACGGCCCGTGGTGATCGAGGTCAAGCTCGCCTCTAATGCCGACCGTAGGCAGGTGTTCACTCAGACGCTCGGCTACGCCTCCTACTTGTTCGGGCTTTCTGTGGATGCGTTCGAGCAACTCCTGCGGCCTCATCTGGCTAGGGGAGGGCACGCCTCGATTGCCGAGGCGGTCGTTGCCGGGGTCGGCGACGGCTCGGTGGACGCCGAGTCGCTCAACGCCCAGATGGCGCAGGCGTTGGAGGAGGGACGGTTCCGGTGCGTGGTGGTGCTGGACACCGCTCCGGCGGACCTGATCGAGCTCACCGGATTTCTGCAGGCGGTCACCAATGACCGGCTCGATATCGACGTGGTGACCGTGGCCGCGTACACCGTTGAGGGCACTCGGGTATTGGTGCCTCAGCTGGTCGAGCCTGAGCGCACGGCGGCGCTGGCCTTGGCAGCGGCACCGGTCCGCCGGGACGCCAAGCCGGCGCCGGGGGCACAGGCGTTCGCCGACAGCATCGACCAAGCCGGACCGGAGCACCGGGAGTTGCTGCGCCGGTTGCTCGACTGGGCACGACACTTGGAAGCCGAGGACTTGGCTGTCCTCTACACCACCATCGGCAAAGGGCGGTGGGTGCTCAATCCACGACTTCCCGGCCAAGGGCGCGGGCTGGTCACCATCTGGAACGACGGCGGCGCGTTCGTCAGCCCACAGCGGTCGGTCTTCCAGACCGAGGCGCCGCGAACGTTGGCCCACCTGGACGAACGCCTCCCGGGGGAGATCCGGCAGAACAACTATCTCACGAGCCCAATCGACCAGGACGTTCTTGCGCTGCTGACCGACGCCTATAAGGAAGCTCGCATAAAGAAGAGCGAGAGCTGACCGCCTGCACAAGGACATGCAGTTTGAAGCACTCTCGCTGGTCCTCCATGCCGTCCTGTGGTTCTCGACCTCGCAGCTACGCCGATCAGGTCATCAGACTCAACGTTCAGGCTCCCGGCTGAGGAGGAGGCGGGTGTGACGGCCCGTCGGGCCGAGGCGCTCAAGGTCTACAGCGTAAAGGTCCTGGCTCCTTTTCCTCTAAACAAGAGCGCAGGCGAATCTAAACCCCCAGCTCAGAGGCATACCCTCACCGGGAGCATGCCTCTTCGCGCATCCCGGCGGCGGCCGAAGAGGTCACAGGTTCCCGCGGTGTGGTGCAGCTCCTGGGGGCAGATCTGGGGCACCGATCTTGCCCCACCCCAACTGTGTTCGGCAGAACTCTCACGAGTCGGTCGGGAACGTCGCCATGGCTCTCCTCAGGCTGCCGTGGCCACGACGATCGGGAATCCGCCGTCAAAGAAGAGCTGCGCTAGCGCGGACTCACCCGTTCTGCTCCAGCTGGTTCACCCCACCGGACGCGGAAGTCAGCTTCCGGGCGTGCGGCGGACGTACAGGGTGAGCTGAATGCTCCCGAACCACCTTGAGTCGATCGCCCGGAAACCCTTGTCGTTCTTGAGGATCGCGAGATCGCGTGGAGACGCGGCGCTGCGGTACTGGTGGTCGTGTGGGGGTATCTGGACGAGCCACACCCGGGACTCGGTTGCCAGAGCGGACCGGAAAGAGCCGGGCTGGAAGTTCGTCTCGTGGTCTTGCAGGGCCGTCGTGTTCAACCGGGCGAAGGCGCCGGCATAGGCGGTCGCGAAGGCCTGCCGGTCTGCGGGCAGGTACAGGACCGCGTCTCCCGGGTGCGAGCGCTGCCGCAAGGTGGCGGCCAGTGAGCGGAGGTCGTCCGGACGGCTCCGGGGCCCACGTTCAGCGAGCTGGGCGGGCAGCGTCGCCAACGCCAGGACGACCAGGACGGTGACCGCGGACGCCGTAGCCAGCCACGGTCGGTTAGCAGACAGCCGCACGGTCGCGGTGTCCAGCGCCACCCCGCCCAGTATCGCCAGGGCGCAGACGGAGTAGAGGATGTAGCGAGGGTGGTAGACGGGATGGACCTGCGACACACTCCACGCCAGGGCGAACGGTACGCACATCCACGGGACGGTCAGCGCGGCGGCATTGCGGTGGTCGCGGGCGAGCAGCCGCGTCGTCCCCACCACGACGGCCACCACCAGGACGAGCAGCAGCACAAGTCCGTGGCCGGTGACCCACAGACCAAGGTCGTAGAGCGCCCTGGGGCCGGGACGCTTCAACCAGGACACCTGGGCGGCCTCTTGGCCGTGCGCGACCACTGCGAGCGGTGACACCAGGACAATCGCCGCCAGGGCGGCCAACCCCCAACTCGCGCGGTGGCGGCGCCGCCACTGGGGATGCCTCCACAGGCCGGCGGTCACGGCGTGGGCGGGCAGGAGGAACAGCGCGTAGAGATGAAGCCATCCCAGCAACCCCATCGTCCCGGCGTATGCGGCGTACCACCGGACCTGGGGACGTGAATCCTCCAGCGCTCGGACCAGGAAGTACGCGGCCAGGACGGCGCCCGCGCTGACCAGCGCGTACTGGCGGGCCTCCTGACCGTACCGGCTGGTGATCGGGAGCAGGCCGTACAGCAGGCCGCCGTAGAGCCCCGCCTTGGGCGAGTACAGCCGCCTGCCGATGGCGGCGATCCCCAGAGCGGCCAGGGCGGAGGCCACCGCCGAAGGCGTCCGGGTGATCACCTCGCTCGTCCCCAGCCCGGTCACCAGGTGCATCAGCAGGTAGTACAGGCCGTGGACCGCATCGATGCGGGAGATGAATCTCGTTATCGCGCCGAGCCCGCTGTGCCCGACGACCACGCTGACCGACTCGTCACGCCAGTACGAGGGCACACCGATCCGCCACATGCACATACAGAGCGTGACCACCCCTGGAATTACGAGGTCCGGCCACGCCGCGGCAAGGCGCCCCGCAGTGCCCGGCAGCGCGATGGTCGTGCTCTGAGTGCTGGTCGACGCCATGCCTCACCCCCGTCGACCGAGTCGAGGACGTTGAGGTGGTCTTCACCATTTGTCACGACCTCTAACCGAACGTGTGGCGCGAGGTTCGAGGGCGCCCGTCAGGCCGCGCGCACTCGCGGGTGTCCCGGCGGAGCGGCTGAGGAAGATCTTCGCCGGGGCGGTCAGCCGAGTGGGGGAGTGACCACGAAGGCCGCTTCCCCTCCAGCTTCACGTCGCCGTCCGCGGATCCGGCGGGCCTGCGGGCTTAGGGCCGGTGTGAGGTGGGTGAGTGAGTGGTCAGCGGCAGGATTGTGCGGTGGTGTCGGGCCGAACCGGGAGCGGGCCTCGTTCGACTCGACCTGGGTGATGAAGTTCGGACCGGTTACAGCGGCGCTCGGAACTGTGGTGACGGTCCGCTGCGCGCAGGCCCGGAACCGTGTCCGGTCCCGGGCCTCGTCCTACGGGGCGCTTCGGTCAGGCGCTCTGCCGGGCGGCGCTGACGGCGTCGATCCGTGGTCGTGCGGCCAAGGACCTCAGCTTGGACTGGGGCGGATCGGCGGGTCGGCGCCAGTGCCAGTCCGTGACGGCCTGATAGGCCGCCACCACTTCCAGCAGCCGGTCCTCCTCGTACGGGCCGCCACCGAGGATCGTGCCGACAGGCACCCCGGAATCGAATCCGATCGGGAAGCCGATCTCGGGCAGCCCGAGGATGTCGAAGGGGACCGGACCGGTCTGCAGGAGGACATCGCAGTCGTTCAGCAGCCCGTCGACAACCTGGTGGAGCAGGTGGGTCTTGGCGCGCTGCCCGGTGATCCATTCGTCGCCGGACAGCATCAGTCCGCCGAGCCAGCTCAGGACCGAGACTCCGAACAGTTTGAGGTCCTTCTGCAGCCAGGGCCGGAACGGTTCGGTCCGCTCGGACAGGCGCACGTCGTTGAACGCCCCCGTCAGCAGGGACCAGTCGTCGGGGTAGGAGACCTGGACGATCCGCGCCCCGGGGATCGCCTCCAGGGCGGCGAGGAACTTCTTGCGCAGCGCGAGCACCGGCGCGCTCGCTCCGGTCAGGTAGTCCGGGGGGACGCCGATGCGCGTGGTGCGCCGCAGTCGGACCTTGCCCTTGTCGCGCACGGGCGTGGCCGCGCGGACGAGGTCGGGCACCGCGGGCAGGCCGAGGGTTCGCACGTCATGGGGGTCGGGCCCGGCGAGCACCGTCATCATGATTGCGGCGTCCAGGGCGTCGCGGGCGAGTGGTCCGCTGTGGTCACGGGTGAACGACAGGGGGATGACCCCGTAGATCGAGGTGCGGCCCATGGTCGGCTTGAGCCCGGTCAGATTCTGCTGGTTCGATGGCAGCACGATGCTGCCGCCGGTCTGCGTGCCGATCGACGAGGTGGCCATCCGTGCGGCCACCGCGCAGGCGGGGCCGGTCGAGGAGCCGCCGGGATCGACCGAGGGGTCGGTGGGCGTCCAGGCGTTGACGGTCGTGATCCGGCCGTCGGGGGTCGTCGCCCGGGTGGTGGCCAACGGCCCCATCTGCCCCTTGCCGATGACGATCCCGCCGGCGTTCTTCAGCCGGGCGACACCCGTCGCGTCATAGCCGGGAACGAACTGGTCGAAGATGAACGAGTTCGCGGTCGTCCGGACCCCGGCGGTGTAGTAGTTGTCCTTGATGCACAGGGGGATGCCGGAAAGCGGGCCGCCGCGCTGCCGATCGGCTCTCCTCGCAGCGGCGAGCGCCTGCTCCCCGGTCACGGTGACGAACGCCTGGTAGGTGCCGTCGTGGGCGGCGATGCGGTCCAGGTGCGCCTGGACGAGCCGCACCGCGCTGATCTTGCGGTGGCGGAGCAGCGCGGCCGCCTCCGCCAGTGTCGCCTCGGTGGGATCGGCCGCCGCCTCCGGACGTACGGGGACGTCGGGGATCGTCAGCCGGCGGGTGGTGGCCAGGGCCGGCGTCGTGCCGGGCGCGGTCGCCAGAGCCGCGGCGGCGGTCACCGCGCCCGAGCGCGCCAGGAACAGTCGGCGGGAGACCGAGCGGCTCATCGGGTCGCCGTCCAGGCCGTGGTGATCGAGGGGTAGTCCAATGGCGGATCGGCCTGCTGCGACAGCGCGGCGGAGTCCGGGCCCTCCGCCGGCGGCCGCCAGCCGCCGATCGCGGCGGGCCGTCCGCCGGGCCGCGCGCCGCCGCTCTTCGCACCGGCGAGGAATGTCCGCAGGTACTCCATGGCCTGCTCGCGCGACGGCGCGCCGGTCGTGGCATCAGGCGACTCGGGAAGCTGGTTCAGATCGACGCCCGCCAGCGCCAGCCGCGCCGTGATGAAGGCATCGAGATCGTCATCCGACGGTAGGCCCATCGGCCCTCCTCCGCTTGTAGATCATGAGTCGCGAGGAAATCGGATGACCGTTTCCGGCGTATTTCGCCAGTGTCGTAACCACGTAACGCCTGGGGCGACGCATCGGCGTCGCGACGGACTCGCGAAAGACGGTTGCACGGCGAACGGCTGGCGGGATGTGCCCGCCTGCTGCGGCTCCTGGCAAGCGCTGTACTCGCTGTTTCGGTGCTGGCAACGCGACGGCACCTGGGCGCCCCTCCTGGCCCGGCTGCAAGCACAGGCCAACGCAGTCGGGCTGATCGGCTGGCAGGGTGCGCGCAGACAAGGCAACTTGTCGCCCTGGCCATCACTCTCTCGCTGGCCGAAGACGCGCTTGCCCCCACCTCCGGTTCGGGTGAAAGCCGAGACGTCCGACGTGGCCGTGGCGTTGCGGGACTCCTGGGCCCGTTCGCGGCCGGAGGCCCTAAGCTGACGGTATGCCAGAAACCGTGCTGACCGCAGACGGCAGGGTCGCGGGCCGGCGGGCCAAGGCGACCCGGCAGCGGCTGCTGAGCCGCCTCACGGAGATGCTCGCCACCTCGCCGTACCGCGACATCACGGTGATCGACGTGGCTCGGCGAGCCGGGACGTCCCCCGCCACCTTCTACCAGTACTTCCCCGACATCGAGGCCGCCGTCCTCACCATCGCGGCCGAGATGGCCGAGGCGGGAAGGCAGCTGCGCCCGCTCGTCGAGGACCAGCCGTGGACGGGCAAGTCCGGCTACGAGACGGCGCAGATGCTCGTCGACGGCTTCCTGGACTTCTGGCGCGACAACGAAGCGGTCCTGCGGGTGGTGGACCTCGCCACGATCGAGGGCGACGAACGCTTCCACACGCTGCGCGTCCGCATGCTCAACAACGTCGTGACCGCGCTCGCCGCGGTGATCGCCGAGATGCAGGAACGCGGCCGGGTGGCGGAGGGCGTCAATCCCGAGGCGATGGCCGGGGCGCTCGTCGGGATGCTGGCGCACAACGCCGCCCACCAGCGCGGCTACGAGGCGTGGGAGATCAGGGTCGAGGACCTGCGGGAGAGCATGGCCCAACTGGTCTTCTGGGCCGTCTCGGGCAAGCGCCCGCCCAAGTAGCCGCCGGCCGGGCGACCGCGGACGCCACGTGATCCGACGAGGCCGGGACCGGGCCTTCTCCCATCGTTTCTGATGACCCATCAGTTATCGACGCGTCCAAGGTTAAGCTGATGGTATGTCAGATAACAGCCCCTCTCGGGCCGAGGACATCGAACGGGACGTGAGCGGCCGGGTCCTGGCGCTCCGCGGCGAGGATCTCGGCCTGTTCTTCAGGCCGCGCACGCTCGCGGTCGTCGGCGCCTCGGACACGCCGGGCCGGCCGAACACCGCCGTCTACCGGAGGCTGCGCGCCTGGGCCGGGCGCGTCGGCGCGCGCGTCCACCCGGTCAACCCCGGGCGCGACCTGGTGGACGGCGAGCCGTGCCACCGGTCGGTGGCCGACGTGCCCGAACCCATCGACGTCGCCGCCGTCCTGGTCGGCGATCCGGCCGGGGTGCTCGACGAGCTCGCGGCCGCCGGGGCCCGCTTCGCCGTGGTCTTCGCGTCCGGCTTCGCCGAACTCGGCGAGGAGGGCAGGGACGCGCAGGAGCGGATGGGCCGGCTCGCGCTGGACGGGCCCCGGGTGCTTGGCCCGAACACCAACCTCAACGCGTTCGAGGAGTTCCGCGACGATCTGGACGGTCCCGCGATCGCGCTCATCTCGCAGAGCGGCCACCAGGGACGCCCCATCTTCCAGGCGCAGGAACTGGGCGTCCGGGTGTCGCACTGGGCGCCGACCGGCAACGAGGCGGACCTGGAGTTCGCCGACTTCCTGCGGCACTTCGCCGACCTGCCGGAGGTCGGCGCGGTGGCCGGGTACGTCGAAGGGTTCAAGGACGGCCGCACGCTGATGCTCGCCGCCGACCACGCGGCCCGGCGCGGGGTGCCGGTCGTCGTGGTGAAGGTCGGGCGGACCCGGGACGGCGCGTCGATGGCCGCCTCGCACACCGGCAAGCTCACCGGGTCCGACGCGGTCGCCTCCGCGGTGCTCGGGCAGTTCGGCGTCACCCGGGTCGACGGGCTGGACGAGCTGCTGGACACCTCCATGCTGCTGGCCCGCGCGAAACCGCCGGTGAGCGGCGGCGTCTGCGTGTACGCCATCTCGGGCGGCACCGGCGCGCACATGGCCGACCTGTGCTCGGCGGCGGGCCTGGAACTGCCCGAGCTGTCGGCCGGGACGCAGAGGGCGCTGCACGAGTGGATTCCCGGCTACCTGCGGGTCTCCAACCCGGTCGACAACGGCGGCCATCCGGTCGGCGACTGGCGCGGGCGCCGCATCCTGGAGACGATCGTGGCCGATCCGGCGGTCGGGGTGCTGATCTGCCCGATCACCGGCGCGTTCCCGCCGATGAGCGACGTCCTGGCAAGGGATCTCGCCGAGATCGCCGAGCGCACCGACAAACCCGTCTGTGTGGTGTGGGGCTCGCCGGCCGGGACCGAGTCGGCCTACCGGGACGTCCTGCTCGGCTCGCGGCGGCTGGCGGTGTTCCGCACCTTCGCCAACTGCGTCAGGGCGGTGCGCGCCTACCTTGACTTCCACGAGTTCCAGGGCCGGTACCGGTCCGCGTTTCCGGACGCGCCGCGGACTTCCTCGCCGGCCGCCGCCGAGGCGCGGCGGCTGCTCGCGGCGGGCCCCGCCTCGGAGCACACCGCTAAGGAGCTGCTGCGCGCGTACGGGATCCGGACGCCCCGCGAGGAGCTTGCCGGCAGCGCCGCGGCGGCGGCGCGGGCCGCGGCGGCGATCGGGTTCCCGGTCGTGCTGAAGGGGTGCGGCCCGGACGTGGCGCACAAATCCGACCTCGGGCTGGTGCATCTGGACCTGCGCTCGGCGGCGCAGGTGCGCGAGGCGTACCGGCGGGTCACCGCGCATGCCGGGGTCGACGCGGCGCTGGTCTGCGAGCAGGTGCGGGGCGGCGTCGAGACGGTCGTCGGCCTGGCGCACGACGAGCTGTTCGGCCCGACGGTGATGGCCGGGCTGGGCGGGGTCTTCGTCGAGGTGTTCCAGGACGTGGCGTTCCGGGTGCCGCCGTTCGACGCGGCCGAGGCCCACCGGATGCTGGCCGGGCTGCGCGGGTTCCCGCTGCTGGGCGGGGCCCGCGGCCGGCCGCGGGCCGACGTCGGCGCACTGGTCGACGTGATCATGAAGGTGCAGCGGATGGGGCTGGAGCTGGACGGCGTGCTCGCCGAGCTTGACATCAACCCCCTCGCGGTACTGCCGGACGGCGCGGTCGCGCTGGACGCGCTGGCCGTCGTCCACCCCTAGCTGACGGCCCATCAGTTTCTGTCGCGGGCGACCTTCCGGAATGGGCGGCACGCCACTACCTTGTTTCTGACGACCCATCAGTTAAGTGGGGTGTACATCATGAGCCCGTCCTTCGGCGAGCTACCGAAGATCATCAGCGTCGACGACCACGTCGTCGAGCCGCCGCACGTCTGGCGGACCTGGCTGCCCGCCCGGCTCCGCGACCGCGGCCCGCGAATCGAGCGCCGGGGCGTCGGCGAGGTCGAGCACATCGGCGGCGGCACCTACCGCCAGACCTTCGACGACGACGGCCCGCAGGCCGACTGCTGGGTGTACGAGGACCTCGTCTACATCCACAAGCGCCATGTCGCCGCCGTCGGGTTCGACCGCGACGACATGACGATGTCCCCCATCACCTACGACGAGATGCGGCCGGGCTGCTGGGACCCGAAGGCCCGGGTCGCCGACATGGAACTCAACCATGTCGAGGCGTCCCTGTGCTTCCCGACCTTCCCCCGGTTCTGCGGGCAGACCTTCACCGAGGCCAAGGACCGCGAACTCGCCCTGGCCTGCGTGCGGGCCTACAACGACTGGATGGTCGAGGAGTGGTGCGGTGACTCGGGCGGGCGGCTGATCCCGCTCTGCCTGATCCCGCTCTGGGACGCCGAACTGGCGGCCCGGGAGGTGCGCCGCAACGCCGCGCGGGGCGTCCGGGCGGTCTGCTTCAGCGAGATCCCGCCGCACCTGGGGCTGCCGAGCGTCCACTCCGGCGCGTGGGACCCGTTCTTCGCCGCCTGCCAGGAGACCGGCACGGTCGTGAACATGCACATCGGGTCGTCGTCCAAGATGCCGGCGACCTCGGCGGACGCGCCGCCCGCCGTCTCCGCCGCGCTGTCGTTCAACAACGCGATGGCCTCGCTGTGCGACTTCCTGTTCTCGGGGGTCCTGGTCCGCTTCCCGCGGTTGGAGGTCGCCTACTCCGAGGGGCAGATCGGCTGGCTGCCCTACGTCCTGGAGCGGGTCGACGACGTGTGGGAGGAGCACCGGGCCTGGGGCGGCGTGCGGGACATCATCCCCGAGCCGCCGTCGACCTACTTCCACCGCCAGGTGTACGGCTGCTTCTTCCGCGACGTGCACGGGTTGGAGTCGCTGCACAGGATCGGCGTCGACCGGGTGACCTTCGAGACGGACTATCCGCACACCGATTCGACCTGGCCGCACACCAGGAAGGTGGCCGAGGAGATGTTCGAGGGCCTCGACGCCGAGACCGTCTACAAGATCACCCGCGGCAACGCGATCCGGATGCTGAAGCTCGACCTCGTCTGAGCGTCCCCCGCCGCCGCGCCCGGCGCGGCGGCGGAGGAGGCCCACAGAACCAGCGCGGCCCCGGAACCGTCCTCCCGGTTCCGGGGCCGCGCTTTCCCGTGCCCAGGTCAGGGTTTGTGTCCCACGGCCTCCTCATAGAAGGTGCGGTCGACGGCCTCCGACTCGGGCACCGTCTTCCCCAGGGCGCCGCCCTCGACGTACGCCTTCTGCAACCGGTCGGTCGTGCCCTTGCGGATCTCCCAGTCCCAGACCGGGGCCGGGACGGCGGTGAGCGCCTCCGGCTTGAGGCCGAGGCTCGATGCCAGCTCCCCGACGAACGCGGCGTTCTTCTTGTAGTCCCCGGTGAAGTAGGTGTTCACGATCCGGATCAGGGCGCGGACGAACGCCACGCCCGCGTCCGCGTTCTTGCGCAGCATCCCCGGCCCGTAGATCAGGCCGCCGAGCGGCTCGCCGAGGGGCTGGCCGCCGAGGAACTGGAACCCGGGCCTGCCGTCCACCTGCTTCCACACCGGGTCGACCATCCACGCCGCGTCCACGCCGCCGTTCTCCAGCGCGGTCACCGTGTCGGCGGGCCCGGTGAGGCTGGTGAAGCGGACCTTCTTGAGGCTGGTGCCGTGCCGGCCGAGAACCCGGCTCATCGGATAGGTGATCACGCTGCCCTTGCCGATGAGCGTGCCGACCTTCGCGTCGCCCAGCCTGACGGCGTCGGGTGCGGCGCCCTTCGGGGCGCGGGCCCAGAGCCCGGACTTGGACTGCGGGCTGGAGGAGTAGTTGCCGAGCACCCAGCGCAGTTCGAACCTCTGCTGGAGGCCGTTGAAGAACGCCGCCTCGGGCGCGGACCACATCGCGTCGAGATCCCCCTTGGCCAGCAGCGGAATCGAGTCGGCGACACCGAGCTGCTTGAACTCCACCTCCAGGTTCTCCTTGGCGAACTCGCCCTTGGCGATGCCGAACCGCAGTGGGGCCACGAACTCGGCCGATCCGGTGCTGGCCGAAATCGTGATCTTGGTCTTCTTCGCCAGCGGCCGGGGCGCGGGCGCGCCGGCCTTGCAGCGGGCCGGGGCGCGGTCGGGTGCCAGATCGGCTGGATCGCTCCAAGCCGCCGCGTCGCAGCCCGCCACCGGAGTGATCGGACGTGCCTTGCGCGGGCCGCCGGAGTCGGCGGCGCCCTCAGCGCCGCACGCACCGGCGGCGAGCGCCACCGCGGCGACGATCGGAACGAACAGGGGAAGTCTCATGGTGTCCTCCGGTGCCGAAATGCCTGGTCAGGTACGGACGCGGTCACGGTCACCAGGCGCCCAGGGGGTCAGCCGCCGGCCGATGAAGCGAATGATCTCGGAGAAGATCACGCCGAGCACCGCGACGCAGACGATGCCGACGTACATCACGTCGTTCTGGAACAGCGCCCGCGAATTGAAGATGAGGTAGCCCAGCCCGTCGGTCGCGGCGACGAACTCCGAGGCCACGATGACCAGGACGGACACGCCCGCCGCGATCCGGGCGCCGACCATGATCTGGGGCAGCGCGCCGGGCAGCAGCACGTGCCGGAACATCTGCCACCGGCCCGCCCCGAAGACCTCGCCCGCCTCGCGGTAACCCTCCGGGACGGCCAGGAACGCCGACATCGTGGAGATCCACACAAAGAAGAAGACGGTGGCGGCGACCAGCGCGAGCTGCGGCCCCTCGCCGAGGCCGAACATGTTGAGGAAGATCGGCAGCAGCGCCAGCTTCGGGACCACGTACAGCGCGTCGAGCAGGGGTTCCAGCGCGGCGCGCACCGTCCGCGAGGTGCCCATCACCAGGCCGAGCAGCACGCCGATGCCGGTGCCGAGCAGGAAGCCGAGGACGACCCGGCGGCTCGTCGCCCAGACGTCCGGCCAGAGCTTGCCGTCCACGGCGAGGTCCCACCCGTTGGCGACGATGGTGGACGGCGAGGGGTACAGCCGCGCATCGATCCAGCCCCGGCTCGCGGCGAGCTGCCAGAGCCCGACGAGGACGACCGGGACGGCGATCGCCAGGCCGAGCTCCAGCGTGCGCCGGCGGGTCGCGGCGGCCGCCGGGGACCGCTCCGCGGGGCCCGGCCGGCGCACGATGATCCGTTCCTCGGCCGAGGCCGCCCGCAGGGTCTGCCGTTCGGTCATTCTCCGCCACCTCCGGCCGGTTCGATCTCGCCCCGCAGCAGGTCCCACAGCTCGGCCTTCAGCTCGGCGCACTCGGGGGAGTGCCGGACGTCCCCGCTGCGCGGGCGGCCGAACGGGGGTGTGCGCTCGGCCAGGACGCGGCCGGGACGGGCGCTCATCACCAGCACCCGGTCACCGAGGACGATGGCCTCCTCCAGGCTGTGCGTGATGAACAGCACGGTGCGTCGGTCCGTCTCGCAGATCGCCAGCAGCTCCTCCTGGAGGATGGTGCGCAGCTGAGCGTCGAGAGCCGCGAACGGCTCGTCCATCAGCAGGATCTCCGGTTCGACGGCGAGCGCACGGGCGATCGACACCCGCTGCCGCATGCCGCCCGACAGCGAGGCGGGGTAGGCGTCGGCGAAGTCCGTCAGCCCCATCCGGGAAAGCCAGTCGCGGGCCCGCCGTGTCGCCTCCTTGCGCGGGACGCCCTGGACGTCCAGCCCGAACCGGACGTTGCCGAGCACGGTCTTCCAGGGGTAGATGCCGTAGTCCTGGAAGATCATCGCGGCCGGGTGCTGGGCGGTGGCGCGGATCTCCAGGCGTCCGGCGCTCGGCCGCAGCAGCCCGGCGACCAGCCGCAGGAACGTCGACTTGCCGCAACCGGAGGGCCCCACCACGCAGCAGAACTCGCCCGCCGCGATGTCGAGGTCGACCGGCCCCAGAGCGTGCACGTCCGCGCGGCCGTGGCGGAACCGGCGCTCGACCCCGGTCGCGCGGATGGCGGCGGGCGGTGGCTCCGAATCGTGCCGGGGGATCGTAGAACTCGTTCTGTTTCGGGCGAGTTCCATGGTCTCACCTCCAAGGACGCAGTGGAAGCGACAATATGATGGGCCGTCAGATTTGTGCAATAGGTAACATCGGCCGTCTCCCGGCGCGGTCAGCCGCCCCGCGTGCCGGAACCGAAGGAACCCGGCCGTGCGCCGCCCGCCCCTTCCGCCCGCTCCGCCTCGTCCGGCGAGCCCAGCGCGCCCGACTCGCGCAGTCGCGCGATCGCCGGCGGTTCGTAGCCGAGCACCTCGCGCAGGATCTCCCCCGTGTGCTCGCCCAGAGCGGGCGCGCGGGCCGGGACCCGGCGCTCCTCGCCGACGAACCTGATCGGGCTCGGCAGCTGGTCGGTGCCGAGCCGCTCGGCCGGCAGCCAGGGCAGGCGCTCCTGGAACTGCGGGTCGGCGGCCAGCGTCCGGGGCGTGTTCACCGGCGCGATCGGCACGTTGTGCTCGCCGCCGAACGCGATCCACTCGGCGCTTCCGCGACCGGCGAAGATCTCCGTCAGTTCGTCGCGCAGCACGGTGTCGCCGATGGCGTGGTCGGCGTAGCGCGAGCCCGGATGCCGGTCGAACAGGTCGGGGCGGCCGACGGCGGTGCAGAAGTTGCGCCAGAGTTCCCGTTCGGAGGCCATGAACAGGATGTGACCGTCCGCCGTGGCGTAGAACTGGTACCGCACCCCGTCGCGCATGCCGGCGGTCCCCGGCTCGCGGCGCCGGAACCCGTCGGCGCCGTTGCCGGTGACCTCGCTCTCGGGCCGCTCGTAGGCCCGCCAGGTCTCGCTGCGCAGCCAGTCCATCGACGCGGCCGCGTCCGACTGGGCGACCTCCAGGCGGCCCCCGACGCCGGTCGCCCGCGCTCGGACGACCCCGGCGAGGATGCCGATGGCGGCGAACAGCGGCCCGGCGTTGATGCCCGTCGAGGGGTGCTCGGGGATCGCCCAGTGGCCGTCCCCGGTCGGTTCCGGGCGAACGAGCCCGGCCCAGGTGTCGAAGGCGACGCCGTGGCTCGGCAGGCCGCGGTACGGGCCGGTCTCGCCGTATCCGGAGATGCCGCAGAACACCAGCCGCGGGTTGACCCGCGCGAGCACCCCGGGCCCGACGCCCCGGCGTTCCAGCCCGCCCGGTCGCATCGCCTCCACGACGACGTCCGCGCCCCTGGCGAGGTCGAGGAACACCTCCCGGCCTTCGGCGGTGCGCAGGTCGAGCACGATGCTGCGCTTGCCGCGGCTGATGTGCAGGTGCATCAGCGACACCCCTGAAACGAGCGGCCAGGTCGTCTCGCGGAGGTAGTCGCCGCGGGGCGGCTCGACCTTGATCACGTCGGCGCCGAGGTCGGCCAGGTGGGTGGTGGCGGCGCCGGGCCCGAGCATCGACGCCTCGACGATCCGGATCCCGGCGAGCGGCGCGCCGGGCGGGGTGTGAGCTTCCATCGGGACCTTGCCTCCGCGAGCCGACCGGACGGGCGGCCGCCGGCCGCCGTTTCTGACTGCCCGTCAGGTTAATGCGGAGGAGCCGAAACTGAAACCCCGTCAGATCGCCGTCCCGCTCAGCCGTGGCCTACCGTTCGCGGCCGTGTGCCGATGAGCGCTTCGTAGGCTCGGGAGCCGGTGGGGGAGCCGCCGCCCTCACATCCGTACGCTTCGCGGATTGCCGAAGCGCTCAGACAGACGGTCGATCATCGTCACTGCGTCTTGCCGGCCGGCCGAGTGGCGGAAGACGTTGTCAGGGCCGTCGGATCGCCGCAGCCTCGACCTCGATGGTCGCGCTCGGCCTGATCATGATCCTGGTGGCGGCGTTCCAGTTCACGCCCCAGTCATTGCGGTCGATCGTGACGCTGCCCTTGAAGTCGACCCGCGCGCCTTCCTCTGTGCCCGTCACCTCAACGTCCACGGTGACCGGTCTGACCAGGCCCCGCATGCCGAGGTCACCAGTGACCTCGAATTTCGTGCCATCGGTCTGCTCCACCCTCGTCGAGGTGAAGGTGACGGTCGGATGGTCGGTCACCCCGAGGAATTTGGCGCGCAGGAGGTCGTCACGCTGCGAGTTGCGGGTCTGGATGCTCCGCGTCCGGATCGTGAGTCGCACCTCGGACTTCGACGGTTGGTCGCCGTCCAGGTACACCGCGCCCTCGAACTCCTCGAATCGCCCGCGCACCCTGGTGGCCATCGTGTGCCGGGCGACGAATCCGATCCGGGTCTGGACGGTGTCGAGGTTGTAGTCGCCGGTCAGCTTGCCGAGATCTGTCATGCTCGGTGACTCCTTGAGGAAAAGAGATGGGTGGAAGGAACTGCCGCCCCTCGGGCCTGACGTGCGCGTCCCGGGGGAGGAAGGGGCGCCGGGATCACCGCGCTTGCGTGTCGCTGCGGGTGATGGGCCGCAGGACCTCAAGGGCGGGGGAGCTTGTCGGGGTTCAGGAACCGGGAAGTCGCTGATCCGGCCCTCGGCGATCTCGATCAGGATCGCTCCACTGCGGACGCGCAGGCCCGGCCCGGATCGGAAGATCCAGGCCGGGCCGATGTTCCTACGTCCGGCTAGCTCGACATGGCGGCGAACGCACCGGCCTCGTACGATCCGCCCTTCTGGTGCAGGATCACACCGAGCCGGTTGGCCGCGTTGATCATCGCCACCAGGGACACCAGCGCGACGATCTCGTCGTCGCCGTAGTGCTTGCGCAGTTGGTTCCAGGTCTCGTCCGAGACACCCTGGTGGGCGTCGGCGAGCCGGGTGCCCTCCTCGGCGAGCGCGAGCGCGGCCTGTTCGGCCTCGGTGAACACCGTCGACTCCCGCCAGGCGGCCACCAGGCTGATCCGGACGGCGGTCTCACCGGCGGCCGCGGCCTCCTTGGCGTGGGCGTCGACGCAGAAACCGCAGCCGTTGATCTGGCTGGCGCGCAACTCCACCAGTTCCATCAGGGCCTTGGGCAGCGGCGACTCCTGGATCGCCAGGCTGACGCCGGCGATCCGCTTACCGATCTTGGCGCCGAGCTCGTTGGCGAACAGGTTGAAACGAGGCTCCATGACTTCGTCCTGACTCCTTGAGGGGGAGGCGCCGCGCGGGTGGTCCGCGTGGCGCCCTGACGAACACGAGATGCCGCCGACCCGCCCGCCGTGACAGCACGTCCATGTGATCCAGCCCACCAGCCCCCGATCGGGCCCCAGGTTCGTCCTCACGACAGAACAGGCCCCGTCATCACGGCCAGGCGGCTCGGGAGCTCGCCACGGCGTCAGCCGGTGGGGGTGTAGAAGGGGCCCTGCTCGGCTGGCCGCGCGGTTCCTACCTGAGCCACTGGCCGTCTTGGCCAACAAGTTCGGTGATGCGCGCCGTGACGTCGCGCAGGAGAGTGTCGGGGACGACTGGTCCGGCGGCGATCGCGGAGAACAGCGCGGGCAGGCCGGGCAGCGGGTAATCCTCGTCGTTACCGCTGTCCAACACGGCTTCGCCGAGGAGGTGGTGACGCAGTGAGGCACGAGAGCGTGCCCAGGCGGTCTGGACCTCCTCCGGCGACGGCACTCCGAAGCCGCTCCCGACGGGCGCCGCGTGGCGCAGCCGGACCAGCGCGCCGTCGGTGAATTCCACGGCCAGCTTGCAACGCTCGGTGAGATCGGCCCGTACGGCGTCATCCAGGCGCAGCATCACGCTGCAGGGTGTTCGACAGCGGGCCGCGCAATCGCCAAGCGCCTGGGCGACCTGGCTGTGCTGGCGATCGAAGTAGGCGCGCCAGCCCGGCGGCGGTTCCGCCGACGCCCGTAGCACTCGCTCGCAGGCGGACCGTTCCGGCCGGGTGTGGTCACACAGCCGCTCGGCGCCGGGTTTGATCGGGACGCCGAACCGGCTGCCCTCACCACTCACCGAAGAGCCCAGCAACGCCGGGTCACCTGCGTGCCCGAGCACCGGCTCCCAGGCCAGCAGAGGCATGTACTGGCCGGCGATATGGACTGCGGCGAGCAGCGCATTCATGTCCTGGCGGCGCCAGTTGATCGCGATGACCTCCAGAATGAGCGAATAGACCGGCCGCAGGCTCGCGAGCGCACCACGCGGCCGCTCCCGGGGTGCCTGCGGGATCCGACTCGGAAGGGCCCGCTCGAGCAGATCCTTGGGGACCTCGACGGCTGTCTCGGGCATGCCGAAGTCCTCGGCGTCCAGGTCCAGCACGCGCTGCCCGAACGCACAGAGTGCCGCCACGGCTCTCACCTTCTGGTCTCCGGCGAACACGCCCTGTGCTGTCAGCGTCCCCAGGTCCGCGAAGGCATAGAGGCGAGCGAGCCCGTCCACCAGCTTCAGCGGCACACCGGAAAGGTCGTCACCGTCTGGAACCGGGTGCCGGACGGTGCGGTCGCTGGCGAACGGGCCGCCATCCGACGAGGGATTGATGGCTGTGGGGGAATCGCTCCATTGACCGGAAGGGTCCGCCTCCAGTCGATCCATGCTCGCTTCGAGCTGCCGAGCGCGGAGTTCGGCACGGGTCGCGCGCTCGCGAGCCAGCGATAGTGAGACCGGCGACCCCTCGAACGACCAGGCGCCGTAGGCGGCTCCGACGCCGCTGAACCGTGGGGGGTGTCCACCTGCTTGCTCGCCCGGATCTGGCCGCCACGGCTGACAGATGTCATCCTGCTGAGCCGGTGAGACCGTAGTCCCGCACACGACCCTCCATCACCACAAGATCAGCTTAGGTGCAGGGGTACCGCGCCGAAGCCGGGGAGTAGCACGCGGCCGAGCCGAATAGTAGCTCCGTGCAGGCGAGAGGCGTAATGTCCGGCGGGTGGTGGTGCCGGGCTGGGACCGTCGCGGGCCAGGCCACGACACCGCCCTTGCCCCTGCGCCCGATCCAGACCCACGAGGTCGGGGCCGCCCGCCGACCGTCCGTTCCGTCTTCAAAGATGCCGGCGTCGACCCGGCGTCCGACTTCGCCCTTCCCGCGGCCAGTTCCGGCAGAGCCCCGACGGCCATCCAAGGCGGGTTCTTTTGAATCTTCCTAGCGGCGATCGATGTAGTTGTCGATCGCCTGTAGCGCCAGTGTGGCGACGAGTGAGCCGTTGTCGCCGGTGTAAGGAAGGCCGCGCGAATCGGCTAGGGGGACCTGGGGGCCATCGTCTTCGAATCTGAGGGTCCAGCCCTCGTCGGGCTCATAGAACAGAGCCACGGCGATTTCGCGGTGGTGTATGTCGAGGCGACCGAGGGTGTGTGAAGAGTAGGGCGCCCCGTACGAGGTGCCGGGGTATGCCGCGTCGATGGTCTGCCGGACGTCGTACAGGGCGTCGCGGATAGCCTGCCAGTCGAGGATGTTGTCAGGCATTCGGGTCCTCCCGGTGCTCTGCCCGTCCATCTCTTCATCCGGCAACCACCGTAGCGGTGTCATTTCCGGAGCGCTACCGAGGTGGAAGGCTTATCTGGAGCTGATTGGTGAGGCTCCAGACCGATGTGGCCCCATGATCGGAAGGCGGTGCTCCAGTGCGCTCCATCACTTCACCAGCGTCACGCCGAGCGGGGTGGAGCTTCTCGTGTACCCAATCTTTGAGAGCGCATTTGATCCTATCCGAGCAGCCCGCCGAAGCGCCCGAATCGGTTGCAGAAAGGTACAAGGCGCTGACGCGCTTGGACGAGTCCAAGCGGAAGAGCGCGCTCAAGGAACTGGATCATTTCAAGGGCCACGAGCGCGGCCGATGCCGAGCGGGTCGTCACCGACGCCCGGGGGCGGCAGGCCACGCTGCTGGAGAGCGGGAGCGAGCGGAACCGGCGCCGCCTGGGGCCGTCGCCGCGAAGGCAGACGTTCCCGGACGACGCCCTGGCCCCCATGGATCAGCGAGACTGCCGTTCAACCGAGTCGTTGCGAGGACTCGATCCCGCGGCGGGCGATGCGCGGGAGGATGCCGCGGCCACGTAGCCGGCGCCGAATGTCAGCGAAGTCATACCCCCTTGTCGGCGCGCAGCTTGCCGGGGCGTCGGCGGCCTTGGCGCCATCTTCGATGGCGACACTGAGCCTTTTTCAGCAGCGGTGTGGTGACTGTTGATCACATGATGGTCGCGGTCGGTGCATCTGCCCCGGAACGTCAAGGAGCCCCTGGTAGGACGGTTGATCTCTCACAACCCTCCGTCCAACCAG
>NZ_JAGEOK010000036.1 GCF_017573545.1 Actinomadura nitritigenes | reverse complement strand
GCCGGTTCCACGGCCGGTTCCACGGCCGGTTCCACGGCCGGTTCCACGGCCGGTTCCACGGCCGGTTCCACGGCCGGTTCCACGGCCGGTTCCACGGCCGGTTCCACGGCCGGTTCCACGGCCGGTTTCAGGGGCGGTTCCATGGCCGGTTGAAGACACGGTCGCGCGGACCCTACGGCTGAACCGGCGACCTGCTCCTTCCCGTAAAGATCATGGGGAAGGGCGAGGCGGGGCGGCAACGGCTGGTAGCGTCCGCCGCGGTTCCCAGTTTGCTGTTACTGGGGAGTCGCGAACCGGCGGTATGCCATGAAAGAGTGCGAATCGCCGTATTGGCCTACGGGGCTGACGGGCTTCACTACGCTATAGGCGCCCGAGGTCACTACGCCGGCCTGTGAGCTCCCGTGTAGAGGAAGGGCGGTGTCGCATGGATCGCTGCGCGCTGTTCGTAGACGCCGGCTACCTGCTGGCCGACGGCGCCATGGCGGTGCACGGCACCCGCCATCGCGAGACCGTCTCGTGGGACTTCGGCGGGCTCCTGCAGCTGCTGAGCAACCTCGCGCGCGAACGCACCGGCATGCCGCTGCTGCGCTGCTACTGGTACGAGGCCACCGTCGAGGGCCGCCGCGCCCCCGAGCACGACGCGCTCGCCGACCTGCCCGGCCTCAAGCTCCGCCTCGGCCGCATCCGCCCCGGCCGCCGCGAGGGCGTCGACAGCGAGATCCACCGCGACCTCATGACCCTCGC
Source organism: Actinomadura nitritigenes (assembly GCF_017573545.1). Lineage (GTDB taxonomy): Bacteria > Actinomycetota > Actinomycetes > Streptosporangiales > Streptosporangiaceae > Spirillospora > Spirillospora nitritigenes. The sequence continues at coordinate 106,470 of NZ_JAGEOK010000036.1, read as the reverse complement.
CCGCAACAGCGCCCTCGCCGACGCCGTCGTGGTCAGCGGCGACGAGGACCTCGCCCAGGTCGTCTCCGACGCCCAGGACCTCGGCCTGCGCGTCACCGTCGTGCACGTCGCCGTCGACGGCAACTGGACGATCTCCCGGGTGCTGCGCCAGGAGTGCGACGACCTCATCGAGATCGGCGCCGGCCACCTGCGCCCCTACGTCAACCTGCTCAGCGGCGCCGACACCGGGTCGGGGGCCGGCTCCTCGGGCATCGCCGCGCTCGGCGCTGGCCCGCTGTCCAACGGGCACGGCTCCAACGGCCACGGCCCCGGCGGCGCCGGCGCGCCGCTCGGCCCGCTCCAGACCACCGCGCACAACGGCCCGCCGCCGTCGTCCCCGATCGGCGGGCAGCCGCCGCTGAGCCCCGCGGCGTCCGGTTACGGCTCGTCCGGCTCCTCGGGCCTCGGCTCCTCGAGCCTCGGCTCGTCGGGATCGTCCGGTTACGGCTCGTCGGGGCCGCCCGGCCTCGGCGGCAGCAGCGGCAGCGGCAGCGGCAGCGGCGGCGGGACCGGCGTCCCCACCGGGCCGCTTCCCCTCCCGGGGAGCGGCGGCTTCGGCTCGCCGTCCTCGCTCGGCTCGTCGTCCTCGCTCAACTCCGGCGGGCTGCCGCTGCCGTCCTCGCCGCTCCAGGCCCCGTCCGCGACGGGTTCGTCCGCACCGGCCCCGGCGTCCAGCCAGCCGCCGCTCGGCGGCCCGCAGTACACCTCGTCGTCGCCGGTGCCGTCCCCGTCGCCGCCGCCCCCGCCGCAGACGCTGCCGCCCCAGTCGCCCGGGCCGTCGCCGCTGCCGTCGAGCCGGCCGCACGGCCCCTACACCGGACCGCAGCAGATCGCGCCCGTCCCCGCGCAGCAGAACACCCCGAGCCTCGCGGACGCCGTGAAGGCCGCGCACCAGGAGGGCCAGGACTTCGGCGAGTCCGTCGCGCGGGACGCGCCCGCGCTGTGGCTCGAGGCCGTCCTCGCCCGCAAGCCGCGCATGCCCTCCGACCTGGAGGCCCGGCTCCTGCAGGGGTCCTCGCTGCCCATCGACTTCCTGCTCCACGACGAGGTGCGGCACGCGCTGCGCCGCGGATTCTGGGACGCCCTCGAACGTTCCCGCAGGTGACGGCGGTACGCCGCGGACGCATACGGGCGGGTAATGCACGATCATCAGTGATTCGCCCGCTTCGGCCGGCCGCCGGCGGGTAGCGTTGAAGCGTGACGCATGTGACGGAAGACGATCTCGACGACCTGGAGTTCGACACCCTGCGCACCGGCGATCACATCTCGGCGGCCGAACGGCTGTCCGAGCTGGCCGAGTCGGTGACGGGCGGGGTGTCGCGCGCCAACGTGCTGCTGCGCGCCGGGGAGCAGTGGCAGCACGCCGGCGATCACGCCAAGGCCGCCGAGCTGTACCGCAGGGCCATGGAGGACGGCGGCGAGGTGTACGGCGACCCGCGCGCCTACCTGGCCGACGCCCTGTTCGAGCTCGGCAGGGCCGACGAGGCACGCACCCTCGTCGACGAGATCCGCGCCGACAAGCCGCGCGACCCCGAGGTGTACCGCACGGTCGCCGAGGTGCTGTACGCCCAGGGCGACGCGTCCGGCGCCCACGACTGGGCCACCAACGGCGCCGACGTGGTGCTCGCCCTGCGCGACCGCGCCGTCGGCACCGGCGTCGGCGGTCCCGACGAGCCGCCGGTCACCGGCGAGGAGTCGTTCACCCCGGGGCCCGACGACGTCGCCCTCGCCGAGGACAGCCTGGAGGCGCTGCTGCGGTTGCGCTACCGCGCCCGCATCGACCTCGGCCGCAAAGAGGACGACTACGACGCGCTCCTGGACGACCTCCTCAAGAACTGAGCGGGCACGACCGGGGAGGGCGCGGGGGCCGGAGGCCCTTACGCTGTGGGGATGCCCAACTCCGCCGGCGCCGAGGCGCGCACGCGCCCGCTGATGCTCACGTTCTTCGGAGCGCACGTGCTCGGGCGTCCCGTCGCGGTGTCGTCGGGCAGCGTCATCGAGGTGCTCGGCCGGGTCGGGCTCGGCGAGCACGCGGTCCGGACGTCGCTGAACCGGATGGTCAAGCGCGGGCTGCTGGAGCGTCACCGGCAGGGCCGCAAGATGTACTTCGCGCTGTCCGCGCACGCCGCCGAGGTGCTGGAGGACGGCCGGGCGCGGATCTGGCGCGCGGGCGTGGTGAACCGGAACTGGGACGGCCAGTGGACGCTGGTCGGGTTCTCGCTGCCGGAGGACTGGCGGCGCGAGCGGCACGACCTGCGGTCCCGGCTGATCTGGGCGGGCTTCGGACCCCTGCAGAACGGCCTGTGGGTGGCGCCCGGCGCCGTCGACGTCGCGGCGGCGGTGGCCGGGCTCGGGCTGGAGTCCCACATCCGCGTCTTCGGCGGGAGCGTGCTGCCGCCGACCGAGGTGCGGGACGTGCTGGAGCAGGCGTTCGACGTGCCCGCGATGGCCGCCCGCTACCAGGCGTTCCTCGACCGCTGGGACACCCCGGGCAGCGGTGACGGGGCCGCGGCGGGCGGGGACTGCCCGGACGCCGCGATCGGGCTGCCCGACGACCTCGCGCGGCAGCTCGTCCTGCACAGCGACTGGCTGGAGCTGGTGCGCCGCGACCCGCACCTGCCGGCCGAGCACCTGCCGGAGGGCTGGCCCGCGATGCGCGCGGAGACGGTGTTCCGCGACCTCGCCGGGCGGTGGGAGCGGCCGGCCGCGGCGGAGGCGGCCCGGATCCTGGACACCCTTCCCCTCGGCTGAAACCGCTGATCATCGGCGTGCGACGGCGTATGCCCTGATATTCGTCACAATATTGACAGCCGTCAAGAATCAGCCGTACATTCGCGGCGACCTTCCGGCACGCTCCCGATCAGGAGCCGCTCATGTCCCTGCCCCGCCCCGCCCGCCGCCTCGGACGGCTCGCCGCCGCCGGCGCCGTCCTCGCCCTCGCCCCAGCGGTCCCCGCCGCCGCGTCCGCCTCCGCCGCGTCCGCGCCCGCCCCGTCCACGTCCACGTCCACGTCCTCAGGCACGGTCGCCTACTCCGGGAAGCTCGCCGACGGAGCCGCCTGGACCGCCGAAGTCCCCGCCCGCTGGAACGGCACGCTGCTGCTGTTCAGCCACGGCTTCGGCCCCCTCGTCGCACAGGACGCGCCGAGCCCCGGCGCCCGGACCGCCCTGCTGGCCGAGGGCTACGCGCTCGCGGGCTCGTCCTACGACCCGAACGGCTCGATGTGGGCGCTCGCCTCGGCCGAACGCGACCAGTTCGCCACGCTCGACGCGTTCCGCGGCGCCGCCGGACGCCCCCGGCACGTCATCTCGGTCGGCCAGTCCATGGGCGGACTGGTCAACGCGCAGATCGCCCGGGACGGCGCGGGCCGCGTCGACGGCGCGCTCGGCCTCTGCGGCCTCGTCGCGGGCGGCGTGGACCTGGACAACTACCAGCTCGACGCCGAGTACGCGATCGCCGCGCTCCTCGGCCCCGGCAGCGGGACCCGGCTCGTCGACCTCTCCGACGCCGCCGAGGCGGGGGCGCTCGGCGCGAAGCTCACCGACGCCGTCACCACGGCGCAGGCCACGCCGCAGGGACGCGCCCGGATCGCCCTCGCCTCCGCCTACCTCAACCTCGCCGGCTGGGCCCCGAACCAGCAGCCGCCCGCCAGCACCGACTACGCGGGCCAGGAGCAGCAGCAGTACGCCTGGTTCACGCAGGGCCTGCTGCCCTTCCTGACCAGCGGGCGCTACCAGATCGAACTGTCCGCCGGAGGCAACACCTCCTGGAACAAGGGCGTCGACTACGCCGCGCTGCTGCGGCGGTCCTCGCACGCCGCGCAGGTCCGCGCCCTCTACCGGACGGCCGGGCTGAACCTCGGCAGCGACCTCACCCGCCTCACCAAGGGCGCCGACGTCACCGCCGACCCCGCCGCCGTCCGGTCCCTGCGCCGCACCTCCACCGCCGGCCAAGGCCTCACCGTCCCGCTGCTCGACGTCCACACCACGTCCGACCAGCTCGTTCCCGTCGAGCAGGAGAACGCCTTCGCCGGACGGGTCCGGGCCGCCGGACGCTCCGCGCTGCTGCGCCAGGCGTACGTCGCCCGGCAGGGCCACTGCAACTTCACCACCGCCGAGACCGTCGCCGCCGTGCACGCCGTCCAGAACCGGGTCACCACCGGGCGCTGGAACGGCACCGGCGCCGCGCAGCTTCAGCGCAGCGCCCTCGCCCTCGGCCTCGACGGCGCCGCCTTCGTCGCCTACCGGCCCGGCACCCTCGTCGGCGCGCGCCGCTGACCCCCGCACCGCTCACCATCCAACCCGTCGACCCCGACCCCGTCCCACCCCGCTGACCCCCACCCCGTCCCGTCAGGAGTCCACGTGTCCACCACCGCGGAGACCCCGTCCCGCTCCACGTCCGCGTCCGGCTCGGCCCTCGCGCGCGGCACGCTGATCGCCGGCTGCGTCGCGGTCTGCCTCGCGCAGATCGGCATCGCGATCCCGGCCACCCTCAACGGCCTGTTCCAGAAGGACCTGCATCCCGTCGGCTCCCAGCTCACCTGGATCTCCGACGCGTTCCTGCTGCCCGTCGCCGTCCTGGAACTGACGTTCGGCGTGCTCGGCGACCTGTTCGGCCGCAAGCGGCTGCTCATCGGAGGCGCCGCGCTCATGGCGGTCGGCGAGCTGGTCAGCACCACCAGCTCCGGCGTCCACCAGCTCTGGGTGGGCCAGGCGCTCGCCGGCCTCGGCGCCGCCGCCCTGTTCCCGACCTCGCTGGCGATGCTCGCCGCCGGGTCCAGCGGCACGCAGCGCGCGCGTGTCATCGCCCTGTGGGCCGCGTGCCTGTCCACCGGAGGGTTCCTCGCCCCGCTGCTCGGCGGCATCACCGCCACCTACGGGTCGTGGCGCTGGTCGTTCATCGTCGTCACCGTCCTCGCGGTGATCAGCGCGGCCGTCAGCACCCTGCTGGCCCGCGACTCCCGCGCCCCCGAGGGACGCTCCCTCGACCCGGCCGGGCAGATCACCATCGGCCTCGGCCTGTTCGCGCTGCTCTACGCCATCATCCAGGGCCCCGAGGACGGCTGGAGCTCCGCTCCCGTCGTCACCGGGTTCGTGCTGGCCGCCCTGTTCCTCGCCGCGTTCGTCGCCGCCGAGCTGCGCGTCCGCTCCCCGCTGCTGCGCCTCGACCTGTTCGCCAACCGGTCCTTCGCCATCGCCTCGATCGTCGCCGTCGTCGGCATGTTCAGCTTCCTCGGCACCGCCTACTCGGTCAGCATCCGGCTCGGCCCCGCGCAGGACCAGCCGCCCATGCACACCGCCATGGCGTTCCTGCTGCTCAACGGCCTCGCCCTCGTCCTGCTGCCGGTCACCGAACGGCTCCTGCGCCGCGTCGCGCCCGGCCTGCTCACCGGCGGCGGGCTCGTCCTCATCGCCGCGGGCGACTTCTGGACCGCGACCCTCCCGATCAGCGACCGCGCCATGACCTCGCTGATCCTGCCGCTCGGCCTGGTCGGCATCGGCTTCGCCGTCACGGTCTCCTCGATCACCGCGACCGCCGTCAACACCGTCCCCCACCACCTGGAGGGCATGGCCAGCGCGACCACCAACCTGCTGCGCGACTTCGGCTTCACCCTCGGCCCCGCCGTCATCGGCGCCGTCGCCCTCAGCCGCGCCGGCTCCGGGTTCACCGAGAAGCTCGACGCCTCGCCGCTGCCCGCCGGCCTGAAGCACGCCGCGCTGGAGGTGCTGCACGAAGGCGGCCCGCTCGGCATCAACGGCGCCTCCGCCGCCGCGCCGCCGCTCAAGCCCGTCCACTCCATGGCCCTGGAGGCCGTGGGCCACGGCTACTCCATCGGCTTCGTCGTCTGCGGAGCCGCCGCCCTCGCGTCCGCGCTGCTCACCCTGCTGACGCTGCGCGGCGCCGACCGTCCCGCCCCCGAGGTGGACGCGTCCTGACGGTGCCCGCCGCGGCCTAGAGCGTGGTGATCAGCTCGCTGAACGCCTGGGCCGCGGCGGAGGGAGGCTCGTGCTCGACGACGGCCCAGCCGCGGAGCCGGGCCTCCCTGACCGTCCCGTCCCGGTCCGGGAAGGCGGCCCGGTCGGCGTGGGTGCGCAGGTAGCCGCAGGGCGCCTCCGGCCAGTCGGGAGGCCCCGGCAGCGACTCGTGGTCGTGCGCGGCGCCCGGCGGGCGCGGCAGATCGGCGTCCACGAACACGTAACCCCCCACCGGACGGTGCGCCGCGCGCTGCGCCAGCGCGATCGCGGGCACCAGCGGCCCCGCCGCGCCGTGCGCCGCCAGGACCAGCGGCACCGACGGCCCCGCCGCCGAGATGATCAGCGACACGCGGGCGACGTAACGGGCCCCCGCGCCGTCCGGCACGTCCGGGGCGATCACGTCCATCCCGTACGAGCGCAGCATCTCCGGCATGTCGCCCCAGGACGCCGCGGCGGCGCCCGGCGCGTGCAGCAGCACCACGGAACCCGGCGTCATGGTCCCCCTTCCCGCCGCAACCGTACATGGCGGCTGCGGCGGCCCGGCGCCGGATGAATAGGGTTCCTCCTGTGAGCGATCGTGATGAGCTGCTGCGAGAGATCAAGGACAAGGCCGTCGTGCACGGGGACTTCACGCTGTCCTCGGGCAAGAAGGCGTCCTGGTACGTCGACCTGCGCCGGGTCACCCTGGACGGCGCCGTCGCGCCCCTCGTCGGGCGGGTGATGCTGGACGAGACCGCCGACCTGGACTACGACGCCGTCGGGGGCCTCACCCTCGGCGCCGACCCGGTCGCCACCGCGATGCTGCACGCCGCCGCCGCGCGCGGCCGCCGCCTCGACGCGTTCGTCGTCCGCAAGGCCGGCAAGGCGCACGGCCTGCAGCGCCGGATCGAGGGCCCGGACGTCGCCGGACGCCGCGTCCTCGCCGTCGAGGACACCTCCACCACCGGCGGATCCGTCCTCACCGCCGTCGAAGCGCTCCGCGAGGCCGGCGCCGAGGTCGTCGCCGTCGCGACGATCCTGGAGCGCGGCGCCGCCGGCCGCATCGCCGAGGAGGGCCTCGCCTACCGGCACCCCTACGCCGTCGAGGACCTCGGCCTCTCCTAGGCCTTCGGGCGCACGTACCAGGTGGCGCGCTGCCCCGGCGGCTTCGCCGCCTGCAGCTTGCCGTAGATCTTCACCTGGAGCGATCCGCCGTTGTACGCGACGACGTCCAGGGTGTCCTCCTTGAACTGGAGGACCTCCCCGGTGTCGTGGACGCCCTGGGTCAGCACCTGCCCGGTGTCGGGGACGCGGACGATCACCGTGGTCGGCTGGCCGGTGACGCGGATCAGCAGAGGGACGCTCGCCGCCGGGGTCTGCGCGGTGGGGGACGCGTCGGGGGAGGACGTGCTCGGACCGCTCGGGGAGGCTGGGCCCGCCGAGGGGCGCTCCTTGTCCGGTGAGCCGGACACCGCGTTCACCAGTGCGATGCCGCCCACCACGAGAAGCGCTAAGGCGAAGACCACGGCGATGGCCGCGATCACGATGCGTGCGAGACCTATAGGGTCCGACCGATGACGTCCCACATGGGGAGGTTAGCGATAACTGTCACTCCTGAGCGACGGACGTGACTCTTCACGGTCATTCTTATTCGGACCGTTGCCACCGCCGCGCCCCTTCATGATCTCCCGGACGATCGGGATGACCGACAGGACGAGGATCACCGCGACCCCCGGCAGGATGTACTTCTCGACGTCCGGGACCTCGGAGCCGAGGAAGTGGCCGAGCAGGAACAGCGCGTCCGTCCAGACGACGCCGCCGATCACGTTCCAGAGGAAGAACTTGCGGGCGTCCATGCCCAGCATCCCGGCCAGCGGGTTCAGGAACGTCCGGACGATCGGGATGAACCGGGCCAGCAGCACCGCGCGGGCCGGCCCGAACCGGTTGAAGTAGTACTCGGCCTTCTCCACCCACTCCCGCCGGAACAGCTTGGAGTCGGGCCGGTCGAACAGGCGGCGGCCGTAGCTGGCGCCGAGGAAGTGCCCGAGCTGGGCGCCCGCGATCGCCGCGACCGGACCGCCCACCAGCAGCCACGGCAGCGACAGCGACTGGAACTCCTGGCCGTTGACGGTCGAGACCGCCGTGAGGATCCCCGCCGTGAACAGCAGCGAGTCGCCCGGCAGGATGCAGCCGATCAGCAGTCCGGTCTCCGCGAAGATGATGGCGAGCACGCCGATCGTCGCGAACGTCCCGAACAGCTGCAGCCAGGCGGTCGGATGCAGCCACTCGGTGATGTCGAGGGGAATCGTCGTGAGATCCACATTGCGAGCGTACCTTTCCGCACCTCGCGATTAGGTGGAACGCGCACCCCGACGGGATACTGAGGGCGGACGGCATGCCAGACCGGAGACCGTGTGACCCGGGCCGCTCACCTGGGTAGACGGTCGTTCGTGGTGCTACCGCCCGGCCGGATGCCCGGCGGCACCCTGCGTATGAAAGGACGCTGACAATGCCCATCGCAACGCCCGAGGTCTACGCGGAGATGCTCGACAAGGCCAAGCGCGACGGCTTCGCCTTCCCCGCCATCAACGTGACGTCGAGCCAGACGCTGAACGCGGCGCTGCGCGGCTTCGCGGAGGCGGAGAGCGACGGCATCGTGCAGGTCTCCACCGGGGGCGCCGAGTACCTGTCCGGGTCCACCGTCAAGGACATGGTCGTCGGCGCCAGCGCCCTCGCCGAGTACGCGCGCGTCGTCGCCGCCAAGTACCCGGTGAACGTCGCGCTGCACACCGACCACTGCCCGAAGGACAAGCTGGACGGCTTCATGCGTCCGCTCATCAAGATCTCGCAGGAGCGGGTGGCGCGCGGCGAGGAGCCGCTGTTCCAGTCGCACATGTGGGACGGCTCCGCCGTCGAGCTGCACGAGAACCTCGACATCGCCGCCGGGCTCCTCGAGGAGTGCGCGAAGGCGCGCATCATCATGGAGATGGAGATCGGCGTCGTCGGCGGCGAGGAGGACGGCGTCGCCAACGAGATCAACGAGAAGCTGTACACCACCCCCGGCGACGCGATCGCGACCGCCGAGGCCGTCGGCGTCGGCGAGAAGGGCCGCTACATCCTGGCCGCGACGTTCGGCAACGTGCACGGCGTGTACAAGCCGGGCTCGGTGAAGCTGCGCCCCGAGGTGCTCAAGGAGATCCAGGACGCGGTCGGCGCCAAGTACGGCAAGGACAAGCCGTTCGACCTGGTGTTCCACGGCGGCTCCGGCTCCACCCTCGACGAGATCCGCGAGGCGGTGTCGTACGGCGTCGTGAAGATGAACATCGACACCGACACCCAGTACGCGTTCACCCGCCCGGTCGCCGAGCACATGTTCCGCAACTACGACGGCGTCCTGAAGGTGGACGGCGAGGTCGGCAACAAGAAGCAGTACGACCCGCGCTCGTGGGGCAAGGCCGCGGAGGCCGCGATGGCCGCCCGCATCGTCGAGGCCGCCGAGAACCTCCAGTCGGCGGGCAAGAAGCTCTAGTTTCCCAGGGGGGCGACCCCCTGGAACCCCCGTTGCGACCGACAGGCCGTTTCCCCGCTCCGCTGGCGCTCCGCGGCGAAACGGCCTGTCGGTCGTCGGGCGGGCCCGCTGCGCTCGCTCCGCGTGCCTGCCCGTGGCGTGAGCTGGGCTTCGGCCTTCCGGGAGGGGCGACGACCGGCTCCTCCGCGGGCGAAGATCGGCGCGCGTTTTGTGATGAAACTTCGGTAGTCTCGGGGGTGTGGCGCTGCCCCGCACCTACGAGAGCCAGAACTGCTCGATCGCCCGCGCGCTGGAGATCGTCGGCGATCGCTGGACGCTGCTGGTGATCCGCAGCGCGTTCGAAGGCGTCCGCCGCTTCGACGACTTCCAGGACGCGCTCGGCGTGGCCCGCAACGTCCTCACCGACCGGCTGACCCGGCTGTGCGACGAGGGGATCATGCGCCGCGTCCCGTACCAGGAGCGGCCCGAGCGGCACGAGTACCGCCTCACCCGCAAGGGCGTGGAGCTGTGGCCGGCGATGATGACCCTGCTGATGTGGGGCGACCGCCACTACGCCCCCGACGGGCCGCCGGTGATCGTCGGGCACCGCGGCTGCGACGGCACGCTCACGTCCCGCTTCACCTGCGATTCCTGCGGCGCGGCGCTGGGGCCCGGGGACGTCGACCCCCGGCCCGGCCCGGGCGCCTAGAACGAAGAATCAACGCGCCGTTCACCCGTTTAAGGGTTGCTTGACGAAACCCACTGCGGTCCAATGGGTTTCATGAAGCAACTCAATGTGCGCAGCGTCGCCCACATTGCCGCGCCCACACCCGAGGACGTGCGGATCCGTCCGTACGGGGTCATGGACCACGACCGGCTCGTCCGGATGTCCGACCGGCTCTCCGGCAGCAGCCTCTACACCCGCTTCTTCTCCGGGACGCCGCGCATCCCCGACTACTACGTCGCCGCCATGGACCGCCTCGACCACTGGGACCGCGACGCCCTCGTCGCGCTGGTCGGCGGCGAGATGGTGGGGATCGCGGAGTACGTCCGCGACGTCCGCGATCCGTCCCGGGCGGAGATCGCGGTGCTGGTCGCCGACCCCTGGAAGCGCTGCGGCCTCGGCAGCGGCCTCGTCGGCTACCTGACGCAGCTCGCCGCGCGGCGCGGCATCACCGAGTTCGGCGCCGACGTCATCCTCACCAACCGGGACGCCCTGCTGTTCATCCGGCGCGGCTGGCCCGCCGCCCGCTCGCGCACCGAGGAGGGCGCCGCCCGGTTCCGCCTCCCCCTCCCCCCGCCCGTGGCCGCAGCGCGGCTCTGAGAGCCGGGCAGGGCACGTCAGGACCCGTCGCCCCCGGCCAGAATGCGCCGGCGTTCGGGGGTGTAGTGCCACCAGGGGCGGCCGGGCCCGCCCTCGGCCTGCTCCACGGCGGACATGACGGTGTCCAGCAGGCACGGGTCGAGGCGCTGCCCGTACGCGGCCGACATCCGTTCGTACAGCTCGACCGGGTCCCGGCCCGCGAGCTGCTCGACGCGGGTGATGCCGATGCGCTCGAAGTAGCGGGCCACCGCCCGGCCCACGTTGACCAGTCCGGTGAGGTCTGAGTCGCCCACGCCGTCCCCCTGCCGTCTTCGCGGTCTCCTTCCAGGTCAGCGTAGGCAGGCGCGGTCCGGCGAGGCTTGCAGGAATCGGTCATGCCATATGAACAGTTCTGTCTGTATGATCGGGACGCCTCCCGCCGCCGTCCGAGGGGAACGAGGCCGTCCCATGCCCAGCATGATCACTCGACGAGGCCGCACGGTGGGCGGCGCACTCGCCGGCACCGTCGCCGCACTGGCCCTGGCCGCAGCGCCGGCCCACGCCGACGACACCCCGCCGTACGCGCTGCCGCCGCTCGTCGCGGCGGGCGCGGCCCACGACCAGGACCTCGCCGCCGAGGTCGCCTACTGGACGACCGACCGCATCGCGCAGGCGGGCTTCAACGACGACTTCGGCAACGAGAACGGCCAGGGCGCCGACGCCTACGCGCCCACCGGCGGCTGGGACGCCCTGAGCGCGCCCTGGAGCTCCGGCGGCCTGATCTCGCGGACCGCCGGCAAGCTCCTCGTCCACATGCACAACACCGGCAACACCTCCGACACGCGGTACGACTCCTGCTCGGCCAACGTGGTCACCAGCGCCAACCAGAGCGTCATCACCGCCGCCGGCCACTGCTTCCGCGTCGACTCCAACTACGGCGCGACCGGGACGTACGAGGCCGACAACGCGGTCTTCATCCCGGGCTTCAACGGGGCGGGCCTGGCCCGCCACGTGCCCGGCGGCACCCCCGGGACCACGCTGCCCGGCCCGGACGTCGCCCCCTACGGCGTCTGGGGCGTCAGCCAGGCCTGGGTCACCTACGAGTGGCACGTGCACTCCAACTGGACCCTCGGCGCCGACGTCGGGATGGCCGTCGTCGCCAAGCCCGGCGAGTCCCGGCCGATCGGGCAGGTCGTCGGGGCGCAGAACATCGCCTTCGGCGCCAGCGGCAACCCGAAGCAGCTGTACCAGTTCGGCTATCCGACGGACAACATCCGCAACTGGTACTGGGGGAAGAACAACGACGGCACCAACGGCGACCTCGGCGTCCCGGCGGCCCAGCGGCGCGGCTACGACGGCCGCACCATGATGTACGCGCACAGCGACGCGTCCATCGACGACGCCCAACTCGGCGACATGGGGCACGACATGCCGTCGGCCATGTCGCCCGGCTCCAGCGGCGGCCCGTGGCTCACCGGCTTCGACCCCGCGACCGGCACCGGCACGCAGATCGCCGTGACCTCGCGCTTCACCAACTCCACCGGCGACGCGCCGGCCGTGAACCTCCTCGGCCCGCTCTCCTGGGCGCTGGGGCCCTGGTCCGTCGGGCAGGGGTTCGGCGTACAGAGCAAGGCCGTCTACGACCTCGCCCAGGCCGCGACGCCGTAAGCGGTGCGGATCGCGCCCAACGGCGTGCGCGATCCGGACCCACGCCGTCCAGAGGGGCGTCAGGACGGTTTGCGGGCGACACCGCCGTAGAGGCCGACCTTGTCGGGCGGCGGGACCGGGCCCTCCGGACGCCACGCCGTGATGTAGCCGAGGCCCGGGTCGACGGGGACGAGGCCGTCGAAGAAGCGGCTGACCTCCTCCGCGGGACGGGGCGTCACCTCCGTGCCGGGCGCCTTCCGCGTGTACTCGTCGGCCGCGTCCACGCCCCGGGGGTTCGCCTCCGGGGTGCCGTGCGAGAGCACCAGGTACGAGCCGGGCGCGAGGGCGCCCATCAGCTCGGCGACGGCGGCGTGCGGATCGTCGTCGTCCGGCAGGAAGTGCAGGATCGCCACCAGCAGCAGCGCGACCGGCTCGCTCAGGTCGAGGGTGCCCGCGGCCCGCTCCAGGATCGCGGCGGGATCGCGCAGGTCGGCGTCCACGTAGTCGGTGGCGCCCTCCGGCGTGCTCGTCAGCAGGGCGCGGGCGTGGGCGAGCACCACCGGATCGTTGTCGACGTAGACGATCCGGGACGCCGGCGCGATCCGCTGCGCGACGTCGTGCACGTTGTCCCGCGTCGGGAGGCCCGTCCCGACGTCCAGGAACTGCCGGACGCCCGCCTCCCCCGCCAGGTACCGGACCGCCCGGCCGAGGAACGCGCGGTTCTGCACGGCGACCAGCCGCATGCTCGGCAGGATCCCCACCAGCGCCTCGGCGACCTGCCGGTCGACCTCGTAATGGTCCTTGCCGCCGAGCAGGGCGTCGTACACCCGCGCCGGGCTCGGGCGGGACTGGTCGACTCCGTCCGGGATGACCATCCGCCGATCGTAGCCGCGGCCCGGTGACGGCTCCAGGCCCGGCCGGGAACACGGCCGTGACCCGGGTTGATCCGGACCGGGCGCGTCGACTTACGATGACCCGCATGACCCAGAACCTGCTCGGCGGCCCGCCACCCACGGAACTGCCGGACAACACCGAGGCCCGCGAGGCGCTGGACGGCGGCGTCGACCCGTTCGAGGTCGCCGCGCGCCACCCCGACTACCCGGGCGCCTGGGCCGAACTGGCCGACCGCGCCTTCGCCAAGGGAAGCGTGATCGACTCCTACGCGTTCGCCCGCACCGGCTACCACCGCGGGCTGGACCAGCTCCGCCGGGCCGGGTGGAAGGGCCACGGCCCGATCCCCTGGGAGCACGAGGCCAACCGCGGCTTCCTGCGCGCACTGCACGCGCTGTCCCGCGCCGCCGCCGCCATCGGCGAGGAGGACGAGGCCGAACGCTGCCGCGCGTTCCTGCGCGACAGCAGCGCCACCGCCGCCGACGCCCTGGCCGGCTGACCGCCCGCACGGGCGGCGTCCCGGGGGTCCGTCTCCCGGATGGTGCACCGACCCACGCGTCGCACGCGTACCCGGCCGATGAGGTGCGGTTTCTTTAACGGCCGGGTACGGGTACGCTTTGATCGCAAGAGGCCCCTTCGCGCTTGCGGCGACCGGGGCCTTCGTCGTGGGAAGGAAAAGTGGCATGCCTGCCATCGTTCTTGTCGGTGCCCAGTGGGGGGATGAGGGCAAGGGCAAGGCAACAGACCTGCTCGGGGGCGACGTCGACTACGTCGTCCGCTACCAGGGCGGCAACAACGCCGGCCACACGGTCGTCATCGGGGACAAGAGCTACGCGCTGCACCTGCTGCCGTCCGGGGTCCTGTCGCCCGACGTCGTCCCGGTGATCGGCAACGGCGTGGTGATCGACCCGGCCGTCCTGCTGCAGGAGATCGACGGGCTGCGGGAGCGGGGGATCGGCTGCGAAAGGCTGCTGATCTCGGCGGACGCGCACCTGATCATGCCGCACCACCGGGCCCTCGACAAGGTCACCGAGCGCTACCTCGGCAAGGCCCGGATCGGCACCACCGGCCGCGGCATCGGCCCGGCCTACGCCGACAAGATCAACCGGATGGGCATCCGGGTGCAGGACCTGTTCGACCCGAACATCCTCACCCAGAAGCTCGACCTGTCGCTGCGCGAGAAGAACCAGGTCCTCACCAAGGTCTACAACCGGCGCCGGATCGAGACCGGCCCGATCGTCCAGGAGTACCTGGCCTACGGCGAGCGCATCAGGCCGTTCGTCGCCGACACCACGCTCGTGCTGAACAAGGCCCTCGACGACGGCAAGGTCGTGCTGCTGGAGGGCGCCCAGGGCACGCTGCTGGACATCGACCACGGCACCTACCCGTTCGTGACGTCGTCCAGCCCCACGGCGGGCGGCGCGTGCGCGGGCTCCGGCGTCGGGCCCACGAAGATCACCCGCGTGATCGGCATCCTCAAGGCCTACACCACCCGCGTCGGCTCCGGACCGTTCCCCACCGAGCTGCTGGACGAGTGGGGCGAGTACCTGCGCACGACCGGCGGCGAGTACGGCGTCACCACCGGACGCGACCGGCGCTGCGGCTGGTTCGACGCGGTGATCGCCCGCTACGCGTCCCGGGTGAACGGCATCACCGACTTCTTCCTCACCAAGCTGGACGTCCTGTCCGGGCTGGAGCGCGTCCCGGTGTGCGTCGCCTACGACGTGGACGGCGAGCGCGTCGACGAGCTGCCCGCCACCCAGACCGACTTCCACCACGCCAAGCCGATCCTCGAGTACCTGGACGGCTGGCAGGAGGACATCACCGGCGCGAAGTCCTTCGACGACCTGCCGAAGAACGCGCAGGCGTACGTCCGGGCGCTGGAGGAGATGTCGGGCGCGCAGATCTCCGCGATCGGCGTCGGCCCCGGCCGCGACCAGACGCTCTCCCTGCGCTCCCTGGTGTAACCCCTGACCCGCCGTTCCCCCCGCCCTCACCGGACCTCCACCTGGGGTTCGGCGACGGCCGGTACCGTCCCCCCGGTGGTCGGCATCAGGGAGACCGTCGAACTGCACGGTCATCGGGGGGCGCGCGGGCTGCGCCCGGAGAACACGCTGCCGGGCTTCGCGCACGCCGCCGAACTGGGCGTGGACGTCATCGAGCTGGACGTCGGCCTGTCCGCGGACGGCGTCGTCGTCCTCGGTCACGACCAGGTGCTGTCCCCGGCGAACCTCGCCGACACGGCGCCCGCCTGGCCGGACGACCCCTCGTTCCCGTACGTCGGCAAGCCGATCAGGGAGCTGACGCTCGCGCAGCTCAAGACGGTGGACGCGGGCGTCCGGCAGCGCGACGACGCGTTCGCGCGGACCCAGCGCCCGCTGCCCGGCACCCCCGTCCCCACGCTGGCGGAGGCGTGCGCGCTCCTCGCGCCCGCGCGCGTCGGCCTCGCCGTCGAGCTGAAGACCGACCCCGGCTGGACGGACGAGGAGGTCGAGCTCTTCACCGCCGCCGTCGCCGGCGTCCTCGCCGCCGCCGGGATGACGGCCCGCAGCCGGCTCCTCGCGTTCGACTGGCGCGTCCTGGTGGAGGCCCACCGCAACCACCCGGGCCTCGGCCGCACCGCGCTGATCGAACGCAAGACGCTCGTGCCGGGCACCCGCTGGCTCGCCGGCCTGCCGCCGGACGACCCGGTCGCCGCCGCCGCCGCGATGGGCGCGACCGCCCTGTCCCCCGAGCACGCCATCACCACGCCCGGCCTGGTCGAGGACGCCCACGCCCTCGCCCTCGCCGTCGCCGTCTGGACGGTCAACGCCCCCGAGGACATGACCCGCTTCATCAAGTACGGCGCCGACGCGATCGTCACCGACTACCCCGACCGCGCCCACCGCCTCGTGGCACGCGAGCGCGTTACCTGACCGGTGGGGCGAAGCCGGAGGCGAGCCCCACCGGGAAGATCGCGAAGCGATGTCGCGCTCGCCCGAGCACGGTCAGGGTGCGAGCCGCTAGGCGAGTGCCCTGGGCCGGGGTTGCAGTAATCAGAGCCAGCCGTTGCGGCGGAAGCCCCGGTACAGGCTGAGGCAGATGAAGGCGATGACACCGACGATCATCGGGTAGCCGTAGTGCCACTTCGTCTCGGGCATGAAGTCGAAGTTCATCCCGTAGACGCCGGTGATCGCGGTGGGCACCATGAAGATCGCGCCCCACGCCGAGATCTTGCGCATGTCCTTGTTGTCGGTGACCGTCACCTGCGTCATGTGCGCCTGCAGGATCGGGTTCAGCAGCTCGTCGTAGGCCTCGACCTGCTCGCGGACGCGGGTGAGGTGGTCCTCGACGTCGCGGAGGTACTCCTTGATCTCGGCGGGCACGAAGCGCCGGCCGGACAGGTTGCGCAGCGGGCCGGCGAGCGGGCCGACGGCCCGCTTGAGCTGGATGACCTCGCGCTTGAGGCGGTAGATGCGGCGGGCCTCGTCGGTGCGCTCCGGCGAGAACACCGCCTCCTCGACCTCGTCGATGTCCTCCTGGACGGCGTCGGCGACGCAGACGTAGCCGTCCACGACGCGGTCGGCGACGGCGTGCAGGACGGCGGCGGGCCCCATCGCGAGGCGGGCCGGGTCCTTCTCGAGCTGGCGGCGGACGGGGCCGAGCTCGCCGTGCGTGCCGTGCCGGACCGTCACCACGAAGTCCGGGCCGCAGAAGATCATGATCTCGCCGGTCTCGACGACCTCGGCCTCGTCCGGGCCGCTCGGGACGTAGCCGACCGTCTTCATCACGACGAAGTGGACGTCGTCGTAGCGCTCCAGCTTGGGCCGCTGGTGGGCGTGGATGGCGTCCTCGACCGCGAGCGGGTGCAGGCCGAACACCTCGGCCAGCTCCGACAGCTCCGTGGCCGACGGCTCGTGCAGGCCCACCCAGACGAAGCCGGCGCTGTCGCCGTCGGGGGTGAGGCGGCCGTCGCGGATCAGGCGGACGGCGTCCTCGACGGTGGCGGTGGACGCGCGGTGACCGTCGATGTAGGCGGCCCAGTCGATGACGGCGGAATCGCGGGCACGCCCCTGTACCCGTGCGCCGTGCGCGCGCCCGCGGGCCTTGAACAGCGACTTGGTGGCGCGCGCAGGACGGACTCGTGTCATGGCCATGGGGTGCTCCTAACCCGCCGGCCACGCGCGCAGGGGCGCGCTCTACCCGTTCCGCATCGGCGGGGGCCCGCTCAGCGGGACCGTGTCAGCGAGGGGAGCGCGCGAGGGCGATGGCCGGACGCCAGATGGAGGCGGACGGATGGACAGTCCTGTCCGGACTGTGAGGGTTCTCTGGCGAACTGCAAGTATCACCAGGACTCATCCCGACCACCTCCTTTCACCCACCTCGACCACGGGGCGTCAAGCCCGTCGCAGCCTACCAGCCGACATTTATGACGCCGGGCCGTTCGGTGAGGTTCACAGGAGGCGCGTGTGACGGCCGCCTCATCCGGGCCCGGCGGTGTCGGGGACGACCGCCCGCACTGTCCCCAACGCCCTACCGCTGGGGGCTTATGCCCGCCTTCCCGCCGACCACACCGAACCGCCCGGACCAGTAAGCTCGCGTGACGTGCGAGTACTCGTCCTTGGATCGGGTGGCCGCGAGCATGCGCTCGCCCGCGCCCTGCACCGCGACCCTGCCGTCACCGCCGTCCACTGCGCCCCGGGCAACCCGGGCACGGCCGAGATCGCGGACAACCACCAGCTCGACCCCTGCGACCCGACGGCGGTGGTGGAGCTGGCCGGGCGGCTCGGCATCGAGCTGGTCGTCGTCGGCCCCGAGGCGGTGCTGGTGGCGGGCGTCGGCGACGCGGTGCGCCGGGCCGGCATCCCGTGCTTCGGCCCCGACAAGGAGGCCGCGCGGATCGAGGGGTCCAAGGCGTTCGCCAAGGAGATCATGGCGGCGGCCGGGGTGCCGACCGCCGACTCCCGCGTCTGCGAGACCACCGCGCAGGTGGAGGAGGCGCTCGACGCGTTCGGGGCGCCGTACGTGGTGAAGGACGACGGGCTCGCCGCCGGCAAGGGCGTCGTCGTCACCCTCGACCGGGACGTCGCCGCCGCGCACGCCGCCGCCTGCGGCCGCGTGGTGATCGAGGAGTACCTCGACGGCCCCGAGGTGTCGCTGTTCGCGCTGTGCGACGGCCAGCACGCCGTCCCGCTGCTGCCCGCCCAGGACTTCAAGCGCGCCCACGACGGCGACGAGGGCCCCAACACCGGCGGGATGGGCGCCTACACGCCGCTGCCGTGGGCGCCGGACGACCTGGTGGACGAGGTCATGTACCGGGTCGTCCAGCCCGTCGTGGACGAGCTGAGGCGCCGCGAGACGCCGTACGTGGGGGTGCTGTACGCGGGCCTCGCGATCACGTCCCAGGGCGTCCGGGTGATCGAGTTCAACGCGCGGTTCGGCGACCCGGAGACCCAGGTCGTCCTGGACCGGCTGGCGACGCCGCTCGGAGTGCTGCTCCAGTCCTGCGCGATCGGCGGCCTCGACCCGCGGACGGAGCTGGAGTGGCGTCCCGGCTCCGCCGTCACGGTCGTCGTGGCGGCCGAGGGGTACCCGGCGGCGCCGGTGAAGGGCGGGGAGATCACCGGGCTGGACGAGGCCGCGGCGGTCGACGGCGCGTACGTGCTGCACGCCGGGACGAAGTACGGCGCGGACGGGCGGCTCGTCGCGGGCGGCGGGCGCGTCCTCAACGTCGTCGGCACCGGCCCGGACCTGGCCGCGGCCCGCGCCACCGCCTACGAGGCCGTCTCCCGGATCGGCCTGCCGGGCTCGCACCACCGCACCGACATCGCCCTCAAGGCCGCCCAAGCCTGACCCGCCCGGCCACCGCACCTACACGACCTGGGAGAATTCGAGCGTGATCGAGCGGTACACCCTTCCGGAGATGGGACGCGTCTGGAGCGACGCGCACAAATACGAGCTGTGGTGCCAGGTCGAGACCCTGGTGGTCGAGGCCCACGCCGAGGCCGGCACGATCCCGCCGGAGGTGGTGGAGCCGGTGCGCAAGGCGCCGCCGCCGACGCCGGAGGCGGTGCACGAGATCGAGGCGGTCACCCAGCACGACGTGATCGCCTTCCTGTCGGCGTGGGCGGACAACACCGAGCCCCGCGAGGCGGCCCGGTACGTCCACTTCGGCATGACCTCGTCCGACCTGCTGGACACGGCGCTGGCGCTGCAGCTCGTCGAGGCGACCGACATCCTGCTGGCGAAGGCGGACGCGCTGGTCGCGACGCTGCGGGACCACGCGCTCGCGCACCGGGCGACGCTGCGGGTCGGCCGGACGCACGGCATCCACGGCGAGCCGGACGTGTGGGGGCACCGCGTCGCCGACTTCGCGTTCGCGACGGCCCGGTCGCGGGACCGGCTGCGCCGCGCCCGCGAGGCCGTCGGCGTGATGGCGATCTCCGGCGCGGTCGGGACGTACTCCAACATCGACCCGGCCGTCGAGATGCACGTGGCGCGCAAGCTCGGCCTGAAGAGCGCGGACGTGTCGACGCAGGTCGTGATGCGCGACGGCATCTCCGAGTGGACGTCCGCGCTGGCGATCATGGCGACGGTGTGCGAGGCGATCGCGCTGGAGGTCCGGCACGGGCAGCGCACCGAGGTCCGCGAGCTGTGGGAGCCGTTCGGCAAGGGCCAGAAGGGCTCGTCGGCGATGCCGCACAAGAAGAACCCGATCATCTCCGAGCGGCTCGCCGGGATGGCGCGGATCGTGCGGGCGCAGATCGTCCCGGTGCTGGAGGGCATCCCGCTCTGGCACGAGCGCGACATCTCGCACTCCTCCACGGAGCGGATCGCGCTGCCGGACGCGTCGATCGCCCTCGACTACATGCTGAACCTGACGAACCGGCTGATGTCCGGGCTGGTCGTGGACGAGGCGCGGATGAAGGCGAACCTGGAGTCGACGGGCGGCCTGATCTACACCTCGACGGTGCTGCTGGAGCTGGTCGAGGCCGGGATGTCCCGCGACGACGAGGCGTACCCGCTGGTCCAGAAGGCCGCGATGGAGACGTGGGAGACGGGCGTCCCGTTCCGCGAGACGCTCCGCGCGCGCGCCGCCGAGGCGGGCCTCACGCTGGACGAGGCGCGGCTGGACGAGGTGTGCCGCCCCGAGCGGTTCGTGCAGCGCCTCGGCCCCGTCTTCGACCGTCTGGCCGCGCTGGCCTGACCCGATCCCCCGGAGCGACCGTGACGGCGATCCTGACCGAGCTGAACGCCTACCCGCTCAAGAGCGGCGGCGGCACCGCGCTGCGCACCGCCGGGCTGACCGCGCGGGGCCTCCCGCACGACCGGGAGTTCATGCTCGTCGCGCCGTCGGGCCGGTTCCTGTCGCAGCGGGACCTCGCCGGGATGGCGCTGCTGCGCCCGTCCTACGACGGCGAGGTCCTCAGCGTCGACGCGCCCGGCGCCTCCCGGCTCGTCCACAAGGCGGTGGACGACGGCGAGGTGCTGGGCGTGACCGTCCACCGGCACGAGACGCGGGGCGTCGACCAGGGCGACGAGGCCGCCGCCTGGTTCTCGGCGCTGCTGGACGCCGACTGCCGGCTGGTCCGCTTCACCGGGCACCGCGCGACGTCGCGGGGCGGCGGCGAGGTGATGTTCGCCGACGGCTACCCGCTGCTGGTCGTCTCCGCCGAGTCCCTCGCCGATCTGAACGCGCGGCTGGACGAGCCGCTGCCGATGAACCGGTTCCGTCCGAGCCTGGTCATCGAAGGGCTCGGCGCGTACGCGGAGGACGCCGTGCGGCTGCTGCGCGTCGGCGAGACCGTCATCGAGATGGTCAAGGCGTGCGCGCGGTGCGTCATCACCACCACCGACCAGGAGACGGGCGAGCGGGGCCGCGAGCCGCTGCGGACGCTGGCGTCGTACCGGACGATCGACCGCGGCATCCGGTTCGGCCAGAACGCCGTCCCGCGCGAGCTGGGCACCCTCACGGTCGGCGACGAGGTGGAGGTCCTCGAAACCGCCCGCTGAGGGTCGTCCGACGAGGGTCAGCCGACGAGGGGTCAGCCGACGACTTCGCCGGTCTCGTTGCCGAAGCGGTCCCGCATATGGGTCGGGACGATCTCGACGGTCAGTCCCGGCAGGGAAGCGATCGGGGTGCTGCCCGCGACCGGGCGGAGGGCGGCGACGACGTCGTCCAGGCCCTCCGGCGGGATGCTCACGTCGAGGCGCCCGTCCTCGGGTTCCACGACCGCGTACGCGCCGGCCGGCTGGAACACCATCCGGGTGTCCTCGGTCTGCAGGAGCAGCGTGCGGCCGAAGGGCAGCCGCCCACGCAGCGACTGTGCGATCGCCTCCGCCTGCAGCGCGCCGATCCGCAGGGTCGCGGACGCGCCGTCCAGTTCCCAGTGCGCGGTGGTCACGTACAGGGCGCCGCTGCTCGACCCGTCGCGCGCGATGCCCTGGCGGACGGCGCGGGCCAGGTCCGGGTCGGCGAGGAGGGAGCGCCGGTCGATGTCGGTGACGAACAGCGGCAGGTGCGGCTCGACCGCCCGCAGGAACGACGCGGCGTCCCACTGCCGGACCGCCTCGTACTCCTCCGACGCGAGCCCGACGACCTGCAGGAACCGGACCCGGCCGTGCGGCGTGCCGATCTCGCCCAGCTCCGGGTCGGCGACGAACGCGATGGCGCGGATCTCCGAGTCCTCGCGGTCGGCGGCGATCGGCCCGTTGACGTTCATGTGGTGCCCGGCCTCGAACCAGTTGCCCGAGCTGAACACGTACCGGCCGAGGTTCTGCAGCAGGTTGGCCGCCCAGACCGGCGGCTCGGCCTCCGCCGGGTCGCGGGCGAGCCGGAAGGTGAACTCGAATCCCCATCCGGACTCGTCCGGATCGGCGGATTCCTTCCTGTACAACTCGGACATTCCGTACGAAATGAAATGCCAGTGCGGGATGGGCTCGGTCCGGGCGTAGATGCTGATCCCGTCGAGCGGATCCGGGCCGCCCAGCGCCCACTTGACCACGGTGCCCAAGTGGTACGGCTCGACGTCCCCGTAGAGGGGGCGCAGCGCGGCGTCGATGGCTTCCCAGCCGGGCGACTCGTCCATGGATGATCACCCTAGACCCGCCGGACCGCACCCGTCCGCCGGACGCCTCGGCTCGGATTTTCCTCGGGAATGCGAACCTTTGGGCCGCTCTGGGGATCTCACCTAGCAGACTGGCGCGAGGGTGGCGCATGCGGACACCCCATCCCCGGACCGGTGGTTTACTGGGGTCGCCCTGGCGCAGCGGGACCGATCGGCGCGCCCGGCCCCCGTGGTCCCACCTTCATCGGGCAGGCACCTTAACCGCGTTTCGAAGGAGATATGGCGGAATGAGCATGGGCCACGAGGTTCGGTATCGCGTGCGCGGCGGCCGGCAGCTGCACGGCACCGTCTTCGTCCAGGGCGCCAAGAACGCCGTCCTGCCGATGATCGGTGCCTCGCTGATGGCCTCCCGCGGACGCACGGTGCTGCGGAACGTTCCGATCATCGAGGACGTCCGGCGGGCGGTGGAGCTCGCCCGGGCGGTCGGCGCCAAGGCCGAGCTGCACGAGACCGAACGCACCCTCGTGATCGACGCCTCCTCGCTCAGCAGCCCGGTGCTCCCCGGCGAGATCGCCTCCCGCTTCCGCGGCTCGTTCCTCTTCGTGCCGGCGCTGCTGCATCGGCTCGGCGAGGCCGTCATCGAGGGCGTCGGCGGTTGCAATCTCGGCAGCCGGAACCTGGACTTCCACTACAACGGCTTCAAGCGGATGGGCGCCACGGTCACCGAGCATGTGGCCGACAACGGTGACGGCATCATCCACATCAAGGCCGGCGACCTGCGCGGCGGGACGCTGTACTGCGACACGCCGTCGCACACCGGCACCGAGAACCTGATCATGGCCGCGGCGCTGGCGCACGGCACCACGCTGATCAAGAACGCGGCGCTGGAGCCGGAGGTGCTCGACAACATCGCGATCCTCCAGGCGATGGGCGCGAAGATCAGCGGCGGCGGCACCGGCTTCATCACCGTCGAGGGCGTCGACGAGCTGACCGCCGTCGAGCACACCGTCATGCCGGACCGGATCGACGCCGGCGTCTTCGTGATGGCCGCCGCGATCACCGGCGGCGACCTGAACCTCGTCGGCGCCACGCTGGAGCACCTCGGCGTCGCCGCCGACAAGCTCGAGCAGATGGGCGTCGAGTTCCACCAGCAGGGCGCGGTGCTCCAGGTCCGGCGGGAGCGCACGCTCCGCCCGATCAACGTGATCACCGACGAGTACCCGGGCTTCGCCACCGACCTGCAGTCGCCGATCATGGCGCTGTCCTGCCTGGCCGAGGGCCCGTCCTACATCTACGAGCGGATCTTCGACGGCCGGTTCAAGCTGGCCGACGAGCTGGGCAAGATGGGCGCCGACATCGAGGTGGACGGCAACCGCGCCAAGGTCAACGGGCCGCGCGCGCTGCGCGGCGCCGAGGTGGAGGCGCACGACCTGCGCTGCGGCAGCGCGCTGGTGCTCGCGGGCCTGGCGGCCGAGGGCGAGACGACGATCACCTCCGCCTACTACCTGGACCGCGGTCACGCGCACACCGCCGAGCGCCTCTCTCAGCTCGGCGCCGACATCGTCCGCGAAGCGGACTGACCGGCCCCTCAACGACGCCAGACCGGCCCGGCGGGATGATCCCGCCGGGCCGGTCTGCTGCTGACTGGCCGGTCATTTTCGTCCGGGCGAATCGGCCGCATGTGGCCTCCCCTCTGACCCAATCGCGAGTGGTTCCTTACCAGCCTTGTCACAGCGCGCCGGGAAACGGGGTGGACCAGTCGTCACCGGACCGTCACGCAAAGTCGGGGCACCGGGTCGCACCAGGCCGGACGGGCGCCTTCCTGACCAGCGGGGAAATCTGGATGGAACGATCCAAAAACACCCCTTCCGGGGACGGTGAAAAATCACCGGGACGCACGCTCGGAGCCGCCCGGACGGATCACTCGTCTTTCCGGGGCCGCCGGCAACGGGTTGATCGAGTTTCGGGCCGCGCGTAAACCAAACGGACACCGCAGGGGTCTTCCCAGTGCGCGCCAGCGCCCGGAGGTGGCCCTCCTGGCGTTTTCGGGTCTTGTTTTTCAACTTCGGACGTCCGAAGATGCAGGATCAAGACTGACCGATTGGTGACAAATTACTGACCAGGGGGTCGCGTAGGTTACTTTTTCGCCGCACTCTTGATTCGATTTCGCGTCTGGGCGTCACACATCGCCGCCCTGACCCGATCTGCCCACTGAGGAACGAATCGCACGGGAACTGCGGTGCTGGGTCAGAAGGCAGGGGCGACAAGCCATGAGACGACCGTTGGGCGGAGCGTGCGCGAACGCGTGGCCGGGGCCGTGCCCCCGAGAGGATGGACCGGAAGCGAGCGATCATCGATGACGGCGGCACGAACGGGCTCGGTCACGCCTGATCTCACCATCGGCGTGGTGGGCCCCCATGACCTCGTCGAACGGGTCATGCTGATGGGCCACGGCCCGACGCCGGTGCCGAGCCGGCTGGTGGCCGCCGCCTACCGCGACGAGCAGGAGGCGGCCGACAAGGTCGTCCGGCTGGGGTCGGGGGTGGACGTCTGCCTGTTCGCCAGCCCGGTCCCCTACGACTTCGCGCGCAAGGCCGGCGTGCTCACCATGCCCGCGACGTACGTCCCGCTGAACGGCGCCGCGTTACAGGGGGCGCTGCTGCGCGCCTCCCTCGACGAGCGCTTCGACCCGTCCCGGGTCAGCATCGACGTGCTCGGCCGCGCCGAGGTCGAGGAGGCCTACGCCGAGATCAACCTCGGCACCGAGCAGGTCCACCTGCGCGAGGAGGCCGCCGGCCCCGGCACGCTCGCCGCCTTCCACGAGCGGCTGTGGCGGCGCGGCGCGACCACCGTCGCGATGACCTGCGTGCACGCCACCGCCGAGCGGATGGAGATGGCGGGGGTGCCGACCATCCGGGTCCGCCCGACCGGCGCGTCCATCCGCAGCTCCCTGCAGACCGCCGCGCTGCTCGGCGCCCACCACCGGCTCGAGGAGTCGCAGCTCGTCGTCGTGCTGGTGGACGTCCCGACCCTGCGCGAGACCCCCCGCCGCGTCACCCCCCGCTACTGGCGGGACGAGCTGAAGCTCGCGCTGCACCGCGTGCTGCTCCAGGAGGCGCACCGGATGAACGCGTCGGTGTGGCCGCTGGACGACCACAGCTACCTCGTCATCGCGACGCGCGGGTCCGTCACCGCGTCCACCGAGGGCTTCCGGACGCCGCCGTTCGTCGAGCGGGTCCGCGAGGAGCTCGGCCTCGCGATCGAGGTCGGCATCGGGATGGGGCGCACCGCGCACGAGGCGGAGAACCACGCCCGCGCCGCGCTCGCCCGGTCGCAGAGCTCCCAGCGCGCGCAGGGCTTCGCGCTCGACCGGGACGGCCGCGCGCTCGTCCCGGCCCCGCGCACCCCGCCGCGCAGCCAGCCGCAGGCCAAGCCGAAGGGCCTGGAGATCCTCGCGCGGCTCGCCGACAAGCTCGGCGACCAGGAGCAGCCGCTGATCGTGGACGCCGAGAACGCCGGGAAGATGCTCGGGGTCACGCCGCGCACCGCCCGCCGGCTGCTGCGCACCCTCGTCGAGGAGGGCCTCGCCTGGCCGCTCCCCCCGAACCGCACCCCGCAGCCCGGCCGTCCCCGCCAGCTCTACCGCCTGATCGTCGAGAAGCTCGGCCCGGCGAAGGCGGGCTGACCCGCCCGCCCGGCCCGCCCGCCCGCCTTTCCGGACCGGGCCACGGGCCGCTCAAGCCCGTCCACCGGACGTCGCGCCCTGGCGTCCGGTGCCTGCGTGCTGTAAAAAAGACATCGGTGTTCTTTTGACCTGGCGCCCGCACGCTTCCACCCCGCCCCAGGCGGCGCCGGGAACGGCTCCCAGCACCCTGATCCGGAAGGCGGCGGCGATGGCAGGTTCATCGGACGGCACCAACGCGGCGACCGGCGGGTACTCCCGCCGCAGGCTCCTCAGAATCGGCGCCGGCGCCGCCGTGGGAGCGGGGATCGCCGCCGCGGGCTGGAGCGACCTCGGCCGGAACCGGCGGGCCGCCGCGGCACCGGTCGGCAACCCGGGCGATCCCTCCAGCCCGACGGTCGCGGTCAAGGTGAAGGACCTCAGCGGCCCGGCCGAGACGGGCCCGTTCAACGCGCCGTGGACCGACCTCGGCATTCCCGTGCGGTGCCCCGACGGCACCATGCTGTTCGTCTGCGGCGACACCTTCGACGGCCCCCACGTCCCCGGCCCCGGCGAGCCCTCGTACTGGCGCGCGCCGGCGGGCCTGCGCTCCGGCAACGGGGACGTCGGCGACCTGCGCATCGACGGGAGCGTCGGGGGCGGCAACGCCCGGAGCCTCGTCGACGAGCCGCACACCCCCGTCGGCGACGACAAGTTCACGACGGCGATCCCGTCCGACGCGTTCGTCGTCGACGGCGTCATGTACATGCACCTCATGCGCGGCGTCATCTTCGACACCCACCACACCGACTTCTGGCGCTCCTTCGACAACGGCGAGACCTGGGAGTACCTGTGCCAGTGGCCCGGTGACATGCACGGCGGCCAGTTCCAGCAGAAGACCTACGCGGTCGCCGACGACGGGTACTGCTACGTCCTGTCCTCGGTCTTCAACCGCGACAGGGACTCCGGGCTGCTGCTGCACCGGGTGCGCCAGGATGCCCTCGGCGATCCGGGCGCCTACGAGCCGTGGGGCTACGCCGACGGCGGCTGGCGCTGGGGCGCGCCCCCGACGACGGTCATGGCCGACCGCCGGTACGGCGAGATCTGCTTCCGCGCGATGGACGGCAAGTACGTCCTCACCTGGCTGGACGCCGCGACGGCGACGATCCGGGCGATGGTCTTCCCGCTCCCGACCTCGGACCTGACCAGGACGCTGGAGCAGACGATGATCGTCAACGGCCCGGCGCAGGCGCAGGTGGCCAACGTCGTCACCGCCCCGTACGGCGGGTTCGTCGTCCCCGGCTCGACGTTCGGCAACTTCCACATCATCGTCAGCCAGTGGTACGACCCGACGAACTACCGGTTCATGCAGTACCGGGTGTACATGCTGTCCTGAGGCGGGGCGCCGTGCCGGGCGCCGTCCCGCGGGCGGCGCCCGGCGGTCCTCAGCCGGCCTCCTTGGCGACCGCCTCGCGGACCGCCGGGACGATCTCCCCTGCCCAGCGGCCGAGCGAGACCTCGTCCTGCGTGCCGCCCTCGGGCGAGAACAGGACGAAGCCGGACGCGCCGTGCTCCAGGACCGCGCCGGTCAGCTCCTCCGCCCACTGGGCGGCCGACCCGCCGGTCCAGCGCCCGTCGCCGTCGCGCGTGGCGGCCAGCGGCCGGTCGGTGATGCGTCCGGGCAGGTTGAAGACCGTGCGGACCGCGGCCGGGTCGCGTCCCGCGGCGGCGGCCGCCTCGTCGATGACCGGGCGGGACGTCCGGTACCGCTCGCTGAGCCAGTCCGCCGCGTGGCCCGGGATCCAGCCGTCGGCGACCCGCCCGGTGGCGGCCAGCGACCGCCGGCCCACCGAGCCCGTCCAGACCGGCGGCGCGTCCACCGGCGCCGGCTCGATCTCGTCGACCCGGTAGTGGCGCCCCTCGTGGGTGACCGGCTCCCCGCCCCCGGAGAGCTTCCTGACCAGCACGATCGCCTCCTCGAAGGCGTCGACGGCGTCGGCGGGCGCGAGCCGCGGGACGCCCATGTCGGCGATCCGGTCCCACAGCCCGCCCGCGCCCATGCCGAGCACGACGCGCCCGCCGGACAGCGCGGACAGCGTCGTCACCGCCCGCGCGAGCATCGGGGCCGGGCGGGTCGGCAGGTTCGTGACGTTGGCGAACCCGGCGATCCGCTCCGTCCGGCCGAGGAGGAACCCGATGGTGGCGTAGGCGTCCAGGCGCGCTCCGATGTAGGGGTGGTCGGAGAGCGAGAAGACGTCCAGCCCGTCGCGGTCGGCGCGCCGGACCATGCGCATGAGCGCCGGCCCGTCGTCGATGGTGCTGTGCGCTCCGAAACCGAAGACGACTTCCTGTGCGGGCATGGCTCCGCCTTTCGTTGCTATGGGATCGGGGACGGCGCCGCTGGGCGCCCGTTTCAAGCGGTAAGGCGTGCTTCAGGCGGTGGAGCCTGTCAGGTGGTGGAGCCTGTCTCAGGCGGTGGGGCCGAACTGGCCGACGAAGCGGCCGGTGAACAGGTCCGTGCCCTTGTACTCGGCGACCATCTCGGGCGACGCGACGGACGGGCCGTCCGGGGTCGGCAGCTGCCCGACGCCGCCGCGGGTGCCGAGCGGGAGCAGCATCATCGGGAACGGCTGCGGCCGGTAGACGGCCGTGGGCCGCTCGCCGTTCAGCCGGGCCTTGATGTTCTCGACGACGACCTCGGCGTGCTGCATCGCCCACCCGGCCATCTTGGCCTCCGCGACGTCGGTGATGTCGCCGACCGCGTAGACGTGGTCGTGCCCGGCGACGTTGAGGGACTCGGTGACGCTGACCCGGCCCTGCGGGTCCGGGGTCGTGAGGCGACCGTCGGCGAGGTAGTCGCTGTTGGTCCGCACGCCGTAGGCGCGGAACCAGATGTCGGCGGTGATCTCCTCGCCCCCGGTGGTGGTGGCGGTGAAGGTGCCGGCCCGGCCGGGCCCGGTGGCCGGCGGCGCGGCGAGGGCGGTGCCGAGCCGCACCTCGATGCCCCGCTCGTCGAGCTGGCGCCGGAGGCCGGCGACGACCTCGGGCTCGAAGCCGGGCAGCAGTTCGGCGGCCGGGTCGGTGACGGTGACCTGCTTGTCCGGCCAGACCTCCTTGATCTCCCCGGCCAGTTCCAGCCCGACCGGCCCGGCGCCGAGGATCAGCACCCGGCCGGCGCCCCGCAGCTCCTTGTGGGTCCGGCGGAGATCGTCGAGCGCCTCGTCGACGGTGTCGGAGCCGGGCTTGGCCGGGTAGGCGTAGCTGGAGCCGGTGGCCAGCACCAGGTAGTCGGCGTCGACGCGGCCGCCGGACGCCAGGGTGACGCCGCGGGGGTCGACGGAGACCGCGCGGTCGCGGACCAGCCGGCCGCCCCCGGTGAGCAGCGTCGCGTAGGGGAAGAACATGTTGGCGGCCCAGTCGGGCCTGGTGAGCGCCCGCAGCGACGCGGCCGCGTTGACGAACGCGTCGCGCGGATCGATGAGCACGACGTCGGCCTCCGCCTGCAACGCCTTGGCGACCGACGCGCCGCCGTACCCTCCGCCGATGACCGCGACCGTACGACCCATGATGACACCACTCCCGCAAGAAAGGATCAGTTCGTGGTACGAACGGTAGCAGTTCGTACTACGAACAACAACCTTCGCCGGCGCGGGAGGCGATGCCCCGGCATCAGCGCGGGCGGTCGGCGGCGGCCTCCTCGTCCGGCTCCTGGAAGACCATGGGGACCTCGTTGTCCTGCACGACGCGGCCGAGCAGCCCGGCGAGCGCGTCCCGCTCCCCGGCGCTCAGACCGCCCGCCAGATCGTCGATCCGCTTGCAGGTCTCGGTGTAGAACGCGTCGACGAGCTCGGCGCCCCGAGGGGTCAGCGCGACCCGTACCGCCCGCGTGTCCCGGGGGTCCGGCTCGCGCCGCACCAGCCCGTTGCGCTCGGTGCGGTCCACCAGGCCGGTGAGGCTCGACTTCGCCAGCCCCAGCGTCGCGCCCAGCTCGCCCATGCCGTACGACCGCCCCATCAGCACGCAGAGCAGCTGCCCCTGCTGCTGGGTCAGCCCGTACTCCCGGGCCGACGCCGCGTACACGGCGTCCACGAGGAACGAGGACCGCACCAGCGCGGCCACGACCCCGATCCGGCCGTCATCATTTTTGACCACACGGTCAGACTAACACCGGGGACCTGCTTTAATTCGCGCAGCGAACTGCGGGGGAACGCCGCGTGCCCGGCCGCCGGCACGAGATCGCGCGGCTGCGGCGGGCCGGCAGCCGCCGCCGCGCGGTCCGCCCGGAAGGCACTCCGGAGGGGGCGCCGCGACGCTTCCTCGCCGGCGCTCCGGCGCCGCAGCCGCGCAGGGGCGGCACCTCGGCCGGCGACGCTGCGGGCGGCCGCCCGGCGGACGGGAAGCCGGGGCGGCCGGAAATGCACTTCCGGCCATCCCGGATCGGCCATACGGCGAATGGCCTTGACCGATCATGTTTCGCCGTTCATGATGGCGGTCACGTGAGGCATCATCGCTGATCCCGGCCGCACCCCTCGGCCGGATTCTCCAGCGCTGGGCGCGTGTCTCCATACCGGTTCCTGCCGTATCCGGATTCGTGGGAGCGCGCCGTGCACTCGACAAGTCCGTTCGCCCCGGCCTGCGCGGTGCGCCTGCCGCCGAGCCGTGCCGGCCCGGCATTCCCGCAGGCTTCCGCAGCACAGGCCGCCCTTTGCCCCGAACGCCCCGAACGCCCCGCCCCTCCGGTGCCGGGGCTCCGCGAACCGTCCGGGACGTGATCACTCGCTCCCGGACCCCACCCCGCCTGCACAGACCCCGCCATCTCCTTTTCACACACGCGCCATTCACTGAGCGCGCACTTTCGCATGCCCGAATGCGCTCATTGGCTTCCCGGTCCAATAGAAACCAGAAAGTGTCTCAATCCGGTCACGCTCTTGAATTCGCCCGGAGAAGATGTGCTTAATCCCGGTACCACCCCCTTGACACCTCGCGAAGGGAGCCACAGGTGTCACGTGTTCGCAAGCTCGCAGTCGTAGGGGCCGCATCGGCCTCGGTGCTCGCCCTGGCGATCGCGCCGGCATCCGCCGCGACCACCACGATCCACAGCGGCAGCGCCACCGGCCCGGCCTACTCCGGCGGCGTCGTCGCGACCAACCTGGGCAACGTCTCGGTCGTCACGTCGCTCAGCAACGCCACCTGCACGTCCGCCATCCAGAACGGCACGATCAACTCCGACGGCACCGGCCTGAACGTCACGTCGGCGTCGTTCACCGGCTGCACCAGCAGCCTCGGCACCGTGACCGTGACCGCCCAGAACCTGCCCTGGACCGGCGGCTCCGTCGTCTACGCCCCCGTCTCCGGCGGCCACGACGGCACCATCACCGTCGCCCACTACACCGTCGGCGCCACCGTCTTCGGACTCAGCTGCGTCTACTCCGGCACCCTCACCGGCGACGGCTACAACCCGAACAACCCCAACCGGCCCGACACCTCCATCGCCCAGGCCGAAGCCAAGATCACCAACGGCACCGTGACCAAGCTGAGCGGATCCTCGCTCTGCCCCGGCACGGCCACGGTCACCGCCGCCTTCAAGCTGGTCGGCAGCGGCGGCCAGCAGCTCTGGGCCACGAGCTGATCCGCTCCCGCCTCCGGTGAACGCAGGGCAGGGCCGATTCCTCCGGTCCCGGACGAACCGGCCCTGCACTTGCACGGTGGCCGCCGGCCTCCGGCGTTGCCCGCGGCGGCGCCACGCCGCCGCCGGCCGAGGTCAGGTCCGGTGCGGGAACGCCTTCGCCACGGCCAGGAACGCGTCGTTCTCCTCCGGCGAGCCGATCGAGACGCGCGCGCCCTCCCCCTCGAACGGGCGGACGCTCACCCCGTGCGCGTCGCAGGCCGCCGAGAAGGCCATCGTCCGCTCCCCGAGCCGCAGCCACACGAAGTTGGCCTCCGTCGGCGGGACCGTCCAGCCGTCCGCGAGCAGCGCCCCGCGGACCCGGTCGCGCTCCTTCACCGTCCGCTCGACGCGCTCCAGCAGCTCGTCCGTCGCCTTCAGCGACGCGATGCCCGCCGCCTGCGCCACGGAGTTCACGCTGAACGGCAGGAACGTCTTGCGGATCGCGCCCGCCACGATCGGGTGCGCCACGAGGTACCCGATCCGCAGGCCCGCCAGCCCGTACGCCTTCGAGAACGTCCGCAGGACCGCCAGGTTCGGCCGGTCGCCGTACATCGTGAGGCCGTCCGGGACCGCGTCGTCGCGGACGTACTCGCGGTACGCCTCGTCCAGCACGACCAGGCAGTCCTCGGGCACCCGGTCGAGGAACGCCTCGATCTCCGCGCGCGGCACCACGGTCCCGGTCGGGTTGTTCGGGTTGCAGAGGAACACCAGCCGGGTCCTCTCGTTGATCGCGTCGGCCATCGCCGGCAGGTCGTGCGTCTCGTCCTTCAGCGGCACCTGGACGCCCGTCGCGCCCGACAGCGACACCAGCAGCGGGTACGCCTCGAACGACCGCCACGCGTACACCACCTCGGTGCCCGGCTCGGCGACCGCCTCCAGCAGCATCTGGGTCATGCCGACCGACCCGCAGCCCACCGCGACCTGCTCGGCAAACACGCCGCAGAACCCGGCGATCGCCTCGGTCAGCGCCGTCGCGTTGTTGTCGGGGTAGCGGTTGATGTTCCGCGCCGCCTCCATGATCGCGTCCAGCACCGAGGGGAGCGGCCCCTCCGGCGACTCGTTGGACGAGAGCTTGAACGAGCGGCCCTCGGGCGACACCACGACCTTCCCGGGCTTGTAAGCCACGAACCGGTCGAGGACGGAGCGGAAGCGCGGAGTGGTTGCCTCGGACACCGTTGTCCTCCAGGTCTGCACAGGGGTGTTGGGGTCAAGCCTACGGAATGGGGCACGTCCCAGGCCAAAGCGGGACACGCCCCGCTCAGGGGGCCGCGGCGTCCCGCATCATCCAGCACACCGCGACGATCCGGACGAACTCCCAGTCGCGGGTGCTGTCGGGCCACCAGCCGCGGTTGAACGCCTCCTCCGCGAACGACCGCAGGTAGCCCATCAGCTCGTCCTCGCCGGGATCGCCCAGCTCGTCGCGCAGGCTCGCCACGTGCTGGTCGACCGCCGCCGCCAGGCCGGGGGACCCGGCCATCTCCGCGACGCCGGCCTCCCCGATGTCCCTGACGAGCAGGCCCAGCACTTCGGACGAGTCACCGTTCATAGGTCGCAAGCTAGCAATCCCGCCCGGATGCCCGCGACATCACCCCAGGTCAACGCGGCGATCTTTTACCCTCGCCGCGGGCCCGGGCCCCGCCCCGGCCCGGCCGCCGTCCCGGCCCGGCCCGGCCCGGCCGGCGATCAGCCGCGGGGGCGGAGCATCGGAGGGCGCAGCTGCTCGGCGTCGCCGCGCCGGTACAGCCGCGCCGGGCGGCCGCCGTCGCGGGTCGTCGTCCGGTCGGTCGGGATCAGGAACCGGTCCGCGCCCGTCACCTTCCGGTGGAAGTTCCGCGGATCCAGGACGGTGCCCCAGACGATCTCGTACACCCGGCGCAGCTCCGCGACGGTGAACTCGGGCGGGCAGAACGCCGCCGCGAGCGAGGTGTACTCGAGCTTCGCCCGCGCGCGCTCCATCCCGTCGCACAGGATCCGCCGGTGGTCGAACGCGGCCCGGTCCTTGCCGATCAGGTCGTCGACCGCCGTCCACAGCACCTGCGCCCGGCTGGAGGCGGGCAGGTCCGGCGCGAGGCCGAGGTAGGCGACGCTCACCACGCGCTGCCGCGGGTCCCGGTCCGGATACCCGTAGGTCGCGAGCTGCTCCAGGTGGATCCGGACGTCCGCGAGCCCGGCCCGCTCCGCCATCAGCCGGGACGCGGCGGCGGGCAGGTCCTCGTCGAGCTGGATGAACCCGCCGGGCAGCGACCACGCCCCGTCGTAGGGCGCCCGGTCCCGCCGCCACATCAGCGCGGACAGCCGCTGCTCCCGCACGGTGAGCACGACCAGATCGACGGAGACAGCGAGCCGCGGCACGGACATGCGCCGAGTCTATTGGGGCCCGGCGGGGGCGGCGGGCCTCCGCGGAAACGGCCGGTGCCCCGCCGCTCGGGCGGGACACCGGCCGCGTCGCCGGGACGGTCGCCGGGGGGTCAGTCCTTGTCGGGGAGTTCCACCGGGGCGGCCGGGACGGCCTGGGCGGCGCCGTTGGCCGGGTTGCCGTTCTGGCCGTTCTGGCCGTTCATGCCCGCCAGCAGCTGGCGGGCCACGCCGAGCCCGGTGCCGCCGAGCGTCAGCGCCTTGGCGAGCATGTCCTCGATGCCCTCCGCGCCGTTCAGCACGACCATGTTGTCGACGTTGCCGAACACGCCCGCGCCGGCCTGGACGATCTCCGGCCACTTCTCGGCGAGCTGCTGGGCGATGACCGCGTCGGTGTTCTGCGCCAGCGCGTCCGCGCGGGCCTTGATCGCCTCGGCCTCCGCGAGGCCCTTCTGGCGGGTCGCCTCGGCCTGCGCCTCACCGAGGAGGCGGGTGGCCTCGGCCTCCCGCTGCGCCTTCAGCTGCACCTCGGTGGCGGCGGCCTGCGCGTAGGAGATGCGCTCCTCCCGCTCGGCCTCGGCCAGCTTCACCTGCTCGTACGCGCGCGCGTCGGCCGGCTTGCGGACCTCGCTCTCCAGCCGCTTCTCGGTGCGCTCGGCCTCCAGCTCGGCGTTGCGCGTCTCCTTGAGGATGACCTCCTGGCGGGCCTGCTGCGCGGCCTGCTGCACCTGGCCCTCGTACTCCGCCTTCTTGATCTCGGTGTCCCGGATCACCGCGGCGTTCTCCCGCATGGCCTCCTGCTCCTTGCGGGTGGCCTCCTGGTCCCGCTCGGCCTCCGCGATGCGGGCCTCGGCGGCGACCCGCGCGGCGTGCGGGCGGCCCAGGTTGGTGATGTAGCCGGTCTCGTCGTCGATCTCCTGGATCTGCAGCGAGTCCACGACCAGGCCGAGCTTGCTCATCTCGTCGGCGGCCGAGCCGCGGGTCTCGGAGGTGAGCCGCTCGCGGTTGAGGATGAGGTCCTCGACGGTCAGGTTGCCGATGATCGAGCGCAGGTGGCCGGTGAACAGCTCGTGGATCGCCCCGTCCATCGACTTCTGCTGCTCCAGGAAGCGGCGCGCCGCGTTGGCGATCGACACGAAGTCGTCGCCGACCTTGTAGATGACGACGCCGCGGACCTTCACCGGGATGCCCTGCTGGGTGACGCAGTGCACCTCGAGGTTCGCGGCGCGGCTGTCGAGCCGGAGCCGGCGGGCCGTCTGGAAGCCCGGCAGCACCGAGGTGCCCTTCCCCGTGACGATCTTGAACCCGAGGCTCTCCACCCCGTCGATCGGCTTGGACCGGGCGCCCAGGCCGGAGATGATCAGGGCCTCGTTCGGCTCCGCGACCCGCCAGACCATCTTGAACAGCACGATCAACACGATGATGGCGACGACAACGGCGATCGCCACCGCGAAGATGGGCATGCGGCCTCCTCACTCTCGGCGGGCGGCCGGCCCGGTGGAGGCGGGTCCCGTCCGCGTTTTCCAGTAGACGCAGCGGACCCGCCGTTGGTTCGCCCCTTTTAAGGCGGTCTCAGGACCCCAGCGCGTGCGCCACGTACACCGTCCGCGGCGGGTGGTACTCGACCACGACGACGATGGAGCCGACCGGTATCTCCTCGCGCGGATCGACCGGATGCGCGTAGAAGGCCTCCGCGCCGCCGCGGATCGCGATCATGACCTCGCCGACCAGCCCGGGGCCGATCCGGCCGGTCACCCGGCCCTCCTTGCCGATCAAGGGCACCACCGCTCGTATCGATTTCATCGCCCTCGGCGGTCGGGCCCGGGGGCCCTCCCTTCCACGGACGCTGGGTGTGATCGCTGCATCGCTCCGACTCGCCCTGGGGGCTCGCTGCGCGATCGGATTCTCGCAAGCTCGAATCCGGCTCCGCTCGCGATCACGACACTAGATGTTCGCGCGGGTCCAGTGAAAGCGGGCTAGCTCAGGATCTTGTGGGTCTGGGCGACGGAGGCACGGGCCAGGGCCTCGGCCTCGGAGCGGGTCGCGTTCGGGCCGAAGACGGTGACGGTGCCGAGGTAGTGGCGGCCCTCGAACACCACGTACCAGGTGTTCGTGCGCTGGTCGCCGCTGGTGGTGGCGACGCCGACCGTCCGGGAGCCGTTGCCGACGTCGCCGCGCCGGGTCTCGGTGACCTGGTGCTCGGCCCACTTCCCGCCGAGCCGGGTGCGGAACGTCAGGCAGCCGCTGGGGACGCGCGCCTCGACCTGCTTCTCGGCGTCGGCGTCCGCGACGCCCATCAGCGTCTCCGTCACGGTCTGGCCGTCGCTCCTGACGAACGTGACGAGCGCGGTGGGCACGTCCGCGGCGACCTTCCCGCCGCCGGCCTGGGCGTCCGCGCACTTCGGCTTGTCGAGCGCCGCCTCCTCGCGCACCTGCGCGGCGTTCCGGAGGGCCTTCAGCGAGCCGTACTCGCCGGAGTCGGGCTCGCCGCGCCGGTAGCCGGTGACCTGCTGGAGCAGCGCCTGCCCGAGCTGGTCGGAGGTGTAGCCGGTGCCGGCGGGCGCGGCGCGGGCGGGGCCGCGGACCTCCCCGGCGCTCCCGCCGCCGGAGCCGCCGCAGGCGGACGCCGCCGCGACCGTCGCCAGCACCGCGATCGGGAGGAGCCTCTGCGCCATGCCCGCGACCCTAGGCGCCCGGCCCCCGCATCGCCCGGCCGACACGCTGTGCGGGCGGCAGGAGCCCCCCATACGGGCCGGAATCAGCCCTCGGGCACCTCATGCGGGGCATTCCACAAAGCCTCGACCTCCGCGGCGCGGCGCAGGTGCGGGGCCGGGTCCTCGCCTGCGAGGGGGGCGAGCCCGGCCAGGGTGCGGGCGGGCGGCGGCAGGGCCACGGCCAGGCTCTCCAGCCCCGCCGGCGGGCCGTCCCGGTGCGGCAGCAGCGCCTGGTACAGCTCGGCCGCGCCCCGCTCGTCGCCCAGCGCGACCACGGTCATGGCGCGGAACGTGCTGAACATCGTGAAGAAGTAGTCCGGCTGGATCGGCGGGGCCGACGCGTGGAGGCGGCGCGCCTCGTCGAGCCGTCCGGCGGCGGCGTGCGCGGCGGCGAGGATGTCGGTGAGCAGCGACGACAGCTCGGGCGCGAGCTCCCCGGCCGCGGTGGCGAACCCGGCCAGCGTGCCGCGCGACACCGCCAGCGTCGCGCGCGTGAGCAGGGCGAACCCGGCGGTGTGCAGCGACCCCTGGTCCGCCATGGCCCGCGTCGCGGCGGCGTAGTGGCGCTCCGCCGCGTCCAGCCGGCCCTCGGCTTGGGCGAGCGCGGCCTCGGCGACCTCGCAGACGACGCTCGCCTCGGGCATCCGGTAGCGGCGGGCCAGCTCCGCCGCCTCGGCGATACCGGCGCGCACCTCGGCCGGACGCCCCTCGTGCACGGCGACGGCGGCGAGATTGATCGTGCCCGACCACAGCGCGGTGGGCATGTCGTGCTCGGCGCCGAGGGCGCGGAGTTCGCGGGCGCACGCGGCCTGGCGGCGGATCTCCCGGCGGTCGTACACGCGGTGGTCGTGCTCGCGGCTGAGCGTGAACAGGGTCAGGACGCGCAGCTTCGGGTCGCCGAGGCTCCGCGCGAT
This sequence comes from Actinomadura nitritigenes, assembly GCF_017573545.1. Lineage (GTDB taxonomy): Bacteria > Actinomycetota > Actinomycetes > Streptosporangiales > Streptosporangiaceae > Spirillospora > Spirillospora nitritigenes. The sequence goes on along the minus strand of NZ_JAGEOK010000036.1, from coordinate 68,769 downwards.
CTCGACGGCCTCCTCGGCGGCGGCCCGCCCCCGCGCGTCCCCGGTGCCCGTGAGCTCGGCGGCATAGGCGTCGAGGAGGCGGCAGCGCACGTCCGGCGCGAGGCCGTCGAGGTCCAGGAGCCGGGAGAGCAGGCCGACCAGGTGCTCGTCGACGACCCCGTACGGGCGCAGCTGCCAGGGGGCCGGTTCGGTCCACGCGGTGAACGCCGCCAGCAGCAGGTCGTCGCGCCCGGCCTCCTCGGCGAGGTCGACGGCGCGGCGGCGGGTGGCGCGGGCATCCTGAACGGCGCCCGCGCGCGCTTGGGCCCGCAGCAGCCGGCCGAGCAGGTCGACGCGGTCCGCGGCGCCCCGGCCCGGCGTGCGCTCGAACGACTCCAGCGCCTGGGTGAGCAGCTCGACGGCCGTCTCGTGCGCGTACCGGTGCTCCGCGAGGTCGGCGGCCCGGACGGCGTACTCGACGGCCTTCGCTGCGGTCGCCGCGGACGCGGCGCGGTGGAAGTGGTAGGCCAGCGCCGACGCGTCGTCGGGGGTCAGGCGTTCCAGGGCGGCGCCGAGCCGGGCGTGCATGCGGGTGCGGCGCAGGGCGCTGAGGTCGGCGACCATCGTGTCCCGGACGAGCGCGTGCGCGAACCGGACCCGGCCCGGGGCGCGCTCGGTGAGCAGGCCCGCGACGAGCCCGGCGTCGAGCGCGTCCAGCACCGCGTCCTCGCCGGCATCGGCCGCGAGGACGAGCGCGTCCACGTCGGCCTCGCGGCCGGCGAGCGCGGCCAGCCGCAGGACCGCGACGGCGGGCTCGGGCAGGCGGGCGAGGCGGCGGCGCAGCACGTCCCGGACGCCCTCGGGGACCTCCGAGGTCGCCACGAGCGCGCCCTCGCTGCTGAGCAGCCGCGCGCTCTCCCGCACGTAGAAGGGGTTGCCGCCGGTGCGCTCGGCGAGGGCGGAGACCGTCGCCGCGTCCACGCCGCCGCCGCATTCGGCGGCGATGAGCCGGGCGACCGCCTGCTCCGGCAGGCCGGGCAGCGGCAGCCGCAGCGGCGACCGGCGGGCCAGCACCGCGAGGGTCTCGGTGAGGCGCGTGCCCGCCTCGTCGGCGCGGAACGCGGCGACCACGAGCAGCGGCGCGTCGCCGGACAGGGCGGCCAGCAGGGCGAGGGTCTCGGCGTCGGCCCAGTGCAGGTCGTCGAACATGACCGCGAGCGGGCGCCGCCGGGCCGCGTCGTTCAGCCAGGCCCAGACGGCGCGGTGGAGGCGGAAGCGGCCGGCGGTGGTGTCGCGGGGTTCGCCGGCGGACGCGTCGCGCAGCAGCGGCGCCGCCTCGGCGGGGGCCGGGACGTGCCGGTCGAGCGCGGTGAGGGCCTCCGTCCACGCCCACGCGGGCGGCGCGCTCTCGCTCTCCGGGCAGCGGCCCGTCACGACGAGGCACCCCTCCTGCTCCAGGACGCCGGCGAGCCGGGTCAGCAGCGCGGTCTTGCCCAGCCCGGCCTCGCCGGTGACGAGCGCGACGCGCACGCCGCCCTCGCGCGCGAGCCCGGTCAGCGCGGCCAGCTCGCCGTCGCGGCCCAGGAAGGCCGGTCCGCCGGGGGCGGGCACGGGAGCGGGAGCGGGAGCGGGGACCGGCACGGGGGCGGGCGCGGGAAGGTCGAACGCCTCGGTGCGCTGCTGCAGGATCGCCGTCTCCAGGTCGGCGAGCGCGGGGCTCGGGTCGAGGCCGAGCTCGTCGGCGAGCGTCGCGCGGACCTCGCGGAGCGCGGCGAGCGCGTCGGCCTGGCGCCCCGCTCCCCACAGCGCGAGCGCCAGCAGCCGCCAGCCCTCCTCGCGCAGCGGCTCGTCGCGGGTGAGGAGTTCCGCCTCGGGCACGGCGGACGCGGCGTCGCCCGCGCGCAGCAGGGCGGCGACGTGCCGTTCGCGGGCCGCCAGGCGCAGCTCGTCCAGGCGGCCGATCTCGGCCCGCGCCCATTCCTCGTCGGCGAACTCGGCGAACGCCGGGCCGCGCCACAGGGCCAGGGCCTCCGCGGAGCGTTCGGGGTCGCGGGCGAGGGCGGCGAAGTGCCAGGCGTCCACGGCCTCGTCGGGCAGCCGCAGCGCGTAGCCGGGCGCGGCGGAGACCAGCACCCGCGCCGGGGCCCGCGGCGGGCGGCCGGGCTCCAGCAGCCTGCGCAGGTTGGAGACGTAGGCCTGGAGGGACGTGACGGCCTGGGCCGGCGGCTCGCCGCGCCACAGGTCCTCGATCATGCGGTCGACCGGCACGACCGCGCCGCGCGCGGCGACCAGCAGCGCCAGGACCGCGCGCTGCCGCGGCCCGCCCAGCGCCGCCCGCACGCCCGCCACCTCGGCCTCGAAGGCACCGAGCACCCGAATCCGCACCATCTCGACCAGATCGTAGCCACCGGTCTCCGCGCCGGTCTCCACGCGGCCTTCCAAGCCGGTCTCCAAGTCGCGCTCCAAGCCGGTTCCAAGACGCCCCCGGCAACGTTGGCGGCATGAGCACCGACACCGTCCACACCGCCCTGACCTTCACCCGCTCCATGGTCGTCATCCACCGCGGCATGCGCCGCGAGTCGCGCCTGCTCGCCGAGCTGATCGGCGCGACCCGCCCCGGCGACCGCCGCCGCGCCCACACGCTCACCGCGCACCTCGCCGACTACCTGCTGGGCCTGCACAACCACCACCACGGCGAGGACGAGCTGATCTGGCCGCTGCTGCTGTCGCGGGTGGACCTGGACGCCGACATCGTGCTGCGCATGGAGGCCCAGCACGAGAAGGTCGCCGCGACCATCGCCCGCCTGCACGACCTCGCCGGGCCCTGGGCGCGGTCGGCGGACGCCGCGGGCCGCGACGCCCTGGTCGCCGCGCTCGCCGAGCACCGCGCCCTCCTGGTCGAACACCTGGACGACGAGGAGGCGCACCTGCTGCCGCTCGCCGAGCGCCACCTCACCGAGGACGAGTGGAACGCCCAGGGCGACCACTTCGTCCAGCACACCCCCAAGTCGAAGATCCTCACGCTGCTCGGCGTCGCGCTGGAGGACGCGACGCCGGACGAGCGCACCGAGTTCCTCTCCGGGCTGCCCGCCCCGGCGCGCGCGTTCTGGCGGGTCTACGGCGCACGCCACCACGCCGCCCGGATGCGGCGGCTGCGCGAGGACGTCCGGACGTCCCGCACCGGCAGCGCCATCGCCCTGCTCACCGGCGTCGGCATCGGCTACGTCGGGCTCTCGTACATCCTCGACCCGGCGGGCACCGCGGCGGGGTTCGGCCTGCCGTCCGTGCCGTCCGGCGACGCCGCCGCCTGGCTGAACGTCAAGGGCGTCCGGGACCTCGGCACCGGCCTGGCCGTCCTCGCGCTGCTGGCCCGCGGGAAGCGGGAGGCGCTCGGCCTGGTGATGTGCGCGTTCTCGACGATCGCCGCCGGGGACATGGTGACGGTCCTCGCGCACCACGGCTCCAAGGCGACCGCGTTCGGCGTCCACGGCGCGACCGCCGCCGCCGTCCTCGCGTCGGGCCTGCTGCTCCTGCGCACCGCCCGCCGCCGCTGACCGGCGCGGACGGCCCGGCGATCCGGTGGCGCGGCGTCCGCGCCACCGGACGCCGCGCTGTGCGACCCCTCCGTGCCTGCTAGTGATCTTTGGGTAGGGCACCGGGACGGCGTCCGGGACCGGGCGCACGAGCACATCGGGGGAAGAGAATGCTCCGCAGAGTTCTGGTGCTGCCCGTCCTGCTGCTGACGCTGGTCGCCGCGTCCGGGTGCGGCGGAGGCGGCGAGAAGGCGCAGGAGGGCGGCGCCCATGTCGCCGCGGGCCGGGCGGCGGCGGCGGGCTCGCCGGCCGCGGCACCGTCGTCCTGCCCGACCGAGACGACCAAGCACTTCGCGAAGACGCGGTTCGCCGCGGACGCCGGCCTGGCGTTCGGCGCCTTCCACCGCTACATCTGGAATCCGTACCAGGCGGGCGCCTTCAAACAGGGCGCGAACGGGCGGACGAAGGCGTTCGCGAAGGCGGCCGCGGCCGGGCTGTTCGCCGCCAACCGGATCAACGCGGCGCGCAAGCTCATCGGCGCGGACCCGACGCTGTGCAAGGCGCTGAAGGTCCCGGCGGAGAAGGTGTCGGCGATGTTCTCGTCGCTCGCCGGCAGGTTCGAGTCCGGGCGGCTCGACCAGGCGCAGATCGGTTCGGCGCGCTCGGCGGTCGACGGCCTGAAGACCGACGCCCAGAGCCAGGCGGGCACGAGCATCCAGGAGAAGACCCCGAACCTCGGCGGATGACCCGGCCGGGCGGAGCCGGGGCCGCTACAGCCGCTCCTCGTCGGCGCGCTCGTTGTAGACGGGCGCGTACTCCTGGCCGGACATCTTCTGGATGGTCTCGACGATCTCGTCGGTGATGGCGCGCCGCGCCTTGGCGGGCGGGAGGTCGCGGTAGTGGGAGAAGTCCATCGGCGGGCCGATGCGGACGGTGGGGCGCGGCCCGAAGACGCGCGGCCTGGACGCACCGATCGGCTGGATCTTCTCGGTGCCCTCCAGCGCGACGGGCAGGACCCGGGCGCCGGACGCGAGGGCGAGCCAGCCGACGCCGGTGCGGCCGCGGTAGAGGCGGCCGTCGGGGGAGCGGGTGCCCTCGGGGTAGATCGCGAAGGCGCCGCTGTTGGCGAGGACGTCGCCGGCCTGCTCCAGGGCGCCCATGGCGGCGCGCCGCGCGCCGCGCTTGACCGGGACGTGGCCGAGGTTGGTGAGGAACCAGCGGACGAAGCCGCGCTTCAGGCCGCCGCCGACGAAGTAGTCGGCCTTGGCGATGTAGGTCACCGGCCGCGGGACGGCGAGGGGGATGATGAAGCTGTCGATGAACGACAGGTGGTTGCTGGCCACGATGAGGGGCCCGTAGGCGGGCACGTTCTCCCCGCCGATCACCCTCGGGCGGAATAGCAGCCAGAGGATCGGACGCACCACTCGCGTCATGAACGTGTAGAACACCCAGCCTCCTGTCATTCGCACCGCCACTGTAACGTCTGCGCCGATCCGTCCCCGGGTCAGCACCTGCTTTTCCCGCCGTACCGGAGGTAAGAAATGGTCCAACCGCTGGTCACGGGGGGCACCGGTGGACTATTGGGGGCCTTGATCCCGGGGTGGGACTTCGGTCACATTGGGGAGGCGCGGAAATCGTGAAACCATTTCCTACCATCCAGTAAGTTCCTCTGGAGTAAGTTATTCGGGCGGCGGCGCGCCGCGCCGGACCGCACGGGGACGGGGTGCCGCGCGGCCCCGGCGGCCAGGGGAGTTACGGTCCGGGACGCCGGAGGGCGACCCGGTCCTTATCCCGGGAAGTGCTTGGATTGCGGGCACGGGTGCGCAATCCTGAGGAGTCACCTGAGGTGGGGTACCAGGTGCGCGGGACCGAGGTGCCCTTGGAACCGGGGCGAGAGGTGGCCATGGACTTCGACATCAGCCTGATGAAGGACGAACGCTGCACCCTCGTCCGGGTGCAGGGCGACATCGACGTGGTCTCCCGGGCGCGCTTCGAGGAGGCCCTGTTCGAGGTGGCGGACGCGGGCGAGCCCATGGTCGTCGACATGCGGCAGGTCACGTTCTGCGACTCGACCGGCCTCAACGCGATCGTCGCGGCGAACCGGCGCGCCGGGGAGCACGGCGGCACGGTGTCGCTGGTCGCGCTGCCGCCGCGCGTGCAGCGCGTCTTCCGCATCACCGGGATCGACAAGTTCGTCCCGATCTACGACACGCTGCGGGAGGCGATCGGCGCGCTGCCGTCCACCACGGCCTGACCGCGCCCCGCCCGTGCCGCCCGCCCGGCCCGCCCCGAGTGGCCGGAGGCTCCTCAGCTACAGCCCTCGAACTGCGGCACGCTCGTGGTGAGCTTGAGCCCCGACCTGCCGAACCACTTGGTCAGCAGCCGCGCGGCCGTGCCGTCCTGGTACATGTCGGTGATGGCCCGGTTGATCTGCTCGCAGCCCTCCAGGTCGCCCTTCTTCAGCCCGACGCCGTACTTCTCGTCCGTGAACGGCGCATTGATGATCTTGCCGGGGTGGCCCGCGGCGAAGCCGGCGAGGATCAGGTCGTCGGTCGACACCGCGTCCAGCCTCCCGGCCGCGAGGTCGTCCATGCAGGCGCCGTAGGTCGGCGCCTGCACCGGCACCGCGGCGATCTTGCGCTCCTCGATCACCCGCCGCCACGAGTTCGACCCGGTCACCGCGCAGATCCTGCGGCCCTTCAGGTCCCGGATCGCGTGGATCGCCGTGGTGCCCGGCGCGACCAGCGTGTCCTGGTGCGCGACGTAGTACGGGCCCGCGAACGTGACGACCCGCTTGCGGGTGGCCGTGATCGAGTACGTCGCGACGATCATGTCGACGGTGCCGTCCGCGAGGGCCTTCTCCCGGACCGAGGAGTTCGTCGTGCGCCACCTGATCCGGTCCTTCGGCACGCCCAGCCGTCCGGCGATGTAGGTGGCGACGTCGATGTCGAAGCCCTGGTACGTCCCGTCCCTGCCCTTCACGCCGAGGCTCGGCTGGTCCGCCTTCACGCCGATGGTCAGCGAGTGCTTGTGGGCGATGGTCGGCTTGTCCGCGCCGCCGAGCCCGCACGCCGACAGCAGCCCGGCGGCGGACAGGACGGCGCAGGCCAGGGCGGCGCCGCGGACGGAACGGGCACGGATGGCGCGCATGGGGGGTCTCCTCCGGTCAGCGGAACTCGGCCAGCCGGGGACGGACCCCCGCGACGATCAGCAGGGCGATGACGGCGGCGGCGGGCGGGACGGCCTTCCAGCCGCGGAGCCCGCCGTCCGCGTCCTTGATCTGCCTGGTGAACGCGTCCTGGTGCGCGGCGATCAGCGAGCCGAGCGCCGCGTCGTAGGCGTCGAAGTCGGGGATCGCGCCGGTCTGGCGGCCCATCCGCAGCGCGATCGCGCCGCCCCGGTTCCCGGACGCCGCGAGCGACCGCATCCGCTGGTCGTCGCGCTGGACGACGATGTACGCGCGCAGCGTCCGCTGCACGGCGGCGGCCTCGCGGGCGTTCCGCGCCGAGGCGGCCTCGTCCGCGAGGAAGCCGAGGAACGGCGCCGCGCCCTCGCGCGGGCGGTACGGCCCCACCTTCTGCTCCAGCCCCGCGTAGTAGTTCTCCAGATTCAGCGGCTTGTCGCCGATGTCCGGATAGACCACCGAGAGGGACTTGTCGAGGTAGGTCTGCTCGTAGGTGTCGGCGCGGCCGGGGTCGAGGAGGTAGCGGCTCTCGTCCGCGAACGCGCTGTGGCTGATCGACCGCGCCCGGGACAGCGACAGGACGGAGTCGAAGCCGTCCTCCTTCGCCTTCCTGATGTGCCCCGCCTGCGCCGACAGCAGGCCCGCGCCGACGGCGGTGAGCGCGACGGTCCCGAGCGTCGCCAGGACGAGCGCCGGGTTCAGCAGCCGCCGGAACGTCCGCGCCAGGTACAGCTGCGTCGCGACCAGCAGCAGCAGCGCGACGACGCCCGCGACGACCACCCAGTCGCGGCCCGCCAGCACCGACGTCCGCTTCGACTCGTACGCCTGCCGGACGTGCGCGCCGGTGTCGAGCGTGATGTTGTACGCCTTCGGCAGCAGCTCCAGCTTCATCAGGTCGGTCGCCTGCCGGTAGGCGTCGACGACCTCCTTCGGCGGCTCCCCCGCCGGATGGTCGGCCTGCCGGTCGAGCTGCATCGCCGACCCGACGAGCCGCTCGTACCGGCCGAGGCCGTCGAGGACGTCCTGGACGGTCTGCCGCAGCGCCGGGTCGCGCCCGGCGAGCTGGGCGGCCTGCACCGCCGCCGCGTCGGCGTCCGCGCGGCGCCGCTCGTAGGCGCCGATCATCTGGTCGTAGCCGCTGCCGAGGTCGTGCTGGCGGCCGATCAGCAGGATGTTGGAGACCTGCGCGTCCATGTCGCTGAGCGCGAAGTACAGCGTGCTGGTCGCGACGACCTGCGGGCCCGCGTCGTGCCCGATCGTCTGGACGGAGTCGCGCGCGTTCCCGACCGCGACCGTCAGCACGGCCAGCAGCGCGACGAGCGCGGCCAGGACCAGCGCGACGTGCGCGCGGATCCGGCCGGGGATCGTGCGCAGCCAGCGGCCGCGCGCGAAGGTGGCGAGCCGCCCCCGCCGCGCCGGGGGAGCGGCGGGCACGGCGTCCGTGCCGGGCGCGGGCGCGCCGGGAGGGCGGGCGCCGGGCGGCGCCGCCGGCTGCGCGGGCGTCATCGTCATGGCGGGCCCTCCTGAAGGGACAGGGTGATGGTCGTCCAGGCGCCGACGTGGACGCGGTCGCCGTCGCCGAGGGGGACCGGCGTGTTCACCGCGACCGGGTCGGCGCCGCCGTTCACCGTCGTCCCGTTGGTGGAGCCGGGGTCGACGAGCAGCCAGCCGCCCTCCGGCCGGGCGAGCAGCACCGCGTGCAGGTGCGAGACTCCGGGGTCCTCGGGCGGTCCGCCGAGGTCGATCTCCGGGACGGTCGCGCGGGACGCGCTGCGCCGCCCGATCCTGATCTGCTCGCCGAGCAGCGGGACGCGGCGCTCCGGGCAGTACGGCGGGAACTCCAGCGACGCCGAGTCGGGGCCCTCCTGCGCGATCACCGAGGCGTAGTAGTCGCGGTCGGCCGTGATCACCGCGTGCCAGCGCGCCGGGGCCTGCGGCACCGGGCCGGGGTCCCCGCCGCCCTCGTCGGAGCCGGCCTGGGCGGTGCCGGTCGCGAAGTCGTAGCCGCAGTTCTCGCAGAACCGGCCGCTGCGGGGGGTGCCGCAGTCGGGGCAGTCCTCGGACGCCGGTGCCTCCTCCGGCGCCGGAGGGGAGGCCGCTCCCGCCCCGGCCGGGTCGGCGATCGAGACGGCGCCGTGCTCGACCATGGTGAACTCCGCGCGCGGCGCCCCCTCCATGAGGTCGCCGCACACGTCGCAGTAGTCGTCGGCGGCGGACACGTGCCCGTTCGCGCAGACCGGCATGGACCTCAGCTCCCGGCCTCGCCCGGCGGCGGCGCGCCCGGCGGCGCCGCGCTCGGCGGCTGGCTCGGCGGGGCGCCCGGGGCTCCGGGCGGCGGCGCGTCGTCCTTGCGCGTCCGGGCGGTCCGGACGGTCCGCACCGAGCGGGTGTCGAGCGACATCTCGTCCGCCTTCGACACGTCCGACTTCAGCCGGACGGTCCCCGTCGCCGGGTCGATGACGTCCACCACCCTGTCCAGCAGCCCGGCGATCTGCTCGTTGCCGACCTCGCGGGCGAGCACCACGGCGCGGCCCAGCCGGGCCGTCGCGGTGTCCTCGTCGCCCTCGCGCCGGGCCTCCAGCCCCTCCTGGATCGCGTCGGCCAGCTCCGACTGCCCCGTGTGGTGCGCGACCCGCCCGTTGATCCGCGTCGAGCGGGCCTCGTCGTCGGTCCACTCGGCGAGGACGTTCCCGGACGCCAGGACCCGCTCGGCCTCCCCGCCCGCCCCCGGCGCGATCAGCTTCACCCACGCCGCGCGCATCTGCCGCCCGACATCGCCCGGCTGCACCTCCACGCACAGGTGGTACTCGCGGTTCTCGCTGCCCCACGCGCCGAGCGGGTAGTCGACGGTCTGCGCGCCCGACTCCGCCCGGCGGCCCGTCAGGTCGTCCACGGTCGGCACCATCTGCTTGAGGAACCGCAGCTCCGCGTACTGCGGCGTCCACACGCGCAGCGCCACGTCCGCGAGCTGCTTGCCCATCGCCGCCCGCGCCATCGCGAGGAAGTCGGCCTCCAGGTCCTTCGGGTCGGGGACGTCCAGGAACCCGCCCAGCAGCGCCGAGGTGATCCTGCGCAGCTCGGCGACCTCCCAGTCCGTGCCGACGCCGCGCGCGTCGCACAGGAAGTGCCCCGAGCACTGCCGCAGCGCCGCGTCCAGCTCCTCGGCGCTCTCGTGCTGGTTCTTGCCGTCGGTCAGCAGGATCGCGTGCCGGACGAGGCCGTCCTGGCCCTCGAACAGCCGGTCGGCCAGCCGCAGCCACGACCCGATCGCCGTGCCGCCCGCCGCGTCCAGCCGCGCGACCGCGTTCGCCGCGCTGCGCCGCGTCGACGCGCTCGCCTCGACCAGCCGCTCCCCCTGCGGGTAGATCATCCGCGGCCGGTTCGCGCCCGCGACGACCGCGAACCGCACCCCGTCCCGCAGCACCTCGACGGCCGCCTTCGCCGCGCGCCGCGCCGCGGCCATCTTGCCGCCGTACGACATCGACCCGGACGTGTCGATGATGATGACCTCCGCGGCGCCGCCCTCGGCGGGCGGGCCTGCGTCCCCCTCCGAGCGGGACTCGACGGTCACGATGGCGTGCATCTCGCGCCCGCCCGCCGGCAGGTAGGGGTTCTGGTCCACGCGGATCGTGAACTCGGGACGTTCGCTCATCTGCCGGGCTCCCTCGTCGGGTCGGGCGGCGGGAACTCGATGACCACCACCGTCACGTTGTCGTGTCCCCCCGCGTCCAGCGCCGCCCGCACCAGCCGCCGCGCCGCCCCCAACGGCCCGGCCTCCGCGCCCGCCCCGCCGAGCGCGACCGACGCCAGCGCCGCCGCGTCCGGGAGATCGTTCCACAGCCCGTCGCTGCAGATCAGCACGAGTCCCGGGCCGTCCGGCTCGAACGCGGCGAGGTGCGCCTCGAACGCGCCCGCGTCCGCGCCCATCCACCCCGTCAGCATGTGCGCGCGGCGGTCCGTCCAGGCCTCGTCGGCGGTCAGCTCGCCGCGCGCGACCGCCCGCACCGCCCACGAGTCGTCCGTGGTCAGCGGGAACGACCCCGCCGCCGACAGCCAGTAGGCGCGGCTGTCGCCCAGCCAGGCGATTGTGACCCGGTCCGCCGCCACGACCGCCGAGACGAACGTGCAGGCCGGGCCGGGCTCGCCCGGGTCGGCGAGGGCGGCGACGGCCTCGCCCGCCCGCCCGGCGGCCTCCCGGGTCGCCTCGTCGGGGGCCGCGCCCGCCGCGATCCGGTCGAGCAGCACCGCCGACGCCGTCTGCGCCGCGGCCCGCGCCGCCTCCCGCGACCCCGGCGCCGTCGCGACCCCGTCGCAGACGACCCCGCACGCCCCGTGCGGCAGCGCCGCCAGCGCGAACGCGTCCTCGTTGTGGACGCGGCGCAGCCCCGGATCGCTGATGCCGGCGCCCAGCGCGGGCCGCCCGTCCACCACCAGGTGCGCCTCGGCGTGCTCGTCGGCGCCCGGCTGCCGCAGCCCGCACCGCTCGCAGAACCCGTCCGCCGTGACGGACCAGCTCCCGCAGTCGAGGCAGGCGGCGTCCACGCGCGCCGCGTTCCCGTGCCCGCTCATCGTCAGAACAGCGTCCTCGGGCGGACGGCGTTGGCGCGCTTCACCATCGCGTGGCGGTGTCCCGGGCCGTCCGCGAGCTTGGCGAGCACCCGGTAAGTCTCCTCCAGCTTCGCCCGCAGTCGAGGCTCTTCCAGCGGGATGCCGAGGATGTCCTTTTCCGGTCGCAGCTGCGCCGGGGTCCGGTCGGCGCGCAGCCAGCCGAGCGCGGCCTCCAGCACCTCCGCCACGAACGCCGAGTACCGCTCGGTGTCCAGCCGGAGCGACCGCAGCCGCCGCCCCGCGTCCACCAGCGCCGCCGCGTTCAGCTCCCCGGCCGGACGCCCCCGCACCGCCGCGCCGATCGCGCCGAGCTGCGCGGCCAGGTAGTGGCTGGAGATGCGCGGCACCGAGTCCAGCACGCGTCCCGCGCTGCCCCGGTCGCCGCCCGCCAGGTACGCGCGGGCCAGCCCGAACGCGGCGCTGACGTGCGTCGGGTCGGTGCGCCAGACCGTCGCGTAGAAGCGCCCGGCGGCCACGTGCTCGCCCAGCAGCTCCTTGCAGAAGCCGAGCGCGAGCTTCGGCGCCTGCTCGCCCGGCATCAGGTCGTACAGGTCGGAGAACACGGCGGCGGCGTCGGCGGCGCGGCCGTCCGCCAGCGCTCGGGCGCCCCGGTACCAGTCGACCCGCCAGTCGTCGGGCTGCTCGGCCTCCAGCTCCCCCAGCAGCCGCGCGGCGACGTCCAGGTCGCCCAGCTCGATCCGGACCCGGACCAGCGCGAACCGCACCTCCCGCGACGCCACCGGCGCGGCCGCCAGCGCCGCCGCGAGGTCGCCCGGGTCGCGGGCGGTCAGCCCGGCGAGGAACGCGGCGGCCGGGTCCGAGCCGTGCACGAGCGGGACGGGCAGCGCGATCGCCGCCGCGCCCGGCTCCAGCGGCGCCAGCACCGGCGTCGCGCCGTCGCGCGCCGGATCGGGGTCGATGATGTCGGTCCCGGCGGTGTGCTGCTCGGGGCCGAACAGCGGCGACGGCGCCGGGCGGGCCTTCCCGTCCTCCGCCGACAGCACCTCGCGCAGCACCCCGGTCAGCTGCTCGGCCATCTCCGCCGCGCTCTGGAACCGGCGCGCCGGATCGGGATGCGTCGCCCGGCGCAGCAGCCGGTGGTACGACTCGTGCCGCTGGAACAGCGGCACCTCCTCGCGCGGCGGCAGGCTGCGCAGATGCCGCCGCGTGTAGCCGCGGAACGGGAAGCTCAGCACGGCGAGGGTCCGGCCGACCGTGTACAGGTCCGACACGATCGACGGGCCCGACGAGCCGATCTCCGGCGCCTGGTAGCCGGGGGTGCCGAAGATGGGGCTGTCCACGTCGAACGCGCGCCGCACGCCGCCGAGGTCGATCAGCTTCAGCTGCTCCTCGGACTGGATCGCGTTGTCCGGCTTGAAGTCGCAGTACAGCAGCCCGACACCGTGCAGGTAGCCGAGCGCGCTCAGCACCTCCAGGCCGTAGGCCAGCACCTGCCCGAGCGGCAGCGCCGCCTGGTCGCCCTCCTCCTCGCGGCGCGCGAGCAGGATCTCCTTGAGCGAGCGCCCGCCGACGTACTCCATCACGATGTAGCCGGAGTCGCCGTGCCGCACGAAGTTGTAGATCTTGACGATGTTGGGGTGCTCGACCTCGGCGAGGAACGCCCGCTCGGCCGCCGCGGCGGCGAGGGAGTCGGCGTCGCCGGTGTCCAGCAGGCCCTTCAGCACCACCCACCGCTCGCTGACGTTGTGGTCGCGCGCCAGGTACACCCAGCCGAGCCCGCCGTGCGCGAGGCAGCCCAGCACCTCGTACTGGCCGCCGAGCAGCTCGCCCGGCTTCAGCTTCGGGGTGAAGGAGAACCGGTGCCCGCAGGTCGCGCAGAACCCCTCGGTGCGGCCCGGCCGCCCGTCCCGGCCGCGGCCGACCTTCTCGCCGCACCGGCTGCAGTACCGCCGGTTCTCCGGGACCTCCGGGTTCTCCATGATCGCGGACGCGGGGTCGCGGAACGGGACCGGCGGCACCTCGACCAGCCCGGCGCCGAGCATCCCGCGCCGCGCGGACCCGCTGGAGCCCGTCCCGCGCGTCCCGCCGCGGGACGCGGTGCGGCCCGAACTCCCGGACCCGCCGGTCGGCTCGCTGCGCGACCCGCCCGGCCCGCCCGATCCGCCCGGCCCGCTCGACCCGGGGGTCCCCGAGGGAACGGACGGGCCGGACGGTCCCGTCCCGGGCGCCGGAGCGCCGGCCGGCCGGGGCGCGGGCCGCTCGACCGACGTCGCCGGCGCGTTCACCACCGTCACCGGAGCCGGCGCGACCGCCGCCACCGGCACGACCGGCCCGGACCTGCCGGAAGGCGGCCCGGCCGGGAGCCCGCCGGGCGCCCCGGTCACCGGCCCGGACGGCGGCGCGGACGATGGCCCGGTCACCGGCCCAGGCGGCGCGGACGGCGGGCCGGTCACCGGCACGGAGCCGCCCGGGTCCGCGGGCGGCGGCTCCGCGAGGGGCGCCATCCCGCACACGTCGCAGAAGCCGTCCTCGCCGACCTCGCCGGTGCAGCCGGGCTGGGTGCATCGGGTCATCTGGTCCCCGTCCCGTCGTTCTCGCGCGCCCTGATCGCGCGCTGGTACTCGGCCAGCAGCGCGGTCGCACGGCGCAGGTCGCACGGCGCCGACCACAGCACGTCCCGGGCCCGCCCGTGCAGTGCCGTGAGCGCCTCGTCCTCGGCGAGGCCGAGCCGCGCCGCCTTCGCCCGGTACGCCTCCAGGCGCCCGCGCAGCTCGCCCCGCCGGTCGAGGAGCCCCTCGCTGAGACGCAGATCGTCGCGCGCCCGTTCCAGCGCCTGCGCCGCCGCGCTCTCCAGCGCCGCGACCCGGCCCGCCATCTCCACCCAGCGGCCCGCCTCCCGCAGCCGCTCCAGGGCGGCGAGCCGGTCCCGCAGCCCTTCCCCGAGCCCCCGCGACGGCGCCGGCACGTTCGGCGCGTGGATCTTCAGCAGCACCGTCGCGTGCGCCTCGCGGGCCCGCCGCTCGGTGTCCTCGACCCGCTCGATCGCCTCGCCGAGGCCCGCGACCAGCTCGGCGTACTCGTCGCGGAGCCGCGCCACCCCCGCCAGCTCGTCGCCGATCGACCGCAGCGACGCGCGGACCCGGTCCAGCCGCACGGTATCGGGACGGCCGCCGGGGCACAGCGACAGCGGATCGGTGCGGACCAGCCGGCCGAGCGCCGTCAGCTCGCGGCCCAGCCGGTCCAGCTCCGGATGCCGGGTGCCGTCGAGGGAGTGCGCCAGCCGCGCCGTCCGCTGCCAGCTCTCCTCCGCCTCCTCCAGCGGCTTCAGCAGCGCCGACCACGCCGCGTCCGCCGCCGCGACCTCCTTCGCCACGAAGGCGAACGCGTCGGACATCATCCCGACCGCCTCGTCCAGCGTCGCGCGCTTCTCCTGCGGGCCGAGCAGCGTCCGGTCTTCGAGGGGGATCTCACCGTCCGGCAGTTCCACCGACCGCCCCGACAGCATCCCGGTGAGCTCCACGAGCGTCGGCACGTCCGGGCGCGGCGACCGGCCGCGCAGCGCGCACGCCGCGTCCAGCACCCGCTGGTAGGCGTCGAAGACCTGCCACAGCAGCGTCAGCCTGGCTCCCACCTTCTCCCAGCGCCGCCACGTCTCCCCGGTGAGCCGGGCGCCCTTCAGCAGCCGGACGCCGGTGTGGCCGTCGAGCTCCAGCAGGGACGCCGCGATCCGCTCCCGCTCCGCGCCGAGCGTCCTGAGGGCATGGTCGACCCCCTCCCGGCTCATGGGCGCGGCGGCCCCGGCCCCGCTCTCGTCCACCTCAGCCCCGCGTTCGGTTCTCTCGGTCCCCGTGCGCACCCTCGTTCCGGCGGCCTGGGAGCAAAGGACCGCTCAAGTATCGGGCACGCTCTCTCCAACAAGTGTGATCCGTGACACTTGGCGACACAAGCGCCTGTCCCCGCGGGACAGGCCACCGCGCCGGTGGGACGATCGGCGCGGGACCTTACCCTGGTGCGCCGGGAACCTCGCCGCCCGAGGCGGCGTTACGCAGGTAGGCCCAGATGAAAGGAGTGGTGAGTCCGCGGTGTCGGACCCCAGTCATAGACCCGGTGCCCCATGCTGAGCGCGGCGCTGGGACTGCTCGCGGTGATCGTTCTCACCGCAGCCACCGGATACTTCGTCGCCCAGGAATTCGCCTACGTCGCCGCCGACCGCGCGTCCCTCGAGCAGGCCGCCGCGCGCGGCGACGCGTCCGCCCGGCGGGCCGTGAAGGTCATCGGCCGGCTGTCGTTCATGCTGTCGGGCGCGCAGCTCGGCATCACGATGACCACGCTGGTCGTCGGGTTCATCGCCAAGCCCGCCCTGGCCGAGCTGATCCGGCCGCTGCTGGACGCCGCGGGCGTGCCCGAGGGCGCCACCGGCGCGATCGCGCTGGCCGCCGGGTTCGTGCTGGCCACGCTGATCCAGATGCTGCTGGGCGAGCTGTTCCCCAAGAACCTCGCCCTGGCCCGTGCCGAGTCGCTGGCGCGCGCGCTGGCCGGGTCCACGCTCGTCTACCTGACCGTCGCGGGCCCGCTGATCCGGCTGTTCGACCGCGCCGCCGAGCGGCTGCTGCGCCTCGTCGGCGTCGAACCCGTCGACGAGCTCCACAGCGGCGCCACCCTCGAGGAGCTCGGCGACATCATCGGCAAGTCGCAGAGCTCCGGCCACCTGCCCGCGGACCTGTCCGGCCTCCTCGACCGCGCCCTGTCGTTCGGCGACCTCACCGCCGACGAGGTCATGGTCCCGCGCCCGCAGGTCAGCACGCTGCCCTCCACCGCGCCCGCCGCCGACCTCGTCGCGCTGATCCGCGAGACCGGGCACAGCGCCTACCCCGTGTACGACGGCGAGGTCGACGACGTCATCGGCGTCGCCGGGGTCCGCGAGGTCGCCGACGACGCCCTCGACCCGTCCACCCCGGTCGGGAGGATCGCCCGGCCCGCGCTGCTCGTCCCCGGCAGCCAGCCGCTGTACGGCGTCATCGAGCGGATGCGCGAGTCCGGCGAGGAGTTCGCCTGCGTCGTCGACGAGTACGGCGGCCTCGCCGGCATCCTCACCTTCGAGGACGTCGCCGAGGAGCTCGTCGGCGAGATCGCCGACGAGACCGACGCCCGCGAGGACGCCCCGACCAGCGGCCCCGACGGGTCCTGGCTGGTCGACGCCGGCATGCGCATCGACGAGGTCGGCCGCCTCACCGGCCTCGACCTGCCCGAGGGCGACGCCTACGACACCCTCGGCGGCCTCGTCATGGCCGAGCTGCGCCGCCTCCCCTGCCCCGGCGACCGCCTCACCGTCGCCCTGGACGGCGCGTCCGGGCACGCCGAGCTGGAGGTCGTCAGCGTGGCCCGCCGCGTCGCCGAGAAGATCCGGATCCGCACCGCCGCGGCCCCGGCGCCGTCCGGCCGGCCGGAGATCTCCGACCCGCCGTGCGCCGCCGCGCCGTCCCCGGACGCCGAGGAGGTGTCATGGACCCGCTGACCTCCCTGCTCGTCACCGTCCTGCTGCTGATCGGGAACGGCTTCTTCGTCGCGTCGGAGTTCGCGCTCGTCGCCGCCAACCGGTCCCAGCTCGAACGCGCCGCCGGCAAGGGCAGCCGCCCCGCCGCGGCGGCCGTCGCGGGCGTCCGCGAGCTGTCGCTGATGCTCGCCGGCGCGCAGTTCGGCATCACGATGTGCTCGCTGGGGCTCGCGATCGTCACCGAGCCCGCGTTCGAGCACCTCCTCGAACCGCCCCTGCACGCCATCGGCGTCCCCGAGGCCGGCGCCAAGGCCGCCGCCCTCGCCTGCGCCCTCGGCGTCATCACCTTCCTGCACATGGTCGTCGGCGAGATGGCGCCGAAGTCCTGGGCCATCGTGAACCCGGAGCGCTCCGCGGTCCTGCTCGCGCTGCCGTTCCGCGGGTTCGCGAAGGTGTCCCGGCCGATCCTCGCCGCGCTGAACGCCACGACCAACGGGCTCCTGCGGCTCGTCCGGGTCACGCCCCGCGACGAGCTGGACAGCCACACCGACCCGGCCCGGCTCAGCCACCTGGTCGGCGAGTCCCGCCGCCTCGGCCTCATCGGGCGCCACGACCACGAGCTGCTCCGCCGCGCGATCTCCGCGCGCGAGGCCACCGTCCGGCACCTGGTCATCCCCGCCTCGTCGGTGACCACGATCGACGCGGGCGCGTCCGCCGCCGACATCCGCCGCACCGCGACCGCGAGCGGCCACAGCCGCCTCCTCGTCCGCGGCCCGGACGGCACCGCGACCGGCATCGTGCACGTCCGCGCCGCCATCACCGAACCGGACGGCGACCGGCCCGCCGGCGAGCTCGCCTACCCGGCGCCGGCCCTCACCGCGGAGACCACCGTCCTCGACGCCGTCAGCCGGATGCGCCGCGCCCGCGCGCAGCTCGCCGTCGTCAACGGCGACCGGGGCGGGTTCGCCGGGATCGTCACCCTCGACGACCTCCTGGCCGAGCTCCTCGCCACCAACCCGCACTGACCGGTGAAGATCATCACGCGCCTCCGCGCGGGCCACGGGTGATCGTTTCCATGTGAGACGTTAGACGCGGGCAAAAGGGGACACATACGGCCCCGGGTCGATCTGGGACGGGATGGCGTAGGTGAACCACTCAACGGAACCCAACGAGCCGGACGGCGCGCCGGAGCCCGAGCTCGACGCCCGTCCAGACCTGGAGACGCTGCCGCTGACCGAGGCCCCGGCGGAGGAGACGCCGGCCCTCGGCGTGGAGGAGGTCTCCTGGGGCGGTCCCGAACTCGTCGAGAACGTCTACGCGCCACTGGCGGAGAAGTACGAGCATCTCCAGTCAGGGCTCGAGGACGACGCGCTCGGCTGGACGGCCCAGCTCGACGCGCTCCGGGCCCTCCGGGGCGGACGCGTCGCCGGCGACTGGGAGACCCTTGCCCGCCTCCTCGTCGCCCCCGGCACCCTCGAAGAGCCGGGCGCCCTTGAAGAGACCGGTGCGGTACGCCTCGTCCGGACGGGGGACGAGGCGGAGAGCGTCCGGGCCCTCATCGCGGACCTCAAGGCCGCCGGCGAGCGCACCCTGCTGCTCGCCCCCACCCCCGAGAAGGCCGCCGAGCTCCTCGACGCCGTCCAGGAGGCCCCGGAGATCCTCACCCTCCTCATCGAGACCCAGCCGCCCCGGCCGCCCGCGCCGCCGTCCGCGCCGCCGTCCGTGCCGCCCGCGCCGTCCGTGCCGCCGTCCGTGCCCCCGTCCGCGCCGCCCGCTCCGGCTCCCGTCCGGCCCGCCGGGTCCGACGAGACCCTCAAGCTTCCGACGCTCCCCGACGAACCGCCCGCCGCCACCTCAGCGGAGCCCACCGTCCCAGCGGAGCCCACCGCCCCCGAGGCCGTCCAGCCGCAGGAGGAGGCCACCGCGGCGCCGGTCCGAGACGACTTCGGCTCCCACGGGACCGTCGAGTTCAAGCCGGTGACCGGCCTCCCCGACCCCGGCGCGGGAGTGACGCGCGCTGAGCCCCTCCCCGGCGCGCTCGCTGACGGCATGCCCGAGGCGGGCGCCGCGGACGCGACGCGAGCCGAACCGCTGCCCGCCCTCGCAGAAGACGACCTCCAGTCCAGCGCGGACGCGACGCGCGCGGAGGCGCTTCCCGGCCCCTTGGCGGACGGCGAGCAGCCCGCAGTGCCCGAACGTCCCGAACCCGGCGCGAGCGCGGACGTCCCGATCTCGGCGGAGGCGACGGCGGCCCATGCGCTGCCCGGACGACCGGGCGACGACGCTGGAGTCCCGTCCGGTGGTGCGAGTGCCCCGGACTCCACGGAGACCCTGGCCCTCCCCGTCCAGGCGGCCGAGGAGGGGAGCCCTGGCGCGGCGCCGGCGGAAGCCCAGCACGGCGAGGCCGGGGCGCGTCCTGACGTCCCGACCGGAGGAGGAGCCGCAGAGGCGACGCTGAGCGATGCGCCCGAAGATGTGGTCTGGGAGACCGGCGCGCACTCGGAGGGTGCGGCACCGGCGGAGGACGGCTCGGCGCTGTCCGGGCAGGCCGATGAGGTCTATGAGCGCATGGAGGGCGCGTCGGAGGCCGCGGAGGCGGGGGCGGTGGGGGCCGCGTTGCGGGCCGCCGGCGAGGGGTGGCCGCGGGCGTGGCGGGCCGAGGCGGGCGCGCTGCGGCGCGGGTTGATGCTGCTGGAGCAGTGGCCCCGGGACGTGGAGGCGCTGGCGGCGGTGCGGGCGGACGCGGCCGCGCGGAAGGAGGCGCTGGACGCGGAGCTGGCGCGCCTGGCCAGCGCGATCGAGGAGGCGCGGGACGGGGCGCAGAGCGCGGAGGAGCGGGCCGCCGAGGCGGAGGCCGAGGCGGAACGGCTGGTCGTGGTCCAGCGGGAGGCGGAGGAGGAACTGGCCGGCCCGCGCGCGGAGGCGGAGCGGTTGCAGGCGATCGCGGACGCGGCGGGCGTCGAGGCGAGCGAGCTGACGCGGGTGGCGGACGAGGCGTTCGCGCGGTGCATGCAGCTGGAACAGCGGGCCCATGAGGCGCAGAACGAGTTGCGGGACGCACAGCAGGTGGAGGCGTCGCTGAAGGATGAGCTGGCGCGCGCGCAGGCGGCGCTGCCGGCGGCGATGGAGGAGGCGGACAGGCTGGCCGCCGTGGACGCCGACGCGTCGGCGGAGGGGCACGCGGCCTACTACCGGCTGGTGTCGGCGGAGTCGGCGCTGGCGGCGGTGCGGCGGAAGATGACGCTGACGCAGCGGCTGCATGTGGCGGCGCCGCCGTCGAACCTGCGGAGCGTCCGGGCGGAGGTACGGGCGCGGGCACGGGAGGCCGACGAGGCGGCCAAGCGCGCGCAGGAGGCGAAGGACGCTGCGGAGCGGGCGGAGGCGCACCGGCAGGGCCTCGCGACGTTCGTGGCGGAGAGCGGGCCGCGGCTGGCGACGGCGCGGGAGGCGCAGGAGCGGCTGACGACGGAGCTGGCGTGGCTGGCGACGGAGCGGGAGACGGCGGGCGCGGAGCACCAGGAGCAGGCGCGGCGCGCGGCGGAGGCGGTGGACCGGGCGACGCAGGCGGGCCTGGAGGCGCGGGCCGCGCAGCAGGCGGCGCGGGCGATCGAGGAGCGGGTGGAGGCCGCGCGGACGGGCCGGGAGGAGGCTCTCGCGGCGATGGAACGGGCGCGCGCGGACACGGAGGCGGCGGTGGCGCGCGCCGCGGAGGGCCGGGCGGAGCTCGACCGGCGCGGCGCGGAGGGCCAGGCGGAGACGGCCGCCGCCGAGGCCGACGTGCAGGCGGCGACGGAGACGGAGGCGCGGTCGCGGGAGAAGGTCCGGGAGGTGTTCGGGGCGGACCCGGCGGACGATCCCGAGGTGTTCGGGGAGCACCGGCGGGCGGCGATGGCCCGGATCGAGGAGCTGGGCGGGCTCCTGGGGGGCGGCGAGGCGGACGGCGCCGCGCTGCTGCCCGCCGCGGACCTGGTGGTCGGGACACCGGTGGGCGTGGGGGCGGCGGTGCCGGGCGAGCGGTTCGGCGCGCTGGTCGCGGTGGGCGTGCTCGACGACGCGGACTTCCTGGTCGGCGCCGTCAGGGCGGCCCGCTGGATCCTCGTGGGCCCACCCGGCGACGAGCAGCCGGGGCACGGGACGTTCGCGCGCTGCGCGGTCGCCGCACCCCGGCTGGTGGAGGACGGAGGCTAGTCAGTCCCGGTCGTCGTCATCGTCGTCGCCGGGGACGAGGACGTGCAGGAGCCAGCCGACGACGCCGACGACGATCGCGCCCCAGAAGGCGGGCCAGAACCCGCTGACGTGGAACGGCAGGTCGAGGCGGCCGGCGACGGCGCTGGTCAGCCAGAGCAGCAGGCCGTTCACGACGAGGCCGATGAGGCCGAGGGTGAGGATGTAGAAGGCACAGCCGAGCGTCTTCACGATCGGCTTGATGACGGCGTTGACCAGGCCGAAGATGACCGCGACGCAGAGCAGTGTCAGCGCGCGGTGGGCGGTGTCCCGGCCGGTGAGCGTGATGCCGTCGATCAGCGCGGTGGCGGCCCAGAGGGCGATCGCGGTGATGACGACCTTGATGAGGATGCGCACACCACGAGGATCGTAGGGGAAGGTCGCGAAATTCATCCCTCTGCGCGGCGATTCGCCACCGGTGCGGCTCATCATCCGGAACGACCGGGGTCGGCCCGGCGGACGGGCGTCAGTCGGCCCGGTCGAAGAACGGGGAGCGGGCGGAGACCTGGGAGCGGGGTCCGCCACGGGGGGCGCGCGGCGCGGACGCGGCAGGCGAGGGGGCGGGCGCGGCGGGGGCGGGGGCGGACGGCGCGGCGGCGCCCTGGCGCGACAGCGGCGGCGTACCCGCGGCAGCGGGCGCCGACGGCGCGGGGCCGCCGTTCTGCCGGGCGCGGGCGAGTTCGCGCTGGAGCCGGCGCTTCTCCATCTCGAGGGTGGTCAGCGACTCCTCGTGCTCCTCGCGCAGGTAGCGCAGGTCGCGGCGGGCGCGCAGGAGGCGGCCGGCGCCGGCGAAGGTGAGCATCGTGCCGACGACGAAGACGACGGCGACGGCCGCGCCGGCGAGGAAGACCTGCCACTCGTTGTGGATGCCGGGGATGGCCTGGCCGAAGGCGGTGAGGTGGGAGGGGTCGGTGTTGTCCATGATGATCCCGGCGGCGACCGCGGCGGCCGCGGCGAGCAGGAGCAGTCCGATGAACGCCATGTGCAGATCTCCTCTGCGGTGACTCCGGAGGGGGTTCGGAGGCCCACCACCATGCCAGACGGGAAGCCGATCATGTCGAATTCGTCGGATAAATCCAGGTCAGAGGGCTTTAGTCCGATTGGCGACCCGAGGTTGCCCACCGAGCGCGGTGGGTAATGATCGTTGCCGTAGGCGGTGCCGATTCCCGGGAGGAACCATGCCCTTGGAGGCCATCGTTTTCGACCTGGACGGCGTGCTGATCGACTCCGAACCGGTGTGGGAGGAGGTGCGGCGCGGCTACGTCGCGTCCCGCGGCGGGCGGTGGCTGCCCGACACGCAGCAGCGCCTCATGGGCATGAGCACCGTGGAGTGGGCCCGCTACATCGCGGCCGACCTCGTCGACGGCGTCACCGCGGAGGAGGTCGCCTACGCGGTGATCGACGAGATGTCCCAGCGGTACGCGGCGGGGCCGCCGCTGCTGCCGGGCGCCGAGGACGCCGTCCGCCGGCTCGCCGCGTTCCGCCCGCTCGGCCTCGCCAGCTCGTCCCCGCCCGCGCTGATCGACCTGGTGCTCGGGCATCTCAGGGTGGACGCGCTGTTCCGCGCGACCCTGTCCACGGAGGAGGTCGACGCCGGCAAGCCCGCGCCGGACGGCTACCTCGCCGTGGCCGCGCAGCTGGGGGTCCCGCCCGGGGACTGCGTCGCGGTCGAGGACTCGAGCAACGGCCTGCGCTCCGCGCACGCGGCCGGGATGACGGTGATCGCGGTCCCGCGCGAGGCGCACCCGCCCTCGGACGACGCGCTCGCGCTCGCCGCGCACGTCGCGAAGGACCTCGACGAGCTGACGCCCGCCCTGCTCACCGCCCTGTGAACCCGTCCCGGGGACGGCTGTCGGCGGGCGCTCATAGGATGGGCCGATGGCCTCCCCCGACTTCCTCGAGACCCCGGAGACACTGGACACGCTGCGGCGCGTGTTCGGATACGACGCGTTCCGGGACGGGCAGCGGGAGATCATCGAGCACGTCGTCGGGGGCGGGGACGCCCTCGTCCTGATGCCGACCGGCGGCGGCAAGTCGCTGTGCTACCAGATCCCGTCGCTGGTCCGGAAGGGCACCGGCGTCGTGATCTCGCCGCTGATCGCGCTCATGCAGGACCAGGTGGACGCGCTGCGCGCGCTCGGCGTCAGCGCCGGCTTCCTCAACTCCACGCAGGACCTCGACGAGCGCCGCGTCGTGGAGGCCCAGTTCCTCGCGGGCGAGCTCGACCTGCTCTACCTCGCGCCGGAGCGGCTGCGCGTCCCGGCGGCGGTCGAGCTGCTCGACCGGGGCGACGTCGCGCTGTTCGCGATCGACGAGGCGCACTGCGTGTCGCAGTGGGGGCACGACTTCCGGCCCGACTACCTGATGCTGTCCGGCCTGCACGAACGCTGGCCGGACGTGCCGCGCATCGCGCTGACCGCGACCGCGACGGAGGCGACCCGCACCGAGATCGCGTCCCGGCTCCGGCTGGAGGACGCCCGGCACTTCGTCGCGAGCTTCGACCGCCCGAACATCCAGTACCGGATCGAGCCGAAGACCGACGCGAAGCGGCAGCTGCTCCGGCTGCTGCAGACCGAGCACCAGGGCGACGCGGGCATCGTGTACTGCCTGTCCCGCAACTCGGTCGAGAAGCACGCCGCGTTCCTCACCGAGAACGGCATCGAGGCCCTCCCGTACCACGCGGGCCTCGACGCGGGGACGCGCGCCGCGAACCAGGCGCGGTTCCTGCGCGAGGACGGCCTCGTCATCGTCGCGACGATCGCGTTCGGCATGGGCATCGACAAGCCGGACGTCCGGTTCGTCGCGCACCTCGACCTGCCCAAGTCCGTCGAGGGCTACTACCAGGAGACGGGGCGCGCCGGGCGCGACGGGCTGCCGTCCACGGCCTGGCTCGCCTACGGGCTGCAGGACGTCGTCAACCTCCGCAAGATGATCGACTCCGGGGAGGGCGACGCCGCGTTCCGCCGCCGCCAGTCCCTGCACCTGGACGCGATGCTGGCGCTCTGCGAGACCGTCGAGTGCCGCCGCGTCCAGCTGCTGAACTACTTCGGGCAGCCCGGCGAGCCGTGCGGCAACTGCGACACGTGCCTGTCCCCGCCCGAGACGTGGGACGCGACCGTCCCGGCGCAGAAGGTGCTCTCGGTGATCGTCCGGCTGGAGCGGGAGCGGCGGCAGAAGTTCGGCGCCGGCCACATCATCGACATCCTGCTCGGCAAGAAGAACGCCAAGGTCATCCAGTTCGACCACGACGCGCTGAAGTCGTTCGGCATCGGCACGGAGCTGCGCGAGGCGGAGTGGCGCGGCGTCGTCCGGCAGCTGCTGGCGCAGGGCCTCGTCGCGGTCGAGAGCAACCACGGCACGCTCGTCCTGACCGAGGCGAGCGCGGGCGTGCTGCGCGGCGAGCGCACGGTGCCGATGCGCCGCGAACCCGAACGGACCCCGCCGAAGGCGGCGAAGGCCGCGAAGGACCGCAAGGCGCCCGTCGAGCTGCCCGCCGAGGCGGCGCCGCTGTTCGAGCGGCTCCGCGCCTGGCGCGCCGCCACCGCCAAGGAGCAGGGCGTCCCCGCCTACGTCATCTTCCACGACGCGACGCTCCGCGAGATCGCGACGGCGCGGCCGTCGTCCCTCGCCGAGCTGGGCAAGGTGAGCGGCGTCGGCGAGAACAAGCTCGCGAAGTACGGCGAGCAGGTCCTGGAGACCCTCGCCGAAACGGCCTGAACCCTCGCCACGCCCTGATCCCTCAGGTGAGGGCGGCGGCGACCTCGCGGGCGGCGCGGTGGCCGGACTCCACGGCGCCGTCCATGTACCCGGCCCAGCGCGTGGCGGTCTCGGTGCCGGCCCAGTGCAGCGGCCCGACGGGCCTGCGCAGGGCGGGACCGAACCGCGTCAGGGTGCCGGGCGTGGCGAACGCGCCGTAGCAGCCGCGCGAGTACTCCTCCTCCGCCCAGTCCCGCTCGATGAACGCGATCGGGTCGCGGGCGCGCGGGCCGAAGTACCCGGCGAGGTCGGCGAGGACCCGCTCGCGGCGCGACGCCGGGTCGAGCCGCGCGGCGGCGTCGGCGTGCCGTCCCTCCAGGAACCCGACGAGCACCCCCGGCGACCCGCTCTCCGGGGTGTTGTCGAAGACGACGGCGAACCCGCGGCGGTCGCTGTTGGCCTGGCCGCTGAAGCCGTCCGCGCGCCAGAACGGCTCGCCGTACACGACGTTCACCTTGATCACGCGGCCCATCGGCAGGCGCTGGGCGAGCTGGTCGCGGTCGCCGGGCAGGCCGGGCGCGTACCGGATGCGGGCGGCGAGCGGCGGCGGGACGGCGATGACGGCGCGCCGGGCCCGCACCTCCGCGCGGGGCGCGCGGAGCCGGACGGAACCGTCCGTCCAGGCGATCTCGGTGACGGGCGCGTCCAGGACGACCCGGTCGCCCAGCTCGTCGGCCAGGGCGAGCGCGATCCGCTGGGAGCCGCCGGAGACGCGGTCCTGCTGCGCGCCGCCGGTCGTCTCGATCAGCGGGTCGAGGCCGCCGGCGGACGCGACGTAGAAGGCCGCCCACAGCGCGGACATGTCGTCCGGCTCCGCCGCGAACACCGCCTGCGTGATCAGCCGCATGAACGAGCGGCCCGCGCGCGTGCGCAGGTTCCGCCGGATCCAGGTGCCGAAGGTGCGGCCGTCGAGCCGCGCGGCGTGCGCGGCGGCCCACGGCTCGTCCACCGGGATGCGGCGGGCGAGCCGGTCGAGGCGTGCGGAGCCCTGGCCGATGTCGAGGATCGCGGCCGGGGAGAGGCGCGGAACGCGTCCCTTGTACTCGCTGCGGCGCCCGCCGAACTCGGCGATGTGCCGTCCCTGGTCGTACGTCGGGTAGGTGGTGAGGCCGAGGTCGCGGATCAGCGCGAGCACCTCGTCCTGCCCGGGCCCGACCCACTGGCCGCCGACCTCGATCGGCTCGCCGCCGGGGAGTTCGCCGTTCAGCAGGCGCCCGCCGACCCGGTCGCGGGCCTCCAGGACGACGGCGTCATGCCCGTCCCGGACCAGGTCGCGGGCCGCGACCAGCCCCGCCGCGCCCGCTCCGACGATCGCGACCTCGGCCTCCATGGCGCCTCCCCATACGTACCGCATCTCACATACGTCTTGTATGTGTTATACATGCCGCGTGGAGCATGTCAAGAGCCGGCGCGAGCAGTACGTCGAGAGCACCCGGACGGCCCTCCTCGACACCGGGCGCCGCCACTTCACCGAGCGCGGCTTCGCCGACGTCTCCGCCGAGGAGCTGGTCCGCGCCGCCGGACTCACCCGCGGAGCCCTGTACCACCACTTCAACGGCAAGCAGGGCCTGTTCGAGGCCGTCTTCGAGGAGTACGAGGACGAGGCCGCCCAGCGCATCGCCGCCGCGGTGGCCGGCGCGGGCGGCGACCCGTGGCACCGCGGCATCGCCGGGATCCGGGCGTTCCTCGACATCTGCGCCGAGCCCGGCTACCGCCAGATCGTCCTGCTCCAGGGCCCCATCGCGCTCGGCTGGCAGCGCTGGCGCGAGCTGGACCAGCGCTACCTCGGCGCCCTCCTGGAGGACGGCCTCACCGCGATCCTCGGCGCCGCCCCCGCCCACTCGCTGCCCCTCACGGCCGCCGCCCTGTACGGCGCGCTCACCGAGCTCGCCCTCACCATCGCCGACGCCGCCGACCCCGCGCAGGCCCGCGACCAGGCCGTCCAGCTCGTCGCCGCGATGCTGAAGGGCGTGCGCACGTTCCACTGAGCGGTCCGAAGACGCACCGGCAGGAGACGCACAGCCGATTCCCAGGGTTCTCCCAGGATCCGCGCCGGGCTCCTACCAGCCGCCCCCGCTTCAATGGCCACCATGCGAACCAACAGGAAGACCATCGCCGCCGGGGCCGGCGCCGCCGGACTGCTCGGGCTCGGCCTGTACCTCGCCGTCCCCGCCGCCGCGAACTCCGCCCCGTCCCCCTCCCCCTCCGCGACGACCGCGGCGCCGAAGGCGCACCCCGGCCACGGCAGGCGCCTGGCCGCCCTCCGCCGCGTCCGCGGCGTGCACGGCGAGGCCACCGTCCGCGGCAAGGACGGCTTCCACCTCGCCGACTGGCAGCGCGGAAAGATCACCGGCATCTCCGGGACGACCCTCACCGTCCGCAGCGCCGACGGCGCCACCTGGACCTGGACCACCAACGGCGACACCCGCGTCCGCAAGGACGGCGGCAAGTCGACGCTGTCCGCGCTGACCAGCGGCGCACAGGTGTTCGTGCTCGGCGAGCGCTCCGGCGACACCCGCACCGCCAAGTTCGTCCGCCAGCCGAAGAAGGACTGACTCCTGAGAACTCCCCGGAAAAAGTTCCGGGGAGGATGTCGATCCGCGCCGGGGCCGGACGACGCGTTGGTGACGAGAGGAGATCGCGATGCCGAAGTTCACCAGCGTGCAGGAGTACATGGAGGCCGTCCCGGCGCAGCTCAGGGACGTCGCGGAGAAGGCGGCCGCAGTGGTCGGGGCGGCGCTGCCGGGCCTGGACGCGGCGCTGTGGCACGGGCAGCCGACCTGGAGCCGCGGCGGCGCGCCCGGCCGGGACCCGCTCTGCTTCGTGAAGGCGTACCCGAACCACGTGACGCTCGGGCTGTGGCGCGGCCAGGACGTCGACGACCCGTCCGGCCGGCTCGAACCGAACAGCCGCAGGATGGCGTCCGTGAAGCTGCGCACCCTGGACGACATCGACCCGGACCTGTTCGCCGGCTGGCTCGCCCGGGCCGCGAAGCTCTGACCTTCACGGGCCGGGCGGGCCGGGCGGGCCGGCCGGGCCGGGCCGCGCGGGCGGGGCGAGCGCTCCGGCCTGGGAAGGCGCCGGCGGAAGGTAGTTTCGGGGCAGGGACGGCGGCCGGGCGCGGTGCCCGGCCGGAGGCCGACGGCGGGAGCGCATGAGCGAGAACCGACGGGTGCTCGTCGTGGACGACGAGGCCAACATCCGCGACCTCATCGAGGTCGCGCTGCGCTTCCACGGCTTCGCCACCGTAACGGCCGCGTCCGGGGAGGACGCGCTGCGCGCGGCCGCCGGCGAGCGGCCCGACCTCGTCCTGCTGGACGTCATGCTCCCCGACCTCGACGGGTTCGAGGTGTGCCGGCGGCTCCGCGCGGGCGGCGACCAGGTCCCGGTGATCTTCCTGACCGCGCGGGACACCCCGTCCGACACCGTCACCGGGCTCACCCTCGGCGGCGACGACTACGTCACCAAGCCGTTCTCGATCGAGGCGCTCATCGCCCGGGTGCGGGCGGTGCTGCGGCGGGCCGCGCCACCCGCCGGCGGGGTGCTGCGCGTCGCCGACCTGGAACTCGACGAGGGGCAGTGGACGGTCCGCCGCGGCGGCGTCGAGGTGGACCTGTCCCCGACGGAGTTCCGGCTGCTCGCGCACCTGATGCGCAACGCCGGGATGGTGCTGTCGCGCGCCCAGCTGCTGGAGGGCGTCTGGGGCTGGGACCACGGCAACCCGCAGGTCGTCGAGACCTACATCAGCTACCTGCGGCGCAAGCTCGACCCGCTGGGCACGCCGCTCATCCACACCCAGCGCGGGGTGGGGTACGCGCTGCGGCCATGACGCTCAACGCCCGGCTGCTCGCCGGCCTGATCGCCGTCACCCTCGCCGGGCTGACGGTCATGGGGCTGGTCAGCGCGCTCGTCCTGCACGGGTACCTGATGCACCGGGTGGACGGGCAGCTCCAGGCCACCCGCGACCGGGCGGTCGCGCGGCTGGTCCGGCCGGGGCTGCCCGAGCAGGGCGTGGCGCCGGCCCGGTTCGTGGTGCTGGCGGTCGGGCCGAACGGGCGGGTGCGGGTGCTCAGCGGGGACGCGCCGGCGCCGGACCACGCGGTCAGCGAGGTCGAGCACCTCGGCACCGCCGGCCTCGCCGCCCGCGCGCGGTCGCTCGAACCGTTCTCCCTGCCCGGGCTGCGCGCCGTCGCCCGCCCCTGGCGCAACGGCACCGTCGTCGTCGCCTCCCCGCTGGACGAGATCCACTCGGCCGTCCGGAACCTGGTCCTCACCGAGGTCGCCACCGGCGCGCTGCTGCTCGCCCTGCTCGCCCTGCTCGGCCGGTGGCTGATCCACCGCGGGCTGCTGCCGCTGGACCGGATGGCCGCGACCGCGCAGGCGATCACCGCGGGCGGCGACCTGCGCGCCCGCATGCCCGGCCCCGGCCACCGCACCGAGACCGCCCGGCTCGCCACCGCCATCAACGTCATGCTCGACCGGATCGAGCAGGCGTTCTGGGCCCGCAGCCGCTCCGAGGCCCGCGTCCGCGCGTTCGCCGCCGACGCCTCGCACGAGCTGCGCACCCCGCTGACCACCATCCAGGGCTACGCCGAGCTGTACCGGCACGGCGCCCTCGGCCCGGACGAGCTGCCCGACGCGATGCGCCGCATCGAGGACGAGGCCGGAAGGATGAACCGGCTGGTCACCGACCTGCTCGAACTCGCCCGCCTCGACCGGGAGGCCGCCGTCCGGCCCGCGCCGACCGACCTCGTCGCGCTGGCCAGGGACGCGGTGGCGGACGCGACCGCCGCCTCGCCCGGCCATCCCGTCCGGCTCGACGCGCCCGGCGAGCTCATGGCGGACGTCGACGAGGCCCGCATCCGGCAGGTCTTCGCGAACCTCCTCGCCAACGTCGCCGCGCACACCCCGCCGGGGACGCCCGCGACGATCCGGCTCGCGCCCGGCGTCATCGAGGTCGCCGACGAGGGCCCCGGGATGGCGCCCGAGGACGCGGCCCGCGCGTTCGAGCGCTTCCACCGCGCCGGGCACGGCGGCACCGGCACCGGCCTGGGCCTGCCCATCGTCGCGGCCATCGCCGCCGCCCACGGCGGGCGCGCCGAACTCCGCTCCCGCCCGTCGGGCGGGACGACCGTCCGCATCACCCTTCCCGAGCCGCCCCCGCCCGAGCCGCCCCCGCCCGTCAGGTGACCGGCGACTCCCACGCGGCCCTCCAGGTCGCCGGGCCGACGACCCCGTCCACGCCGAGCCCCTTCTCGGCCTGGAACGACCGGCACACCGCCTCCGACGCGGGGCCGTAGGCGCCGTCCGCCGCGATGGACCAGCCCCGCGCCCGCATCCGCGCCTGCCACGTCCGCACGTCGTCGCCGCGCATGACGGGCGGCTGCGTGATGTACCGGCCGGGCCACGCGGGGGCGTGCGGTGCGGAGACGCCGCCCGCCTTCCACTGCCCGTAGTCGTCGTGGACGGCCCGGTCGTAGTCGACCCCCACCCCGTTGATCCGGTGGTCGTTCGAGTACTGCCGGAGCTGCGCGCGAGAGTCCCAGTTGCCGCCCGACCACGCGTACGTCTGCCACCCGAAGGTGATCTTCTTGGCGTCGAAGGCCCGCTTGACCGGCCAGTACCCGCCGTACAGGCCCACCCGCCCGCGCCCGAGGACGGACGCCGCGCCGTCCGCGTAGGCGTTGATCGCCGCCTGCTGCTCCGGCGTCGCGTCGAAGTCGACCGCGAAGTAGACCGGCCGGTCCGCGGGCATCCCGCAGGCCTTCGCCTGGGCCGCGGCGTCCCGCGCGTCGGCGGCGCCGCCGTCCCGCCCCGAGAGCGCCCGCGACGCCGTGCTCTCCCACACGACGACCAGCCACAGGCCGGCCGCGGACAGCTCGCGCGCCTCGGCGGCCGTCAGGTTCTTGCCGATCGTGTCGTGCGAGAGGTAGCGGCAGACGAAGACCGCCCCCGCCTTGCGCAGCGCGGACGCACCCGGGCGTCCCCACGCGTAGTCGACACCGAACACGCTCATCCCGCCGTCCCTTCCCCGGGGTCAGTCGAAGGCAGGCAACACCCCGCGAACCGCCACGACCACCGATGTTCCGCGATGTTCAGCGCATGGCCGCCCGAACGCCGCATCGGGCGGCGGGGGTCCGTCATCTTCTGGCGATTCTTTGGTGAAGCGACGTGAAACAGGACAGTGACCTGAGACACATGCGGAGTTATGATCGCCTCGAGGCCAGCGACACTACGGGTCTCCGCAGTTACTGGGCGCATCTGACGCGCGTCCAACCTCGCGCCAGATGCACGGCATGACGGTGAGGTCGGACCAGCATGCGGCATGGCGAGTCCCTGCTCCGCCGGTGCGGCCTTTCCGAACGTCTGTTCCCGCGTTCCCTCGTCCATCCCCGCCTGCTCCCGAGCAAGCCGCGACGTGGGGACTCCAGCGAGGAGGCAACATGACCTACGTCGAGCAAGAGTCCACTCCTCAGACCCCGCCCGCGGCCGCCGATCCCGCCCCGCTCGGGCTGGCCGCGTTCGCCCTCACCACGTTCCTTCTCTCCGCCAAGAACGCCCAGTGGACGGACGGCACCGACGCCTGGCTCGGCTACGCGCTCGGCTACGGCGGCCTCGTCCAGCTCCTGGCCGGCATGTGGGAGTTCCGCAACCGCAACGTGTTCGGTTCGACCGCCTTCTCCTCGTACGGCGGCTTCTGGATCGGCCTCGGCCTCTACATCCTGCTCGTCGCCAAGGAGGGCAACGCCGACCAGGTCGCGAACGACCTCGGCTGGATCCTGCTGGCCTTCGCGATCTTCAACACGTACATGCTCCTGTGGAGCACTCAGGTGAACCTCGCGGTCTTCGGCGTCTTCCTCACCCTGGAGATCACCGAGATCCTCCTGTTCATCGGGAACTTCTCCACCAACGAGACGACGATCAAGATCGGCGGCTACCTCGGGGTGATCACCGCCCTGGTCGCCTGGTACACCTCCGCCGCGGGCGTCATCAACGGCATGCTCGGCCGCACGGCGCTCTTCGTCGGCAAGCCGATGTTCAACCTCACCCCCACCCGTCCCTGACCCGTCCTGGCCTCGGAGGCCCCTCGCGCACTCCGCGAGGGGCCTCGCCCATGCCCGGCCATGCCCGCTCGAGGGTGACCCCCGTCCTCGTCGGCCGTCCTCGTCAGCCGTCCGAAGGGCCGAGCAGGTCCCAGCGGTTCCCGGCGATGTCGAGGAACACCGCGACCCGCCCGTAGGGCTCGCTGCGAGGCGCGGTGACGAACTCGACGCCCGCGGCCGCCATCCGCTCGTAGGCGGCGTCGAAGTCGTCGACGCGCAGGAAGAAGCCCACCCGCCCGGCGACCTGGTCCCCGACGGCTCGGGCCTGGCGCGGGCCGTCCGCGCGGGCGAGCAGCACACCGGTCTCGGCCCCCGGCGGCCGGACGACGACCCACCGCTTCGGACGCCCGTCGTTGGTCAGCGAGGGCGAGTCCTCGACCAGGTCGAACCCCAGCGCCCCGGTGAAGTACGCGATGGCCCGGTCGTAGTCGTCCACGACGATGGTGATCAGTTCGAGTCGCACCCTCGTCAGTCTCAGCCGTCGTCGGAGGCGGCGTCCACCCCCGCGGCCTGTGCGGCCTCGGCGTGCGCATCCGGAAGGCGGCCATGCCGATGGTCCGCCATCCGCGCGCCGGCCCCCGTCAGAGGGACGGGCCCGGACCGTCGTCGTTCAGCCATTCCCAGGCGATCCGCACGGCCTCGAGCGCGAAACGCCCGAGGGCGGCGAAGGCCGCGACCTGCCGCCAGTTCCAGCGACGGTGAGGCTTGCTCATCCCGATCACCTTCCCTCTCCCGCCTGTTGACACTGCGTCCGCCGACCACCACTCTCCGCAGGGAGCCTACCCAGAACCATGCGGCAGATATCGAACACAAGTTCGAAGTCAGCTAAAATCAGGCGCCCCCAGCCCGCAGACCCCCCTGACGGCGGAGCCCGAGCACCCTCGGACGAACCGCCGGCCCCGGGCTCTGCGCGCGGCGGCCGCGTCGTCTGGCGGCGCGGCCGGGACGCCCATAGGAATCCCCTATAGCCTCTGCTGTCATTTCGTCTTTGCCTCTCGTTCCTTTCCGGCCATACCGTGAAACGGCTCGACGGGGCGACGTGCTCACCGCGATTTCCGCGACCTGCGCGCATCGCTTCTCTTTCCGTCGAGCGAGCCGAAAGCCATCGAAAGGACCATTGGCATGACCACGATGGAGACCGAAGCGATAACGCGGGAACTCGCGGGAAAGCGGGCCCTGGTCACGGGCGGCTCTCGCGGGATCGGCGCGGCCGTCGTGCGCCGGTTCCTGGACGCGGGCGCCGAGGTGCTCACGACCGCGAGGTCGGCGACGGCCACGGTGCCGGAGGGGGCCGCATTCGTGGAGGCCGACGTGCGGACGAGGGCCGGAGCGGAGGCGCTCGCCGCGGCCGCGCAGGAAAGGCTCGGCGGGGTGGACGTCCTGGTTCACAACGCGGGCGGGGCGCAGCCGTTCAAGAATGCCTCGGCCATTCCCGACGAGGAGTGGCAGGAGGCGCTGGAGCTGAACTACCTCGCGTCGGTGCGGCTGGACTCGCTGCTCGTCCCGGGGATGCGGGAACGGCGTTCGGGAACGATCGTGCACGTCTCCTCGGCCGCCGTCCTCACGCCGTTCGGGCCGTTCCTGCATTACACGGCGGCGAAGGCGGCGCTGGAGAACTACAGCCGGGGACTGGCCGCGGAGCTGGCCCCGTTCGGGATCCGGGTCAACACCGTGAGTCCCGGCAGGGTCGCCACCCCCGGCGGCGAGGCGACGCGGGAGCAGTGGGCGCGCCTGGACGCGGGGACGGGCGCCACCGCCACCACCCCGCTGGGACGCGACGGCGAGCCCGACGACATCGCGCAGGCGGTGCTGTTCCTCGTGTCCGGCCGGGCGAGCTGGCTGACCGGGAGCAACCTCTTCGTGGACGGCGGCGAGTTCCCCCGGGGCTGACGCCGGCCGCGGCCTCACCGACCGGACGCACCGCGACCCGGACGCCCGGCGGACAGGATCCGGCGGCGCCCGCCCCCTTCTCGGCCGTCAGCGCACCGCCGGGAGGGAGGCGGGCGCCGACCAGGTCTCCTGCCGCAGGAGGTCGAGCAGGGCCGTCTCCGCCGGGCCCGCGTCCTGCCGGACGACGGCGATGACGGGCTGGGTGACGGCCGGGGCCACCGGGCGGACGAGGTGCTCGTGCCCCGGCGGGACCGCGGAGGCCGGGACGAGCGTCACCCCCAGCCCGTGCGCGGCCCAGCGCACGGCCGTCGCCGTCTGGGACACGCGGGCGGCCGTGGCCGGGGACAGGTCGTGGCGGCGCAGCACGTCCAGCAGCACGGCGTCGAGCGCGCTGTCGCGGTCGAACCGCACCCACGGCTCCCCCTCCAGCTCGCGCAGCCCGACCCGGTCCGCGGCGAGGCGGGAGTGCCCGGCGCCCAGCACCACGACGAACTCCTCGTCGCCGAGGCGGTGGGCGTGGGCGGGGCTCTGGTCGCACGCCGCCATCAACGCGAGGTCCAGCACGCCGCGGCGGCACAGCCGGTCCAGCTCGGCGGAGCTCGGCTCCTCGAAGACGGTGACCTCCAGCCGCGGGAAGCGGCGGCGCAGCGCCCCCAGCGCGCCCGGCAGCTGCCGCGTGCCGAAGCCCATCTGCGCGGCGACCACCAGCTCACCGGCGAGCTCTCCGGCGCCGGCCCGCGCCGTCGCCCGCGCCCGCCGCGCGGCGGTCACCGCGACCTCCGCCTCCCGCAGGAACGCGCGGCCGACGACGGTGGGCACCAGTCCGGTCGGCGTGCGGGCGAACAGCTGCACGCCGAGTTCCCGCTCCAGGCCGCGAATCTGCTGGGACACCGACGGCTGGGCGACGTGCAGCAGCTCCGCCGCCGCCGTCACCGAGCCCTCCTCGGCGACGGCCAGGGCGTACTCGTACTGGCGAAGGCTCATCGGCTCCCGTTCCCTCCCTGCGCCGGACCGCGGCCCGGCCGGCCTGGCCGTCATCGCTGTAATCACCATTACACCGAGGGAGGGGCGCGTTTTATTCCGGCCCGCCGGCCGCGCCCGGCCCCGCGTCCGCGGGACCGGCGGCGAGCAGCCTACGCAGCGCGGTCGGCGTGCGGCCGAGGTGCTCGCGGACGGTGCGGGCCAGGTGCGCCTGGTCGGCGAAGCCGAGGTCGGCGGCCAGGTCGGCGAGGCGGGATTCGCCCTGCGCCAGCCGGTCCATGGCCCGGCCGACCCGGACCCGGTTGCGGTAGCGGGTCAGCGGCACCCCCATGTCCCGCGAGAACGCCCGGCTCAGCCGGTACGGCGAGACGTCCAGGAGCCGGGCCAGCGAGCACAGCGCCGCCGCCTCCGGCGCCCCCGCGATGATCGCCTCACGGGCCGCGGCGACCAGCGTCCGGTCGGCGGGGCCCGGCCGCTCGGCCGGCCGTCCCATCGCCGCCGCGACGAGGCGGAGCAACTCCTCCACCATCGCGTAGTCGATGTCATCGCCGGCCTCTGCGGCGGCGAGCAGGCGACGGTGGGCGAGGTCGACGCGCGCGTCCACGTACACCGTCGTCCCGTGCCCCGTCGGCCTGTCCGTGAGTTCCTCTCCGAGCCACGGCGTGAAGCTCACCGAGGTGCAGGCGTCGCCGCCGGCCGGGTGCGCGAACCGTTCCTCGGCGCCCGGCGCGCCCAGGTAGCCGACCGTCGGGTCCAGGTCGGCGGCGGCCCCGTCGGCCCACCTGCGGAACCTGCCCCGCCGGACGAGCACCATGCGGTGGTCCCGGTGCGCCTCCGGCTCCGACCACCGGACGTGGTCGGAGCGGCAGTCCACCGACGTGACGGCGAACTGCGGCCGGGCGGCGAGGGTCACGGCTGACAGCACACCGCGGACGCTACGCCGCCGGTACGACGGAACGGCCCGCAAGGATCTTCAAGACCCGGCGGCGCCCCGGGACGGATGCTGAGCGGGCAAGGCGACGACACCAAGGAGCCACCGACATGACCGTCCGCACGGAACTCACCACGATCATCCTCGACTGCGCCGACCCCAAGGCGCTCGCCGAGTTCTACCGGCACCTGACCGGCTGGGAGATCACCCAGAGCGACGACGACGGCGCCTACCTCGGCGACGGCCCCGTCCAGCTCGCCTTCCAGCGCGTCGACGGCTACAAGGGCCCCGGCTGGCCGGACGCCGGCAAGCACGCGCACCTGGACTTCAGGGTCGCCGACGTCGACGAGGCGACCCGGCGGTTCGAGGCGCTGGGCGCGGCCAAGCCCGACTTCCAGCCCGGCGCGGACGAGTGGACCGTCCTGACCGACCCCGAAGGGCACCCGTTCTGCATCATGTCCTGAACCGGTGCGACCCCGCGTGGCTCTGTAGGTGATCCCGGCGAGCCGCCTGGTGGTCGCAACCGCCGCGGCACGGCTCTGACGCCGCCACCGCTCCCCCGGGGACCCGGTGTCAGAGTTCCGCGGCCCCCCTGGACAGGTCGACCGCGTTGTTGGGTGCCGCGACCTGGACGGGCACGTTGTAGGTGAAGTTCAGATTGCCGCTGCCGGAGGCATTGCCCCCGCCGAGCCGCAGCGGGTAGTGCGGCTCCTGCGCGGAGATCCACAGCAGGCCCTCGGAGTCGTCCTTCAGGGTGACCGCGGGCTTGCCGTGGAGGGCGACGTCGGCCCCCCGGGTGATCGGCCCGTCCGGGTCGAGGAACTTCGCCCACCCCGCGGGCGTGGCGAAGATCGAGAACCGCAGCGTGATCTGCGCGTTGCCGAGCGCCCACCGGTTCCCGATCCGGTCGGCGAGCGCGGGGCCGCCGGCCTTCAGCCACAGCGAGCGGCCGCGGAAGTAGTACCGGGACCCGACCTTGATGATCTGCATCGTGACGCTGCTGCCCTTGACCGGCACGGTCAGTACGCCCTTGGCCCGGGTGCCGTCGGTGACCAGGTTGATCTTGACGGTCTCGCCGTCGTTGGAGATGACCCCCGCGACCCGGAACGACTTGGCGCCGCGCAGCGCGGTCTGCGCCTCCTGCAGGATCTGGTTCGGGTTCTTGCCCGCGAACGCGCCGGCACTCGGCGACGCCGCGGCGGGCGACCTCGAGGCGCTCCCGGACGCCCCCGGGTCCTTCTCGGACCCGCAGGCCGCGGCGCTCAGCAGCAGCGCGGACACCGCGACGGTCGCGGCGATCCGGGGAAGGCGGGGGGACGGACGTGACGTCATCATGCGCTCCATCACCAAAAGGGGGAAACCGCGCAAATTAGCGCAATCTTCACCACTCAGGCATCCGGGTTTCCCGCCCGCGCGGAAAAGCCGCCGTGCCTCAAGCGGCGCATGCACCTGACAGCGCTCCCGCGCCCCGCGGCGTCACGCGCCGGGCATCTCCCCTGGGGAGGTCGACCGCGCCGTCCGGCGGCGTGACCTGGACCGGCACGCCGTAGGTGACAAGTCCCGGAGCGGCAGGTGCCCGGTCCGTGATCTCGGTTGTTAGTACGCTTGTAGTAACCGAGGGGTGAGTGACGTGTCGCGTAAGGCGCTCGGGCAGTTGGAGGCGGAGGTCCTGGCGGCGCTCGCGGGACGGGGCGGGGAGGCCGGGACGGCCGAGCTGCTCCCGCACCTGGACGCCGGCCTGGCGTACACGACGGTCAACACGGTGCTGTTCCGGCTGTACGAGAAGGAGCTCGTCACGCGTGTCCGCGTGGGCCGCCACTACCGGTACCGGCTGGCTGTGGACGAGTCGGAGCTGGTGGCCGGCCGCATGCGCGACCACCTGCGCCACGCCAGCGACCCGGGCGGCGTGCTGAGCCGGTTCGTCCGCACGCTCACCGCCGCCGAGGAGCGGAAGCTGCGCGAGATCCTCGGCGGCCTGGACGAGCACCCGTGAACGTCCTCACGTTCCTGCCCCTGGGCCTGATGGCCGCGCTGAGCGCGGTCCTCGGCCTCGCCCGGTTGCCCGTCCACCCGGTCTGGACGGCCCGGCTGCTGGCCACCACCGGCGCGATGACCGCCGTCGCCGCCCTCGGGACCGGGGTCTTCGTCGCCGTCAACTACGGGGCGTCGCTGGCGCCCGGAGCCGCCGCGCACCTGCCGGAGTGGGCGCTGTTCGGCGACGACCGTCCCGTGCCGGGCGCTGTGGGGATCCCGGTGACCGCGCTGACGCTCGCCGGGCTGATCGCCGTGTCCCGGGCCGGTGCCCGGTGGACGCGCGAGCTGCGCGCCGCCGGCGACGACGCCCGCCGTCCGCTGGAGACGCCGCTTCCGATCGCGGTCGCCGTCCCGGGGCGGCGCGGCGGGGTGCTGGTCTCCCGCGGCCTGCTGCGCGACCTGACGTCCGAGGAACTGCGGGTGGTGTTCGAGCACGAGGGCTCGCACCTCCGGCACCGCCATCACCGCTACCTGGCGGCCGGGACGGTCGCCACGTCGCTCCTGCCGTTCCTGCGGCCGCTGGAGGCCCGGCTCCGGCTCGCCGTCGAGCGCTGGGCGGACGAGGACGCCGCGGAGGCCGTCGGCGACCGCGCCCTGGTCGCCCGCACGATCGCGCGGGTCGCGCTCGCCCACCGTCCCGCGCCGGGCCCGGCGGCGGGGTTCGCCGATTCCGGGGTCGTGCAACGCGTCGAGGCGCTGCTCGGCACCCCGCCCGCCAAGAACACCGTCACCGGCCCGCTGCTGCTGCTGGGCAACGGGTTCGTCACCAGCTCGCTGACCGCCGCCACGCTCCAACTCGACCACGCCGTCGCGTCCGTCCTCCTCCCCTTGCTCGCGACATGGTGACGATGACCGTCCGCCTGCGTAAGGGACCGGCCCCGCTGCGCGGACACGCCCCTGCACGAAGTACTAGGTGCGTTCCTGGGGTTCTTCGTCGCGGAGGATGGCGATGACGGCGCTTCCGTCCACGGATTCCTCTGTCATGAGCAGCGCGACGAGCCGGTCGAGCGCGGCGCGGTGCGTGCGCAGTTGCTCCACCGCGCGGGCTTCCGCGTCGCGGAGGAGCCGCGACACTTCTTTGTCGATGAGCCGTTGAGTGGTCGGGGAGTAGGGGGAGGGCGCGGCGGCGATGGTACCGAGCCCGTCTTGGCCGTCGGGGGCGTAGCCGACCGGTCCGAGCGCGGCGGACAGGCCGAACTCGCGGACCATGCGGGTGGCGACCTGGGTGGCGTCGACCAGGTCGGAGGCGGAGCCCGTGGACGCCTGGCCGAAGACCAGCAGCTCGGCGGCCCGGCCTGCGAGCCGTATGGTGAGCAGGTCGGTGAGGTAGGCGTGGCTGTACAGGTGCCGTTCGACCTCCGGTAGCTGCTCGGTGGAGCCGAGGGACAGGCCGGCGGGCAGGATGGTCACCTTGGTGACCGGGTCGGCGTGCTCGCAGAGCGCCGCCAGGATCGCGTGCCCGGACTCGTGGACGGCGACCGAGCGGCGTTCGTCGGGCAGCAGGGCGTTGGCGGCGTCGCGGCGGCCGAGCATGATCCGGTCGCGGGCGGTGTCGAGATCGTCCCCGGTGATCGTGACGCGGCCGTCCCGCGCCGCGTTGATGGCGGCCTCGTTGAGGAGGTTCGCCAGGTCGGCGCCGGAGAAGCCGGGCGTGGCGCGGGCCATCCGGTCCAGGTCGGCGCCGGTGTCGAAGCGCTTGCCCTGGGCGTGGACGCTGAGGATCTCGGCGCGCTCGGACTGCGTGGGCAGCGGGACGACCACCTGCCGGTCGAACCGGCCGGGACGCAGCAGGGCGGGATCGAGGGTGTCGGGGCGGTTGGTGGCGGCCAGGACCACGATGCCGCTCTCCTGGTCGAAGCCGTCCATCTCGGCGAGCAGCTGGTTGAGGGTCTGCTCGCGCTCCTCGTGCCCGCCGCCGGGCAGCACGCTGCCGCGCTTGCCGCCGATGGCGTCGATCTCGTCGATGAACACGATCGACGGAGCGCGCTTGCGGGCCTCGGTGAACAGGTCGCGGACGCGGGAGGCGCCCACGCCGACGAACATCTCGACGAACGACGCCCCGGTCACCGACAGGAACGAGACCTCGGCCTCCCCCGCGACGGCGCGCGCGAGCAGCGTCTTGCCGGTACCCGGCGGCCCGATCATGATCACGCCGCGCGGCGGCCGCGCCCCCGCCATCGCGTACCGGCCGGGTGCCCGCAGGAAGTCGACCGACTCGCTGATCTCCTGCTTGACGCCCTGGTAGCCGGCGACGTCGGCGAACTTGGTGGTGGGGCGCTCGGCCTCGATGACCTTGGCCTTGGAGCGGCTGAAGGCGCCCAGACCGCTCGCGCGGCCGGCCATCCTCCGGCTCGTCCACAGCAGGAAACCGCCGATCAGGACGAGCGGCAGCAGCCACAGCAGCAGGCCGCCCCAGGGACTGCCCCCGGTCCGGGTCGCAGTGATCTTCACGCGCCGGGCCTGCATCCGCTGCGCCAGGTCCGAGGTGTTCAGCGCGGTGGGAATGCGGGAGGTGAAGGCGCGTCCGTCGGTCAGCTTCCCTTCGACGGCGCCCTTGTTGTCGACGCTGACGCTGCGCACCTGGCCGGCGTCGACGCGGGCCGAGAAGTCGGTGTAGGACAGGTTCTCGCTCTGCCGCTGCCGCGAGGTCAGGAGCGCCGGGGCGAACAGGAAGATCACCAGAAGGACGGTGATGGCCAGCAGCAGCCACAGGCGGACCGTGGGCTTGCGCGGCGGTGGCTGCTCCCGGGGCGAACCGGGCTCGGCGGACTTCATCCGGCTCGGGGCGCCGCACTGCCGGCCCGGCCTCGGGCGGCGTGACGTCGCAGGTCAGCGGCGGCTCGCGTGGCGATGCCGAGCCGCCGGGTCCACTGCTCTCGATGCTTCCCCATAGCACTAGGGCGACTACCCAAAGTGAGTGCCGTCATCCGCGATCGGGATGCCGGCGATCAGGCGGCGGTGCTCCGCGAATCGCCGATTCCCCCGCGGACGAGCCGCTGGAGGTCCTCCGTCGTGACGATGCCCAGCAGCCTGTGGTCGGCCGCCACCACGGCGATGAGGCCGCCGCGCATCGGTGTCGTCTTCAGGAGGGCCGAAGCGGGCTCCTCCGGGCCGAGGACGCGGTCGGGGTCCAGCGGCGTCATGAAACGTCCGAGGGCCGTCGCGGCCTCCTCGGAACGCAGCCGGACCAGGCGGATCATCGTGACCGCGCCGACCGGGTCTCCGGCGGCGTCGACGACGGGGAAGACCGGTTGGCGGGACGTCCGGGCGACGGTCCCGGCGAAGTCCCCGGCGGGCTGCCAGGTCCACCCGTGGGCCGGATGGGGCGTCATGACGTCGGCGATCCGCCGTCCCTCCGCCGCCTCCCGCAGATCGGTCCACCGGTCCTCGACCCTCGCGGCGGTGACGATGAACCAGCCCACCAGCGCGAGCCAGATCCCGTCGAGCCACGCGCCGGCCAGCAGGGCCAGCAGACCGCCGCCCATCATGACGAAGCCCAGCACCGTCCCGGCCCGATCGGCGCTGTGCGCGGCGCTCACCCGGTCGCCGCGGGACCGCCACAGGAACCCGCGCAGGATCCTGCCGCCGTCCAGGGGAGCGGCGGGGAGCAGGTTGAAGACGGCGAGCAGGACGTTCGTCGCGGCGAGCCACCCCAGGCAGGCGACCGCCGTGGCCGGGGCTCCGGCCACGCCCGCCAGCGCCCAGGCACCGCCGAACGCCAGGGCCAGCGCACCGCTCATCGCCGGCCCCACGGCGGCGATGCGCAGATCGGCGCGGGCCGTCGGCGGCTCGCCTTCGAACTGGGCGACCCCGCCGAGCATCCAGAGCGTGATCGAGACGACCTTGACGCCGTAGCGGCGCGCGACCACGGCATGGGCGAACTCATGCGCCGCCAGGGACGCGAGGAAGATCACGGCGGTGAGCACCGCCGCGGTCCAGCGGATCCCGCCGGACACGCCCGGAGAGGCCGCGGGCAGGATCGACCGGGCCAGCACGCCGGCGACGATGATCAAAGCCGCGGCGACCGACCAGTTCACGCCGACCGGGATGCCCATGACGGTGCCCAGTCTGAGCGTCTGCCTCATCGAGAACCTCCCGGCGGCATTCCCGGCATCGCGTCCTGACGTTTCCAGTGTCGTCGCCCGCCCACCTCCAGGAACGGGACCTTCGGCCCGAACCCAGGGCCGCCCGCATGGACGGAAGGGAACGCGTGCACCAAGAACTCGTCGATCAGGTTCGACAGAAAGGCCGGCTCAGGACCGATGCGGCATCAGCCTGGTTCCGGGATGGCCGGCACGGAACCTGGACAGCGCCGCGGCCGTCACCTCGGTACCGGCGAGGTCGAGATGGTCGAGCTCGTAGCGCTCGAGGACCGGAACGATCGCATCGCTGACCGGTGTCCCGCGAAGGCTCAGCGACCTGACATGCGTGACGCCGTCGAGCAGCGCCACCACGTCCTCATCGACGGCATCGGTGAGGCAGAGGGTCAGAGCGTCGAGCCTCGCCGGCAGCCTCGCCGAGCCGGCGACCTTCGCCGCCCTGAGGCTCACGCTGCGCAGGGACGAGGAGAAGGCGGCGTCCAGCCAGAGAGCGTCCGTCGCGCTGAGGTGCACGCTCGCCAGGTTGGGGGCGGCTTCGGCCAGCAGACCCTGGCCCCACGGACGCGCCGGAAGTCCGGAGACCGTCAGATCGGTGAGGGCGCCGAGCCGCCCGCCGCCCGCGCCGGCATGGAAGGGACCCGGTTCACCGAGATGCAGGCGCAGGACCCGCAGCTTCGGGAATCGAAGGAAGGCCGACATGGCTTCGGGACCGATCGTGCACGCCCGGTGCTCGAATATCTCAACGGAGGGAAGATCCGGCAGCGCGGAGAGTCGTTGATCATCGAACTCCCCGGTCACCAGGGAGAACGACCACACCTTTTCGGAGACCGTCGCCAGATGGTCGAGGTCCGAAGGATGCATGCACTCGACACGCGTGTGAATGCTGAACGGGGTGCCGTCATGCCGAGGCGGCAGGGCCGGACCGAGAACATGGAAGGGCGGCGCCCCCTCCTCGGAGTGATAGAGGCGGGAATCGTCATTCGTGAAGCGCCCGCAACACACGACCTCGACGACCGTCGCCGTGCCCGTCTCGCTGACCACCGCGACGTTCACCCACTCGGGGACGTGACCGTCGCGCCATAACTCGGCCACGACGGTGTCCGCGTCACACCGGTTCAGCGCGACGGCCCGGCGATGGGTGCCGTCCTCCGGAAACCTCAACTCGCCGGGTTTCGGGGCGTGCCCGTCATAGGACTGGTTGAGCCGTACACGGAACACCAGCGGCTCCGGCAACTCTTCCGAGACCAGTGACTGGGCGAACTGCCACGCGCCCCGAGCCGACGCAGCGAACCGCGCGGCGAACACCTCCCGATCCACCCGGCCAACGTACCGCCGTAACCCCACCCACTCGCCCTGAAACCGCCCCCGGCAGACGCCGCACAAGCCCCTCGGAACGCCCA
Organism: Actinomadura nitritigenes; assembly: GCF_017573545.1. Lineage (GTDB taxonomy): Bacteria > Actinomycetota > Actinomycetes > Streptosporangiales > Streptosporangiaceae > Spirillospora > Spirillospora nitritigenes. Next base: position 25,591 of record NZ_JAGEOK010000036.1, on the reverse strand, counting down.
GAGAGCCCGTCCGATGGAACGCACTCCACGGGCGTTCTGGGCGTCCACCGTCGTGGGGCGGCCTTCAGTAGGCGAGTTCTCCGATGCCGCCGTCGACGCGCAGGACGGTGCCGGCGGTGTAGGCGGACTCGTCCGAGGCGAGGTAGACGGCCGCCTTCGCCAGCTCGGTGGCGGTGCCGAGGCGATGGAGGGGCACCGTCCGCCGGAGTTCCTCGTAGATGGCGGCCTGCCGCTCGGGGCCGAGCGGCTTGAACGTGTCGGTGACGGTCGGCCCCGGGCTCAGGCCGTTGACCCGGACACCCCGGTCCTTCAGCTCATGGGTCAGCCCGCGGGAGAGGGAGAGCAGGCCCGCCTTGGCGGCACCGTAGACCGCCGCGTTCTCGTGCCCGATGAAAGCGGAGACCGAGCCGACGAGGATGACCGAGGCCCGCTGCGAGAAGAGCGGCAGCAGGGCCTTGATCAGGAAGAACGGCGCCTTGAGGTTGGTCGCGACGAGCCTGTCGAACGCCTCTTCGGTCCAGGCTTTGATCGGGAGGTGGGTGACGTCGGCGGCGTTGCTCATCAGGATGTCGAGCTTCGGCCACTCCTGCCGCAGCCGCGCCGCGAGCGCCGCCTGGCCGGGCACGTCGCCGGCGTCGCTGAGGATGGGCAGCAGCGGGCCGTCCAGCTGCCGGGCCGCCTCGTCCAGCCGTTCCTGCGAGCGGCCGGTGATCGCGACGGCCGCTCCCTCGGCGAGGAACTCGCGGGCGGTCGCAAGGCCGATGCCGCCCGTCCCGCCCGTGATCAGTGCGTGCTTTCCCGCGAGACGTCCCATCGGACTCTTTCTCCTCACTCGCGCCGAGGCGCGTGGTTCCGGAAGCAGTGGTGGGGGTGGCCCGGGTCAGATGGCGGTCCGGCCTCCGTCGGCGGCCACGATGGCCCCGGTCATGTAGCTGGCCTGGTCGCCGGCGAGGAAGGCGATCACCCGGGCGACCTCGGCCGGGTCGGCGGCGCGCTTCAGCGCGGTCGTCAGGCCCATGCCGCCGAGGTCGGGTCCCATGGCCGCCACCACCTTGGAGGTGGTCATCGGGCCGGGCGACACGGCGTTGACGCGCACGTTCGACGCGGCGAACTCGGCCGCCCACGTGCGGGTCAGGGATTCCAGTGCCGCCTTGGTGGCGCCGTAGACCGCCATCAGCGGCATGCCCAGGCCGGCCGCCGTGGAGCTGACGTTGACGATGCTGCCGCCCCCGCGGGCGGCCATCTTCGGCGCGAGCCGGGCGGTCAGAACGAACGGCGCCCGCACGTTGACCGCGAAGGCGGCGTCGTAGTCGGCGATGTCCTGATCGATGGTCGCGCTGAACGGGACGACGCCCGCGTTGTTGACGAGGACGTCCACCGCTCCGGCGTCCTCGGCCAGCCGCTGCACGGCCTGCGGGTCGGCCAGGTCGGCGGGAACGAAGCGCACGGTGCCGGCCGCTCCAGCGGCGACGGCCGCGCTCCGCACGTCCTCCACGACCTGGGCGCCGCGGTCCGGGTCGGTGCCCGTGATGATCACGTTCGCCCGGCCGGCGGCGAGGAGCCTCGCCGTCGCGTGCCCGAGCCCGCCGATGGCGCCCGACCCGGTGACCAGTGCCGTCTTCCCGTCGAAGTCCATGTCGTTCCGCCTCTCGTCCGCCGTCGCGGTCCTGCGCGCCGACTTCCGTGTCATCGTTCAAAAAGTCCCTCGGGCGTCACCGTACGACCTTTTGTGCACGCGGTCAAAAAGTCGTAACGTGGGGGCATGGCACGGACAGGGCGCCCCCGCGCATTCGACAAGGACCAGGCTCTGGAGCGCGCGCTGCTGCTGTTCTGGTCCCGGGGCTACGGCGCGACGTCCGTCCAGGACCTCGTCGACGCGCTCGCCCTGGAGCGGGGGAGCCTGTACGGCGCCTTCGGCGACAAGCGGAACTTCTACCTGGCGGCCGTCCAGCTCTACTGGGACACCTACGAGCGCCGGCTGACCGAGGCGCTGGAAACCGGGCCGGTGCTGCCGGCGCTGCGCGAGGTGCTCGCCACCCCGGTCCGGGCGCAGGAGTACGCCTCCGACCTCGGCGTTCCGCAGGGATGCATGATCGGCAACACCACCGCCGAACTCGTTCCCCACGACGCCGAGGCCAGCGAGATCGTGGCCCGCTCGCACGCCCGCTTCACCCGGATCGTCGCCGACGCCCTGCGCCGCGCGCAGGCCGACGGCGAGGTCAGGCAGGACGCCGGCCCCGAGGCCCAGGCACGGCTGCTGCTGTTCACCGTCCAGGGCCTTTCGCTGGTCTCCCGCACCGGACTCGACACGGCCGGCACGCTCGCCGCCGTCGACGCCCTGATCGACGCCCTCCGCGCCTGATCCGCGGGCTCGGATCCCGCCGCCCGTCCGCGGGCATCGTCACCGGGTGATGGCGTCTTGGAAGATCCCGATGGGCTCGTCGGACTCGCCCTGGCGGTAGACGCGGCGGACGATGCGTTCGGCGGCGCGGCCGTCGTCGAAGGTGCAGAACCGGCGGCGGAACGCGGCGCGCTTGGCGGTCGACGACGCGCTGCCGGGTTCGTCGCCCTTGAAGCACGCGATGAGTTCGTCCTCGGTGCGGGTCACCGGACCGGGAGGGTCGGCGAGCAGGTCGAAGGTGACGCCCCTCGTGCGGCGGTAGGTCTCCCAGTCCGGTGCGTGGATGACGATGGGCCGGTCGAGGTGGGCGTAGTCGAACATGATCGATGAGTAGTCGGTGATCAGGGTGTCGGCGGCCAGGCAGAGATCTTCGACGGCGGGATGTCCGGACACGTCCAGCATCGACGCCGAATCCGCGGAAGGCGCCGGGAGCGGCGTCGATCCCGTGAGGTAGTGGGCACGGACGAGCAGCACGTATCGGGGGCCGAGCGCCGCCGCCAGAACGGCAGGGTCGAGTGGATACACCAGTTCGTCGAGGTGGTCGCGGTAGGTGGGCGCGTAGAGGACGGCGGTCTGGTCCGTCGCGATGCCGAGGTCACGGCGAATGCGGTCGATGTCCTGGGCGCTCGCGTGGAAGAGGCGATCGTTGCGCGGATACCCCGTCTCCAGGATCTCGTAGTCACCGGGATAGGCCCGCCGCCACACCTGCGACGACAGCGGATTGGCGGAGATGACGTAGTCCCATCGCCGGCTGTGCTTCCGCAGCCGGGCGAAGTTCATGGTGCCCGCGCCGACCGGATAGGGCTCCTGCTCCAGCCCCATCTTCTTCAACGGCGTTCCGTGCAGTGTCTGGATGTGCACGGAGCCGCGGCGCTTGGACATGGCGTGCGGGAAGTTGACGTTGTTGACGAGGTACTTCGCGCGGGCCATGACGCGGAAGTAGCGCAGCGAGCCCTCGACGACGTGGTCGACGCCCGCCGGCAACGACCCCGCGGCCTCCGGCCCGACCACCCACACACCGTGGACGTCCGGCGCCAGCTCCCGGGCTTTCTCGTAGATCGCCTTGGGGTTGCAGGCGTAGCCGCGGTACCAGTACGCCGCGTAGACCGCGAGCCCGGCGTCCATCGGCAGCCGTTTCTGCAGCTGGTAGTAGGCGAGGGGCGCCGCGGCCCTGGCGCGCCTGACGCCGGTGCGCGCCATACCGCCCGCCCGCCGGACCACGGCGCGCAGCACGAGCCGCGTCCGGTTGAGCGGCCAGAGCCCGCGGAACAGCCAGTACAGGTCGCGTTCGACCAGCCGGAACTTGACCCCGCGCGCCCCGCGCGGATACCGGTAGGGGCTCGGACGGTGCGCCCGGAACTCCTGTGACACCCGCTGGAAGAAGCGCCGCCGCGAAGCCGCCGGTACCCGGGAAGGGTCCTCGGCGATCGTGGTGTAGTGCCAGATCATCCGGTCGAACATCGCGGCCCGGTGACGATCGGCCGAGCCCGATCGTCCGTCCATGAAGGCGAAGATCTTCCCGTACCCGTCGAAGACCTCGAAGTGCCGGTCGCTGGACGTCGAGGTGATCGCACCCGTGCGCCGCACACGGTAGACGTAGCAGACGCGGTCCAGAAGCGAGATGCGCTCGGCGGCCATCAGGATCGGATAGGTGACCGCCACGTCCTCATAGAACCCATCGCCGAAGTCCAGGCCCAGGTCCAGCAGGAACTCCCGCCGGATCACCTTGTTCCACGCCGTCATCATCAGCCCGAGCGCGGACGGCCGCTCGTCCAGGGTGAAGGACTCATCCGGCGGCGGCTCGCGGAGCAGCCTGCTCCACGGGTTCGGGGCCAGCCGGCCGGGCGCGATCTCACGCGCGTGGTCGAACACCAGGACGTCCGGCCGGGCACGCTCCAGCCGGCGGCGGATGGCGGCCAGCGCGCCGCTGGTCACCCAGTCGTCGCTGTCAACGAACCAGACATAGTCCCCGTGAGCGTGGCCGAGGCCGATGTTGCGGGCCTCGCCCAGACCATGGTTGCGGTCCAGGTGCACCACCCGCAGGCGCGGGTCGCGGCGCGCATACTCGTCGAGTATCCGTCCGCAGTCGTCGGGCGACGCGTCGTCGACCGCCACCACCTCCACCCCGGAGGTGGCCTGCTGGAAGAGCGATTCCAGGCATTGAGGGAGATATTCCTGCACGTTGTACACCGGCAGGACCACGCTGATCGTGACCGCCGTATCCGAACCCGATGCCATGAGACCTCCGGCCGTCCACGCAGAACCCAACAGGACCCGCAGAAGAACCAAGGGTGTGCGGGGGCTGGAGCCGGGCGGCGGTGCCGTTGATGGGTCGACCAGCCGTTCGGGCTCGCGAGGCCTTGGGCCACCTGCGCGGGATGTCTGCCCGCATTGGGCCGAGACACACGCATTCCAGCAGGTCAGCAGCTATATGGCGGAGTGCTTACCGTCATGCGGCATATTCGAGACCGACCGGTCACCGCCCTCCCGAGACCGGCCCGCAGGCGGAGCCGGCCGCGCCCTCAAGGAGTTCGGCGCGGCCGGGCGACGGTTCGCGGCCGCATCCGCGAGGGCGCCCGAAGCCGTGAGGCCACGGGCGCCGGCCCGGCCGCACGGCGGCGCGGGCCGCGGGCGCGCTCGTCGGCGACGCCCGCCTGGGGCTCACGCCGCGGCGCCCACCAGCCCGTGCGGGTCGAGGATGTACTTGCGCGCCGCGCCCCGGTCGAACTCGGCGTAGCCCTGGGGCGCCTGGTCGAGCGGGATGACCGTCGCGTTGACGTTGCGGGCGACGTGCACACGGTCGTGCAGGATCGCCATCATCAGCTGCCGGTTGTAGGCCATCACCGGGCACTGTCCGGTGGTGAGCGTCTCGGACTTGGCCCAGCCGAGCCCGATCTTCAGGCCGAGCTGCCCGACCCGGGCGTTCTCGTCCGAGGCTCCCGGGTCGCCGGTCACGTAGAGGCCGGGGATGCCGACCCGCCCGGCCGCCCGGGTGATGTCCATCAACGTGTTGAGGACGGTCGCGGGCTGCTCTCCCCCCTCCGGACCGTGGCCGCGCGCCTCGAACCCGACGCAGTCGACGGCCGCGTCCACCTCGGGAACGCCGAGGATCTGCTCGATCTGCTCGCCCACGTCCGCGTGCTGGGACAGGTTGATCGTCTCGCATCCGAACCCGCGGGCCTGCGCCAGCCGCTCCTCGTTCATGTCGCCGACGATCACGACGGCCGCGCCGAGCAGCAGGCAGGCGGTGGCGCACGCCAGCCCGACCGGGCCCGCGCCCGCCACGTACACGGTCGACCCGGTGGTCACGCCCGCCGTGTAGGCGCCGTGGTAGCCGGTGGGGAGGATGTCCGACAGCATCGCCAGGTCCGGCAGCTTGGCCATCACCGTGTCGCGGTCGGCCGGGAACTTCAGCAGGTTGAAGTCCGCGTACGGGATGACCGCGTACCGCGCCTGCCCGCCATGCCAGCCGCCCATGTCGACGTAGCCGTAGGCGGCGCCGGGCCGTTCCCGGTTGACGTTCTCGCACACGCCGGTGTGGCGCTCCTTGCAGTTGCGGCAGCGCCCGCACGCGATGTTGAACGGGACGCTGACGAGGTCGCCCTGCTTGATGAACTCGACGTCCCGGCCTGTCTCGATCACCTCGCCGGTGATCTCGTGGCCGAGCGTGAGCCCGGCGGGCGCGGTCGTCCGGCCGCGCACCATGTGCTGGTCGGACCCGCAGATGTTGGTCGCGAGTACCTTCAGGATGACGCCGTGCTGGAGCCGGCGGCCGTTCTGCTCGGTCAGTTCGAGCTTGGGGAAGTCCAAGTCCTCGACCGTGACCTCGCCCGGTCCCTGGTATACGACGCCGCGGTTGGTGTCCGCCACGATTCCTCCCTCCACATCGAGGATCGCGGGCGATATACCCTGTTCATGCAGGTCAACCGGATTTTCGAGTTCGGATTCGCGGCCCCCCGGGCCTCCCACGAGTGCGGCCAGGCCCCGCCGGACCGTTCCCGGACGTCGAGGCGGAGTCCAGCCTGCACATCCAGGACGGGTCAGAACCAGGGGGTGCCGGTCACGCCTGCTCGGGGCCGGTGAGTTCGGCGGTGAGCGTCTCGATGCGGCCGCGGATCTCGTCGCGGATGGGACGGACGGCGTCGACGCCTTGCCCGGCGGGGTCGTCGAGCTGCCAGTCGAGGTAGCGCTTGCCGGGGAAGACGGGACAGGTGTCGCCGCAGCCCATGGTGATGACGACGTCGGAGGCTTGGACGGCGTCGACGGTGAGGACCTTGGGGATCTCGGCGGAGATGTCGATGCCCTCTTCGGCCATGGCCTGGACGACGGCGGGGTTGACCTGGTCGGCGGGCTCGGATCCGGCGGAGCGGACCTCGACCCGGTCGCCGGCGAAGTGGGTCAGGTAGGCGGCGGCCATCTGCGAGCGTCCGGCGTTGTGGACGCAGACGAACAGCACGCTGGGCTTGTCGGGCATCGGGGCTCCGTTACGGGTCGAGAGTGGCGAGCGGGACGGTGGTGAGCAGGTCAGCGGCGGCGCAGCCACAGCGAGACGTAGACGAGCCCGACCAGCACGGGCACCTCGATCAGCGGTCCGACGACACCGGACAGGGCTTGGCCGGAGGTGACGCCGAAGGTGCCGATCGCGACCGCGATGGCCAGCTCGAAGTTGTTCCCGGCGGCGGTGAACGCCAGGGTCGCGGTGCGCGGGTAGGGCAGCCCGACGCCCCGGCCCAGGGCGAACGCCCCGCCCCACATGAGCGCGAAGTAGGCCAGCAACGGCAGGGCGATCCGGGCGACGTCGGCGGGCTGGGAGGTGATCGTCTTCCCCTGCAGGGCGAACAGGATCACGATGGTGAACAGCAGCCCGTACAGCGCGACCGGCCCGATGCGCGGAAGGAACCGCGACTCGTACCACTCGCGGCCGCGGGCCCTCTCCCCCAAGCGCCGGGTGAGGTAGCCGGCCAGCAGCGGGACGCCGAGGAACACCAGCACGTTCACCACGATCTTGCCGGTGGAGAAGTGCAGGTCGCTGGTGTCCAGGCCGAGCCAGCCCGGCAGGACCTTCAGGTAGAACCAGCCGAGCGCCCCGAACGCGACGACCTGGAACACCGAGTTCAGTGCCACCAGCACCGCCGCGGCCTCCCGGTCGCCGCAGGCGAGGTCGTTCCAGATGATGACCATCGCGATGCAGCGGGCGAGCCCGACGATGATGAGCCCGGTGCGGTACTCGGGCAGGTCCGGCAGGAAGATCCAGGCCAGTGCGAACATCACCGCCGGTCCGACGACCCAGTTCAGCACCAGCGAGGAGACCATGAGACGGCGGTCGCCGGTGACGGTGTCGAGCCGGTCGTAGCGCACCTTGGCCAGCACCGGATACATCATCGCCAGCAGCCCGAGCGCGATCGGCAGCGAGATCCCGCCCGCCTCCACCTTGGACAGCGCGTCATCGAGGCCGGGGATGGCGCGTCCGAGCCCCAGACCGAGCGCCATCGCGGCGATGATCCACACCGGCAGGAACCGGTCCAGGGTCGACAGCCCCGCCACGACCTTGGGCTCGTGATGATCGGCGGGGGCGGGCTTCGACGCGGTGCCGGTCACGGGCAAGGCCTCTTCCGCTGTTCGAGATTCGCCCGTCGCGCCGCCTCGGCCAGCCCGGTCAGCTGGGCGGCCAGGCCGTCCAGCGCCTCTGGGCGCAGCCGGTAGTAGGTGAAGCGGCCACACGGCTCGGTATCGACCAGACCTGCTTCGCGGAGCGCGCGCAGGTGGTTGGAGATGTTGGTCTGCTTGGCCCCGGTCTCCTCGACCAGGTGACACGTGCACAGCGCCTCGCTCGCGAGCAGCGAAACGATCCGCGCTCGCAACGGGTCGGCGAGCAGCCGCAACACATCAGTCTTAACTGACATCATCACAAGCTGATACGTTAGCACGACGACCGCGGTGCCGGACCTGCGCTCAGGGCGAGGTTCCCGCGCCGAACTGCGCGCCACTCGGGCTGGGCCCGCCGAAGTCGCCGTCGGGCAGGTCATGGAGTGACGCTTAACGGCGAGCAGGCGGACCTAGAGCCTCGCCGGCCAACGGTCGTGCATTCAGTCCGGATGGGGCGTCTCGGGTCCGTGGGCACCTCGCCCGATTGCCGACAAAAGCCACCGGTATCCCGGGTCGCGGCACTGGCCCGAGGGCATGTATGAGGTGCCTCCCGGGACCGGGAGCGCACGGATGCACTGACGCATTCTCCGAGTGACGGGGCTGTCTGACGATGCGAGCGTTCGGTCTGCCGATGATGCAGTGGAGCACCTGGAAGACGCCCTTCGTCTTCTTCACGGGCAAGGGCGGGGTGGGCAAGACGACCGTCGCGGGTGCGGCGGCGGTCGCCTTGGCCGATGCGGGAAAGCGGGTGTTGCTGGTCAGCACCGATCCGGCGTCCAACCTCGACGACCTGCTCGGCGCGAGGGTCGGCGCGGTCCCCGGCCCGGTTCCGGGCGTGGCGGGGCTGGAAGCGATGAACCTTGACCCCGAAGCAGCGGCGGCCTCCTACCGGGAACGGGTCATCGCTCCTTACCGCGGGGTGGTGAGCGAGCAGGAACTGCACGGTATCGAGGAGCAGCTTGCGGGCGAATGCACGGTCGAGGTGGCGGCGTTCGACCGCTTCACCCAGTTGATCGTCCGGCCGGAGCTGGCGCAGCGGTACGACCACGTGCTGTTCGATACGGCCCCGACGGGGCACACGCTGCGGTTGATGAACCTGCCCAGCGCCTGGTCGCAGTACATAAAGACCAGCTCTGCGGGGGCCGGCTGCCTCGGACCGCGTTCGGGACTTCAGGCCCAGCGCGAGCAATACCAGGAAGCTGTGACGCAGCTGGCGGACCCGACTCGTACGACGCTGGTCCTGGTCAGCCGCCCGGATCCCGGGGCCCTGCGTGAGGCCGGTCGTGCCGGAGCCGAGCTCGCCTCCGAAGGCATCGGCAACCAACGGCTGATCGTCAATGGCCTGCTCGCCTCGCCGGCACCCGATGATCCCGTCGCACGAGCGCTCGCCGTCCATCAGCGGGCGGCACTGGACGACCGACCGCCCGGCCTGCGAACACTGCCCCTTGCCGCCGTTCCCCTGATCGCTCATGAACTGATCGGCGTGCCGGCGCTTCGGGCGCTGACGGGAGAGCCGAGCCCTCATGTGTCCCGGCCGCCCGCGGATTCGGCCCCGCGTGCCTCCGCCTCCGTGCCGGCAGGTGGTGAGGCGATGCCCCTGCCCGCTCTGGACGCCCTCGTCGAGGACCTGGGCGCCGGTCCGCCAGGAGCGGTCCTGGTGATGGGCAAGGGCGGTGTCGGCAAGACCACGATCGCAGCGGCCCTTGCCGTCGGCCTGGCCCGGCGTGGCCACCCGGTGCACTTGTCCACCACCGACCCTGCCGGTCGGCCCGGCGACCTGTTCACCGGGGAGGTGCCGCCCCAGTTGACCCTCAGCCGCATCGACCCAGCCGCCGAACTGGCCGACTACACCGCCGGACGGCTGCGCGCCGCCGAGCACCTGAGCCCTGAACGTCGCGCGCTGCTGGAAGAGGATCTCCGTTCCCCGTGCACCCAGGAGATGGCGGTCTTCCGTGCGTTCTCAGCGCTGCTGTCCAGAGCGCGGCGCCAACTGGTGATCGTGGACACCGCTCCGAGCGGTCACACGCTGCGGCTGCTGGACCTCACAGGGTCGTACCATCGCCAGGTCATGGGCGATCTGGAGCACGTGGGCGGCCGTGTCACCACACCGCTCATGCGCCTGCGGGACCCGGTCCACACGCGCGTGCTCATCGTCACGCTCGCCGAAGCGACGCCGGTGTCCGAGGCCGCGGCGCTCCAAGACGACCTGCGGCGGGCCGGCATCGAACCCTACGGCTGGATCATCAACGCCACCCTCACGGGTACCGGAACCCGCGATCCCGTCCTGAGTGCGCGCGCCGCCCTGGAACGCCCGCATGTGCACCGCGTCCGAGAGCACCTCGCCGCCCGCGCCTGGATGTTGCCCTGGCACGCCGAATCCCTTGTGGGTGAGGAATCCCTGGCCGCACTCGTCACCGCCTGAGGGCCTCCAACATCCGCGGCTGAAGCGATCATCTGCTGACGCCCGCGTCCGTGAGGCCGACCGCCTGGTCAGGTGGCAGCCCGGTCGCGTAGAGCCTCTGTGCGCGCTCGCGGAACGCTGGCGGCGGCCAGCACGGCGGCGAGCGTCGCGATGGCGGCGAGGGCGGTGAACAGGATGGGGTAGCCGCCCAGGCCGGTGGCCAGGGCGGCGCCGGCGGCAGGGGCGATGGCGCCGGCGATGGTGACGGGCGCGGCGAGGACGCCCGACAGGGAGCCGTAGGCGGCGGTGCCCCAGCGGTCGGAGACGGCGGTGGCCTGCAGAAGAGTGGCGACGCCGCGTGTGGTGCCGGCCAGGACGGCGACGGCGATGAGCGCGGGGACGGGGCCGGGGAGCGCGGCGAGGGCGGTGGTGGTGCCTGCGGAGCAGAGGAGGACGAGCACGGTGCGGGTGCGGACGGTGGTTCGGCGGGTGAGGGTGCCGTAGCCGAGGCGTCCGGCGACCTGGCCGATGCCGCCGAGGCCGAGCGCCCAGGCGGCGATGCTGCTGGAGGCGCCGCGCGAGGTGAGCAGCGGGATGAGGTTGGTGAGCACGGCGTACATGGAGAACGCCGACAGGGTGAGCGCCGTGGCCAGGAGGAGGAACGGTGAGCTGCGCACCACCGTGCTCACCTGGTCGCGTCCGATGGCGGCGCCGTCGGTACCGGGCGCGTGAAGTGGTGGCCATGGGCGGCTCAGGGCGAAGTAGTGCAGGGGGACGGTCACCACAGCGAGGATGACGGCGAGGACCAGGTAGACGGTCCGCCAGGACATCTGCGCCGCCAGGGCATCGGTCAGGGGCGCGAAGACGGTGCTGGCCAGCCCGGCGACGAGCGTGAGGGTGGTCAGCGCGCCGAGGTGACGGGGCGCGTAGTAGCGGGTGAGCGCGGCGAAGGCGGGTTGGTAGAGCACGGCGCTCATCGCGGCACCGGCCGGCATCCAGGCGGCGGCGAACCAGAACGGATTCGGGGCGGCGGCCAGGCCGGCGACCGCCAGCACACCCATCAGGGAGCCGCCGGTCATGATCAGTCTGGGGCCGTGCCGGTCGAGCGCCCTCCCGAGAGGAATCCCGCCGAGGGCCGCCAGGACGAGTGCGGCGGAGAACGCCGCGGTGATGGCCCCGGTGGACCAGCCGGTGTCGTGGCTGATGTCAGGGGCCAGGACGGGAAAGGCGTAGTAGAGGATGCCCCAGCTGGTGATTTCGGTGACGCACAGCGCGATCAGAGGGACACGGGTGGCCGCTCCGCTGGAGCCGGTACCGGCGGCGGGATCGCCCGTCGCCGGTACCGGCTTCGGCATCGATGGTTCCTGAGGCACCGGTCAGCTGTCGCCGCGTTCGGCGTCGCCGGAGTGGCCGTGGACGCGTCCGGTCGCGAAGCCCAACCCGGCCGGGGCGCCGATGCCGATGGACACCGGCTCGGGCGCCGATCCACCGCAGCACGAGCCGCCTCCGGCCTCCGCCGCGGCGACCGCGGCCGGCGCCTCGGCGGGCTCGGTTCCGCAGGAGGTGCCGCAGCCGTCGCCCGCGGCGGCGCCGGGCAGTTGGTCCTCGGTGATGAGGTTGGTGGAGCAGACGCCGGTTTCGGGAAGGTCGAGTTCGACGGCGTCGGCGGCGGCGCGGTCTCCGGCGAGCGCGGCGACCACGGAGCGGACCTGCTCGTATCCGGTGGCCATCAGGAACGTGGGGGCGCGGCCGTAGCTCTTCATCCCGACCAGGTAGAAGCCGGTCTCGGGGTGGGCGAGGTCGCGTTCGCCGTGCGGCGGGACGGTGCCGCAGGAGTGGAAGTTGGGGTCGATCATCGGCGCGAGGCGGACCGGCGCCTCGGTGGCCGGGTCGAGCTCGACCCGCACTTCGCGGAGCATGTCCAGGTCGGGACGGAACCCGGTGGCCGCCACCACGGCGTCGGTCTCGATCGCGCGCTCGCCGTCCGGGGTCACGCCGACGACCTTGACGGGGCCGGCGGCCGGGCCTGCGTCGGGGCTGGTGAAGCCGGTGATGGTGAAGCTGCGCACCAGCTCGATCTCGCCGCCTTCCACCGCGGCCTTGAGACGGGTGCCCAGCGCGCCACGTGCCGGGAGGCCGTCGGCGTCGCCGCCGCCGTACAGCCGGGCCACCGACGCCGAGCGGACGGCCCAGGTGATGCGGGTGCCGGGCGCGGTCTTGGCGAGTTCGGCGAGCGCGAGGAGGGTGTTGGCGGCCGAGTGGCCCATCCCGACCACGAGGGTGTGCTTGCCGGCGAAGCGGTCGCGGTCGCGGCCCAGCACGTCCGGCAGCGGACCGGTCAGGTAGGGGGCGGCCTGGTCCTCGCCCGGGGCGGGGAGGCCGGAGTGGCCGAGCGGGTTGCTGCGGCCCCAGGTGCCCGAGGCGTCGATGACGGCGCGGGCGGTCAGGTCGGTGACGGCGCCGTCCGGGCCGACGGTGCGGACCAGCAGCGGCTGCTGGTCGCGTCCGACGGTGCGGGTCACGTCAATGCCGCGCCGGGCGACGGCGATCACACGGGTACCGGTGCGGATCCGTCCGGCCAGCTCAGGCAGCTGGGCGAGCGGGGCCAGGTAGTCGCGGACCAGCTCGGCGCCGGTGGGCAGCGCCTCCGGGTCGGGCAGCGTCCACCCGGTGGGCTCCAGGAGGCGGCGGGCGGCGGCGTCGGTGTCGTACCGCCACGGCGAGAACAGCCGGACGTGTCCCCATTCGGAGATCGCCGCCCCGGCGGCCTCGCCGGCCTCCAGGACCACGAAGTCCAGGCCGCGTTCCGCCAGATGAGCGGCAGCGGCCAGGCCGACCGGGCCCGCCCCGATGACCACCACCGGCAGGTCGCCGGAGTCGGTGTCGTCGACACAGCCGCACCCGGCGCCGGTCTTGGCCTCGATCACGGTGACCGCCGGGTCCAGGGACTGCTCGGTGTCGCTGCAGCAACTGCTGACCCCGCAGCAGCTGCCCGCAGCCGCCTGCTCGGCGGGCCCCTGGGACTGGTCGTTCTCGCTCATGATCTCTCCTCGCCGCATTGCTTAGGTGGCCTTGGGGGACGGGTGGTTCGGGTCAGAGACGGGCGCGGTTGGCGGCGGTGGCCACTCGGTCGCGGTGGGCGGCCGCACGGCAGGCGCTGGTGCAGACCTCTCCGCGGCCGTCGCGGAAGGTGACGCGCCCTGCGGAGCGTGCGGTGCTGTGCTGAGCGGTGATCCGGGTGAGCAGCGTCTTCATCACGACCCCTTGTTTAGACGTTCTTCGAAGCAGGCGCCAGTTTGCATCGCTGCATAGATAGATGTCAAATTAGAGCTATGTCTAAGTTGCTGGAGTTGGAAGACGTCACCGACCCGGCGTGCTGCGCGCCGCTGAGCGGCCCCGCCCTGAGCGAGCAGGAGGCCGTCGAACTGGCCGGGGTGTTCAAGGCGCTGTCGGACCCGGTCCGGCTGCGGTTGCTGAACATGATCGCCTCCGCGGAGGACGGCGAGGCCTGCGTGTGCGACCTGACCGGCTCCTTCGATCTGACCGCCCCCACCATCTCCCACCACCTGAAGGTGCTCCGCCAGGCCGGGCTGATCGACGGTGAGCGCCGCGGGACCTGGGTCTACTACCGGGTGGTACCCGAACGGCTCACCCGGCTGTCCGGCCTTTTCGCCCTGCCCGCGCTCACCCCCGCCTGAACCGGTCGTCTACGGGCGCAGCCGGGTGAGGACATGGCGGGCGTCCGCGCCGACCCCGCGCAGGGTGGCCGAGGCGAACGAGCGCTGCCACTCCAGCCCGACGTAACCGAGCCCGGAACGGGTGGTGGAGATCCCCCCGCGGTGCAGCGGCAGCCCGGCCTCGTCCAGGGCGCCCAGATCGGCAAGGTAGTCCACGCCCGGCCGGTACCCGGTGGCCAGCAGCACCACGTCGACGCGCTCGCGGGTCCCGTCGGCCCACACCACGTGATCGCCGTCCAGGCCGGTGAACATGGGGCGGCGGTCGGGATTGCCGGTGGCGATCCGCGCCCGGTAGGTGCCGGTGTCGAACACCGGCGTGCCCTTGCCGCCGGTCAGCAGCGGGCGCGCCCACCCGGCGGCGTCCAGGCCGGTGCGCTGCAGCCAGATGTGCATGTCGACACCGGCGACGCGCTGCGGCATGAACCGCAGCGGGTGCCGGGTGGCCAGGGTGACCCGGCAGTTCTCGGCCAGCTCGATCGCGATCTGGACCGCGGAGTTCCCGCCGCCCACGATCACCACCCGCCGCCCGGCGAACTCCCCGGGCCGCCGGTACTCCGACGAGTGCGGCACCGACCCGGTGAACGAGCCCAGCCCGGGCAGGTCGGGACGGTAGGGCCGACTGAACGCGCCCGTCGCGGCGATCACCACCGGGGCGGTGAAGCTCTCCCCGCTCTCGGTCACGACCTCCAGGACCCGCCCGGCTCCCTCACCGGAGCCGGCGGCGACCTTGATCACGCGGTGGCCGGTCCGGATGTCGGCGTCGAGCCGTTCGGCGTAGCCGGCCAGGTAGGCGACGACCTCATCGCGGCTCGGGTAGCCGTTCGGGTCGCCGGGGAACGGAGCGCCCGGCAGGGCGCTGCGCCGCGCCGGGGAGAACAGGGTGAGGCTGTCGTAGTAGTGCGGCCATGACCCGGCAATCGACTGCGCGGCCTCCAGGACCACGGGACTCAGGCCGAGCCCGCGGGCGACGTGGGCCGTGGCGAGACCGGCCTGGCCGCCCCCGATGATGATGGTGTCGGAACGCTGAGGCACGCTCTCAACATAACATCATTTCATGAAACGTTAATATGTTGGGGCGGGGTAGAGGAGGAACCGGTGCCCGACCAGGCAGCAAGCAGCTCGCGACCCGAGCCGGACCTCGGCTGCGGGGCCGCCGTCGAGCCGCCGAGCGAGAAGCTGCGCGAGTTCCTCAAGGGCCTGGCCAGCGAGCAGCGCCAGCAGATGCTCGAACTGTTCGCCGGCGGCGTCGAACTGACCGTCGGCACCGTCGCCGAGCGCCTCGGCATCGGCCAGTCCAACGCCTCCCAGCAACTCGCCCTGCTGCGCCGCGGCGGCCTCCTCACCTCCCGCAAGGACGGCAAGCAGGTCCGCTACCGCGTCGACACCCCGGCGGTGGAGCGATCCCTCACCGAGCTCCAGAACTACCTGCGCACCTGCTGCCCGCCCACGAAGGGCGACGCAGCCGGCGCCTGAGTCCGCGACGGTCGTCGGTCACCCCTCGATCCCGCGTCGTCCGGCAGAACACGCGCGGAAGACGCGCTCTGCGAAACGTGCGCGGTGCCTGGCGGGCATCGGGCACGGCTTGGCGGCTCATCGGTGGTCGGCCACGTTACCGATCTGATGACCTGGAGCAGTTGCGGGTCGCAGGCGGCGACCACTGAAGCGCACGGCATCGAGCCACGACCGCGCGGTGGACAAGTAGGGAGAGAACTCATGGCAACGTTCATCCTCGTGCCAGGCGCCTGGCATGGCGCCTGGGCATTCGAGGCGGTGGTGCCGTTGCTGGAGCGTGCCGGGCACACCGTTCACGCCCTGACCCTGACCGGTCTGCGGCCCGATGACGACGACGCGACGGTCGCGGCCGCCAACCTCGACACCCACGCCGACGACGTATTGGCGCTCCTTGATCGTGCTCGCATCACCGACGCGACGCTGGTCGGCCACAGCTACGGCGGGATGGTGATCGCCGCTGCCGCCGACCGCGCCGGCGGGCGGGTCTCACGACTGGTGCATCTCGACGCCTACGTACCCGCCGACGGCGAGTCGTGCTGGTCTTCGACCACCGAGGCCTACCGGCGGGCATTCGTGACCGGTGCCGCGAGCACCGGCTACGCCGTCCGTCCGCCCGACCGCCCCGGCCGCGACCCCCGGCGCCGGCCCCATCCCTTCGCCTCGCTCGTGCAATCGATCCGGCTCACCGGTGCGCTCGCCCAGGTCCCCTGCCGCGAGTTCATTTACTGCTCCGGCTGGGAGGGCACTCCCTACGCTGAACTCCGCACTCGGCTCGAAGCCGATCCGGAGTGGCAGGTCCACGAACTCCCGACCGCCCACAATGCGATGCGCGAGGCACCGGAGGCCGTCGCCGAACTACTGATCTGAGCGGCCGAGGCGAAGCACCGGAACCGCCCCTTGCTCGTCCGCCCCCGACCGGCTACGCGATAGCGACACCCGACCGGGCGGGACCCTATTCTTGACGTTGCGACTGGCGTAGCCGGATGTGACCGGCGTGGAGCGTGTGAGAGACATCGACCGCCTGGGTGTCCCTCGGTCATCGAACCGGAGGAGCACCATGCGCTTACGGGATCAACGACCCGCGCCGAGCGGCTCAGATGGTGATAGGCGGTCCGCCGTGTGGAGGCGTCGCGTGACGGCGGCGTCGGCACCGAGCGGCGCGTTCCCGCCGATCTCCGCCGGCGTGGTGTCGGCACTGGTCGGGTTCACGAGCGCCTTCGTGATCGTCCTGGGCGGCCTCGCAGCCGTGGGCGCGGACCCGGACCAGGCATCGAGCGGGTTGCTCGCGGTGAGCGTCACCATGGGCCTGTCCTGCATCCTGCTCGCACGGTCGACCCGGATGCCGATCACCGTTGCCTGGTCGACGCCCGGTGCGGCACTACTCGCCACGACCGGGGCGGTGAAGGGAGGATGGCCCGCCGCAGTCGGAGCATTCCTCATCACCGGCGCGCTGATCGTGCTCACCGGGCTCGTGCCGAAGCTCAGCGCACTCATCGCCCGCATCCCCGCCTCGGTCGCCCAGGCGATGCTCGCCGGCGTGCTGCTCCACCTCTGCCTCGGACCGATCACCGGGCTGGCGACGAACCCACTCCAGGTCGCACCGGTCATCGCCGTCTGGCTCGTCGCCATGCGGTTCCTGGCCCGCTGGGCGGCCCCCTTGGCCTTCCTGACCGCCGCGATCGTCATCGGCGTCCATGTCGCGACCTCGGGAACCGCGATCGACCCCGCGGCACTCGCACCGCGGGTGGAGATCACGACGCCCGTCTTCACGCTCGCCGGATTGGTCGGAATCGCCCTGCCGCTCTACCTCGTGACGATGGCCTCGCAGAACGTCCCCGGGGTGGCCGTCATGAAGGGTCTCGGTTACGAGGTGCCATGGCGGCGATCGATGCTCGTGACCGGCGTCGGCACCGTCCTCGGCGCGCCGGCCGGCGGGCATGCGATCAACCTGGCCGCGATCAGCGCGGCCCTCGCGGCCGGACCGGAGGCGGGCGACGACCGCTCGCGGCGCTGGATCGCGAGCGTGACGGCGGGCATCGTCCTCGTCGGGCTCGGCATCGCCTCCGCGGCATTCGGCGCCCTCGTGTCCCTGGCTCCGGCCGGGGTCATCGCCGCCGTGGCGGGACTCGCCCTGCTCACCACCTTCGCCGCCTCCCTGAAGGCGGCGCTCGCAGAGCCGGATGAGCAGATACCCGCCGTCGTCACCTTCGCGACCGCCGCCTCCGACATCGCGATCGGCGGGGTGAGCGCCGCCTTCTGGGCACTCATCGCCGGACTCGTCGTCCGCTCCGTCCTCCGCCTCGAAAGGCGGCCCGCCTGACGAGCGCGGCGCCGCTCTGCCACCACGCACGAGCTCGCTGAAACCGAGCTCCTGCCCGTCCATCACTCCGCGCTCCGCACCGCCGCGCCCAGCCACCTCGAAAGCGTGCGCAGCCACCTGATCGACGTGCTCTCTCCGGAACAGGTCCGGCAGCTCGGTGATATCAGCGAGACGCTGCTGAAACACCTCGCCCCATCCGAGGCCGGCGAATCGTAGGCCGGCACCGGGATAGACCGAACAAGGCCGAAAGGGCGACAAGGAGTCTCGCTAATGGTCAGTGTGAGCACGGAGACTGCGGAACAGACGGAACAGCGGCTACGCCGGGTCATCGCCCAAGCGGATCTCGTCGTCCACGACGGCGTCTGGTGTTTTGAGGAGTTTCCGAGCGACCAGCCGCCGGCGCCCTCGTCGTCCAGGACGGCGTCCGCCCCCATGGAGGCGACCGTCGCGACGGCTGCGTCCTGAGGGTTCAGCAGCTGGACGGCAGGAACGTCCTGTCCCGGAGCACCGAGTAGGCAGTACAGGTCGCGCAGCCCCTTGGCGTCCGGCATGTGCACGGTGCGTCCGCCGTAGCTCAGCCGCCAGACGGCACCGTCGCGGGTGAACTCGCACAGGGCGTCGGCACCGGCTGCGCCCTCGACGGCGTCCGCGCCCTGCGGGACGCGGACTCCCGGCCGCGCGGACGGTCAGGTCGCGGTAATGCGCGCAGTGCCGGAACCTGAGCCGGGTCTCGCCCCCTCGTTCTCGCAGGCGCTCCTGCCCGTACTGCCGGATCGTCTCCAGCATCCGGTAGCGGGTCGTGTCCCCGGCGCGGTCGGTCACCACGATCGACTTGTGGACGAGCCCGGTGAGCAGGTTCAGCACGTCCTCGGAGGCGATGTTCCGGCCCGCGCAGACCGCCTGGGCCGCCGCCAGGTCGAAGCCGCCCGCGAAGACCGACAGCCGCGCCCACAGCAGCCGCTCGTCCTCGGTGCACAGCCCGTGGCTCCAGTCGACGACCCCGCGCAGCGGCCGCTGGTACCGGCCGCCGGTGCGGATCTGGAGCCCCGACAGCAGCCCGAACCGGTCGTCCAGGCGGCCGAGGATCTCTTCGATGGTGACCGAGCCCAGGCGCACCACCGCCAGCCCGATCGCCAGGGGAAGCCCGTCCAGCCGCCGGCACAGCTGGGCCACCAGATCGGGGTCGGCGGGAAGGAACGCCGGGGCCGCTGCGGCTGCTCGGTCGAGCAGCAGCCGCACGGCCTCGCAGGCGCCAGCCGAGGCCCCCTCGTCCGGAAGTGTCAGGGAGGGGACCGTCAGGACGTGCTCACCCAGCACCCCGAGCCGTTCCCTGCTGGTGGCCAGGATCCGCAGTCCGGGCGCCGAGCGCAGCAGCCGCGACGCCAGCGCGGCGACGGCGTCCACCAGATGCTCGCAGTTGTCCAGCACCAGCAGCAGCCGCCGGTCGCGCAGCAGACCGGTCACCGCATCGGCCGGGGGACGGGCGGAGTGGTCGCTCAGGCCGAGGGACTCGGCGACCGCCCGGTCGAGCTGCTCGGGCTCGGTGCCCGGTGTGAGCGGCGCGAGATCGGCCGGCCATGCCCCGTCGGGGAAGTCGGAGGCGGCGCCCGCCGCCACTCGCAGCGCCAGGCGTGTCTTGCCGACTCCGCCGGCGCCGGTCAGCGTGACGAGCCGGGACGCCTCCAGCGCCCGCCGCACCTCGGTCATCTGCCGCTCCCGGCCGACGAAACTGGTCGTCTCGGCGGGCAGGTTCCCGGTGCCGCGCATCAGTTGCTCCGGCGTTCCGGACGGCTCCGGCGCCGCCAGATAGCGCTGGTGCAGTTTCCGCAGCTCCGCCCCCGGGCCGATGCCCAGCTCGCCGGAGAGCAGCGAGGCGACCTCTCGATAGCACTCCAGCGCCTCGCCGTGCCGCCCGCACCGCGACAGCGCGCGCATCCGCTGCGCCCAGAACCGCTCTCGCAACGGATGCTCGCTGATGAGCGCCCGCAGCTCGGGCAGCACGTCGGCGGATCTCCCCAGCGCCAGGTCGGCGTCGATCCGCAGCTCCAGCACGTCCAGCCTCCGCTCCGTCAGACCTGATGCCACGTCTCGGAACAGGTCGGGCGGCAGGTCGGACAACGGCTCCCCCCTCCACAGCCCCAGCGCCTCACCTAGCTGTTCCGCCGCGAGGTCCGCCGCCTCCGCGCGCAGGGCGGCGCGTCCGCGCGCAGGGCGGCGCGTCCGCGCCGGACGAGCGCGTCGAACCGGCGCAGGTCGAGGTCGTCCGGCCCGGTCTTCCCCATCACGGCGAACCGTCAGCGGGCCGAGGGCCCCGAACTCATATCGCGCACCCACTGTCAAAATGCTATGACACAAAGTAACTTTTCTCATCGCCTCGCGGCCGGCGGACATGCAGACCGAGCCGCTCGTACCTCCGCGGGCGCCTCTCAACGTCAACGTCATCGGTGCCCGGAGCCGCAGGAGCGCAGAACGTCACCGAGACCCTGGTCGTTCACGCCCGGTGGAAGGCTGACCGGTACCTCGGGCACCGTGACGTCGACAGTCACCCGGTCGCACCGGGCTGCGACAAGCACGGAATGCACCGAACCGATTGAATCGAAGGCCGTCACCGGTGATGCCGGGTAGGACCGCGCGGTGTGCTTGGCCGTGTTCATGGCCGGGAGACCGTTCGGGCATGGCGCCGGACAAGGCGCGTGATCGACGGGGCGATCCTGAGCCGCGGCAGGACGTCCGGGCGGAACCAGTGCAGCATGATGCCTTCGGTCAACGTCAGCGCGGACGGGTCACCCTCCCACCGGCCGGCGAAGATCTGGACCGAGAAAGCCGAAAATCCGCTTTCCATCACTTCTTCCACCGCGAACGGCTCCAGAACGGGAACTTCGAGCCCCGCCTCTTCTCGCAGTTCCCGCCGGATCGTCTCGGCCAGGGAACGGTCGCCGGGTTCGCGCCCGCCCCCGAGCAGCGACCACGCGCCGGGCTCCACGATGCCGGGGATGTCGTCGCGCAGGTGCAGCAGGTACTCGCCGCAGCCGTTGAAGATCAGCGCCGAGGCTCTCGACGGCCCGAACTCGGATGAAGTCATCACTGTTCCGCATCATCTCCGCGCCGACGTTCGGCGACTGACCGCCGGCAAGCGTCTTCTTCTGTTCCCGGGTGCAGGGGCAGGGTGACCCCGCGAGGTTTCCGAGGATGCCACCGGAGATTCCTGAAGTAGGGTCCGAAGAGCCGGGGAACCGCGATATCCAGCCCTGAGGCTGACCCGCGTCCCCGGCTCACCCCCGAGAGGGGACGTCTTGCCGACCTTGAACGGCTCGCCCCGCCCAGGCGCCATGGTGGCGCCACTGAACCCCGGCCCCGATCTGAGCCTCGGTGTCCTGGCTCGCACGGCCAAGGAGAACGAGCACCGGCAGCCGATCCATCCGCTGCACCTCCAGCGGATCGATCCGGCCCTGCGATCGCGCATCTATCTCGAACGCGGTTACGGCGAAGGCTTCGGCATTGCCGACGAGGAACTCGCTCCCCAGGTCGCCGGGCTGCTCCCCCGCGACCGGCTCATCGCCGACTGCGACGTCGTCCTGCTGCTCAAGCCGCAGCCCCACGACCTCAAAGAACTGCGCCCCGGCCAGATCCTGTGGGGCTGGCCGCACTGCGTCCAGGACCGGGAACTCACCCAGGCCGCCATCGACGGGCGGCTCACGCTGATCGCGTTCGAGGCGATGAACCACTGGACGGCCGGCGGAGGGTTCAACCTGCACGTTTTCCACAAGAACAATGAGCTCGCCGGCTACTGCTCCGTCCTGCACGCGCTGGCCCTCACCGGATCCACCGGCGCCTACGGCCGGCGGCGGCGCGCCGCCGTCATCAGCTTCGGAGCGACCGCCCGGGGCGCGGTCACGGCCCTCAACGCCCACGGCGTCCACGACGTCCACGTCTTGACCCACCGGGGCGTCAGCGCCGTCGCGTCCCCCATCCACTCGGCCCAGATCGTCCACTTCGACCGCGACCCGGAGCGGCCCACCCGCACCCGCGCCCTCACCGACGGTGGCCCGATCGCGACGGCCGCCTTCCTCGCCCGGCACGACATCGTCGTCAACTGCGTCCTGCAGGACACGGGCGCCCCATTGATGTTCGCGGTGAACAACGACCTGCCGGTCTTCTCCCCCGGCACCCTCATCGTGGACGTCTCCTGCGATGCGGGAATGGGCTTCGAGTGGGCCCGGCCGACCACCTTCGCCGATCCGATGTTCACCGTCGGCCACAACATCCACCACTACGGCGTCGACCACAGCCCCTCCTACCTGTGGGACTCCGCGACCTGGGAGATCAGCCAGGCACTGATCCCGCATCTGGCGACCGTCCTCGCGGGCCCCGCCGCCTGGGACGCCGACAAGACCATCCGGCGGGCCGTCGAGATCCGCGACGGCGTCGTCCAGAACCCCGCCGTCCTGGCGTTCCAGCACCGCTCCCCCGACTACCCGCACACCACCGGCCGCCCGGCGTGAAGGAGCGGCGGCCTGCACGATGTGCTCCCGACCCGCCGCGCGGCCGAAGTTCGGCTGGTCGGAAACGGCTACGGCATTGGACATCCCCGTGGGCGGGTCAGACCGCGGCCGGTTCCAGGGCCGGGGGAGCCGGCTGCTTGAGCGCTCGGGCCACGGTCGGGTAGGTCGCGAGGCCGTGCCCCAAGGCGGCGTCGTCCAGGATCTTCGCGACGTGGGAGCGAGGGGCGGCGAGACGCATCGAGACGCCGAGGGCCAGCGCACGGTGCCAGGCGCTGATCAGAACGGCTATCCCGGCCGCATCGCAGAACCACAGATGTGACAGGTCCAGCACCAGGATCCCCTGCCCTGGGTGCAACAACTCCAGCAGCCTGTCGCGCAGCGCCGGGGCGGTCAGCATGTCGAGATCGCCCTGCAGGGCTGCGACCGTGTACGTGGCGCGGCGCACCACCGAGAGCACCACCTGCGGATGAGTGCCGGTATGGCCTTCGGACGTGTACGACGTGTTCACGATGTCGCTCCGATCACGGTGCAGATCGCGGGCGAACGAAGTCGGCGGAGCGTCGACGGGCGAACGCGGCTCGCGATGGCCCCTTCACCGTCGACGTTACGCGCTTCGGCGCCTGCTCAAGGGCAACGACCTGCAAAGTCGCCTGAGCGTGGTGCGGCCCGGTCGACCGCTCGGCGCACCACAGTGTTCATCGGCGTTGTTCATCGGCGCCGCCAGAGAGGCGCACCGTCGGGGCGATGGGCGAGACGCCGATGAACGCGAGCGGGCCGTGCGATCCCGGCGTATGGCCTGCCCTGGGCGTGCCCGGTGGCGTAGCCTGGTGGCACCGAGGGCACTTCGTGCGCGGGCCGCCATGTCGGCGCCGTTCTCGGGGATCACGACCCGGTCCTCGCCCGACCGAGAATTGGGGCCCTCGAGATGGCCCGCCACAGCACTCAACTCGCACACGTTCCCGGCCGCGGCCGCGCCGGCCCTGCTTCCGCCGCCGGCCCTGCTTCCACCGCCGACGATGTCCCGGCTTCGGCTGGTGCCGGGTGACACCGGCCGCGGGATCATGGACGGCGGCTGGTGGCCCCGGTCGCGCGACGCGGCGGCCGAACTCACCGAGCTGGTGATCGCCCTGACCGAGCGGCTGGGCATGGCCACCCGCCTGACCATCGACTTCGACGACTGGCAGCACGTCCCGCTCCGCATCACGGCCCCGGGACGGGTCATCAGGGTGGGCTGGGCGATGTTCCGCCTGAGGAGATCCTGGCCTCCTGCGACATCGCCATCGCCCGCCCCTGAGCCGCACGATTCCGTGCCGCTCACACTGCTTCCCGGGTCGCCGGAGGGCGCCCGATGATCGGAGATCACCGATGACCACGTTCATGACCGCCGTACCCGGCGCCGACGGCCAGGCCACGGCGCCGGCCGAGGTGCGGATGCCCGCCCACCGGCGACCCGGTCACACCATCGTCGCTCTGCACGGCGGCTTGAACGCTGCCGCCGCGCCGGCGCTGCGCGAACACCTGCTGGGCGTGCTGCGGTCCAGCGGCCGACTGCTGATCCTCGACATGGGCGAGGTGTCGTTCTGCGACGAGGCCGGTCTGGCCGTCCTGGTCGGCGTCCAGCACCGCGCCGCGGCGCTGGGGATCATCGTCCGCCTGAGCACCGCCAACCGGCAGCTCATCCAGCTCCTTCACCAAACGGGCCTGCACCGGATCTTCGTCGTCCAGACGGCTCCGCACGCCCAGGCTGCGCCCGCGGCATGACCCCATGAACTCCCGGCACCCGTGGCGTCCCCGCTCATCGAACGCCATCGGAACGGATGCGCGCGGATGACGATGAAGAACGAATACCTGATGCTGCTGAAGGGCCTCGCAGTGGGGATGGCCATCGCGCTGGTCGCCGTCTGCGCGGTCATCGCCGTCGTGTCCCTGATCGTCTCCTGAGGCCGCTGGAGGGGTCCGCCGGCGCCGGGCCGACGCCGTCGGGGAGCGGTCCGGCGGCGGAGGAGCGTTCACCCCTCCGGGACGGAGGTGTTCGGAATCGCCGCATGGGCAGGCTGCTGATATCCGACCGGGGGGAGCAGATGAGCGGGCAGCCGGACGGCCGGGCCGGCGCGGGCCATGCGGGCCTGGTCGAGGCGATGAACTCGGGGGTCGTGGCCGTCAACGCGGCCGGCCGGATCACCGCCTGGAACCCCCGGGCACGGCAACTGCTGGGGTACACCCGCGAAGAGGCGCTGGGAAGGCCGATCGGCGGCTTCCTGCACCGCGTCGCCGAGGATGCCCTCCCTGCGGGGCGGAGCTGCCGCCTGCTGCGGACGCTGCGGACCGGTGCCCCCGACCACGCCGACGGCGACCCGTTCACTCATCGCGACGGGCGGCCGGTGATGCTCTCCTGGTCGTCCACGCCAATCTACGCCGATGATCCGGCCGCAGCCTCGGAGGAGGCCGGAGCCGGAACGGTGGCCGGAGCGGTCATCGTCCTGCGGGACGCCGCCGAGCGGCTCCGGATCGAGCAGGAACGCCACGACCGGATGGCCCAGGTCCAGCGGGCCAACTCCCGCCTGACGCTGGTCGCCAAGATCACCACGGTGCTGTCGTCCACGCTGAACGAGGACGAGGTGCTGCGGCGGCTGGTCCGGCTCGTCGTGCCCGCCCTCGGCGACTGGGCCGTGGTCAACCTGCTGACCTTCGACGGACACATCAAACGGGTGGCCGTGACGCACTGCGCGCTCTCGCCCGTCGACATCGCCCGCCTGGAGGGGCCGCTCCCACCGCTCCCCCGAACCCCGCGCGGACCGCTCGGGCGCGTCCTGCACGGCGGCACGACCCTGGTCGTCGGCGGCGACGCCGCCCGCCCGTATCCCGACGAGCCGCTGACCGCGGCCCAGCACGAGCTCTTCCAGATCATGGACGCCCGTTCCGCGATCATCACCCCGCTGATGGCCCGCGGGGAGACCTACGGCGCGCTGACGATCGGCCATTCCCGTCCCGGCCGCGGCTACGGCGCCGACGACCGGCTCGTGGTCGAGGACATCGCGCGCCGCACCGGCCTCCTCCTGGCCAACGCCCGGC
>NZ_JAGEOK010000035.1 GCF_017573545.1 Actinomadura nitritigenes | reverse complement strand
TCGACGGCAAGAAGCCCACCAGCAAGTACGACACCGGCACCTCCGCCGGCCACCTCAAGGGCGTCAAGTACCAAGTCCTGTCCTGGGGCCACGGCGCCGGCACCAAGGGCACCCCCAAGCCCCTCGGGTGACCCGGCCCGCCAGGTGACCCCCACCCGAACACCCCCAGGCACCCCCCAGGCACCCCCCGACTCCCCCCATCATCGGACCCCGCTCCCGTCCCCGGACGAGAGCGGGGTCCGTCACGTCCGAGGGGGTCCGCACTGCGGCGACAATTGCCGCTGATCGGGGAAGAGCGTAACTTCTTGGCGGGATCCGGATGCCGAGCGAAGGCGGGGCGATGGCGGCAGGCGGTTCGGCCGGGGAACGGGGACGGCGCGCCCGCGAGCAGGCGCTGGAACTGGCCCGGCGCTCCCGCGAGGCCTACCGGCTGGCCGGACGCTGGCAGGCCGCCGCCGAGGCCGAGCGGGCGGTCGCCGCCACGCTCGTCGGGCTGACGGCGGTCGGCTGGCGGCTGCTCGTGGACCGCCGCTGGCCGGGGACGCGCGCGGCGAACATCGACATGATCCTCGTCGGTCCCGGCGGCGTGTTCGTCATCGACGTCAAGCGCTGGCACGACCGCCCGGTCGTCGGCGACGGCCGGCTGGCGGCCGGGGGCGTGCCCCGGGACGAGGAGATCCGCAAGCTGCTGGCGATGACGCGGACCGCCGAGGAGGAGGTCGCGGCGCTGGGGCTGTCGCCGGTCGCGCTGGTCCCGGTCATGGCGTTCGCCGGGCACCGCCTCGACACGCGCGTGGGGAGGGTCCGGCTGCTCGGCCATCCCGACCTCGTCCACGCGCTGGTCGCCGAGCCGAAGCGGCTGACGCCCGCGCTGGTGGGCGTCGTCGCCGCGCACCTGGCGGAGGCGTTCCCCGCCTACGAGCCCGCCGCGCTCAAGGAGGGCGGCACCGGAGGTCCCGGCCTCGAGGACGACGGCGCGGCCCTGTTCGCGACCGACGAGGTCGAGAAGGCGGCTCTGGAGTCGCTCCTGCACGCGCCCATCGAGCGGTGGATGACGTTCCTGCACCCGGACCAGGTGGCGGTCGCTCGCCGGGACTGGAGCGGGCCCGCGCGCATCAGCGGCCCCGCAGGGACCGGGAAGACCGTCGTCGGGCTGCACCGGGCCGCCCATCTCGCCGGGCGGGGCCGCGACCGCGTCCTCTACGTCACCTTCGTCAACAACCTGCCGCGCGTGCAGCGGCGGCTCTTCGAACGGATGGCCGGCGTGTTCGCCGACCGCGTCGAGTTCTCCAGCCTGCACGGCTGGGCGACGGGGTTCCTCGCCGAGCGCGGCGCCGAGGTGCCGCTCAACGCCGCCCGCGCGGACGACGCCTTCTCGCGCGCCTGGCTCACCATCGGCCGCGGCAGCGCGCTCGCCGAGATCGACCCGATGCCGGGGTATTGGCGCGAGGAGATCGACCACGTCATCAAGGGACGCGGGCTGACGTCCCTGGAGGAGTACCGGACCGTGGCCCGGCACGGCCGCCGGACCGCGCTTCAGCCCGTGCACCGGGAGGCCGCCTGGCTCCTCTACGAGGAGTACGAGCTGCTGCGCGAGGAGCGCGGCGTCGGCGACTTCAACGACGTTCTGCTGGCGGCCCTGGCGGAGCTGGAGGAGCGGCCCGCCGATCCGCCGTACTCGGCCGTCATCGTGGACGAGGTGCAGGACCTCACGCTCGTCGGCGTGAAGCTGCTGGACGCGCTGGCGGGCGACGGGCCCAATGGGCTGCTGCTGATCGGCGACGGGCAGCAGGCGGTGTACCCGGGCGGGTTCCGGCTCGCCGACGCCGGCATCGCGGTCAAGGGCCGGGGCGCCGTCCTGCGCACCAACTACCGGAACGCGGCGGCGATCCTCGAGGCGGCGATGGACCTGGTGTCCGGCGACCCCTTCGACGACCTGGACGGCCCGAGCCCGAACGGCCGCCGGGCCGTCGACCTCGCGTACCACGAGGGGCGGGTCGTCCGGGTGGAGGCCGCGGACGACGAGGAGCACGACCGCAGGCTGGTCGAGGCGCTCCGGGCGCTGGCGGACGAGGAGCCGGACGGTTCCGGGCCGTGGGCGGGCGCGGTGGTGCTGTGCCCCTCGCGCCGGGAGATCGGCCGCTACGACCGGCTCCTGACCCGCGCGGGCATCCCGGTGCTGCGGCTCGAGAGCTACGACGGGCGGCCGGTCGAGGCGGTCAAGCTCGGAACCTACCGGCGGGCCAAGGGGCTGGAGTTCAAGCACGTCTTCCTGCCGCACCACGACGCCGGCCTCGCCGACGCCACCGCTGCGGACGCCGCAGCGCGGGAGCGCGCCGAGCTGGCCCGGCGGCAGCTGTTCGTCGCCATGACCCGCGCCCGCGACCTGCTCTGGCTCGGGTCGGTCGCCGCGGACGGCGCCCGCTGACCGGGCCGGAACCGGCGAAAGCGGCGTCTCCATGCGGAGATCGCCGCTTTCTGCCGTCCGGCGGGGTTCCAGAGGGTCATCCCCCGGAAAAGAGAAAGGCCCTCCGGGCAGCGAGCCTTGCTCGCGACCATGGAGGGCCAGCGCGTGCGCCGTCAGGGACTTGAACCCCGAACCCGCGGATTAAGAGTCCGCTGCTCTGCCAATTGAGCTAACGGCGCCTGTCTCTAGGGCCTCCGGCCTTGGCCGGTGTCCCTGGCGACAGGAAGAACAGTAGCAGGACCCGCGGACCAGTGCGAATCGGTTACTCCCTGCCCGGCAGGACGCTCACGATGCCCCGCCACAGCGCGATCGCGGTGGCGCGGGAGCTGACGCCGAGCTTGCCGTAGATGCGGTTGACGTGGTTCTTCACCGTCTTCTCGCTGAGGAACAGCTGCCGGGCGATCTCGCCGTTGGAGCGGCCGGTGGCGATCAGGTCCATCACCTCGGCCTCGCGCGCCGACAGGCCCAGCGAGACCCGGTTGGCGTCGCGGACGCTGCGGATGAGGTCGTGGACGGTGAACGCGCCGGGCACGAGGTGGCCGCAGGCGCCGCCGCGGATCGCCGTCTCGACGGCGGGGCCGTCGTCGGCCGAGGCCAGCACGAACACCCGGGACGAGCGGCTGAGCGGGGTCGCGTGGTGCGCGGCGCCGACGTCCAGCAGCACGATGTCGGGCCGCAGCCGCTCCGCCAGCGGCACCGCCGCCGCGGCGTCGTGGGTCTCGGCCACGACCTGCAGTTCGCTGCTGCCGTCGAGCAGGGAGATCACATCGGCCCGCACGTGGGCGTCGCCGTCCACCACCAGTACGCGCAGTGGGGCGGTCTCATCGACACTCATCCGTCGCCCTTGGGGTGTCGTTGGCGTTTATAAGGACGGAGCATAACCGTCCGATCATCCTGAGCCAACGAACGAGCGCGCGCGCCGTCCAGGCGAAGGCCCCGGTCCGCCGGGTTCGGAGCCCCTGGGTCAGGGTGCCGGGGCCCTCTCGGGACCGTTGAAGCAGAACCGGGGCGGCACGGTCGCGAGGGGCGCCCCGCCGGAGGGCTCGTCGATCCGGACGCCTTCGCGCGCCGCCATGGCCGTCACCGCCGGCAGGTGGTCGTCGTTGACGACGGGGACGCGGCGGCCGGGCGGTTCGCCCTGGCCGGCGGGCAGTTCGGGCAGGACGGCGTCCCGCGTGACGCCCGCGCGGGCGGCGACGTCCAGCGCCTCTCGCGCGTCTCCTCCCCGCAGGTCCAGCGCGGCGAGCAGCGCCTCGACGGCGGCCTGGTCGACGGTTCCCGAGGTCACCGCGCGCATCAGGTCCCGGTGGGCGCCGGCCGAGGGGGAGCCGTCCTCGCCGATGATCCCGTCCATGCTCACGGCGTCGTCGGCGAGGATGATCGGCAGCCCGTCGTCGACGTCCTCGGGGATCGGAGCACCGGCCCAGGAGCCGTCCCACCAGCGCAGGAACGCCACGGACCAGCCCTCCTTCACCAGGAGGTCCTGGAGCCACTCCCAGGGCAGCCACGCCGGGCCTCCGGCGAGCAGGTCGGCGGGCAGGTCCTGGATGTGCGTGTCCGGGTAGTCGTTGTCATAGCCGTACAGCACCGCCCGGCCGCCTTCGACCCACCTCAGCGCCCAGTAGCCGTTCCCGATGTCGTCGGTGCGCAGGCCGCCGCCGTCCACATGGAGCCTTCCGGCGCGGTCGTCGAGGTAGGGGGCGAGCATGGCCTTGACCACGCCTCGGGCCCACAGCTCGCCGGGCGGGGGCACGTCCGTGCGGACCGACGGGTCGTAGGACATGGCGATCTCCTTGCGTGGGGGGAAAGGAAGAAGCCCTGGCCGTCATGACGACCAGGGCTTCTCTCGCCTGGGGTGAGTGAGGGGACTTGAACCCCCGACATCTTGGACCACAACCAAGTGCTCTGCCAGCTGAGCTACACCCACCGCGGCCGGAATCATTCCCGGCTCCAAGTAGTGTAGCGGCTCCCGGGGAGTGGGTCAGCCGTGAAGGGCGTCAGCCGGCCGAGATGTCCGCGGCGAGCGCGCGGGCCGTCTCGGAGTCGGGGCCGGGCTGCGGGACGAACACGGCGGCGCGGTAGTACCGCAGCTCCTGGATGCTCTCGGTGATGTCGGCGAGGGCGCGGTGCCCGCCCTTCTTCTCCGGGCTGGCGAAGTACACGCGGGGGTACCAGCGGCGGGCCAGCTCCTTGATGGAGGAGACGTCCACCATGCGGTAGTGCAGGTGGGCGTCCAGGGCGGGCATGTCGCGGGCCAGGAAGGAGCGGTCGGTGGCGATGGAGTTGCCGCACAGTGGGGCCTTCTTGGCGTCCTTGACGTGGGACCGCACGTAGTTCAGCACGATCTCCTCGGCCTCCGGCAGCGTGATGCCGCCCGGGAGCTCCTCCAGCAGGCCGGACGTGGTGTGCATGTCGCGGACGACCTTGGTCATCTGCGCGACGGACTCGGGCGGCGGCTTGATGATCACGTCGACGCCCTCGTCCAGGATGTTCAGCTCGCTGTCGGTGACCAGGGCGGCTATCTCGATGAGCGCGTCGGCGCGCAGGTCGAGTCCCGTCATTTCGCAGTCGATCCACACGAGCCGCTCGTTCATGGGGTTCACCCTACGACCATGGACGACTGCGCGGGGCATCGAGTTACCGGGCGGCTATGTGCGCGGGGACGGAAATGCCCGGGGCGAGGGCCGGGTCGGGGACGGGGGCGCCGAACGCCTGCCGGACGGGCAGGACGCCGGCCCAGACCGGCAGGGCGTAGTCCTCGTCCTCGTCGCCGGGCGGACCCTGGCGGACCTTGACCGACGCCTCGTCGAGCGGGAGGGCGAGGACGGCGACGCCGGCGAGCTCCTTGCGGGTGGGCCGCCGGGCGACGTCCCACTGGCCGGGGGCGACCTGCTCGGTGACCGCGCGGAGGGCGGCGAGCTTCTCGTCCTCGCCGGTCACCGGGGACGGGACGCCGTAGATCATCGCGCTGCGGTAGTTGATCGAGTGGTGGAAGAGCGAGCGGGCGAGGACGAGGCCGTCGAGATGGGTGACGGTGACGCAGACCTCCTGGGACGGCGCCGTCATCATGCTGGACGCGCCGGTGGAGCCGTGCACGTAGAGGGTGTCGCCCTGGCGGCCGTAGCAGGTGGGCACGACGCGGGGCGTGCCGTTCACGACGAGGCCGAGGTGGCAGATCAGGCCGGCGTCGAGGATCTCGTGGAGGACGGCGCGGTCGGACGTGGACCGTTCCGGGTAGCGGCCGAGGCTGGTGCGGGGCGTGGCGGAAAGCGGCTTCATGTCCGTTTACGCTAGGACGCGAGTGGCCTGGTCAGTAGGGCCACTTGGAACAGATAGCTGGAGACCACTTTGTCGATCGATCTGCCGCTCACC
This sequence comes from Actinomadura nitritigenes, assembly GCF_017573545.1. Classification (GTDB taxonomy): domain Bacteria; phylum Actinomycetota; class Actinomycetes; order Streptosporangiales; family Streptosporangiaceae; genus Spirillospora; species Spirillospora nitritigenes. The sequence goes on along the minus strand of NZ_JAGEOK010000035.1, from coordinate 111,682 downwards.
ATCGACCGGACCGCCGCCGAGCCGATGAACGCCCAGCTCGTCGGGCAGTTGCGGGCCGCGGTGCGGGAGGGGCGGCTGGTCGCGGGGGAGCGGCTGCCCGCGAGCCGGGCGCTGGCCGCGCTGCTGGGCGTCAGCCGGACGGTGGTGACGGAGGCGTACGAGCAGCTGTACGCGGAGGGCTGGCTGGAGGGCAGGCACGGGTCCGGGACGTACGTGACGGACGGCGTCGCCGCCGATCCCGCCCCGGGCCGGGAGCCGCCGCGCGACCTCGCCGGGAGCGCCCGCAGGCCCGCCCGGCCGGGCGAGGTCGACCTGCGGCCGGGGATGGCGTGGGTCGGTGCGCTGGACACCCCGGCGTGGCGGCGGGCGTGGCGGCTCGCGGCGGGCATGCCGCCGCAGCAGCGGCAGGAGCCGCACGGGGTGCCGGAGCTGCGGATTTCGCTGGCGGAGTACATCCGGCGCAGCCGCGGGGTGGTCTGCCCGGTCGACGGCCTGCTGATCACGCGCGGCGCGACGAACGGCCTGGACCTGCTGGCCGCGACGGTGCTGCGGCCGGGCGACCGGGTCGGCGTGGAGGAGCCGGGGTACCGGCGCGCGCGCTCGGTGCTGGCCGGGCGCGGCGCCGAGATCGTGTCGTGCCCGGTGGACGAGCACGGCCTGATCGTCGACGGCCTGCCGGACGATCTGCGCCTGGTGTACACGACGCCGTCCCACCAGTACCCGATGGGCGGGGTGCTGCCGGTGCCGCGGCGGCAGGCGCTGCTGGCGTGGGCGCGGCGGACCGGCGCGCTGATCGCCGAGGACGACTACGACGGCGAGTTCCGCTACGACGTCGCGCCGCTGCCCGCCCTGTACGGGCTCGACCCCGACGCCGTCGTCTACCTCGGCACGTCGGCGAAGATCCTCACCGCGGACATGGGCGTGGGCTGGCTCGTCGGCCGCCCCGACCTGGTGGCGGCGATCGCGCTGCGGCGCGAGGAGCTGAACGACCGGACGGCGGTCGTCCCGCAGCACGCGCTCCGGCTGTTCCTCGAGCGCGGCGACCTCGACCGGCACGTCCGGCGGATGCGCGGGGAGTACGCGCGGCGCCGCGAGGTCGTGGTGCGGGCGCTGGACGGGCTGCGGCTGCGCGGCGACACGGCCGGGCTGCACCTCGTCGTGGACCTGCCGCACGCGGTCGCGGAGCGGGTCGCGCGGGACGCGGCGGGCCGCGGCGTCCTGGTGGACCCGCTGGAGCGCCACCACGCGGGGCCGGGCTCGTTCGGCGGGCTCGTCGTCGGCTACGGCTCGGCGGGCAGCCCCGCCGAGCTGCGGGCCGGATGCGCGATCGTCCGCGAGCTGGCGTGCGCGGCACGGTCCGCGGATTCCGCGGTGCGGTCCGCAGCGGGAGCCGGGCAGGACGCGGCGGGAGCCGGGCAGGACGCGCCCGGCGCCCCGCTCTGAGCCGGGCGCCGGAGCCGCGGGAGACCGCGGCGGGACCTAGTTCGACAGCGCCGGCGAACCGACCGGCACCGGGTCGCCCTGCGGCGGCGGATGGTCGGGGGTCGACTGGGGGGTGGGCAGCGGCGCCGTCCTGGGCGGGCGCGCCCGCAGCAGCGGCGCGCCGGGCGGCTCGGGGATCGGCGCGCGGGGCGCGGGGATCGGCGCGACCGGGGTCTCGGGGCCGGTGATGCGGCGGATGTCGATGCCGCCCGGGTCGGGGCGTTCGGCCAGCGGCACCTGCGAGGCGCCGAAGTGGCCGCCGCGCGCCCAGTCCCGGCGGGACCGCAGCGCGTGGTAGGACTGCGGCGACGGCAGCGGGGGACCGGCGGGCCAGCGGCGGGCGACGCCCCAGGTGTCCAGCCACGCGACGATCGCCTCGACGCCGAGGAGCAGCGAGCTGGTGAACGGCACCCGCGACTGGCCGACCACCATGATCTGCACGCAGGCGCGGCCCTCGCGGCCGGCCGGCGGGCCGAGCAGGAGGGCCGCCCGGGTGGCGGGCACGAGCTGGACGACGTCCCCGGAGCCGGGGTGCCAGACCAGGTGCGGCGGCCGTTCCTCCTTCAGCAGGTCGGCGGCCGCCGAGCGCGCCGAGACGCTGCGGGGATCGCACTCACCGGACAGCCATACGGCACGGGGCGCACCTCCCCGTAGCGCTCCACCGTCCTGTCGTGCCGGCATGCGGCCGGCTCCCGGCAGCCATGCGTCTGCCACGGTTGCGTCCCCCCAATCGGGCGGTCTAGCCCCGAATGGTCTAGTCCTCTTCTCTTAGCCCAGCGGGACCCATAAGTCCAGCTTGCCGCCACGGGCTGGGAACAACGGCCGGCGCGTGCGACCACGACGAAGCCCACTCTTCGCGGCAGTCGATGCAGAGGCGTACCCATGGCGTCTTCCGAATCCACCCGAGCAAACCCGTTTTCTCCGCAAGTTTCAGTGCCTCGGAGGTTTAACGGCATTTCGGACATCATCGGCGCAGGTCACCACCGTGATGGGGATCCGGTTTACCGCCCACGGCCGGTGTCCGGATGTGGCCGAGGCGTTACCGAGCGCACAAACCCTCCCGGCCGGGCGCCGCCGGGGACCGCACCCCGGGGGTCGGCTGCACGGCCCGGACCGAGCCGCGTTCTAATGGTGGGTCATGACCGTTGACGCTGACCTTCCGGCCGGGGTGCCCGGCATCGACGCCCCCCGCCTCGCGGACTGGCTGGCCCGCGAACTGCCCGGCGCCGGCCGCATCAGCGCGATCGACCTGATCGCGGGCGGCCGCTCCAACCTGACCTACGGGCTCACCCTCGCCGGCGGGCGCCGGATCGTGCTGCGCAGGCCGCCGCTCGGGCACGTCCTGCCGACCGCCCACGACATGGGCCGCGAGTACCGGGTGCTGTCCGCGCTCGGCGACGCCGGCTCCGTGCCCGTCCCGCGCACCCTCGCCTTCTGCGACGACGAGGGCGTCATCGGCGCCCGCTTCTACCTCATGGACTTCGTCGACGGCCGCGTGCTGCGCACCCGCGAGGACGCCGACGACCTCACCCCCGAGCAGGCGCGCGGCCTCAGCGAGGCGCTCGCCGGCGCGCTCGCCGCCATCCACACCGTGGACGTGAAGGCCGCCGGCCTGGAGGACTTCGGCCGCCCCACCGGCTACATGGCCCGGCAGCTCAAGCGCTGGGGCAAGCAGTGGGACGGCTCGCAGGACGCGATCAAGGCCACCGGCAACACCCACGACCTGCCCGAGTACGACCGGCTCGTGGCGCGGCTCGCCGAGCGGCTCCCCGCCGACGCCCCGGCCCGGCTCGTCCACGGCGACTTCCGGCTCGACAACGCCCTGGCCCGGCTGGAGCCGCGCCCCGAGATCGCCGCCGTCGTGGACTGGGAGATGTCGACGCTCGGCGACCCGCTGTCCGACCTCGGCCTCACCCTCGTCTACTGGGCCGAGGCGGGCGACGCCGAGCAGCTCCCCGTCGGCGCCACGATCACCGCCGCGCACGGGTTCTTCGGCCGCCGCGAGTTCACCGAGCGGTATGCCGAGCTGACCGGCTTCGACCTCGCCGACCTCGACTTCTACGTCGCGTTCGCGTGCTTCAAGCTCGCCGTCATCCTCGAGGGCATCCACGCCCGCTTCCTGCAGAACGCGACCGTCGGCGAGGGCTTCGACCAGATCGGCGCCGCCGTCCCCCTCCTGCTCGGCCGAGCTCACGCCATCCTCGACGCCGGCTCCCCCTGGTAACCGCCTGGCCGCCGTCCCGCCGGCGACCGGCCGTCCAGGAGAGCGCGCCCGTGCGTCCGGGCGCGCTCTCGCCGTCTCAGCAGTAGCCGACGGACGCCGAGCCGCCCGGCGAGAACGAGACGGAACCGTCCTGCGGCCACCAGCATGTCCCGTTCGTCCGCGACACGGTCACGCCACTGGACTGGCCTGCCGCCAGATGCCCGGATCCGCTCGCCCTCAGTTCGCCGGAGGCCCCCGTCACCCGCCAGTTCACCGGCCCGCCGACCGCCGTCACGGTGATCGTGCAGGAGCGGTTGTGGCCCATGTCGCATCCGTTCACCGTGAGGTGGCCCGGCCTGGGAGGCTCCTGCGTGGGGGGAGGGGACGGCGGGCGGCTCGTCGGGCCCTCCGACGTCGTCTTCGAGGGGGACGGCGTCTTCGACGGGGATTTCGACGGCGAGGGCGAGGAGGACGTGGGCGAAGCGCTCGGGGACGACGGGTCGGTGGGCACCGGCTCGGCGGGGGCGCTCGGGTCGCCGGAGCCGCCGCCGGAACCGGTCGACGACGTCGACGGCGTGCCCGCCGCGTCCGGCTCGCCCTCGCCGCCGAACGCCGTCATCGCCCCGGCCAGCACCACCACGGCGGCCACGGCGGCCGCGACCGCGCCGATGATCGGGCCGCGCCGCCGGCCGCCGGTGCCGCGGTCCTTCGCCCGCGCCGGCGTCGCGTCGTAGGGCAGCGGCCAGCCGTACTCGTCGAACGGCTCCGTCCACGCCGCGATGGCCCGGCGGTTGCCGGCCCGGTCCTCGGCCGTCGCCGCCGTCAGCACGTCCAGCCGCAGGTCGGCGGGGATCGCCGCGATCGGCAGCACCGACAGCAGCCGGTCCGCGGGCAGCGGCGGCGTCTCCAGCTCCGCGCACACCGGGCAGCTCGCCACGTGCCGGACCAGCGACGCCGCCGTCTGCGGCGCCAGCGGCCACGACTCCGTCAGCGCCGAGACGCTCGGGCAGTTCTTCCAGTGGTTCTGCGCGATCAGCGCGGCGCGGATCGCGGCGTCCAGGCCGGCCCGGGACCGCTCCACGAGTTCGAGGGTCTCCTCCAGCGGGATGCCGAACACCCCGGCCAGGTCCACCTCGTCCAGCTCGTGCCGGACGGACAGGTCGATCGCCTCGCGCTGGCGGCCGCTGAGCGCGGCGAGCGCGCTGTGCGCGAGCAGCCGCCGTTCCTCGCGGCGGGCCAGCTGCTCGGCGGACAGGTCGTCCTCCGCCTCCGGCGCCTCCTGCCCGTGGTGCCGGTTCGGGCTGTCGCGGCGCCGCATGCACTCCTTGCGGGCGATCGCGTACAGCCAGCCGCGCAGCCGGTCCGGCTCGCCGAGCCGCCCGACGTGCTCGCGGGCGGAGATGACGCAGTTGCGCAGGGCCCCCGCCGCCTCGACGCGGTCGCGCAGCAGGCCGTGGCAGTAGTCGAAGAGGAAAGGAGCGTAGGCGTCGTACACCTCGGTCAGCGCGATGACGTCCCCGGCCCGCAGCGAGTCCGCCAGCCTCAGGTCGTCGTTGCGCGCGGACCCCGGCTCACCGGCCACGGAACCCTCCCAGTCGAATCGGTGTCGTCGAACGTGCCCCCGGTGAGCGTCGGCGTATGGACGCCCATAGGCGCGCTCTGGTTGCCCGATCTTGCCACCAACTTGATGGAATTTCTCCCATTGATCCGAATTTTGTGACCATGACGGTACGCGGCGTGGCCGTATCGCCTTCCGGAACAGCGACTACGCGATCAAATGTGATCTGGGTCTCACTGCTTGGACGAGCCGCTCCCGCCGCCCTCCGGTGCGCAGGTCAGGGTGACCGTGGCCACGCCGTTGGGCGAGAACCGGACGGTGCCGCTCCCGCCGTTCGGGTCGCAGGCGCCCGTGACCGTCGCCGTTCCGGTGCCGCCCGCAGCGAGGCTGCCGCCACCGCTCGCGGAGACGCCGGAGGCGCTGGTCACCGACCACGTGACCGGACCGCCGACGGCCTGCACGCTGATGGAACAGCTGCTCGTGGTGGTCGTGGAGATGCTGCACCCGCCCACCGACAGGGTGCCCCTGGTGGGCTTGCTGTGGGTGGGGGCGGGCTTGGTGGAATGGGACGCCCGGGTGCGGGTGTGCGTCGGCGTCGGCGTGGCCGAGGTGCGCGTGGGCGTCGGCGCCGGGGACGTGCTGGTCGCCGACGGCGTCGGCGACTCCGTGGGCTCCAGGGACGTCGTGGACTCCGACGGGTCCGGCGCCGACGACGATCCCGACGGCGCGGACTGGGCGCTCGTGTTCCCCGACGATCCGCCCGGCATCAGGAAGAACGCCCCCACGACGATCAGCACGACCGCGGCGGCGGCGGCGAGCGCCGGCCACAGGGCGCGCGGCGTGCCGCGGCGCCGCTGCTCGGCGTGCGCCTCCCCGGGGTGCTCGGGCCAGCCCCACGCGTCGAACGGCCCGGCACGGTGCGCGATGGCCGCCATGTCGGCGGCGAGCGCCGCGTCCGTCGCGGTCGCCATGACGTGCCCGCGCAGGTCCGTCGGCATCATCGCGACCGGCAGGACGTTCAGCAGCCGCGCCGCCGAGACGTTCCGCTCGCGCCGCTCGGAGCAGACCGGGCACTCCTGGATGTGGTGGACGAGCCGGCGGACGGCGGGCGGCGGCAGCGGCCAGTCGCCGTCGGGGGCGAGGCCGGCGACCGCCGGGCAGCCGTCGCGCCCGGAGTGCGCGATGTGGGCGGCGGCGAGCGCGTCGTCGAGGCGGGCCAGGGCGGTGCCGGTCAGGTCGGTGGCCTCCTGCGCGTCCAGGCCGAGGACGGCGCCGACGTCCGCCGCGTCCAGGCCGTGTCGCAGCATGAGGTCGAGAGCCTCCCGCTCGCGGCCGCGCAGCCCCGCCAGCGCCCCGTGGACCAGCCGCCGCGCCTCCAGCCGCCGGGTGAGCTCCTCGCCGTCCAGGAAGCCGTCCCCGACCTCCGGGGCCTCGTGGCGTTCGGTGGGACGGTCCGGGTCGCGCAGCCGCCGCATGCACTCGTCGCGGGCCAGCGCGTACAGCCAGCCGCGGAACCGCTCGGGCTCGCGCAGCACCGACACCTGCGCGTACGCGGCGACGAGGGCGTCGTGGAGGGCGCCCGCGGCGGGCTCCTGGTCGCGCAGCAGCGCGTGGCAGTAGTCGTACAGGCGGGCCGCGTAGCGATCCATGACCTGGATGAGGGCGCCGGGATCGCCGGCCGCCAGCTCCCGCGCGAGACGCTCGTCGTCCGCGCGGTCGAGGGTGGGCCAACCGGACACAGGGTCCTCCCGCGGGATCAGGGTGCTGCCTCTGGGGCGGTCCTCGTCCGCGGCGTCACGGACGGACTCAGGAAGGTCAGGGGAGCTGTTCCGCTCTCCAGGCCCGCGCTCCGGGCGGCTCCCCGTCGCGGGCCGGGGAGGAGAGAAGGTCGGAGGCCCGACGGCCCCGCTCCCCGTCGGGCCTCCACATGAAATGACGATCGACCCCCGCGCCCGGTTGACGCCGAATCCAAGAAAATCACGGAACTACCGGGCGCGGTCGGAGCGCTACGACGTGATGCGCCGCGACAGCATCTTCAGGAAGATCTTGGAGATCTCCTGCGGTGTCATCGCGACCTGGACGTTCCCGTTGGTCGCCGCGGCGATCTTCTCCAGCTCGCCCCGGTCGACGCCCTTGCCGAAGCCGATCATGTTGACCTGGATCGGCTTGTTCGGGTCCTTCAGCTGCTTCAGCTCCGACAGGGTCTGGTCGAGCGTCGGCCCGTCCGGGTCGTCGTTCTGGCCGTCGGTGAGCAGCAGGATCGAGTTGCCGAACTCCGGCTTGTAGGTCTTGTTCATCAGCTTGTAGGCGTCCAGCATCGTCCGGTAGAGCCCGGTGTCGCCGGTCGGCTTCGGCTTCATCTGGTTGAGCCAGGACAGCACCAGCCCGCGCCGGGTGGTGGACCCGATGCGGTCGCCGAGCGGGCCGATCGGCACGGTCTGCTTGTACGGCGACTTGCCGTTCATGTTGGTGGAGAACAGCCACTGGCCGAGCTCGGTGTCGTTCGACATCATCGCCAGCCCGCCCTGCGACACCTGCGCGATCGCCTGCAGCCGGTTGGTGTGCGGGGCGACCTGCTCGGCCATCGAGCCGGACACGTCGATCAGCGTGAGCATCCGCAGCCCGAGCGTCAGCTTCGACCACGCCTGCATGACCTGCGCGACGTCGCCGCTCTTCGGCGTCGGGAGCTGCCGCGGGCGCGCCGGGCTGACCCCGGTCGCCGCGCCGAAGCCGGTGGGCGCCTTGCCGTCGGACGTCCGGAACCCGAGCCGCCGCAGGTCGTTGCGGGTCGCGTCGGTCGTCATCGCCTTCTCGAGCAGCTGCGCGGCCTTCCGCTCGTCGCCGTTCTGCGCGGTGACGGTGAAGGGGTAGTCCATCGACAGCGTGCCCTCGGTCGGGTACAGCGCCACCGCGGGCTGGGCCGGCTTGGTCTGGTTGTAGCTCCAGAGCGCCTGCTCCGACGACAGGGAGATCGGCTGCTTGCCGGTGCGGTCCTTGCTGAAGTGCGCGAACTCCTCCGTGGTTGACGGAACGAGGTTCTCCCGGACTGTCCTGACGATGCCGGTGAAGATCGAGTCCTTGTTGGGGTCGTTCGCCAGCAGCATGCTCGTGATCATCAGGGAGCCCATGCCGGCGGCGTTCTTGGTCGGGTCGGGGACCACCATCCGCACCGATCCGGCGGGGATCATCTGGTTCTTGGTCACCGCGCCGCCCGCGACGCCGCCCGCCGCCTTCAGCAGGTTGTCCCAGGACGGGCTGGCCGTGACGCCCTGCTTCTTCAGCTGGACCGCCAGCGACTTCGGCAGGCCCACCACGATCGGGCTGCTCGCGAGCGAGGTCCTGGCCGACTCCAGGTTGTTGTCGCCGCCCTCGCCGCGGGCGAGCGCCGTCCACAGCGAGGAGTCGGGGATCCACACGTCCGGCCGCTCGTTCGCCGAGTCCGCGACGCCCTGCCCGGACAGCAGCGTCGCCACCGACGCCGGGTCGGCCTTCTTCACGTCGGCCCGCACGCACTTGCCGCCGACCTTGTGCTTGGCGTCGTTGAACCGGCCCGCCGCCTTCACGACCACCGGCTCGATGTCGGGCGCCGCCGCGACCGACAGGGCCAGCGCGTTGTCGCCGGAGCAGCCGCCGCCGCTCTCGGCGAACGCGTACACGCCGACGCCGAGCAGCAGCGCCAGGCCCACCGCCCCGGCCATCGGCCCGATCAGCGCGGCCTTGCTCCGCTTCCGCTTCCGCTTGCCGTACTCGTAGCCGCCGGTGCCGCCGCCATAGCCGCCGGATCCGCCGCCGGATCCGCCGCCGCCTCCCGATCCGCCGCCGTAGCCGCCGGACCCGCCGGAACCCGCGGACCCGCCGCCGAAGAACCCGGCCGGCGTCTCGTCCGAGCTGCGGATGGCGTCGTACTCGCTGTAGCCCGTCCCGGCCAGCGGGGACGAGGACCGGCCGGGCGGCGGCTCCTGCGGCGCGGGCGCCGCCATCGGGTCCTGCCGCTCGGCGCCGTACCCGCCGGACCGTCCGAGCCCGTACCCGCCGGCGTCGGACGCGCCGGTGAAGCCGCCGGCGCCGTAGACGGGCTCCTCGGACGAGCGTCGCGGGGTGAACCATTCGGGCGTCTCGCCGGGCCCGGACGCCCGCGGCGGACCGGGGGGCGGGCCCGCGGGCGCGCCCGGCGGCGGCCCGGCCTGCGGCTCCTGGGTCAGCGGGCGGCTCTCGGAGCCCCTGGCGCCGAACCAGTCGGAGGACCCGTCGTTCGCCGGTCCGAACACGGGCGTGGACGGGTCGTGACCGCCCCCGTCCCCCTCAGGGAAGTCATTGCGATGACGTCCGCTCATGGCTGCCCTCGATTCACCAGAAACCCGCCTATGTTCCACGGCACTGTAGTAGTACGAACTAGAGGTTACAAAGAACTCAAAATCGATGATGACGCAGGTCATCAGCGTATGTCCGGACGATCCTGGCACAGCGTCCCCGCCGTCACGCCTCGCGTTCGGGGTACCACGGGGCGGCGGAGCGGCCGCGATCATGGGTGGATCGGGCCCGCGCGGGGCCGGGGCCGAGCGTGATCCTCCCGCAAACCGGAACCCCCGCGCGCGGCCGGAACCGGCCGCCCCGCGCCCTTGCCGCGGCCCGGGCACCCCGCTCCCTCCGTCACAATCGAGGCATGGCCAGCTTCGTCACCGTCACCTCCCCGGCCGACCCGCGGCTGGCCGACTACACCCGGCTCCGGGACGTCAACCTGCGGAAAAGCCTCGAAGCCGAGCACGGCCTCTTCCTCGCCGAGGGGGAGAAGGTGATCCGCCGCGCGATCGCCGCCGGCCACCCCGTCCGCTCCCTGCTGATGGCGAGCCGCTGGACAGGCCCCCTCTCGGACGTCCTTGACAGCGTCGACGCGCCGGTCTACGTGGCCGACGACGCCACCCTCGAAGGCGTCACCGGCTTCCCCGTCCACCGCGGCGCCCTGGCCTCCCTCGAACGCCTCCCTCTCCCGTCCCTCGGCGCCGTCGTGAAGGACGCCCGCCGCATCCTCGTCCTCGAGGACCTCGTCGACCACGCGAACGTCGGCTCGATCTTCAGGTGCGCCGCCGCCCTCGGTATCGGCGCGATCGTCCTGTCGCCCCGCTGCGCCGACCCCCTCTACCGGCGCGCGGTGAAGGTCTCCATGGGCGCGGTCTTCGCGATCCCCTACGCCCGGATGGCCGACCGGCGCGGCGACCTGGGCGAGCTGCGCGCCGCCGGCTTCACGCTCCTGGCCCTGACCCCCGACCAGGGCGCCACCCCGCTGGACAAGGCCCCGCTGGGGGACCGCGCCGCCCTCCTCCTCGGCTCCGAAGGCGACGGCCTGACGTCCCACTGGCTGGACGAGGCCGACGAGCGCGTCTGCATCCCGATGAGCCCCGGCGCCCTCACCGCCGGCGTCGACTCCCTCAACGTCACCGCCGCCGCGGCCATCGCCTGCCACGCCCTCAGCCGCGCATGACGTGACCTGCGGTGCCGCCGCCGAGCCGACCGCGCCTGCTATCGTCCCTCGCCGCGCCGCCGCAAGGAGCTGCTCCCATGGGACGAAAGACCGAGCGATCACGCCGGGCGACGAAGCGCCGGGACGTCGCTCTGCGTCTGGAACGTCCGCCGCGCTGGGCCACCGCGGCCCTGCTCGTCTCGTCCTTCCTTCTGGCGGTCGAGTTCCTGCTGGCGCCGCTGTCCTTCGTCCGCAACGGCGGCGAGACCGTGACCGTGGACACCGCCACGGCGACGTCCTGCCACCGCGACGCCATCACCGGCTGGGCGCAGTACGGATGCGCGCTCGAGAAGGACGGGGCGCCGTACGAGCCCTCGCTCGTCCACCGGCCCCTGCTCAAGACCTGGCGGCCCGTGCACGGCAAGGTCACGTTCGAGATCCGCGTAGAGCACGGGAAGGGCGGAACGTCCTACGAAATGGTCAAGAAAGGGACGTCGCGGCCTTCCTTCGTATGGGCCATCCTGTGCGTGCTCGTCTACTTCGGAGCAGGCGGCGCCATCTTCCTTCTGATGAGGAGAGCGCTGCGGTGGTGCGCGGGCTTGCTGCGCCGCTCAGCGGACCGCATGGCGGGCCAGGGCGCCGTCGAGAAAAGCCACGCCAATTCCGCCGCAAATCAGAAGGGCGCTTGAAAACGGCCCCTAGAGCGGACGGCGTGCGCCCGGTGAGAATGGCTTCGGCCGGGATGGATTCCGTCGATCACTTGCCGAACATGCCGCGGCGGGTCCGGCGGTGCATGCCCTTCGCGGGGCGCACGGCGGCCGCGCCGGCCGGGGCGCGCCGCTTGCCGAGCCGCAGCTGCGTGAGCAGCACCGCGATCGCCACCATCAGCGCCGCCAGCCACGCCACCTGCGTGCTCGCGACCCGTTCGAAGGTGAGGTCCTGGGCGACGGGGGCCTTGTTCCCGCGCAGCCTGCTCGCCGGCGTCACCGACACGGTGTTCGGCGCGACCGACGGGCTCGGCGCCGCGATCGGCGGCAACGCCACCTGCGGGTTCTTCGCCTGGAACGAGGAGTTCGGCTCCGGCGGCACGTAGCCGGACGTCGTCCCGCCGCTCCCGGCCGTCCCGCTCGTGCCGCCCGACGATCCGCTGCCGCTGCCGCTGCCGCCGGACGAGGAGCCGTGCCCGCCGGACGCCGACGCCGACGGCGTCGCGCTCCTGGACGGCGACGGCGACTTCGACGGCGACTTCGTCGGCTTCGACGTGGTCGGCGGCGCCGACGTCTTCAGCGGCCGGTAGGCGACCGCCGCCGTGTCGCTGCCGGTCAGCTCCTTGCCGTCGGCGGTTCCCGCCACGGTGACGGTGACGGTGACGATCATGGACTTGGGCAGGGTCTTGGGAACGAGGACGGAGGTCGTGACCGTCTTCGGATCGGTGTCCACGTTGCCGAGGTTGCAGAGCTTGACCGTCGTCGGGGGACGGCATCCCTCGCTGAGCGTCGCCTTCGCGGCCTTGTTCGACGTGCTCAGGGTGACGGACACCACATGGACGGCCTCGGCGGTGCCCGCGGTGGTGGACACCCGCGTCGTGACGAGGGCGTTCGTCCCCGCCTGCGCCGGGCTCTCTGCCGACGCCACCACCGTGAGCTTCGGCGCCGGAGCGGGTGACGCGGACCCCGAGTCGGAGGGGGTCGGCGTAGGGGAGTCCTCGGCGGAGGCGGACGCGCCCCCGGCGGCGAGGATGGCCGCCGCCCCGAGCCCCACAAAGATCGGTTTCACCGCCGGTCGGCAGTACACCGCCCCAGCACCTCCGTCGCATCGCCTTTGAGCGCCTGTGCCCGCTGCACCCGGGAGATCGTCCCAGGACTCATGCGAACACGGATGAACGGGCCAAAGCAAGCCCGGACACGCTCACATGACTTCCTCTCGGACGTCCTCTATCTCCGTCGTGGGCGCCCACGCCTGCCAAACGCCCTGGTCAATGCGTTCGAGGCCGAGCGATTCGGCCACCGGGGCACGGCCGCCGACATATTCGACGCGCAGCCACGTCTCGTGCTCGCCGACGATGACGAACCGCTCCCCGCGCCACCGGCACGTCGTCCGGACGTACCGGAGCTCCTCGACCTCCGACGCGGGGACGATCCGCCGGAACCGGCCGGGGCGCAGCTCCTCGAACCCGTCCGTCGGCCCAGGCGTGTAGAGCCGGACCTCGCCGTCGGCGCCCGGCGCGGCCTCGAAGTCGCGGCCGAGCCAGCGCGCCACGTAACCGTCCCTGATCACTGCGCCGCTCCCGCCCGGCCGTCGCGCCCGTCGGAGCCGGTGGACGCGTCGGGCCGCAGCCACGCGAGCCGGTCGGGGTCGTACATCGCGACGAACCTCTCCGAACGATCCATGCCCAGGAAGTACATCTCGGCGCCGTACGGGAGCCGGACGCTGTCCACCTTGTACTCGCGGATGGAGCCCGCGCTGCCGGGCGCGAACCCGCCCCCGACGAACGGGGGGCGCTCGATCACCCAGCCGGCGTCGCCCCAGGAGGCCATCTCCTCCGCGTCGCGCCCGCCGAACGGGATCCGGTACAGGTCCGGGCAGTACGCGGGCCACCGGATGACGTACACGCCCTCGTCCGCGGGCGAGAACGGCGTGTCCTCGTAGAGGAGCCCCAGCGCCTCGTACAGCTGGACGGGCGTCTGGAGTTCCGCGACGTCGCCCGTCGGGTGGACGAACCCGCCGACGCGGTCGTAGCCCTGCTCCAGGTACCAGCCGACGTGCCCGTGCGGGACGACCTTCTGCATGATCGTCGGCTGGGACACGCGGTCGTCGAGGTCCTCGGTCCGCGCCGGGGCCGCCGTGACGACGTCCTGCACGGTCATGTCCGCGGCGGGTTCCCGCGGCGCGGGCGGCGCGGCAGGGGCGGCCGTGCGCGCCTGGACGAGGCCGACGCGCAGGGCCCACTCGCTCAGCGCCCGCACCTGGTCGCCGCGCAGGGACGCGCCGATCCGCGTTCCCGGGTTCAGCAGCAGCGCCCAGTCGTCGCGCGGCCACGCGCCGATCAGCTCGCGGAAGTCGGCGTAGACGAACCGGGACTCCGGCAGGACCTCCCGCAGCCGGACGAGGGAGGTGAACACCCGGACGGCGGTGCCGTCGCGCAGCGCCGCGTCCCAGCGGAACTCGCTCTGCACCGGCGTCACTTCGAGCGGGGCGTCCACCGGGATGGGGACGAGGACGTTCGCGTTCAGCAGGACGCGGAGGAACGCGTCGGAGTCGCCGCCGAGGGCCGCCTCGTAGAGCTCCTGGTCGATGCGGTTCCCGGGCTCGAACTCCGCCTCCGGGGCGCCGACCGGCCGCAGCCGCCGCTCCGTCGCCTGCTGGTCGCCCGTCGCCTGCCGGTCGCCCGGCGGTTCCGTCGCGGCGGGCGGCTGCGGGGCGGACGGGTCGCTCGCCGGGCCCAGGCCGACGATCGCGTGGCCGGCGGTCACGGTGGACGCGTTGGCGCCGGGTTCCGCGTCGGCCGGTGCCGCCGCTTCGGAGGGGCTGGACGGTTCGTAGCCGTGCCGCGCCGCCGTGCCGGCTTCGGGCGCGTTACCGCCCGCCGCGTCCTGCGCGGACGGCGCGGGCTCTGCCGGCGTCTCCGCGGCGGGGGCGTGGCCGGGCAGGTGCTGCGGGCCGGTCGTCTCCGGCAGGCCGGGGCCCGCCGTCGCCGCGGGCGTCCCCGGTCCGGTGGGCGGGTAGCCGTGCGGGCCGGTGTCTCCGGGCAAGGCCGTGCTGTACGCGCCGTAGGGGGACTCTGCGGCCGGTGCCTGCGGCCCGTAGGCGGGCGCGTCGTCCCGCACGCCGGGCGGAACCGGCGGCGGCGTCGCTTCACCGGCCCCGGGCAGGCCGACCTGCGGCTGCGGGCCCGTGGCGCTGAAGCCGGGCCGCTCCGCCGGTGGCGTGGGCACGGCCACGGGGTGTCCGCCGGAGGTGGTGGACGGTGCCGTCGGCTCGTGGTCCGGCGCGCTGACCTGGGGCTGCGGGCCGGTCTGGTGCAGGCCGTCACCCGGCGCGGGCACGGGTTCCGGCGCGTTGGAGCTCGGCTGCTCGGTCGGCGGCGTCGGGCCGGTGGTGGGGTATCCGCCGGAGGTGACGGAAGGTGCCGTCGGCTCGTGGTCCGGCGCGCTGACCTGGGGCTGCGGGCCGGTCTGGTGCGGACCGTCACCCGGTGCGGGCTCCGGACCGCCGAAGGCGGGCCGCTCCGCCGGCGGGGGCGGGACGGCGGTCGAGTGACCGCCGGTCGTGACCGACGGTGCCGCCGGCGCGTGGTCCGGCGGCCCGGGGACGGCGGGGTCGGCGGCGGGAAAGGCGGGCTGCTCGGGCCCGGGAGGCGTGCCCGGCGCGGCGTGGCCGCCGGACGGCCGGGCCGCCTCGCCGGTCGGGATCGCCGGTGCGCCGGGGTCGGTCGGGACGTGGCCGGGTCGCTGCTGCGGTCCCGTGCCGGTGGAGGCCGGCACGTCGGGCGCGCCGTCGGGCATCGGGGACGCGTCCGTGGACGGGACGGCCGGAGCGACGGGAACGGCGGGGTTCTCCGGGGGAGGGGGCGTCGCGGCCGACGGCGGGGTGGCGGCCTTCTCGGGCGCGGTGCGGGGCGGCCCGCTGAGCGCGCGGACCTGCTCGCCGGGCATCGTGGCGTCGATCGGGGTGCCGGGGTTGAGGACGAGCGTCCAGTCGGCGTCGGGCCACGCGGACACGACGTCCAGCAGGCTCGGCATCACGAAGCGGGACGAGCCGATGGCCTCGTTCATCCACTTGAGGGACGTGAACAGCTGCACGGACGTGCGGCCGTGGACGGTGACGGGCCGCCACGGGAACGCCGGGTCCTCGGGCGCGATGCCCCACGGTGTGTCGGGGTCGGCGGGGACGAGGACCTGCGCGCCGAGCAGCACCTTGAAGAAGGTGTCGGTGTCGCGGCGGCGGGCGGCGTCGAAGAGGCGCTGCTCGATGTCGTTCTGCGGCTCGAACCGGTCGGTCATCCGGGCGGCGGCGCGCTGGTCGGCCCAGGTCGCGAGGCCGGGGAGCTGGGCGGCCATGACGGTGCCGCCGGCGGGCGAGCCGGAGTTGATGGCGAGGAGCCAGCCGTGGTCGGGCCAGTAGCGCAGCGCGACGGTGAACGGCAGCTTGATGTACTCGGTGCCGGTCCCGGCGGCGTGGGCGGCCTCGATGAGGCGCTCGGGGGAGGTGAAGACGGGGACGACGGTGTTGCCGTCGACCTCGCGGGTCCGCCACGGGAAGCCGGGGCGGCCGGGGCGGAGCGTGTAGTCGGTGTCGTCCGGGACGGGCAGCAGGATCTCGGTGTCCGCCATCGTCTGCAGGAACAGGTCGTGGTCGTTGTTCGCCGCGGCGCGCAGGAGTTCGCGTTCGACGTCGTTGGCGGGGTGGAACTCGGGCCGGGACGGTTCGCGGGGCGCCTCGCGGGGCAGCTCGCGGTGCTGGCCCTGCAGCTCCTCCCACGGCGACTCGTCCGGCGGTGACGGCGACGGGGGCGGTGCCGGGGGCGGCGGTGCCGGCGGCGACGCGGTCTGAGCCGGAGCGGGGGGCGCCGACGGCTCGGGGACGGGCTCGGGAGCCGGTTCCGGTGCGGGCTCCGCCACGAGGGAGGGATCCGCCACGAGGGAGGGATCCGCCACGAGGGAGGGATCCGCCACGAGGGAGGGATCCGCCACCGAGGCGGGCGGTTCAGGCGACGCCGGTGCCGACGACGCCGCCCGGGCGGGCGCGGGTGCCGGGGCGGCGGCGGACGCGAGCTCGGGGCGGCCGACCTGCGGCGGGCGGCCGTCGCCGTCGGCGACCTGCCGGACGAACCAGGCGGGCATCCGCGCCTCGATCGGCAGCGGGGTGCCGCCCGGGTGGCCGGGCGCGTCGACGGCCAGCCACCAGCGGGCGTCGGGCCAGGTCTCGGCGAGGTCGCCGAAGCGCAGCGTCATGAAGTGCCGCCAGGACGGGCCGAGACAGGCGCGCATCGCGGCGGCGGAGGTGTAGACGAGGACGTGGACGCGGCCGTCCTCCTCGTGGGTCGGCCAGGCGGGCCGCGCCCGCCCGGCGAGGACCTCGTCGACGGCGTCGTCCGGGACGGGCACCACGAGCTCGCTGCCCGCGAGGATGCGGAAGTAGCCCTCCTGGTCTCCGGCCCGTACGCTCTCCTCCAGTCGGCGTTCCAGTTCCGACGTGGGTCGCCACGCGTCGGCCACCGCCGCCACCCCCTGTTTCGTCCGTGCTCATCCCCGACCCGCCGGGTCCCGGTGGGAGATCCGGCGGGAAGTAGCGCGACTGCCTACGCTACAGGGGCGAACAGGACCAAAGGTCATAAACGTCTGTGCTCGCGAGCGAGTCCGCAGGTCAGCGCGGTGCCAGTCGCGCCAGCGCGGTGCACAGCCGGTCGATGTGCTCCTCGATGGTCCCGATCCCGAAGCTCGCGCGGACGGCCGCCCCCTCGCCGCCGCAGCCGGCGGAGTCGTCCCCGCCCAGCAGGTGCCGGACGAGCGGGTGCGCGCAGAACCTGCCGTCCCGCACGCCGATGCCGTGCTCCCCGGACAGCGTAAGCGCCACGTCGCGCGCGTTCCAGCCGGTCACGGTGAAAGACACGATTCCCACGCGCGGCGACCGGTCGCCCCACAGGGTGAGCTCGCGGACGTGGGGGAGCGCGGCGAGCCCGGCGCGCAGCCGGGCGAGGAGCCGCTCCTCGCGGGCGGCGAGCGCGTCCCAGCCCGCCGCGGCGAGGGCCTCGCAGGCGGCGGCGAGCGCGATGACGCCGAGGACGTTCGGGGTGCCGGCCTCGTGCCGCTGCTCCGCCGCCGGCGCCCACCGGACGGTGCCGCCGACGGACGCGCTGGCGCCGCCGCCCTTGAGATAAGGGTCGGCGGCGCGCAGCCAGTCGCCGCGCCCGGCGAGCACGCCCGCGCCGAACGGCGCGTACAGCTTGTGGCCGGAGAACGCGACGTAGTCCAGGCCGAGCGCGGTCATGTCGAGCGGGCGGTGCGGGACGAGCTGCGCGGCGTCCACCGCGATGCGGGCGCCGTGCCGGCGGGCGACCTGCGCCAGCTCGCGGATCGGCCACAGCTCGCCGGTGACGTTGGACGCGGCGGTGACGACGAGCAGCCGCGCGCCGACCGGGGTCGCGGCGAGCGCGCGGTCGGCGGCGTCGATCGCCTCGGCGGGCGTGGCGGGGACGGGGAGCCGCACGGGCCGCTTCCACGGCAGCAGCGACGCGTGGTGCTCGGAGTCGAACACGACGACGCTCGTCCCGGACGGGACGGCGTGCGCGAGCAGGTTCATCGCGTCGGTGGTGTTGCGGGTGAACACGACGGCGGCGCGGCGCCACGCGCCGAGGAACCCGCGGACGGTCTCGCGCGCGCTCTCGTACGCCTCCGTCGTGACCTGCGAGGCGTAGCCGGCGCCGCGGTGCACGCTGCTGTAGTAGGGCAGCGCACGGGTGACGGCCTCGTGCACCGCCTCGAGACAGGGCGCGCTGGCGGCGTAGTCGAGGTTGGCGTACGGGACGCGGCGGCCGTCGTCCAGCGGGACGGGCGCGTCCGCGCCGACGACGCGCGGGAAGGCGCGAACTTCGCGTGCGGTGCGCGACGTCTCAGCAGGCGTGAGCGGGGCGAGGGACGGTGCGGAGGCGAGCGTGGCGGGCATGCCGGTTCCTTCCGGGGTCAGGGACCCCGGGGGCGTGCCTGCGGGATCCGCGCTTGCCGGAACGCGGTGCCGCGTCCGGCCAGGTCCTCACCCGGGGCACCCCATCGCGGACGAAGGGTTGCCGGCCAGCGAGCCGGGGCTTGGCGCTGGCGCTCATGACCTAGTGCGGAAGTATATGCGGAGCCTGTGGCAGATCAAGGGGAGGGTGCGATGCGGTACCGGGTGGTTCGGGCGCTGGCCGGGGGCGTGGTGATGCTCGGCGTGTCCGGCCTGCTGGGCGCGTGCGGGGCGCTGGGAGGAAACTCCGGCCAGGTCTGCACCGACACCAAGAAGGCGTTCCAGCAGTACATCACCCAGGTCAGGAGCGTGCCGGCGGCGGAGCCCGCGCAGTGGGGCCAGGCGACGCAGCGGCTCGCGACCCGCCTCGACGCGCTGGCGAAGGAGGCCGACGACGGGGCGCTGAAGAAGGCGCTGCAGGCCGAGTCGCAGCGGCTGCGCGCGGCGGCCTCGACCGTCGGCACCGGGGACGCCTCGCAGCTCAGCGCCGTGATGAACGACACGCCGGCCCGCATCGGAAAGGCGTGCGCCTAGCGGCACGGGGCGGGACGCGAAGGGGCCCGGCGGCGAACCGCCGGGCCCCTTCGCGTTCAGTTGAACATCTGGCCGCCGGTGCCGTCGCCGGTACCGCCGCCGCCGTCGGTGCCTCCACCGCCGTCGTTGCCGCCGGTGCCGCCGCCGTCGTTGCCTCCGCCGCCGGTGCCGCCGCCGTCACCGCCGCCGGGCAGCGACGGGATGATGGTCGGCAGGTCCGTGGGCGGCTTCGGCTGGCGCGGCCCGTCCGTCCCGCCGGAGGGGCGGTGCGTCGGGCCGTCGGTGCGCGGCCCCTCGGTGCCCGGCGTGCCGCCGCCCGGCGTCGGGACGCCCCAGCCGCTGCCCGGCGTCTCCGACGGCGACCCGAACGACTTCGGGTCGTAGCCCTTGATGTCGATCGCGTCGGTCATGTACGAGCGCCAGATCTGGGTGGGCAGCTGCCCGCCGTAGGAGCCGTACCCGGGGATGTTCAGCGCCTTGTTGTCCTCGCGGAACATCGCCACGCTCGTCGCCATCTGCGGGACGAACCCGTTGAACCAGATCGCCCGGCCCTCGTCGGTGGTGCCGGTCTTGCCGGCGACGTCGCGGCCGTCGGGCAGCTGCGCGCCGGTGCCGGTGCCGCCCTGGACGACCTGCTGCATCGCGTACGTGGCGTCCCGCGCGACCTGCGCGCCGAACGCCCGGTCGCCCTTCTCGGAGAACTTGCGGGTCTGGCCCTCGTTGTCGGTCACCGACTTCACCACGTACGGCTGCCGGTACACGCCCTCGTCGGCGAACGTCGCGTACACCCCGGCCTGCTGCACCGGGTGCAGCGACACGATGCCGAGCGGGAACGACGCCGCGGCGCGCTGCTCCGGCGTCATCTGCGACGCCGAGATGCCGAGCTTCTCGGCCATCGCGGCGATCTTGTCGTTGCCGATGTCCTGGCCGAGGTTCACGTAGGCGGTGTTGACCGAGTGCTCGGTCGCGGTGACGAGGTTGATGTTCCCGAAGCTCTCGCCGCTGTCGTTCTTGATGGAGTGGCCGCCGAAGTACTGCGGGGAGCTGCCGTCATAGGTGTCGGACAGGCTCTTGCCGTCCTCCAGCGCGGCGGCCAGCGCGATCGGCTTGAAGCCCGACCCGGCCTGCGCGGTGTCGTAGAACGCGCTGCTCGCGGCCTCCGTCAGGTAGTCGCGGCCGCCGTAGAAGGCCAGCACCTGCCCGGTGGCGGGGTCGACCGACACCAGCCCGGTCCGGATCTTCTTGCTCGTCCCGGCGGGGACGTTGTTCTCCACGGCCTGCTTCGCCGCGTCCATCAGCCGCTTGTCGAACGTCGTGGTGATCTTCAGGCCGCTGCGGTTGATCTCGTCCTCGGTGTAGCCGCGCCGCTCCTCCAGCTCCTTCTTGGCCAGGTTGACCATGTAGCCCTTCTGGCCCTTGAGGACGTCGGTGATCTTCTCCTTGCCGGGCAGCGGGAACGTCATCGACGCGGCGTCGGCGGGCGTCAGCGCCCCGTCCCGGACCATGTTGTTCACCACCGCGTGCCAGCGCTGCTCGGCGTAGACGCGGTGCTGGCCGGTCGGGTCGGCGAAGTTGCTCGGCTGCTGGATCGCGGCCGCCAGGTACGCCGACTCGGCGGGCGTGAGGTCCTTGACGTCCTTGTTGTAGTAGGCGTGCGCGGCGGCCTGCACGCCGTAGGCGTCGCGGCCGAAGTAGATGGTGTTGAGGTACTGCTCGAGGATCCAGTCCTTGGACTTCTCCCGGCCCACCTTCAGGGAGACCATGATCTCCTTGAGCTTGCGGGTGACCGAGCGCTCCTTGCCGATGCCGCCGTAGTAGTTGCGGACCATCTGCTGGGTGATGGTGGAGCCGCCCTGCAGCTGCTCGCCGGTCGCGGTGGACCAGAACGCCCGCGCGGTGCCCTGGATCGACACGCCCGGGTCCTGGTAGAAGCTGCGGTTCTCGGCCGCGATGACCGCGTCGCGGGTGCTCTTCGGGATCTGGTCGAACTTCACCGCGTCCCGGTTCATGCCCGTCTTGGCGATCAGGGTCTTGCCGTCGGAGTAGTAGAACGCGGGCCCCTGCGCGAGCGCCTGCTGCTGCGGCGAGGGGACGGGCGTGAAGACGTAGGCGATCGCGAACGCCGCGACGAGGAACCCGAGGATGCCGAGCAGCGTGAACAGGATGCGCCGCAGGTACCGGACGCGGCGGCTGCGCGGCTTCTTCGGCCCCCTGCCGCCACCGCCGCCCGAGCCGCCGCCGGGGCCGCGCCCCGGCGGGCCTCCTTGCCTCGACGACGCAGCCGGCATGGTCTTGGTATCTCCGGCCGGGGAGCCGCTCACACCAGCGCTTCCGGAGCCGTCCGGATCGTCCCGCCCGGGGCGGTCGTTATCGGGGGACGCGCCCTTTTCGGTGGCCGGAGCCCCCGGTCCGGCGGCGGGGGATTGCGCGGTCGCGGCGGGCGCCGCGCTCTTCACAGCGCTCTCCGCGCGGCCCTCTGCGGGGTCCTTGTCGTTCTTCTGAGATATGTCGGTGTTAGGGGAGTTCTTCGGGTCCGGGGTGGTTTCTCCGGAGTCCACGGTGAGCGTCGCCGTCCGGGCCGCGGGGGCCTGTGCCGCGCGCCCGGCCGCCTCGTCGGGTTCCTGGTCACGGGCCTGGTCGTCGCCCTCGGCGACCGCGCGGGCCGGCTCCGGGCGCGGCGCGGAATCGTCTGATCCGCCCGCCGGAGCGGCCTTCGCACCGTCCTGGCGAAGATCGTCCGCAATGCCCGGTGCGCCGTCTTCTTGACCTTTTTCCTTGCTGCTCACAAGCCCCCCGTGATTATTGCGTTACCGACGATACCTGAGGGGATCCATGCGATGGGCCGCCCAATGCACATCCTTGGCTTCCCGATAAGAGGACGGTCAAAGCGCCCTCGGGGTTGTCGTGACGGATCTCGCACGCTCCGCGGGAACCATCGCCCCCGGTAACGCGAGCGGCGGGGACCCCCACCGGGGCCGCCCGCCGCTCGTCTCCGCCTGCGCGCCGTCACGCGGCGCGGGCGCTCACTTCTGCACCTTGGCGAGGATGTCCACCACGAACACCAGGGTGTCGGTGCCCTTGATCCCGGCCTGGGCGTTGCCGTTCTTGCCGTAGCCCTCGGCCGGCGGCAGGACCAGCAGCACCCGGCTGCCGACCTTCGCGCCGGTCAGGCCCTTGTCGAAGCCGGGGACGGTGCCGCCGGTGCCGATCGGGAACATCGCCGGCTGGCCGTTCTTCCAGCTGGAGTCGAAGACCTTGCCGTCCTTCCAGATCTGCCCCTGGTAGTTGACGACCGCGTCGTCGCCCTTGGCCAGCGCCGGGCCGGTGCCCTGGACGAGCGTCTTGACCTGCAGCTTGGACGGCGCGTCCACCTTCGGGACCGTGATCTTCGGGGCCTTGCCGGCGCCCTGGTCCTCGACCTTCGGCAGGTTCTTGTCGTCCAGCTTCTGCGGGGCGCCCTGCGGACCGGCGTTCTTCTTCACGACCGCCTGGACGTCGACGACGAAGACCACCGAGTCGTTCTTGCCGAGGCCGAGCTGCGACCCCTGGTCGCCGAAGCCCATCGACGGCGGGACCTCCACCAGCACCCGGCTGCCGGCCGACTTGCCGAGCAGGCCCTTGTCGAGGCCCTTGACGCCGCTCTTGCCGACGGTGAGGGCCTGCGCCTGCTGGCCCTGCTCGTAGGACGAGCCGATCTTCTTGCTGGTGCTCTTCTTCCGGGAGTCGTCGGCGTTGGTCTGCTTCGCCCACTGGTAGAAGGAGTACTGCACGAACATCGTGTCGCCGTCGGCGATCGCCGGGCCGCTGCCCTTGATCAGCGTCCGGGTCTTCAGCGACGTGTTCGGCGCCAGCTTCGTCGGGATCTTCACCTTCGACTCGGCCCCGAACTTGCCGGACACCTCGATCTTCGGCCCGGGCCGCGTCACGTAGTAGGTGACGCCGCCCGCGATGGCGAGCACGGCCACCACGATGCCGGCGATCGTCGCGATCCGCCGCTTGCGGGCCTGGGCCGCGGTCAGCGCGGACGGCCGGTTCAGCCCGCTGCCGCGCCCGGCGCTGATCCCGTGCGGGGTGAACTCCGGGCTGCGGATGTTCTTGGCGTTAGGGATCTTCGCCTTGACCGCCGGCTTGTCATCCTCGGCCATGGTTCCTCACTCGCTCCGGGGTCGACGACATCACGAAAGTGACCACCCTTCCAGCACCGGCCTAAGAACAGTGTGAAAACCGTGCAAAGGAGGCCGACCCGCAATCTACCGGTCACTCGCCGTGGAAGGGCGTTCCTGCCAGGGGGCCCGCCCGTAGGGGCGGTCTCCGCAGGACACAGGGACTCGTCAGGATACTGCCGCGGGGCCGCGCGCGAGCAAACGCCGCTTCTGGCCGTCCGGCAGGTCGTCCTGCTCCAGGACCGCGAAGCCCCCGTCCAGCAGCGACGCGGGCTCGCAGTCGCCGAGGCACCACTCGGCCGGCAGCGCGTCGCGGACGCGCCGCGCCTCCGCCGTGAACGCCTCCCAGGCCAGCAGTCCGCCCGGGACGACGGCCCCGGCGGCCCGCAGGAACACGGCGCGGTCCCAGAAGCCCGTGCACAGGACGAGCGCGTACGACGCCGGTGCGGGCCGGAACGACCCGAGATCGTCCTGGACGAGCGTGACCAGCTCGTCCAGGCCGCGGCGGCGCGCCTCCGCGGCGAGCCGCTCGAGCGCCACCTCGGAGACGTCCACCGCCGTGACGCGCCGTCCCGCCTCTGCGGCCAGCAGCGCCGACCCGGCCGTCCCGCACGCCAGGTCGAGGACGGGCCCGTCCGGCGGCGTCTCGGCCAGCGCCCGCACGGCCAGCGGGTGCGGCGCGAACGACGGCTCGGGCGCGCTCTCGTACTTGGCGTTCCACCGGAGCCTGTCGGGATGCCCCGCGAGCGCCGCCGGCACCCCGCCCCTACGGGATTCCATGCCACGACCCTATGCGTCGCCCCCCACCCCATCCCCGCCTCGCGTTGAGGCGCGGCGTGTTGCCGTCATGAGCGCCCCGTGACGGCGACGCCCCGTGGCGGCGACGCGCCGCGACTCGGCGGGGGAGGTCAGCGGCGTTCGGCGATCAGGAGCATGAACAGGGCCGTCGGGAAGCCCTCGCGCCACCACGGGTCGTCGCGCAGCTGCTCCGGGGTCGGATGCGGCTCGCGGAGGTCGGCGATGACGAACCCGTTGTCTCGGAGCGTTCCAGAGTAGAACTCCAGCGGACGGAGCCACGACGTGATCATCGACGGCGACTCCAGGCCGTCCACCAGGAACCGCTGGTCGACCCCGCGCGAGGCGAAGTACTGCGCGGCGGGCACGCTCTGCCTCGCGCCGTGCTCGGAGTCCTCCACGTAGAAGCACGGGTGCAGGGTCAGAGAGACCAGCCGCCCGCCGCTCTTCAGCACCCGGCCGAACTCCGCGATCGCGCGCGACGGGTCCTGTAGGTGGCTGAACAGGTGGTTGCAGACGACCAGGTCGAACCCGTCGTCCTCCACGGGCAGCGCGTCGACGCTGGCCCGGGTGAACGACAGCGAGCCCGCGCCCCCGGCCGGCACCGCGGTGCCGGCCACGTCCCGGGCCGCGTCGATCAAACCCTGGCAGGCGTCCACGCCGACGACGTCGGCGCCCTCGGCGGCCAGCGTCCGCGCGATGTAGCCCTCGCCGCAGCCGGCGTCCAGCACCCGCAGCCCCTTGCACGGCCCGATCGCGTCCAGCATGGCGGCGTCGGTGAGCTCGGTGCGGTACCGGTCGCGGCCCTCCCTGATCACCTTCACCCAGTAGTCCGCGTTGGCCTCCCACCGCTCCCTGGTGAGATTCGCGATGGCTTCCGCCGTCTCTTCCACCGGCTCCCCATTCTCCGGCCCGCTCCCGGGCCTTTCACCTCAACGACCTGCAATGCGCGGCTCATGCGCCGCGCGGCACCCCCGAGAACGCAGCACCCGCTATGGCAGCTCTTTCAGCCGCCGCACCAGGGTGCTGCACGTCTCTCTGATCCTCCGGTCCTCGCAGTCGGCGCCGCGCAGTTCCAGCGCCCGCGTCAGCTCGGCGAGCCGCCCGCCGAAGGCCGGGTCGCGTTTCAGCGCCAGCGGAATGTACGTCGACGCCAGGTAGTACACGTAGGCGTCGTTGTAGCCGGCGATCTCCCGCAGCACCTCGTTCGCCGTGTTCCGCAGCGAAAGGGAGCTCGGCAGGGTGAAGTCGGAGCTGATCCGGCCGTCCCGCATGTAGGTCGGGAACGACCATTCCTCCAGCGCGGCGTACACCGGCGTCGCGTCCAGTTCCCTGCGGTACCGCTCGGCCAGGTCGAGGTCGCCCGAACTGATCAGCGAGCCCATCACCACGCCGCGCATCATGAACGCGGTCTGCCGGCCCGGCACCTCGAACCCGAGGTCGGCCTCCAGCGAGCCGGTCACCTTGCTGACCTGGTGGGTGAGGATGTTCAGGGCCAGGATCGAATGGAAGGAGTAGGTCTTGCGGTTCAGCCTGGGCGCCAGCTCGACCGACGACTCGACGAGCTTGGCGGGGTCGGTCAGCAGGCCGTGCCCGCGTTCGGTGGAATAGAGGGCCTCCAGCGCCGTGTCGGGCTCGCGGCCCCAGAACCGCGCGATGAACGACGACGTCCGCTGGTTCGCCTCGCCCCGGACGATCCGCAGCCCCGCCTCCAGCGCGTTCAGCAGCAGCTGCTGCGGGACGGCGGACCCGTCGAGCGCGTCCAGATCGACGGCCAGGCCCTCCGCGCCGAGGTCGGAGACGAGCCCGTCCAGCCGTTTGCGGATCGCGTGCGCCCTGGAGTACTCCGCGATTCCCGGAATGGACGCCATCAGGCTCTGCAGGGACCGCCCGCTGACCCGGTCGAGCCATTCCGCGTT
Organism: Actinomadura nitritigenes; assembly: GCF_017573545.1. GTDB lineage: Bacteria > Actinomycetota > Actinomycetes > Streptosporangiales > Streptosporangiaceae > Spirillospora > Spirillospora nitritigenes. Next base: position 85,848 of record NZ_JAGEOK010000035.1, on the reverse strand, counting down.
GTCCCAGAGCCGGAAGACCGTGCTCTCGTCGAGCCCCGAGAACGCGGCCACGTCCGACATGTTCAAGCCCATGTCCCGGGTGATCTCCGAGAGGGACTTCGGCTCGCCGTCCGCTGTCATCACTCGCCCCAGAGCCGCCGGTCGCCGACGCTCCGATCGTAGCGAAACGCGCGGCGGCGGGACCGGTTCGCGGGGATGTGCGGCCGCCTCGTGATCGAGGGTGGAGAGCATCGCGGAGGTCAGCCCGGCTTGCGCCCGACGAAGCCGGCGAGCGGCAGCGGACCGTCTAGGTCCGCGGTGTCCGCGAGCGGCAGCGCCGCCGGGTACGGGCCGGCCGGCTCCAGCGGCGCGCAGATCTCCGCGATCTCCGCGCGGTCCCGCGGCGTGAACGCCAGCCCGGCGCCGCGGGCCGTCTCCGCCAGCGACTCCAGCTGCGGCGTCCGCTCGGTGTGCGTGATGACCATGTGGCTCCCGGCGGGCAGGCCGCCGAGCAGCGTCCGGACGATCCCGCGCGGGTCCTCGGCGTCCGTCACGAAGTCCAGCACGCCGAGCAGCAGAAGCGCGACCGGCCGGCCGAAGTCGATCAGCCGGCGCAGCCCCGGATGGCCGAGCAGCGCCGCCGGGACCCGGACGTCCCCGCCGAACGCGCCGGTGCCGCGCTCGGCCGCCAGCAGTGCCCGCGCGTGCACGAGGACGAGGGGGTCGTTGTCGATGTAGGCGATCCGGCAGGACGGCTCGACGCGGCGGACGATGTCGCCGACGTTGCGCCGCGCCGGCAGCCCGCAGCCCACGTCGACGAACTGCCGCAGCCCGGACTCGGCGAGCCGCGCGGCGGCATGCTCCAGGAAGCCCCTGTTCACCTGGGCGAGCCGCGCGACGACCGGTGCCCGGTCCAGGGCCCGGTCCGCCATCTCCCGGTCGATCGCGTAGTTGTCCTTGCCGCCGAGGAAGTAGTCGTACATCCGGGCGACGCTGGGAGCGCGTAGGAACGTGGACGCGGCGCCGGCCGGCCCGCCGGCGGAGGACTCCTCCCACCGGCTCAGGCTCGGCACCGGTCCCGGCATCACGGGCGCCTCCACCGCTCCCCTACGGGCACCCCGAACCAGGTCGTGACCGTCCCGTTGCGGTTGCGGTGGGCTCCCTGGTCGGCGGCGAGCGCCTGCATCAGCACCCGTCCCCGGCCACCGCCGGGAAGCTGGTCGTCCGGCGGCCGGGGCGGCCCCGGCGGGACGCCGCCCTCGGTGATCTCCACCCGGACGAACCGGTCCAGGTGCACCACCGTCACGGTCACGGTGCCGTCCCGGCGCGGCCGCGGCCGCAGGACCGACTCCGTCATGGCCTCGCTGGTCAGCAGTTCGAGGTCGGCCAGCTCGGCCCGGCCCGCGCCGAAGTACTGCCCGACCAGCTCCCGGACGTAGCTCCGGGCGATCCGGACGGCGGCGGGAGTGGCGGCGAGGTCGATCTCGCCGAGCAGCCGGCCGGCGGCCGTGCCGTTGCGGGCGGCGGTGCTCCCGAGCTCCAGCGAGGGCGCGGGGGAGAGGGCCGGAAGGAGCGCGGGCGTCCCCGCGTCGGTTGCGTTCATGGCGGCGGCGGTCTCACGTCTCCGTGTCGGGCTGTAAGCGAACATGTGCTCTCGGCCTGGTGTGGAGTCGGCTGTGGACGTGGGGCGCGCGAGCGGCCACGGCCTTCGAGCGCCATGGCGCGGCTCACACGACAGACACTCTTACGCACGGAGCAGGAGTCAGTCACCGTCGCTTGCGCGCGTGCAAGGGCCCTCCGGCACGCTGCGGGCCGTCACCGTCCGTCCAAGATCCGCCACGTCACGGCGGGTGCGGAGGCCCTGTCAGGACGCCGCGGCGGCGGGGCGGGCCGCATCGCCCGCCCCGCCGCCGGCCCGCTCAACGGGACGCGGCGCCCGCCGGCGTGAGCAGCCCGGCGACCGCATGGGCGGCCTGCGGATGGCGCTCCAGGAGGCCGCGCACCTCGCCGGCGCCGGCCTCGCCGCCGTTGATCGCGGCGGGCGCGTCCCACTCCACCGGGTGGCCGAGCAGCGCGGCCACGGCCTCGCACGCCGGCGGGTGCGCGGCGAGCAGGTCCGCGACCGGGCCGGACGCGGCGGGAGCGGCGGACGGCGCCGGTGCCGCCGCCGGCTCCCACGGCGGCGTCCACGCGTCCAGCGCCGGAAGCGACGCCGGGAACGTCCGCGCCGCCTCCCGCACCAGCGTCGGCACCAGCTCCCGGGCGTGCTCCCGCAGCGTCGCGACCAGGTTCGGCAGCCACGGCAGCAGCACCGCGTCCGGCAGCCGCCCGAACGCCTTCGACATCGCCTCCACCACCAGCGGCGCCAGCGCCGGCGCCGGGTCCAGCGCCTGCACGAACCCGCTCATGTACAGCGGGAACGACGGCACCACCAGCGGGTTCGCGAGCAGCGCGTCGCAGCGGGAGCGCAGCTCGTCCCGCGTCATCAGGCCGAGCTGCGCCTTCGCCGCCCACAGCAGCGCCACCTTCGCGGGCGCCTCCGGATGCGACTGCCGGACCGCCAGCTCCAGCTGCGCGTGGTCGCAGCCCAGCGACAGCGCCAGGCTCTCCATCCCGAACAGGAACCCCAGCATCGCCGCGACCTGCCGGACGCCGCCCCCCTCGTCCGCGAACGCCGTCGGCAGCAGCGTGCAGTAGTGCGCGTACCCCTCCACCACGAACGCCTGGCACCAGCGCGGCAGCGCCGGCTCCGACGCCCGGTAGTGCGCGAGCAGCCGCCGGATCCGCCGCACCACCTCGGGCGCCTCGTCCACGGTCCGCTCGGCGGCCAGCAGCTCCACCGCGCGGGCGCCGAGCTCGTCGGCGAACCGGCCGCCGCCCAGGTAGAGGATCGCGTCCTCGACCGCCTCGAGCGCCTTCACCGCCGACGCGTCCGGGCCCCACGCCGCGCGCCGCAGCCGCTGCTCCAGCACCTGCTCGACGCTCACGCCCTCGTAGCCGAGCTCGACCAGCGCCCGCTGGTGCCGGCCGATCGCGAGGTCCCAGCTCTCCTGGATCGGCCGGTCGCCCAGCTCCCGCGACCCCATGATCGGCCGGACGGCGCCGTCCGGCAGCAGCCGCCGCAGGATCCACAGCAGCTCCGAGCACGGCACCAGATCCGGTTCGGTGTGCAGGTCGAGCAGCGCGCGCTGCACGGTCCGCTTCTGCAGGTCCAGGCCGAGCGGCCGGAGCCGGTCGTGGACGTCGCGGGCCAGTGGCGGCAGCGCGTCGTAGCCGACCGCGCCGATCCGGTCGCCGCCGAGCAGGATCTCGCACAGCCGCGCCACGTCCCGGCGGCCCGGCACCCGGTCCTTCTCGATGCAGGTGACGGCCGCGTCCTGGAAGTCGTACGGGGTCGGGCGCGCCCGCCCGCGCATCCCCGCCAGCAGCACCGACGTCTCGAACACCGCGATCGCGTCGGCGGTGCTCGCCAGGTAGCCGTTGCGGCGCGCCAGCCGGACGATGTCGACGCACCAGCCGAGCAGCTCCGCCTCGTCCAGCCCGTCCAGCGCGGGCGGACCCGACAGGAACCCCGACAGCCGGTCGGCGGGCGGCTCGCCGTCCGCCGCCGTCCCCTTGACCGGCGCGCCCTTGACCGGCGCGCCCTTGACCTGGCCGCCCTTGACCGGCGCGGCCTTCCTCCCGCGCGGCGCCTGCCCCGCCTGCCCGCTGAGCCGGAACGGCTTCACGCCGCTGCGCTTGACCGCCTTCTCCCAGGTCGCCGCGGCGATCGACACCGACCCGGGCGCGAGCCCGAACTGCGCCTCGATCGCCGAGTGGCTGGACGGGATCAGCCCGTACCGCCACCGCGTCCCCGTCCGCGGCGTGATCTCGAACGGCTCCGCGTCCGAGGCGAGCCCGAACTGCTCGACGCGGCTCGCCGCGTGGAACGCCCCGCACACGTAGAGGCAGTCCGCCGGGTCGGTGCCGGTCGCGGCGAGGTGCTCGCGCATCCGCGTCCACATGTACCGCTCGCGGTCCTCGTCTCGGTCGCGCCGGCCGGCGTCCTGCGGGCGCAACCGCCGGAACAGGCTGCCGATCAGCACCATGACCTGCCGGTACGTGGCGTAGTCGGCGCCCGCCAGCGGCTGCTCGACGTACTGGTCCCACCACTCCGACCAGTGCCGCACCTTGCCGTGCCGCAGCAGGTGCTCCTCGAGCTTGGCGAAGCCGGGCCGCAGCTCGCCGATCTCGATGCCGACCGCGTCGCCGTGCAGCGCCTCCTGCGGCTCCTCGCCGTCCCCGGACGGAGGGCCGGCGCCCGGCGCGGCGTCGTCGCGCGGCTCCCACTGGAACACGTGGTCGGTGGACCGGTCGACCAGCACGATCTCCACGCCGGGCGTGTCCAGCGCGTACGCGATCGCCTGGTACTCCGCGGACGCCTCGGTGATCGGCGCGACGACGCTCAGCGGCGCCCACGCCGCCGGGAACCCCTCGACCCGGCTCGCGAACGCCTGCAGCGCGACCGGCAGCCGGCAGTTGCGCAGCTCCGCCAGCAGCGGCGCGAGGTCCTCGCACAGCTCCAGGTAGAGCACCGACGGCCGCTTGTCGCGCAGCCGCCGCGCCATCGCCAGCGCCGACGCCGGCGAGTGATGGCACACCGGGAAGATCTCCGGCTCCTCGGCCAGCGCCCGGTCCACGTCGTCGACGATCCCGGTGAGGATCCCCGCGACCGCGTCCCCGCCGAACGCGCGGGCCGCGCCCGTCAGCTGCTCCCGCAGCGGCTCGAAGACCGTCACGACAGGGTCGAGATCGCCTGGCGGCCGCCGTCGAGGAAGCCGCGCCACGGGCCGTCGCCGTCGTCGTCGCGGCTGCGCGGTTCCACCACCCCGTGCCAGAACCTGTTGAGGATCGCCAGGTCCTCCGGGCTGCGCCGGGCCAGCGACGCGACGAGCGAACTCCCGAGCGTCTCGGAGGTGAGCGTCCGGTCGCCGAAGAACCGGCTGTGCAGGATCGCGTCCTCCAGCACGCCGATCTGCTCCGCCGTCGACAGCGCCGACTCCAGCCGCTCGTCGTCGCTGGTCGCGGACGCCGCCGCCGCGCGCAGATCGGCGAAGCTCTGCAGCAGCACGTCCAGCAGCGACGGCGGCACCTCCAGCTCGATCGCGTGCCGGCGCAGCAGCTCCGACGTGCGGAACCGGACGATCTCCGCCTCGCTCCTCTTGTTCGTCACCACCGGGATGCGGACGAAGTTGAACCGCCGCTTCAGCGCGGACGACAGGTCGTTGACGCCGCGGTCCCGGCTGTTGGCCGTCGCGATGATCGAGAATCCGGGCTTGGCGAACACGATGCCGTCGGTGTCCAGCTCGGGGATCGAGACGTACTTCTCCGACAGGATCGAGATCAGCGCGTCCTGGACGTCGCTGGTGGAGCGGGTCAGCTCCTCGAACCGGCCGATCATCCCGCCCTCCATCGCCGTCATGATCGGCGAGGGGATCATCGACTCCCGGGACTGCCCCTTGGCGATGACCATGGAGACGTTCCAGGAGTACTTGATGTGGTCCTCGGTGGTGCCCGCGGTGCCCTGCACGACCAGCGTCGAGTTCCGGCAGATCGCCGCGGCCAGCAGCTCGGCGAGCCAGCTCTTCCCGGTGCCGGGGTCGCCGATCAGCAGCAGGCCCCGGTCGGACGCCAGCGTCACGATGCTCCGCTCGACGAAGCTCCGGTCGCCGAACCACTTCTGCGGGATCTCCCGGTCCAGGCCGTCGGCGCGCTCGGACCCGAGGACGAACAGCCGCACCATCCGCGGGCTCAGCCGCCACGAGAACGGCTTCGGGCCGTCGTCGACCGATTCGAGGTAGTCCAGCTCCTCGGCGTACTTGACCTCGGCCGGGGCGCGCAGCATGTCGTCGGTCATCGCTCTCCTCATCGGTGCGCTCGCGTCCGTCACGCGAGGAAGGTCTTCAGTTCGAACACGAGCTTGCGGATGTGGCCGGAGAGCACCGGGGCGCCGAGGCTCTTCAGCCGCTCCCGGAACCAGCCGTCCACCATCGCCTGCCCGGAGCCGTTCACCGACCCGACCGGGATGAGCCGCACCCCGGACCGGTGCAGCGACTCGAAGTCGGTCATCAGCGCCCGGTTGTCGTAGAAGTCGGAGATCCACACGACCACCGTGTTGCGCGGATCGGTGATTTTCGGGCGGGCCAGCGCCATCGCGGCGGTCCCGTCGGTGCCGCCGCCCAGCGTCGTGCGCAGCAGCACCTCGAACGGGTCGTGCACCCAGGGCGTCAGGTCGAGCGCCCGCGTGTCGTAGGCGACCAGGTGGACGTCCACCTTCGGGAGCCCCGCGAAGATGGACGCGAGGATGGTGCAGTTCACCATCGAGTCGACCATCGACCCCGACTGGTCCACCACCACGATCATCTTCGCGGGCGTGGTGCGTTTCGCGGTGTGCCGGTAGAAGAGCCGGTCGACGTAGAGCCGCTCGTCCTCCGGGCTCCAGTTCGTGAGGTTCTTCCAGATCGTCCGCTCGATGTCGAGGTTGCGGAACACCCGCTTGGGCGGCACGGACCGGTCGATCGTGCCCGCGCTCGACCGCTGCACCTGCGTGCGCAGCACCTCGGCGACCTCGTCGACGAACCGGCGGATCAGCGCCTTGGCGTTGGCGAGCGCCACGCCCGACAGGTTCGCCTTGTCCCGCAGCAACTGCTCGATCAGCGACATGCTCGGCGTGAGCCGCCGCGCGAGCCGGTCGTCCGACAGCACCTCCCGGAGCTGCATCCGCCGGACGAGGTCGCCCTCGATCTCGGCGAGGACGGGGCGCAGCCCGTTCCCCGGCCCGAGCCCGCGCCCGGCACCCCCGGCGCCCCTGCCCCCGGCACCTGCGCCCGGCTCTCCGGCGCCCGCGTCTCCGTCTCCGGCTCCGGGGGCGCCGCAGGCTCCGGCTCCGCCGTCGTCGCCGAGCGCTCGCCGCAGCCACCCCGCGTCGCGCTGCCAATCCGACAGCTGGGCCGCGGTGATGCTTCCGGGCTTGGTGGCGAACACGTTGAGCAGCAGCTTCGAGACCAACGCGGCCCGCCGCACCTGCTCCCGCCCGTCCTCCCCGCCGGACTCCAGGGGAGAGGGCGTGCCGTCGGCGGCCGCGTCGGGGGAGGGGAGGAGCCCGTCGAAGTCGGCGGCGAGTTCGGGGAAGCGCTGGACGAGGGCGTCGACGGAGACGGACGGGTCGAGGAGCGCGGCGGGCAGGCCGAGGTCGTCGACGACGGCGACGCTCACGGCCTCCAGCGAGGCGTGCTCCTCCGGGTCGAAGAGGCGGGCGAGCAGCCGCCAGTAGAGGGCCTGCCGCCGGTTCTCGTCGGCCTTGGCTTCGCGTGCGGTCATTTGCGCAGCAGCCGTCCTGCTCGTTCCTGGAGGACGAGGACCGTGTCGCCGGATCTCGCCATGGCCTTCTCGACCTTGGGGTCGGTGGGGCCGAGGGCCCAGTCGCCGTTGTGCGCGTCCACCTGCTTCTTCTTCACGGTGGCCTGGACGGCGAGGGGCTGGAGCGTCCAGCGGCCCGCGTCCCAGCGGACGAGGCCGATGCACGCGGACGACGCGGTCACCAGGTCGGGGGTGAGGGGGCCGCTCGCAGGGAAGCGGTCCGTGTCGATGTCGAGGGCGTGCCCGTCGAGCCGCAGCGACGTCCCGTCCACCGTGTAGCCCTCCAGGAGGACGGGCTCGCCGATGCGGGCGGGGTGCCGTTCCAGCGGCGGGACGGCGGCGGCATGCGCGCCGGACAGGTGCAGCCGGGCGGTGGCGAACGGGTCGGCGACGAAGCCGAGGCGCGCCTTGTCCTCCTCCCACAGCAGGTCGCCGCCCACGAGCGTGACGCCCTCGACGTGCACGGCGCGCTGCTCGGCCAGCGCCCGCAGCAGGACGGGACGGTCGGCGAGGACGCGCCAGACCATCGGGCCGACGATGGTGTCGACCTTCGCGGCGGCGGCGCTGGTGCGGACCAGCCGGGGCGGGCCGTCGCCGTCCGGCTCCAGCAGCCAGTGCGCCTGCGCCTGGACGGCCGTCCCGTGCTCGTGGACGTCGACGCCGAGCGGGAGCAGCCGCCCGGCGACCGTCTCGCGCGCGGGCGCGGTGCCGCCCGGCTGGGCCAGCAGCACGCCGCGCGCCCACAGGTCGGCCCAGCGGCGCACCGGGATCTCCGCCATGGTCGCGACGGGGGAGCAGGCCCGCAGCTCGGCGGCGAGGCCGTCGAGCAGGACGGCCTGGCGGCGCAGCGCGGGCTCCCCGAGCAGCGCCTCGATCGCCTGGTCGGACGCGGACACCAGGTCGTGGTCGACGCCGCGCCAGCCGGCGATGGCCAGCTCGGCGAGCCAGGACCGGCATCCGGCGAGCAGGTTCGGGGGCGTGGCCGGGAGATCGCCGCCGGGGGCCCAGGCGGCGCGGGACCGTCCGAGGGCGGTGTCGAGGTGGGCGAGGAGCGCGTCGTGGACGGCGCCGAGCAGGGCGGTGCGCCCGCCGGCGAGCGCGGCCAGGTGCGCGTCGGCGACCGAGCCGGCCGCGACCTTCTCCGCCGCCTCGGCGGCCGGCCCGCCGAGCGGGGACCCGCCGAGCGCGCCCGCCAGCGCGGTGAGCGCGGCGGTCCCGTCCTCCCCGAGACGGCCGAGACCGTGCACGAGCGCGCCGTCGAACCCGGCGATGACGTCGAGGGCCTCGTCCACGCCCGGCGGTGTCGCGCCGAGCAGCTCGCCCAGGTGGGTCGGCAGCATCAGCGGGCCGCTCCCATCGCCGGGAACCAGTGCATCTCCGGCAGCGGCTCGTTCACGCCCGGCACCTCCAGGTACGCCAGGTGGCGCAGGAACCGGCTGAACACCCCGGCCGCCGGCGCGGACGCCCTGGACCCGCGGAGCGCCCCGGCGAGGTCGTCGCCGGGCTCCGCCTTCAGGTAGCGCGCCACCCGCTCCAGGCCGTACTGGGTGACGGCCTCGTCGACGAGCGAGCGCAGGTGCTTGCACATCGACGCGCCGCCCAGCCCGCCGCACGGCCGGTTGTTGTTGGTGCTGCAGCTGAAGTCGTGGGTGCCCGCCGCGATGGACGACACGTACACCCGCGCGAGGTCCGACCCGCTCGACACGACCCCTTGCAGCCGGCCCTCCGCCAGTTCGACGAACGGCACCTTCGCCAGCCTGCGCGGCCGGACCGGCCGCATCACCCGCACCATGCTGCGCCGCTCCCCGCCGCTCGGGGAGGGCCCGGCGGCCCCTTCCGCGTCCAACGCCTCGACCTCCGCCCTCGGCGCGGACGATCATGGTCCGCGCGACGTTCCCCCGCCCGGAGCGGGCAGGCGGGGAAAGCCTTGCAGCGGGCACCGACAATCCGGCGGAACCGGTGAAAGTGCAGGTCAGCCGGTTTTGAGCAGCCAGTGGCCGCCCGTCGCCCAGCCGGTGAGGCGGCGCGCGGCGGGGGCCGTCCCGTCGTCGAGGCGGCCGCCGGTGAGGACGTGCCGGAGCCCCGCCAGGACCGGCTCGAGGCGGGCGGTGGTGTGCGGCGGCTGCCGGTCCAGCTCGTCCTGCATCCACGCGATGGCGGAGACCTGCTCCTTGAGCCCGCACAGGGCGAGGAAGAAGACCGCCTGCCGCCACGCGTACGCGGCGTCCTTGACCGTGCCGAGGGGACGCGGGTTGCCGTGCACCTGCCGGACGAGGCGGCAGGCGACGCCGAACGCGCGGCGCGCCAGGTCGTCCCATCCGGGCGACGGGCTCACCCCGACGGGGTGCACGAGCACGGCGAGGTTGTGGGTCGTGAGGATCTGCGCCTGCTCGATGACCTTGCCGTTGGCGGCGACCCACGAGCGTCCCCCGGGGTCGCCGGCGCGGGTCCGGCACAGCGCGGCGAAGGCGTCGGACGTTTGCCGCCCGCCCTGCATCGCCCGCACGGCCGCGTAGTCGATCCCGTAGTAGCGCTCGTACAGGGTGCCTTCGAGAACGTCCGCCGCGATCTGCGCGGCGCGGAGGTACTTGGTGGAGAACGTGCCCATGAAGATGTCGGCCGCCAGCTCCTCCACGAACGGCACCCGCAGGCCCGCGCGCTTGGCGAGGGCTCCCAGCTCGCTGAGCAGCGGGTTGGGCAGGACGGTCCCGGGGAAGCCCTGGAGCGCCAGTTCGCCGAGCTGGACGAGGACGGCGTGCGCCTCGCGCTCACCGGTCCCGTCCGCGTGGCGGTAGCGCTGCACGGCGCGCACCCAAGGCAGCTCCTCCATGCGCACCTGGCTCTCCAGGTTCAGCAGGAGCAGGCTGCGCCTGTTGCGGAACGCGGTGTACTGCGCCGCCATCAGGCGGCGAAGCGCCGGGTCCGGATAGGAGGACGCGGTGGTGGCGGCCACGAGCTGCGGAGTGAGCTCCGCCAGCACCTCCGCCGACGGGACGATCCCGCGCTCGATGAGCGTCGGTACCGGTGCCCGGAGCGCGCTCTTGACGGTGTCGCGCAGCCACTGCGGCAGTTCCGCGCCCGCCGCGACGCCGGTACGGCGCGACTCGCCCTCCGTGACGGGCGCCACGAACGGGTCGATGGACGGCACACCGGAGTCCTGGCGGGCGTCCGCGAGGCGCGCCAGCACGATCTGCGCGACCGTGTGGTGCGCGGGACGCGCGCCGTCGGCCGCCTGCCGCCGCCGGAGCGCCGCGTGCTCCGGAGAACCGGGCAGGCCGCGCTTGGCGACCATCGAGTCGACGGCGTGCTGGAGCAGACCCGACACGCCCTTGCCCGCGAAAAGGCTCTCCAGGGACGACCGGAGAATCGCGAGGTTCTCCTTGGGGTTGCGGTGCTTGCCGCAGAGGGTGTGGTTCCGCGCCAGCCGCCGGTACCGCGCCAGGAGTTCCGCGCCGCGCTCGCCCCAGCCGTGCGGCATCACCGCGAGGACCTGCCCGTCCTCGACGGTCTCGAGCCAGTGCTCCAGCAGTTCGTCCGCGAACGGGTTCCACACGACGAGCGCTTCGTTCATCACGGCGACGGCCTTGTTCATCGGCTTCGCCTCGATGCGCTCGCGGACCTGGCCGACGGTCTGCCGGTGCACGAGCGAGGCGTCGCCCAGCGGAACTCCGGGACGGGGCGAGAAGCGCAGCCGGTCGGCGAACGGGCCGATGGCGTTCAGGACCTCCAGCGCGCCCGCGCGGTCGCCCGCACGCAGCAGCCAGGCGACGGTGAGGAGCGCGCCCTCCTCCGGGAGGGCGACGTCGTACTCGCCGCCGTCCAGGAGCGCGTACAGCTCTTCGAGGCCCGCGTCGGTCAGGTAGTGCAGGAACAGCGAGCGCCGGTCGCCCGCGATGCCGGCGCGGCGCGCCGCGTCCTCCTCGTGGGGGAGCGGGGGGCCGCTCGCGGCGGCCGTCCCGGTGGCGAATCCGCCCCTGACGACCTCGGGCGTCACCCATGCGGGAAGTCCCTTGACGGGCGTCCGGGATCCGATGGAGAGGGACCCGTCCGCCATTCCGGAGAGGACGCGGCGCCAGCGCTCCAGCCGCTTCTCCGCCCGCTCCCGCGCCTCCTCGCTCTCGTGGGTCAGCGCGGTCGCGAAGGCCTTGGACATCTGTCCCGCGGCGTAGCCGGGATTCGCCTGTACGTCCTTGTTCATAGCCAGCGTGGCGGGTTCCGCCCCCGCGCCCTTCGGGTCTGAAGCCCGATGCTCTACTGCTGAGCTACACGCTGTCGGGCTCCAGGCTAGAGAACTCCGCTATTTCCACGCAAAAGGGTTTTTCTTTCGGATGGAATCTGTTCGCGCCGATGCGGCGCCCGGACGCGGGGTCAGGGCTTGCGGCCCCAGGCGGAGATCAGCGGGGCGAGGGTGATGTCGAGCCGCCCGCCGGCGATGGCGTCGAGGTGCCGGTCGATCTCGTCCGGGGTGGCGTGGCCCGCGGCGATGAGCTCGTCGCGGACGTGCCTGATCGTCGCCGCCTCCAGCACGCCGCACGCCGGGGACGTGATCGGGAAGTAGGCGTCGGCGCGGACGCCGTCGAGCCCCGCCTCGCGCAGCAGGCGGGGCAGCGTGCGGCCGTAGGCGAGATCGGCGCCGCGGTCGGCGAGCAGCGCGCGGAAGTCGTGGCGGAGCCGGTTGGCGAGACGCTGCTCGGGCCCGTGCTCGTCCAGGCAGGCGAGCGGCTGGAGCGCCGGGTCCGCGTCCTCGACGAGCAGCACCCCGCCGGGACGCAGCGCGTCGACCATCGTCCGCAGCGCCCGGTCCCGGTCGGCCAGGTGGACCAGGACGAGCCGGGCGTGCACCAGGTCGAACGTCTCCGCGGGCGGCGGGTCCGCGACGATGTCGTGCCGGCGCACCTCCACGGCGCCGCCGGCGGCGGGACGCGTCCAGGAGACGTCGATGTCGGTCGCCAGCACGCGCCCATGCTCGCCTGCGCGCGCGCCGAGCCACGCAGGGATGGACGGCCCGCCCGCGCCGACCTCCCAGCAGCGCATCCCGGGCCCGGCGCCCAGGGCTTCGAGGTGCCGGAACGTCCACTGGTCGAACAGCTCGGAGATCGCCTCGAACCGGGTCCCGGCCTCGGTGCGCCGGTTGTCCAGCAGGTACCCGCGGTCGTCGGTCATGGAGTGGCCTCGATCCTTCCGGTCAGCAGTTCGGGGAGCAGCGCGTCCCGCAGCGCGGCGAGCGCGGCGCTCTCGGCGGCGGCGGCCTCGACCCGCTCGGCGATCGCGCCCGCGAACGCGCCGAACTCGCGGGCGCGGGGCCCGCCCGGCCACGGCACCTCGCGGCGGGCGAGGTCGGCCCACTTCACCCGCGGCATCCGGGTGCCGTCGCTGAGCGCCGAGGCGTGCGCCACCACCTCGTCGCTGGACAGCGCCGCCAGCAGCCAGCCGCGGTGGCGGGCGTCCACCGGGCGGACGACGTGCACGTCGGTCGAGGCGACGCCGTCCACGAACGCCAGGCCGACCTTGTGGAAATAGGGCCGCAGTTTCGCGAAGAGCACGTCGCCTGCCCGGAACCGCTTCTTCACGCTCAGCACGGCGGACGCGTCCGCCCATCCGGAGAGCCACATGTGCCGTTTCGCGATGTGCTCGAGCCCGATGTAGTTCTCGCCGGGCCCGATGTCCGCCGCGGCGACGCTCACCGTCACCGGCCGGCCGAGCTCGTCCAGCCGGACCGAGCCGGGCGCGGACGCGGCGAGTTCGGTGTACCGGGCCCTGACCAGGTCGTCGGCGGCGGCGGCGATCCCCTCGTTGGCGGCGATCTTGTCGTCGAGCGCACCGAGGATCTCCGCGACCGCGTCCTGCCCGGGGCGCGGCACATCCCTCACCGCGAGCCCGTTCAGAATGGCGTGGGTGAGCAGCGGCTGCCCGGATCCGATGCGGTGGTGGTTCAGGCCCAGGCCCTTGAGCAGGTAATAGACGTACCGCGGGTTCACGCCCTCCCGCGCCGTCGCGATGATGGCGTTGTCGGTGACCCAGCACCGCTCGCGCGCGTAATGGACGATGCCGCAATAGGAGCCGACGCGCCCGACGATGGTGCTTTCCTTCTCGGCGTTGAAATCCCCCGACGTGCCGATGACGCCGTTGGCCCCGTATGTCGGATGACCGTTGCCGGGCGAAGGCCGCGCCTTGCCGTTCGTGAAGGCGACGACCTCGCCGAGCCGGATCATCTCCTCAGCCGTCCAGCCGTTCCAGCCGCGCCCGGACGACGTCGTCGAGCCGCGCCGACTCGTCCATCCGGGCGAGCAGTTCCTTGGCCAGCCGCTCGACCCGGTCGCGCACCGGCTCGGCCCCGTCGTCCGCCGCTTCCGCCGCACCGGCATAACGGCCGGGAGTGAGGACGTGACCGTGGTCGCGGATCTCGTCCAGCGCCGCCGAGCGGCAGAAACCGGGCTCGTCCGCGTACGGTCCGCGTGCGCTCGAACCGCCGCGCCAGGAATGGTACGTCCCGGCGATCCTGGCGATGTCGTCGCCGGTCAGGACGCGTTCGGTGCGGTCGAGCAGCGTCCCCATGGAACGGGCGTCGACGAAGAGCACCTGCCCTCTCCGGTCGTCGCGGCCGCCGCCGGGGCCCTTGTCCTTGGAGAAGAGCCAGAGGCACGCGGGGATCGGCGTCGTGCGGAACAACTGCGGGGGCAGGGCGACGACGCAGGAGACCAGATCGGCCTCGACCATCGCGGCGCGTATCCCGCTCTCGGCCGTCTGCCGGGACGACATCGAGCCGTTCGCCATCACCACTCCGGCGCCGCCCCGCGGGCCGAGTTTGGCGACGATGTGCTGCATCCACGCGAAATTGGCGTTGCCCGCGGGCGGCACGCCGAACCGCCACCGCGGATCCGCGGGATCGCGATACCAGTCCGACATGTTGAACGGCGGATTGGCCAGCACATGGTCGGCGAGAAGGCCGGGATGCGCGTCCTCGAAGAAGGTGTCGGCGTGCCGGGCGGACAGGTCCCCGGCGATCCCGTGAATGGCGAGGTTCATCCGGGCCAGCCGCCACGTCCGGGCGTTGGCCTCCTGCCCGTGGACCGCGATGTCCCCGCTGCGGCCCCGCCGGCTCAGCACGAACTTCTCCGCCTGGACGAACATCCCGCCCGAACCGCAGCACGGGTCGTACACCCGCCCCTTGTACGGTTCGAGCATCTCGACCAGCAGTTTCACGACGCTCTTCGGCGTGTAGAACTCGCCGCCCCGGCGGCCTTCCGCGCGGGCGAACGTCTCCAGGAAGTACTCGTAGACCTCGCCGAGCAGATCCCGCGCGCCCGCCCCGCCGTCTCCGCCGCCGTGGGCGTGCCCGCCGTCCCGCCCGTCCCGGCCGGTGAAGCGGGCGTCGCCGATGACCGCGGCCAGGTCCGCGAGGCGCCGCTGGTCGACGTTCTCCGCGCCGAAGATCAGCGGGAGCGCGCCGTCCAGCGACGGCTCGGCCCGCATCACCGCCGCCATCGCCGCGTCGATCCGCGCGCCGATCGGCCCGGGACCGGAGACGACGGCGGGCCACCGGGCCGATTCCGGAACGGACGCGAACGCCGACGAGGCGTACTTGAGGAAGACGAGCCCGAGCACGAAATCCCGGTACTGGGAGGAGTCCATGGACCCGCGCAGTTTCGCGGCGGCCTTCCACAGGACGTCCTGCAGTTCCGCGATCCCGGTCTCCGTCACACCGGCGACTCTAGGGAGTCGGCGCCCGCCCCGCGAGCACCGGCCGCCGGCGGCTCTGCCGGGCGCGGCCGTCGCGCGCCGCGCGCCCGCCGGCGGAGCGGCCGTTTCCGGACGGCCGGCCGCGATGGGCGAGGTCGTCCGGGAAAACGTGAATCCGGCTCACCCCGGCGGGCTAGGCTGAAGGCCGCTCCGGAGCCGGAGGAGAGGCACGAGGTGGACGACGGCTGGGCGCCCCGCGAAATGGACATGCATGTACCGAACGTGGCGCGCATGTACGACTATTACCTCGGCGGCAAGGACAACTACGCGGTCGACCGGGAGGCGGCCGAGCAGATCCTCGCCCGCGCCCCGTTCACCCCCGTCCTGGCCAGGCACAACCGGGCCTTTCTGCGGCGCGCCGCCCGGCACCTCGCCGCGTCGGGCGTCCGGCAGTTCCTCGACGTCGGGACGGGCCTGCCGACGCGCGGCAACGTCCACGAGGTCGTCCGGGAGCTCGTGCCGGACGCGCGGGTCGCCTACCTCGACGTCGACCCGGTCGTGGTCGCGCACGGGCGCGCCCTCACCGCCACCGACGACCGGACGATCGTCCTGGAGCACGACCTGCGGAACGTCGAGGGCATCCTCGCCGACCCGGTGCTGCGGGAGACTATCGACTTCGGCGAGCCGGTCGGGCTGATGCTGCTGGCCGTCCTGCACTGCCTGAGCGACGAGGAGGACCCCCACGGGTCCGTCGCGGCGCTGCGCGACGCCCTGCCGCCCGGCAGCCACGTCGTGATCTCGCACATCACCGGCGACGACGCGGTCACGGAGAACTCGACCCAGGTCTACGGCAACGCCAACACGGGCATGACGCACCGCAGCCGCGAACAGCAGCTGCGCTTCTTCGACGGCTGGACGCTGCTGGAGCCGGGGCTGGTCCAGCTGGACGAATGGCGCCCCGACCCCGGCACCGGCACGATCGGCGCCGCCGGCGGCTACTTCCTCTGCGGGGTCGGCGCCAAGACGTCCTGACGCGCCCCCGGGCGGATCGGCTCCGGTCCCGGCTCCGGCCCTGGTCCCGGCTCCGAGGCGCGGCGGGCCGCACGGGTCTTGTGAGGCGGTTGACAGATCGGGCCCGCGGATCTGTCCCGGCGCGCATTGGATTAAGTGTCCAATTACCTTAGGGTCGGCTCGCCGTCACCCGGACGGCACGGGGGACGACACGAAGGGTTCACCGTCATGCACAGCAGTGCCCGCCGGGCCCTGCGCGCCGTGCTGGCGTCCTGCGCCGGCGCCGCCATGACGGCGGCCGCCCTGCAGGGGACCGCCGCCGCCGCGCCGCAGGACACCGCGCCTCCCGCCCAGCCTCCCGCCCAGGACCCGTTCTACCGGCCGCCCTCGCCGCTGCCCGCCGGGCAGCCGGGCGACGTCATCCGCTCCCGCCCGTCGCTCTTCACCGTCGACCCGATCGGGCACTCGCCCTACGGCGGAGTGAAGTCCTGGCAGGTGCTGTACCGGTCGCAGACCGTCGCCGGCGCCCCGACCGCCGTGTCCGGCACCGTCCTCGTCCCGGACAAGCCGTGGCAGGGCACCGGCAAGCGCCCCCTCGTCTCCTACGCCGTCGGGACGCGCGGGCTCGGCGACTCCTGCGCCCCGTCCTACACCCTCACCCAGGGCCTGGACTACGAGGAACTGTTCATCATCGACGCCCTCAACCAGGGCTGGGCCGTCGCCGTCACCGACATGGAGGGCCTCGGTACCCCCGGCCAGCACACCTACGAGGTCGGCCGTTCCCAGGGGATGGCCGTGCTCAACATGGCGCGCGCCGCCGAACGCCTCCCGGACGCCGGGCTCGCCGGCGCCCCCGTCGCGATCAAGGGCTACTCGCAGGGCGGGACGTCCGCCGGATGGGCCGCCGAACTCGCGGCGTCCTACGCGCCCGACCTCGACCTCAAGGGCGTCGCCGCCGGCGGCGTCCCC
Organism: Actinomadura nitritigenes; assembly: GCF_017573545.1. GTDB lineage: Bacteria > Actinomycetota > Actinomycetes > Streptosporangiales > Streptosporangiaceae > Spirillospora > Spirillospora nitritigenes. The sequence continues at coordinate 68,811 of NZ_JAGEOK010000035.1, read as the reverse complement.
GCCGACCTGCGCGCCGTCGCCGCGAGCCTCGACGGCGGACCGTTCGTCGCGCTGATGTTCATGGCCGCCGTCGGCTACGACGCCGCCTACCCCGAACTGAAGCTCGACGGCTACCTCAACGACAACGGGCGCGCACTGCTCGCGAAGGCCGAGGACATGTGCCTGGTCAGCGTCGACGGCCCGCTCACCGTGCTCCAGACCGCCTTCAAGAAGATCGGCGACTACACCACGAGCAACCCGCTGGACACCCCGCAGTGGCAGGCCCGGCTGGACGAGAACAAGCTCGGCTCCACCGCGCCGAACGTCCCCGTCTTCCAGGCACAGGCGCTGCTGGACGAGATCATCCCGGCGAAGCAGGCCGAGACCCTCGACCACGACTGGTGCGCCCGGGGCGCCAACGTCACCTACAAGAGCTATCCGCTCGCCGAGCACGCGACCGGCCTGCTCGAGAGCGAGGGGGACATGATGAGCTTCCTCGCCGACCGCTTCGCCGGTAAGCCCGTCCAGGGCAACTGCTCCGCCAAGTAGCTCTTCCGGGGGCGGGCCGGCGACGGTCCGCCCCTCAGGCCCCCGGTCGCGGCTCGGGCCGTGCTCAGGCCTCGCGCCGCCAGGCGTCCGCGATCAGCCGCCGCACCTCCGCCTGCGTGACCGGAGCCAGCCCGCGCCGCTCCCGCTCCCGGCACACCGACGTCATCTCCACGTCCGGCATCCCGCACGGCACCGCCCACGTCCACGGCGCCGGGTCGGCGTCGACGTCCATCGAGAACCCGTGCGCGCTCACGCCCCGCGAGATGTGCATCCCCAGCGAAACGATCTTGCGGCCCTCCGCCGTCCACACCCCCGTCAGCAGCGGGCTGCCCGGCGGGGTGTCGCGCCGCTCCGCCTCGATGCCCAGCTCGCCGAGCACCCCGACCAGCAGGACCTCGATGTCGCGCAGCAGCCCCACCACGTCCCGCTGGTCGGCGAGCTTCAGGACGGGGTACCCGACGATCTGCTCCGGCGAGTGGTAGGTGAGCTTCCCGCCGCGCCGCACCTCCACCACGGGGATGCCGAGCGCCGGGTCGGGCCGCTCCTCCGGCGGCGTCCGCCGCCCCACCGTGTACGTGCGCGGATGCGACAGGATCCAGAGTGTGTCGTCGGCGGCCCCGGCCTGCCGGTCCCGCACCATCTGCTCCATGGTCGCGATCGCCTCGGCGTAGTCGACGAGCTCGCTCTCGACCACGCGCAGCGGCCCTCCCTCGCGGCGCGCGCGCAGCCCGGTCCGTACCGTGCCCGGCTCGCCGTGGGATGTCGTCAATGACATGGATCCTCCCCGTCGTGAGTGTATCCGGGCGCCGATGTCGTCCCCGCGAGGCAGGATGGGCGCATGGATCTGGTGGAGTTTCTGCGCGCCCGCCTCGCCAAGGACGAACAGGTCGCCCAGGCCTGCTCCGGGGGGTCCTGGGCGGCCGGCCCCTCCGGCGCCGTCCACCTCGACGCCGACGGCGAGCCGGCCCTCGTCGCGTCGGCGGAGACCGAGGCCTACGCCGAGCACATCGCCCGCCACGACCCGTCCCGCGCCCTCCAGGAGGTCGCCGCCCGGCGGCAGCTCGTCGACGACCACGAGAAACACGCCTGGATCATCGCCCAGGGCCGGGCCACCCCCGAACAGCAGGCCGCCCAGGCCGTCCGCGAACAGACCCTCCGCCTCCTCGCGCTCGCCTACGCCCACCACCCCGACTACAACGAGGAATGGCGCGCCTAGACGGACTCCACGAGCGCGGGGTGGCGCGGGTCGTCCATCTTCAGGACGACGTCGGCGGCCCGCAGCGGCTCCATCTCGCGCTCGTAACGGGCGAACGCGGGCAGCGTCCAGGCGTCCTCGTCGGGGGTGCGGCGTGCCAGCGCGCCCGGCGACAGCGTCAGATGGACGACCAGGTCGAGCGGAAGGCCCCGGCCCAGCAGCAGCGCACCGTCCAGCAGCACGACACCGCCCGGCAGCACAGCCGTGTACCGCGCGCGTGTGGCGCGGTCCAGCTCGCTGTCCCACAGGCTCGGCAGCACCTTCCCCGACCCGCCCGGCTCCAGCGGCCCCAGCACCTCCCGCACGAGCCCGCCCACGTCGAGCCACTGGTCGTAGAACACGTCCGGGTCCTCACGGCCGAACTCGTACCGCAGCGACGCCGGGCGGAGGAAATCACGCGCCGACACCCGAACCACGTCACGTCCCGCCGCGCGCAACGGCCCTACCAGCGCATCCGCGAGCACCCACGGCTCCGCCGCCGGCGGCCCGTCCACCGCCACCCGCCGCCACATCTCGCGCGGCGCCCCCGCGATCCGGCCGCACACCTCCTCGACCGCCCGTTCGGGCGTGATCGGTCGTGCACGCATGCCCTCCATCCTGCAACACGGCGCCGTGTACCGGACGCGCACCGGCATCCACGACCATTCGCCCGTTGCCGGAGGGTGGGAGACAGACGGCGGACGGGACGGTGCCGCGCCGCACGTTCCTGCGGGCCACGCCCCGGCGGGCGCCGCCGCACTCGCCTCCGGATGTGGCCAGAGCCCGGACCTCTGCACCAGGACGACCGGGCGGAACCGCTGCGGAAGCAACCTCCACCACTGCGGACGACGGACACATCACCTCAGGCTCAGGGAACGCCGACCTGTTCACGCACTCGATGACCGCATCCGCCACCGTTCTAGGCGTCCTTCGAAGGCAAGCTCTACGCGCCGACACCGCGGCTAACCACCGCCCGCAACGAGCCCGATGACCAAGGCACCCTCCAGGCACTCGATCCCGGCACCGGAGGGCTCCGCTGGAGTGTCTCCGCAGGCGGACGGCTCTCCCCGTTCGCTGACGGCCCCGGCAGCTACGTCGCCGTCTCCAGCACCGACCATCTCCACTGCCTCGACGCGGCTACTGGCAGGGTGCGGTGGCGCGCCCGCGGAGGCCGCGCCGGTTTCCCCGGCGGCCTGGTGGCCCGGTGGCCTGGTGGCCCGGTGGCCCGGTGGCCCTGCGAGCGTGGACAGCGTCGTCCGGGCGGTCGACACCCAGATGCGGACTGTGTCGGCACGCGACGCTCGCCTCGCCGACGGCGCCCTCACCTTCACGACGGACGGCCGCGTCTCCAGCGTCGACGCGACCGGCGGCGCGGTTCGTCTGCGTCCTGGCCAAGGACGAGGCCGCCGACAACGGCAACAAGCCCTGCCCGTTGGCTATCTCTACGCCTTTTCTGCTTGATCGGGTGGCTGAGGTGATAATCGGCGGGAGTGGCGTTCTGGTGGGGTCGTATTTCTGAGCCTTGTTGAGGGCGCGGTGTGCATTAGCTGATAGGAGCCCTTAGGGGTGGGGGCGGCTTGAATCGGATGGGGTCTGGGTGGGGTGGGGTTGTCGGGCGTGTATTGGGGGATCGGGTGTTCGGGAGATTGGCAAGAGGGGTGTTCGGGTGGTGGGGTGACGCTGGCGTACGGGGCCGCCCCTCCAAAGTCAAGGGCGCCTTCGGCGTCGCTTCGCGATGGACTTCGTCCACCCTTGACTTTGGAGCCTCTGCGGCCCCTGAGGCAGCGTTAAGGGGCAGGCTCCGCCTGCCCCGCCCCGGGTCGCGCCACCCCACCACCCCCTTCCGGCACTTCATCCGTGAAGTCGTCAGAGACGATGGGAGACGTTGGGATTCGGTGTTGGCGATGGCTCTGGCATTGCGGCCTGTAGGGGTAATGCGCTGAGTTCGCAGGGCATCCTTGGCCGTTGCACCGGTATCGCGCTTCCGTGTTGGCATGGCGCTGTCATGGAGGGAGGCTGGATCGCCCTTCGTGGGGGTGGGTGCGAATGGCCCGGCGCCGGGCGCGGCCGGGCGCCGTGTCGCCGGGGCGGGGTGGTGATGCGGCCCGAGTCCAGGGTGGTGTGGGTTGGGTCGGTGCTGCTGGGCGGCATAGTGGCCGGGTTGGCTCGGGCGGTTTCGCTGCGGGCTGTCTGGTGGGGTATGCGCGGCCCGGTGTGGGGTCGTTGTCGCCTGTGGTGTGGGCATGCCGGGGCCGCCCGTCACCGGGGTGGATGCGGGCGGTAGACCGGTGCAGGGCATGGCCGGGTGCGGTGTGTCGGGGTGGTGCGGTTATGCGGCCCAGTCGAGGGCGGGGTTGTCGGGCGGGCCGATGCTTCCCGGTGGTCCGGCCCCGGTTGTGGATCCCCTGGCGTCGGCCGGTGGGAGTAGCCGATAGACGTATCGCCCGTCGTGATCCTTGCCGATCTGGATCTGGTCGGGGTTGGTGTGCTTGAACCGGTTGTGCCACCCGCAGGTGAGGGCGAGCTGATCGATGTCGGTCGGCGACCGCCCGAGTGCCCAACCGTGGACATGGTCGACCTCGCACAGTGTCCCGGGCACTTCGCATCCGCGTACCGCGCAGGAGGGGTAGAGCGTTTCCAGCACCTGTCGTTGTGCTGCGGAGGCGAACCGTTCCCGGTAGCCCAGGTAGAGCGGGGTGTTCCCGCGTCCGAGGAGCAGGGGTGAGACTCCGGCGGCCAGGGCGATGCGTCGTGCCTGCGCGGCGGGGATGGGAGTGCCGTCGGTGAGGCGGGCGGGGGCGTTGCCGCCGGTGAGCGTCTCCAGGTCGCAGATGACGGTGACCTTGGAGGCTTTGTGTCCGCCGGACAGGACGCTCGTCAGGGCGGCTGCGGTGCGTTCGGGGAGGTCGCGGTGGTCGTCGGGTCCGGCCGGCTTGGCCAGCGGAGCCAGGACGCCGTCCCAGATCGCGGCGTCTTCGGGGTTCAGCCACCCTTTGACGTAGCGGCCGCCGTCCAGCGATCGGGTGGTGGTGAGCCACGACTTGTCGTAACCGTGCTTGGTGTCCTCATCCGGCGCGTCTTCGCTGTCGTCGCGCTCGGCGATGAGGTCGCGAATACGGCGCCCGAACGCGGCGACCTTCCCCGCCGAGAAGCCCTGGTCAACGAAACCGAGCAGGGCCGCCTCGGCCTCGGCGCAGTCGGTGTCGTCCAAACGCGAGACCGAGTCGGCGACGGTGACGGCGTAACCGTAGGACAGCTCCCCGGCTGCGAGCTGCTCAGCCACCAGTGGAAGGCGGTGCCGCTGCCGGGCGAGAGTGAGTCGCTCCTTGGCGCGGTTGTCGCGCATGCCCAATCTCGACCGCAGCCATGCCTGGGTGGAGGGATATCCCCACCGGGCCTGCTCCTTGGTCGCGTCGACTCGGCCGATGAATGCGGCGAGCGCGCTTTCCTGCATATCGGACGCGGCCACGAGGGTCTCAGTCAACTCTAGGCACGCGGCTGCCGATTCCGGGGCTTCGCGTTGGGCGAGTTCAGTGGCGATGGTTGAGAGCGCGTTCACCAGTTCCATGGTGGACGCGGCCTCAAGCTCGACCGTCACTGATTGCATACGTAAATAGTACCCGCTGTGACCGACATTCGAGGCCGTTCACGGCACATTCCGTTCGGTATTTCGACGGGAAAGGCAAGTGTGCCCTTGCAGATTTTGTTCTCTGGAACCCTCGCAGGGCCTGGCTCCTGACGGAAGGGGGTGGTGGGGTGGCGCGACCCGGGCGGGGCAGGCGGAGCCTGCCCATAACGCTGCCTCAGGGGCCGCAGAGGCTCCGAAGTCAAGGGTGGACGAAGTCCATCGCGAAGCGACGCCGAAGGCGCCCTTGACTTTGGAGGGGCGGCCCCGTACGCAAGCGCCACCCCACCACCCGAACACCCCTCTTGCCAATCTCTCGAACACCCGATCTCCGGATGCGCGCGCCTCCCCGTCACCTCGAAGGCCACCCCAGTCCCCTTCTCTCGGCGAAGTTCGTTGGCGATTAATTCATGCCCCGGGTAAGCATCTGCGGCGACCAAGCCTGCCCCAGAAGAGATTGGCATAATGCCATAAAACTGGACATCTGCCACCTTGGGATCCTGGATGGAACGAGATTAGTCTCGTACTTTCGGTCAATCTCTGCGATCGCAATGCAGCCCCCTTGTAAGGGTCATGTGCAGTCCTTCTGGTGCCAATGTGCAGCAACACCTTGAGAAGGCCGGCCGCATTGCCGGTGGTGGTTGGTTGAGCATTCCGGGGCCGGGGTAGCTAACCGGCCGTATGCGCACGTCCGTGGTGTGGGCCGGCGTGCGTCTGCGGCATCGGGGGTCTCGGCGGACGAGGGGGACGCATGGCATCGGCACACGAGCCGCCGGGATCGGACGGCGAGAATCCGCGGAGCGGCGAGACCCCGCAACCCACCGGCAGCCCGCAACCCACCGGTACCCCGCGAGCCACCAGCGCCGGAAGCAAGCTCGCTCCGGGCGGGTTGATGGCGCCGTTGCTGCCCGGTGGTGAGCCGGTCGAGAAGGTGTTGCGGCAGGCCCAATTCTTCGTCCCGGGGAAACCGTCCGGCGACTACCGGCGGCTGCACCGGCACGGCGGCCGGGACGCGGAGGAGTTCTACCGGGAGCGGTGGCGGCACGACCGGGAGGTCCGCTCGACCCATGGTGTGAACTGCACGGGCTCGTGCTCGTGGAAGGTGTACGTCAAGGACGGCATCATCACCTGGGAGACGCAGCAGACCGACTATCCGTCGGTCGGTCCGGATTCCCCGGAGTACGAGCCTCGGGGCTGCCCGCGCGGGGCGTCGTTCTCCTGGTACACGTATTCGCCTTCGCGGGTCCGGTACCCGTACGTGCGGGGGCCGCTGCTGGAGATGTGGCGGGAGACCAGGCGGCGGCTCGGCGATCCGGTGGCGGCGTGGGCGGAGATCACCGGTGATCCGGCGCGGTCGGCGCTGTACAAGGGGGCGCGCGGCAAGGGCGGGTTCGTGCGGTCGACGTGGGCGGAGGTCACGGAGCTGATCGCCGCCGCGCACGTCCACACGGTGAAGGAGTACGGCCCGGACCGCGTGGTCGGGTTCTCGCCGATCCCGGCGATGTCGATGGTGTCGTACGCGGCGGGCACCCGCTTCCTGTCGATGATCGGCGGGACGATCCTGTCGTTCTACGACTGGTACGCGGACCTGCCGATCGCGTCGCCGCAGGTGTTCGGCGACCAGACGGACGTCCCGGAGTCGGGCGACTGGTGGAACTCCTCGTACCTGATCGTCTGGGGCACGAACCTGCCGATCACGCGGACGCCGGACGCGCACTTCATGACGGAGGCGCGGTACCGGGGGCAGAAGGTCGTGGTGGTGTCCCCGGACTTCTCCGATCACACGAAGTTCGCCGACGACTGGCTGGCCGCCGCGCCGGGCACGGACGGGGCGCTCGGGATGGCGATGGGCCATGTGGTGCTGACCGAGTTCTTCCGCGACCGGCAGGTGCCGTACTTCACCGAGTACACCAAGACCTACACCGACCTGCCGTTCCTGGTGTCGTTGGAGGAGCGCGGCGACGCGGTCGTCCCGGGGAGGTTCCTCACGGCGGCCGAGCTGGGCGACGAGGGGGAGGGCGCGGCGCACAAGCCCGTCCTGCTGGACGCCCGCTCCGGTGAGCCGGTCGCGCCGAACGGGTCGCTGGGGTTCCGCTTCGCGCCGTCGGGGGTGGGCCGGTGGAACCTGGATCTCGGCGACACGGACCCGCTGCTCACCCTGTACGGCCGCCACGAGGAGACGCGCCCGGTGGACCTGCCGCGCTTCGACGCCGGCGAGACCGAGGGCGGCGCGGTGATCAGGCGCGGGGTGCCGGTGGCGCGGGTCGGCGGGCGGCTGGTGACGACGGTCCTCGACCTGCTGATGGCGCAGTACGCGGTGCGCCGCGACGGCCTGCCGGGGGAGTGGCCGGACGGGTACGGCGACGCGTCCCAGCCCGGCACGCCCGCCTGGCAGGAGGAGATCACCACGGTCCCGGCCGAGGCGGCGGCGAGGGTGGCGCGGGAGTTCGCCCGCAACGCGGAGGTGTCGCGCGGCCGGTCGATGATCTGCATGGGCGGCGGGACGAACCACTGGTACCACTCCGACGAGATCTACCGGACGTTCCTCACGCTGGTGATGCTGTGCGGCTGCCAGGGCGTGAACGGCGGCGGCTGGGCGCACTACGTCGGGCAGGAGAAGGTCCGCCCGCTGACGGGCTGGCAGCAGACGGCGTTCGCGCTGGACTGGCAGCGCCCCACCCGGCACATGACGGGCACGTCGTTCTTCTATCTGCACACCGACCAGTGGCGGTACGAGACGTTCGGCCCGCAGGAGCTGGCGACGCCGCTCGGCCGGGGCCTGTTCCGGGAAAGGACGTTCGCCGACTGCCTGGCGCAGGCGTCGCGGATGGGCTGGACGCCGAGCCATCCCGGGTTCGACCGCAACCCGCTCGATCTCGCGGACGAGGCGGCCGCGGCGGGCCGTCCGGTCGCGGACCATGTGGTGGACGAGCTGACGTCGGGCCGGCTGCGGTTCGCGGGCGAGGACCCGGACGCGCCGCGGAACTGGCCGCGGGTGATGACGATCTGGCGGGCGAACGTCCTCGGCTCCTCCGGCAAGGGCATGGAGTACTTCATGCGGCACCTGCTGGGGACCGACGACGCGGTCCGGGCGGAGGAGTCGCCGCCGGAGCTGCGCCCGGCGGAGGTGGTGTGGCGGGAGGAGGCGCCGCGCGGCAAGCTGGACCTGCTCACCACGATCGACTTCCGGATGACGAGTTCGTGCACGTACGCGGACGTGGTGCTGCCGGCGGCGACCTGGTACGAGAAGCACGACCTGTCGAGCACGGACATGCATCCGTTCGTGCACTCGTTCAACCCGGCGATCGCGCCGCCGTGGGAGACCCGCACCGACTTCGACGCGTTCCGGCTCATCGCCGAGGACTTCTCCCGTCTCGCCGCCGACCATCTCGGGACGCGCACCGACGTGCTGCCGGTGCCGCTGATGCACGACACCCCGGACGAGCTGGCGCAGCCGGGCGGCCGGGTCCTGGACTGGAAGGCGGGGCAGTGCGATCCGGTGCCCGGTGTCACGATGCCGAAGCTGGTGACGGTCGAGCGCGACTACACGGCGGTCGCGGAGAAGATGGCGGCGCTCGGCCCGCTGGTCGACTCGCTCGGCACGTCCGTCAAGGGCATGACGTGGGTGCCGGAGGATGCCGTGGAGTACCTGCGGAAGGCCAACGGCGTCGTGCGCGGCGGGGTCGCGGACGGCCGTCCCGCCCTGGCCCGCGACGTGCACATGGCCGAGGCGATCCTCGCGCTGTCCGGCACGACGAACGGGCGCGTCGCCGTCCAGGCGTGGGAGGACCTGGAGAAGCGCACCGGGCTCGACCTGGTGGACCTGGCGGGGGAGCGCGCCGGGGAGCACATCTCGTTCGGCGACACCGTCGTCCAGCCGCGCGCCGTCATCACCAGCCCGGAGTGGAGCGGCAGCGAGTCGGGCGGGCGCAGGTACTCGCCGTTCACGGTGAACGTCGAGCGGAAGAGGCCCTGGCACACCCTGACCGGCCGGATGCACTTCTTCCTCGACCACGACTGGATCCGCGAGTACGGCGAGGCGCTGCCGGCGTACCGCCCGCCGCTGAACCACGTCCGCCACTTCGCCCGGGAGCTGGGGCTGCGCGAGGAGGGGCGCCCGGAGGTCACGGTCCGCTACCTCACGCCGCATTCGAAGTGGTCGATCCACTCGGAGTACGCGGACAACCTGCACATGCTGCGGCTGTTCCGGGGCGGCCCGACGATCTGGATGAGCCCGCAGGACGCCGCCCGGATCGATGTCGAGGACAACGACTGGATCGAGGCGTACAACCGCAACGGCGTGGTCGCGTGCCGCGCCGTCGTCACGCACCGGATGCCGCGCGGCACCGTGTTCATGTACCACGCGAAGGACCGGCATCTGATGACGCCGCGGTCGGAGATCTCCGGCTGGCACGGCGGATCCGACAACTCGCTGACCCGCCTGGTGATCAAGCCGACGCACATGGTCGGCGGCTACGCGCAGCTCAGCTTCGCGTTCAACTACTACGGCCCGACCGGCAACCAGCGCGACGAGATCGCGGTGATCCGCAAGCGGTCCCAGGAGGTGCGGTTCTGATGAGGCCGATGGCGCAGGTCGCGATGGTGATGAACCTCGACAAGTGCATCGGCTGCCACACCTGCTCGGTGACGTGCAAGCAGACGTGGACGAATCGTCCCGGCACCGAGTACGTGTACTTCAACAACGTCGAGACGAAGCCGGGGGTCGGCTACCCGAGGCGGTACGAGGACCAGGCGCAGTGGAAGGGCGGCTGGAAGCTCGACCGCAAGGGGCGGCTCCAGCTGAAGGCGGGCGGGCGGCTGCTGAAGCTGCTGTCGATCTTCTACAACCCGAACCTGCCGTCGATCGACGACTACGGCGACCCGTGGACCTACGACTACCAGACGGTGGTGGACGCGCCGCTCGGCACGCAGAACCCGAGCGTGCACTCCATCTCGGCGCTGACCGGCCGCGACATGCGGCTGCGGTGGGGCAGCAACTGGGACGACGACCTGGCGGGCGCGCCCGAGACGGCGCTCTCCGACCCGGACCTCGCGGGCCTGGAGGACCGGGTCAAGATGGAGTTCGAGCAGGTGTTCATGTTCTACCTGCCGCGGATCTGCGAGCACTGCCTGAACCCGTCGTGCGTCGCGTCGTGCCCGTCCGGCGCGATGTACAAGCGGTCGGAGGACGGGATCGTGCTGGTCGACGAGGACCGCTGCCGGGGCTGGCGGTTCTGCGTGTCGGGCTGCCCGTACAAGAAGGTGTACTTCAACCACCGGACCGGCAAGGCGGAGAAGTGCACGCTGTGCTTCCCGCGCATCGAGGAGGGGCAGCCGACGATCTGCTCGGAGACGTGCGTGGGGCGTCTCCGCTACCTCGGGCTGTTCCTGTACGACGCCGACAAGGTGACCGAGGCGGCCGCGACGCCCGACGAGAAGGACCTGTACGAGGCGCAGCTGTCGGTGTTCCTCGACCCGTCCGACCCGGAGGTGCGGGCGGAGGCCGCGAAGGCGGGCATCCCGGCGGACTGGGTGGAGGCGGCGCAGCGGTCCCCGGTGTACGCGCTGGCCGTCCGGCACCGGGTGGCGCTGCCGCTGCATCCGGAGTACCGGACGCTGCCGATGGTCTGGTACATCCCGCCGCTGTCCCCGGTCGCGGACGTGGCGCACGCCGCGGGCTACGACCACGGCGACCCCGACCGGGTGTTCGCCACCATCGACGACCTGCGGATCCCCATCGAGTACCTGGCGAACCTGTTCACCGCGGGGAGGACCGGGACGGTCCGGGACGTGCTGCGGAAGCTGGCGGCGGTCCGGGCCGTCATGCGGGCGGGGCAGCTCGGCCTCGACCTGGACGAGGACCTGCCCGCGTCTGTCGGCGCGACCCCGGACGACCTCGACGACCTGTACCGGCTGCTCGCCATCGGCAAGTACGAGGACCGCTACGTCGTCCCGAAGGCGCACGCGGAGGACGCGGGCCGGCTGATGGCGCAGCACGAGCAGCTGTTCTGCAGCCTGGACGGCGAGGGCGGGCCCGGCATGGGCGGCAACGGCCCGATGGGCGTGGAGAGCTTCCATCCCGGCAGGCCCGCGAACACGGCCGCCGGCGGAGGCGGAGGAGGCGGAGGTGGCGGCACGTTCCGCGCCGACGACGGCCGCACGCGCTTCAACCTGCTCGGCTGGAACGGGCGCGGCGACGCGCCGCACCTCTTCCCCGAGGCCGGCGGATCATGACCCGCGACGGCGGCACCGCCCCGCACACGCCCGCCCCGAACACGCCCGGCCCTCGTGTGTCCGGCCCGCGCGTGTCCGGCTCACGCAAGGCCGACCAGCACGAAGCCGGTCCGTACAAGCTCGCCTCGGTGCTGCTGCAGTACCCGACGCTGGCGCTGTTCGACGGGCTCGACCACCTCGGCGCCGCCGCGTCGGCCGTCTCGCCGCGCGCGACCAGGGACGGCTTCGGCCGCTTCCTCGGCTGGCTGCGCGCCACCCCGCCGACCGAGGTCGCGCAGCACTACGTCGAGACGTTCGACCTGCGCCGCCGCTGCGCGCTGTACCTGACGTACCACCGGTACGGCGACACCCGTAAGCGCGGGATGGCGATGCTCACCTTCAAGGCCGCCTACCGCGCGGCCGGGTTCGAGCCGTCGGAGGACGAGCTGCCCGACTACCTTCCGCTCGTCCTGGACTTCGCGGCGCTCACCCCGCGCGGCGAGAAGCTGCTGCGCGGGCACCGCGCCGACCTGGAACTGCTGCGCCGCGCGCTGGCCGCCGCGGGCACCCCCTACGCGGACGTGGTGGCGGCGGTGTGCGCCCGGCTTCCGAGGCTGGGCCGCAGGGACCTGGCGCTGGTCGGCCGGGCCTGGGAGAAGGGACCACCGGAGGAGGAGGTGGGGCTGGAGCCGTTCGCTCCGCCCGGGTACCTCGACGGCAGCGGAACGGAGGCGCGGCGGTGAGCGATTTCGACCTGTGGTGGTGGGTGATCCTGCCCTACGCGGCGATGGTCGTGTTCGTCGTCGGGCACATCTGGCGGTGGCGCTACGACCAGTTCGGCTGGACGAGCCGGTCGACGCAGCTGCAGGAGCGGCGGCTGCTGAAGTGGGGCGCGCCGCTGTTCCACTACTCGGCGTTCGCGGCCATCGCCGGGCACGCCATCGGCATCCTCGTCCCGCGGTCGTTCACCGAGTGGCTCGGCATCAGCGAACGGGCGTACACCCTGTTCTCGGGCATCGCCGGGTCGGTCGCGGCGATCGGGGTGCTGCTCGGCGCGGGCATCCTGATCTTCCGCCGGATGGGGGTGCCCCGCGTCCGCGCCACCACCAGCGGCGTCGACTACCTCGCGCTCGTCCTGCTCGGCATCATCAGCGTGCTCGGCATCTACCTGACGCTCGGCGTGCAGGAGTTCGGGGGCGGCTACGACTACCGCACCACCGTGTCGGTGTGGTTCCGGAGCCTGTTCGCCGGCACCCCGGACCACCGGGCGATCGGCGCCGCGCCCGTGATGTACCAGGTGCACGCCACCGCCGCCTGGATGATCTTCGCGGTGTGGCCGTTCAGCCGGCTCGTGCACGCCTGGAGCTACCCGCTGTGGTATCTGTGGCGGCCCTACGTCGTGTACCGGGACCGGCGCGCCCGGCCGCCGCACGAGCCGGGGACCGGAGGCCGGAAGTGGCGGAAGATCGGCGTGCCGTACTGACCCGGCGGCCCCGTACGGTCGCCGGCCGGGGCGGGCGGAGGCTGGTCCTAGGACGATCGGACGTGGCGGATTGGGTCCGGCGGCCGACGCGCGGCGGCGGCCCCCGCCGCCAGCATGGGATCCATGACCACGATCCAAGAAGGCGGCGCCGTCGAGGCGGGGGACCGGCAGGCCGGCGGGACCCCGCCGTGGGCCGCGCTGCTCGCCGCGTCCATCGGCCAGTTCCTCGTCGTCCTCGACATCTCCGTCGTCAACGTCGCCCTGCCCGGCATGCGGGCCGGGCTCGGGCTCGGCGCCACGAGCCTGCAATGGGTCGTCAACGCCTACTCGCTGGCGTTCGCCGGGTTCCTGCTGCTGGGCGGGCGGGCCGCCGACCTGTTCGGCCGCAAGCGGGTGTTCGTGACCGGTCTCGGGCTGTTCACCGCGGCCAGCCTCGCGGGCGGCCTCGCGCAGGACGCGGGGATGCTCATCGGCGCCCGCGCCGTCCAGGGCCTCGGTGCCGCGATCCTCGCGCCCGTCACGCTGTCGCTGATCACCGGGACGTTCCCCGAAGGGCCCGCGCGGACCCGGGCGATCGCGACGTGGACGGCGGTCGGCACCGCGGGCGGCGCCACCGGCGGGCTCGTCGGCGGCCTGCTCACCGACTACCTGAGCTGGCGCTGGGTGCTGCTGATCAACGTCCCCGTCGGCGTCGCCGTCGCCGTGATCGCCGGGCGGTGGCTGCGCGACGAGCGGGGCGCCGCGGCCCGGCAGCGCCTCGACCTGCCGGGCGCGGTCCTCGTCACCGGTGGCGTCGGCCTGCTCGCCTTCGGCATCGGGCGGACCGAGCACCACGGCTGGACGTCGCGGGACTCGCTCGTCCCGCTGCTCGCCGGGCTCGTCCTGCTGGCGCTGTTCGTCGCCGTCGAGGCGCGGACGGCCCGGCCGCTCGTCCAGCTGCGGCTGTTCCGGCTGCGCAGCGTCGCGGTCGGCAACCTCGCGACCCTCGTCAGCACGATGGCGGGGTTCGCGCTCTGGTACTTCCTGTCGCTCTACATGCAGAACGTCCTGCACTACAGCGCCGTCCGGACCGGGGTGTCGTTCCTGCCGCACACCGCGGGCATCATCCTCGGCTCGAAGCTCGCGCCCACGCTGATGGCCCGGATGGACGCCCGGCTGCTGGCCGCCGGGGGCGGGCTGACGGCCGCCGCCGGGTTCGCGTGGCAGAGCGCCGTCCTGGACGCGGGCGGGACGTTCGCGGGGTCGATCCTCGGCCCCGGCATCGTGATGGCGACCGGGTTCGGGCTGCTGATGACCCCGCTGGTGGAGGCGTCGACGGCCGGGGCGGACCGGGCGGAGGCGGGCGCCGTCGCGGGAGTCGTGAACACCTCCCGGACGATCGGCGGCGCGATCGGCCTCACGATCCTCGCGACCGCGGCGGCCCGGTCGGGCTCCGACCTCGCGGACGGCTACGCCACCGCGTTCCTGATCGCGGCGATCATCACGGCGGCGGGCACCGCGCTGGTCGCGTTCCTGCCGCGCACTCGCCGCTGACCCCGGGCGCCGTCCCCGGCCGGGTGCTCAGCCCGGGGCGCGGGGGGCGGCGGCATGGCGGACGGCCCCGACCGCGACGACCGCCCAGGCGGCGACCGCGGGCCACAGCAGCGCGCGGCCGAGCGCGCCCAGCCAGGGCAGGCCGGCCACGGTCCCGGCCGTCATCGCGGCGGCCGCCGTCATGCCGAGGGGGAACACCGTCGACCAGCGGCGCCCGTCATAGCTCGTCCGGGGCCGGCCGACCTCCGCGCAGGCCAGCAGGACGTACCAGGCGAACGCCGCGGCGAGAATCGCCAGCATCAGCCATTCCAGCGGCCGCGGCGCGGGCGTCCCGGCCGCGACGGCGAGCTTCGCGCAGGCCAGCGCGGAGATGGACAGCGCGCCCGCCAGCACCCAGTGGTCGCCCGCGCCGTCCCGCACCTGGCGGAAGTCGAACCGGCCGAGCACGAACAGGTAGAGGACGAGGCCGAGGGCGAGCAGCACGCCCGCCGGCCAGACGGGCCAGCGCACCGACAGCTGCTTCGACAGCGTCGACGCCAGCACCACCAGCGACTGCGTCGACACCGTCACCAGGTAGGCCGCGCCCGGCAGCCGCCGCCGCAGGCGCCGCACCACCCGCGGCACCAGCAGCAGCCACGCCACCGCCATCACCGCGAGCAGCGCCTCGGCCGCCACGTCGTAGCGGAACAGCAGGAGGCCCGCGCCGAGCACCCCGCTGCCCGCGACGCTCGTCAGCGTGACCGGTTCGCCCCCCGCGGCTCGGCGCTCCTCCCGCCCGCTCCGCAGGCGGCGGCCGAACGTCACGGCCATCACGGCCCACAGCGCCGCCGTGACCACCAGCAGGACCCTCGCCGCCCACCTGAACCCGGCGAGGTCGAGCCCCACCGCGACGATGCCCGTGGCCATGACCATCGAGCCCCACGGCTGAGGCCCGCTCGCGCTCTCCGCACTGCCCACCGAACACTTCTACCGCCGCCCGTCCCGGATCTTCGACCCGCCCCGGACGAAGGAGCCGCGCACCCGCATCCGGCCGGGCGCCGTCTCGCGGCGCGCGGGCTCCGGCGCGAGCGGCCCTAGGACACCAGCACCGGCGGCTCGGCGGCGGTGGACGGGGCGCGCCGCGCGAGGCGGCGGCCCAGTCGCTGCGCGGGCGCCTCGATCCAGCGCTGCGACGCCCAGCCGGCGGCCAGCAGCACGGCGACGAAGACCAGCAGGCCCGGCACGTCCTCGCGGCCGGACGTGCCGAGGAACTGCGCGGCCACCATCAGCAGCAGCGGATGCAGCAGGTAGACCGAGAAGCTCGCGGTGCCGAGGCCCGTCGCCCAGCGCGGGAACCGGCGGTGCCGCAGCAGCCAGGCCGCCGCGAACGTCGCCGTCGCCGCGAGGACCGACCCGGCCCAGACGAGCTGGGCGTGCCAGGAGCCGTGCAAGTTCCAGACGCCGGCGGCGAGCGCGCCGGCCGGCACCAGCACCGCGGCGGCGCCGCCGGACCAGGCCGGGATCTGCCCGCGTTCGGCGCGGTACACGGCGGTCCCGGCGAACATCAGCGCCATCATCGCGAGGCCCTGCCACGCGCCGACCCGGCCGTTCAGCACCACCAGCAGCGCCGCGAGCAGCCCGCCGAGCAGCCCGCCCGCGACCCGCGCCGCCGCGCGGCCCGACACCGCCGCCGCGATCGCCGCCACCAGCGCGGCGAAGCAGACCGAGACGACGACGCCGACACCGGCCGTGCGGGACAGCAGGCCCGACAGCAGCCAGGTCGGCATCAGCCCGCCCACCGCCAGCGCCGCCGCCGCGAGCCCGACGGAGACGGGTGCGGACCGGCGGTGCACCCGGACCACGAACAGCGCGACGATCAGCAGGTAGAAGGCCATCTCGTAGGACAGCGTCCACAGCACGTTCATCGCGTTCGGGACCGCGAGGAGGTCCTGCATCATCGTCAGGTGGGCGAGGACCGCCGTCACGGGGTGGTAGTGCTCCAGGCCCGCCCGCAGGCCGCGGACGCCCAGCAGGAACGGCAGCACCGCGAGAAGGCACGACACCGCCAGCAGCGGGTAGATGCGGAAGAACCGGCCGACCCAGAACCCGCGGACGCTCTCCCGCCGCTCCAGCGACGCGGGCACGATATAGCCGCTGACCAGGAAGAACACGAGGACCCCGTAGGTGCCGGGATCGAACCAGCCCTGCAGCGCGATCCGCACGTCGGGAAGGTACACGTAGCTCGCGTGGTGCAGGGCCACCGCCAGCGCCGCCCATCCCCGCAGCACGTCCAGCCATCCGAGGCGCGCCGTTGGGGCGGAAACACCTAAAGGCGGGATCATCCCGACAGGCTAGACCGATTGGGAAGAAACGCCGCTAATTTCGTCAACTTCTCCAGGAAATTCCAAGGTCCGGCATACCGCCGGCCGGCGGCCCTGAAGCGGAGACGCGTCGGCCCGGCGCGGGGCGCGTGCTCGCCTCGCGCCGGGCGCCCCGGCCATCCAGCGCTCTCAGATCGCGAAGAGGAGGGCGGCGCTGATGAGGACGGTGACGGCGGTGGCGAAGTGGATGCCGAACGCGGCCGCCTTCGTCCCTCCGAAGCGCAGGACGATGAGCGTGTCGCCGAGCGGGGCGAGGGCGACGACGAGCATGTACCAGCCGGCGGCGTGCGCGGTGGAGAAGGCGAGCAGGGCCAGGCCGAGGACGCCGAAGGTCGCGTCGCGCACTCCCTTGATGGCCAGGTAGGCGGAATCGCCACCGTCCTTGGCGGGCACACCGTAGCCGGTCGCCGCCGAGCGCGGGGAGACCAGGAAACGGACGCCGATGAACAGGACCAGGAGGCTGAGGACGGTGGCGAGCCCGTAGGCGAGGGGGGTCAGCATGGCAATGCTCCAACTTCTAGCGCTGCTAGGAACAAGACCGACACTAACAGAGCATGAGCAGGACTTCTAGCGTTGCTAGAAGAAATGCCGCCGCGATGCATCGATTGCGGCGGGATACGTTCCATATCGCCATGGGGGACCGGCCATTCGGTCTCCCTTGGATCACCGGCAGGGATTCGGATGAACAGCATCATTGACGTGCGCTGCGGCATACTGCTAGAAAACAGGGCGCGGCCACATAGGTTACGTATCCACGGACGGGAGAGGCTTGTGAGCGAGGAGTCCCCCCGGCCTCCGGCAGCGGACCGCCAGGCCGAGGCGGCCGCCGAGAACCGCCGGCTGAGCAGCCCGGACGCCCGCTACGGCGCCCGCCTGCGGCGGCAGTCCTCGGCCTCGGTGCTGCTGAACGCGGTGGTCGAGGCCGACCGCGCCAACCTGGAGCGCACCATGGCCGCGCTGCAGGCCGACGGGACGCTGGAGCAGGCCGCGGGGCGGGTCGTCGCGGCCCGGCGCCGGTTCATCCTCGGCAGCGCCAAGAGCCGCGCGCACGCGACCCTCCTGCACCTGGAGCTGTCGGCCAGCCTCGCCGGCGTCAGCCTGATCGACGAGGGCGCCGTCCGGGCCATCGACGTGCTCAGCGACGTGCGGCCCACCGACGTGCTCATCGCGTTCTCGTTCCGCCGCTACGCCCGTCCCACCATCGTCGTGGCGCGCGAGTTCGCCGCGGCCGGCGGGCACGTCGTGGCCATCACCGACGACGCGGGCAGCCCCCTCGCCGCCGCGGCGCACACCACCGTGGTGGTCGGCACCGGCAGCGCGTCGTTCGCCGACTCCCCGACCGCGATCTCCGCCGTCGTGCACGCGCTCGCCACGCTCACCGCGGCCAGCGCGAAGGGCGCGCGCCGGCGGCTGGCCAGGCGCGAGGGGCTCGCCCACGCCCTGGCCATCTACTCCGACGAATGAGGGGCGCGCACCCATGAGGCACACGACGGGCGAGACGGACGATGTCGTCATCACCGGTGGCGAGGTGCTGGACGGCACCGGCGCGCCGGCGCGGCGCGCCGACGTGGTGGTGCGCGAGGGACGCGTCCAGGACGTCGTCCCGCCCGGCAAGGCGCACGAGGGTCCGGAGCTGGACGCCACGGGCCTGGTGGTCGCCCCCGGCTTCATCGACCTGCACTCGCACGCCGACTTCACCCTCCAGGAGCACCCGGCCGCCGACACGGCCGTGTACCAGGGCGTGACGACGCTGCTCGGCGGCAACTGCGGGTTCTCGCCGTTCCCGGTCGCCGAAGCGGAGGAGCTGCGCGGCGCCGCCGGGTTCCTGGCGTCCGGCGTCGACTTCCGGTGGACGGACCTCGACGGCTACGCCCGCGCGGTCGACGCCGAACGCCCCGCGATCAACCTGGCGACGCAGGTCGGGCACCAGGCGCTGCGCACGCTGGTGATGGGCCCGGACGAGCGGCCCGCCACCGCCGACGAGCTGGCGGCGATGCGGTCGCTGCTGGCGGCCGCCGCCGAGCAGGGCGCGTTCGGCTTCTCCACCGGGCTGATCTACGCGCCCGGGTCGTACGCGTCGTCCGGCGAGGTCGCCGCGCTCGCCGCCGAGGCCGCGCGGCACGGGCTCCTCTACTCCACGCACATGCGCAACGAGAGCGACGAGCTGCTCGCCGCGGTCGACGAGGCGCTGGACGCGGCGCGCCGGTCGGGGGCGCGGCTGGAGATCTCGCACCTGAAGGCATTGGGGCCGGCCAACCACGGGGCGGTGCGCGCGGCGCTCGCGAAGATCGAGGCGGCCCGCGCCGGAGGCGTGGACGTCACCGCCGACGTGTACCCCTACACCGCGTCCTCCACGACGCTGACGTCCCGGCTGCCGGGCTGGGCGATGGACGGCGGCGCCGCGCGGCTGCTCGAACGGCTGATGGAACGCTCCACCCGAGACCGGATCGCCGCGGAGCTGCGCGCCCGCTTCGGCCGCGACATCGACCCCGCCGGCGTCGTCGTCGCGGGGCTGCCGGACGGCCCGTACTCCCGGTTCATCGGCCGCAGCCTCACCGAGATCGGCGACGAGACCGGCATGGACCCGGCGGAGGCGGCGCTCGAACTGCTGGCCGAGCACCGCGCGACCGTCTCGATCGTCAACCACGCGATGTCCGCCGCCGACGTGGCCACCGTCCTCGCGCACCCGCTGGTCAGCGTCGCCAGCGACGGCTGGACCCTCGCGCCGTCCGGCGAGGGCCGCCCGCACCCGCGCAGCTTCGGCACGTTCGCGCGCGTCCTCGGCCGCTACGTGCGGGAGGACGGGCTGCTCACGCTGCCCGAGGCCGTCCGGAAGATGACCTCCCTCCCCGCCGCCCGGCTCGGGCTGGCCGACCGCGGCGAGCTCCGCGCGGGCCGCGTCGCCGACATCGCCGTGTTCGACCCGGCCGCGGTGGCCGACACCTCCGACTTCGCAGACCCCTGGCGGCTCGCCACGGGTGTGCGGCACGTGCTCGTGCGCGGCGTCCCCGTGCTGCGCGACGGCACGGCCACCGGCGCGCGTCCCGGATGCGTGCTGCGCCGGGCCGGCTGAGCACGTCGTTTCCCGGATCCCCCCCGGATCCCCCCGGATCCCCGTTGAACAGGAGCGCTATTGAGCAGCGCCATCTCGCTCGGCGGACGGCTGGACCGCAGGCAGCTCACCTCGGTGGCCTGCTTCGCGGTCTGCGTCGTCGCGGGCATCGTGCTGGCCGTCGCAGGCGGCAAGGCCGGCATCTGGGGCCTCGTCCCCATCATCATGTACGCGGTCCTGGCCCTGCTCGGCGTGGACGTCGTGCTGGCCACCATCGGCGCCGTCATCGTCGCGGCGATCATGACCAGGACGGCGCCGGTCCCGCTCGGCGAGCAGCTCGCCACGTCCATGGGGTCGCTGGTCGCGGTGATCGGCCTGATCATCCTGCTCGGCGCCGGCCTCGGCCACGTCGCGCAGGAGACCGGCGCCGCGCAGACCCTCGTCCGGACGGTGATGGGCCGCATCGGGCTCAGCACCCCCACCCGCGTCCAGCTCGGCGTCATGGTGTCGTCGCTGGTCATCGTGGGCGCGCTCGGCACCCTCGCGGGCGGCAACGCGATCATCGCGCCGATCGTCATCCCGATCGCGGCGCGGATGGGCTGGCGGCCCCCGGCGGTCGCGGCGATGTTCCACGCGGCGGGCGCGGCCGGGCTGATGCTCGGCCCGTTCACCCCGCCGGTCGTGACGATCACCGCCGCGGCGAAGCTGTCGTACGGCGACTACCTGCTGCACGCGGGCCTGCCGGTCGGCGCGATCACCATCGTGACCGGGTTCTTCATGGCCCGCTGGATCCAGAAGCACACCGATCACGAGTACGCGCCGGAGGACGCCGCGCGCGACGACGACGCCGACGCCGCGCCGGACAGGCGCGGGCAGGCGGCCGCGCTCGCCTTCATCGGCGTGCTGATCGCGCTGGCCGTGTACGGCGTGTGGGTCAAGGCGGGCTACTCCTACGCGCTGGTCGTCATGGTGGTCACCGCCGCCGCGACCGGCCTGGCCGGCGGCCTCGGCGCGAAGGGGACGGCGGAGGCCGTCTACGCGGGCGCGGCCCGGCTGATCTGGCTGTTCATGCTGTTCTGGCTGCTGGACCCGCTGCTGACCCTGGTGCAGAAGACCGGCGCGTTCGACACGATCTTCGAGCACCTCAAGGGCGTCATGCCCGACGTCGGCCCGTACGCGTTCCTGCTGCTGGTGGTCCTGCTCGGGTACGTGCACGCGGTGCCCGGCGCGGCGGTCGCCCAGGTCGTCCTGATCAACAAGCTGTTCGGGCCGCTGGTGACGTCGCTGGGCGTGCCGCCGGCGGCGTGGGCGGTGTCGCTGCTCGGGACGGCGCAGATCGACCAGCTCGGCCCGTACCCGACCGCGGACATGATGGGGCAGATGGGTCTCGCCCGTTCCAGCGATCTGCGGATGATGCTGTTCAACGGCTGGGCCATCATGGTCGCGAACACGGCGGGATTCCTGGTCCTGTTCGCGATCCTGCTCTAGTCCCGACGAAGCCGCCCCGGGGGCGTCCCGGGGCGGCCCTGCCCCCGGAGGTCTGACGTGCGCGACGAACTGGACGAACTGGTGCGGCGGGCGTCCCGCCTGGGCGGGACGCTCGGCGTCGTCGCGCACGACCTCGGCACCGGTGAACGCGCGGAGGTGAACGCGGACCGCCGCTTCACCTCGGCGTCGGTGATCAAGATCGCGGTCATGGCGACGGTGCTGGCGGAGGCCGAGGCCGGTCGCCTGTCCCTCGCCGACCGGCTGCCGGCGCCGCCGGACGCCCGCGTCCCCGGCAGCGGCGTCATCAAGGACCTCGCGGACGCGGCGGAGTTCAGCGTCCGCGACCTGCTCACCCTGATGATCATCGTCAGCGACAACACCGCGACGAACCTGCTGATCGACCTGGTCGGGAGGGACGCGGTGAACGCCTGGTGCGCCCGGCACGGGCTGGGCTCCACCGTGCTGGCCCGGGTGATGATGGACGCGGCGGCCCGCGCGCGCGGCGACGAGAACGTCACGACCCCGGCGGACGTCGCGGCGCTGCTGACCGGCCTGGTCAGGGGCGAGCTGCTCGGCGAGGAGGGCACCGCGTTCGCGCTCGACGCGCTGGCCCGCCAGCAGCTCAACGACCGCCTGCCCCGCCACCTCCCGCCGGGCGTGACGCTGGCCCACAAGACGGGCGAGCTGGCGGGCGTCTGCCACGACGCCGGGATCGTCCTGCCGAAGGACCGCGACCCGATCGTCCTCGTCGCCATGACGGAGGGCATCGCGTCCGAGGCCGACGCCGCCGCGCTGATCGCCGACACCGGCCGGGCCGTCTACGCCGCCACCGGCCTCCTCTGATCAAGGGCGCCACGCCACGACGCGACCAAGGGTCAGGTGTGGAAGGTGTCGGTGGCCTGGCCGCGGATGAGATCCTCGTCCACGTCGTGGCCGAGGCCGGGGGCGGCCGGGACGGGGACCATGCCGCCGGTCGCGCGGATGGGCGGGGACACGATGTCGTGCGCGTAGTACTTGTCGGAGCCGGACACGTCGCTGGGCAGGTCGAAGCCGGGCAGGGACGCGATCGCGACGTTCGCGGCGCGGCCGACGCCGAACTCGTGCATGCCGCCGCACCACACCCTCCAGCCGGCGGCCACGGCCCGGTCGTGCGCCGTGCGGGCCGCCGTGAGGCCGCCCATCCGCGACACCTTGACGTTCAGGATGCTCCCGGCGCCGAGCGCGATCGCCGTGTCGAGCTGGTCGAGGTCGTCGACCGACTCGTCCAGGCAGACGGGCGTGCCGATCGTGGCGGCGAGGCGGGCGTGCGCGGCGAGGGCGCCCGGCGCGAACGGCTGCTCGATGAGCAGCAGGCCGAGGACGTCCAGCTCGCGCATGGTGGCGAGCGCCTCGAGCGTCTCGGGGTAGACGCCGTTGGCGTCGACCTGGACGGCGAGGTCCGGGTACGCCTCCCGGACGGCGCGGGTCGGCGCGACGTCCCAGCCGGGCGCGATCTTCAGCTTGATGCGCTGGTAGCCGTCCGCGACGTGCCGTTCCACCTGCGCGAGCAGGTCGTCGACGGTCGGTTCGATGCCGAGGCTGACGCCGGCGGCGATGCTCCGCCGGGTGCCGCCGAGCGCGGCGGCGAGCGGGGTGCCGGACGAGCGCGCCCACAGGTCCCAGCAGGCGATGTCGAGCCCGGCCTTGGCGAAGTGGTGGCCGCGGATCCGCGCCCACGCGCGCCCCGCCTCGGACGGGTGGTCCCACCCGGTGCCGACGAGCGCGGGCGCGAGGTAGCGGCGCAGCATCATCCAGCAGGTGTCGACGGTCTCGGGGCTGTAGTACGGGTCGCTCGGCGAGGCGATCTCCCCCCAGCCGGACGCGCCGGACCCGTCGGTCACCCGGACGACGATGTGCTCCAGGTGCGACTTGCGGTGCGAGCTGGTCTGGAAGGTGTGGACGAGCGGCAGGCTCAGCCGGAACGCCTCGACGGCGGCGACGGCGGTCATCAGTGCTTCTCCTGCGGGTCGGGGACGAACCGGTAGACGGCGGTGCCGGGGGCGGCGACCTCGCACGAGACGGCGGCGCGGCCGCCCTCGATGAGGCGGCCCATGACGCCGGCGACCCGTTCGCGGAGCGCGACGGAGGCGTCCCGGTCGGCGGCGACGTACGCGTCCCAGTCGCTGGGTAGGCCGAACAGGACGGCGTCGCCGTCGCGGGCGGTCTCGCCCCAGCCGACGGGCGGCGGCTTCGGCGCCCGGTCCCGTGCGGAGGGGAGGGCGGCGGTCAGGTCCCATTCGACGATGAGCCGGTCGGTGCGCATGCCGCGGTCCCGGCCGACGTCCTCGACGCCGAGCAGGTTCGGCTCGAACCAGCGCGCGACCGCGCCGAGGACGTCGAGGTTGAAGTGCGCGTTGCGGGTGCGGACCGGGTCGAACGACCAGCGCATCGCGGTGACGCCGGTGGCGAGCACCTGCTCGCGCTGCCCGAGCTTGAGGGCGCGGCCGATGCCGCGGCCCTGCTGGTCGTCGCGGACGGCGGCCATCTGCGAGTAGTGGTAGACGCGGCCCGCGGGATCGACGCCGCCGAAGCCGTAGGCGAACCCGACGAGGTCGCCGCCGTCGAACGCGCCGACGACCGAGCCGCCGTTGTGCGCGAGGGAGATGAGCAGGCGGGGGCTGACCGCGGGGTCGGTCTCGGCGAGCCGGAAGACCTCGCGGTAGAGGGCGACGGCGGCGCGCATCTCCGCGGGCCCGGACAGGGGCCGCACGTGCACGGCCGGGGATCTCACAGGCATCGCATCGCTTACTGTCGGCACATGTCCTGACCTAGATATGTTGTGGATCTATGTCCTCGTTGTAGCATCACGCCTTGTCAGCGTCAAATATTGCCGTGATCATGACGGTTATACGATCCGTATGTTCGTCAATGATCTTCCAGCACCTGGAGGGACATGACCGCGCTCGACCGCCCCGTGCTCGACCCCGGCGACGCGACCCGCATCACCGAGGCCGCCGCCGCCCTGCTGGACGCCGCGCGGGCCCGCCTGCGCGAGTACGCGCTCGCCGAGTCGCCCAGCGGCGACGCCGTGGCGCTGGCCCGCTGCGCCGACCTGGTC
Organism: Actinomadura nitritigenes; assembly: GCF_017573545.1. Classification (GTDB taxonomy): domain Bacteria; phylum Actinomycetota; class Actinomycetes; order Streptosporangiales; family Streptosporangiaceae; genus Spirillospora; species Spirillospora nitritigenes. The sequence goes on along the minus strand of NZ_JAGEOK010000035.1, from coordinate 44,198 downwards.
GAGGCCGGGCAGGCCGCCGCCGGGGGGCGGGTGCGGCGGGTGCCCTCGCCGAGCGGCGACCACCTGGTCACCTCCTGGGGGCCGGAGGGGCCCGGGCACCTCCTCGTCGTCGGCCACTACGACACCGTCTGGCCGGTCGGGCGCCTCGACGGCATGCCCTACACCGACGACGGCACGACCATCACCGGCCCCGGCGTCTTCGACATGAAGGGCGGCCTCGTCGCGCTGGAGACGGCGTTCCAGGCCCTCGACGCCGCCGGGATCGCCGTGCCCGCGCCCGTCCGCGCGGTCGTCGTCGCCGACGAGGAGGTCGGCAGCCCCACCGGCCGCGACCTCGTCGAGGCCGAGATGGACGGGGCGGCGGCGGTCGTCGGCCTGGAGTCCCCGCATCCCGACGGCGCGCTGAAGTCCGCGCGGCGCGGCAGTACCCGCGTCGCGCTGCGGGTCCGCGGCCGCGAGGCGCACGCCGCCCTCGACCCGGGCCGCGGCGTGTCCGCGATCGACGAGCTGCTCGACCAGCTCGCCGCCGTCCGCGCCGCCGTCCCGGACGACGGCACCACCCTGTGCAACATCGGCCGGATCGAGGGCGGCCGCCGCGCCAACGTGATCGCCGGGGACGCTTGGGCGGAGATCGGCCTCCGCTTTACCGACGCCGGATCCGAGCGCCGGATGCTGGACGCGCTGCGCGGCGCCCGCCCGGTCCGGGACGGCGCGCAGGTCGAGGCCGAGGTGCTGACGTCCCGGCCGACCTGGCCGGACGACCCCGCCAACCCGCTGCTGGCCCACCTGGCGGAGGTGGGCGCCGCGCTCGGCCAGACCGTCCGGGGGCGCCCGGCGGCGGGCGCGGGCGACGCGAACCTGCCCGGCTCGCGCGGCCTTCCGACGCTCGACGGCCTCGGCCCGCGCGGGCGCGGCGCGCACGCCGCCGACGAGCGCATCGAGGCCGCCGACCTGGCCCGCTGCGCCGCGCTCCTCGCCGCCCTCTTCGCCGTCCCGTACCGCCCCTGACCCCGAAGCGGCGAACCGGCAGAAACCGGGTCGACGGGACGGGGCGGGACGAGCAGAATCACCGGCGTGAAGGTTCGGCTCGCGGGTGGTGTGGTGGCCACGGACCTGGCCGCGTGGACGGCCCGTCCGTCCGGTCCGGAGCGGGTCACCGGCGGCCCGTCCGCGCCGCCCGGCGCGGCCGTCGCACTGGGCCCCGCCGATGCCGCCGACGAGGACGTCCGGCGCGCGCTCGCCGAGCTGTCCGCGCTGGTCGGCGCGGGCGGGCCGGCGGCCGCCGGCGCGGGCGTCGACCTCGGCGACGGGTTCCGGTCGGCCCGGCTGGACGGGGCGCGCGGCGACCAGCGCGACGCGGTCCTCGCCGCGCTGCGGGCGCTCGGGCTGGAGAACGCGGGACGGCTGGGCGACCGGGCCGGGTTCCTCGTCGCCCTGTTCGGCCCGTCGGTCACCCGGCGGGTGGGCGCGGCGGCGGCGAAGGCGGCCGGGGACGGGCGGTGGGCCGCGCTGCATCTGGCGTCCGCCGCGAGCGACGTGCTCGGGCCCGAGCAGCTGGAGCGCGTCCTCGGCCTGGACGGCCCCGACGACGCCGTGCCGGGCGCGCCGTCCGTGCTCGCCGGATACCTCGGCCGGGCGTTCGAGGGGGTGCCGCGCCCGCGCCGGCTCGACCTGCTCCTCGACCTGTGGTCGCTGGTCCTCGACCAGCGGGACCGGTCGGCCCGCCGCGCCCGCCGCATGGCCACGCAGGGCCGCCGCGACCGCCTCTCCGACCTGCGCGAACGCCGCGCCCGCCACGAGGACGAGCTGGTCGTCGGCTGGATGACGCGGACGCTGGGCGTCGGCGAGCCCACGCTCGCCGACGCCGCGCGGTGGATCCCGCCCGACGGCTACTGGCACGAGCAGCTCGTCCGGATGTTCGAGGACGCGATCGCCGCCACCGCGCTGCTCCGGACCGCCGTCGCGGTCGCCGACCACGGCTACGAGGAGGGCCTGGCGCGCTCCGCGCCCCTCATCGCCGCCGTCGTCGAGCAGTGCCCCGCGTGGGGCGACGGCCGCCGCCGCGACGGCGGGCTGCCCTCCCGGCCCACCGTCCACGCCGGCGAGATCCACCGCAGGCTGTCCGCCGGGGGACCGGTCGACGCGCGGCTCGTCGGCTTCGTCAAGCCGAGGCTGACGCGCGCGCGGGAGTTCGCCCTCCTCGTCATCGAGACCGTCGAGACGGTGATGGAGCGGATGATCGGGCAGCGCGGCGACGTGCTCCGTGACTGGGGGGCGACCGGCCTGGGGGCCTGGCGCGACGCGGCCGGGTACGGCGCCGCGCGCCCGCCAGCCGGTTGGGACGGCATCCCGCCGTGGACCGGCCCGCTCCTCGGCGACCGCGAACCGCTGCGCGACCGCGAGGAGCTCGCCGGCGACCTGCTCTGGTACGTCGACCTGATCGACGCGCTCGCCCAGCTGCACGGGCACGACGCGGCGCGCTCGGTGGACGGCACCGGCGCCCCCTGGTTCGACCACGACCCGCCGCCGGAGGACCCCGAGCCGCTCACGCCCCGGCTCGGCTCGGTGACGCTCGCCGTGTCCGGCGCCGCGCAGCTCGTCGAACTCGGCGGCGTCCCGCCGAAGGGCGCGCGCACCTGGACCGCGTTCACCGAGGGGCTGGCCGCCGGAACGGCGATCAGCGCGGCGCTGACCGGCGGGTTCCAGGTGCCGCCGCCCGTGGCCGCCGCCGACGGGGCGGCCGTGCCCGGCGCGGCCGTCCGGGTGCGGGTGGCCCGCAGCGCGCGCGACCTGGCCGAGTGGTCGGACTACATGGGCAACTGCATCGCCGGGCCCGCGTACATCGACGACGCCCGCGACGGACGCGTCGCCCTGCTCGGCCTCTACGACGGCAAGGGCGTCCTCGTCGCCAACGCGGAGATCAGCCCGCTGCGGCCGCAGTCGCGCGGCTGGCGGGTCTCGGAGATCGCGGCGCGGTTCAACGAGGCGCCCGGCGAGGAGCTGGACCGCGCGTTCCGCGCGTGGGTGGACGCCCTTCCCGGCACCCGCCCGCCCGAGGCGCCGGTAACGGAGGAGGTCCCGCCCGCCCGGCCGGCGCGGCGGCGCGCCGCACCGCGCCTGGTCGAGGAGGTGGGGCCGGTGCTCGGCGACCTCGCCCGCGCGGAGTGGGACGCGTCCGGCGCCGCGGTCCTGGAGGTGTTCGCCGCGCTCGCCGCGACCCCGCCGGACGCGGCGCTCACCAGGCTGCGCCGGCTCGGGTCCGCGCAGCTCACCGCCGCGGTCCGCCGCGCGCTCGACACCCGGGCCGTCCCTCTCGTCCGGCTGTGGGAGGCGACGGGGGCGCGGCCGCTCGCCGCCGCGCTCGGCGGCCTGGACCCGGTGCTCCGCGAGCGCTACGACCGGCTTCCGCTGCTGCTCGGCGAGCCGCCGCTGCCGAAGACGCTGCGCAGGCTCGTCGCGGGGCCCGCGATCGCCGGCCCGTACGCGCTCGACCTCGTCGGGCGGCGCGTCCGCGCGGCGATCGGGCGGCTGGCGGTGCGGGACGACCCGGTCGTCGCCCGCGCGGTTGGGCACCGGACGACCGAGCCGCTGCTGTGCGCGCTGACCGTCCTGGTGACCTGCGCCGCGCCGGAGATCCCGCTCGCGGGCGTCGTCCCGCCGCGCAAGGTCCACGTGCCCGGCTACCCGGCGACCACCCTCAAGGACGAGGACGGCCCGTGGCGGCGCGCGCTGCCCGACGCCGCCGAGCTCGGCGCCGACACCGGCTCCTTCTGGGACGCGGTGGCCGGGCGGGGACTGCGCGTCCCCGCGTCCTGGCTCGGCGCGGGCGGCTGGACGGCCCTGTGGGCCCGCGCCCACGCGCACCACTGACGGCCGCCCCGCAGGCCGAGGGCCCGCGGGACGGCCGCGCGGCACCTCCTACTTCCCGGCTTCGGCCGCCTCCAGGTCGGCCTTCGCGGCGCGCGGGCTCCACCGCCCGGCGAGCGGCAGCATCAGCGCGAAGAACAGCACCTGGGCGGCGATGCACACCCACCACCAGTGCTGCCACTGGTGCGGGGCGTCCGCCGCCGCCTGCTTGATGTCGGCGAGCTGGTGCAGCAGCCCCGCCGGCGGCGCGTGGCCCGCCTGCTGCGCCGCCTTCGCCTCCGCGAGCTTCTCGGGGGCGCTGACCAGGGTGTTCGCGCTGCTCACCACGTACTGGAGCGCGAACACCGAGCCGGCGACCGCGATCCGGGTCGTCCAGCCCCAGACGGCCAGCCCGTGCGCCATCAGCGCCGGGTTGCGCCGCTCGATCGTCTCGGTGAACGCGGCCATCCACGGCGCGTACGCGATCGCGAGGCCGACCGCCAGCAGGCTGACGATGGTCGCGAGCGCCGCGAAGCTCGTGTGCGGATGGGTGGCGCGGGTCAGGAACACGTACGTCATGACGACCGCGAGGACGGTCCCGCCGGCCATGAACGGCTTGCGCACCCGCAGCCGGTCGGACACGAGCCCGACGACCACCAGCGCGATCGCGTCCATCGCCCAGTACCAGGTGTTGATGCCGTTGGCGCGGGACGTGGTGAACCCGAACGTGGTGGTCAGGTAGATGGTGAAGAACCCGACCGCGGTGTAGTAGATGATCAGGAAGATCGAGACACCGATCGCCGGGGCGAGGATGTCGAGCTTGAGCATCTGCGCCCACGGCCGGCCGAGGTCTGCGCTCGCCTCGGCCTGCGCCGCGCGCGCCTCCACCTTCGCGCGGTCCTCGGCGCTGACCATGACCTGGCTGCGCAGGCCCGGGTTCAGCTCCCGCAGGCCGCCGAGCGCGATCGCGAACACGACGAGCCCGAAGGCGCCCATGATGTAGTACTGGCTGGCCCAGCTGTTGTCGAACCGCTCCAGCGTCCGGTTCGCGACGAAGCTGACGACGAGGCTCGCCACGACCGGGCCGAGCGTCCAGAAGCCCATCGCGGACGCGCGGCCGAGCTGCGGGGAGAAGTCCCGGACCAGGGCGGGCGTGGCCACCAGGATCACGCCCTCGACCATCCCGATGACCGTCAGCAGGACGACGAACGCCCACTTGTTCGGCATCGAGGGGAGCAGCAGCGTCAGCACCCCCGTGACGCCGAGCCCGTAGGCGACCAGGTTGGCGCGCCCCCATTTGTCGCACAGCCCGGCGGCGAGGGCACCGAACGCGCCGAGCAGACCCCCGACGACCAGCGCGTTCACGTAGAAGAGGAACGACATCTCGAAGTGGGCGAGCACCAGCGGCGCCACGCCGCCGGTCACGTACTGCTCGCAGTAGAGGACGATCGTGGCGAGGACGACCACCGCGAGGTACCACACGCGGGGGCCGGTGTCGGGGTAGCGGTCGAGGTCGCGCTTCCAGAGGCGGTCGATCGCGGCTCTGGACTCGGGGGCGGCCGGGTGATCGAGGGTGGTCATGGCACCTCTTTCCGGTTGTCCCGGCGGGGGGCTTTCGGGCCCGGTGGTTCTTGAAGCGAACTCTAGGTTCGGGTCCTTAAATTTTCCAGAGCTAAGTTCTAGAATCTCGATCTAGAACTATTCCGAGGAGGGCGATGTCCACCGCCTCCAGGCCCGCACCGGCCAAGGCCGTCCCGCGGCCCACCCCCGACACCCGGCCGTTCTGGGACGGCACCGCCGCCGGGGAGCTGCGCGTCCAGCGCTGCCGCGGCTGCGGCCGGCACTTCTTCTATCCCCGCCCCGCCTGCCCGCACTGCGGGTCCGGCGACGTCGCCTGGGTGACCGCCACCGGGCGCGCCACCCTCCACTCGTACGTGATCAACCATCGCCCGGCGCCCGGCTTCGAGGACGAGGCGCCCTACGTCATCGCCATCGTGGAACTCGAGGAGGGCGTCCGGATGATGAGCAACCTCGTCGGCGTCCCCGCCGACCCCGAGCACCTGCCCCTCGACCTGCCGCTCCGGGTCGTCTTCGAGCAGCGCGGCGACGTGTGCCTCCCGCTCTTCGCCCCCGCGGAGGCCCGGTGAACGGCCCGGTGAACATCGTCATCGCCGGGGCCGCGGAGACCGACGGGATCGGCCGGCTGCCCGACCGGTCCACCCGGCAGCTGCACCTGGAGGCCGCCCGCAACGCCCTCGCCGACGCCGGGCTCACCAAGGACGACATCGACGGCGTCGCCGCCGTCGGCACCCCCGGCCCGGTGGAGATCGCGCACTCGCTCGGGATCGAGCCCGCCTGGCTGGACGGCACGCAGGTCGGCGGCTCGTCGTTCCTGTTCCACGTCCGGCACGCCGCGGCCGCGATCCGCGCCGGGATGTGCCGCACCGTCCTCGTCACGCACGGCGAGTCGGGCCGCTCGCGCGTCGGCGCGCCCCGCTACGCCCGCACGCCCGACTCCCTGAGCGGCCAGTTCGAGGCCCCGTACGGCGTGTTCGGCCCGACGAGCGCCTTCACCCTCACCGCGCTGCGGTACATGAAGGAGACCGGCCTCACCCACGAGCAGCTCGCCGAGGTGCCCGTCGCGCAGCGCCGCTGGGCGAACCTCAACCCGCGCGCGATGTACCGCGACCCGATCACCGTCGAGGACGTCCTCGCGTCCCGGATGGTCGCCTACCCGTTCCATCTGCTGGAGTGCTGCCTGGTGACCGACGGCGGCGGCGCGCTCGTCGTCACGTCCGAGGACCATGCCCGCGCGCTCGGCACCCGGCGCCCGCTCGTCCATCTGCTGGGGGCGGGGGAGTCCGCCGAGTCGCCGGTCATCTCGCAGATGGCCGACCTGACCAGCTCGGCCGCGTTCCGCCGGGCGTCCCGCGCCGCGTTCGCCGAGGCGGGCATCGGGCACGGCGACGTCGACCATCTGATGATCTACGACGCGTTCGCGCATCTGCCGATCTACGGGCTGGAGGACATGGGTTTCGTCGGGCGGGGCGAGGCGGGCGCGTTCATCGCCGAAGGCCACACCTCGCCCGGCGGGCGCCTCCCGCTGAACACCAACGGCGGCGGCCTGTCCTACACCCACACCGGCATGTACGGGATGTTCGCGATCCAGGAGGCCGTCCGCCAGCTCCGCAAGGAGGCCGCCGCCCAGGTCCCGGACGCGGAGGTCAGCGTCGTGCTCGGCAACGGCGGCATGTTCATGTCCGCCGCCGTCCTCGTGCTGGCCTCCCATCGCTGAGCCGTCGACCGAGCGCCGGGGAAGGAGCGGGCCGCCGGCGCCCTCGCGGGGGGATACTGAGCCGCGGCGTGCCGTCCCTCGGCCGGCCGTCATCGGGGCGGCACGCCGCAGATCCGCGTCTCAGGCCCAGGTGACGAGGGCGTCGAGGATCTCGACCTCGGCGCCGTCGACGCGGAGCGGGTTGATCTCCAGCGATTCGAGGCGGTCGCCGAGCGACGCGGCGAGCGCGGCGACCCGGGCGACGACGCCGGCGACGGCGTCGAGGTCGGCGGGCTCCATGCCCCGCGCGCCGCGGAGCAGGGCGGCGCCGCGCAGCTCGCCGAGCGCCTCGCGGACGTCCCGCGCGTCCACCGGCAGCAGGCGCAGCGCGGAGTCGCGCAGCGCCTCAACCCACACGCCGCCGAGGCCGACCGCGAGGGTGAGGCCCCAGGCCGGGTCGCGGACGATCCCGGCGAGCAGCTCCACGCCGCCCGACCGCTGCGGCTGGACGAGCGCCCCGGCGCCGTCGCGGCCGGAGAGCGCGGCCATCACCTCCCGGTACGCGGTGCGGACGGCGTCCGGTCCGGCGAGCCCGAGGCGGACGCCGCCGATGTCGCTCTTGTGCGCGAGGCCGTCCGCCGCGGCCTTGAGGACGACCGGGTAGCCGAACCGGTCCGCCGCCGCGACCGCCGCGTCCTCCCCGCCGACGAGCTCGGACGGCACCACGGGCAGCCCCGCGCCGGCGAGCAGTGCGGCGGCGCGGTGCTCGGCCCACACGCCGGTCGCGCCGTCCACCGCGACGCGCTCGCCGGCCGCAGGACGCCGCTCGAGCGCGCGCTCCCGCGCGGCCGACCAGCGGACGGCCGCGCCGATCGCGTGCACGCCGTGCTCGATCCCGCCGACGACGTGCGGGAACCCCGTCCTCTCCTGCACCGAGCGCCCGAACTCCGACACGTCGGTGAGCGTGTTCCCGACCACGACGACCGGGCGCGGCGACGCGGCGATCCGCCGGGCGTGCGCCGCGAAGGTCGCCATCGGCACCGACGGATCGGGTGGAGCGAACCGGGGCAGGTCGGTCAGCAGCATCACCGCGTCGATGCCGGGATCGGCGGCGACGACGTCCAGCGCGCGGCCGAGGAGCGTCCGGTCGACGAGCACGTACCCGGTGACGTCCAGGGGGTTCTGCACGGTCGCGAACGGCGGCAGGATCTCCGCGAGCGCGGCGGCCGTCTCCGGCGCGAACGCGGGCAGGTCGAGGCCCTCGTCCTCGGCCCGGTCGGCGATGATCTCCGACGCGCCGCCGGACGGGGTGACCACGCCGATCCGGGGCCCCGGCAGCGGCCCGGCGGACGCGAGCAGCCCCGCGGTGACGATCAGGTCCTCCAGCGACCGGACCCGCACGACGCCGAGCCGCCGGAGCGCCGCTCCGACCACGGCGTCGTCGCCGACGAGCGCGCCGGTGTGGGCCCGCGCGGTGCGCGACGCCAGCCGGCTGCGCCCGATCTTCAGCGCGACGACCGGCTTGCCCGCCGCCAGGGCCCGCCGCGCCGCGCGCGCGAACGCGTCCGGGTCCCGCACCGACTCCAGGAACAGCGCGATGACCGTCGTCGCCGGGTCGTCCACCAGGTAGTCGATCACGTCGGGGACCGTGACCAGCGACTCGTTGCCCATCGAGGTGAGCAGGCTGAGCCCGATGTTGCGGGCCTGCGCGAACGCCAGCACCGAACTGGCCAGCGCGCCGCTCTGGAGCACTACGCCCACGGGGCCGCGCAGCAGCGGCGGCGGGACGGGCAGGCCGTAGGGGGTGATGCCGGCGGCCGCGTTGATGTAGCCGTTGCCGTTCGGGCCGAGGACGGTCAGCCCCGCCTCGCGCGCGAACGCGACGACCTCCGCCTCCAGCCGCGCGCCGTCCTCGCCCGCCTCGCCGAACCCGGCGGTCAGCACGACGTAGTTCCGGATCCCGGCCGCGGCGCCGTCCCGCAGCACCGGCAGCACGGCGGGGGTCGGCACCATCACGTACGCCAGGTCGACCGGACCGGGCAGCTCCGCCAGGCTCGGGTGCGCGGGATGGCCGTGGACGAGCCCGCCGCGCGGGTTGACCAGGTGCACCGGCCCGCCGAACCCGTGCGCCCGCAGGTTCCCGAACGTGCTCGCCGACCAGCCGGACTTGTCGCTCGCCCCGACCAGCGCGATCGAGCCCGGGTTGAACAGCGCGCGGACACCCGCCCGCGGATCGCGGGAGCCCATCTCACTCCCCGACGAGGCCGAGGCGGGCGTGGCCCTTGAGCAGGTTGCGGGCGATGGTCCGGCGCTGGATCTCGTCGGTGCCCTCGAAGATCCGCAGCAGCCGCAGCTCCCGGTACCAGCGCTCGATCGGCAGCTCCTTGGTGTACCCCATGCCGCCGTGGATCTGCAGCACCCGGTCCACGACGCGGTTCGCCATCGTCGCGCCGTTCAGCTTGGCGATGGACGAGGCGTGCCGCGCGTCGAGGCCCTCCCGCACCCGCCACGCCGCGTACAGCGTCAGCCACTTCGCCGCCTCGACCTCCACCTGGGAGTCGGCGATCATCCACTGGATCGCCTGGTAGTCGGCGATCGGATGGCCCATGGACACGCGGACCTTGGCGTAGTCGACCGCCATCTGCAGCATCCGCTCCGCCGCGCCGATCGCCCGCGCCGGGATCATGTAGCGGCCCTGCCCGATCCACCGCATCGCCAGCTCGAAGCCCTTGCCGACCTCGCCGAGGACGTTGGCGCCCGGCACCCGGACGTCCTCGAACACCAGCGACGCCGGTCCCCACTCGCCCATGGTCGGGATCGGCTCGGACTTCCAGCCCATGTCCCGGTCGACGAGGAAGCAGGTCACACCGCCGTCCGCGCCGAGAGCGGGGTCGGTGACGGCGAACACCATGACGAAGTCGGCCTCGTTGCCGCCGGTGATGAACGTCTTCTCGCCGTTGATGACCCAGTCGCCGCCGTCGCGCACGGCGCGGGTGCGGATGCTCCGCGCGTCCGATCCGGCGCCCGGCTCGGTGATGGCGAAGCAGGACCGCCGCTCGCCCTCGATCGTCGGGATCAGGTAGGCGCGCTTCTGCGCCTCGTCGCAGGCGTACAGGATGTTGTCGGCGGTACCGCCGAAGCTGAACGGGACGAACGTCCGGCCCGTCTCCATCGCGACGATGGCCGACATCAGCGGGCCGAGCGCGGCGCCGCCGTACTCCTCGGGCGTGTTGATGCCCCAGAACCCCGACCTGCGGGCCTTGTCGCGCAGGTCGCGCAGCACCTGGGGGTCGAGCCCCGGGCGCCCGGCCCGCTCGTTGCGCAGCACCTCGGGTTCGAGCGGCATGACCTCCTTCTCGACGAAGGAGCGGACGGTGTCGCGGATCTGTCGTTCCTCGGCGCTCAGCGAGAAGTCCATGGACCGGTCCTCCGATCAATCCTAGAATCAGTTTCTAGGAATCGGTTCTAGGCTGCGCGCGGGGCGGTCCCGGCGTCAAGGCGTCCCGCCCGCTTTCTAGAATCTGCTTCAACGACGGCCGGACGGCGGCCGCCGCACCGGACGGGGGACCGATGGCCCGCAAGCCGAGCGGCAGGGGCGGATGGGAATGGAGCCGCACCGCGCAGACGCGCCGCACCATGCTCGAGGCCGCGCGCGAGGTGTTCTGCGCGCACGGGTTCGCCGACGCCGCGATCTCCGAGGTCGTGGAGCGCGCCGGGTCCAGCGTGGGCAGCCTCTACCACCACTTCGGCGGCAAGACCGAGCTGTTCCTCGCCCTGTGGGAGGAGCACGAGGGCGCGCACGAGAGGTCCGCGACCGCGAGCGTCGCCGAGGCCAAGGCCGCCGGCGTCGACGACCCGGTCGAGCTGTTCATCGCGGGCGCCCGCGCGTTCCTCGCCGGCTCGTGGGAGCGCCGCGACCTCGCCCGGCTGTTCATGGACGGCGACGGCCCGCCCGGCTTCGACCTGATGCGCCGCACCCGCCGGCGCGACTGGGTCCGGCAGAACGCCGTGCTGCTCGCGCTCGGCGGGGAGCCCATGGACCGCCTCACCGTCGCCGTCCTCACCACCGTCATCGGCGAGGCCGGACGCGAGGTCGCCACCAGCGAGGACGAGGACGAGGCCCAGGAGGTCATCGACGCGGCGATCGACCTGATCCGCCGCTTCGACCGCGCCGCCGCGGCTACCTGACCGACCGCCGCCCGCAGTTACGGACATCTCTTTTCCGGGAAAAGCGGAGTCGAATTTCTGGCGCCATGACGAATGCCTTGCGGTGCCTTTGCGGACCATCTCGCACGCCTTTATAGTCACCGATGTCGATCGCTGGTGACGAGCGGTAATCGCCGCTGGGCCCGCGGGCTCGCGTGAGGGTGAAGGCAGGAAATTCGTGAAGGTATCTCGTGGGGCCGTCCGGCGCGGGGTAGGTGGGGCCGGAGCCGCCCTGGTCGCAGGCGTGGCACTGGCCGCGTCCATGGGTGCGGCCTCGCCGGGGGACGCGCCGGCCGCCCCGGCCACCTTCCCGTCCGTCCCGGCGAAGAATTACGGGAATGCGGGCGATATTCCGAAATGCCGCCCCGGTCATGTGTGCGCCACCGTCGCTTATGGCGGCAAATATCACGTCTTCGACTTCTACCGGTACGGCACCTACGGCCTGAGCAATTGGCGCGGCCGGGGAACGGTCGTCAACGAGCAGGCGGGCGGCGCCGCTGCCAGGGTCGACGACCGGTCCGGCGCCGAGGCCGCCTGCGTCGCGGCGGGCACCGCGATCGCCGGCGTGAACTGGGACCGGGCCGGGAAGATCAAGCTGACGACGGCCCGCTGCTGACCCCTGCCGCCGCCCCGTGCCGGGCCGCCGTGCCGCGCTGGGGCGCCGTCCCGCGCTGGGGCGCTGCGTCGTGCTGGGCGGCGACGAGGGCCTCGCCCGCCTCCGTCCGGTAGTACAGGACCGAGCGCCCGGCGCGGCGCCGCTCGACGAGCCGCGCGTCCAGCAGGATCCTCAGATGCCGCCCGACCGAGCCGAGGCCCCGGCCGGTCAGCGCGACCAGCTGCGTGGTGCTCTTCGGCGAGTCCAGCAGGAGCAGGACGGACGCGCGCACCGGGCCGAGCAGCGCCCCCAGCGCGCCCGGCGACGGGGCGGCGCCCGCGCCGGCCAGCACCCCCGAGCACGGATAGACGATGGCGTACCGGGACCGCGCCCGGTTCCAGGACGACCAGGTCTCGCCGACGGTGACCGGCACGAACACCAGCCGTTCCCCCGACAGGGCGCGGGGCGGGTTGTCGTGGGCGTTGATCTGCAGCCGGTTCTCGCCGAGCCAGCGCAGGCCCGGGCGCATGTCGGCGAGCGCGGCGGCCCAGCCGCCCCGGCTCAGGTGCGCGGCGCGGGCCACGATGTCGGCCTCGAAGATCCGGCGGCGCCGGGGCCAGTCCGCCCGGACCGTCTCCGTCCACACCCACGCGATCAGGTCGGCGGCCCGGTCCGCCAGGTCGTCGCGGTCGAGCGCGGGCGGGAGGCGGCCGTCCAGCGCCACGGCGAGGTCCTCGCGGGCGACGTCGGGCGGCGTGGACCGCATCCGCTCCAGCTCCGCGTCGAAGGACGCCTCGGACCCGCCGGCCGGGGTGGTCGTGACGAAGTCGGCGTTCCACGTGGGGGCGAACATGGACCGGACGAGCAGCGCCGTGACCGGATCGGCGGCCGTCCGGGCGCGGTAGGCGGGCAGGTGGGCGTCCAGCCAGGCGCGCTCGGCCGGGTTCGCCGCCCGCTCCCAGCGCAGCGCCTTCAGGCAGGCGGTGGCCTCCGCGAGCGGCGAGACGGCGAACCGGCTCCCGGCGAGGGTGTCCGCGTTGATCTCCCACCAGCCCAATGGTTTCGCCTCCCCGCGAAAGAGTAACCGGCGTGGCGGAGCGCCCCGGAGACTCCGATCATGCGCACCTACCGGGAACTGTTCCGCACGCCCGAGTTCGCGCCGCTGTTCCTGGCGTCGGCGGGCAACGTCGCGGCGCAGACGGTGAGCGGGCTCGCACTCGGCACGCTCGTCTACGCCCGGACCGGCTCGCCGCTGCTGTCGTCGCTGGCGATGTTCGGCCCGGCGCTCGCCCAGCTGGCGGGCGCGCTGGCGCTGCTGTCGGCGGCCGACCGGCTGCCGCCGCGCGCCGCGCTCGCCGGGCTGTCGCTGCTGTTCGCCGCCGGCACCGCCGCCCAGGCCGTCCCGGGGCTGCCCGTCTGGGGCGTGTTCGCGATCGTCCTGGTGCTCGGGGCGGCGAGCGCGGTCGGCGGCGGGGTGCGGTACGGCCTGCTGAACGAGATCCTCGACCGGGAGGGCTACGTGCTCGGCCGGTCGGTGCTCAACATGTCGGTCGGCCTGATGCAGATCGCGGGGTTCGCGGCCGGGGGCGTCATGGTCACCGCGCTGTCGCCGCGCGGGACGCTGCTGGCCGGGGCGGCGCTGTACCTCGCCGCGGCGGCGGCCGGGCGGTTCGGGCTGAGCGCCCGCGGACCGCGCGCCACGGGGCGGGCGACCGCGGGCGAGACGTGGCGCAACAACGTCCGGCTGATGTCGTCGCCGCGGCGCCGGGCCGTCTACCTCGCGCTGTGGGTCCCGAACGGGCTGATCGTCGGCTGCGAGTCGCTGTTCGTCCCGTACGCGCCGGGGCACGCGGGGCTGCTGTTCGCGGCCGGCGCGGCCGGGATGCTCGCCGGGGACACGCTGGCCGGACGGTTCGTCCCGCCGGGCTGGCGCAGGCGCCTCGACGCGCCGTTGCGGCTGGTGCTCGCCGCCCCCTACCTGGTCTTCGCCCTGCGCCCGCCGCTGCCCGTCGCGGTCGCCGCGATCACCGTGGCGAGCGTCGGGTACTGCGCGACCCTGCTGCTCCAGGAGCGGCTGCTGGAGCTGACCCCGGACGACCTGAGCGGTCACGCGCTCGGCCTGCACTCGTCGGGGATGCTCGGCATGCAGGGCGTCGGCGCCTCGCTCGCCGGCGGGGCCGCCCAGCTCACCTCGCCCGCGACGGGGATGGCGCTGATGGCGGTGGCGTCGGTCGCGGTGACGGCCGCCCTGGCGCCCGCGCTGCGGGTGCGCCCCGCGGCGCCGTCCGGCGAGCCGTCCGGCGAGCCGTCCGGTGAGGCGTCCGGTGAGGCGCCCGGTGAGGCGAGCGCGCAGCGGGTTTAGCGCGCGGGACCGGAGGCAGGTTGAGGGACATGCGTGCCGTCACCTATGACTCCTATGCCTCCGACAACTCCCGCCTCACCGCCGGCGAGGCCCCCGACCCGAAGCTCGGCCCGAGCGAGGTGCTGATCGAGGTGCGGGCGGCGGGCGTCAACCCGGTCGACTGGAAGGTGATGGCCGGCGGGCTCGACGGGATGATGGACGCGGTCTTCCCGGTGATCCCCGGCTGGGACGTCGCCGGGGTCGTCCGGGAGCTCGGGCCGGACACGCCGGAGTTCGCGCCGGGCGACGAGGTCATGGCCTACGCCCGCAAGAACGTCGTGCACGCCGGGACGTTCGCGCAGTACGTCGCGGTCCCGGCCGTGCACTGCGCGCGCAAGCCCGCCGCGCTCGGCTGGAACGAGGCGGGCGGGCTGCCGCTCGCCGGGATGACCGCGCAGCGCTCGCTCGACCGGCTGGAGGTCGGCGAGGGCGACGTGCTGCTGGTGCACGCGGCGTCCGGGGGAGTGGGGGGCCTCGCGGTGCGGATCGGCGTCGACCGGGGCGCCCGCGTCATCGGCACCGCGTCCGAGGCGAACCACGACTACCTGCGCGAGCTCGGCGCCGAACCGGTCTCCTACGGGGACGGGCTGGTGGAGCGGGTCCGCGACCTCGCGCCGGACGGCGTCACGGCGGTCGCCGACTTCGTGGGCGGGCAGCTGGACGCGACGCTCGCCGTCCTCGCCGAGGGCGGGCGGCACGTGTCCGTCGCCGACAACAGCGTGGAGCAGCACGGCGGCCACTGGATCTGGGTCCGCCCGGACGGCGCGAAGCTCGCCGACCTCGCCGCCATGGCCGAGCGCGGCGCGCTGCGCGTCGACATCGCCGGGACGTTCTCCCTCGACGAGGTCGGCGCCGCCTTCGACGAGAGCCGGGGCGGCCACACGCGCGGGAAGCTCGTCGTCACGCCGTGACCGGCACGGCCGGGCCGCCCGCCGCGGGCGGCCCGGCGCGGCCAGGGGTCAGCAGCCGGAATCGGCGATGACGTAGTAGTTCGCGGACGTCTCCTTCAGCGTGTGCGTCACGAACACGTTGTAGAGGCCCATGTTCTGGTTCGAGCCGTTCGCGTACGTGTAGCCGCCGGTGGTGTGCGCCCGTCCGGCCACCACCTGCGCGTAGTTGGTCGCGGTGAAGCACTGCGGCGTCCCGCCGCCCGGGTCACCGGGATCGCCCGGGTCCCCGGGGTCGGTCCCGGTCGAGCCGTCGAGGCCCCAGAACCTCGCCGTGTACGACGTGGAGCAGATGGTGTCGAGGAAGTACGCGCCCGTGCTGCCGCACTGGTCGGCGCCCGACCCCGGGTCGACGGCGAGGCCGTGGCCCATCCCGGAGATGGAGTACACCTGGACGGCCGGCTTCCCGTTCGCGTCGTTGTAGACGCTCTGCGTCGTGCCGCCCGGCAGGCTCTGCGTGCTCGACGGCGTCTGCGAGATGCCCCAGACGTTCGTCCACTGGTCGCGCAGTTCCGTGGCGTTCACCGGATAGACGGTGTAGTCGGCGGTGCCCTGCCAGATGGCGACGCGCGGCCACGGGCCTGCGTATCCGGGATAGGAGTTCCGGACCTTGTCGCCCCACTGCGCGGGCGTCAGGTTCTGGTCGTTCATCTGGCAGCCGGTGGCGGCGACGAGGCTGGTCGCGCACTGCGCGGGAAGGCCCGAGTCGACCGCGCCGCCGGCGAACACGTCCGGGTAGGCGGCGAGCAGGTCCGCCGTCATCCCGCCGCCAGCCGACAGGCCGGTCACGAACACCCGGTGCGGGTCCGAGCCGTGCCGCTGCTCCGCGTCGGACACCATCTGGACGATCGACGCCGCCTCGGTGCCGCCGCGCGCGTCCTTCGCGGGATCGAACCACTGGAAGCACTTCTGGATGTTGTTGGACGTGGTGGTCTGCGGGAACACCACGGCGAACTTCCACAGGTCGGCGTACTGGGGCCAGCCGGAATGGCCGTAGTAGTCGTCGGCGCTCTGCGTGCAGCCGTGCAGGGCCACCACGAGCGGGGCGCCGGACGGCAGCCCGGCCGGCACGTACTCGTACATCTGCAGGTTCCCGGGATTGGACCCGAAGCCGGTGACCTGCTGGTAGGTGCCGCCGTCGGCGTGAGCGGGCGCGGCGGTGGCGGCCAGCCCGGCCACGCCGGCCATGCCGGACGCGGCGGCGAGGAGCGCGAAGGCGGCGGACGACGCGAGCCGTCTCGTGAGGCGCCGCAGGACGCGGGGGGATCGTCGATGCATGAGGGGCTCTCCCGGATCGGTGGAACGGGGTGGGATCGGGAAGGAGGGGCGCCCATCCGGAAGTCAAACCGATCCGGGCCGCCCGGGAAATGTGCCGGGCGCCCATGCCTGCCCGTTCCGGTTATGGCTCCGTACCCCATGCGTCACGAGAGGTGAGCGGGGAACACCGTCCGTATGCGCCGACGGTCGTGGGCCTGGTACGTCCTGGCCGTCGCGGTGATGGCCGGCGTCACGGCGGACGTGCTCGTGGACGGCCCGCTCCGCCGTCTCGACATGACGGTCCACACGTTCTGCGACGCCCACGTCCAAGGCGGGTGGATGTCGGTGGTCCACGTGTTCACCCAGCTCGGGCAGCGGGGCGTCATCGCGGGGTTCGTCCTCGTCCCGCTGGCGATCCTCGGGGCGATCCGGGCGCGGTCGCTGCGTCCCGTGCTGGTGCCGATCGTGGTGGTGCTCCTGCTGTCGCTGCTCCAGGAGGGCCTGAAGTCGGTGATCCCGCGGACGTACCCGGCCGGCGGAGCCGACGTGCTGTGGAAGCACGGCGACGCCTACCCGTCGGGGCACACGCTGAACGGCTTCCTGCTCATCTGGGTCGGGATCGAGCTGCTGATCGTCGTTCTCCCGGTCCTCGACCGGTGGCTGACGGTGCGCGGCAGGCGCGACTTCGCGCTGGTCACCGGGATCCTGACCGGGGCGGCGCTGACCGCCGCCGACGAGCACTGGCTGACCGACGTGCTGTTCAGCCTGGCGCTCGGCCCGGTGCTGCTGGCCGGGCTGGTGGCGGCGGAGCCGTTCACCCGCCCGCTGTGGCCGGGCGAGCCGGTCCGCGGCCGCTACCCGCGGATATAGCGGATCACCAGCTCGGCCAGCTCGTCGATCATGCGCTCGCGGGGGATCGGCGGCCGGTCGAGCACGTACCGGATCGACAGTGTGCCGACGGTCTCGGCGAGGATCCACAGCGCCGCGTCCACGTCCAGGTCGTCGCGGAACGCGTCCCGGTCGACCAGCAGGTACACGCGGACGAGGTCGGTCAGCCTGCGCTGCAGCGCGGCGAGCTTGTCGAACGGGCCGAGCCGGGGGATCTGCTCGACGATGACGCGCAGCAGGTCGGCGTGCTCCTCGAACAGCCCGATCTGCACGTCGAGCAGCGCGCGGCCCGCCTCCTGCCACGACTCGTTCATGGTCGACTCGATCTGCGCGCCGAGCCGGTCGGCGAGGTGGTCGGCGAACCGGTCGATGACGGTGATGACGATGGCGTCCTTGTTCGGGAAGTACTGGTAGAGCGAGCCGTTGCCGATCCCGGCGGCGCGGGCGATGCGGTTGGTGGACGCGCCGTCGTACCCGCGCTCGGACAGAACGCGAGTGGCGGCGTCCAGGATCCGTTCCACCGTGTGCCGCGACCGGTCCTGGCGCGGCGTCCGGCGCGGTGAGAGGGCAGGTGGGCGGGGCATCGGCGGGGCCTTCCCGGACGCGACTTGTAAGCGACTACTTATTCGCGTTTCACTGTAGCCGAGACGCCATCGGGAGGCGAGACCATGACGATGACCGAGAACGCGCCCGCCGCACGGGCCGTCGCGCGCCCCGAGCCCGTCCCGTTCGAGCCCGGCTCGATCCTGTGGGACACCATGGGGCTCTACACGTCGGCCATCGCCGGCAACAGCGTGTTCATCCTGCAGACCATGCACCCGGCGATCGGCACCGTCGTCGACCGGCTGTCGAGCTTCCGCCGCGACCCGCTCGGCCGCGCCGCGCGCAGCTTCGCGTCCGTGCAGACCTGGGTGTACGGCGGGCGGACCGCGATCGAGGAGGGCCGGCGGCTCCGCGAGATGCACAAGCCGCTCAGCGCGGTGGACGAGGGGGGCCGCAGCCACCACGCGCTGTCGGCGGAGCCGTGGGCGTGGGTGCACCTCACCGGCTTCTACGCGGCCGTCACCGCGTCCAAGTACTTCGCGCCCGAGCCGATGGGCGCGGACGAGCAGCAGCAGGTGTTCGACGAGTTCCTGAACCTCGGCCGCATCCTGCAGGTGCCCGAGCGGATGATGCCGAAGACGATCGACGAGTACTGGGCGTACTTCGACGACATGGTGGAGAACACCCTCGTCCCGCACAAGGTCGCCCTGGAGGTCCTCGACCGGATGGACAAGCTCCCGCCGGGCATGCCCGCCGCGCTGCGTCCGGTGGCCGCGCCGCTGGTCGCGGCCACCGGACGGCTCGGGCGCTTCATCAGCGTCGGCACGCTTCCCCCGGCGGCCCGCGACAAGCTCGGCCTGGCGTGGAGCAAGGCCGACGAGCGGCGGCTGCGCGCCGTCGGGCAGGTCATCGGCCGCAGCACGCCGCTGCTGCCCGAACGCGTCCGCTACATGCCGATCGCCTACCGCGCCCGCCAAGCCGCCCGCGCCCAGGAGAGGCTCCGGGAAGTCCTGGACACCCGGCCCCTCTGACGTCGGCTCGCGGCGAGTCGTCGTCACGAGCGGCCCCGTGACGACGACGCGCCGCATGTCAGCGGATCACTCGGTGCGCAGGGCGGTGGCGGTGCGGGCCTTCGCGGCCCAGCCCGCCGGGAGCAGCGCGCCCAGGACCGCGATGGCGATGCCGCCGAGCGCGAGCGGGACCAGCAGCGGGACGTGGTAGACCGCGACCATGTGCGCGGTCAGCCGGGTGCCCGCCGCGTCCCCCATCAGCGGCATCACCAGGTGGTGCAGGGCGACGCCCACCGGCAGGCCCGCGAGCCCGCCGACCGCGCCCAGGCCCGCGACGGAGGCGAGCACCATCGCGATGGTCTGCCGCGGCGACATCCCGATCGCCTTGCAGACGCCCAGGTCGTGCACGCGCTCCCGGGTGTCCAGGACGACCGCGTTGAGCACGCCGAGCCCCGCGACGGTGACCAGCATCAGCGTGAGCAGCGCCGCCAGCGAGTCCAGGACGACGATCACGCTGCTGACGTCGTCGGCGGTCGGCACGGCCTGGGCGCCGAGCGGCTCGAGGGCGCGGTTCAGCCCGCTCAGGTAGGACGCCGTCGAGACCCCCGGCTTCAGCCGGACGAGGTACTCCTCGGCCGCGTTCCGCTTCCCGGCCACGGGGAACGAGGAGGCGGCGGCGTGCACGCGCATCCCGTCGTTCTGGAGGTCGAACGCCTCGCCCACGATCCGCAGGCGCACCGCGGTGCCCTGGTCCAGCACGGTGATCGTGTCGCCGATGCGGTGGCCGGTCATGTCGAGGAAGCGCGTCGGCACCACGGCCTGGCCGGGCCCGGTGATCCAGTGCCCCGCGATGATCTCGTACGCGCCCGCCCGCAGGTCGTCCTGGTAGAGCCGCAACTGGACCGCGCCCACGACGCCCGTCACGGTCACCTGCGCCGTGCGCGTTCCGTAGAACGACGCCGTGCCGGGCTGGGCGGAGATGGCGGCCCCCACCTTCGCGCCGTCCATCAAGGGCGGCCCCTGCCCCAGCCCCTGCCCGGGCGCCGCCGGTGGCGGGGCCTGCCCGGGCCCCTGTCCCGGTCCCTGCGGGGCGGGTCCTCCGCTCATCACGCTGACGGCGGCGTTCGCGGCGGGGTCGCGGGCCGCGCCGATGACGTTCAGCGACACCGCGAGGCCGATCGCGAACGTCGCGGCGGCGGTCCCGAACAGCACGGCCGCGAGCATCGACGCCGACCGCACGGGACGCGCGAACGGCGTCGCGAACCCGAGCGTCACCGCGCGCGGCAGCGGCAGCCGCCCGGCGATCCGCTGCGCCCGCCGGCCGCGCCCCGTGCCCGGCGCGCGGCCGACCGCGATCGCCTCGACGGTCCGCAGCCGTCCCGCCCGCAGCGCCGGGACGAGCGCGGCGGCCGCCACGACCAGCAGCGCGCCCGCCGCGACGGCGGCGTCCACCCACCAGGCGACCGAGAGGCCGGTCGTCCCGTACACCTGCTGGACGTCCCCGAGCAGCGGGTACGCGATCAGGTTCCCGAGCACCACGCCCAGCAGGGTGCCGGCGGCGGCCGGGACGAGCGCCTGCGCGACATAGGCGCGGACGACCTCCGCGGGCGTGCAGCCGATGGCCTTCAGTATCCCGATCCGGCGCAGGTTCGCCCCGACCATGCCGCCGACCACGCCGGCGACGACGATGACCGCCATCCCCAGGCCGAGCGCGCCGAACGCCATCAGGAAGGGCACGAACGTGGCCGCCTGCCGGTCGGCGACGTACTTGGCGTCCAGGTACGACTGGGCACCGGCGAGCGCGCCCGCCGGCAGGGCCGCCGCCACCTTCGCGCGGTCGGCGGCCAGCGCGGACTTCCCGGGCGACCCCGAGAACCGGTACAGCATCTGCGCCGTCGCGGGCGCCTTCGCCGAGCGGAGCGCGGCCGCCCCGGCCGGCGTCGTCCACGCGTCGGCCGAGCCGGTGACCGAGCGGGCCTGCCCGACGACCTTCAGGGTCCGCCCGCCCGGCGCGGTCACCGTCGCCCCGAGGCTCGCGTCGGGCGGGCCCTGCGGCGGCATGACGATCTCGTCCGGTGCGGTCGGCCACCGGCCCGCCGTGATCTCCAGCCGGTCCACCGGGCCGGCGGGGGAGGAGCGCCCGGCCACGGTCAGCTCGGGCAGGTGCCCCCCGCCCTGCGCCGTGAGCGCGACGACCGTGACCGGGAACGGCCCGGCGCTCGCCGTGACGCCGGGCAGCCGCGCCGTCGCCGCCGCCTGCGCCGCCGTGGCCTTCCCGGCGTCGATCTGCGCGGTCAGGTGCGCGCCGCGGTCCCGCGCGAACGCGTGGTCGAACGGCGCCGACGAGGCGACGACCAGCGAGCCCGCGACGACCGCCGACGCCACCGACATCAGCGTGGCGAGCGCGACCACCAGCGTCTGGACGCGCCGCCGCCCGACGCCCGACCGCACCACCCGGCCGAGCGCCGACCCGGTGAAGGGCGCGCTCATCGGACCGCCCCCGCCCGCTCGTCGGCCGCGATCGCGCCGTCGACCAGCGTGACCGTCCGGCTCGCGAGCGACCGCGCCAGCGCCATGTCATGGGTGACGAGCACGATCGTCTGCCCGCCCCGGTGCACCTCGGCGAGCAGCTCGCGCACCTCCTGGCCGGACGCGGTGTCCAGCGCGCCCGTCGGCTCGTCGGCGAGCAGCAGCGCCGGACGGTTCACCAGTGCGCGCGCCACCGCGACGCGCTGCCGCTCCCCGCCCGACAGCCGTCCCGGATAGGCGCCCGCGTGCCCGGCCACACCGAGGATCTCCAGCAGCTCGGCGGCGCGGTCCGCGGCCTTCCGGCGCGGCATCCCCGCGAGCTGGGCGGGCAGCCGGACGTTGTCGGCGACGGTGAGGTCGTCGAGCAGGTTGAAGAACTGGAACACGAACCCGATCCGCTCGCGCCGGAACCGGGCGAGCGCCGCCTCGCCGAGCCGGTCGACGCGCCGCCCGTCCACCGTCACCGTCCCGGCGGTCGGCCGGTCCAGCCCGGCGACCAGGTTCAGCAGCGTGGACTTCCCGCTGCCCGACGGCCCGACGACCGCGAGCGCCTCGCCCTCCGCCACGTCCAGCGACACCGGCCCGAGCGCCGGCGCGCCCGCGCCGCCGTAGGCCTTCGCCGCGCCGTCCAGCTCGATCACATGTCCCATGAGGCTCCCGCCCTCCGCGTGCGGGCGGCGTGCGGCCGCCCGGTGTCAGCGACGTGAAGCTATGCGCGGCCGGGCGCCCGGGGCGTCCGCCGCCGCACCGACATTCCGTACGCCGTGCGGCCGATCCCGCCGGGCGTCATCCTCGCGATGTACGCCGCGAGGCCGACCGTCCCGCCCGCGAAGCCGATACCGGGTTCGCGCGGAGAAGGTCACAATGTGGGGCATGCACGTGGGAACGGCGCGCGAACGGAGCGGGTGGCTGCGCGGCCTGCTCCGGCCCGACCCGGCGGGGGAGCCCCCGCCGCGCCGGGCCTTCGTCGCGGACGCGCTGCTCGCCCTCGCCATGACGGCCGTGGCGCTGCTCGTGGTGGCGAACACGGGCGGCGGGGACGAGCCCGAGAGGGCGGACTTCGGCGGGCCGATCGCGCCCGTCGCCCCCGTCCCGCCGCCCGGGTTCGGGGAGCACCCGGCGCCCGTCCACCCGTCCTGGACCCTGACCGTCCTCACGACCCTGCCCCTCGCGTTCCGGCGCCGGCACCCGCTCGCCGCGTTCTGGGTGGTGCTGGTGGCGGCGTGGGCGCTGCGCTACGGGATGACCTGGGTGACGGTGCTGGCCTGCCTGATCGCCGGGTTCGGCGCGATCGCCCACAGCCGCTACCGCGTGCAGGCCGTCGCGAGCCTGGGCGCCGCGGCCGTCCTCGCCGGCTTCGTCTACCGGGGCACCGCAGCCTCCCTGCCGAACTGGTCCGCGCCGTTCTTCGTGCTGCTCGCGGCCGGCGTGCTCGCCATGGCGGTGCGGTCCTGGCGGGGACGGCTCGCCGAGATCGAGCGGGAGCAGCGGGAGACGACGCGCCGCGCGATCGAGGTGGAGCGCGCCCGGATCGCGGCGGAGCTGCACGACGTGGTGACCCACAACGTGAGCGTCATGGTGATCCAGACGGGCGCCGCCCGCAAGGTGGTGGACGCCGACCCCGAGCTGTCGAAGAAGGCGATGCTGGACGTGGAGGCGAGCGGGCGGGCCGCGATGGCGGAGCTGCGGCACGTCATGGGCCTGCTGGCGCCCTCCGGGGACGGCGACGGGGAGGCGGACGGCGGCGTGCCGGTGCCGCAGCCGGGCCTGGACCGGCTCGCCCCGCTCATCGACCGGGTCCGCGCCACCGGCCTGCACGTCACCGCCGACCTCGACCCGCCGCCGGGACCGCTGCCGCCCGGCGTCGACCTCACCGCCTACCGGGTCGTCCAGGAGGCGCTGACCAACACGATGAAGCACGCGTCGGGCGCGTCCGCCGCGGTGGCGGTCCGGTGCGACGGGGACGACCTGCGGGTCGAGGTCACCGACACCGGCGGCGCGCCCGGCGGCGGCACGGGCGGCCCGCCGGGCGCGCGGACCGGCACCGGCCGCGGCCTGATCAACCTGCGCGAGCGGCTCGCGGTCTACGGCGGGACGCTGGAGTCCGGCCGCACCCTCGCCGGCGGGTTCCGCGTCACCGCGACGATCCCCTGGAGGACGCCGTGACGGCGGAGGACGGCCCGGCCCTGCGGGTGGTGATCGCCGACGACCAGGCGCTCGTCCGCACCGGCTTCCGGATGATCCTCGCCGCCGACGGCATCGACGTGGTCGCCGAGGCCGCGGACGGCTTCGAGGCGATCGCCGCCGTCCGCCGCACCCGCCCCGACGTCGTGCTGATGGACGTCCGGATGCCGGAGATGAACGGCATCGAGGCGACCCGGGAGATCACCGCGGCCGGCGGCGGCGCCCGCGTGCTCATCCTCACCACCTACGACCTGGACCACTACGTCTACGCGGCGCTCACCGCGGGCGCCAGCGGGTTCCTGCTCAAGGACGTGACGCCCGAGCGGCTGACCGCGTCGGTCCGGCTCGTCCGGACCGGGGACGCGCTCCTCGCGCCCGCCATCACCCGCCGGCTCATCGAGCGCTTCGCGCCGCGCGACGAGGCCGGCGGCGGGACGCGGCCCGTGCACCGCGACCTGTCCCGGCTGACGCCCCGGGAGCTGGAGGTGCTCGGGCTGCTCGCCACCGGGCTGTCGAACGCCGAGCTCGCCGACCGCCTCACGCTCAGCGCCGCGACGGTCAAGACGCACGTGGCGCGCATCCTGTCGAAGCTGGGGCTGCGCGACCGGGTGCAGGCCGTCGTGCTCGCCTACGAGACCGGGCTGGTGTCCGCGGGGCGCGGGCCGTCGGGAAACGGCGATCCGGCGCGCTGAACCGCGCGTTCCGAAGATCGTTCATTCGGCGCGGCGAATTCAAAGGGCTCCGGCGCCGGGCGGCGGGATTCGGCGGCCCGCCGCCGTTCTCGCTCCGATTTCCGGGAAACGCGGTCCGGTGCGGGTCATCCGCACGGGCCGAGCGCCAGTTCGCTCGCCATCTGCGCCCACGCGTCGAGCGCGTCGTAGGAGGTGTCGTAGCAGTGCGCGAGGTTGAATCCGGAGGCCGACCGGACCGCGAGGTGCGCGCGGCCGTCCGGCGGGCCCTCCAGGACGACGGCGGCCCGGGTGCTGTTGACGCGCATGTCCGCGAGGTGGTCGCCGGCGTCCTGGATGGCCAGCGTGACCACGTCCCAGAACACCCGCTCCGCGGCGGAGCAGTCGACGAAGCTGCCGAGCCGCAGGATGCCGTTCGCGCTCACGCACAGCAGGGCCGGCGCGGTGGCGCTGGTGAGCATGTACCGCCAGGTCCGCCATGTGTATTCCAGGTGGACGGCGTGATCGGTGAAGTCGTCCTCGTCAATGTCGGTCATCGCGCGCTCTTCTGGACGATGCTCTCGGCATGGCGGCCTCGCGTGCCGACGGACACGGAGGTGGTGTGGTACGGGACGGTACCACGGTGCGGTACGCCCGCATACCGTGCCGGAGAAGGGAAATTCGGCGGTGCCGCGGCCGGAAGCCGAAAGGTCAGTTCCGGGGATCCGGAAAACCGTCGAGGCAACGCGCGGACGGCGCTCCGCCGCGGTTTTCCGGCACCGGGCGGAACAGCGCGATCGTCGCCTCGACGGCGACCTCGGTGATGTCGCGGACGTCCGCTCCGTCCTCCATCAGGGTGGCGGTGAGCTCGCGGAGCCCGCCGATCAGCATCAGGGCGAACGGGCGGGTGATCGGGTGGGCCCCGGCGCGGACCATCCCGGCGTTCCCGGTCACGTCCTGCAACAGCCGGAACAGCGTGTCGACGGCCTCGCGCTGCATCCGCCGGGCGGTGCTGGCGCCGAGCGCCTGCAGCTCGCGGATCCAGCTCAGCGTGATCTCGGGTTCGGAGGCGACCATGTCGACGTACGCCTCGACGCCCTGGCGGATCTGGGTCTCCCACGGCGCGGCGGGGTCGATCGCCTCGGCGACGCGCCGGCGCAGCATCCGGTTCGTCACCTGGAGCAGCTCGACGAAGCAGGCGTCCTTGGTCGGGAACTCCTCGTAGAAGGTGCGCCGGGACGTGCGGGCGTGGCGGACGATGTCGGAGATGGTGGTCTCGCGGTAGCCGCGCTCGCGGATCGAGTCGGCCAGGCCCGCCAGCAGGCGCCCGCGGAAGGACGCCGCGGCCCCGGCGCCCTCGGCGGGCGCGCCTTCGGCGGGCGTGCCGTCCGCGGGCAGGGCATCGTCGCGACCGGGCCGCCGTGCCCCGCCGACGGACACTCCAGCGTTTTCCACTGTTGGAAAGCTATCTCATCGACCCTTCGCGGCGCCGGTGTCCCGTTCATCCGGATCCGGCGGCGGGCCCGGCGGGCGATCCGCCGGGCCCGCCCGCGCGCGGCCCATTGACATCGCGGTCGTCCCGTCGCATCGTTTTGAAAGCCAATTCTAGAAATGGCTTCTAGCGCGCGGCGGCGACCGGGCACCCGGCCCGCCCGGGACGGAGGGAGCGACCATGACCGCGATCGCCGACGGACGGGTGGTCATCGTGACCGGGGCGGCCCGGGGCATCGGCCGCGAGCACGCGCTGGAGTTCGCCCGGCACGGCGCCCGGGTGGTCGTCAACGACCTGGGCGCGCAGGTCGACGGGACCGGCTCGTCTGGCGGGCCGGCGGGCGAGGTGGTGGACGAGATCCGCGCGATGGGCGGCGAGGCCGTCGCCGACGGCACCGACGTGTCCGACTTCGAGGGCGCCCGCCGGCTCGTGGCGTCGACGGTCGAGCGGTTCGGGGACCTGCACGTCCTGGTGAACAACGCCGGCATCCTCCGCGACCGGATGCTGGTCAACATGAGCGCGGAGGAGTGGGACGCCGTGATGGCCGTCCACCTGCGCGGGACGTTCGCGCCGCTGCGGCACGCCGCCGCGTACTGGCGGGAGCGGCACAAGGCGGGCCACGAGGTCGACGCGCGCGTCATCAACACCAGCTCGTCGTCGGGCATCTACGGCAACGCCGGGCAGGGCAACTACGGCGCGGCCAAGGCGGGGATCGCCGCGCTGACCGTGATCGCGGCGCGCGAGCTGCGGCGGTACGGCGTGACCGTGAACGCGGTGGCGCCCGCCGCGCTGACCCGGATGACCGAGAACCTGGTGCCGGGCCGCGAGCGCCCGGGCGAGGGCTTCGACCCGGCGGACCCGTCCAACATCGCGCCGCTGGTGGTGTGGCTGGCGAGCCCAGGGGCGCGCGGGATAACCGGCCGGGTGTTCAACGTGCGCGGCGGGCGGATCAGCGTCGCGGAGGGCTGGCGCGCCGGGCCGGTCGTCGACAAGGGCGCGCGCTGGGACCCGCACGAGCTGGACGACGTGATCCCCGCGCTGGTGGGGAAGGCCCGCCCGAACGTCCTGCCCGACGGCGTCACCCCCGACCCGGAGGGATGATCCGCAGGGCCCGTGCGCCCAGGTGACGGCCCGGCCCGGACCGGGAAGGAACACCCGGCATCGCCGTCGTGGCAGGGAGGGCCCGGATGACCCCGCAGAACAGGTACGGACCGCAGTACGGCCCCGACATCACCTTCCTCGGAGTGCCGCGCTGCACCTGGTCGGACCCCGCGACCTACGCCGATGCCGACGTGGTCGTCCTCGGCGCCCCGTTCGACGGCGGGACGTCCCACCGGCCCGGCACCCGGTTCGGCCCGCAGTACATCCGGCAGACCTGCTACCTGCCGCAGGTCGGGTCGCGGCCGTCGCTGGCGCTGCGCGTGGACGGGCTCCGGGGCGACCTCACCGTGCGCGACGCCGGGGACGTCGAGATGTACTCCGGCGACGCCGAGCGCTCCGTCCGGGACCTGGAGGAGGCGGTGTA
The DNA here is from genome assembly GCF_017573545.1 of Actinomadura nitritigenes. Lineage (GTDB taxonomy): Bacteria > Actinomycetota > Actinomycetes > Streptosporangiales > Streptosporangiaceae > Spirillospora > Spirillospora nitritigenes. The sequence continues at coordinate 16,833 of NZ_JAGEOK010000035.1, read as the reverse complement.
CGCCATCGCGAGCAACGGCGCGATCCCGCTGGTGCTCGGCGGCGACCACACCATCGCCTGGCCCGACGCCGCCGGGGTGGCGCGGCATGTCGGGCAGGGCCGCGTCTCGATGATCCACTTCGACGCGCACGCCGACACCGGCGACATCGAGTTCGGCTCGCTGGTCGGGCACGGCACCCCGATGCGGCGGCTGCTGGAGTCCGGGGCCGTCCGCGGCGACCGGTTCCTGCAGCTCGGCCTGCGCGGCTACTGGCCGGGCCCCGAGACCCTCGCGTGGATGGCCGGGCAGGGCATGCGCTCCTACGAGATGGCCGAGATCGTCGCGCGCGGGCTGGAGGAGTGCCTGACCGAGGCGTTCGCGATCGCCACCGACGACTGCGACGGGGTGTTCCTGTCCGTCGACATCGACGTGTGCGACCCGGGCCACGCGCCCGGCACCGGCACCCCCGAGCCCGGCGGCCTCACCGCCCGCCAGCTGCTGGACGCGGTGCGCCGCGTCGCCTACGAGCTGCCGGTCGCGGGCGTCGACGTGGTCGAGGTGTCACCGCCCTACGACCACGCCGACATCACCTCGGCGCTGGCGAACCGCGTCGTCCTCGAGGTCCTGTCGGGCATCGCGCGGCGCCGCCGCGACGACCGCGACGGCACGTCCTGGGACCCGCGGCGCCCCCTCCTCGACGGCCGCTAGGGGATCACGGCTTGCGGGCGACGCCGCAGAGGGTGGACGTCTTCGGCGCGTCGTTGAACGGGTTGGGCTCGGGACGCCAGTCCTCGCACGCCGTCACGCCGGGCTCGACCAGCTCTAGGCCGTCGAAGTAGCCGATGATCTGCTCGGGCGGGCGGAGCCGGTAGGGGACGGCGCCCGTGTCGTCGTACTGCTGCTGCGCCTCGTTGTGCGCCTCGTCGGTGTCGGTGTCGTCGTACAGGGCGAGGTGGCTGCCGGAGCAGAGGCCGCCCGTCAGCGTGCGGATGATGTTCAGGACGTCGTCGTAGGACTGGACGTGGCCGAGCACCCCCATGAGCATCACCGCGACCGGCCGGTCGAAGTCGAGCTTGTCGCGCGCCGCGCGCAGGACCTGCTCCGGGTCGAGCATGTCGGCCTGGATGTAGCTGGTCTCGCCCTCGGGGCGGCTGGTGAGCAGGGCGTGCGCGTGCGACAGGACGAGCGGGTCGTTGTCGACGTAGACGATGTGCGACTCGGGCGCGACCCGCTGCGCCACCTCGTGGGTGTTGTCGACGGTCGGCAGCCCCGTGCCGACGTCGAGGAACTGCCGGATGCCCTGCTCGCCCGCCAGGTAGCGGACGGCGCGGGCGAGGAAGTTGCGGCCGGCCCGCGCGACGTCCACGATTCCCGGATACACCTGCACGTACTGGTCGCCTGCCGCGCGGTCGACGGGGTAGTTGTCCTTGCCTCCGAGCCAGTAGTTCCAGATACGCGCGGAATGCGGCACGGACGTGTCGATGATGCTGCCCGGCTCGTCGGTCACGGCTTACTCCCCAATTCGCGGTTCGCCCTTCGGGGAACAAAAGTAGCAGCCCCCATCCCGGGAATTGTTCCTGCAGAACAGGCGCCCGGGCGGCGCGGAATTCCGGGGCGCCGGGCGAACGGTTCCGGGTCTTCGTCCGGCCGCATAAAGGGCGAACCGCGGATCCCGGTTTCGGATGACCGCTTGAACGGGGTCCGTCCCGGGTCGGGGGTGAGCGGCCTATTGGGCGCCGTTCATGACGAAATGGCGCCGGCCTTGCGGGTCAGCCAGGTCTGCGACGGGCGGCATGCCAGCCGCGTTCCGTCCGCCGCGCACCAGGTCTGGTAGCCGCCGGAGTAGAGCCGCTCGCCGAGCCAGTGGTAGCCGGCGGCCGGCTCGTGGCGGGGCGTGCTCGGGGCGAAGTTGGACGCGTCGTCGATGCCGCCCGTCCCGTCGTAGCGGGCGACCCGCGGGTACGGGTAGACGGGCCGGGTGCGGGCGACCGCGCCGTCCGCGATCTTCGACGCGGTGATCGCGCCGGGGCGCCGCCCGCTCTCCGTCCACGCCATCACGGGGGTGAGGACGTCGAAGGTGTCGGGGCCCTCGCCGCCGCCGCAGTGCGCGACGCCCGGGAAGAGGTAGAGCCGGGCGAAGTCGTCGACGGCCTCTCGGCCCATGGTCTTCCGCATGGCGTCGTAGTAGGCGAGCGTGCTCTGCGGCGAGATGTGCTGGTCGCTCCAGCCGTGCCAGAGCAGCAGCTTCCCGCCGCCGCGCTGGAAGCGGCCGAGGTCCGGGTCCATCGCGGACAGGTAGGAGGACGACTGCACCGTCTTCCAGAACGACTCGGCGGTGAACTCGAGGTCGGACAGCTTCCAGCCGGGTCTCACCCGGTTGGTGTAGCCGAGGTAGCGGGCGAAGGACTCCACGAAGTTCTGGCTGCCCACCGTCTGCCCCTGCCGGGCCGGGACGAACAGCGTCCATTCGAGTTCGGAGCCCCACTCGTGGGAGATCGCGGGCTCCAGCCGGCGGCCCTGCTCGTCGACCGCGCCGTCGTGCAGCCGCCGGACCACACCGGCCTCCGCCTTGGTGAGGCACGTCGACGGGTCCTGGCCGGACGCGCACACCAGCGTCGCCGGGTCGAAGTCGCAGCGCCGCGGGTCGTCGATGAGCCCGTCCTTCAGCCCGTCGAGCCGGTCGCAGGCGCTCAGCACGGCCTGATGGACCAGCGGGAGCTTCCCGGCGAGCAGGATGTAACGCCCGTCGGCGTCGAGGTTGGTCAGGACGTTCCAGGCGTGGTGGAAGGTGTTCTGCACGACCATGTCGTTCGCGGGCGCGCCGGCGGCGATGCCGTCGAAGTCGCCCGGGTACCGCTGGGCCTCCATCAGCGCCTCGCGGCCGCCGTCCGAGCAGCCGTCGAAGTAGGAGTAGGCGGGGGAGCGGCCGTAGAACCGCTTGATGAGCGCCTTGGCCACCTGCGACGTCACGTGCACGCCCCGGTAGGCGAAGTCGATCTGCGCCTGCGGGGCGTTCGCCGCCCACGACCCGTCCGGCGATCCCTGGTGGCCCATGTCGGTCGTCGCGCTGGCGATGGTGCCGTCCTGCACGGGCGCGCACGTGGACGCCTGCGTGTAGTTGATGTTCGAGCTGCCGCACTCGCCGCCGCAGCCCGTCTGCAGGTACCGCTGCGTCCAGCCGTTGACGGGCAGGCGCATCACGATGGTGTCGGCCGGGGCGATGGTGCCCCGGACGTCGCAGTACGGCGCGGGCGCGCCGGCGGTCGAGACGGTCGCGGAGGTGATGGTGACCGGTGCGTCGGTCACGCCGTCCAGGCGCAGGCCCGCCAGCCCGGCGCAGTCCGCCACCGGCCGCACCGCGGGGAGGTCCGCGAGGCCGTCCGCCGTGATCCGCTGATGTCGCGGCGCCGCCGACGCGGCGCCGGGCCCCGCCGCCGACACCAGGGCCGCGGCGAGCACCGCGGCGAGCACCGCCGGGATCGGCCGGCCGGGCGGCCCGAACCGGCCGCGCGCGCGTCTCAGGACGCCCGCCCCGAACACCGTGCCCCGAGTGAAGAACCCGTTCATGGAGTACCGCCTCCTCGGATGGGCGGGCCGGCCGCCGCCGGGCGCCGCCGCGGCCGGGTGAACCGCAAGCGGATGCTACAAAAATGTTGACAATCCAACAAGCAATCCGAGAGACCTACTTTGGAACCCAAATCGTTGACAATCTTGGCGAGGCGTCCTTAGCATCGCGGTCACGCCAGAGGGGACCCCACCCGACCGACGCCCAGGAGAAGCACCGTGAAACGAATCCGGGCGGCACTGGCCGCCACCTCCGTACTCCTCCTCGCCGCGTGCGGCGGGGGCGGCGGCACCTCGAACGCCTCCGGCAATGGCCCCGCCACGGTGAAGGTGAGCGTCATCCCGATCGTCGACGTGGCGCCCGTCTACCTCGGGAACCAGCAGGGCTTCTTCGCCGAGCAGAAACTGAGGCTCCGGTTCGAGACGGCCCAGGGCGGCGCGGCGATCGTGCCCGCCGTCGTCAGCGGCCAGGTCGACTTCGGGTTCAGCAACTACACCTCGCTGGTGCTCGCCCGGTCCAAGGGACTGCCCCTCAAGGTCGTCGCCCCCGGCAACGCCTCGACCGGCGTCGACAGGAAGGACTTCGGCGGGGTCGTCGTCAAGTCCGGCAGCCCCATCAGGACCGCCAAGGACCTCGCCGGCAAGCGCGTCGCCGTCAACACGCTGAACAACATCAACGACACGACGGTCCGGGCCTCGATCCGCAAGGACGGCGGCGACGCCGGGAACGTCAAGTTCACCGAACTGGCCTTCCCCGACATGCTCGCCGCCCTCGACAAGGGGAACGTCGACGCCGTCCAGGTCGTCGAGCCGTTCCTCACCACCGCGCTGAAGAACGGCGGCCGGCTCGTCGCGTCCAACTACGTCGACACCGCCCCGGACCTGACCATCGCCGCGTACTTCACCTCGCAGAAGACCGCGGCGTCCAAGCCGGACCTGGTCAAGCGGTTCGCCGCGGCGATGCAGAAGTCGCTGCGGTACGCCGACCAGCACCCCGAGGCGGTGCGCAAGATCCTCGGCACCTACACCAAGATCGATCCGTCGGTGGCGGGCGCGCTGACGCTGCCGAAGTTCCCCACCCAGGTCAACGGCACGGGCCTCCGGACGCTGGAGAATCTCGCCGTCCAGGACGGCCTGATCACGAAGGCCCCGGACGCCGAGGAGCTGCTGCCGTGACGGCCGCGGTGACGGCGGACGCCGTGGGGGACGGCCGGGGCGAACGCCGTCACCGCGCCGTGCCCGCCTGGATCCTCGGCCCGGCCGGTCTCGCCGGGCTGATGGCGCTGGTCGAGACTGTGCCCCGCGCGGGCCTGGTGGAGAAGCGGTTCCTGCCGCCGTTCAGCGACATGGTGTCCGCCCTGGCGGACGAGGCCGGGACGGGCGCGTTCTGGCGCGCCCTGCTGGAGACGCTGCCCGGCTGGGCGATCGGCCTCGCCGTCGCGACCGCCGTCGGCGTGGTGCTGGGCGTCGCGGTCGGCGGCCTCCCGCTGGTGCGGGCGGCGCTGGCGTCGACGATCGAGTTCCTGCGGCCGATCCCGTCGGTCGCGCTGATCCCGCTGGCCGTCCTGCTGTACGGCACGACGATGCGCTCCACGCTGCTGCTCGTCGTCTACGCCTCCTTCTGGCAGGTCCTGGTGCAGGTCCTGTACGGGGTGCAGGACGTCGACCCCGTCGCACGCGAGACCGCCCGCTCCTACCGCTTCCGCGCGCTGACGCAGGTGCGGACCGTCCTGTGGCCGACGGCGCTGCCGTACGTGATGACCGGGTTCCGGCTGGCCGCCGCGGTCGCGCTCATCCTGGAGATCACCGGCGAGCTGGTCATCGGGTCGCCGGGCCTCGGCAAGCAGATCGCGGTGGCGCAGAGCTCCGGCGCCGTCGCGTCGATGTACGCCCTGGTGATCGTGGTCGGCCTGATCGGAGTCCTGGTCAACGTGGTCGTGCGGGCGGTCGAGCGCCGCGTGCTGCGCTGGCACCCCTCCGTCCGCCGGGAGGTGGCCTCGTGACGGTCCTTGCCGCGCTGCGGCGGGCGCTGCTGCTGCTGGGGATGCCGGCCCTGCTCGTCGCGGCCTGGTGGGTCGCGACGGCGGGCAGCACCGACTTCTTCTGGCCGCCGCTGAGCACGATCCTCGGCACCTTCGACGACACCTGGTTCCACGGCCGGATCACGAGCGACGTCCTGCCGAGCCTCGGCCGGCTGGTCGCGGGCTACCTGCTCGCCCTGGCGCTCGGGATCGGGCTCGGCGTCGCGATCGGATCCGTCCGGGTGCTGCGCGCCCTGCTGGAACCGGTCCTGGAGTTCTTCCGGGCGATCCCGCCGCCCGTGCTCGTGCCGATCCTGATGCTGTTCGCCGGCATCGGCAACGGGATGAAGATCCTCGTCATCGTCTCCGGCTGCGTGTGGCCCGTCCTGCTGAACACGGTCGAGGGCGTGCGCGCGCTCGACGAGGTGCTGCGCGACACCGCCCGCTGCTACCGGATGCGCCCGCGCTCGCGGCTCGTCCACCTGGTGCTGCGCGGGGCGAGCCCGCAGATCACCGCCGGCGCGCGGCAGGCGCTGTCCATCGGGATCATCCTCATGGTGATCAGCGAGATGTTCGCCGCGAGCAACGGGGTCGGCTTCACCATCATCCAGTTCCAGCGCGGCTTCTCGATCCCGCAGATGTGGAGCGGGATCATCCTGCTCGGCCTGATCGGCATCGCCCTGTCGGCCGTCTTCCACGTCGTGGAGACCCGGGTGCTGCGCTGGTACACCGGCCTGCGCCGGGCACAGCGAGAGGGCTGAGATGACCACTGCACCGACCGGCGCCGGAACCCCCGGGACCTCGACCGCGCTGCTGGACGTCCGCGGGCTGAGGAAGGTCTACCAGGGGCGGGGACGCTCCGTCGAAGCCGTCCGGGACCTGACCTTCGCCGTCGGCGCGGGCGAGCTCGTCTGCATCGTCGGGCCGTCCGGCGCGGGCAAGACGACCCTGCTCCGCTGCGTCGCGGGCCTGCTGGGCTGCACGTCCGGGGAGGTGGTGCTCGAAGGGGAGCGGGTGACGGGCCCGCCCCGCGGCATGGCCGTGGTCTTCCAGGAGTACGGCCGCAGCCTGTTCCCCTGGATGACCGTGCGGCAGAACGTCGAGCGGCCGCTGAAGGAGAAGCGGGTCCCGAAGGCCGAGCGGCGGCGGCTCGTGGACGAGGCGCTGGAGGCCGTCGGCCTGGCGAAGGCGCACGACGCGCACCCCTGGCAGCTGTCCGGCGGCATGCAGCAGCGGGTCGCGATCGCCCGCGCGGTCGCCTACGAGCCGCACATCCTGCTGATGGACGAGCCGTTCGCGGCCGTGGACGCGCAGACCCGCGCCGACCTGGAGGACCTCGTCCGATCCCTGTGGAAGCGGCTCGGCGTCACCGTCCTGTTCGTCACCCACGACATCGACGAGTCGGTGTACCTCGGGCAGCGCGTCATCGTGCTGTCGAACTCCCCGACGGTCGTCCTGGAGGAGGTCCCGATCGACCTGCCGGACGAGCGCGACCAGCTCACCACCCGCGCCGAGCCCCGGTTCGCCGAACTGCGGACCCGCATCTACACGCTCGTCCAGCAGGCGAAGGGCGGCCACCGGCCGGTGGAGTGAGGCCGGAGGGACGAGGGGCGGGGCGCCCGGACGTCGCCGCCGCGATCCGGGAGGCGATCGTCCGGGGCGACTTCGCGCCCGACCAGCGCCTGGTCGAGTCGGACCTGTCGGACATGTTCGGCGTCGGGCGCGGCAGCGTGCGCGCCGCGCTGGTCGAGCTCACCAGCGAGGGCCTGGTCGAGCGCGTGCAGAACCGCCCGAGCTGCGCGGCCTCGGCGACGCCATGCGCGCCGCCGTCGCGCAGGGGCACGTGCTGGAGTACTCCGAGCTGAACAAGGCGCTGCACGGGCGCATCGCCGAGATCAGCGGCCGGCGCACCGCCGCAGAGGTGCTGCGGCGGCTGCGCGCGCAGAACGTCCGGCACCGGTTCCGGCTCGCGCTCGTCCCCGGCCGCCCGGCCGTGTCCGTCGCCGAGCACCTGGCGATCATCGACGGGATCTGCGCCCGCGCCCCCGACGCCGCCGAGCGGGCCGCCCGCCGCCACCTCCGCGGCGTCATCGACGCCCTCCAGGCGATCTGACCGCCATGGGCCCGCAGACGCGACCCCCGGTCCGCAGGCGCAGCCGCATCTCGCCCGACCGCGCGGCCGAGCTGTACGCGCTCGTCCTCGACCGGCTCCGCGAGGTGGGCTACGAGGCCCTCAGCGTGGAGGACGTCGCCGGGCGCGCCCGGATGAGCAAGGCCACCATCTACCGGCAGTGGGGGGCAAGCCCGAGCTCGTCATCGCGGCGCTGCGCTCGCTCGGCCCGCCCGAGGTCGAGGCCGTCGACACCGGGAACCTGCTCGGCGACCTGAAGGCCTACATCGGCCGGTACCACCAGATGGCCGCCCTGGACCGCGGCATGAACCGGGCGGTCGCCCACGCCATCCACCGCGACCCCCGGCTGATGGCCGCCGTCCGGCAGGCCATCGTCGAGCCGGGGCTCGCCGCGCTCGACGCCGTCCTGGCCCGCGGCGTCGCTCGGGGCGAGGTCCCCGCCGGCTGCAAGGCCCTCCCGTACGTCAAGTACATGCTGCTCGGCACGCTGGGCGGCGAGGCCGTCCTCGGCGAGGACGTCGACCTCGGCTTCCTGCACGGCTACGTCGACCACGTGATCGCGCCCGCGCTCGGCCTGCGCGCCCCCGAGGAGGGCGGCGGGGACGGGCGGGCCCCGGCGAGCCCGGAGCGCCGGTGAGAGGGGGCCCGATGTATGTTGAGGTGGAGATGAGCCGATAGCGACCTGGGCGGCGACTGGGGGAGACGCCATGGTCGATGACCGGCAGGAGGGGGACGGCGGCCTCGCGCCCGAGGCGTTCGACGCCGCGCCCGCCATCGTCGCCGTCATCAGCGGGCCGGAGCAGCGCCTGGCGTACACGAACATCGCCTTCCGCTCGACCTTCGGCGAGCGGTCGATCGGCGAGCCGGTCCGCCGGGCGTTCGGCGACCTCGTCCAGCGCGGCTACTTCCACCTCCTCGAACGCGTGCTGGCCGGCGGGGAGCCGGTCACCCTCGCCGAGGCCCCGATCAGCCTGTTCTTCCCCGACACCGGCTACGAGGAGCGCTTCTTCTCCTTCAGCCTGACCCGGGTGCCCGGCGACGAGCCGGCGGTGCTGGCGGTGGGCGTGGACGTCAGCGAGCACGCCGGCGCGGCCCGGCGGGCCGGCCGCACGGCCGGGGAGCAGCACCGCGCCCTGCGCAGGTTCCAGAGCCTCATCCGGGTGAGCGCCGAGATCGTGTGGGTGACGAACCCGGCGGGGGAGCCCGTCGAACCGAGCCCGGGCTGGGAGCGGGTGACCGGCCAGTCCTGGGAGGGGTTCCGCGGCAAGGGCTGGCAGCAGGCGCTGCACCCCGAGGACCGCGAGGAGACCGCGCGGTCGTGGGAGCGGGCGCTCGCGCAGGCCCGTCCCTGGCGGTACGTCTACCGGCTCCGGACGGTCGACGGCGGATACGGGCACTTCCAGGTCAACGCCGCGCCGGTGCACGAGAACGGCGTCGTGATGGAATGGGTGGGCACCTGCACCGACATCGAGCAGCAGTGGCAGCGCGAGTTCCGCAGGCGGCTGCTCGACGGAGCCGCCACCGCGACCGCCGAGCGCACCGGGCTGCGGGAGATGCTCGGGGCGCTGGCCGACGTGCTCGTCCCGGCGCTGGCCGACGGCTGCGGCGTCCACCTGCTGCCCGACTACGTGGACCGCCCGGCGGGCGCGCCGCTCCTCGCCGAGCGCGTCGCCACGGCCGCGCGGGCGGACCTGCCGCGGCAGCCGCCGTTCGGCCGGGAGTGGTACGCCGCCGACAGCGGGTTCACCCGGACCGTGCAGCGGAGCCGCCCGCTGCACCACACCTTCCCGCAGGGACGTCCGCCGGCGGGTCTGCTGCCCGAGGGCACGACCGAATGGCTGGCCGCGGCCGGCGCCAACAGCGTGGTGGTGATGCCGGTGACCGTGGACGGGACCGTGGCGGCCGTGGTGACCGCCGCCGTCTGCGGGGAGCGCGAGCCGCTGAGCCGCGACGACGTCGACCTGATGCGGCAGATGTTCGACCACGCACACGACGCGCTGAGCAGCGCGATCGAGTACCACCGCACCCAGCGGGTGGCGCTGGCGCTGCAGCACGGCCTGCTCGCCGAGCCGCCCGTGGTGCCCGGCCTGGAGATCGTCGCGCGGTACCGGGCCAGCCCGGCGACCGCCGAGGTCGGCGGCGACTGGTACGACTCGTTCGTGCCGCCGGACGGCGCCGCCGTGCTGGCCATCGGGGACGCCACCGGGCACGACCTCGCCGCGACGGTGGCGATGAGCCAGCTGCGGAACATCCTGCGGGGCCTGATCGTCGACCGCCGGGAGCGCCCCGGGGACGTCCTGCGCCGGCTGAACATCGCGATGGAGACGCTGATCCCGGACGGCTCGGCCACCTGCGCCCTGGCCCGCGTCGCCGACGACGGGCCGGACGGGATGCGGCTCGACTACGCGGTGGCCGGGCACCCGCCGCCCGTCCTGGTCTGCCCGGACGGCGGCGTCCGCCTGCTGGAGGACGGCGCCAACCCGCTCCTCGGCCTCGGGCCGCTGTTCGACGAGCCGTACCGGAGCGCGCAGGTCCGCCTGCCGCCCGGCTGCACGGTGCTCCTCTACACCGACGGCCTGGTCGAGCGGCCGGGCGAGCATCTGGACAGGGGGCTGGAGCGGCTGTGCGAGCAGGCCGGGCGGCTCGCCCGCCGTTCGCTGCCGGCGTTCTGCGACGGGCTGCTCACCCGCCTGCCGACCGCCGGCATCGACGACCTCGCCATGATCGCCCTGCGCGTGCCGCCGCCGGCCGGCCGCTGAAGCGATCGGCGCCGCCCCGCCCGAGGGGAGTCCGCCGGCACCCGGCGGCGGTCCGGCTTTTGCACGTTTCCCACAACTCGGGCCGCGCAGCATGCGATGTCAGCGACATGGAGCTACCGGCGGGTAACCGGAAGGGTGGGCACAGCCGAGAGCCGTCGTTCCCGGCGGACATCGTGGTCTACAGGAGGGCTCGGTCGCGTGTTCAGTCGTGTCGCCATCGTCAACCGTGGTGAGGCCGCCATGCGGCTCATCCACGCCGTACGGGACATCGCCGCGGAGACCGGGACACGGATCGAGACCGTCGCCCTGTACACCGACGTCGACCGGACCGCCACCTTCGTGCGCGAGGCGGACCTGTCCTACGACCTCGGTCCCGCGTCCGCGCGCCCGTACCTCGACCTGAAGGCGCTCGAACGCGCGCTGGTCGAGACCGGCGCCGACGCCGCCTGGGTCGGCTGGGGCTTCGTCGCCGAGGACCCGGCGTTCGCCGAGGTGTGCGAGAAGGCCGGCGTCACCTTCGTCGGGCCGAGCGCGGACGCGATGCGCCGGCTCGGCGACAAGATCGGCGCGAAGCTGATCGCCGAGGAGGTCGGGGTCCCGGTCGCGCCGTGGAGCCGCGGCGCCGTCGAGACCCTCGACGCCGCCCGCGCCGCGGCGGCGGAGATCGGCTACCCGCTGATGCTGAAGGCGACCGCCGGCGGCGGCGGGCGCGGCATCCGCGTCATCACCAGCGAGGCCGAGCTCGACGACGCCTACGAGCGCACCAGCCAGGAGGCCGCGCGCGCGTTCGGCAGCGGCGTCGTCTTCCTGGAACGCCTGGTCACCGGCGCCCGGCACGTCGAGGTCCAGGTGATCGCCGACGGCGAGACCGCGTGGGCGCTCGGCGTCCGCGACTGCTCGGTGCAGCGCCGCAACCAGAAGATCATCGAGGAGTCGGCGTCGCCGGTGCTGCCGCCCGCGCGGGCCGCCGAGCTCAAGGCGTCCGCCGAGCGGCTCGCGGTCGCGGTCGGCTACCGCGGCGCGGCGACCGTCGAGTTCCTCTACCACCCGGGCGAGGACCTGCTGGCGTTCCTGGAGGTCAACACCCGCCTCCAGGTCGAGCACCCGATCACCGAGTCCACCACCGGCTTCGACCTGGTCAAGGCGCAGCTGCACGTGGCGTCCGGCGGGCGGCTGGAGGGCGCGCCCCCGGTGGAGCGCGGGCACGCCGTCGAGGCCCGGCTGAACGCCGAGGACCCCGACCGCGACTTCGCCCCGTCCCCGGGCCGCATCGCCCGGCTGGACCTGCCCGCCGGGCCCGGCGTCCGGGTGGACACCGGCGTCGCCGAGGGCGACACCATCCCCGCCGACTTCGACTCGATGATCGCCAAGATCATCGCCTACGGCCGGGACCGCGAGGAGGCGCTCGGCCGGCTGCGCCGGGCGATGGCGCAGACCACCGTCATCATCGAGGGCGGCGCGACCAACAAGAGCTTCGTGCTCGACCTGCTCGACCGGCCCGAGGTGATCGCCGGCAGCGCCGACACCGGCTGGATCGACCGGGTCCGCGGCGAGGGCGACCTCGTCTCGCACCGGCACTCCGCCGTCGCGCTGGCGGCCGCCGCCATCGAGGCGTACGAGGCGGAGGAGGAGGCCGAGCGGCGGCGGCTGCTGTCGACGGCGTCCGGCGGGCGCCCCCAGGTCCGGCACGAGAGCGGCCGGCCCCTCGACCTCAAGCTGCGCGGCGCCGGGTACCGCGTGCGCGTCGCGCGGGTCGGCGCGCAGCGGTTCCGCGTCGGCATCGAGGCGGGCGGCGACGGCGTCCGCACCGCCACCGTCGAGCTCGACCGCTTCGACCGGCACACCGGGCAGATCGTCGTCAACGGCGCCCGGTACCGCATCGTCACCGGCACGCACGGGCCGATCCACCTGGTCGAGGTGGACGGCGTGACGCACCGGGTCAGCCGGGACGAGGGCGGCGTCGTCCGCTCGCCCGCGCCCGCGCTGGTGGTCGCGACGCCGCTGGAGGTCGGCGCCGAGGTCGAGGCGGGCGCGCCGGTGCTGGTGCTGGAGAGCATGAAGATGGAGACGGTGCTGCGCGCGCCGTTCAGGGCGCGGCTGAAGGAGTGCGTCGTCTCCGTCGGCGGCCAGGTGGAGACCGGCGCGCCGCTGCTGCGGCTGGAGCCGCTCGCCGACGGCACCGAGGAGGAGGACGCCGCGGTCGCCGGGACCGTCGAGCTCGACCTGCCCGCCGAGCCCGCCGAGGTCCCGGCGCGCGAGCGCGCCGCGCGCGGCCTGGAGGAGCTGCGCAGCCTGCTGCTGGGCTTCGACGCCGACCCGCACGACGAGCGCCGGGCGCTCGACGGCTACCTCGCCGCGCGCGGGGCGGCCGCCGCGGACGGCCACCGGCCCGTGGAGGAGGAGCTGGCGCTCATCGACGTGTTCGCCGACCTCGCCGAGCTGACCCGCAACACCCCGGCCGGCGGCGCCGACGGAGCCGACGGGACCGGCACCGGCCACGTGCGCAGCGCCCGCGAGCACTTCCACACCTACCTGCAGAGCCTCGACGTCGAGCGGGCCGGCCTGCCGGAGGAGTTCCGGGCGAGGCTCGCCAAGGCGCTCGGCCACTACGGCGTCACCGACCTGGAGCGCTCGCCGGAGCTGGAGGCGGCGGTGTTCCGGATCTTCCTGGCCCAGCAGCGCGCGTCCACGGACGCCGCGGTCGTCACGGCGCTGCTGCGCGCGTGGCTGCTGGAGCCGCCGCCGGCGGAGGCGCTGCGCGAGCCCGTCGGCCTCGCGCTGGAGCGCCTCGTCGCCGCGACGCAGGTGCCCTTCCCGGTCGTCTACGACCTCGCGTGCGGCGTGGTGTTCGCCTGGTTCGCGCAGCCGCTGCTGCGCCGCAACCGCGCCCGCGTCTACGCCGCCGTCCGCCGGCACCTGCGCCACCTGGACGCGCACCCGGACGCCCCGGACCGCGCCGAGCGGATCGCCGAGATGGTGCGCAGCACCGAGCCGCTCGTCCGGCTGCTCGGGCAGCGGCTCGTCCGCCACGACCGGGACAACTCGGTCATGCTGGAGGTGCTGACCCGGCGCTACTACGGCAACAAGGGCCTCACCGGCGTCCGCACTGTCCTCACCCCCGACCGACACGACCCCGACGGCGCGGGCTGCGCGTTCGTGGTCGCCGAGCGCGAGGGCTCGTCGGTGGTGTCCGCCGCGGTCCGCTTCGACGAGCTGGGCGGCGCGCTGCGCGGGCTCGCCGAGCTGGCGGGCGGCGCGGACGCCATCGACGCCGACATCTACCTGGCCTGGGAGAACCAGCCCGAGGACTTCGACGCGATGGCGGCCGCGCTGCACGAGGTCATCGCCGCGCATCCGCTGCCGCCGCGCGTCCGCCGGCTGACCGCCACCGTCGCGGGCAGCGCCGGCGCCGTGATGCACCACCACTTCACGTTCCGCCCGACCACCGCCGGGATGGCGGAGGAGCGGCTGATCCGCGGCCTGCACCCGTACATCGCGCAGCGGATGCAGCTGGAGCGGCTGAACCGGTTCGACCTCACCCGGCTGCCGTCGGCGGACGAGGAGGTCTACCTGTTCCAGTGCGTGGCGCGGGACAACCCGTCCGACGACCGCCTCGTCGCGTTCGCGCAGGTCCGCGACCTGACCGAGCTGCGCGACCACGAGGGCCGGCTCGCCACCCTGCCGATGGCGGAGTACTCCATCGCGACCTGCGTCGACTCGATCCGCCGCGCCCGGTCGCGGCGGCCGTCGAAGAACCGGTTCGACACCAACCGGATCGTGCTGTACGTGTGGCCGCCGATCGACCTCACCCGCGCCGAGCTGGAGATGATCGTCGGGCGGGTGCTGCCGACGACCGCGGGCGCCGGGCTGGAGGAGATCCTGCTCATCGGGCGGCAGCGCGACCGGAGCACCGGCGAGCTGACCAAGATCGCGGTGCGGCTGTCCTTCGACGCCGCGGGCGGCGTCGAGCTGACCGTCGGCGAGCCGTCCGACGAGCCGATCGAGCCGGTGGACGGCTACCGGCAGAAGGTGCTGCGGGCGAGCGGCCGCAACACCGTGTACCCGTACGAGCTGACGGGGATGCTCGGCGACTTCACCGAGCACGACCTCGCCGTCGACGAGGCGGGGAACCACGTGCTCGTCCCGGTCGACCGGCCGAAGGGGCGCAACACCGCGGCGATGGTCGCGGGCGTCGTCACCACGCCGACCGCCCGGCACCCGGAAGGGGTCACCCGGGTCGTGCTGCTCGGCGACCCGACGAAGGCGCTCGGCGCCCTGTCGGAGCCGGAGTGCCGCCGGGTGATCGCCGCGCTGGACCTGGCCGAGCGGATGCGGGTGCCGCTGGAGTGGTACGCGCTGTCCGCGGGCGCCCGGATCTCCATGGAGTCCGGCACCGAGAACATGGACTGGGTCGCCGCCGCGCTCAAGCGGATCGTCGAGTTCACCCAGGACGGCGGCGAGATCAACATCGTCGTCGCGGGCATCAACGTCGGGGCCCAGCCGTACTGGAACGCCGAGGCGACGATGCTGATGCACACCAAGGGCGTCCTCGTGATGACCCCGGACTCGGCGATGGTGCTGACCGGCAAGCAGGCGCTCGACTTCTCCGGCGGCGTGTCGGCCGAGGACAACTTCGGCATCGGCGGCTACGACCGGGTGATGGGCCCGAACGGGCAGGCGCAGTACTGGGCGCCGAACCTGGCCGCCGCGCGGGACATCCTCATGGCGCACTACGACCACACCTACGTCGTGCCGGGGGAGCGGGGGCCGCGCCGGGCACCGACGTCCGACCCGGCCGACCGCGACGTCTCCGGCTTCCCGCACGTCGTCGAGGGCAGCGACTTCACCACCGTCGGCGAGATCTTCTCCGCCGAGGCCAACCCGGACCGCAAGAAGCCGTTCGACATCCGCACCGTGATGCGGGCGCTGTCCGACCAGGACCACCCGGTGCTGGAGCGCTGGGCGGGCATGGCCGACGCGGACACCGCGGTCGTCCAGGACGTCCATCTCGGCGGCGTCCCGGTGTGCCTGCTCGGCATCGAGTCGCGGGCGGTGCCGCGGCACGGCTTCCCGCCCACCGACGGCCCGGACGCCTACACCGCGGGAACGCTGTTCCCGCGGTCGTCGAAGAAGGCCGCGCGGGCGATCAACGCGGCCAGCGGCAACCGCCCGCTGGTGGTGCTGGCGAACCTGTCGGGGTTCGACGGCTCGCCGGAGTCGATGCGCAAGCTCCAGCTGGAGTACGGCGCGGAGATCGGCCGCGCGATCGTCAACTTCCGCGGGCCCATCGTGTTCTGCGTGATCTCGCGGTACCACGGCGGCGCGTTCGTGGTGTTCTCCAAGGCGCTGAACCCGAACATGACGGTGTTCGCGCTGGAGGGCTCGTTCGCCTCGGTGCTCGGCGGGGCCCCCGCCGCCGCGGCGGTGTTCGCCCGCGACGTCGACGCCCGCACGGCCGCCGATCCCCGCGTCCGGGACCTGGAGGCCCGCGTCGCGGCCGCCGCCGGCCCGGGCCGCGCCACGGTGATCGCGGAGCTCGACGAGCTCCGGTCGTCGGTCCGCGCCGAGAAGCTCGGCGAGGTGGCGGCGGAGTTCGACCGCGTGCACGACATCCGGCGCGCGGTCGAGGTCGGCTCCGTCGACGCCGTCATCGGCGCCGCGGAGCTGCGTCCCCGGATCATCGAGGCGATCGAGGCCGGGATCGCCCGGGGCTGACGCGGCCGGGGGACCCTCGCGGAGGCTTGCCCCCTGGCCAGCCGGGTATCAGCCGGAACGTGACGGCGCGCGTGCAGGAGGGCGGGAGCCCCGGCGCGCGCGCCGGCGCGGCCTGGACGGACATCGGCCACGGGGGAGCGCGATGAGCGGGGCATCCGGCGGGAAGGACGCCGAGGCGGACGTGGCGCGCCGCGTCAGGAACGTCGGCACCGGCGCGAGCGGCGAGCGCGGGACGCTCGGCGACGGCACGGAGACCGGCGGCGGCGGGAAGGACGCCGAGCGCCGTATCAGGCACATGGGGACCGGCGGGCACGAGGACACCGGCGACGTGCCGCCGGACGAGGGTCCCCGGACCAGGGAGGCCCGGGCGGACGTGCGGCGGCGCGTCAAGCACATCGGGACCGGCTCCAGCGCGGACGCCGGGAACCTCGAGACGGACGCGGCGCCCGGCACCGACGGCGCCCGCAAGGACGTCGAGCGGCGCGTCCGGCGCCTCGGGACCGGCGCGTCGGGCACCGCCGGCGAGGTCGTGGACGGCTAGCTGTTCTGTCTATGGAGGTTGGGGACGCGGCTGGCGGGTGGTTGGCCGTCGAGTGCGGTGTGGCCGCGGTGGTGATTGTAGGTGTGCAGCCATTGCGGGAGTGCTCGGCGGCGTTCGGCTTC